>JAYPQK010000009.1:0-587354 GCA_038131955.1 Flavobacteriales bacterium
ACCCTCCCGGGAATTTTCTTGTGGAAAGATATGAGTTCGTCGGCATCCTTTAGGGTGTCATTGAAATCCTTGAAGATGATGTACTCGAAGGTCACTCGATTCCGGGTGTTTTTATGGAAGTGGTCCAAAGCTTCTGCCAAGCTTTCCAGGCTGTTTTGCTCATTGATCGGCATGATCTCACTTCGCTTTTGATCGTTAGCCGCATGGAGTGAGAGGGCTAGTCTGAACTTGACCTGGTCTTCGGCTAGCTTCCTGATCATCTTCGAAATGCCAGCGGTTGACACCGTGATACGCTTTGGTGACATCCCCAATCCGATGTCGTTGGTGATGCGGTCGATGCTGGTCAGGACGTTCTTGTAGTTCAAAAGGGGTTCACCCATACCCATGTACACAATGTTGGTCAAGGGTTTTTGATAGTATTTCTCCGCCATTTCCTTCACGGCGAACACTTGGTCGAAGATTTCATCGGGCTCAAGATTCCGTATGCGCTTGAGCTTTCCGGTCGCGCAGAACTTGCAGGTCAAACTGCAGCCTACCTGAGAAGAAATACAGGCGGTCATTCGGTCTCCTGCGGGTATGAGCACACCTTCTACAACACGACCGTCGTGCAGCTTGAAGGCGAGCTTGACGGTGCCGTCGTCGCTCTGCTGTTCTTCGGCGATGGTGAGTGCGTGAACGGTGAAATGCTCTTCTAAAATAGGTCTGACCTCCTTGGGCAGGTTGGTCATCTCATCGAACGACTTAATGTGTTTTTGCCAAAGCCATTGTTCTACCTGATCCGCACGGAATCGAGGTTGATTGATCGAAGCGAAAAACTCAACGAGCTCTTCGGTACTCAAGGATCGGATGTTCTTTTTGGCCATGGTGCAAAGGTAGGACTCAGCGCTTGCCCTTCTTCTTGCCACCTCCCATCAATGCCTCCGCAATAAGCAGATCTCCGGGAGTCGTGATCTTCAAATTGGTTTCCTCGCCGTCTATCAGGTGGACTACATGGCCACCCTGTTCAAACACGGTCGCATCATCTGTGAATGCGGCGTTGTCCTTGGCTTCGTAGCAAGGGCGCAACTTATCCATGGCAAAGCACTGAGGTGTTTGCACGGCCATCATACCGGTTCGATCTACCACTTCACTTTGGTCGTCTTTCACTCTTCGCAGACTCTGTGTAACCCGCACTACCGGAAGAGCCGAGCCTTTTTCTGCCGCTTGTTCGTAACAGGCTTTGATCAATTCCAACGTGACCAGAGGTCTGACTCCATCATGAATTCCTACTATCTTGCAATCGCCGCAGGCGCGAATTCCATTCTGAACTGAGAGGTAGCGAGTTGCCCCTCCCTGCACTACGGTGTGCGGAATATCAAAGTCCATTTGAGCGCATAGATTCTTCCAAAACGGGATCTGATCTTCGGGGAGCACTAATACGATCTCGATGTCCTCGTAGGCCATGGCAAACCGCTCAAGCGTGTGCATGAGGATGGGAGAGTCCAACAAGAGCATGAACTGCTTGGGAAGCTCGCTTTGCATTCGAGCACCCTTGCCTCCAGCGACGATGACTGCGCTACGTTTCACGCGATCAACGAAGGATCAGCATGGCGTCGCCATAACTGTAGAAGCGGTACTTCTCCTTGATGGCGATCTGATAAGCCTCCATCATTAGGTCATACCCGCCGAAAGCAGCGATCATCATCAGCAAAGTAGACTCAGGAATATGGAAGTTGGTGATCATCGCATTCGCCACGCTGAAATCGTATGGAGGAAAGATGAACTTGTTGGTCCAGCCATAGTAAGGCTTTAGCTCCTTATCTGTAGAGAATGAAGTCTCCATGGCACGCATGGAGGTCGTGCCAACGGCACAAACGCGCTTCTTGTTGCGCTTCGCATTGTTTACTACGTCACAACAAGCCTCGTTGATCTCAACTTGCTCGGAGTCCATCTTGTGCTTGGTGAGGTCTTCTACTTCCACCGTGCGGAAGGTTCCAAGACCCACATGCAACGTCAACTTTGCAAAGTCGATCCCTTTCAGCTCGAGGCGCTTCAACAGTTCTCTTGAAAAGTGAAGACCAGCAGTTGGAGCTGCCACGGCACCTTCCTTTTCTGCGTAAATGGTTTGGTATCGATCTTCGTCTTCCGGCTCCACATCGCGGTGGATGTATTTCGGAAGAGGTGTATTGCCGAGGCTAATCAAGGTATCGCGGAACTCTTCATAGCTTCCGTCAAAAAGGAATCGAAGGGTACGACCTCGAGAGGTGGTATTGTCGATCACCTCGGCAACGAGTGAGTCGTCTTCACCGAAATAAAGCTTATTACCAATTCGGATCTTTCTTGCCGGATCTACCAACACATCCCAAAGGCGGCTTTCGCGGTTCAATTCACGCAGAAGGAAGACCTCGATCTTGGCGCCGGTCTTTTCCTTGTTTCCGTACAAGCGAGCTGGGAACACCTTTGTGTTGTTCAACACCATCACGTCTCCTTCATCAAAATAGTCCACGACATCCTTGAAGACCTTGTGCTCGATCTTTCCGGTGGTGGTATCCACGACCATCAACCGCGATTCGTCGCGGTGCTCAGATGGGTATTCTGCAATAAGATCTTTTGGAAGGTCAAATTTGAACTGGGAAAGCTTCATAAATGAATTTCGTTTGAGGTTGCAATTGGCCCTAAGAAAAGGGTTGCAAACTTAATACTTAAAACCACTTTTACGAAGCCTCTTCTTCGTACACTTGATACTGGTGTTCAAGCTCTTCCATGGCACCTTCGATCGTGAAGGCATCTTCGATGTTCCACACCCCTATCTTGGTTCGTCTCAAAGCGGTCAAATGTGCCCCGGAATCGAGTGCTTGACCATAGTCGTAGGCTAGGCTTCTTACATACGTTCCCTTACTGCAATCCAAGGTGAAATCCAGATCAGGGAAGCGTTCAGCATTCACATCGAATCGGTCGATGCGGATCCTGCTGGTCTTCAAGTCGACTTCTTTTCCTTTGCGCGCCAGCTCATAGGCTTTTTTGCCATCCACCTTCTTTGCTGAGAAGACCGGAGGCATTTGGTCGATCTCCCCAACAAAAGATTTGGCCACGTTTTCCAAGTGAGCTGGATCGTTCTTCGGGAGGTCAAACGTTTGATCGATCTCCGTTTCGAGGTCGTAAGACGGGGTCGTTGCCCCAAGCCTGATCGTGCCGGTGTACTGCTTGGGCAGGCCCATCAATTCGTTGATGGTCTTGGTGTCTTTACCCACGCAAACGATGACCAAGCCTGTCGCCAGCGGGTCTAAAGTGCCGGCATGTCCTACTTTGATCTTCTTTTTACCCGTTATCCTTTTCGCGGCATAGCGGATCTTGTTGACGACATCGAAGGAAGTCCACTCGAGCGGCTTGTCGACGAGTAAAGTATGACCAAAAGGGGCTTTGTCCATGCGCTAGGGGCCTATGACCAATGCACGATGATGGCGATGGCGCCTACGATGAAACAGTAAAGGCTGAAGTACTTCAACTGACTCTTTTTCACTAGATGGATCATCCATCGACATGCGAAAAGTCCTGCGACAAAAGCAGCGAGAGCTCCAACGGCAAGAGGAAGCAGATTGATCGAAGACTCGGTCAGCGCCCCATCTCCGATGTCTTTGGCCATTTTTCCGAAGATGAGCGGAACCACCATGAGGAAGGAGAAACGCGCGGCTTGTCCTCTGTCGATACCTAGCAACACGCTAGTAGAAATGGTCGCGCCGCTTCGGCTGATGCCGGGTAGGATAGCAATGGCTTGGGCCACCCCGATGATCATCGCGTCGACATAGCCGACGTTCTTTTCGGTTTTCTTGGCCTTATCTGCAAGGAAGAGGAGAATGCCGGTCACAATAAGCATGATGCCAACCAAGGTAATCTGCTGAGAAAAAAGCGCCTCGATCTGGTCGTTGAAAAATAGACCAATCGCTGCCGCCGGGATCATGGAAAGAATGATCTTGACCGAAAAGATCGATTCATCGTTCCACTTGAACTGAAACAATCCACGAAGGATCTGCATTACATCTTCCCGAAACACGATGACCGTGCTCAGAGCCGTTGCAAAGTGGAGTACTACGGTCATCATAAGGCTTTCCTCTGGCAAGCTGTTATCGCCCAAGATCGCTTTACTGATCTCAAGGTGGCCACTGCTGCTCACAGGGAGGAATTCTGTCAATCCCTGAATGATACCGAGGATGATCGCCTCTAGAATGCCCAACGCTTACTTTTTAATGATTCCCCACATCACGATCCCGTATCCGAGAAGGATGGTGATCGGGGCAATGTTCATACGTCGGGGGCTAAACACCTCTGGATTGAAGGTTTCTACGTCTTCCGCTCCTCCTCCACTCAGCAGGAAGAAGCCAATGATGACCACAGCAGCTCCGGCTGCGATCAAAATGAAATTGGTTTTCCCGAGTGGAAAATCCTGCATGTCTTTTTCTTCGCTCATCTCAATACAATTTATCGCTTCTGGTTCGTATGAATTTACGCACGGCCAAGCTGGTAGAGACCCACGAAATTACAATTCCCAAGACCAATACGATCACAAACAAATAAGCGAGTATTTCGATGTCCTGAAATTGAATGAGATCGGGCAAGTATTGTTGAGAATAATACATGATACCCATGATCAGAAGGATGGCGATCAAGGCGCTGTAAATGCCGTGAACGATGCCCCGCTGAACGAATGGCTTCCGAATGAATCCTTGTGTTGCTCCTACCAGTTGCATGCTCTTGATCAAGAAACGCTTACTGTAGATAGAGAGGCGTATGCTGTTGTTAATTAATGCAATGGCTACTACCAATAAAAGCAAAGAGAATCCGAGCATCAGAGCTCCGATACGTTGAATGTTGTCTTGTACGATCTGAACGAGCGACTCTTCATAGGTGATCTCCTTGATCTTTGAGCTTTTGGAAAGCACCGTCTTGATCGAAGCTAGACTGTCTGGGTGAGCGTACTCAGATTGCACCTTTACCTCGATGCTGGCAAGAAGGGGGTTGTAGTCTAGGTATTCGAGAAAATCCTCGCCGAGGTCGGCCTTCAGTGATTCGGCTGCATCTTCTTTTGAGATATATTCCGTCGAAAGTGCATAGTCAGAAATATCGATGGCCTTTTGCAAGCGTTGAACGTCCACATCCTTCACATCGTCATCTAAGTAGATGGTGAAGCCAATGTTTTCCTTGACTTGTTGTCCCAGCTTCTGTGCATAGAGCATGACCAATCCGAGCAATCCCAAAGTGAAGAGTACCAAGGACACGCTGAGGATCACCGACAGGTAGGACCCACGCAGCCTTCGCCGCTGAAAATTTTCTTCCGCCTTCTTTGTCATAGTTCAAACGAAGCTAGCCAAAACCCATCCCAGAGAAATCTGGTCAAAGGAAAGTAACTAACAATGAAAGGTAAGTAGCGCTAAGGCATAAAATCTCCGCGCAAACTTCTGAATCGCTTTCTGGCTTCCACCACGAATAGACTTCCTGGATAGTCCGTCAGGATCTCTTGGTACACCTCCATAGCGGCGTTGGTGTTCTTCAATGCCGTTTCGTAGATCCGACCGGCATTGATCAACGCATTGTCTGCTAAGATGTCGGTAGGGTACACTTGCTTTACTCGGAGATAGAACCCAACAGCATCCGCATACTGACCCTGCTCCTCTGCGATCATTCCTCTTTGGAATAAGATGTTGTCAGACAGCTCGTGTCCCGGGAAGTTCTTCTCGATCAAATCAAGCAGGAATAGCGCGCTATCGTACTTGTGCTGGGCGAGCATCAACTCGCTTTTGGCAAAGACACTCAACGCCTCGGTTGTTGTGTCAAGTCCGGTGTTTTCAGAAATGAAGACTGAAAGCTCCAAGGCATCATTCGCGATCAGTTTCGAGGTACTTCCTTTGAGGACGTCCAGTTGCGCCTCAGCCCATCCGAAATCGCCCGAATAGAAGAAGACCTTGGCGTTCTTGAGCTTGGCTTCGAAACCGAGTTCATCGTACTTGAAGCGTTTCTCGACCTGTCCGTAAAGAAGTGATGCGTCCCAGATGTAGTCTGCCAACACATAGATATCTGCCAATTCCATTTTGAGATGTGCGAGGGAGCGCTCATCTAAGCCAGGGAGACTGAGTCCGTCCTTGAGCAGCTTGACTGCTTCTTCTATCGCTTTGTTGGAGTACTTGCTTTCGAAGAAGGCTTTTACATGGGCGAAATCCCGG
Organism: Flavobacteriales bacterium; assembly: GCA_038131955.1. GTDB lineage: Bacteria > Bacteroidota > Bacteroidia > Flavobacteriales_G > Salibacteraceae > SHAN690. The sequence continues at coordinate 6,195 of JAYPQK010000009.1, forward strand.
ATGATTTCCCAAGAAGACGCCCTTCGTCCAAATTGTTGCAGCGCATTGTCGTAGTCGGTCAATAGCTTTTGGATCGAAGCTTCTGAGTAAAGCCCGTTCGTCACTTTTTCCTTCTGCGACTGGAGCAGCCCGATCGTAGCATCCTCGTAGTGGTAGTTCCCCGGTCCCTTTGCTTTGACGTAGGTATACCCGTCGATGGCCACGTTGTACTGGAAGCTGTTCAGTGCTTTTGCAGCGAGCTCTAAAACACGTTCGCCGTCTTCTTTATTTCGCTTATCCAGGGCCTGGACTTGGATCATGGCTGCTTCGAATTTGTCCTGCTTGATCAACATCCAGATTAGCATTCGGGCATAGACATCCGACTCCGGATTCTTCTGAACGCGCAACATGAGTTGCTCCTCCAAGACGCGGTTGTATTTGTTCTCCTCATCAAATCCGATCACCCGATTCAGCGTGTTCTGAACGCTTTGTAGATAGCCGGTACTTACTTCAAGCACGTCGAGGTATTCATTGATCATGCCGACTACATCACCTTGCTGACCGAGCACCTGTGCGATCTGAAAATGAAAGGGGTAGGACTTACCCATGACCTTTCGGGCCTGGTAGTAGACTCCTAAAGCGCGTTCTGTATCATCGATCTCAGTGAACGACTTTCCCAGATCCAAAATCTGGTTCACCGACGCTTTGGAAACATCCTTGATGATCTTGTCGAAGTACTTATCTGCCTTCTCTTTGTCGCCTTCACGGATATAGATCTTTCCTACATCTACCTTATATCGGTATACATTGGGGTGCAGTCTGATCTGGCGTTCAGCGAGTTTTTCCGCCTGCTTCCATTTTTCTAAAGCGAGAAGGCAGTTGAAATAATAACCGTAGTGATCCTCGGTCGGCTGATTGTCGTAGAGGCGCTCGTAATAGATCGCGGCCTTATCGTATTCACCTTCCCGGTAATAATGGGCAGCGAGTTGTTCGTCAGTTGTTCCCTGAGCCCACAGGGAAGAACCGATCAGAAGGAGGATTCCGGTGATCCATGCTTTATGGAGCGATAGGCTCGTCAGCATAGATGATGGATTTGATCGAGTCGACCACAGCGGTCATTTTTGGCTTCAGCTCACGGTAGCGACTGTCGCTCATTTCGAATTTGTCTTTCAGCTCATCCGTGGCCGACACCAAATTCGCGATCGAGCTTGACTCTGTATTGAAGTAACCGTTGAATTCCTCTTCGCTGTAAAAGGAGCCCTTAACGTCTTTCCTGAGGTTGTCCAACTGCTTTCGACTATACCGTAGTTCGTTGTTCACTTGGTTGTAACGTTCGAGTGATTGCCCTAAGTATTTCTTGGTGCGCATATAGTCACCCAAGATCAATCCGGGAACTCGATCCAGCGTATCCGTGATGTTGTCATAGATCCAGGAAGAAGTTCTATCGATGTCTTGCACTCGATTGATGAGGGTCATCGAGTCGATCTCGTTCACCGCTTCTTGCACATAGTTCAAATGAATTCCAAGACTGTCAATTCTCTTCAGTCGTTCTTCTTTCACCTGCGTGTTACAAGAGACGGACACAACGACCATGGCGGTCATCATTGAGAAGAGGAAAAGCTGTTTCATCGGATAAATTCAAATTTGGTGTAAGGTACTAATGCAGCAGGAATGCGAATCTGTTCACCGTCGTAGTTGTTCTCCAGCAATGCAGCAACGATGCGTGGCAAAGCCAAGGCACTTCCGTTCAGCGTATGCGCGAGCTCTTTCTTGCCATCTTCACGTTTGATGCGAAGCTTCATGCGATTCGCTTGGTAGGTCTCAAAGTTAGATACCGAACTCACCTCGAGCCAGCGATCCTGGCCTGCAGAGAAAACTTCCAAGTCATACGTGAGGGCAGAAGTGAATCCCATGTCGCCGCCACAAAGTCTGAGCACTCGGTAGGGCAATTCTAACTTCTGAAGCAGGCCTTCTACGTGCTTGACCATTGCTTCTAATGTTTCGTAAGAGTGTTCTGGCTTTTCAATTTGAACGATCTCGACCTTATCGAATTGGTGAAGGCGGTTCAATCCTCGTACATCCTTACCATACGATCCGGCTTCTCTTCGGAAACAAGGCGTGTAGCCTACATTCTTGATCGGGAGATCACTTTCGTTGATCATTTCGTCACGGTACATATTCGTAATCGGCACCTCCGCTGTTGGGATGAGGAAAAGATCGTCTTCTGTAGCGTGATACATCTGGCCATCCTTATCCGGTAGTTGGCCCGTGCCGAAACCCGAAGCTTCGTTGATCACCAATGGCGGGATGACCTCTGTGTAACCGGCAGCCTGCGCTTCATCCAAGAAGAACTGGATCAACGCTCGTTGAAGTTTTGCTCCTTTCCCTGTGTAGATCGGGAATCCTGCCCCGGTGATCTTCACCCCGGTCTCAAAGTCGATGAGACCATATTTTTCGGTCAACTCCCAGTGGGGGGTGTGGTGTGCACTCACCGTAGCATCACCATGGCTACGCACCTCTTCGTTGTCATTGCTGTCTTTGCCGGCAGCAACGCTTTCGTGCGGAGCATTTGGAATGGCAGCGAGTTGCTGGACAAGGGTCGCTTCGAGTTCCTTTAGCCTAGCGTCGAGCTCCTGATTCGCCGTCTTAAGGTCGCTTGTCTTTTCGCGAGCTGCATTGGCTTCGTCGGTCTTGCCTTCTTTAAAAAGCTGTCCGATCACGGCGGCCACCTTCTTTGCTTCAGCAAGGTTGCTGTCTAACTCCTGCTGGGTCGACCTGCGCTTTTCGTCGGTGGTTAAGACTTCTTCAATAGACGCTGTTGCGTCGATATGACGTTTTTTCAAGGCTGCAATGATCGCGTCCTTGTTTTCTCGAATGTGTGCGATGTGTAGCATATGAATACTGCGCTAATACTGGTCTTTGGTGAAACGAATGAACATAAAAAATCCCGATCTACCGGAGGCAGGATCGGGACTCGTTATCATTTAACAGCGGGTCTTAGTTCCCTGCCTTTGGAACGACAGATACGAATGATTTGTTACCGCCTTTTTTTCTGAATTCAACGACACCATCAGTAAGTGCGAACAAGGTGTGGTCTTTTCCCATACCTACATTCTCACCTGGATGGTGCTGAGTGCCTCGCTGGCGAACGATGATGTTGCCTGCGATCGCTGCCTGACCTCCGAAGATCTTAACTCCGAGTCGTTTACTTTCTGATTCGCGTCCGTTCTTGGAACTACCTACACCTTTTTTGTGGGCCATGTTTTCCTAAGCTTTTTCGATTTATTTCAAGGCGTCGATCAACTCAGCCTTCTTCATAGATGAGTATCCGGAAACACCCTTCTCTTTTGCCATTTCTTTCAATTCAGCTACGGTCATTGATGAAAGGTCTTTAGACTCTTCCTTCTTTGCAGCTGCTTTTGGAGCTTCTTCCTTTACAGGAGCCTCTTTCTTAGCTTCAGCCTTTGGAGCTGGCTTCTCTGCAGTCTCAGCCTTCTTCTCTGGCTTTGCAGCAGGCTTAGCACCGTTCGCTACGATATCCGTGATCTGGATCTCGGTCAACGACTGACGGTGTCCGTTCTTCTTTTGAAAACCCTTGCGGCGCTTCTTCTTGAAAACGATCACTTTGTCACCTTTAAGGTGCTCCAAAACGGTAGCGCTTACAGCAGCTCCGCTGATAGCTGGGGCGCCAATGTTTACTTTTCCGTTGTCGTCGATCAAGAGAACGCGGTCAAATTGAACCTTGTTTCCTGCATCAGCGTCCAAACGGTGTACGTAAAGCTTTTGGTCTTTAACAACTTTGAATTGTTGCCCTGCTATATCTACAATTGCGTACATAGCTTTAATTTTACTTTTAAAAGGGGCGCAAAAGTAATGCTTTTCGAGTTATCAACAAACAGTATTGTGAATAACCTGAGATGAAGGGTAAGGTCTTGAATACCATAGGACTAATCCTTCTATCCATGATCGGGCTGATCGGAATACTCTTTCGTATTCAACATTGGCCGATGTCGCAGCTCTTCATTGCCATCGGTTTTCTGGGCTTTCCTGCCCTCTATGGCTACATCAGCTGGCCGGTTGGTAAACGCGTCCCTGAACTAGAGTGGTTGGGCGTGATCGGAGTGATGGTCCTCTTTGCTCTGGTCATTCTTTTCCGATGATCAATACAAGAGGGTATAAAAGACAATCGGCAGGAGAAAAGCCATAAACATCAAGCTCAAGCCGAGGGCGCTCACCTTGAGTTCTGATCGAAGCATCAAGTAGATGAAGGCAAAAAGTGCCGTGAAAAAGGCAATGAAAGCCAAGGTCATGGCCGCAAGCATGTACGGGACGTATTCCAAATTCCCCAGCATGGGGTCTTCTGGTTCACTTGTCTGGGTCTGAGCCAGGATGAAACAGATGAATTCCAGCACCAACATGGCAATGGAAGTCCACAGAATGATTCGTTTCAATTGCATGCCGAAATATACATTCTCTAACGAAAGAGCCGATTGAAAAATCGCCCCGGAGCGCCACTGTTGATCAAGAAGATCCCGGCTAGTATCAATCCCATGAAGAGGAGTTGCTCTACCGTCACCTGTTCACCATCCATCACCCCCCACGCTACCGCCACGACGGGAATCAGATAGGTAACCGAACTAGCAAAGACCGCGGTGGTCTCTTTGATCAGACGATTGAAAATGATGACAGCGATGGCTGTTCCGACTATCCCGAGAATGGCGATGTAGAATACGCCTATGTGGGCCCCGGGAACGTTCTGAACATTTTCTACGAGATCGGTTCCAGAAAGCAAGTAGATGCTCACCCAAGGACCAATGAGTAAAAAGGAAAGCGAGGTGATGTGGGTAGGCTTCACATCGTGCAAGTAGTATTTGATGATGTTCACGGCAATGCCATAGCACCCCGCCGCAATGATGATAAGCGTCGCGTATTTTCCATAAACCCCGAATTCCATCAGGTTGCCAAACCCGATCAGGCCCAACGCTCCGATCAATGCGATGACCACCCCGAGGATCTGAAAGCGCACGGTTGCTATTTTGAAAAAGAAGATGCCGATCAACAGCGTGAAGAGCGAAGTGAGTGAATTGAGGATGCCACTGAGAGAACTGGGAATCTCTGTTTGAGCGATGGCGAAAAGAAAGGCGGGAATTCCGTTGCCGAAGAGTCCCGAAGCCAAGAGTGGGAGGAAGTTTCCCTTGAGTGTTTTTAGGTTAGGAAGTGAGAATGGCAGCAAGACCAACATCGCAGCGGTGATCCTGAAAGCAGCTACTTCTTGAGGTGAGAAATAGATGAGGCCCTTCTTCATCAAGATGAACGAACTTCCCCACGTGATCGCGAGAAGCGATAGGATCACCCACTGGACAACCTTATTGGAGTAATTGATGTTCACTTGATAGAGCTTGATTGCGGCGCCAAATGTAACCTTTGCATAACCGCAGCGTTTGCGTAATGTTGAAACTATGAAGATCTACACTAAGAAAGGAGATACGGGAACCACGGGAATTCTAGGTGGAACACGCTTGCCTAAGCACCACTTGAGGATCGAGTCGTATGGAACGGTGGATGAGTTGAATGCCTTCATCGGTGCACTGCGGGATCAACTTGATCAAGAAGGGTATCGCGCTGACCTGTTAAAGGTTCAAGAAGAGCTGTTTACCATAGGTTCACAATTGGCCGCAGACCCTGTGAAGAACAAGATGGAGCTTCCGATGATCAATGACGGTGACGTCGACTACCTCGAGCAACGCATGGATGCCATGGAGGAGAAGCTCCCTGAAATGAGATCTTTTGTTCTGCCAGGAGGTCACCCCATCGTATCGAGCGCGCATATCTGCAGAACGGTTTGCCGAAGAGCAGAACGTTACTCGACTGCATTGTCTGAATCGGAAGAAGTAAATCCTCTGATCCTGCGGTATTTGAATCGGCTTTCAGACTACTTCTTCGTGCTTTCTAGGGCCCTTACGCAAGATTTGGGGGTGGATGAGATTCCATGGAAGCCCAGAGGTTGATTTAACAAGCTGAAAAACAATAATATAGAGCGTCTAAAATTCCGCTTGCGCGGTATGTTCAAAATGATATTTTTGCGGCTTGGAAGGATTGTTTAATTAGAAGAAATGTACTGGACACTAGAATTAGCCTCTTATCTCGAAGACGCTCCATGGCCTGCGACCAAGGATGAATTGATCGATTTTGCCATGAGAACGGGAGCACCACTGGAGGTGGTTGAGAATCTGCAGGCATTGGAAGATGAGGGTGAGAGCTATGAGACCATCGAGGATATCTGGCCCGACTACCCCACCAAGGATGACTTCTTCTTCAATGAAGACGAATACTGACGGAAAAAGAATTTCATTTGAACAAAGCCTCCAATTCGGGGGCTTTTTCTTTGCCTAATGGTCCCGTGAACCCCTTGATTCTGCGTAAATTTGGCGCCTTTTGGTGCAGGGTCATGGCAGATTGGCATGAATCGCCTTTTGGCAAGACCCTTGACAGTAGAGAGATTCAACAGAAAAAGACATCATGATCGATATCGTCAATAAAGTCCTGAATCAGGTCTTCGGAAATAAAAGTGAGAAGGATATCCGGGAACTCAACCCGAAAGTAGAGGAGATCAATCAGCACTTTGCATCGCTTGCTTCATTGAGCGACGATGAACTTCGTAACAAAACAGCCCAATTCCGCGAACGTATCGCGAACGATACAAAAGAACTCACCGAGCAGATCGATGCCCTCAAGAAGAAGACCGAGGACGACAACATCGAGATCTACGAGAAGGAGGAGATCTATGAGCAAGTTGACAAGCTTGAGAAGGAACTGACCAAGGAGATCGAAAAGACCCTTGAAGATATTTTGCCTGAGGCGTTTGCAGTGGTCAAGGAGACCGCTCGTCGTTTCAAGGATAATGGTGCCATCACCGTTACTGCAACCGACCGAGATCGAGAGATCGCGCAGGAACGTAATAGCGTGGTCATTGAAGGCGATAAGGCGACTTGGAAGAACAAGTGGGAGGCCGCAGGGAATGAGATCACTTGGGATATGCTCCACTACGATGTTCAGCTCATCGGTGGAATGGTACTTCACCAAGGTAAGATTGCTGAGATGGCTACCGGTGAAGGAAAGACATTGGTTGCAACCCTTCCCGTTTATCTCAACGCGCTTCCCGGACGCGGTGTGCACGTGGTTACCGTAAACGATTACCTGGCCCGTCGCGACTCCGAATGGATGGGTCCGCTCTTTGAATTCCACGGTTTGACCGTCGATTGCATTGACAAGCATCGCCCCAACAGTGAGTCGCGCAGAAAGGCCTACAAAAAGGACATCATCTACGGTACCAACAACGAATTCGGTTTCGATTACCTGCGTGATAACATGGCGAGCCGTACTCAGGATCTCGTTCAGCGTGAGCACAATTTTGCCATCGTGGATGAGGTGGACTCCGTACTCATCGACGACGCCCGTACACCATTGATCATTTCGGGACCTACTCCGAAGGGAGATCAGCAGGAATACATGGCCTTGAAGCCTCGCATTGAACGACTCGTCGGCGCACAGCGTAAATTGGTCACCGAGCGACTTTCTGAGGCTAAAAAGCTACTCGCCTCGAACGAAGAGAACACACCGGATAGCAAGCAGTTGAGTGCCAACCTGAAGAGGGGAGGCGAGGAGCTGTTCCGTTGCTATCGAGGGTTGCCTAAGAACAAAGCCTTGATCAAGTACTTGAGTGAACCTGGCATCAGGACTACGCTTCAGAAAACGGAGAACTACTATCTCCAGGACCAGGGAAAAGAGATGTACAAGATCGATGACGATCTGTTCTTCACCATCGACGAAAAGCACAACAGTATTGAACTGACCGAGAAAGGTATTGACCTGATCACGGAACAAGGTGATGATCCGAGCTTCTTCATCTTACCTGATATCAGTTCTGAGCTTTCAGATCTGGATCAACGCATCCCTGACTTGGATGAGCGAGCTAAGGTGAAGGATCAATTGATCACCGACTATGCTGAAAAGGCGGAACGCATTCACGCCGTGAATCAACTTCTGAAAGCCTATGCGCTTTTCGAGAAGGACGTCGAATACGTTGTCATGGAAGACAAGGTCAAGATCGTGGATGAGCAGACGGGTCGTGTCATGGATGGCCGCCGATATTCGGATGGTCTCCACCAAGCCATCGAAACGAAGGAGAATGTGAAGGTGGAGGCGGCAACGCAGACCTACGCGACCGTGACCCTTCAGAACTACTTCCGTATGTACAATAAGCTGTCGGGTATGACGGGTACAGCCGAAACGGAAGCAGGCGAATTCTGGGAGATCTATAAGTTGGATGTGGTGGTCATTCCGACCAACCGTCCGATCCAACGAAACGACGATGAGGATCTCGTTTATAAAACAGCCCGTGAGAAGTACAACGCGGTGATCGATGAGGTAGAAAAACTCAGGAATGCTGGTCGTCCGATCCTAGTGGGTACCACCTCCGTTGAGATCTCCGAATTACTCAGCCGCATGCTCAAGATGCGTAAGATTCCTCATCAAGTTCTGAACGCAAAATTGCACCAGAAAGAAGCTGAGGTTGTCCAGGAAGCAGGTAAGGCAGGCACCGTCACCATTGCAACAAACATGGCAGGTCGTGGTACCGACATCAAGTTGGGTGAAGGGGTCAAGGAGGCAGGAGGTCTCGCGATCATCGGTACCGAGCGCCACGAATCACGTCGAGTCGACCGTCAGTTGCGTGGTCGTGCCGGACGACAAGGTGACCCGGGTTCATCTCAATTCTTTGTTTCTCTGGAAGACAACTTGATGCGACTCTTCGGCTCAGAGCGGATCGCCAAGTTGATGGACCGTATGGGTCTTCAGGAGGGCGAAGTGATCCAGCACCGCATGGTGAGTAACAGCATCGAGCGTGCTCAGAAGAAGGTCGAGGAGAACAACTTCGGTATCCGAAAGAACTTGCTCGAGTACGATGACGTGATGAACTCACAACGTGAGGTGATCTATCGTAAGCGCCGATATGCCCTCTTTGGAGAGCGTATGGGTGTGGAGACCTCCAACTCGATCCACGATGTGTGCACGGCTATCGTCAACGAGTATCAAGACGCTCGTGACTACGACGGATTCGAAATGGAGCTCTACCGTTCCTTGACCATTCCATCGCCGGTGTCTGAGGATGAATTCCTACAACGCTCTCACGAAGAGTTGGTCGACGTGGTCTTCTCCAAGGCGATCGAACACTATCAAAAGAAGAATCGCTTCATCAGTCAGGTGGCGATGCCGGTAATCCAACGTGTACACGAGACACAAGGTGAGCAGTATCGAAACATCGAGATCCCACTGACCGATGGAAAGCGTGCTTTGCCGTTGGTGGTGAATATGGAAGAGGCAATCGAGCGTGAAGGACGAAACATCCGTCTGGAGCTCGAGAAGTCTACGACACTAGCCATGATCGACTTGCATTGGAAGGAGCACTTGCGAGAAATGGATGATCTCCGTCAATCGGTCCAGAATGCTCGCTATGAGCAAAAAGACCCGTTGCTGATCTATAAGTTCGAGTCCTATGAGCTTTTTGAAAAACTCCTGGAGAAGATCAACAAGGACATCGTCAGCTTCTTGTTCAGAGCACAATTGCCGAGTCAGCAGGCTGATGAAGCTCACGCTACCCAAGGGCCACAAGCGGATCCTGCCTTGGATCAGGTATCAGCGACACGTCGTGATGTGACCGCCAATCCAAACGAAGCTCAGAATCTGTCTACCAATGGTCCGGGTCAGAGTGAGATGAAGAAGGAGCCGGTGAAGGTGCAGCGCAAGCCGGGTCGAAATGATCGGGTAGAGATCCGTGATCTCAAGTCAGGCGAGACCAAGGTGGTCAAGTTTAAAGTGGCAGAGCCGAAGGTCGAGCAAGGATTTTGGGAGATCCTTCAGGTGATGGAGGAAGATTGATAGAGTAGACATCAAATAAAAAAGGCCCGCATTAGCAATGCGGGGCTTACTTTTTGGATCAGTTGTTTTACTGGATGATCACAGGGAGCTCACTGCGGTAGTCACTGCCCTCAACAATAAGTACATAAGCACCGGCACTGATCGCAGAAACGTCGATCTGAGCGTTGTTCAATTGTACCTTGTTTTCCATGAAGATGATTCTATCGGTTAGGTCAGTCAGCGATATCGTAGCGTTGTTCAAAGAACGGGGGGCTCCGATGTTCATCACATCTGATGTCGGATTTGGAAATACTCTCACGATATTACCATCCAAGGAAGCAACACCAAGAGGGTCCATACCAACTATGGTCGTAGTTTGATCGCTTCTACAATCATTGCTGATCGAAAGGGTCACGGTATAGGTCACTGGTGATCCCGACCAAGCATAAGCGTGTTGTGGGTTAGGATCATTGGAAGTGTTGCCATCACCGAAGTCCCAAGTATAGGAGGCATTGTTGCCAGCGAATTGGCTAGGTGCACTCGAGAAGAAGAAGTAGTTCTGCACGTGAGAATGCGCGATTCCAGCTACTGGTTCATCGATCTCGAGAAGCGTGAACGAGTCTGTGCTCAAGCATCCAAACACGTCGGTAGCACTCACCGTGTAGTTGCCACTTTCAGTGATCGTATTCACTGCTCCACCAGGGGTAGTTCCGCCAGACCAAGCTTTTTTTTAAAAACCCTCTACCTGAAGTTGACCAATCTTCTTGTACAGCTTGGCCTGTTCTTCTTCCGAGCGCCTCTCCGGAGCCTTGACATCCCCATTGAACACACCCTCAGCTCCATCTAAAAACTGACGCTACATGCTGATCTGGTTCGGGTGGATCTCATAGCGCGCCGCGATCTGTTGGACCGTCTCTCGCTCTTTAAGCACCTCCAAGACGACCTTTGTCTTGAACTTGCTGCTAAACTTTCTTCTGCTTCTTTTCATTGTTCAGGTTGTTGAAATTAGGTCTTTTCCTAACTTAACTCCCTGTCCTAAATATAGGGTGCATTACACTTTGCCCGGACACATGCACCGCGAGGCAAAATGGATCAATGATTATAATCCTTGGAGAACATAAAGAGAACTCTGCATTTTAAGATTTTAAAAGGTTAGTCTTCAGGAGTATGACAAATTCAATGTTTTATGTAAGTTTGGAAAAACCTAACCAATGATTGTATGTTAAAAAATTTTACCGATGCTTTTGCATCACCCGAATTTATTCCGATTCTGCTCCTAGTTGTAGGCGCAATGACTATGACTGGATATTTTAAGCAGCAGCATACTCAGTCAAAAGTGCCCGGGTTGCTTAGTGTTCCAAAGGACCTTTTAAAATCAACCGAGTTCAATAAACTGTGGACGTTACTTTATGTGTTTCTTTTACCACTAGCGTATGTCTTAAACGTTTTTGTTTATGCGGTTTATGGTCTTATGTGGATCGTCAACCTAGTTGGAATCGTGGTACACTGGATAGCCGATAAATTATATTGGCTATGGACCCAATTAATTTTGGGCCTAGGAGTGTTTTCCTTTTCTGTTTTATGGCATTATTTAATTATTTGGCCTTACAGGTTATTTTCTAAAATCCTTTCAACATTTTTCGATAGCTTTAATTGGGAGGCGAATAAAGCATCTTACAAGAAGGTTGTACTTGCTGTAATTATCGCAGTAAGTGGATTCGTTCTCGATGATATCTATACATTTAATTTGTTCGATTTCAGTGATATTACTCTTGTTGCAGGCTTACTATTATTACTTGATGCTTTTGGAATGCACATGGCCAATGCTATGGGGGTAAAAGCAAAGGGTATGCGCCCTACTTACAGCGCACTAATTCTGACCGCATTCGTGGTTTATTTAGCTGAATCTTTTGCGCAAGACTTCCTTTTACTTAATCAAGCGGCAGGTTTTTTAGGGGGCGTGGTTTTAGGCGTATCTGTTGTAACTTGGTTGTACGGAGTGATCATCGCCGCTGCGGCTGTTCAATTCTTATCTTTGATCATCCCGGCCTACCTAAGGAATGATGGGTCCTTTAATTGGTTAACCGCTCTACGCGATTCTTTCCGTTCAAGATGGCTTAAGAGTCTTGGCTCTATTCTAGTCTTTACGTTGGCATATAACACAATTGGAATGTGGATTTATGACGAGGTTCAGCAAGTTACAGCAATGCCCTATAATGAATTCATTTCTGCTATTGATCAACGTCAAGAAGAAAATGCGGTTGCTTTGGAAAAGGCCAAAGAAGATCTTTCCGCTGCTTTATCGGCAGATACAATTAGTGCAGATTCCCTTTCGATTGCCTACGCAGATATTCGATCGATAAAGTCTGGAAATACGTTTTGGTCTGCTATACCTGACACATTGCGTGATATTGTCTTTATGGAGATTAATAAGCCGTTTCAAACAACTGAAAAAGATGTTGATTCATTAAAGGCACTCCTAGACACCTTTAAAATTGAAATGGAGGCAGAAATTTCTGTTTTAGACAGCACAATTGATTATGCAAAAGGACAGTTAGAGAACGCGGCTGCTCGAAAAAATCGTGTTAATTTATCAGGAATTACAGCTTCGGAAGACAATTCAATTGAAAATGGAACGGAGTTACGCTTTGGGATGCCTATTCCTGAAGATGCAAGCGGGTTAAAATGGCAAATCACGGATGCAGAAGGTGATACAATCTCTTCTAGAAATGGTGATGTAATTAGTTACCGCTTTACCAGTGGTAATTACACTGTTTTTGCCGCACCTATAAATGGTTGTGGATCGGGAACTTGGTCTTCCTATTCGGTTTCGGTAAATGAAGTTCCACCCGTTCCAACATCTTTGGGCGGAGTTAATGGCCCAATTGAAGTTTGCGTTGGAAAGGAGTATACATATTCTACATCAATAGGAATGGACTTCTATTCATGGTCCGTACCTTCAGGAGTAGAAATACTTGGTGATAATGATCAAAATTCAATTAAGGTGAAATGGGGTAAAACCTCTGGTGAAATCTCTGTGAAAGGCGAAAAAGACGGTGAAATTTCAGCACCCTCACGCTTACACGTTTCAGCAACAGGTGCGCCAGGAGTTGTGGTTAATGATGAGGGTAGAACGGCTGAACCTTCAAAACCAGAACCTGCTTCCCTTAAATATTATCCTGTTACTTTAAAAGAGGCAAATGCTGAAGTCGATAAAGCACAAGATGAAGTTAATTTTGCCGAAGCGGAAAAGAAAACCTACGTTTTCAATACAACTAATGAGCTAATTGTTTTTGAAGAATTTATTCAGAATGCTGCTTCAGAAGCTTCCGGTAATTCAACTACCTGGATTTTAAACTTATTAGGAAAATTATTGCTTCTAGTTACCATGAGTTTCCTTTTTGGAATCCTTCTTAACTTCATGGTGGTTTGGTCTTCTAAATATTTCGGAGGTCTTTACGACATGAACCAAGACGGCGCGACATACTTCAATTCTACGTTAACAGAATATAAAGGAAAGTATGACGGATTTCCATATATGGGTCTATTCATAATTGCTGTCCTTTTTGCAATTACTACTTACTTAGGCTTTGACCAATATAAGGAGTACTTAGGGCAGTTCATGGAGCATCTAAAACAGATTAAAGGGTTAATTCAAGAGATTGCCTGGCCCTCTTTTATAGATAAGATGGGGTAAAAATATCCTTATTAACTTTTTCTGAAAATCTAAGCCCCGAGACATTAATCTTGGGGCTTTTTTTATCAGTGTCGGTCTTTATTAATACATCAAGGTTCGCGAGATTTCAGAGAAATATAAAGACGCGCAGAATTGCCTGTATCTCGGACGAGGATATAACTTCCCAGTAGCCCTTGAAGGGGCCCTAAAACTCAAGGAAATCAGCTATATCCATGCTGAAGGATATCCTGCTGCGGTAATGAAGCACGGTCCAATCGCCCTAATCGATGAGAACATGCCCGTATTTGTGATTGCTCCTAAAAACGGACAATACGACAAAGTGGTAAGTACCAAGAGGTTAAGGCGCGCGACGGTAAGATCATTGCCATCGTGAGCGAAGGTGATACTGAAATTGCTAAGATGGCCGACTACACCCTCGAGATCCCTGAGAGTTCGGAGGCTTTTAGTCCACTTTTGACTACTATACCGCTGCAGTTGTTGTCGTATCACATCGCCGTGATGCGGGGATGCAATGCGGATCAACCCAGAAACTTGCGAAGAGCGTTACCGTTTGTGCGTAGTAGTTGTTGCGGTTGATCTCAACGGCGATGCCCGATGCAAAATAGGCTGCATGACCACTTGAGTAGCTCGTGAACAGGTTGTTCTTGAAGTAAACAAGATCACTAGCCGACTGATAGAATGCACGGGCAGAAGTTCCTCCACCCATTACGGTTACGGTGTTATGCACCAATCGCTGTGCGTTGGATGACGTCATGTAGATTCCATAGAAAGTCGATGTAGAGGTCGTATTGGTATCGGCTCCGATCACGATTCGGTTGTTGTAGATACGACCCGTATTCGTAAATCCGGCACCATCGCAAAGACTCACATACATGCCATAATATGGCCAAGCAGCAGGGCTCGAAGGATCGGTCACAACGTGGTTCGCTGACACATCCATTCCATTGTCACAATAGACCATGTACATCGCGGCTCCCGTGCTGTAGGCTGAGTTTGAGGTGAAGTAGTTTCCTTTCACCTTCGGAGCGTTTTGATAGTACAAGCGAAGGGCATGGTAGTACTGATCGATCATTTGGTTGCGCTCGATAAGAAGTCCACTTTCCAGTGAGGTGGTCGAAGCACCGTACATGTAGATCGCGTATCCCCCTCCTTCGAAGCGGTTATTGATGATCTGGATGCTATCGTTGATACCGGTAGTAGAAACTACCATAGCAGCGTTAGACGAGGTACTCGCGTAGTTTCCGATGAATCGGCATCGCTCAATGATCGTCTGCTCGGTAGTACCTGAAATATTGATCGCTTGGTCGTGCAGCGTCGAAGTGTTGGAAATAGTGAGATGCTTGAAGCGAACCCAATTTGCGCTGTTCAGCGTCACCACAGGAGAGGAAGCGTTGAATGTCAGTTCCACGTCCGAACTATCCAATGTCTCTGCTCTGAAAGTAACCGTGCGGTCAGGACCCGATCCCAAAATGGAGTTGATGGTGATCTGCTCAGTGTAGGTTCCAGATTCAACGTCAAAGATCACATGGTCACAAACCCCAAGTGTGTTGAGAGCAGCAACCGCTTCGGTGAAGTCTGCGAAGTCTGCGCCTGTCGACGCGCCGATCAAGTATGTTCCCGCCATAGCAGGACCCACAGTGACTTCGGAGGTGTCATTTTGGTTGATGGTATCATTCTGGTTGTTTGGGAGACTCGTCCACGCCTACACCGTGTATAGGTTGCCTACCTGGAATGGATACGAACCAATAGTGATGAAGGTATCATTGTTTCCACTTCCGAACGCGTCAAGCGTGAGGGTGAACCACTGACCTTGTTGAGCAACGCTGTTCACGGTCCAGTCCACAAATACTGAATCGATGACATTATTCCCAAAGTTCACGATGGTGGCTGTCACTGGAATCGTATCAGCACAAAAACCATTACTGATGCTTGGAAGGGAAGTAAGGCCAGCGTTGTTAGGTACCGGAAGATAAGTGAGGTCGATTCCAAAGTCGACCAAACCCGTTCCTGTGGATCCTGATGCGCTCGCATATCCGCCCCAGATACGTTGATTAAGCCCCGTGGTAGTCACTTGACCAACCGTATTGCCAGTTCCACCGGCAACCTTGATCTCAAAGATCAATGAGAGGTTAGGATCGTAAGGGAAGGGATTTTGGAGTTCAACGCTATACCAGTTTCCGGATGTGGCACCGGTCAATGAGTAAGAGGAAGCGTAGAAGCATTGAGTCAATCCGGTCAGGAAGTTGAATCCTCCTGCCGTAGCACTGAAGGTATTCGTTGTTCCAAAGTTCTGTCCTAGAGAGATCTCAATGTCCGTATATACTGCGCTTGGGTTGGCAGAGTTGACACGGAAATAAACGTGAGTGATCAATCCGGCATACGCTGGGTTGCCTGAGGAACCATTGCTGTTCAATGTTCCTGGAGCGTTGATCCACGGTACCTTGTTAGAGGTGGTTGTGTTTAGTGGAAAGGAGTTAGAGCTTGTGCCGCCAAAGTTGTTGTAGAACTCAGGTGTCTACGCAAGAACGGTCGAAGTGAGCCATGAAGCTGTCAATATGAGAACAGCTGCCACGACTCGAGCGTAGATTTTTACCATATAGCATTACGATTTAGATTTCCCTCTGGACGCGCGAATGACCAGATTGATCAACGCATGCTAGGGTCCAGAATTGGACTGTTATAGAGGCATGTTGAATGTTGCTTATCCCGGTGCTGGTGGTAAAAACCTGAGATTTTCCTCATGAAAATTCAAGGGCGTTCTGATACCAAGGATGGGTATTTTTTGAACTCCTGAGAAAAAGTGTACGATTCGTGATTTAGACTAAAGCCACTTTCTGACCGTCAAAAACCAAGAGAGTAGAAATAGTACCCCCCTCTTTCATAAAGAAACTGCGCTTGGGGATACGCTGATTGAAAACGTTCAAGCCGATTGACCTTCACGGAGATCATGATGGGTTTGTCTCTCGTATTCAAGGAATGTTCATTGAGCTGATGTGCGGTAGAAGGGGAGATCCGCCCATAGAAGTAGTGGGCATAACTCTTGTAACCGTAGGTTTCGAAGTACACATCCTCATCGGCATGCTCTTCGAAGAACGTGATCGCAGCATGCTGACTGATCCGCTCGATCATGGGTACGATTAGGATCATGGTAGAGAAGATCGTAAAGGCCGTGCCCAAGGTGAGCGTTCGCATTCCCAATAAGGTGGGTCGTCGCAATCGAATGAAAGAGAGGATCACAAGTAGGGCGAAGGCGAATCCGATCACCCACTCCCACCCATCCACTGGCACCTCTACGGAAAGGTTGCCCACAACAAATGGATCTTTAATCAGGCCGACCCACTGATCCTTCCACAAGATCGCCAAGGGCGTTGCGATCAATGCCAAGGCGATCACTAGTCCCTGGATCAAGACCCAGACCCGTTGCCAAAGTGGAAGCATACTTTGTTCTTCTATCGCTCTGGTGATGACCAGGGTCGCGAGATATGCCAGGGGCAAGTAGGCCATCGAGCTATAGTGAACGATCTTCGTGGTAACCAGCGAGAAAAGGATCATCACCACCCAAAACAGCAGTTTCATCCAAAGTGAAAGACGATGATCATCCCCAATGAACTTTCGATGAAATGCGGGTAGGGCAAAAACTGAAAGAGGGAAGCAACCGAGCAGGACCACGGCAAAGTGGTAGAAGAAAGGTTGTTTGTGTCCTGCAACGGGGTGGAGCAAAAGATCGAGTTGATAGGAGACAAACTCTTGAAGGAACCACGGTCCATTCTTAATGGTCTCATAACCAAACCATAGCGTGGAAACTAAAAAGGCCGATAGCGCAAACCATCCCGCTGATTTCCACGGAAATGATACTTTGAATCGTCGGTAACCAAGCCAAGCGAAAAGCGTCAAAATCAAAAGGAGCAGTCCAACCGGCCCCTTGGTCAGAATAGCTGCGCCACTGAAGGCGCCGGCTAAGATGGCGTTCTTGGTCTGCTTCGATTCCCCGTGCTCCAATACCAGGAAGAGATGGTAGATCGAGAGGAAAATGAATAGGTTGAACCAAGGATCGATAATGCCTGAGCGGAAGTAGAGGTGGGGAAGGAAGCTGCCGATATAGAGCAGCACCCAGGTCCATCCAAAAAGCCGTCCATGCCATCGTCTTCCGATCTGAAACATGAGTGTTAGGGTGACTACCCCAGCGATTGCATTTGGTAGTCTCGCCGCAAATTCTCCTACGCCAAAGAGCTGCATGGCCAAAGCTTGCATCCAAAAGAAAAGAGGCGGCTTTTCCCAAAATGGTTCGAAGTTGATCTGTACTTGAAACCAGTTCCCGGTGAGCAGCATTTCTCGAGCGCTCTCTGCAAAATTGATCTCGTCCCAATCGAAGAGATGCACCGAGCCGAGAAAGGGAACAAATAGCAGGATTGCCAGCGTCCAAAGAATGATATGGTCTCGCCTCATCATGAGCGCTCAAAAAGTTCGACAAATCCCTTTTCTCCCCAACTTCTCGTGCGAAGAAAATGGTAGGCAAGCATGGTAATCGATGTTCCGATGATACTACCTGCATAAATGTCTTCGAAGAAGTGCTGACTTATGTAAACCCGGCTGAACGCGGTGATCCATGCGATGGCGAAACAGGTCAATTGTATCCAGCGATTCGTACTCATCATGGCCAGGAAAATGAATGTGGCGAAAGCGGCGGTAGCATGCCCGGATGGAAAGGAGAACTTGGAGTGAAGGTCAACACCATCGACAAAGTGAAGTATGCCCATCTCCTTGAATACAGAAGAGGGGCGATAGATGTCGTGAAACACCTGCCTTTTCAGCAATTGAGTCACGATCGCGGAGCCAGCGAATCCGAGCAGTCCAATCACTCCGTATCTGATTCGATAAATGAATCCGAGAGCCACGATGATAGCACCAAAGAGACCGTCACCGAGGTAGGTGACGTAGCGAAAGAAAACATCTAGAATAGGATGGTGATATTGATTGATATCGACATGGAGCGCTTCTCGCTCCGTGATGATGATCACGCCAAGTCCAAAGGCCATCCAAAGGATGAAGGGCAGAATAAAGTACCAGATCGATCGGATCGTGGCGAGCATATCACTTTTTCTTTGTCTGAAAGATACGCGGCTTTATCAGACCGCGCTTACTGGCCCAATATTGAACGGAGGTTCCTAAAACGCCTAGACCGTACTTACTTGAACGAGCGAAGTTGATCGATGATGCCTCTTCGAAGTACTTGGTCGGACAAGTGACCTCTGCGATCTCGAAACCTGCGTGGAAGATCTGGCAGATCATCTGGTTGTCAAAGACGAAGTCATCTGAGTTGGCTTCGAAATCGATCGTTTCTAGGATCTCCTTGGAGAAGGCGCGATATCCCGTATGGTACTCGCTTAGTTTTTGACCGATCAGAATATTCTGGGTAAGCGTCAAGAACCGGTTGGCTACATACTTGTACAAAGGCATTCCTCCGCGCAGTGCACCTTTTCCTAAAATTCTACTAGCAAGCACCGCGTCATATAGTCCACTCGCGATGATATCTGCAATGGCTGGTACCAGCTTTGGGGTGTACTGGTAGTCGGGGTGAACCATGATCGTGATGTCGGCTCCTAACTCCAAGGCCTTTCGGTAACAGGATTTTTGGTTGCCACCATATCCAAGGTTGTGCTCGTGCGTGATGACGTGCTGGATCCCTATCTGCTTGGCCAACTCAGAAGTCTTGTCCGAACTCTTGTCGTCAACCAAGACAACCTCATCTACGATGTCAAAAGGAAGCTCATCATGCGTTGTCTTCAAGGTCTTCTCTGCGTTGTATGCAGGCATGACCACTACTACCTTCTTTCCCCGAATCATGGCCGCGAAGGTAGCTAACTCATGTGTTTAAGAGGCGATTATTGCAATACCACACGATAGGTCTGTGACTCCCCCTGATATTCCAAGGTCATCAGATATATTCCTTTGCTGAAAGCACTCAGATCGATCGTGGATCGGGTCGTGATTTCTTTTGATTCGAAGACCTGTCGGCCATCTAGCGTAGACACTCCGATGGACCAATTTCCTTCAGCATTCGGGAGATTGATGTTCACGAAATCCTTGGTCGGATTTGGGAAAACCTGAACCGCATTAGCCCATGACACCTCGGCGATTCCTACGCACTCATCGACAAACACAAGCACCGAGGCGGCGGCGTCACAGCCGTTTCCATCGGTTACCGTAACGGTGTAGGTACCACCTGAATCCACCGTGATGGTTTGGGTGAAGGCTCCCGTTGACCAGTCAAATGAGGATCCTTCGTTACCTGCGTCAAGTGTGATTGAGAACCCTTGGCAGAGCTTCATGCTATCAGCCAAAGAGATGACCGGATCCTCATTGGTATAAGATACTTCAGCTGACTCAGTATAAACACAATTGTTGTCATCTGTGATGGTGACGGAATACGTACCTATAACCAAGGCTGTCTGGGAAGCTCCCGTTCCACCATTTGACCAACTGTAAGCATATGGAGCTGTCGCCCCGGTATTGTTGATCTCCAATGAGCCGTCTTGACTGTCAATGCAAGTAGCATCCGTGACGGTGAAGTTGGTCTGAAGGTCGGTTGACTCTTGGATGGTGTCTTGATATAACGCCTCACAGTTGCTTTGGTCAGAGACAGTAACGGTATAAATACCTGCAACTAGGCCCGTCGTGGATGGTGACGTTGATCCGCTCGACCAACTATAGCTCAAGTTTCCTGTGCCACCGAAGGCAACTACTTCCATTGAGCCGGTATTGTCGCCATGGCAAGTAACATTCACTAGGTCTGCAAGTGAAATCGTAATGGCCGTTGGCTGGAAAATGTCCGCTGTATCTTTCAATTCACAACCATTCGAATCGAATACGTTAACGATGTATTGACCCGCCTGCAGACTATCTGCGGTTGCTTCGGTATCCCCATTAGGCCAGAAATAAATGTATGGTTGCACGCCGCCACTGACACTGACTTGGGCCGAACCCGTTGCGTCGCCATTGCAGAGGGGTTGAGATATAATGGTGATGGTGGAAGACAGCGGATCAGGCTGGCCAATAGTCACCTCATTTGTGTCCGCACAGCCGTGCGAGTCAGTCACGATCACTTCATATACCCCTGTATCCAGATCCATGATGCTCGAAGTAGTCTGACCCGAATTCCAGGCGTAAGCGAATGGAGAGGTTCCGCTTGAGACGGAGGTTGAGATCATTCCTGATGAATCACCATGGCAGAGTACGTCCTGTACGGAAGAAAAGCTGATGGTTGGGTTGGGAACGATATTCACGGTGAATTGATCACAAAGTCCTAATCCACCATTCCAGAAATTATTGGCGTAGTAGGTGGTTGTGGACGTTGGGTTAACGACGATGCTGGCGCCAGAATCTATTGGGATAGAATTGCAAGAACCAGTATACCAGTAGGTTTGAAGACCATAGGTGTTGACGTCGGTCAAGGTAACCGGACCGTATCCATCGCACACGAAAGTGTCGCTGGTGGCGATTTGTGGAGTTGGAATCGGACTCCTACGCACGAATGAGGTGCGGCATCCAAAATTGGTAGAACAGGAAGCGTTTACGAAAATGTGCATTCGTACCGTCGTGCTCGTCGTCGTTTCGAAGATAACCGAGTCCGTTCCAGATGCTAACGACACGTTGGAGGTGTTCGTGATGTTGATGAAATCCGTCGAAATGGACGTTTTGAATACCCAGATGCCCGCGGACAAGTTGACGGTATTGTAATCGTCAGGAATGTTACAAGCTGCGATCTGCTGTTGTGTGAAGATGCTTCCGTTTGGGGTGAAGCTTCCGTATGCAAAACTTGCTACACACTGGGCCTGAGAAAGCTGGTTAGAAGCGAGAAAAAGAGTCAAGGTGAGGAGTAAAAGTCGTCTCATCATAACATGGTTTGAACTTAGAAAGATACGGGTTCTCTTCATGTTGTAACATGACAGGGGTCAATTAGACCTTGTCTGCAGAAACCTAGCTAGCCCAATCCGTGCGATCCAGACTTCGATACTGGATGGCTTCGGCTAGGTGAGGAGTATCGATCGTAGGTGAGTTGTCGAGATCCGCAATGGTGCGACTAACCTTCAGGATTCGATCATAAGCTCGTGCCGAAAGTCCGAGTTTTTCCATGGCTGTTTTGAGCAAGGCCTGACCGTCTTCGGTAATGGAACAATACTGGCGGATCATTTGCTTCGACATCTCAGCGTTGCAGTGGATGTCCTCCGATCTTTCGTAACGCTTCACTTGTATCTCCCTGGCCTCCATGACTCGTTTTCTTACCTCTTTGCTCATTTCGGAGCGGCGCTCGTCTGACAACTCATCAAAGTTGACAGGAGGGACTTCGATATGGATATCGATTCGGTCCAGCAATGGGCCTGAGATCTTGTTGAGGTATTTCTGGACGACTCCTGGTGGGCACACACAGTCTTTTTCAGGGTGATTGTGAAAGCCACAAGGACAGGGATTCATGCTTGCGACCAGCATGAACGATGCCGGGTAGTCAACGGAGAAACGCGCCCTAGATATGGATGACCCTGCGCTCTTCCATGGGTTGGCGCATGACCTCCAGAACTGTTCTCTTAAATTCAGGAAGCTCATCTAGAAAAAGCACTCCATTGTGGGCTAATGAGATCTCGCCGGGCTGGGGGAATCCACCACCTCCAACCAAGGCGACGTTTATGAAGGTATTGAATGAGGGGGTATCTAAAGGCGTGATATTTAGGAGCTTGCTAGCTGAAGATTTTTCTAAGAAGGGGTATTGAGCGCAAAGCGTGGCATTGAGTTCATTCTTTACCTCGTTGCGGTCTTCCTCCTTGCATACAATGGAGTCGTGTATAGGTAGCGCCCAGAGGTTGGTGTTGTCAAAGAAGATTAAACACCTTATGGTGAGCAGGATTCAGTTCAATTCAAATGGAATTGTATTCAATGAAACGGGGACAGTCTTCATATTCGGTTGGCTTTTATTTTGTAATTATTTGAGGGTAATCTTATTTGTCTTAAATTGGCTGGCTACGACAAAAACTAAAATGCTTCCCTATGTCCGAAAATGATAACACGAGAAAGAGGTTTGATAGTTACGTTTCTCAAAAGGCTCTTCAAGGATGGTCAATCGTCGACAGAAATAACGACACGTTGACTGCGGTACTTGAAAAGGAAGGAGAAAAGGTCAATCATATTCTCCACGCAATTTTGACTTTAATTACCTGTGTTTGGGGAATAGTATGGATAATCTTGTATACTAGGGCTGAAAAGGCGCAAAGAATGCGAGTCTCCTTTGACGATAGTGGTAATTTGGTTGAGGAAAACGTCAAAGTGTAGCCAAATATTAGGTTTGCAAAACCCATACTCTGGGTAGTCCTTACGACTCTCCTAGTCGGCTATCTGTTTGGTTCTGAAAGCGGCTTTGGGATCGAATGTCTTTTTAAAAGCATCGCTGGGATTCCTTGTTCGTTCTGTGGAATGACAAGGGCTTCGAGGGCGTTGCTAGATGGAGACATAGTGAAGTCGTTTGGCTATAACATCCTTATATTCCCTCTATTGTTCTTTATAGTGAGTTGGAAAGCTGCTGGACTAGTCGGAAAGGAGAGAGACGTTAAGGTTTTTCTCTCGTATTTCATAGCCGTTGCGCTGGGAATCTCATGGATCGTTAACCTGTATAGATATGGCTAGGCGGGTTTGAATAAGATATTATGGTCTCTCAATTATTTGGTGTAGGTGTTTTGGTATATGCCGAAAGTTTAGAGGCTTAGAAAGGGGGGGGGAGACCCCCTCTTTATCTGTAGTTTATGTCCATAGAAAAGCCCCGACTACTGCCGAGGCTTCAACCAAATGTCCTGCGGATTAGGAACGCGACTAAGGTATATAGTGACGTAGTTAGTCTGTTGGCAGAAATTGCAACCGAGCCAATTTATATTATCAATATTTACTATTACTATACATACTATATGTTCTAACATCTAGGAGGGGTCTTTTAGCCCTTTAGCGATGGATAGCCCCCATTGCTTGTTAGCGGCGCTCTTGAAGTCTTCATAGGATTGAGCAGCATATCCCATCTCTTTTAGGGTCGGAAGGTCCTCTAGTACAATATAGGGTGATGTGAAGTTGTCCGTGAACTTTCCGTCCTCATAGCCCCTTATTCGAGCCTCTTCTTTGTTGGTCAGTTCCATAATGAAACTCTTGTTATACGGGGCTAAGTAGTCTGCTGGCTTTCTTTGACGGCGCTGTCGGGCAGTCCGACGAGGGACCAAGTGATCCCTTTGTCCATATTCACTTCGACGACGACGGTGATCGCGTCTACGCCTTGAAAGGCGCTTCCGTAGGTTTTGATAAGCATTTCAATCGTAGCATTTGATAACCCAAAATTGGGTAATCACGACTACGATCCATCAGCAGAAAATGCAATACGCTTTTGGCGTTTTTGCACTCTTTTCATTACGGTAGTTATCGTCGTGACTCGAAAGCAGACTTACCTTCTTCCAACCACTGGATGTATTTCTCAATGTCCGGATCGTAGGCCGTTGTGCCGTTTAGGGCTTTCAGATCGTCATGATTCGTGATGACATATTGGGGCTGAGAATTCGACTTGAAATGCTTGATCTGGAAGTCAGCCCATTTGTTTCCAACGGTCTTCACTTTCTTTCCAGTCTCATCAGAAACGTACTGTTCCTCCTTTGGGAGTGCTCTTTTTTCATCGACGTACAAAGAGATGAGCACAAAGTCTTCCGACAAGAGCTCCAATACGCGAGGGTCGCTCCAAACCGTCTCTTCCATCTTACGGCAATTCACACACGCCCATCCGGTGAAGTCGAGCATGATCGGCTTATTCACTTCCTTGGCATACGCCACGCCAAGTTCATAGTCGTGGAAACAATTCAGGTTGTGCGGACAGTGACTAGGATCTGCCCCAAGCGGGATGTTTTCTCCGCTGGAAATGCTGTGTACGGCAGAACCTCCTCCTCCAACACCATTGGGGGATTCGCTATAGAACGCGGGCGGAGGGAAGCCACTGATCAGCTTAAGAGGTGCTCCCCACAAACCTGGGATCAGGTAGATCGTGAACATGAGGAATACGGTCGCCAACAAGGTCCGTGGAACCGATAAATGATCCAACGGAGAATCGTGTGGCATTTTGATATAGCCAAGCAGGTAGAGTGTGATCATGGCTGAAACCGCGATCCAAATGGCAATGAAAACTTCTCGTTGAAGAAGGCCTGCTTGGATCACGAGGTCTGCATTCGATAAGAACTTGAAGGCCAATCCAAGCTCCAAGAACCCGAGAACCACTTTTACCGAGTTGAGCCATCCGCCTGATTTGGGCAGACTGTTCAACCAGCCAGGGAATGCGGCAAACAATCCAAATGGAAGAGCCAAGGCCAATGAGAATCCTCCCATACCTACAAGAGGTCCAGCAACGCCTCCGTTGACTGCCGCTTCCACCAAAAGTGTTCCGATAATCGGGCCTGTACAGCTGAACGAAACCAGTGCGAGCGTAAATGCCATGAAGAAGATCCCGATCAAACCACCGCGATCCGATTGTTGATCGACCTTGTTCACGAAAGAGGAAGGCAGGGTGATCTCGAAGGCTCCTAAGAATGAGATCGCGAATACGACGAGTAGGACGAAGAATGCGAGGTTGAACCACACATTTGTGGAAAGGGCGTTCAGTGCATCCGCTCCAAAGGTGATCGTCACCAAGAATCCGAGGAGGGTGTAGATGCCGATGATGAAAAAACCGTAGGTGATCGCATTGGAGATTCCTTTTGCTCGGTTCTTGGATTGCTTGGTGAAGAAGCTAACCGTCATAGGAATCATTGGAAATACACAAGGAGTCAATAGGGCGGCAAAACCTCCCAAAAAGCTCAGAAAGAAGATTCCTAGCAGACCAGTGGCCCCTTCCTCTTCCTCTTGTTCACTGTCTTCTGCCTCTGTCTCTTCCACCTCAGACGATGTTTCATCGTTTGAGCCACCTTCCACGATCTTGCCTTGCTTTGGATCATAGGTGAATGTAGCAGCCACAGGCGGCAAACAGCGTTCCTCATCGCAGGTCATGTAGTAGACCTCTCCCTCGATCGGTGTATCACCTGTCACCTTGATCTCTTGCTCCATCACCATTCGGTTGGAGTAGTAACTCAACTCCATCATGAAGTTCGGGTCGTACTCGGTGATCAGTTCACCGATCTCTTTGATGTCTCCCATTTTTTCAAAATCTCCGGAGAGGATATTGAACTCTGTAGCGATCGGGCCATCTTCATTCGGAAGGTCTTTTGAATATACGTGCCAGTGCTCTTCGATCTCTGCCGTGGCGATGATGGTCACGGTTCCATTTTCGTTTTGCCTGCTGCTGAAGCTCCACGAAACGGGGTCATAGATCTTAGGCTCTTCGGTTTCCACTTCGTCACCCTCTTCCAGACCGAGGTCGGCTCCATTCACGGTTATTGTGCTTACCTCAATGGCCGCCGGGGCTTCTTCCGTGGGGGCTTTACCGGGCTTCAGTGCCGCTTCAATGTCAAACTCGAAGTCTAGGTATTCAGGGGGTAGGCACTTAGAATCATCGCACGTCATGTAGGTCAATTCGCCCGTCACCTTGGCGAAGGGAGCCGTCAGTTTCACCTTCTGCGTGAGCGTGACCTTGGTATCGAACCAGGAGAGCTCCATATCAAAGTTTGGGTCGTACTCCTTGTGAGGTTTTGGTTCCTGAATACCACCGACAAGCGTGGCTCCTTCGACCTTGTCAAAAACGATCTCAGTCGGGATCGGACCCATGTCGCTTTCAAGCTTGGTGGCATAGACATGCCATCCCTCATCGATCACGGCTGTGAAGGAGAGAACCGCATGCTCGTCACCATCCAATTTGTGATCAAAGGTCCATTTGACCGGATTGTAGATCTGGGCAAAGCCTTGGACTACAACCAATAGAAAGGAAAGAAGTGTGATGGATCTGAACATGATTTGCTTGAATTTACAACACGACAAAAATAGTCATAGGCCACGGTCTATCTTAGAAACGAACAAAGGAGTTTGGATTCCTACTGGGTGTTGCAATAACTAAGTTTAGCGATTGGGATGGGAGTTTTATTTTTGATGGCAGTGCAAAGCACGTTATAAACCCAAAGAGCGACAAAAGATGAATAACCAGTATAGTTTTGGGATCGGGGCGGTCCTAGTCATGATCGGATTCCTTTTCAATTCATGTGAAAAACTCAGTCCTGGCGATATTGTGGCGAATGAAATGTTTAAAAGAACCATGGAGTTAGAAGGCACATGGAACTTGGATAAGGTGCGCTACACCTACAGAACCAAGAATGGGGATACGTGGCAAACGGATGTGGATGAGACCTATGCAGATGCCTCGGGCCAGATCACCTTCGTATACCCTGACTCGTTTGATTTTGAATGAAATTACACCTTCACATTTGACAGTACCACGGTCACTCGGGAGTTTACGGGAGACTATACGAATGCGGTGCAGGAATTTATTCGCATCAAGTCGAATGGCGAGAATGTTCAGTTTGACGGTCAGGCCATCACGGACTTCTTTCTCATGGAATTGAATGAGGAGAGCTTGAAACTCAACAGACTGCTGACGATTCCGGAGATCGATGAAAAGAAGTGGCAGCTGGAATTTTCGAAGCAATGAAAAAAGGCGGGACCACGTATTCGGGTCACCGCCTTTTCAACCTACTACCTATTCTTTAATCTCTTAGATGTGAAGTTCTCTATCCCCTGCTAGTTTATAGGCAAATCGCGTCTTGAGGTAGTACATCACAGGCACGATAACCAGGGTGAGGAACGTAGCGAAGGTCAATCCAAAGATGACTGTCCAACTCATCGGTCCCCAGAACATCACATTATCTCCTCCAACGTAGATATTGGGATCATATTCTGTCAAAAGAGAGATAAAATCGATGTTCAAACCGATTGCCAATGGGATAAGACCTAAGACGGTTGTGATGGCCGTGAGCAATACAGGGCGGAGACGTTTCTTTCCACCATCGACCATGCACTCGATGAGTTCAGGGATGGGAAGTTTTGCGTTCTCAGCCAAGCCGAGCTCCGCGCGCTTTCTATCCATAATCAACTTCGTATAGTCGATCAATACGATCGCATTATTCACTACGATACCCGCGAGGGAGATGATGCCGATCATGGTCATGATGATCACGAAGTCCATTTGGAAGATCACGAGTCCTAGGAATACTCCGATCAAGCTCAAGACGACTGAGCCTACAATAATGAACGGAGTCAAAGCCGAGTTGAATTGAGCCACTAGGATCAGGAAGATCAGGAATACAGCGATCATCAAGGCGGTGCTCAAGAATGCCATTTCCTTCTCTTGGTCCTCTTGTTGACCTGTGAACTTTAGGGTCATATCCTCGGGGAGCTCGTATGCCTCAAGCGCTCCTTGGATCTCAGCGACCACCTCGTTGGGATTGTAAGTTTCCAAAACGTTGGAGCTGATCGTGATCAAGCGTGTCTGATCCTTTCGCTTCACCGCACTAAATGTGGTAGAGTTCTCAGCAGTTGCCACCGCTGAAATCGGCACCTGTTGGATTCGACCGTTGGTTTGATCACGGAATGTGATCAGTTGGTTCATCATGGCATCTTCATCGTAGCGATACTTATCCTGGAGGCGTACCATTATAGGATAGTCGTCCTCGCCGCTTTTGAAGCTATTGACCTCCATACCGAACAAGGAGTTTCTAAGCTGTTGTCCGATCTGTGCAGTGGATAGGTTATACCGTCGTGCCTTAGCTCGATCAATATTGATAGGCATTTCGGGTTTTCCAAGTTCAACGTCCAACTTGAGCTCTTCCACCCCTCCGATATTTCTGTCTTCAATGAACTCTTTCACTCGTTGTGCTTCCGCTAGCAACGCTTCGTAGTCGTCTCCGCCTACTTCGATGTTGATCGGCTTGGCTTGGGGAGGTCCTGCAGGGTCCTTGTCGACCGTGATCTGTACTCCTGGAACTCCTGCCACGAGCTTTCGGATGTCTTCCATCACCTCCGTAGTGCTCGTCCCTCGTCTTTCTTGGAATTGCACGAAAGAAACAGTGATCCTAGCCTTGTGGGGAGTGGCGGCCATGGATGGGCCTTCATTTGGGTCGCTGGTTCCTGCTCCTACTTGAGCAATGATCGATTCCACGAGGTAGTTATATCGATAGTTGATACCCTTCTCAGTTTCTGTCACCTCGAAGCGTTTTGCATATTCGATGATGTCGTTTTCAATCCCTTTCGTGATCTCATTCACCTCTTCAATATCGGTTCCGATAGGGGCTTCGATGAATACGTTCACGTAGTTAGGCATATTCGACGGGAAGAAGACGATCTTAGGCATGAATGCTCCAAGCAAGCCAAACGAGAAAATCAACAAGAGGAACGTTCCGACGAAGTACCCTATAGGATTCTTTCCTCTGAACACATGTCTCAAGGTGCATTCGTATATGTCTTCCATCCAAGGTAAAAAGCGACCCTGAAAGAACTTAGTCCCGGGAGTAAGGATGAACTTGGTGGTAAGTACGAGGAAGCCAGCTAGGATGATCAAGTTGCCGAGCCATGTAATACCGAACGAAACGGCAATACCGATTGCCATGAGCAACGAACCGATGGTGATTGTTCTTCCAGGATCCATAGGCTTTTCTTCGAGCTTCATGTACATCGCGGTCAGCACAGGGTTGATCACGAGTGCCACAAACAATGAAGACCCAAGTACGATCATGAGGGTAGTGGGGAGATAGAACATAAACTCTCCCATCAAACCAGGCCAGACCATCAAAGGAGTGAAGGCCGCTAAGGTGGTTGCTGTAGAAGCAATGATCGGCCAAGCGACTTCACCTACACCATATTTTGCCGCCTCTATGGCATCCATCCCTTCATCCATCAGTCGGTAGATGTTTTCTACTACCACGATGCCGTTATCAACGAGCATTCCCAAAGCGAGAACGAGCGAGAAGAGGACCATCATGTTAAGGGTCACGCCCATCACGCTGAGTACGAAGAATGCGATGAACATGGAAAGTGGGATGGCGGTTCCTACGAATAGAGCGTTTCGCAGACCCAGGAAGAATAGAAGTACGGTAACCACAAGGATCATCCCGAAGATGATGCTGTTTTCCAGCTCGCTTACTTGAGTTCGGGTTTGCCTGGATTGGTCTCCCGTAACGGTTACTATCAAATTCACTGGGAAGACTTCTTTTTTAGCCACTTCCAATATTTCTTGGATCTTGTCAGAGGCGTTGATCAGGTTTTCACCAGCGCGCTTCTTGACGTCAACCATGACCACAGGTGCCGTGGATTGCCGCGCATAGCTTTCGGGTTCTTCGTATTCAAAGATCACTTCAGCGATGTCACGTAAGTACACGATGTTTCCCTTCTCGCGCTTGACGATGATATTGGATAACTCATCCGCGCTCTTGATATCACCAACCACGCGCACGGTTCTTCGCATGTCGTCTTGTAACATGCTTCCAGCTGAGATCGTCATGTTCTCTGCGCTAATGGCGTTCGAAATGTCCATGAAGCTGATCTCGTTGGCTTGCATTTGGAAGAGGTCCACATTGACCTTCATCTCTTTGTCCTGAACCCCTCGTATATCAACCTCAGTGATCTCTGGGAGCTTCTCGATCTTCTCTTCCAGATACTCTGCATATTGATTGAGCTGGTCGATCGAGAAATCGCCTGAAAGGTTGATGTTCATGATCGGACTGAGCTCCGAGATGTTTAACTCGAAGACATTGGGGTCAGCCGGTAAGTCACGGGGGAATTCAGGGTCTCCCATCGCGATATCGACCTTGTCCTTCACTTTGTCGAGTGCTACTTCCGGGGTTACGCTGAAGTCGAATTCGATGAAGACCGTTGAGTAGCCTTCCACAGAGGTCGAGGTCATCTTGTCGATTCCCGAGATCGAACCGATCTCTTTTTCGAGCGGACGTGTCACCAGTTTTTCGATATCTACCGGTGAGTTTCCCGGATAAGGCGTTCCTACGTATATCTGCGGAACGACCACTTCAGGGAAAGATTCTCGAGGGAGATTGATGTACGAAACCAATCCGGCGATGACCAAGATGATCAGGACAACGATGACCGTCATCCGGTTATTGATACTCGCGGTCGAGAGACCGAATTGTCGTGTGTGCGTTGTTTTATTTGCTTGTTCCATTTGGCTCATTTCTTTTGGAAGAGAGGATTACTTCGACAATACGTTTACCGTGTCTCCGTCCTTGATGGAGCGGGCACCTTTGTCAATCAGAACTTCTCCTCCGGATAGTCCTGAGAGGATCTCTACCCGATCATTGTAAGTCATTCCTGTTTCGATAGCCACCTTCTTGGTCTTGTTGTCTTCCAAAAGGAATACGAATTCATCTCCGGATGGAGTCATCTGCACCATGGAGCTAGGAATGACCACCGTGCTGTCGTTCACGTAGTCGCGGATGTTGAGCTCTCCTAAGAGGTTTGGTTTCAGCAGATCCTTATCATTCTTCAGGGAAAGACGAATCTTAAAAGTGCGGTTGTTCGGGTTGATGAATTCACCTATCCGAGCTATGGTGGTATGCTGTTCGTCATTGATTCCAGGGAAAAAAACCCTCACGGAGTCACCGGCCTTGATCTTATCCAAGTAGCGCTCGGTAACGTCAGACTTGATGTACATGTCATCCGTATTGATGAGTCGGATCACCGGCATTTGAGGACCCGCCATCTCACCCTCCTTAATGTTGATCTCGTCGATCACGCCGCCGAAAGGAGCGTTGATCACATAGAGGTCATTCTGCGCCATGAGCGTCTCCATGTTCTGCTTGAGAGACTCATAGTTGTTCTTGGCTTCGAGGTATTGGATCTCTGACCCTACCTTTTGGTCCCAGAGCTTCTCTTGCTTCTTGTAAACGGTCTCTGCTAGTGAGAGACGGGACTTGAGCTCTTGGATCTGTTTTACCACAATGCTATTGTCAAGCGTGATGAGCTTCTGTCCTTTAACCACCTTGGTTCCTTCCTTCACCCAGATCGAGGTCACGCGACCCGCGGCCTCCGGAAAGAGTTGTGCGTTCTGATCCGTTTCCACAATGCCTTGGACCGTAAAGTAGTGCTCAAAGCTTTCGGGCTTGGCTTCCATCGTGGTCACATTGATCACGCGAATGACTCGGTTCGTGTCGATGGTTTGGATGCGCTCTTCCAAAGTCTGAATCTGTGCACTGATCTCTTTACGAGCTGCTTTCAGAGAGTCACGTTCTTGGACAAGCGTGTTGAATTCACCTCCTTCGTTTCCTGATTGACAAGCGCCGAGCGTGATGGCGGTTGCGGAAAGGACAAGGATTGCTTTCGTGGTCATGGTATATCGTTGATTCTTGGTGTTCATGGTCTTAGATTCCTAGCGCTTTGTTCAAAGCAAGTTTGGCATTGAATAATTCCTGAGCCGTATTGACATAGGTGGCCAGGGTTTGTAAGTATTGTGATTCGGATTGGGCGTACTCGAGGCTTGAGGCCATACCCTGTTCGTATTTCTTAGTGGTGCTGACCTTGATCCTTTCTGCGAGGTCAAGATTCTCTTTGGCAACCTTCACATTTTCTTGTGCGGTTAGATAGTCGCGACGAGCATTGGCTACTTGCAGCTGTAAGTTTTGCATCACCATATTCTTCTGACTTTGGGTCTTCTCCAGTTCAAGTTTGGCTTGCTTGGTCTGGTAGTACCTCATTCCAGAGGAGAAGATGGGTACATTCAGCTGAATGCCTACGATCGTGGTAGGGTAGAAGTCGTTCTCGAACATCTGTCCCAACTCCTGTCCAAAACCATTCTGACTATGAGTGAAGAATCCTCCCAGAGAGGGATAGTACTTCGCGCGTTGATTCGCCAGGGAAAGCTCGGAGAGTTCTTCTCCTTGGGCCACCGTACGGTAATCAATATGTCGTTCCATTGAGAACTGAGGATCCAAAGCTGCCTCACTGAAGGGATCGCCAAGAAGCTGGTCAAAGTCATTGCTTAATACGATTTCTTGCTCGACTGAAACGCCTATTTGGAGTTTGAGTAAGTTGAGCAGATTATCACGCTGGCGAGTAGCCATATCGATCTGGTATTGAAGGTTTGATTGAGCGAGCTTCATCTGATCAGCGTCTTGCTGCTCCATGAATCCGACCTCAGCCATGGCTTTAGAGTCGTTGGCGCTCTTATCGA
Organism: Flavobacteriales bacterium; assembly: GCA_038131955.1. GTDB lineage: Bacteria > Bacteroidota > Bacteroidia > Flavobacteriales_G > Salibacteraceae > SHAN690. The sequence continues at coordinate 38,948 of JAYPQK010000009.1, forward strand.
TAGATTCCTTGTTGAGTTTTAAAGACTCTAGTGATTCGTCTAGTGCAAGCACGGCGAAATAGAGTTGAGATACTTGTTCTTTGATCTCGATCTCTGTCTTTTCCCTTCCAAGGAGTGAATAATTCAAATAGGCCTTTGCTGCTTTCAAACCCACGAAGTAGGATCCGTCGAAGATCAACTGAGAAGCGGTGACACCGGCGGTCGAGGAGTACGGAAGACCGAACTGAAGAGGAACCAAGATGCCGGCAGGTGCCGTTGGGTCGAAGACGCTGGCCTCGGCTACCTGTGTTGGAATGTCGATGTAATAGTTCATCGAGGCTTCCCCGGAAACCTGTGGAAGTCCAATGGCCGTGGTCTCTCTGACCTTGGCCTTGGAGATCTCCACATCGAGATTCGCCTGCCTTACCTGTTCGTTTTGCTTCAATGCGGTCGCAATGGCTTCGTCGAGCGTGTAGGCATTCTGCCCAAAGCCCTGCAAGGCGATCACGATCGCAAGGAGGAATAGGGTGGATTTCTTCATGTTTATAGTTGGATGTTTTCTTGTTTGACTTTCTTCTTCAGATACTTCAGTCCCTTCTCACTGGCAATACCTCGGATGTGGTAGCGCATCAACTCAAAGTGGATGGTTTTAAAATCATAGCGATCGGGAGGAAAGACCTCACCGTCTGTGCACAGCTCCATTTTAGAGGCGTACATCCGAGATACTACGTAAGGATCGAGATTGTCACGATAGAGTCCTTGTTCTACTCCGCGTAGGATATTGTCCTTAATGCAATCGGCGACGAAGACCGTGCGAAAATCTTCATAGATCTTCCAAGCACCGGGATGATACTTCTGTAGGTCGTAGTTGATGGAGGGGTGGACCTGCCCAAACTTTTGACTTACGTCTTTGCTCAATTCGAAGAGCATGTCGATCGCGTTTTCAAAGGTGTCGCACATCTTCATAGACAGGGCCTTTTCCCTCTCCACGATCATGGTAATAACTCTCTCAACGAGTTCGTTCTTGTCCTTGACGTAGACATATAATGTCTTCTTTGACACTCCAAGTTGACGTGCAATGTCATCCATGGTCATACTCTTGATGCCAAAACGCATAAAGAGCTGAGCCGCGCCGGCTAGTATTTCTTTTCCTTTTTCGTCCATCTTTCAAACGGATTTTCGGGCCGCGAAAGTAATTGATGTTGCAACATTGGAAACAAAATGAAGAAAAAATGTTTCCAATGTGTTGAATGGTTCAAACCATTGGATGACTGGTTTTGTTCTATGCCAACCTCAATCCGATGGTTTCTTTTAATGTTGTAGTTCGGTATGAAACTTGAATCCGACGAGGAAATCTAAATCGCGATACCATGACTAAGTCTTTACTATTCTCTTTAGCTGCCGTCTTTTCCATGCTCTACTTTTCTAGTTGTAAGCGGGTAGGGTGCATGGCCGACACCGATTGCGTAGAGAACTATGACCCAAGAGCTGAGAAGGCCGGCGAATGCACGGGATGCGCCGATCCCTTTGCTGCTACCTACTGCCCCGAGGCCGATGTCGACAACGGAAACTGCCTCTATCAGCGCGACTTTTATTCTGACAATGATGAGAGCGGATGGATTGACGTGTGGGTTTCTGATTCAGCTTTCACAGATAATCCGTTTTTACTGACATACGTAGGAAGAATTGATCGGTTCACTGATGGTATTCCTGAATGCGGCTCACTCGGAGATACGGCGCTAAGTGTTTTGAAGCGCCCCGGGGAGTACTTCTATGAAACCGAAACGCAAACGGGGCAACGTGCTTGGGGCTGGGTTTTGTACCGCGAGGAAGGCTGTCGACTACTCGATGTTTGGTAAGCCAAACGAATCCACTGCACATATCGAGGCTAGTTTGTTCCTTTGCACACTCTTATTATCAAGCACATGGAGATCAAGCAGATCATAGCGAAGGAACCCATTGGGGAAAAGGTTGAGATCAAAGGATGGGTACGCACCTTTAGAAGCAATCGATTCATTGCGATGAACGATGGCTCAACGGTTAAGAACCTTCAGGTTGTCGTTGATTTTGAAAAGGAGGATGAATCACTCCTGAAACGCGTGACTACCGGAGCGTGCCTCCACATCACAGGTACTTTGGTAGAGTCTCAGGGACGCGGTCAAACGGTTGAACTTCAATCTGAAAAGATCGAAGTGCTCGGTGATGCTCATCCTGAGCAATATCCGCTACAGCCAAAGAAGCACTCCATGGAGTTTTTGAGAGAAATCGCGCATTTGCGCCCTCGTACCCAAACCTTTGGTGCGATCTTCCGATTGCGTCATGCGCTCCAGTTCGCGATTCACAAGTACTTCAATGACAATGGGTTCTTCATGGTGCATACCCCGATCATCACCGGCTCAGATGCAGAAGGGGCAGGTGAGATGTTTCGCGTGACCGCCCTGGATCCAAAGCAGCCACCCTTGAATGAAGATGGCGAAGTGAATTGGAAAGAGGATTTCTTCGGTAAGGAGACAAACCTGACCGTGTCTGGTCAACTGGAAGGCGAGCTTTTCGCGTTGGGACTGGGCAAGATCTACACTTTCGGGCCGACCTTCCGTGCTGAGAATTCTAACACGACTCGTCACTTGGCTGAGTTCTGGATGATCGAACCGGAAGTGGCGTTCAATGATCTGTTTGACAACATGGATTTGGCGGAAGACTGCTTGAAGTACGTCATCCGTTATGTCATGGAAAACTGTAAGAACGACCTTCAGTTTTTGCACGATCGTCAGCAAGAAGAAGAGAAGGGCCTCGCACAGGACAAGCGTTCGATGCCGCTCCTTGAGAAGTTGGAATTCGTGGCCAACAATGAGTTTGTGCGATGCAGCTACACCGAGGCGATCGATATCCTGAAGAACTCGAAGCCAAACAAGAAAAAGAAGTTCACCTACCTCATTGAGGAATGGGGAGCGGACCTTCAAAGCGAGCACGAGCGTTACTTGGTAGAGAAGCACTTTGGAAAGCCAGTCATTCTTTATGATTACCCAGCTAAGATCAAGGCGTTCTACATGCGCTTGAACGATGATGGAAAGACCGTTCGTGCGATGGATATCCTCTTCCCGGGCATCGGTGAGATCGTTGGGGGATCGCAACGAGAGGAGCGATACGAAGTGCTCAAGCAGAAGGTCGAAGACTTCGGGATCGAAGAGGAATCGCTCTGGTGGTATTTGGAAACACGAAAGTTTGGAACCTGCGTCCACAGTGGTTTTGGGCTAGGCTTTGAGCGCTTGATGAATTTCGTGACCGGGATGACCAATATCCGAGATGTCATTCCATTCCCACGAACGCCAAAAAATGCGGAATTCTAAGCCGATCTTTTCCCAAATTTGAAGGGTTGTTACGAGAGGATCAACTCACGTAACGGAATTAGAAACGAGTAATGGCCTTAAAACAATCCCTGCAACAGAAGCTTCTCCAGAAGCTGAGTCCTCAGCAGATCCAGCTGATGAAGATGTTGCAGCTGCCGACCATTGCTTTGGAGGCGAGGATCAAGGAGGAGATCGAGGCCAATCCTGCGCTCGAAGAAGGTAAGGAGGATACGCGTGAAGAGTATGACTCCATTGACGACGAGTATGGAGAGGAGTTGAGTGAAGCGGAAAAAGAGTTCGACTTCAGCGACTATATGGATGATGACGATACGCCGAAGTACCGTTATCAAGCCAATAACTATTCATCAGACGACGAGGAGAAGTCGGTTCCGATCGGGACAACCTCCACTTTTCATGATCGACTGCTCGACCAGCTGCATCTGCGGCGAATGACCGAGCAGGAATATTTGATCTGCGACCATCTGATCGGAAGTTTGGATGATAGTGGCTACTTGAGAAGAGAGGTGGTGGCTATTGTGGATGATCTGGCCTTTTCTCAGGGAGTTATCACCTCAGAGGAAGAGGTAGAGCGCTTACTGACCACCTTCATTCATGACCTAGACCCGGCCGGGGTAGGAGCGCGTGATCTGCAAGAATGCCTCCTTATCCAGATGCGCAGGAAGGAGCCCACCGTGACGGTACGAACGGCCATTGAGATCTTGGAGAAGCACTATGTCTCCTTCGTAAAGAAGCACTACGATAAGATCACTCATCGCTTGGAGATCAGCGACGAAGACCTGCGCGACGCGATCGATGAGATCACCAACCTCAATCCGAAGCCGGGCAACTCGATGAACGAGACCTCCCGTCCGATCGAGCAAGTCATTCCCGATTTTACACTCGTTCACGAAGGCGATGAGATCCGGGTGTTGCTGAATGGTCGAAACGCCCCTGAGCTTAGGTTGTCGAAGAAATATTCAGACATGTTGGAAGAGTTTTCCAACATCAAGGGCAAACCCAACAAAGCCCAGAAGGAAGCGATGCTGTTCGTAAAGCAGAAGCTCGACAGTGCCAAGTGGTTTGTCGACGCGATCAAGCAACGGCAGAATACACTGATCCGCACTATGGAAGCGATCGTCAACTATCAGAGGGCCTATTTTGAGACGGGAGATGAAACCAAGTTGCGTCCTATGATCTTGAAGGACATCGCGGAGATCGTTGGGATGGATATCAGTACCATTTCTCGAGTATCGAATAGCAAGTATGTGCAGACTTCGTATGGGACTTTTCCGTTGAAATATTTCTTCTCGGAATCCTTGACCAATGATGAAGGCGAAGAGGTCAGTACCCGGGAAGTGAAGAAGATCTTGGAGGAGTTGATCAGCCAAGAAGACAAGAAGAAACCGCTCACCGATGAGCGGCTTGCAAAGGAACTCAAGACAAAAGGATATAATATTGCACGACGGACGGTTGCCAAGTATCGAGAACAGCTCGATATTCCTGTGGCACGTTTGAGAAAGGAACTATGAGGAAAGCAGCCCTGATCACGTCGTACGTCTTTCATCCGATCTTCTTGCCCACCGCAGGGTTGATGTTCGTGTTCAGTCTGAATACCTACATCGCTCAGACCACGCCCCTTCCGAAGCAGTTTTTCGTGATCACCTGGATCTTCATCAATACCGTGATCATTCCACTGCTCTTCACCTTGTTCCTTCGCTGGAGAAATATGGTTGATTCCATTCAACTGCATTCAAGAAAGGATCGGTTGGTCCCGTTTGCGTTTGCCATGGTGCTTTACTTCCTCAACTATTACCTCATGCGTGGAGTGCCACTGCCTGCGGTGCTGTATTCGATCTTTTTCGGTAGCGCTTTGGCGGTTGCCGTAGCATTTGTATTCACCTTCTTCACCAAGATCAGTATTCATATGATCGGTATGGGAGGACTCACCGCAGCTATCTACGGGCTAGCCCAGGGCTATGATCTTCCTTTGGTGGGATTGGTCATGCTAAGCATGGTCGCAAGCGGCATGGTAGGAAGCGCTCGTTATATACTCGAGTCGCACGACCTGCGTCAAATCTATTTGGGGTGGTCAACAGGATTCTTGGCGGTCTATTTGCCGATCCTGTTCAATTGGGGCTAAGCCTTATTTCTGCTCGACACTAGTGAATTGTATCCCCCATTTCAAAGGGTGAACGTCGGTTCTCGTGAACATGATCATACCCATATTCACGTAGAAGTGCGCCAAAATGAACTCGTCAAGTTGGAGGCTGAACTCGTCTCCGAACTCTCCCATCTGCTTGTCGATGTTCATTTCCAATTTGTTCCTGAACATGGTTGTCAGGTCTTCACTGGTGGTTTCAACCATCACGGTGCCGGCATCGAGGTCTACGTTGATCATGGCGAGTTCTGACAACTCAGCCTCAAACTTCTCACCTTGCTTATTGATGTTGGCATGACTCGATTGGAAACGATATACGTTGCCTTGAGCAAACAGGGTCGTGGTCAGCACGACCAATACGAGGGGGGTAAAAAATCTTCGATACCCTCAAAGATAATCGATTTTGGACAGATACTTTTCAGCTTGTTCTAGGTAGACGTTCTTGGTGTCGGGACTCATCTTATCCCAGGTGCGGTACATCATTCCTATCCTGGGGTTTGATTCCAGCTTTTCTCGATGTCTGTGATGAAAATGCCAGTAGAGGGGATTGAAGGGGCAAGCGTTTTCACCTGTTTTCTTCTTGTGATCATAATGACAGCCGGTGCAGTGATCACTCATTTTGTGGATATAACTGGCACTGGACACGTACGGTTTTGTCCCAACGATCCCTCCGTCTGCGAATTGACTCATGCCGCGAGTATTGGTGATCTCCACCCAATCGAAAGCGTCGATATAGATGCCCAAATACCAGTGGTCGACCTCGTCGGGGTCACAGCCTGCCAACAGGGCAAAGTTGCCGGTCAGCATCAGACGCTGAATGTGATGGGCATAGGCGTGTTCCAAAGACTGATTGATTGCTGTTCGCAAACAGGACATCTTCGTTTCACCGGTCCAATACCACCTTGGCAATTCGCGTTGATGATCAAAGTAGTTGAGTTTCGCATATTCCGGCATCTTCCACCAATAGATACCCCGCATATATTCTCTCCATCCTAGGATCTGACGAATGAAGCCTTCCGCCTGAGAGATATGGACACGATCAGGATCACTCCTCCATGCTTCTTCGACGCGGTCGACGATCTCCCTAGGAGAGAGCATTTTCAGGTTTAGAGCAAAGGACAAGCGCGAATGAAAAAGGCTCCAATCCCGATCGGTCATCGCGTCTTGATAATCGCCAAACAGGGGCAGGAGTTCGTTAACGAAATGATCGAGTAAGGCCAGCGCATCTTTGCGATCCAATGGCCAGATGAACTCCTTCGCTTTTACTTTTCCGATACTTTTAACCCCGGAGGATTCCAACTCTTGCAAGATGTCGGACACGTCGTGATGGAAAACAAATGGTCTCGGAATGGAGATCTCTTTTGGAAGCTTCTTTCGATTGCTGGCGTCGTAGTTCCATTGACCTGTTACAGGAGACTCCCCGTCCATGAGTACACCTTCTGCTTTTCTCAAAGCTCGATAGAAGGATTCCATGAGGGTTTGCTTCTTCCCGGAGAAGAACCCAGCTAAAAATGACCTTTCCGTATAGAAATGCTCTGTATCATATGCAGAGGATTCTTGTCGAATTTCGGCGCAAAGCGATTGGAGCATTTCATCAACGCGCCATTCGTCCGACAGTTGATATTCGAAGCGGTCATACGCACCTTCCTCAAGCATAGCGAGCAAGTTGTCTTTGATGCTGCCCCGATTCGACTTGTCTCCTAAACGTATGTAACTCACCCGATGGCCTTGGACTCTGAGTTGGTCAGAAAAGCGTCGCATCGCAACGAAGATGCCTAGTATCTTTTGCACGTGGTGAACCACGTAGTCGGTTTCCGATCGCGCTTCGATCATGACGTACTCAACTTTGTCTGAGATCTCGTTGAACCACGAGTGCTGTGGGTTCAGTTGGTCGCCGAGAATGAGTCGAAGGGTCTTGGACATGCAACTAGAACAAGCCGTTTGGAGGAATGTTGTTTCAATCCAATCGCTGACGGCGCGCCTTGGTTCTTTCGTAGAAAGCGGTCAGAATGAAAAGGTAACTCAGCAGATACATGGTGTCTTCTGCCGGAATGGTAAAGATGCGAAGGCCCATGTTTTCGAGATCGTTATACCACACGATGGGTTCGTCAGTGAACGCACCGGTTAGCCACCCGTTCATAATCAGGAAAGGAATCAAGGACACGAAGTACCCCATGTAGAACCTGCCCATCCACTTGAAGCGAAAGACGAAGAGTTGCAGAGCCATCAGGGTCGCGGTGAGGAAGAAGCATGATGTGGTGTAGAGATTCGGATAGAAGTAAATACCGAGGAATACTGTACAAAGAAGAAAGAAAAGGGTGAGAGCCTGATGTGTGTCTCTAAATAGATCTCGTTTGATGAAGTAGTTCAGCACCTCGTAGATGAAGAGACAGGCAAATGGAACCGTCCAGAAGAAGTTATACTCCTCTATCGGAAGTTCACCGATGTAGACCCCGATCAGGTAGCGTTCGTTGAACCCCCATACCCCTAGAGCAGTGAAGAGTTCGTCCCAGGCTAAATAGATGCCACTAGCTACAGCCATACCGGTCAGGATGGCCTGCCAATTCCCGAGGAAACGAATTCGACGCTCGTAACTCTGCGCCAACGGGTAGGCGATCGTCAAGAGGTTGATCAGCAGGTAGTGGTAGTGATCGGGCATCAGCGAGCGCGCATGGCTTCTTTGAAATACTTCATCGGAACGAGCAGCATGCCGAAGCACTCGCCTTTTTCTTTACCCAAGTGCTTGTGATGCACCTTATGTGCTTTTCGGATCGCGCGGAAATAGACGTTGTCGGTACGCTTGAACCAAGGCAGGCGCTGGTGAATGAAAACGTCATGAACTAAGAAGTAGGCCAAACCGTAAATGGCTATTCCTAGACCCACCCATACACGCGAATCGTTACCGGCCATCATTCCAAACATGATGAAAAGCCAACTCGGGATGGCGAAGATCAAGAAGAAAACATCGTTCTTCTCGAAGAAGCCGGGTTCGTGTTGGTGGTGGTCACGGTGGAAGTACCAACCTAGTCCGTGCATCACATACTTGTGCATCGACCAAGCCATGAACTCCATAAAAAAGAAGGTGGCGGTCACAATGGCTATGTTGATCCAAATATTCATGGTAACAAATTAACGATCCCAAAGAAGATGAGTTCGGTCGCATAAACAGCATAGGCCATCCGAGTGTTCAGCTGGATCCGCCCGTATTGCCAAACAAGTGAGAGTCCACAGGCGGTTGCGAACCATCCGATATAATTCATCAATGGTGGTGTTCCGGCTTCCCACGTCCAGAAATCAAAGCGAATAGCAACCGGTTCGATCAAGTAATCCAAAACGACCATCAAACCCGCAGCGGTAAGAGCCTGCGCCCGAGGCGTCATGGCAAAACGACGTGCGATAGCATTCGCCCCATAAAGCAAGATGAGCCAATTCACACCGATGATCCAAGGCGTTTCCCAGAGTTTTGGTCCGAGCACGGGGCCGTATGAGTATACGCCAAATGGCACACCGGTATTCACACCAACCACTTCCATTAGAAAGCCGATGATGAAGGTGAGTCCCAGGATCCACGCCTTTTTCCAATCCAGGTGGTTGAAGAGGATCAGCAGCAGCGTTAGCAGTAGATTGAGCGGCGTGAGCCTCAGAAAAGATGCGGGATCACCGAGCAAGATCCCTCCGATTCCTACCACGTGGAAGATGATCAGAACAGCAATCGATATGTTGAGACGGGTCCACATACTACTTCATCAGTTCACTTGTAATCTTGCCTGAAAGTAATGCCAAAGGTATGCCGCCACCCGGGTGAACGCTTCCTCCGATGAAATAAAGTCCTTCAATGGATGAACTGAAATTTGGATGACGCAAAAAGGCTGCGAATTGGTTGTTCGAACTGTTTCCATACAATGCTCCCCGATAACTCAAGGTGTCGTCGGCGATGCCTTTTGGGTTCCAGATCTTTTCTGCTTTGATACGTGATTCGAGGTCAGTATTTAGCTCAGCGGAAAGACGCTGGATCACCCTTGCCCGTACTTTCTTTGTGATCTGTTCCCAGTCCTGGCCGTCGTCGTTGGGAGCATTGACCATTACGAACCAATTCTCCCCACCCTCGGGCGCATCCGCAGGTTCCATCTTTGAGGAAACATGGATGTAGATGGTGGGGTCATCGAGAATGGAGCCTTGGGTGAACATCGTCTCGAACTCTTCTTTGTAGTGATCGCTGAAGAAGATATTGTGTAGGCCGAGTTCAGAAAATTGGCCTTCAATGCCCCAGTAGAATACCAGTGCGGAACTGGACCGTTCTTGTCGGAGAATGCGCTCCGGAGCTTTTTGCTTCGGCAGCAAACGGCGGTAGGTGTGGAACACATCCATATTGCTTACCACGCGATCGGCAAGGTGTTCCTGGCCCTTGCTTCGGACTCCTCTGACCTTTCCTTTCTGAATGATGATCTCATCCACGGGGTGACTGAAATGATACTTCACTCCGAGCTCTTCACCCAGGCGATGAAGCGCCCTTGGGATAGACACCATTCCACCCTTGGGGAAGAAGGTGCCAAAGCCATGTTCTAACCAAGGGATGACATTGAGAATACCCGGCGCGCGATAGGGATCGGAGCCATTGTAGGTGGCAAAACGATCAAAGAGTTGTACCAAATGAGGTTCCACAAGTCGGACCATGTTCGCACGATGCATGCTCCGATTCAGATCGAACTGGCGGATCTTCATCAGGGCGGAAAGCGTCTCTTTTGACAACCAAGTAGACGCTTTGTGGAGTGACTTTTCCAAAAATATCTTACCCGACGTGTCGTAGATCTGCTTGACGTGCTTGAAGTAGTCTAGCAACTCATTCTTTGGAAAACGAAAGACGCGTTCCACTTCTTCGGCGAACTTTTCAGGTTCGCTCGAGGCAAAGAGTCGCTGTCCGTCTTGCCAGAAATATCGGCAGGCTTCTTCTGATCGGATATATTGGAAGTAGTCTTGAGGATTCCTTCCCGCCTCCTTGAATAGCTCATCCACGAAGTGGGGCATGGTGAACAGGGATGGTCCACCATCGAAGCGGAATTCACCTAGTTGAAAGGAATGCAGTTTACCACCGGGGTAGTCATTGGCCTCAAAAACACTGACATCGTGTCCCTTGAGGCGCAAGCGAATTGCAGCCCCAAGCGCTGCCACACCTGATCCTATGATGATAACGTGCATTGGGCAATGGATGATGGGGTTCAAACATATAGGATCGACAAATTGTTTCAACGCCATGCACCGTACGATTAAAGTTGGATTTGTACTCGCCATCGTTGGATTGGTGATCTTGGCCTTGGCCACGGCACCGGATCAACCTGCCGTGCGTTGGAATCGGCTCGATAGCCATATGCTTGAGTCGGATGAGCTCTATTTCAAGAACCTGCGCCGGTTTTACTATGAAGCCGAATCCCGTGAAAAAGCGAAGTTGGAGATACTTCGTTTAAAGGATCGATGGAGATCTAACGATGGTAGACCCAATGGGCCGCATTTGGCGATCGTGATGAATCCCCTTCATGATGAAGCTCACATCATGTTTCAGTGGAAAGACTCTGTATTGACGGACAGTCTCTTCCTGGAGGGCAGAGCAGAGGACGAGAAGTTTCAACTCGCTGTAGGGGTTCAAGGTATGGACGTTCATCGCGAAAAGGCGGCGCTACTCTATCACTTTTTGGCGCAGGTCGAAGGGGATATCGAGGCTGGTTATATGCAAGAAAGGCGCTTCGTTTGGGAGAGTGAGGAGGAGCGAAAAGGAGTTCGAATGGTCCTGCGGGACTATCTAAAACTCATCGGGGCGATTTAGTTGAACCGGGATAGAGATCACGAAAGTGGTTCCCTTATTTTCTTCGCTGTCGGCTTCGATGACCCCTCCAATTCCGCGAACGTACTTGATCACCATTCTCAATCCTAGTCCCGCGCCGTATTCGTTGTCAGTGCCCATGATGGACCTGTCGCCCGTGGTGAGAATACGCTGAAGTTTGTCTTGTGACATACCGATACCGTGATCCTTGATGGTGGTGCGTACCACATCGTTTTCTTGGATGTAGTCGATCTCTACGATGGAGTCGTGGTGAGAATATTTAATAGCATTAGATACCAGATTTCTCAGTATCAGGGAGGCGGCCATTCGATCGGTTTCTACTTGGACACTCGAGTGCGCCTTTAGCTTGATGCGGATATTCTTCAGTTTGGCCAATGGTTGTGAAATACTGATCACCTCCTCAACCACATCTGACCATTTGAATGGGATGCGCGCAGGAACGTAGCCGTCGCGTTGGGATATGGCCCATCCTACAAAAGAGTCAAACATCAATGCCAGGTCTGAGCTCTGACGATATAGGTCTTTGGACAAGATCAGAAACTCACTCATTTCCATGCCGCCATCCTGTAAGAGTTCGAGGGTGAGCTTCACATTGTTAAGCGGACCCCTGAAGTCATGACTGATCATTGAAATGATGCGGCGATTGATCGCATTAGACTCTTCCAAGGAATGAATCATCTTCATACGCTGCAACCAATAGAAGAAGATCAATCCAGCTACGACGGCCATGATGACCAGGGCGAAGGTTGCCAGCATCACCCGATCCCTTTGTTGCTCGATCTCCAAGGATTTGAGCTGAGATTCATATTTCAGCTGGCGGACTTGGTCATCGTGCTTGTCTTGGTAGAATTCGGCTTCCACCTGAACCGCTTTTAGGGCCTCAGTGCGGCTTTGAATAGCGGTCTTTAGTTCGGAATAGCACGTAAAGTGCTCAATGGCTTGCTGCGGATCATGGTCCTTATACGCCTCGTAAAGACCACGTTGTGCCTTCATTTCTTCGTATCGTTCCATGAAATCTCCATTGATCAAATCAAGGGCGGCGTCAAAAAAGGCGATGGCCGAATCGCGTTTGCCCATCTCGAATGAAATGCTTCCGAGGTTATTAAGAGCCTCTGCTACACCCATGTCATGATTGAGATCGTTGAAGAGTTTTACTGCGCGCTTTGAGTAAGCATAGGCACTGTCCCATTCACCTAGTTCCTTGTAGATCAACCCGAGGTTGCCGATAGGGAAAGCAATATCTGGATTGCCAGGGGATGCTTCGCGATACAGCCGTTCAGATTCACGGATGGCTACCAGCGCACTATCCATTTGGCCATTTCGGAAGTAGGCCCAGCCAAGCCTGTTGTAAAAGTCATCCCAGTGTTCATTGAATTCCTCCAGAAGGTAGGGCTTGGCCCGCTTCAGGTATTCGATCGAACGTCCAAAATCATTCATGTCCTCATAGGCAGAAGCAAAGTCATAATAGACCCAGCCCAGGGATGATTCTGGTCCTTGTTCCATGTAGAACTGCTCGGCCAACAGGTTGTGCTCGATGGATTTCGGTAGCCGATTCTGATAGTAATGGTACCAAGCCATGGACCTGTAGTAATCACCCTTCAATTCCGGATTGGCCTCGGCGATCTCGGCGGCTCTTTTAAGCAGATCCTGCGATGTGGAATCCGATTCTCCCTCGCATTCGATCAACTGTGCCTTCAATATGGAAACGGACATGATTACGGAATCAGACTCTTCCATTTCCGCTTTTCGCATGAACTCATCTGCGATGGGTAGTCCGTACTCGCAGTCAATGAAGTAGGCGGCGGCATTCAATACTTCAGTGTACACGCGCTTTTGTATTCGAAAGGAGGGTTCGCACTTGCGCACGATCCTCAAGGCACTGTCTAGATGGGCTTGCGCGGAAGTGAAGTCGAATTGAGACGTAGCGACTTGGGCGTCAATCAACTCCCAACGAATCTTGATTTCATTTGACTACGTCTTTCTGTCGCGGGATCGTTGGAGATAGATCTGTGCACTATCTAGCATGCCATATCTGGCAAAAGCCTCGCAAAGCTCCACCTGAAACAACTTCACCTTCGGAGTGGACTTGGCGTGTAGTCGCAATGAATCGACCTCAGGATTCTGAGCCAGAGACGCGAGAGACGCAAGGATGAAGGATATGACGAGGGCGGAGGTTTTCACTCGATTGTAAATCGCCAATTTTAAACCCCGCCAAGGTATGGAATCACATCGAACCCACGTGGGATTTCTCCCTCCAAAGAGCACGGTATTGTGCGGTTGGATCGTAGCGTTCGGCTTGTCCGGAAACATTGAAATAGCGATCCTCTCGAGGGTCGTTGCCAACGCCGGCTAGGTACTGCCAGTTTCCGTAATTGCTACATGGATCGTGATCGATCAATAGGTATTCGAAGTAGGCTGCTCCGGCTCGCCAGTCGATCTTTAGGTCCTTCGTCAAGTAACTTGCAACGTTTTGCCTTCCTCGATTACTCATGAATCCCGTGGCGTTGAATTCCCGCATGTTCGCATCGACAAAATCTTGTCCGGTTTCCCCTGAGCACCACTTTTCAAATGACTCTTTATCAACCGACCAACTCCTTGGTTCACCCTTGATCCCGGAAGGCCAGAATAGCCGGTTGCCGTATTTCATCGCTACGAACTGGAAGTAGTCTCGCCAGAGCAATTCAAACACCAGCCAATATGTGCTGCTGTTCTTCTTTATTTCCTTTTCAAACCGTTTCACTTCATGATAGATCTCGCGGGCCGAGATGCATCCCAGTGCGAGCCAAGGTGAGAACTTCGAACTATAGTCGGCACCGATCAAACCGTTTCGGGTCTCTTTGTAGGACGCTAAAGACTCTGATTTCCAGAAGTAGTGATCGAGGCGTTTCCATGCAGCATCACTTCCACCCTTGAACTTCAGTACCGCTCTTGGATCCTGCATTGGAGTCTCGTTAAAGGTGAAATTCTCTTCACTTGAGAATTCACTGCTGGCCATCGCTATCGATTCGGGTTTTGGAAATGGATCAGGAATTCGACTGTATTTCTCGACCTTCTTCCTGAATGCAGTGAACACATCTGGCAGTTGGCTCAATTCCATCGGAAGCTCAGCAGGAGGGACGAGTGTACTTGTATGAAAAGAGTGGAGAGTCAATCCACTTTGTTTGAGTGCTTGTTCTTGCTGAATTTCAAAGGATGAATAGGCTGCGGCGCAATAGATCTCTGAGGTCTGAATGGAGTCTGCAAACTTCTTAACCCAGATTACAGGGTCTCCTCTCCTAATGATCAGGTCACTGCCGCGAGACTGGAGTTCAGCTTGTAGGTCTTCAAGAGACTCTTGTAAGAAGCGAGCGCGGAAGTTTCCCATTCGGGGAAATCCAAATTCGGTCGGAGCGAACCATGCTTCGTCCCAGATGAAGACCGGCAGTATTTGGTCGTGTTGATCGATTGCTCGAAGCAAAGCCTCATTGTCTGACGATCGGAGGTCGTTTCTCAACCAAAAAATCGCAGTGCTCATTTGTGTGTGGATTTTGAACTGCGCCTACAGCGCTCGCTGCAATACTTGACGTTTTCCCAGTCGCGTTCCCACTTCTTTCTCCAGGAGAAAGGGCGTTGACAGACCGGGCAGATTTTCGATGGAAGATCCGGTTTGTGCATCTCATATTCAAACAACTTTCCCTTACGTCGGTTCGATAGGCATGGAACTAAATGAAACGGACATCGACCGGATCATCGAAATGGCTTGGGAAGACCGGACGCCTTTTGAAGCGATCGAATTCCAGTTCGGATTGAGTGAGCAGGAGGTCATCGAGTTGATGCGCCGAGAAATGAAGGCTTCGAGCTTCCGCATGTGGCGAAAGCGTGTCACGGGAAGAAAGACCAAGCACGCTACATTGAGGGGTTTCGAAGAAGGCCGACACAAGAGCGCTATGCAACGACAGATCACGAGGAATAAGATCTCCAAACGGTAAATTCCCTTCATTTGCTTCCATGAACCGCGCCACCCGCCAAAAAGCTGACGCCCTCTATTTGTTCTTAGCCACCCTATTCATCACGGCTTTGATCGTGTGCAACTTGATCGCCAATAAGTTCCTCACAGTTGACCTTGGCTTCAAGACCTTTGTGCTCTCCGCGGGCGTACTGCCTTATCCCATCACATTTCTAGTCACCGATATTTTATCCGAGATCTATGGTCGAAAGAAGACCAATCAGGTGGTGATGATGGGCTTCGCGGCGCTGATCTTCACCCTATTCATCCTTTGGCTGGGCAGCATGTTCCCATCGATCGCTGACTCACCCGTCAACGATGAGCTCTACCAAGCGGCCTATGGCAATTCTTGGAGGGTTATTATGTCGTCTATGGTCGCCTATATCATCGCTCAGTTGGTGGATGTTCGACTGTTTCACTTTTGGAAGGGACTCACGGGGGGTAAATATTTATGGTTGCGGAACAATGCCTCGACCGTGGTGAGCCATCTGGTCGACACTACCTTGGTGGTTTCGGTGCTTTTTGTTGGCGTGAAGTCGTGGAATGAAATCGGGGAGATGATCCGAGATGGTTGGATGTTCAAGGCTTTAGCGGCGCTCGCCGATACACCCTTTTTATACCTTGCTACGTGGTTGGTTCGAAAACGACTGAAGCTCAAGTTTGCGCAAGAGGTCAATGGTTGACCGTCGCGCGATAATTTGCATCGCGTTACCTATTGCGTACGTCCCCTATTTACGGTATTTTTGCGCTGATTTTGGTGATTATTTAGACTAAATCTAAATAAACTCAAAACCATTAGGACAAACCAGCTGTTTGAACGATATGATCAAAGTAAGCGATAGCGCAAGAGACCAAGTTCTGAAACTCAAGGAAGCTCAGGAAGTGACTGCCGAGGCTTTCATCCGAGTTGGGGTGAAGGGCGGAGGTTGCTCAGGATTGACCTACATGATGGATTTTGACACGGAGTTGAAAGAAGACGACAAGGTGTTTGAGGACAAGGGTGTCAAGATCGTTGTTGACAAGAAGAGTTTTCTCTACCTCGTAGGAACCGAGCTTGATTACGCCGGAGGATTGAACGGTAAGGGCTTCTCCTTCATCAATCCTAACGCAAACCGCACTTGCGGCTGTGGCGAGAGTTTTTCGATCTAACCACTACACCATTCAACCACTTAACCATTTGACCTGAAACATAGAATGGCACAATACACAGAAGAAGAATTAGCCAAAGACCTGAAGCAGAAGAAGTACGAATTTGGCTTCGTATCTAACTTCGAAACAGACAAGGCGCCAAAGGGACTGAATGAGGATATCATCCGACTGATCTCGGCCAAGAAGAACGAGCCGGAGTGGTTGTTGGAGTATCGTCTCAATGCTTACCGCATCTGGCAGGAGATGACGGAGCCGACATGGGCTCATGTTCACTATCCCAAGGTCGACTTTCAGGATATCTATTACTATGCAGCACCAAAGACCAAGAAGAAACTCAATAGTCTCGACGACGTGGATCCGGAGTTGAAGTCCATGTACGACCGACTCGGAATCAGCACAGAAGAGCAGAAGAGACTTTCCGGGGTTGCGGTGGATGTGGTGGTGGATAGTGTGAGTGTGGAAACGTCATTCAAGGAGAAGCTTGCAGAGTTGGGCATTATCTTCTGTTCATTTTCTGAAGCTGTGCAAGAGCACCCTGAGCTCGTCAAGAAGTATTTGGGCTCCGTAGTTCCATCCAATGATAACTTCTATGCGGCGTTGAATTCTGCGGTATTTACCGATGGTTCATTTTGTTACATCCCAAAGGGCGTTCGTTGCCCGATGGAGTTGAGCACCTACTTCCGGATCAATGAAGCCCAGACAGGGCAGTTTGAGCGAACCTTGGTGGTGGCGGATGCGGGAAGCTATGTCAGTTACCTGGAAGGTTGTACCGCTCCACAGCGGGATGAGAATCAATTGCACGCCGCAGTAGTAGAGCTGCTTGCTTTGGACGATGCGGAGATCAAGTATTCCACGGTTCAGAACTGGTACCCTGGTGACGAGGACGGAAAAGGAGGGATCTACAACTTCGTGACCAAGCGAGGACTCTGTGAAGGAAAGAATTCAAAGATCAGCTGGACGCAGGTCGAGACCGGCTCAGCGATCACATGGAAGTATCCGAGCTGTGTGCTGAAAGGAGATAATTCGGTCGGTGAGTTCTACTCCGTGGCCGTGACCAACAACTATCAGCAAGCGGACACAGGAACCAAGATGATGCACATCGGTAAGAATACCAGGAGTACAATCATCTCAAAAGGAATCTCCGCCGGTAAGAGCAACAACAGTTACCGAGGCTTGGTGAAAGTTCTTCCCAAAGCCAGCAACGCTAGAAACTTCAGCCAGTGCGACTCGCTCCTTTTGGGTAGTGAATGTGGAGCACACACCTTCCCTTACATCGAGGCTCAAAACAGGTCTTCCAAGATCGAACATGAGGCTACGACCTCCAAGATCGGTGAGGATCAGATCTTCTACTGTCTGCAGCGAGGCATTGATGAGGAAAAGGCGGTGAGCCTGATCGTCAATGGCTATGCGAAGGAAGTATTGAATAAACTCCCGATGGAATTTGCCATCGAAGCACAAAAATTACTGAGCATCTCTCTAGAAGGCAGCGTGGGATAATCATCCTATGAATTTCTTGACTAAATACCGCCACCTGACTTGGGTCATCCTGCTCGTTCCAATCTATGTCTTTCTCTTCGTGAAGTTGGGGGCTTTCCACATCCGATTATGGGATGAAGGTTGGTTTGTCGTGCACGTCTACGAGATGATGGAGCGGGGGTCGTTACTGGTGCCGTACTATGGTGGAGAGGCCGTCTTTTATGGGAGCAAACCACCCGTCCAGACCTGGCTCCAAATGATCGCGATCAAGCTGATAGGCTATAATGAATTGGCGGTACGACTTCCAAGTGCTATCGCTGCTGGAGCTACGGTATTGTTGGTGTTTCATTGGGTTAGAAAGTATTCAACTGAGGTCATGGCGTGGCTGGCGGCATTGGTGATGCTTACCATGGATGGCTTTGTCGAATTTCATACAGCCCGTGGAGCGGAAGCGGATGCCCTGCTGACATTCACCCTTATTTCTCAGGTCTACTTCTTTTGGGAGTGGTTGCGGTCTCAAGAGCAAAAACATTTGTGGGGTTTAGCGGTGATGCTAGCTCTTTCCTTTTGGGTAAAGAATGTGGCCGGATTCATGATGCTTCCTGGCTTCGCCGTGTTCATGCTCCTGTATGATCGCCAAAGCCTTTGGAGGTCAATTAAGCAGAAGGAAGTGTATTTGATCGTTGGATCTGGAATACTGGCAGGTTTGAGCTACCTACTGGTTCGTGAGATCGCTCAGCCGGGTCACTTGGCCTTTATCCTGGAGAAGCAAGCGGGCAGGTTGGTGAATGACGTAGGCCATGATCAACCCTTCGATTATTACTGGAATCGATTCAAAGACGAGCGATTGAGTCTGATCTTGCCTGTAGTTGTCATCGCGCAATTCTTCCCATTCTTGCGAAAGGGGGAGTCGGCAAGGCCCTTCCAATTCGCTGCCGTCCTCTCACTGGTTTACTTCCTTCTGATCAGTATCGCGAGAAGTAAATTAGAGTGGTACGCCATGCCTTTGTACCCTCTATTTGCCATCCAAGTGGGTTACCTCATTGGGAGTGCTCTGATCAAAACCAAACCTTGGCAGCAAGCCGTGCTTACCATTCTTCTTTTACTCTACCCTTTGCAAGTGATGTTGGAAAAGACCCAGAACAACACGATTGATGAGTGGTCGAGGTTATACGAAATGGAAGAACAGTACCTGTTCGATGCCTACAATCAGGGAAAGGATGTGAACAACCTGAATGTGGTACATGATCACTTTGACGGCGCCTTGCTCTTCTACAAGTACAAGTTCAAGGAGGCCGGTATTCACATCAACCTTCAGAATAATATTGACCTTAAGGTCGGTGAGCGCGCTTTGGTCAACTCGGATAAGATGAAAGAGGCCATGCATGCGGTATATGAATTGGACACAATTGATCGTCTGGAGAATGCCCTGGTCTTTGAGGTAGTTGCAGTCAAGGATACCGCGGTTGCAGATGAACTCTTTGAAAATCAGATAGTCCCGGAAATGTGATGGAGTTTCTGCGCAAATATCAATCCTGGGCTTGGCTACTGCTGCTGATCCCGATCTACTTCTTCATCTTTTGGAGATTAGACGGCTTCCAGATCCGATTGTGGGACGAGAGCTACTACGCGGTGCACGTGACAGAAATGCTACGGCAGAACTCCTGGATGGTACAGTACTTTAATGGTGAGCCGGTGAATTGGGGCACCAAACCGCTGCTTCAAACTTGGATCCAGATGATCTTCATTCAGGTGCTAGGAAATGGCGAGTTGGCTCTACGCTTGCCAAGCGCGATCGCTGCTGCCGTGACCGTTTTAATCTCTTTTCACTACGTGCGAAATAGATTCGGCGAATTGTCGGCATGGATCACAGCGCTAGTCCTGCTTACTTCGGTTGGCTTTATCACCTTCCATACAGGGCGTGGTGCTGAGTCGGATGCCCTTCTAGCATTGCTCATGTTTTTACAGGTCGTATTCTTTGCCCGCTATATTACCGAGCAACAAGGAAGTGATCTTATCGTATTTGGAGTTTTGATCGCACTGGCCTTCCTGGCTAAATCTATCGCTGGGTTTTTATTTGTTCCCGGGGTGGCGCTGTACTTGATCCTATTGGACCGAGAACTTCTGGGCAAGATGCTCAGGTCATGGCAGCTGTATGTTGCAGTTTTTTTGGCAGTGGGTGTGCCGGTCGTATACATCTATGTTCGGGAAACCCTACATCCGGGAATGATCGATTTCATGTTGGACCGTCAAGTATCGCGCTTATCGGATAGCATTGACTTCACAACCACACGCTGGCACTACGTAAACAACCTCATCACTTGGAGCAACTTAATGTGGAGTACGATCACCTTGGCAGGGATCTACATAGCATTCAGGCTCAAGGTTGCTGCGTCTAAAGAAGCTCGCCTCATCGCCATGGTAGCGGTTTCTTACTTTTTGATCATCACCATATCGAGCACACGTCATGTTCATTACTTGAACCCGTTCTATCCGCTTATTGCCATACCTTCCGGACTTCTCTTTGGATATCTGATGGAAGGTCGGCCTAGGAAGGATGTCGTCATCCTTACCGCATTGTTGTTTGTGGCACCGTTTTATCACATGTATAAGCGAACTAAGGGAAGCGTGGGTGACGCGGGAAGCGCCTCAGTGGAGATGTCTGCCAAGTACTTGTGTGAGGCCATCAAGCGCGGAGAGAATCTTGAAGGTTTGAAGGTCATGTATGAAGGCTTCAATGCCGCTTTGGTCTATTACCAGCTAGTCTTAGAAGAGAAAGGCCAAAAGATCTACATCACCAATTGGGGAATTGAACCCGGTGATCGCGTGCTGAACTGCGTACCTCACTACCAACGTGACCTGCAGAAGAGATTTGTGGTCGACACCCTCGATCAGCATAAGAATGCCTTCGTGGTACAGATCGTGGAAAAACGAAGAAGGTCTGAGGCAGTAGCCGAAGGCCCGGTGACGAACCAAGTTGAAACACCATGAGCGGCTTGACCACATATCGTCGTTGGACTTGGATGCTGCTGTTGTTGCCGATCTATGTATTCATGTTCGTCAAACTAGGAGCCCCGCACCTTAGATTATGGGACGAAGGCTGGTTTGCCGTGCATGCCATCGAAATGTGGCAGAACAACAGCTGGTGGGTGTCCTATTTTGACGGCGCACCCAGCGTCACTTCGTCCAAACCACCGTTGCAGTATTGGCTTCAACGACCATTCCTGGCAGGTATAGGAATCAGTGAATTGTCTGTTCGACTCCCAAGCGCTATCGCTGCTGGAATGACGGTGCTCCTTCTGTTCTTTTGGAGCAGAGTGCGATGGAATGAGAAACAGGCTTGGTACGTTTCCTTGATTCTTCTTACCTCCACCGGGTTTATCGGTTACCATACCGCTCGTGGAGCTGAGGCAGATGCTTTGCTGACACTTTTCCTCACCCTCCAGGGAATTAGCTTCTATGAATTTGTCCAAAGCGAGAAGAAAGCCTGGATTTGGGCGCTTGGTCTGGCGGTGGGACTGGCCTTCTTGGCGAAGTCGATGGCCGCGTTCCTCATGCTTCCCGGAATGGCGGTGTATCTTCTTGTATTTGATCGGACGAAGTTCATGCGCCTTCTAAAGAATCCACATCTCTACGGAAGTATGGTGGCTGTACTGGCTATCATCCTGGGTTATTTGATCATCCGAGCGCAGTTTCAACCGGATTACTTAGGAATTTTCGTTAGGTCGAATGTGGGTCGTTATACTTCGTCTCTCGGGCACGATCATGGAGTCATGTACTATGTTGACAATATGCTCAACGGTCGCTATGTATGGTGGTTCCCCATAGCGGCGCTTGGCATCATTCTCTCGTTCTTGCCTATGGAGGGAAAGAATCAGATCACACGATTCTCGGCTGTACTAAGCTTGACCTTCTTACTGGTCATTTCTATCTCTCGCTCAAAGCTGTATTGGTATGACATGCCTATCTATCCATGGCTTGCCATAGCAGCAGCCGGAGCCTTGAGTAAGCTGGAGTCGTTGATCCAGGGAAGAGCCAAAGCCCTGATTGTAGCGGCCATGTTTGTCGTTCCTATGTACCGCATGTTTAGGCATACTCAGTCGAATGCATTGACCTACAACGAAATAGAGTTCGAGGCGCCGGAGATCTATTTACGTAAAGCATGGGATTCTAACAAAAGCATGGATGGAGTGAAGGTATGGGCCGACCGGTTTGACGGGGCACTCCTGTTTTACAAGCACAAATTTGCACAGCGCGATGACAAGATGGAGATCGTGCATGAATTGAAAGAGATCAATGCGGGGGACCAAGTGTTGGTCCACCACGAAGAATATAAATCAGAACTTTTTCGCGCCTTCGATGTCAAGGAGGTAGATAATTATCGAGGCGCGACGCTTTACGAATTAAAACAAAGACAGAAATGAGTGATTTTTTGAGGATCAAGAACCTACGGGCATCCATCGAGGGGAATCAGATTTTGAAAGGGATTGACCTTGAGGTCAAGCCGGGAGAAGTGCACGCCATCATGGGGCCGAATGGAAGTGGAAAGAGTACGCTCTCTTCGGTTCTTGCGGGTCGCGAGGAATATGAAGCGGAAGCGGATGAAGTGACGTTCTTGGGGAAGGCTCTATTAGAATTGGACCCGGAGGAACGTTCGCGCGAAGGTTTGTTTCTCGCCTTCCAGTATCCCGTAGAGATCCCGGGAGTAAGCAACATTAACTTCCTCAAGGCTGCGATCAACGCAAAGCGTCAGCACCAAGGCTTGGAAGATATTTCAGCCAAGGACTTCATGGCGATGGTAAAAGAAAAGCAGGCCCTTGTTGAGTTGAAGCAGTCTCTTGCGAATCGCTCAGTTAATGAAGGGTTCTCAGGAGGTGAGAAGAAGCGCAACGAGATCTTCCAGATGGCCATGCTTGAGCCCAAATTCGGCATCCTCGATGAGACGGATTCCGGACTCGATATCGATGCGCTTAAGATCGTTGCAAACGGGGTGAATAAGCTTAAAACTGGCGACAATGCCTTCTTAGTGATCACGCACTACCAACGCTTACTCAATTACATCGTGCCAGATTTCGTTCACGTACTCTATAACGGTCGTATTGTGAAATCAGGAGATAAGAGCCTGGCTCTCGAACTCGAGGAGCGCGGCTACGATTGGATCATCAACGAAACAGAAACCGCCTAAGACAGGATCATGTCAAAACAGGAATTTCTCAAACAATTTGATCAACTCACCGCCTTGTTTCCCGTGCAGGGATCGGCTCGGTCTGTCATCCACAATGGACTCGACTTCCCGACCACACGCGATGAGTATTGGAAGTATACCCGGGTGACTCCATTGGTGAGCACCGAGTATGCACAGAATGAAGCTAAGATCGATTCGATCGACGCTATGCGAATCCCGGATCTAGAGGGACATTATATCGTCTTCGTGAATGGCGTATTCGCTGAAGATCTATCGGATGCAGACCTTCCGAAAGGAATGCAGATCACACCCATGCAGAAGGCAGACGGCTTGCGGAAGTCGCATATGCTTGAGCATTTGGATCAGCACATCGATAGCAAGCATCACGCTTTTCATGCGTTCAATACCAGCTATTTCCAAGATGGAGCCTTCATCACAGTGGAGAAGGGAGTAGAGGTCGAGAAGCCAGTAGTGATCTTGAATATCAGTGCAGGGGCTAAACAAGCCAACAACCTTCGCAACCTCATCTTGGTGGGTGAGAATGCAAAAGCTGATTTTATCACGCAGTACGAAGGGGTCGACAATGAAGGAGCACTATCCAATGTGGTTACCGAAATGGTGATTGCGCAGGGTGGTAACGCTTCGCTCTATCTACTCCAGGATGAAGGGGCGAACACGACGCACATCAATGCCACCCAGGTGGCGCAGGATCGCAATAGCGTCAGCAAAGTGGTGACGATCACCCGATCAGGGAAGCTCGTGCGCAATAACCTTAACTTCACCGTGAATGGGGAGGGCTGTGAGAGCAATATGTACGGGATTTACTTCGGTTCAGGTAAGCAGCATATCGACAACCATACGTACGTGGATCATCTCGTTCCTCACTGCAATAGCAATGAGCTCTACAAAGGTGTTATGGCTGATAGATCTACCGGTGTCTTCAATGGAAAAATCATGGTGCACAGAGATGCGCAGCAGACCAATGCATTCCAGAGCAATCAGAACATCCTACTCTCCGATACGGCAACGATCAACACCAAGCCAGAGCTGGAGATCTATGCTGACGATGTGAAGTGTTCGCATGGATGTACCATCGGTCAGCTTGACGAAGAAGCGATGTTCTATCTTCAGTCTCGAGGCCTCGGAAAGGAGGCTGCGACGAAATTGTTGGTACAAGCCTTCGCCGGTGAAGTGACCGAGCAGATCGACATTGAGCCATTGCGCAACTTCGTGGATGATTTCATTCACCAGAAATTCGAGGATCTAAATGCTTGATATCGAAAAGATCAGAAAAGAGTTTCCCGTTTTGGATCAGCAGATCCATGGTAGACCATTGGTGTATCTAGACAATGCTGCCTCTTCTCAGAAGCCACTTCGTGTGGTACGTGCGTTGGAAAAGTACTACACGCATGATCATGCAAATGTGCACCGCGGAGTACACACGCTAAGTCAGCGCGCGACCGATCAGTTCGAAGCAGTCCGTAGAAAGGCGCAGGCTTTCGTGAACGCCGAACACGAGCACGAGATCATCTTTACCCGTGGGGTGACAGAGGCGATCAATCTGGTCGCGTCTTCCTTCGGCAAAGCCTTCATTGAAGAGGGAGATGAGGTGCTCGTTTCAGAGCTGGAGCACCATTCCAACATCGTGCCTTGGCAGTTTATGTGCGACGAGTGGGGCGCAGAGCTCAAGGTGATTCCGGTGGATGACAAAGGCGAACTGATCATGGATCGATTCGATGAGCTCTTGTCGGGTCAAACCAGGATCGTGGCGGTCAACCATGTTAGCAATACTCTAGGAACGGTCAACCCAATCGAAGAGATCATCGCGAAGGCTCATAAAGTGGGGGCGGCAGTACTGATCGACGGAGCGCAGAGTGCCCCGCACATCAAGATCGACATGCAGGAGTTGGACGCTGATTTTTATTGCGTCTCAAGCCATAAGATGTACGGTCCTACCGGGATCGGATTCCTCTATGGAAAAGAGCAGTGGCTCAATGACATGCCTCCCTACCACGGAGGGGGAGAGATGATCGAAACGGTAAGTTTTAAAGGGACGACCTTCAATCGCTTGCCCTTCAAGTTTGAGGCGGGCACGCCCAATATCGCAGATACCATTGCCTTCGGCGAGGCCATGGATTTCATGCATGAAACCGGCATAGAAGAGATCGCGTATTGGGAGACCGAGTTGCACAACTATGCCGTAGATAAAATGATGGAGATCCCCGGGATCCAATTCATTGGAACCGCAGAAGAGAAAGCGGGAGTGATCTCTTTCAACGTGGAAGGAATTCATCCATACGACATCGGAACCATCTTGGACCAGCAAGGGATCGCGGTGCGGACAGGTCATCATTGCACCCAGCCTTTGATGGAGCGATATGGTATTCCGGGTACCGTGCGAGCCTCATTTGCGGTATACAATACCAAGGCCGAGGTCGACCTGTTCATAGAAGCGCTGAAGAAAGCCGTTTCTATGCTTCAGTAAACGACTGAATTTCGCATCTTTCGGCCTTCAATATGGCCAAATCGAAAACAGCTTTTGTCTGCCAGAACTGCGGTTCGCAATTCCCGAAATGGATGGGAAAATGCTCTGCTTGTGGTGAATGGAACACCCTCATCGAAGAGGTGATCTACAAGGAATCCAAGACGGGGATGCGCAGAAACTATGCGGATAACCTAGCCAAAAAACCGGTTCCCATTACGCAAGTGAGTGCAGAAACGGCTGAACGTATCGAGATTCCGGATGAAGAATTGGGTCGAGTGCTCGGTGGAGGACTCGTTGCCGGAAGCGTAACACTCATCGGCGGTGATCCAGGTATAGGAAAATCGACGCTCCTCCTGCAGCTCGGACTTCGATTCACCGGAGCGAAGGTGCTCTACGTTTCAGGAGAGGAAAGTGCCAATCAGATTAAGATGCGGGCTGAAAGGATTGGGGATCTTCGAGACGACCTTCTGCTGCTTACCGACACCTCGCTTGAGCGGGTCATGGAACGCATCGAGGAGGCAGGGCCCGATCTAGTCATCATTGATTCCATTCAAACCCTACAGAGTCCGGAGATCGACTCGGTACCGGGTTCTGTGGCTCAGATCCGTGAGTGTACCGGAGAGTTGATCCAATTCGCTAAAGAGTCCGAAACGCCGGTCATATTGATCGGACATATCACCAAGGAAGGAAACATTGCCGGTCCGAAGGTGATGGAGCACATGGTCGATGTAGTGCTCCAATTTGAGGGCGACCGGCAACACCTTTATCGCTTGCTTCGATCATCGAAGAATCGATTTGGTTCCACCAATGAATTGGGCATCTATGAGATGCAAGGCAATGGACTCAAGGAGGTCGCCAACCCATCCCAAGTGCTGCTTTCACAACGAGACGAGGGCTTGAGCGGTTCTGCCATTGCGGCGAGTATGGAAGGCGCCAGGCCGATGATGATCGAAGTGCAAAGCTTGGTGAGCACGGCCGCCTATGGTACTCCTCAGCGGACCACCACGGGTTTTGATCAGCGCCGTTTGCATATGCTATTGGCTGTATTGGAAAAGCGTTGTGGACTGGCCATCGGTCGTTTCGATGTCTTTGTGAACATGGCCGGCGGACTCCGAGTAGACGATCCGGCCATCGATTTGGCCGTGGTGTGTTCTGCGCTTTCGAGTTCGGAAGATTACCCAATCCCCGGTCAGACCTGCTTTGCCGGTGAGGTCGGATTGAGCGGCGAGATCCGTCCGGTCACTCGGCTTGAACAACGCATTCGCGAAGCTGAAAAACTTGGCTTCGAAGAGATCTTTGTTTCTGGCTACGGCCTGAAGGGCCTTGATGCCAAAGCATTCAACATCACCATTCGCCCCGTAAAGAGGGTCGATGAGGTCTTCCGTCAGCTCTTCGGTTGATCCCTACTTTTGACGCCGTGAACCCAGCTTCTCAGATAGACGTCGTATTGCCTGTGTTTAACCCCGATTCGCATTGGGTGCAAGACCTACTCCAACGAAAGCAGAAGCTGGCTATGGAGACTGGAAAACAGGTCCAACTGATCGTCGTCAACGATGGATCAAAAGACTCCAACCCCTTTGAGGAGATCCAGCGGCTGGATCCAACGGTAGAGGTCGTGCACCTTTCAAAGAATCAAGGGAAGGGCGCCGCTCTCCGATCCGGCATTGGTCGCTCAACCGCTGACTTCACGCTATTCACCGATGTGGACTTCCCCTATACGATAGAGAGTATGGCATCGATCATCCGCAGTCTTGAAGCAGGAGCGAATATCGCCCTAGGACATCGCGAGCAAGACTACTATGCAAGTGTTCCTTGGTTTAGAAGGGGAATGAGCGAACTTTTTCGTTTTCTCCTCCGTGAGGTGCTTCGCTTTCCGGTGACCGATACACAGTGCGGCCTCAAGGGAATGGATACCAAAGGGAGAGAGGTGTTCATGTCCACTCGCATCAATGAGTTCATGATCGATATGGATTTCATCAAGCGCGCAGTGCGGCGTAAGGACCTCAACATACAACCCGTAGTGGTGAATTTGAGACCAGACGTCACCTTTAGCAAGATGGGACTAAAGGTGATTCTTCGTGAGTTCATGAATTTTCTTCACGTATTGTTTACCTAGACATCATTTGGTCGTTCGTCAAGATTTATCAATCTTTGAGATGAACCTACCTACCATTCATGAGAAAAGCGATCCTGATCTTGATGTTCGGATGCTTGGTTGGATTGTCACAGGCGCAATCACTGACCAGTACCAAAGAAACCCGTTGTAACGTTCGAGTGGCCTATGCCGTGTCAGAAGGGGATGTATTTGGAGAATACTCAATCACCGAGCTTCTGATGTTGACCCCTGGTGAAACCGTACACTTCAAAGGACGCGAATTCGTCAACCGACGCATCTACCGCGCCTCTTTTGACGAGATGTTCATCGTGCGATTCGAATCTACGGGTGTGACACACTTTTTAGACGCCCGCGCTGCGCAGGGCTATGAGCGAATCTTGGTCGGTGGCTGCTCTCTCGATCAAAGAGCATCCTTCCATCATGATGGAAGCTTTTACATTGATGCTTCCGCGAACTAAGTATCGAGCTTAAAGAGGAATATTACCGTGCTTCTTTCGAGGCAGGGTGTCCGCTTTGTTCTCCAGCATCTTAAAGGCTCGGATGAGCTTTTTACGCGTATTCTCAGGAACGATGACTTCGTCAATGTATCCACGAGCAGCGGCGTTGTATGGATGCGCAAAGAGCTCTGCGTATTCGTCTTCCTTCTCCTTATGCTTCGCGGCATGATCTTCGGCCTCCTGGATCTCCTTTCGGAAAATGATCTCAGCGGCACCTTTGGCGCCCATCACCGCAATCTCTGCACTAGGCCAAGCAAAGTTCATGTCTGCACCAATGTGCTTTGAGTTCATCACATCATAAGCACCTCCGTACGCCTTTCGAGTAATGACCGTTACCCTCGGCACGGTCGCCTCGCTGAATGCATAAAGCAATTTCGCACCATTGGTAATGATCGCATTCCATTCTTGGTCAGTGCCAGGAAGGAATCCAGGTACGTCTTCAAAAACGAGCAATGGAATATTGAACGCATCACAGAATCGTACAAAGCGAGCGCCTTTCTTGGAAGAGTTCACGTCCAACACACCTGCTAAAACGGCGGGGTGGTTAGCCACAACGCCTATACTTCTACCAGCCAAGCGAGCAAACCCTACCACGATATTCTCCGCGTATTCTTTGTGCACCTCAAGGAAGCTCTCCTCATCCACCGTGCCATTGATGACCTCACGGATGTCGTATGGTTGGTTGGGGTTGTCAGGAATGATGTCATTCAATGCCTTACGGGTCTCGTCGCCTCCGTTGTAGGGGAGCATCGGTGGCTCATCCTCACAGTTGGAAGGCATATAGCTCAACAATTGCTTGATACGCTCGAGCGCCTCGATCTCATTCTCGCAAGAGAAATGGGTCACGCCAGACTTAACAGCATGGGTTTCCGCACCGCCTAATTCTTCGGCGGTCACATCCTCGTTGGTCACGGTCTTGACTACGTTAGGACCCGTCACGAACATGTAACTGGTATTTTCTACCATCAAGATGAAGTCAGTCAAAGCCGGGGAATAAACGGCACCTCCGGCACACGGGCCCATGATCGCGCTGATCTGTGGGATCACACCACTTGAAAGCGTATTCCGATAGAAGATGTCCGCGTAGCCACCGAGGGAAACAACCCCTTCTTGGATACGTGCACCCCCTGAGTCGTTCAAACCAATCACCGGCGCACCGTTCTTCATGGCGAGATCCATGATCTTCACGATCTTCTCGGCATGCGCTTCAGCAAGCGATCCGCCTAACACGGTAAAGTCCTGGGAAAAGGCATAGACCAAACGGCCATCTACTTTTCCATAGCCAGTGATCACTCCATCGCCATAGAATTTCTGTTTATCCAGACCGAAGTTGGTGCTTCTGTGCGTCACCAGCATTCCGATCTCCTCGAAGGTTCCCTTGTCGAAGAACAATTCGATCCTTTCGCGGGCCGTTAACTTTCCTTTTTTGTGCTGGGCTTCAATTCTTTTCTCCCCTCCTCCGAGTAATGCCTCGGACTTTTTCGCTTCTAATCGTGCAAACTTTTCTTCCATGCCTCGTTTTGTTGGTCTTTCGACAGCTTACCTTAGTGGTAGCGGTCAAAACTAATCATTGTTGCCCGTTCTGATCGTGTTGCGATCAAAGTTGATATGCGCTTAAACCTGAAAGCAATTTCTCCTGCGAGTTTGGCTATTCTCATAGCCTCTCCGGTGATGCTGTACCTCCATCTGAGGTCCTACCTTCTGGCCTTCACCTACGACGAATGCTGGACGTATCTCGGCTATGCAACCCAGTCTGTGACCGACATCATGTGTAATACCTACCCCGCAGCCAATAATCACATTCTCCACTCCTTGGCAATGAAGGTGATGGACGAGTTATTTGGCATGCATGAATACACCCTTCGACTTCCTGTGGTGCTCGCGTTCATCCCCTTTGCGATGTATGTCTTTTGGGTCAGTAGGAGGATGCTCAAGAATTATTGGTGGGTTGGCTTCATAGCCGTACTCTACCAACCCTACATCCTCGATTATTTTGCTACCGCTCGCGGTTATGGTCTGGCATTGACCTTCATGATAGGGGCAATATTCCATTTGGATAGAGCGCTCTGTAAAAAGAAAGGCACGAATACATGGTTGGCGATGATCTTGGTCGCACTGGCCGCTTATGCCAACTTCACCTATTCCTTAGTGGCGGTAGCGGTCGCGTTGGCTTTGCTCTTCTCGGCCCTGTCCACTGGAAAATGGAAGCGCTTCATAGTTCCCGTTGTGGTTATTTCAACCTTATTCGTGTTGCTGGTCTGGAAACCCATCCATCGACTGGTCGAAGCCAAGGAGCTTTATTACGGTGGAAGTGAGGGGTTCTACACGGACAGTCTGGTGACTCTTGCTAATCGGGCGGGGTATGATCGGTTCTCTGGGGAGAGTTTTGCTGTGGTATTCGCTTTAATACTGGCCTTTAGCGCCATTTGGGCAATCGTTAACTGGGGCCGAGGTACCTGGAGGCAAGCCGGTTTTTGGATCTCTTGGGTTTTACTTGCCACCTCCGTGGGGACCGTCCTCCAACATTATCTATTGGGGTCTCCATATTTGATCGATCGAACTGCGCTTTTCCTTTTGCCCTTGTTGGTTCTGACCGGGTGCTGGTTGATCTTTTCCTATGAGTTTACCCCGGGGAAATTAGGCCTTGGAAGGTTGATTGCTCTTTTAGCGGGGATGAACCTTGCTCTGAATCTCAATCTTACCCACCAACTTGATTTCAAGGAGCACGCAGACACACGTGCCGCCGTAGCAGACATCATGGAAGCATCCGACGACCTTCCTCCTTTTCACTTGGGGAAGTCCAAGTACATGAATGCGACGCTCATGTTCTACAAGCGAAAATTATCTGCTGACATGATCCTGCCGGTGGATCTTTCCTATTGTGATGATACCGGCCCTGCTTCCTTTTACTACCTGTTTGCCAAGGACACGACATGCGTATCTGATAAGGAGGTGACCTTAATGAAGCATTATCCGGTATCGGACACCTATCTCTATCGCCAAGAATGAAAAAATAGCCTCATTACGATCGGGATGAGGCTATTTGCAACCTAACTAGACAGAGAGAGTCTTTAGAACATCAGCTGGAGTCCAACGTCGAACGGTGTCAGATCTGACGAGGTTCATCCGCTTTGGAACAAGGGGTTCAAACCGTACTTCGCGTAGTCGTTAAGCGGGCCGTATCCCATGCTTGCCACGGCAGAGAAGAGGAAGGGTTTGAGGTCAAAGTCTCCACGGTACTTGAGGGGGTTCTTGTTTCCATCGCGGGTGTATTCCTGCTTCAACTTGGAGTTAATTCGCCATGCTACTTCACCGCCAGCAGCGAAACGGAACGCCTTGTCTTCGTCCTTGCACATAGACATGGCAAAACTGAATAGGCCATCAGCCCATTAATCTACGATCTTATTGTACTCTCTTCCGGTCAAGGTTGTCCAGGTTTGCTGTGGGTAGGACGGGGGTAAGGGTCTAAAGTTACAGCCAAGTTGAACTTTTTTTAAAAACCCCGTCTAGAATCATGACTATGTTTGTTCTACAGAAAGACGGAATATGTCAAAGAGGTACGCAGTTATTGGGCTAGGACAATTCGGTAGAGCTATCGCATCGGTGCTCGCGGAAAAAGGGGTTGAGGTGATCGCCGTAGATAATAATACGGCCCATATTGAATCGATCAAAGACGATGTGGCCCATGCCATCAAAATGGATGCTACGGATAAAAAGGCATTGATGTCGCAAGGGATCCATGAAGTCGATGCCGTAGTACTGGCTATTGGAAAGGATTTTGAAGCCTTGTTGCTCTGTGCGGCTCATCTACTTGAATTGGAAACCGAACGGATCATCGCCCGAGCACATGGACAGCATCAGCGGATGATCCTGGAAAGGATTGGTGTGCAAGAGATCCTTTCTCCGGAGGATGAAGTAGGAAAGATCGTAGCTGAAAGACTGCTGAATCCGAACATCTTGAGCTATTTGGAACTGCCGGACAGCTATGAGATCGTAGAGATCAAAGCTCCCAAGGGAATCATCAACAGATCGTTGGAGGACATTGGTTTGCGCGACAAATACAAGCTCACCGTCATCACGATCAAGCGCGAGTTTCACGAGACCAAGAATGGTCAGCAAGTGACCGAGCAACACGTCTTGGGTGTTCCTAGTTCTAAAACGACCATCACGGAGAACGATACGCTGATGGTTTTTGGCTTGGTGAAAGATATCCAGCGCTTTACAGACATCAACTGCTAAGGTAGCCCTCTCCGCTGTGTGAGAATTGACACGGATAGAACCATTCCTATTCGTTAAATTCGGACTCCCTAACTCAAACAGCATGAGGAACGTTCTACTTATTCTCGCATTTTTCTCTTTCTCCACCGCGGCTTTCACCCAAGATCAGTGTGGTCAAGCGTGGTTTTCAAATCAGTTTCGTGCTGAGCACCCTGAATTGGTGCAGCAAATAGAGACCAACGAACAGGCACTCTACGAACAAGCGGAACAAATTGACGCTTCTCGAGCAGAGAAGAGAATCATCCCTGTCGTCTTCACTATTTTGCACGACAACGGTCCTGAGAATATCACGGATGATCAGGTGCTTGACGCGATCCGGATCATGAACGAGGATTTCAATGCGTCTAATCCTGAGTTGGATGATGTGATCTCCGCCTTTCAAGGCATCATCGGAGACGGTGATATAGAGCTCCGGTTAGCGACGAAAGATCCCAACGGGAATCCAACCACAGGAATCCAGCGCGTCGAGTCAAGTCAAACCTATATTGGTGACAATGGCTCTAAGATCAATGGGTGGCCACGGTCGAAGTATTTGAATATTTGGGTGACGGACGTTATCACTGTCACTGGTGCAAGCGCGTCAGCCTTTGCTATTCTGCCGGCGGATGCCCATAGCCAACCGGGGTTTGATGGTATCATCGCCAATCACCGATATGTTGGGTCTATTGGCACGGCCATTTCGGATGGAAAGACGCTTTCTCACGAAGCAGGCCACTATTTGGGACTCCGCCATACATGGGGTCCGACCAACTTCGCTGGTTGCGACGGAACCGCTACCAATCCGAATGATCCTTGCTATGGAGTGAACAACTGTAACTGGGATGATGGCATCTCTGACACACCCAATACAACCGGGGTGTACGGAGGGTGTAATACGGCCAAGACCAGCTGTGGTTCATTGGACAACATTCAGAACTTCATGGATTACGCCAATTGCGAAGCGATGTTCACGCAAGGTCAAATCAATGTGATGCGCGCAGCTCTTAATTCTTCGATTGCCGAACGTAACAAGCTTTGGACTAGTTCTAACCTAGCTGCTACTGGCACCTCTGAGTTGCTGGTGGCCGACTACCATGTTGACCGTCCTACTGCTTGCCGAGGTGAGGCAGTGACGTTCTACGATGCTTCAAGATACGATGCAGAGTCTTGGTCTTGGGAGATTACGGGTCCGGAGACCTTTACTTCAGAAGAGCAAAACCCAACGTTCACTTTTGGAACCGCTGGTTATTATTCGGTAAAGCTCACGGTGACACAGGGAAGCACTACGGAGGAAATTGAAGAGATCGATGCCTTCTTTGTGACTGACGTCTATGGAAACGCTACGCCACTCAAGGAAGATTTTGAGACCCCTCTCGCAGGATGGGTGACTGTGAACCGAGGCCTTGAGGACGACAAGTACAAGTGGGATTATTCCACCGTTGCGGGTTACGACGACAATTTCTCTTACCTCGTTTATAATGTGGGCAATGAGGATCACAAGAATCCGGACGAACTGATCTTGAACAGCGTGGATTTTCGACCCATGCAGAAAGCAGATGTGTCCTTCAAGGTGGCTCATGCTCGTCTCACTTCTACTAGCGATGACCGAATGCGTTTCTCAGTGAGCAAGGATTGCGGTGAGAGTTGGATCAATGTCTGGCAAGGCTCGTCCGTTCAGTTGAGCGGTGGCAAGATCGCAGGTGCAAGCGTCTACAAACCTTCCTCTCAATCCGACTGGGAATCTTTCACGGTGACCAATGTGCCGCTGGGATGGTTGGGGCCAAATGCCCTGATCAAGTTCACGTTCGAGCCAGGTGGTGGAAACCAATTGTTCCTCGATAACATCAATATCGATGGAGATTTCTCCGTGATCCCATTCTTGGTTTATCCGATCAATGGAGCCGATCAGATGAGTAACGGTGTTGCCTTGGATTGGCGAGCTGTTCCCGGAGCGAGCTCTTACGAGTACCAACTGAGTACCAACTTGGGATTCTCGTCGGTCGTAGCTAGCGGAACCAATACGGTTGTAGATGATGAGGACTCCGGAAATGACGATACCCAATTCAAGACGGTGGATCTTACCAATGGACAACAATATTTCTGGCGGGTTCGAGCTAATTTGAATGGGGTGAACAGCGAGTGGAGTGAGATCTGGTCGTTCACTGTTGCCAACGATGGAGTGGGTATCAGCGAGCTGGATAGAAATGACATGTTCATCTATCCGAACCCGGCTCAAGAAAGACTTTACCTACGACTTCCTGATGAGGTGAGCCAATTGGATGTCGAGGTCTACTCGATCGAAGGACGCCACATCAGAACGGAACACATTTCATCCTATCAGCCTAGCAATGAACTTAGCTTCAATGTGAAGGATCTGGCCAACGGAGTGTACATGCTTCGGGCGAGAGGAATGAACATGGAGTGGAATCAACGGTTTATCATTAACCGTTAAGCATCGAAGATCAATAGTACATGAGTAAGTATTTTGTTGCAGCTCTGCTTGGGCTGGCAGGTATGGACGTGAATGCCCAGGAAGTATGTGGGACAGATTTTCTGTTCAATCAAATGGTAGAAAAGGATCCAAGTGTCCTTGAACGAAGAGAAGCAGAAGAAGAGCGTATTCAAGCGCTAGTGGAATCGGGTGCCGTCTCTCGCGACGGTTCGACCTATGTGATCCCCACCGTGGTTCATGTGATCTACAGCAGCTGCGAAGGAAACATCTCGAGAGCGCAAGTGGAAGATGGGATCGACATCCTCAATCGTGCGATGAACAATATTTTGGAGGATTCTTCCGTGGTTCGAGAGGAGTTTCAAGATCACATGGGTGCGCTTGACATCGAGTTTCGATTGGCTAAGATCGACCCGGCGGGAAATCCAACCGATGGCATCAATCGTCGCCAGTCTTCCTTGGCTACCAATGCAAATGACAATGTAAAGTCTTTGGAGAACTGGGGGAATAATTCATCTCGAAGGTATTTCCAGATTTGGGTAGTGGAGAATATCAATATAGGAATGAGTGGTCAGGTCAACGGATACGCTTATTTCCCGAATACCGTTTCTTGGAATCAATGGGGGGTGGTGATTCGAAATGATAAGATCGGTTCCATTGGAACTTCGAATGCCGACGGGTCTACGCTGAGCCATGAGGTCGGACACAACTTCAACCTTTATCACACTTTCCAAGATGGTTGCGGCTCATCCTGTTCGTCGACTGGAGATCGCGTTTGTGACACCCCTCCAGCGGCTAATCCCGATTGGGCCTGCAGTTCCTCTACGAATACCTGCACCAACGATGCCGGGAGCGGAAGTCCGTTTGGCTTCGGCACGCCTGACATGATGGAGAACATCATGAGCTACTCTAGTTGTCGCCATATTTTCACCAATGGACAGGTCGATCGTATGAGGACATGGTCACTGGATCAATACAGTCACATCGAAGGTCTGTATGCCGAGGATAACTTGATCGCAACAGGAGTTGGAGGTTTCCAACAGGCGCATTTTGCATCACAGAATGAATTCATCATAGCGGATCAACCCACTATCATGGAGGATCGCACCCTCTATGAATCGGATGGCTGGAAATGGGATTTTGGCGCTAGTTCATTTCCTCCGACTTCTAATGAAGAGAATCCAGAGGTTACCTTCATCCATCCGGGCTTGATGCCGGTAAGCTTTACGGCCTACTACCAAGGAGACAGCTTGGAGGTTCAGCGCGATGTAATGGTGGTTTCAGAGAGAGGGATCCCGACGCCATTCGTTCACAGCTTCGAAGAAGCGTCATCGCTTCCTACGGCAGATTGGTTCGCGACCGATACAGATTTGGATGGAAACACTTGGACGATCACCAATTCGGCTGGATTTTCTGGTGATCAATCGATCATGATCGAGAATGTTTCAGAGTGCGTGGCTACTTCTGATATGCTTACGTCTGCCACGTTGGATCTGGAGGCCTTTCAGCAGGCCAGCTTGGATTTTAGAGTCGCGTACGCTCAAACTTCGATCTCTAGCAACGACATCCTCAGACTTTGGATGACCCGTGATTACGGTCAGAGTTGGGTTCTAGTTTGGGTGCGTGGAGGTACGGGACTGCGGTCAGTCAACGATTACAAGGCATCGAATTGGGCGCCTGAATCCTCTTCGGAATGGCAGTCATTCTCGGTCAACTTCAGCAATTCATTCAAGCGGGAAGGAACCATCGTCCGGTTCGAATTCGTAGGTGACGGTGGAAGCAACCTTTACATCGATGACATAGAAGTTACCGGAACATACAAGAATCAGGTGTTCCTGGTTTCTCCTGCTAATGGTGAGTTGGGTATGCCAAAAGATGTGCTCATAGATTGGAAGGCCGTCGGTGAGGTAGATTTTTATGAGTATCAGATCGACAGACTTAGCAGTTTTGACTCTGAATACTTCATGTCGGGAACCATCGACTACATTGATGAGTCACCAGAGAATGAAGACACTGAATTCCTAGCCGAGGATCTCCAACTCGATTCCAAGTACTATTGGCGAGTGAGGGCCAGCAAAGATGGCGTGTATACCGAATGGAGTGTGACGCGAAACTTCCGCATCAGTGGAGATGGTGTTGGTTTTGAGGATATTGTTGATGAGAGTTCATTCTCTCTGTATCCCAATCCCACGAAGGATGCCTTTACAGTGAAGAGCAACGCACAGATCCAACTTGTTCAAGTGTTGGATGTCAGCGGTCGTGTGGTTCGAACTCAAGCGTTTGGTAGTGCCAAGCAGGGCACGATCGACGTTTCAGACCTGCAGTCAGGAACCTATTTCGCGGTGATCGAGACGAGTGAAGGAACCCAGGTGGTTAAGCCTGTGGTCATCCAGTAGGCTTCGGCTTCGTTTTTCGTATGCTGACGAGGTACACCCCGGTGAAGATCAAGATCGCCGCGACTACCTTGATCCAATGAAGCTCTTCCACGCCAAGGGTTAGGCTCAATGCGCCGGCTAGAACAGGCTGCAAATAGATGTAGGCACTGACTACTGAAGGACTCACTGTTTTCATCGCGTATACGTTGAGAAAGTAAGCCATGAAGGTTACGCCAACCACCACGTATACCACTCCCCAAAAGATGTCTGTTGGCATATCCTGCCAATCAACCTCTAGCGCCTGTGAGCAGCCAAATGGAAAGACCATTACGCTTCCGAAGGTGAAGACCCATTTGATCACCGTCATGGGTTCATACTTTGCCATCAGAGGCTTCACTGTTACTAAGTAGATACCGTAGCTGATCGCGTTGATCAAGATCATCCCGTCTCCCAATGGGTCTCCTGCGCGCCATTCAATGTCACTGTATCCGAGCAGCAGGGGTAGAACTATGATCATCAACGAGCCGACTAGGCCTAAAGTGATCCCGGTAACCTTGGTAATGGTGATTCGCTCCTTTAATATGACTGCCGCAGCTAGGAGCACCAGAATAGGGTTGGAGGTCATAATGACGCTAGCGTTGAGCGGGGAGGTGATGTTCAATCCGTTGAAAAAGAAGAGCTGATTGATGGCTACACCAAAGAGGGCGGCCTGAATGAATTTCGGATAATCCTCCCGGAGGATCTTCTCCTTGGATGTGAATCGATGCACCAGCCAGAAAAGGATCGTAGCACCAAAAACACGGTAGAAGATGAATCCAGACGGGCCGATGAATTCGGGCATGATGCCTTTAGCTACGATGTAGTTCACCGCATAGAGGATGCCCACGACCATGAGGGCCAAGTGCGCCTTTGTGGAATTAGTCATTCAGCGCTTGTTGGATGGCTTCGACGGTCTTTTTGCTGTTCCCGACGAACGATCGATCACCGATGATGTAGACCGGACGCTTCAGAAAGGTGTATTCTCCCAGAATGAGTTTGCGAAAGTCAGCGTCAGAAAGCTCTTTTTCATGGAGTCCTTGGGCGCGAAACTTCATCGCTCTCTTATTGAATAGGGCTTCGTAACT
This sequence comes from Flavobacteriales bacterium, assembly GCA_038131955.1. Classification (GTDB taxonomy): domain Bacteria; phylum Bacteroidota; class Bacteroidia; order Flavobacteriales_G; family Salibacteraceae; genus SHAN690. The sequence goes on from JAYPQK010000009.1 coordinate 77,366, forward strand.
CCCGTGCTCCTCCATGAGGCGATCCAAAGTTGCTCCATCGATGTTCTCTGCCTTGATGTCTTGGGTTTCGAATCCTTCCGTTCCCGTTTCTCCCATGATCCGTTTACACGTATCGCAAGTGCTGAGATAATAGATCTTCTTCATCGTCATTCGTTGAGGGCTCAAAGTTAGTGTTATGGCATTGGACGAATTGAAGGCTTTTTGTGAGTTCACACTTCTCATACCTCCGCATAAGGGCTTTCTTTGCATAGTACGCCATGGCGCGAAGTAGGAATCCCATACGGCAATTGCTCTCTCCCAGTAAGGTCTTCATTCCGATCGGAATTGGATTGGCGATCGTGGCCTTTTTTCTAATTCGTGACTATAATGCCCAAAAAGACGCTCTCATGGCGATCGACTGGACGTGGACGTCGACCCTCTGGTTTCTCGTTGCCTTGATCATGGTCGCCCTACGAGATGTGGGTTACATGATCCGTATCCGGATTCTGACCGACAAGCAGTTGGGTTGGCGACAGGCCTTCGATGTCATCATACTGTGGGAGTTTGCTTCTTCCATCACACCGAGTATCGTTGGGGGTTCAAGCGTGGCGATCTTCATCGTTAATCGAGAGAAGATACCGCTGGGTAGAAGTACGGCAGTGGTCATGATCACGGCCTTCCTCGATGAGCTATTCTACGTGCTCATGGTGCCTTTGGTGCTGTTAATAGTCGGGTTAGACAATCTCTTCCCGGTGGCGCTACAGAAGGAATTCTTCGGTGTGACTCTAGGAGCTCGAGAGATCTTTGTCGTTGGCTATGTATTCATCCTGCTGTTAATCACCTTGATCTGGCTCGGGATCTTCCGTTTTCCCAAGGCCGCAAGGCGATTGATCGTGAGCGTGTTCTCGCTTCCATACTTGAAGAAGTGGCGCCGTGGCGCCGTAGATACTAGCAATGATCTGATCACGACCAGCGTTGAGCTGCGATCTAAACCCTTTTCATTCTGGATCTCGGCATTCGTGGCAACATTCCTTTCCTGGACCGCACGCTTCTGGGTCGTTAACTTTTTGATCCTCTCTTTCACCCTCGCTGATCTTTCGATCCTGGATCACTTCATGATCTACGCTAGACAATTGGTCATGTGGGTCATCCTCCTGATCTCTCCCACGCCGGGTGGAAGTGGGGTCGCGGAAGTGGCATTCTCGGGTTTCTTGCAAGAGTTCATCCTGCCTACAGGCTTGGCCATTTCGATCGGCGTGATCTGGCGGATCATTTCCTACTATCCCTACCTCTTGATGGGAGCCATCATTCTTCCGCGCTGGATACAAAGGGTTTATTTGGGGAGGAAATTGATCAAATTCAAGTCGCCTGAGGAGTGATCACTGATCTGCGTACCCGGGAATATCCGATAAGGAGCGCTTACTCCTGACAAATAGCCCTTCGCCCCTAGATAGCACTTTCCCCTCCTCATTGTAGAGCGTGGCCTTAGCGATGATGCCGGATTCGTCCTCCTTCAAGATCTCTCCCTCGCAGCGGAGTTGACCTTCGCTGAACGGCCTTCTTAGGTCCACTTTGAATTCTTTGGTCACGAGAAAAGCATCGGTGATGTGGGAGGCGGCTGCGAAGTAGGCGGTGTCATCCATCATTCGGAAGTAGATCGCACCGTGCATACCACCCGCTGCGTGGTGGAATCGATCATCCACCGTGAAGGTGATCTCAGCCCTCCCGGCGCCGATCTCGAGTTGGGTTCCGGCGAAGATGCCTTTGTTGACCTTGGCGCCGAGGTACATCTGTTTTAGTCGTTTCCAATGCGATTCATCCATGGTCGAAAAATGCACAATCCTCTCCGCAGTACCAAACGTTGGTTTTCGGGTTGCAAGGCTATACATTCGCGTTCATGAAGAAAGCAATGAAATTCGGAACCAAGGCGATCCATGCCGGTCTGGAACCAGATCCCGCAACCGGGGCGATCATGACCCCGATCTATCAAACTTCTACCTACGCACAGCCTCGACCTGGCGTGCACAAAGGGTATGAATACAGTAGAACCTTGAACCCGACGCGCGATGCCCTCGAGAAGAACCTCGCGGCGCTTGAAAACGCTAAGTACGGATTGGCTTTCGGCAGTGGCTTGGCGGCCATCGATGCTTGCATGCGTCTGCTAGACCCTGGAGACGAAGTGATCAGCACCAACGACCTCTACGGGGGTACCTATCGACTCTTCACCAAAGTGCATGAGCGATACGGCCTGAAGTTTCATTTCACGGGAATGCAGTCGCCAAATGATATCAAAGGCTTGATCAACGAAAAGACCAAGATGATCTGGGTAGAGACGCCCACCAATCCGACGATGAACATCATCGATGTCGCAGCATTTGCCAAAGTAGCGAAGGAGCACAACCTGATCTTGGTGGCGGATAACACCTTTGCTTCTCCTTATTTGCAGAATCCGATCGATCTCGGTGCGGACATAGTCATGCACAGTGTGACCAAGTACATTGGTGGACACAGCGACGTAGTCATGGGCTTCCTCGCCTTGAACGATGATAAGATGCGCGAGGACCTGGCATTCATTCAAAACTCTGTTGGAGCGGTTCCTGGACCTATGGATAGCTTTTTAGTACTTCGAGGAATAAAAACGCTACACCTACGCATGCAGCGACACTGTGAGAACGGTGTTAAGGTGGCGCATTGGCTCAAGGAGCACCCAAAGGTGGATAAGGTCTTCTGGCCTGGGTTTGAAAGTCATCCAAATCACGAAGTGGCGAAAGCGCAGATGCGTGATTTTGGCGGAATGATCAGCTTTACGCTCAAGGGAGACAGCCTCGATCAAGCCTTTGACGTCGTTTCCAAGATGGAGGTATTCACCCTCGCTGAATCTTTGGGTGGAGTCGAGTCCTTGGCGGGTCACCCGGCGAGTATGACCCATGCGGCCATACCAAAGCCAGAGCGATTGAAGGTCGGGATCACCGACTCCCTCATCCGCTTGAGCGTAGGAGTGGAAGATGTCGAAGATCTATTGGCCGATCTGGAGCACGCACTTTCCTGATCATTACATCAAAGGATGACGACCGATAACCTTTCGTGGAAGGATCTACTGAGGTTCATTCGGTGGCCAAACCTTGTATTGATCATCCTTTTCTTGCTGATCTTCGACCATGTGGTCTTGGGTTTTGCGATTCGGATGACGGGTCTGGAGACCCGATTGGATGATCTCACCAGAGTCTTACTGGTGCTGGATGTGCTCATCGTGACCGTGTTTGGGTACGCTGTCAATGATCTGCGAGATCGAACTACGGACTCTGTGAATCGTCCTGATCGCCTGCTGGTCAAGCGACCGGACTTGGAATCCAAGATCCGCGGAATGGTCATCTTTTTAGCAGGGATGGGCTTTGTGCTGAGTCTTTTACTCGCGTACTTATTGGATCGACTGGCGTGGATTTGGATCTATCCTTTGGTACTTTTCCTGCTGGATCAATACGCCAAACGAGGAAAGCATTGGGGCTTTGCTGGAAATGCACTGGTGAGTTTTTTAATTGCCGCGTTGCCTTCGTTGTGGATCATCGCCGATTCGGACGTCTTCGTCACGTTGATCGACCAATACCCTCAGCAAGGTGCAGATTTGTTGGAGTTGATGCTAGGCTTTGGCGGGTTGATGTTCCTGACGAACTTGGTCAGAGAGATGGTCAAGGACGTTGAGGACCTTCAAGGAGATCAACAAATCAGATCGAAAACGCTTCCGGCCGTCATCGGAGTTTCAGGCACAAAAGGCTTCGTGGTAGTGGGGTTGATCCTCACAACACTGGTCCAGTTCGGACTGGTTTGGGTGCTGCCTCGATCCCTGGTGCTTTCCGGCTTTTCGATGCTGGTTTTTCTGGTATTGTTAATCCTCATGCGGTGGGTGCAAATGCCATCGTTTGCCATGAAAGCACGAAGGGTGAGCAATGGGTTGAAGCTGCTGATGCTGATCGGGCTGATGGAACTCTTCTTTCTTCCTTCGACCTTAGGATAGCCGCAGCTGAGGATTTTCTCTTAAATTTCGGCGCAATATCGGCGCAATATCGGCGCAATATCGGCGCAATATCGGCGCAATTTCGAACCTATGAGAACTCTCTACTTATTTGGTCTGGCGACCATGTTCCTATTTATGCAGGCTTGCGGCGGTTTTGGCGGACAGGGCGATGCCGAGGCTGCGGATTCATTGACTCAAGATTTGCCGGCGGTATTGACCACTAGGACCACTGAATTGGACCTAGATGATCATTTCTTTCCGTTTACGCTGATCGTTCCTGATAGTTCTCGAGGCTATGTTGAAGTGGAGGACACCCCCTATGGCGAGACCATCGTTCGTGTGGGTACGGTGTACAATATGCTCATTGCGGAAGGCCGTGATGTCGCTGGGAAGAAAGTAGAGGTAATGGATGATCTTATGTTCACCAATACCATCGTAGAAGAAGGAGACGGGTATTTCATTTACAAGTCCGTGATCGAGGGTTCTCCGTTGGATCCCGAATTCCATTTCTACGCCGTGAAGAATGTAAATGGCATAGAATATGAGTTCAAGGACAACAAGGACGAAGGCCCATTTGCCGAGTCCATCGTCCGATTCATGTTGGAAAGTGTACAACATCTGACGCCAAAACAGCAGGCATCTTGATGTTAGATTAAATGGAATGCTAAATTTGTGCAGCTAATGAACCCGTTTGCAAACCAATCAAACCAAAGAAAACCTTTGATGAGACTGTTGTTGACCATCTTCCTCGTCTTAGGTGCGTCCCTGTCAATTGCAGGGAATTTCGTGCTTGAGGGTAACTATCAAGGGAAGAACTTGTACGTGAGAAATCCGTTTGCAGGTTCGGGTGTCGGTTTCTGTACCTATGAGGTAACAGTGAACGGAAGCGTGACTACGGACGAATGGAACTCCAGCGCATTTGAGATCGATCTTTCTATCCACAACCTTGATCCTGGAGACCGTGTGGTAGTGGTGATCAAGCACAAAGATGATTGCGCTCCTAAGGTGTTGAATCCTGAAGTTCTGAATCCACAGAGTACGTTTGAGACCCAAAGCATTGCTGTCACCAATGATGGCGTTTTGAAGTGGTCTACCACGAATGAGGCGGGTGTGCTTACTTACATCGTTGAGCAGTATCGCTGGAACAAGTGGGTCTATGATGGCGAAGTGGAAGGTGCAGATCGCACTGGAACGGTAAACAACTACGATTTCAAGTTGACTCCTCATTCAGGAGAGAACAAGTTCCGCGTGAAGCAGATCGACTACACAGCCGTTCCGCGCTACTCACCGACAGCATCCTATCAGTCTTCTGTTCCGTTGGTGGATTTCGAGCCTGTTAGCCGCAAGGTGGAAGGCGATATCAAGTTCACGGCGGAGACCATGTACGAGGTGTTCGACATCCACGGTAACATTGTGAAGAAGGGCTATTCAAGCACCATCGATTGTACCAACTTGAAGAAAGGACTTTACTACTTGAACTACGACAACTCTACGACGGAGTTCATGAAGAAGAAATAAGATTTTGACCTGAGTTAATTTTTTCCCCTCCACCGTGAGGGGTTTTTTATTTCCGGACATGAGAAAGATCGAGCACATCGGAATTGCAGTTGCCGATATCAAAACGGCCAATGAGACGTATAGTAAGTTGTTCAATCGTGAGCCATACAAGATGGAAACGGTCGAGTCGGAAGGAGTAAGTACGTCCTTCTTCATGATTGGCGAATCCAAGATCGAGTTGTTGGAAGCTACAAGAGAAGATAGCGCCATTGCCAAGTACATCGCAAAGCGAGGAGAAGGCATTCATCACATCGCCTATGACGTAGAGGATATCGTTTCGGAACGTGAGCGCTTGATCAATGAAGGTTTCCAGCCGATTGGAGAGATCAAGCATGGTGCAGATAACAAACTCGTGTGCTTTTTCCACCCGAAGAGCGCCAACGGCGTCTTGGTGGAACTATGCCAAGAAAGAACCGAATAGGTCTTCCAACGATTCAGGAGCAACCAAGTGGTAGGCCTGAATACCCAATCGATGAGCCGCCTCAATGTGTTGAGGGGAGTCGTCCACAAACAAGACTTCTTCGGGATTCAATCCCTGTTCCTCCAAGATCAATTGAAAGGACGCAGCATCAGGTTTCCTCAAATGGATCTCATGAGAGAGGTAGGCCTTTTTGAAAAGTGGTTTGATGTCCGTCAATCCTGTTTGTGCCTTCAAGGTTTCATTGAAGGCTTCGTAGTGGATCGCATTGGTGTTGCTAAGCAGGAAAGTAGGCCAGCGCTCAGCGATGCGCTGAACGGTCCTTATTCGGCCTTCGGGGAAGTCTAGGAGCAGCGCGTTCCATGCATCGATGATCTGGGCTTCGCTTGCATGGGGAATGATGGCCTGCACGCGTTGGATGTATGCATCCGGAGAGATTTCCCCGGTCTCTAGATCATCAAACAGTCCGGACTGTTGCAGCTGGGAATACTCTTTATCAAAATCGTTAAATCCCAGCGCTTGGTACGCCGCGATGGTTCGGTGGTAGTCGATATTGAGGATCACACCGCCCAGGTCTAGGATGACAGCGTGAATGTTTGGCCAGTGTATCATAGGTTGAAATGGAGAGAAGTGCTAGGCGAGTTTCGGCTTATTCAAGAACATACTGACGGGAATATCAAAGTGATGGCTCAGACGAAAGGCATGATTCGTTGTAAATACACGTCGACCGTGCAATACATCATTCACGCGTTGGCGACTTCCAATGATTCTTCCAATGTCGGCTTGGGATACAAGTTTGTGATCCATCAGGTATTGGATCACCTCTTCAGGAGAAGCGTCTGGAATGGGCTCTTCATTTTCCTTATCATACTTTTCACACAGTAGCGCGAGGATCTCGAGCTCGTCCGCTTCCGGAGTTCCTGGTGCGGGATCACCGAGGCGCATCATTCGTTTTACTGTCTGCTCGTATTGTTCAGGGGTCTTGATTATTTCGACTTCCATGATTTCCTGATTTACGCTTTCATTTTGATGATATCTTCTTTCGAGAGGCGATCATATTCAGCATGGGTGCCGATCCAAAGTATGAAGACGATTTGAGCTTGGTAGCGAATATCGACGATCAGTCGGTAGTCGTTTCCTTTGATGTTGAAGATCGTTACGCCGTCCCCAATGGGATCAGCTGAACTACTCACTTTAGTTTTGATCTCATGGGGTGACTTAAAAGAACCTCTCCTGATGATGCCGTACCACACCCTTGTTTCCGATGCGGCATCTGCATGCTTCACGCTGAAGTCTCTTAATGTGCTCCATGAAAACACTCTCATTCCTTCAAAGATAAACAAAGTACCCATAATGGGTACATTTTGTTCTTGAGTTTGCGATTTCGGATCATTCGACAACTTCCTAACACCGACAACTTATGATATGAATTAACCGTCGCCCGATACACCTAACATACTTATTCTGTATCGTTCGGAGTCGTACATTTGGCGGCTCAAAGTTCAATTTATCTTTCTGGCGCAAGAGGTTTCAGAAGAATTCTTAAGTCCAGAGTTAAGATGAACGATGGGAGCCAGCGCACAAACTGGCTCGATGCTAAAATCATCCACTGGATGATTTCTTCACGCATCGCCCGGTCCTATAGATCATTCCCGCTCACGCGGGTTTAGTGTTGGCAACGAAATCAGAGATTTCTGCCACCACTGAATTGGTTAGCGGAAGGGATTTGAACATATTTATAGATGCATTTGTATCTATTGGTCCTATAGCTCAGTTGGTTAGAGCAACTGACTCATAATCAGTAGGTCGCTGGTTCGAGCCCAGCTGGGACCACGAATAAGCCCTCATCGTTTTGATAGCGTTGGGGGTTTTGTCATTATGAGCCAGCGGTCATCTTTATTCTCTTGAAAGTGTTGGTACGACTCGGTTCAAAATCCTTTGTTTTTTCTCGATTTTTTTCCACGTAACAAAGATTAATGAGGGATAAAACCCTTTTCCTGTCTTACTCTGGAAATTCTACTGCTTCTGCTTCTATATATTCTTCCATCGCTTCATTGTAGACATCAGTAGCTTTTGATTGTTCATGAGAAGGAATAAGAGGCATGAATAGCTTGCCATCTGCGGTATAGATCATTTTATTTTCATTGTCAATTGGAAAATTGATCCATGTACCATTCCAATCAACATCTATACTCGAATTCGTCTTTTCGTAATTTAAACCATTAATCCATTCTGATAAAAACATATCACAAGCCCCCCCTTCCTTTAATTCTAGAATTATAGCTACCCCCTCCATCACTTCAACTTTCCAAGAACCTATGAACCATTCATCTGATTCTACAATGTCGACATTTCCAGATCCAATTTCCGCTGCTGAATCCTCTTCTTCAACTGTAGCTGATTCCTCTTCTTCAACTGTAAAAGTTGAAGCTTCTTCATTAGAGGAGCCTACTAATTCCCATTTTACCTGATATTCGTCTATACTGTGATCCCAGATAACTTCAACCTCAAAAGTTTGACGCTCGCCAGCATACATTGTTTTGAGCAAGCCACTGTATATATTTTCACTCTTTGCAATAAGGGAATATTCCTCAACTTCAATGTTGGAGGCACTGATATCGAACGTCTCTGAGATAGACTCAATGACAGCTGGTTGAGTCTCAAGTTTAATTTCTTCAGTTGAGTATTTGCAGCCATGTATTCCGAGTATAAAGAGAAATACAAGCAATTTCAGGTTACTATTCATAGGTTTATTTTTGTGCAAAATAAAAGAACTGATGACAAAGTTAATTAGAGTTTTCGGCGCTCAAAGCATACCCCTGAGGTGATTCGAGGCCTTTGGTTTTAACTTTCAGATTTTAACTCTCCCTTTTGTGACACATAAAACAGTCCAATAACTGGAATTAAAGTTAGTATCATAATAAGTATTGGAGGGTGGGCTGAACTACCGCTAAGTAAACTTATAAAGTCTGGTAATGTCCAAAATAAGTGAACTATAAATAATATAAAAGTTGCTGATTTTAATCCCTCAAGAGTTTTTAATCTAAGAGTGTATATAACAGAAAGTATACTTCCCAACCAAATGAAACCAAAGATAAATAACATCAAATCTACAACTTCTAGGGCTGGCGTACTACTTGCTAATCCTTCGATATTAAAGTCGCTTATCATTTGGTTTTTCATTTCACCTCCCATTTTGGCAAGTACCAAGGGTATAAATTGAATGACATCAAGAATTAATGTCACTATCAAGATAATTTTAAAGTTTTTCATCACAATTGATTTATATTCTTAATTGACAATATACAATTTGAGACCTGAAACACAAAAGCCCCTACCAGCAGGAAGAGGCTCTTATAGTGGTAGGCAGTGGTTAATTCAGAATAACCTTGTATTGGTTAGCTCTACCAGCCTGAGACACAACTATGGTGTATTGCCCTGTTGCGAACTTACTTAGATCAATCTCATGATTGGATTGATTGAGTATTAGGTTGCTTTGAGTTAATACCAGCCTTCCATCGTTGGCATATACTCTGACCTCTACTTGTTCAAGTCTACCTTGATTCAGTGTTAGATTGACTTTATCTCTTGTGGGGTTAGGAAACAAATTGATGTGCTCTGAGAGAGAATGAGATGGTCTATTCCTGTAACCACAGTGTAATGACTTGCAGTGGAGTCCAAGCAGCCTTGTTCTACCGTCTGAATGACGCTGATCTGCCCTGAGAGTGAGTCCTGACTCCATGTTACCTCTGCGTTTGCGCCATTAGCTGAAAGGGTTCCGTTGACCACACTCCCACTGGTATACCGCTCCCGCAATAGAATCGACATAGTAAGAATGAACCGCACCTTGGGGTAAAGAATCTGTTCTTGGATTGCACTTACCTCGAATAGAGTATCCATTACCTCTATGGTAAATGAGTCGATAGTGGTATTACCCGATGGATCACTCTAAAAGAGCAACTGTGTTGGTTCCTTCATGCTCACAAGTGAAATCACTTTGAGACAGACTTAAGTCTACACTACAGTTATCACTTGAACCATTATCTGCTTGTCCAGCTGTAATACTAACCAGCCCGCCGCATCTAGATAGACGGTTAGAGTTCTGACTTATCACCGAAGGAGAGATCGTGTCCAGTACAGTGATATCAGCTGTGACAGATGAGCTATTGCCTGATGGGTCAACCGCTGTGAGGGTGACTACATTGACTCCCGTTTCCAGAGCAATCAAAGGCAGTTTGATCGAGGTAGAGAGAATCCACACTACAGTTGTCCGATGAGCCATTGTCTACCTGTGCTGCAGTGATGCTAGCTGCACCGTTGCATCTAGATAAACGGTTGGGTTCTGACTTATCACCGAAGGAGAGATCGTGTCCAGTACAGTGATGTCAGCTGTGACAGATGAGCTATTGCCTGATGGATCAACCGCTGTGAGGGTGACTACATTGACTCCGTATCAGAGCAATCAAAGGCAGTTTGATCTAGGTAGAGAGAATCCACACTACAGTTGTCCGATGACCATTGTCTACCTGTGCTGCAGTAATGCTTGCTGCACCGTTGCATCTAGATAAACGGTTTGAGTTCTGACTTATCACCGAAGGAGAAATCGTATCCAACACGGTGATATCAGCTGTTGCCGATGAGCTATTGCCTGATGGATCAACCGCTGTGAGGTGACTACATTGACTCCCGTATCAGAGCAATCAAAGGCAGTTTGATCTAGGTAGAGAGAATCCACACTACAGTTGTCCGATGAGCCATTGTCTACCTGTGCTGCAGTGATGCCAGCTGCACCCGCTGCATCTAGATAAACCGTCAAGTTCTGACTCACCACCGAAGGAGAAATCGTATCCAACACGGTGATATCAGCTGTTGCCGATGAGCTATTGCCTGATGGATCAACCGCTGTGAGGGTGACTACATTGACTCCCGTATCAGAGCAATCAAAGGCAGTTTGATCTAGGTAGAAGAATCACACTACAGTTGTCCGATGAGCCATTGTCTACCTGTGCTGCAGTAATGCTTGCTGCACCCGTTGCATCTAGATAAACGGTTAGGTTCTGACTCACCACCGAAGGAGAGATCGAATCAACACAAGTATGGTGTCTGAATGGTTTGCTCACAGCCATTGGCATCACTTACGGTAACGCTGTAAACACCTGAACCTAGGTTGATGTGCTTTGGGTTGTACTGCCATTGCTCCAGAGGAAGGTATATGGGGTAGTTCCTCCGCTCACATCTACACTTGCGAATCCATTAGTATCATTCACACAGACAACATTTTGTTGACTATCTATAGCTGAAACTAGGGCTGTTGGTTGTGTTACCAAATAAGACATTTGTAGATGCACTATTATTATCCGTTACCGCAACAGGAATACGTTCCGGCAGGCAATCCAGAAATGAGGAAGTTGAAGCCTGTATTCCAGAGATACGTGAACGGAGAAGCCCCTCCTGTCACGGATGCAGATAATATAGCGGCAGAATCACCAAAACATTGAATCGCTGAATCTTGAGAGATAACTACTGAATACAATTGAGTTATCGTCACAGAACCATTCCAGAATTGAATCCTGCAGTATTTGATTGATTTGTACCATTATTGTATGACCGCCGCCGCCGCCTGAGCCCCAATTCGAACCCGCAAGCGCCACCTCCACCAGAATACCCGCCGCCGCCGCCGCCGGATCCGCCAGTCCAGCCACTAACATGGCCTGCGCCACCTCCGCCGCCAAAACCTCCAGATCCACCCTGAGCATTGTAGCCACTACCACCAACTAATCCATTTATGAATGAACTTCCTCCAGCGCCGGCGTATGTGGTAGTGCTATTTCCTCCGTCAGAAAAGAAACCTCCTCCCCCTCCGGCTGAATAGGACCCATTACCCGTCCCCCCTAAGCCATTCGAGCCACCGAGTCCGCCTGTACAACCACCACCAACAGAATTAGCTCCTGATGAAGATATACTACCATCTAGGCCTGAAATTTGGCCACCACAACAGTTACCTGGACCACCGCCTCCACCACCTGCAATTACAAGAATCGAAGCATTCGAATTGTATGGAGATTTAACCACAAACGAACCACCGCCTCCACCACTAGATGTGCCAACGGGCTTTTGACCAACTGCAATTTTCAAAACTGTGCCACTGGTTAAAAAGAAGTCACCACGCATGCGGGCACCTTTGCCAGGTAGGTTTGATCCCCCTTCACCCCCTTCTGCGCCATTCGCCTCGATTCTGTAGTAACCTGTTTGAGAAATAGTAAATTCTTGTATTCCTTGAGAATTTATGGTGACCAACCCATTTAAGGAATTGGTTGAACCATAAGCAGCATTAACTTGTGTCTGGCTTGGACCATTTTGCCCAGAAGCTGCACAATTAGTGAACGAATAAACTACTTGAGCTTTGCTGGAAAACTGGCAGACTAGAATGATTAGAAAAGCTAAAAGTCTCATTGGGGATAATTTTAAATACGATTAGATTCAAATATAATATCTGCCACCTATAGCGCAATTATCGCTTAGGAGAACATGAGGACGAGGGTTGTAATGCTGGTCAGATATCTGCCCTTTATTCTCAGTGAATGTCACTCCAGATTGAGTGGTCTTGTAATCTGCTATGCTGTGGGCATTGAGAGAAAGTGAAAACAAAAGCGAAGACAGAACAGTAAGGAATCTCATAGGTTAAAAGTTTGATGGTGAATTTACTCTAAAGTTGTTTTCGCCACATAACCCCCTGAAACACAAAAAGCCCCTACCAGAAGGTAGAGGCTCTCACAGTAGCAATCGGCAATTTAATTCAGAATAACCTTGTACTGGTTAGCTTTACCAGCCTGAGACACAACTATGGTGTATTGCCCTCGAGGAAATTCTGCTAACTCACAATTCACCGCATCCAATCCTGACCTAGATAGCACGGTTTTTCCATCAATGCTCAAAACTTTAAAATCAAATTCTCCTGAACATTGAATAGTGATATTGTTGCTCGAAGGGTTAGGGAAGACTGATGCTTCAATCCCATTAAGACTTTCCATCCCAACATTGTTGATCTGATAACATGAAGAAGTGTCTGTGCAGCCATTTTGTGTGACTACAACAGCGTAGCTTCCATTATTCTGCGCAACAAATACCTGAGAGGTAGCACTGTCAATAGGCAGACTTGTTGAGCAATCAATCCATTGATAAGTTGCAGAGTCAGCATTTGCTTCTAGGCTGGGGGGCGAGGATGTCACAGATGTGTCCGCATTTAGAATTGTCAAATCCAATGTAACAACGGAGTCACAGCCGTTAACTGAAGAAAGGGTAAACTGAGCGGAGTTATTGTTTGATGTGTAAGTATTCCCATCAATCCATGTGAACTCACCGCATGCCTCTTGATGATCTATTGTTGAGTCAGAGTTGAAGATTGTTATGTCGAATCGTATTACAGAATCACACCCGTAAACATCATAGAACAAATACTTAAGAACTCCAGATTGAAAAGCCGTATCTCCGAACGGAGTTTCATAAAATTCACACCCTGATACAAATAATGTATCGTTCGAAGCCTCGCAATCAAAGCGAGCAATAAAACCGTCATAACCTCCTCCTAGGATTTCTTGATGACTACCTGATGAGGCAATTCCATTATTAGAAACAGTGTATCCCGCTATTAAGATGGTCTGTTCATTAACACATCCGCCACCTGATCCATAATCAGCACCTGTACCTCCGTAATATGAACCAAATAATCTTTCGCCTGAAGAAGAAAATTTTGCAAAGTATGCATCAGCGCCTAACCCTTCTTCTTGGTAGGAGTTAGTCGATGAAATGGCATTATTGGCAATGCCGTACGAGTTCGTATTACCAAAGATAAAAATGGATCCGTTATTTATTTCAGTCTTAGTTTTTCCTTCATAGTTGAACCCACCGTAGTATGTAGACCAAGACAAAGAACCATCGAATGCAAATTTTGAGATAAAGGCATCATAATAACCACTTTTAACCTCCTGATGACTGCCGACAGTAGATAAATTGTTCTCAGAGTTAGTCACGCCTGAAAGAACAATAGAGGAATCGCTCCCTATAGCGACACCATTTCCATAATCACGTGCTGAACCGCCTAAGTAGGAAGACCATAGAAAGATCCCAGATGTATCTAAGATTGCAATCATGGCATCAGATAAATCGCCACCATAAGTGGTTTGATGGGCTCCTGAACTAGCTATTCCTGATGATGAGCTCGTACTACCAACAATAGCTAATACTTCATTCAGAATATCGACTTTTTCTAGTCCTTCATCACCAGATGATCCAAATAAACTTCCCCACACTCTGTTCCCAGAATGTGAAAACTTTGCTATAAATCCATCTGTGCCACCACCAAATGAGGTTTGATAAGCTCCTGTAGAAACATAAAATGACGTATTTCCATTATCTGCCCTTCCTACGACATAAACACCTTCTTCTGATGCCTTCACACTATTAACAGAACAATTAAAGCCATAATAGGTGCCCCATAGTTTTTGCCCTGTACTATCGAATTTCATTAAATAACCTTCTCCATTCTGAGATTGAAACGCACCTGTAGTGGCGATATTTGAATTTGAGTTAGTGTTACCAACAACATAGATTCCTTCGAGATGAGCCGATATGGCTAAGCCTAAATCCGTTGCAGCTCCGCCGTAGTAAGTACCCCATTCCCTTTCTCCATAGTGATTAAACGAATTAATGAAAGCATCTTGAACACCAAGAAATGAAACTTGATAAGATCCAGTGGTAGCAATATTAGAAGTACTATTTGTAGAGCCTACACAATAAACCTTATTCTGAATAAGATCAATTCCGTTCACGTAATCATCTCCATAAATTGAAGAGGTGTCTCCAATGTAAGTTCCCCAAACCCTTACTACAGGGTCGATTCTCAGCGGCAATTCTTGGTTGTAGTCTTTCACCGAGAACCCTACTTGATTTTCTGTCAGCGTCCACTCTACCTCTACTTCTTGCTTACCTTGGTAGGCAATGGGTGCTTGCTCCTCGATCTTTCCTAATGGGGTGCTGATAATAAGCTGTCCTTCCTGCCCAATAGCTATTTGCTCAGCCCTTGAATCTCCCACTTGATTTGACTGTAGTCTGTATTCGAGGAAACTATGAAGTCATATTCTAATGCACCTTCGTTACTGTACCATTTTCAGATCTATACCCTCATAGAGGTTCTTAAAGTTACCTCATCATACAGATAGAACATTCAAAGCACCATCTGGACAGGTCGGTAGATAGTAGTTATTGTAGCCTTGTTTAGCCCTTCCTGTTTCAACCTCAAAATTGCTTCTTGCTCCAATCCAATTAATATCGGTTCGGTAGATGGTCATTTGATCAATCACTGAGTCCTTAGGTTGACTGGCGCCATCTGGCATAGCTAGTTCCTCTGGTAGACCCATGTCATCTTCTTTCCATGAGTCGATTCCGAGTCATCTGGCAGCTGATACCATCGGTTCTTATATGGAAGTTCAACCCTCCGCTATTACCGCTATAGAGCACATCAGGACGAGGGTTATAATGCTGGTCAGAAACCTGCCCTTTATTCTCAGTAAACGTCACTCCAGATTGAGTGGTCTTGTAATCTGCTATACTTTGGGCATTGAGAGAAAGTGAAAACAAAAGCGAAGACAGAACAGTAAGGAATCTCATAGGAAAACAGATTGATGGCAATTTACTCTAGAATTGTTTTCGCAACACAACACCCCTGAAACACAAAAGCCCCTACCAGAAGGTAGAGGCATCATTTGTAAATAAAAGATTTACAATCCTCAGGGAAATCTATACAACACCCCCTGAAACACAAAAGCCCCTACCAGAAGGTAGAGGCTCTTATAGTGGTAGGCGGTGGTTAATTCAGAATAACCTTGTATTGGTTAGCTCTACCAGCCTGAGACACAACTTATGGTGTATTGCCCTGTTGCGAACTTACTTAGATCAATCTCATGATTGGATTGATTGAGTATTAGAGTTGCTGAGTTAATACCAGCCTTCCATCGTTGGCATATACTCTGACCTCTACTTGTTCAAGTCTACCTTGATTCAGTGTTAGATTGACTTTTATCTCTTGTGGGGGAAACAAATTGATGTGCTCTGAGAGAATGAGATGGTCTATTCCTGTAAGCCACAGTGTAATGACTTGCGAGGTAGAGTCCAAGCAGCCTTGTTCTACCGTCTGAATAACGCTGATCTGCCCTGAGTGAGTCCTGACTCCATGTTACCTCTGCGTTTGCGCCATTAGCTGAAAGGGTTCCGTTGACCACACTCCACTGGTATACCGCTCCCGCAATAGAATCGACATAGTAAGAATGAACCGCACCTTGGGGTAAAGAATCTGTTCCTTGGATTGCACTTACCTCGAATAAAGTATCCATTACTCTATGGTAAATGAGTCGATAGTGGTATTACCCGATGGATCAACTCCTAAAAGAGCAACTGTGTTGGTTCCTTCATGCTCACAAGTGAAATCACTTTGAGACAGACTTAAGTCTACACTACAGTTATCACTTGAACCATTATCTGCTTGTCCAGCTGTAATACTAACCATGCCCGCCGCATCTAGATAGACGGTTATGTTTGACTTATCACCGAAAGGAGAGATCGTGTCAGTACAGTGATATCAGCTGTGACAGATGAGCTATTGCCTGATGGGTCAACCGCTGTGAGGTGACTACATTGACTCCCGTTTCAGAGCAATCAAAGGCAGTTTGATCGAGGTAGAGAGAATCCACACTACAGTTGTCCGATGAGCCATTGTCTACCTGTGCTGCAGTGATGCTAGCTGCACCCGTTGCATCTAGATAAACGGTTAGGTTCTGACTTATCACCGAAGGAGAAATCGTATCAACACGGTGATATCAGCTGTTGCCGATGAGCTATTGCCTGATGGATCAACCGCTGTGAGGGTGACTACATTGACTCCCGTATCAGAGCAATCAAAGGCAGTTTGATCTAGGTAGAGAGAATCACACTACAGTTGTCCGATGAGCCATTGTCTACCTGTGCTGCAGTAATGCTTGCTGCACCCGTTGCATCTAGATAAACGGTTAGGTTCTGACTTATCACCGAAGGAGAAATCGTATCCAACACGGTGATATCAGCTGTTGCCGATGAGCTATTGCCTGATGGGTCAACCGCTGTGAGGGTGACTACATTGACTCCCGTATCAGAGCAATCAAAGGCAGTTTGAATCTAGGTAGAGAGAATCCACACTACAGTTGTCCGATGAGCCATTGTCTACCTGTGCTGCAGTAATGCTTGCTGCACCCGTTGCATCTAGATAAACGGTCAGGTTCTGACTTATCACCGAAGGAGAGATCGTATCCAGTACAGTGATATCAGCTATTTGCCGATGAGCTATTGCCTGAGGTATCAACAGCTGTAAGGGTTACGGAATTAGTGCCAAGATCTGAACAGTCAAAATCTTCTTCATTAAGATACAACGAATCGATTCCACAGTTGTCTAATGAACCATTATCTACTTGTGCTGCAGTGATGCTAGCTGCACCCGACGCATCAAGATAGATGGTTAGGTTCTGAGTGACTACATTAGGATTTATCGTGTCTTCCGCTATCACATTAAAAGTGCTATCGATTTCACATCCGATACTATCTGTGACCGTAAGTGAATAAGCTCCAATGCCTAATTGGCTAATTGATGCTGTTGATGCACTATTACTCCATGCATATTGATACGGAGAAAGACCACCTGAACTAAAAGACGAAATGATACCATTAGAAGTATTCTGACAATCTGTTGGAGTAAATGTGGCGGCAATTACTGGGTCACTCACGATAATGGTGATACTGTCTTCACAAAGACCTACTCCATCAGTAATAGTAACGTAATAGGTCGTAGTCTGTATCGGTGAAACATTAATGGAAGCCGTTGTATCACCTGTTGACCATTCAAATTCAAGGTCGCTCATTGCGTAAAGTCGTGAGACTTCTGAAGCAGATAATCTTCGACTCCAAATAGCAACGTCATCAACTAAACCATCCCAATATGTCACACAGTTATCATAATGATACCCAATGCCATTTGGAGGGGTTAAGCCTCCGATAATCAGGTCCTTACCACTGACGTTAGTGTTGTTTATAAAAGTGGCAGTAGAAGAAATAGATTCCCCATCCAAGAAAAACTCAGTACCCTCAGGAGAGGTGGTTGCTACTAAATGATGCCATTCACCATTAGGATGGGTGGATCCATAAGCAGCTTGGGAAACGAGAGCATTGCAATGACCTTGTACTTCAAATGCATTTGCGCCATTAGTTGCGCATGAATTATCAATATTCATAAGCCAAGATGTCCCACAGGATCCTCCTCCGTAGCCTAATATGCCTCTTCCAGATGATCCAGTTCCAATTACATCACTGAAGAACCAAATAGAAACGGTTCGTTCCCCTGTGGGAAAGCCAGAAGCCGATCTTTTCAGATATTGACCAACTCCACTAAATTGTATTGCGGAATTTACCTTTAAAAATCTGTCTGACACAAATGAAGGGGATCCAAAAACATTGAGGTTTCTGTTTAGTCCACTAACATCATTCGATGAGTTTTCAAATGTCCAATAAGCCTCTAAATCACTAATTAAAGTCGCTGGCATATCACTCAATCCAGAAAGTGATAGAGCGATGGTATCTCCAATACAAATCGATGTATCGGTATTCTCAATATTTACATCAATTAAACTTACATATACTGAATCGCTAAAATCACATTGATTAGAGTCTAAGGCTTGTACACTAAACATTCCACTTTCAGTCGCTATTGTCTGAAAGTTAGTATCACCATTAGTCCACAAATAGTTATTAAACCCCGAATCTATCTCAAGTTCAATAGAATTTAATCCACATGATAAAAGAGTATCCTGATTGAAATTGAAGGTTGGTGAGGTCCATGAGGTATCATTATTACACTGAAAGCATGAATTCCAACACCATTTATAAGTTCTTGAGCATTCAGGTACAACTAAGTATCTATTCGTACTACCATTTCCATCAAAAAGAGCACAATTTGAATTAACTATCCCACCTGTGCCTTCGCCTTCAGACCCATAAGTCCAATCGTAATTAACGAATTTGAATAATAATGTATCCCCGACTGAAGCTTTTGGAACATTAATGGTCTTAACCCAAAGGTTATTTCCGAGACTATTCATGGAGCTATTAGCATTTGAGGGATTCCAGGCAGGAATTGGGTTGTTCGAAGATGTTGACGCATTAATTGAAGGGAATGTACCAGCAACTCGTATGCCACCTGATTGAACTGTATTTGACTGAGCGTAAGCAGTGACATCAACATAAAACTTTAGTTGAATTTTAGCCGCATACGTGTTGATCGCATTAGTGATGATCTGCTGGATATTGGAATTCGAGAGAACTGTACTCGACCCATTATAATTTGCCGCCATGGCAAAATTCAAAATGTGACCATTCCCAAATTCTCTTACCGCTACTAATGGATTTGAGCCATTTTTCATCAATAATGTCACGTTCGAAAGAGATCTGAGTGTTCCAACGTTGACTCCGTCGTAAACTGAAAACCCATTTTGAATTCCATTCATTAATGGATGATTTTCTTGTCCAGAAACAATGTTGTGCGTTACAGACCCAGTCCACCCAGAGTTTCTTTGAAACAAAATCAAATCATCTAATTCAGTCATTTGGTTTTGAGAAAATCTTTGGTACGAATTCCACTCAAACCCGATGTACAGTCCTCCGTCTTGTTCAACAAAATCATTGAGTGCATTTTGTCCAGCAGTAGGCATTTCACTAGAGTAAGTTGTACCATTTAAGTGAATAACAGCATTGTAACCACTTAATGATGGATTTGTATTATTCCAACTTGATTCATTCACAGAAGTGAGAGTTACTGAAAACCCTTCATTCTCTAAACTTGATGCAATACTCAAAGTATTAGCATTTGATGATCCATTATCATGAATAATCAATACATTTTGACCATAGGATACACTGAAAAGAAATAAGAAGATTAAGGAATTAAAAAGTCTAGTCATGCTTAAAAGGTCTTATTAGAACTAAAATTAATACCGAAATAGTTTAATAGAGCAAATATAGCTTGTAGCTCGTCAACTAAAGGTGGACTTCTAAAGGGATAAAGTGAAGAGAGAGTTCTTTACCCTAAGATCTGGGGATTATCTAGACCTGATTGCAACATCGATCACCGGCGGGTTCCTAATTTGATGACCTTTTTTGAGTGACATGGAACGAGTCTGCCCATCACCAATGATCCGCATGATTATCGAGCTGGTGATATCGTGTGCTGGGACCTTGGGGGTGGACTGACCCACATCGGACTACTGGTAGAGTCGAGGTCAGATGATGGCACACGACCACTCGCGGTGCACAACATCGGGAATCGGCAGGAGCTTTCCGATTGCCTTTTCGATTATCGTAATTGGGCACTATCGCTTTGAGCCTAGGGTAATAAATTAAATTCCACCGATCGCGTACTTCAACGCGTCGGGGATCATGTCGTCGAATTCATTCTTGCGCTGCGTGAAGCAGATCCTGAAAACGAGTTTGACTTCTTCCTCATTTAAGAAAGCGCTTGTGGGCAACGCGAAATTATCATTGACCAAGGAGAAGTTGACTAGATATGCATGCGTGTACTTGGTCATCAACGCTCGTGTTGCTGCGAGTATACCGCTCTGCGAGAACCCCCTTTACCGAATTACGGTTCCAGCTGCCTCCAACGTTTGGGGCTGGTAGTCACCCGCATGCTCGATGATATGCACGAGATTTCCCAGGGGTTCATTCGAATAACGTTGTTCGAAGTTCATCATGACTAAGATAATCCACCTTTCAGTTTCAAGGAAACCAAGTTGGTAATCCTCCCGGCATAACGGCGATTTATCGGCAAAAAAGCATTTCGTTTGTAGTCACAATGGCGTCATCGCGGTTTTGGAATAGGAAAAGGGTTTGGGTGACAGGTGCTTCCAGCGGTATCGGTGAGGCCTTTGCTCGCGCATTGGCTGCTACAGGCTCTCAGGTGATTCTCTCAAGTCGATCGGCGGAGAAGCTGGAAACATTGAAGTCCCAGCTTTCAGGAGATGGTCACATGATCATACCATTTGATGTTTCGTCAGACATTTCGATCCAGGAGGCTCTTCGGCATCACGCGGATGTCATTTCGAAGGTAGATGTGCTCATCAACAATGCCGGTATAAGCCAGCGCTCGCTCACGTGGGAAGCTTCCCGCGAGTCCGAACGACTGATCATGGAAACCAACTTTTTTGGCGCCACGGCCCTTACACGTGCTGTGCTTCCGGGAATGATGAAACGCAATAGCGGCATGTTCATCAACATGAGTTCGCCTGCCGGAATGTTCGGGTTTCCTCTTAGGTCTTCCTATTCGGCCTCCAAACACGCCTTGCACGGTTATTTCGAGACCCTTCAGGCCGAATTGAAGTCACAACAGAAAGACATCCACATTCTCATGGCGCTCCCTGGTCGGGTGCGTACCAACATGTCGGTCAATGCGGTCACCGGGGATGGTACCAAGCAAGGCACCATGGACGAGCGCCTGAATGCAGGTCTCGAACCTGAAGTATGTGTAGAACGGATCTTGCGAGCCGCCGAAAGAAAGCGTGCTACGATCTACCTTGGTCGAGAACAACTTCTGATCTTTGTAAAACGATTTTTCCCGTCGATCTTTCGATCGATCGTAACCAAATTCAAGCCTAATTAAGATGATCAACGGAATTCAACAAGTGGGTATCGGTACTCCGAACGTATATGAGTCCTTCAAGTGGTATCGACGCAATTTCGGATTTGATGTACCGGTGTTCGACGAGGCGGCGGAAGCTCCTTTGATGACGCAATACACTGGGGATAAAGTGCAGTCGCGCCACGCCGTCCTTGCCATGAACTTGAATGGTGGCGGTGGAATGGAGATCTGGCAATACACGAGCCGCGAGCCAGCAGCTCAACTTGAGTTTTCATTGCGCCGACCTGGATTGCTGGTGACCCGTATCAAGTGCGACGACGCCGACCATGCACACCGGAGCTTGGCATCTTTTAACCCGAGTGAAGTCGTGTCAGATCCCATGGGTAAACGAGCGTTTTCGGTGGTCGATCCGTACGGAAATCCTTTCATCATCGCGGAGTCAGACAGCTGGTACAAGCGACGCAAGCAGCAATTCGGTGGCATCGAAGGCATCGTGATCGGTGTGACGAACATGGATCGCTCGATGAAGTTCTACCGTGAAGTGATGGGCATCGACAAGGTGCTGTCGGATGAAGAACGGGTGTTCGATGATTTCAAAGGATTGAAGGATGGGGATCAGACCTATCGTCGCGTTCGTCTGGTACCGAGCCATCGCAATACAGGAGCATTTTCGAAGGTGTTCGGTGAATTCTTCCTCGAGTTGATCGAAGTGAAGTCGGCAGAAAACATGGACCACAACATGAAAGGCCGTTACTGGGGAGATCAGGGCTACATTCACCTGTGTTTTGATGTGAACAAGATGGATCAGATCAAAATGCGTGCGGATCAACTGAATAATCCTTTCACAGTAGATACAGGAGATACATTTTCGATGGGTGATGCCGCAGGGCGTTTTGCCTACATCGAAGACCCTGATGGTACATTGATCGAGTTGGTCGAGACGGAAAAGCTCACCATCTCCAAGAATTTAGGCTGGAGGATCAACCTCAGTGAATCCAGAAAGAATAAGCCATTACCAGACTTCATCTTCAGCGTGATCCGTAGTACGCGCGTGAAGGATTGATGACTATTTGATCAGTGACCGAACTTCTTGATAGAGGCTTTGGTAGGCCTCCTTTCGATCTAGTTTCTTCCAGTTCTTCAGGGCGAAAAGGTACTCGTCTACGATCTCTACTCCCAGTGCACCAAAGAGTACCCATGCGAGTGGAATGAAGATGCCTGCTATTCCCATGAACCCGATGCTCACTAGCGTGATGATGAGAAGCTGGATGAGATAGAACACCAGCGTGCCGTATACGGTAACCGTCGTGTCGAAGATGATATCCTTGATCTTGTTGTTGATCAACCAGCGGGTGATCCCATAAGGCAGGGCAACCGTGAGGTAAGCCAACGCGATGAACGGTGAGAGGATGATGAGCTGGAACAAATACAGGTCGCCACGGAAATGCTGCTTCAAAAACCCTTCGCGATGCGCATTCAATTCGAGGGATTCCGCCTTTTTATACCATTCGGAAGAAAGCAGTTCAGGATTCGCATTCAGCTTGTCGACCAAAGCACGCTCTTCTTGGAAAACAGAAAAGTCATCGATCAACCAATTTCTGCGGGTTTCAAGACGGTTAAGACGCAGCGCCATAAGCGCAGTTTCTGTCAGGTGGTCATCCTTGTAATTTTCTACTTCAATGAATCTTTTCTGTAGCCCTCCAGTGATATCTGCGGTGAGGGCTTCGTAGGCCTTATTGGCATTGACAGCGTATAGATCATCATACTTGGATGCCTCGATCGGCGTTCCAAAGTTCACCATGACCGTCGATCTAAACCACCGATAACGACTGTAATTGGTCGCTATAGGGACCACGTACATCTTCTTGCCTCCATGTTTGTGGATGTAGTCCAAAGCGAGGCGCGCCGTGCCCTTGCGAATGGGTTGCAAGGTTTTTTCCTGAACGCACACTCCTTCGGAGAAGATCAGAACCCTTCCGTTATTGTCAAACTCTCGGTAGCAATCCTTAAAGCTCTTTTCGTTCTTGTTGAGCGAAGAGAATCCATCACGTATACGATACACCGGCAGCATATAGATCGATCGGAAGATGGCGTTCAATATCTTCTTCTCGAAGACGTCGCCACGCACCAGTACAAACGTGGGTTTTACCGTGATCAGCGTGGCGAAGAGATAGTCGATCGCAGAGTTGGGATGCGTGCATGCAAAGATGATCGGTCCATCATCCGGCAGGGGAGCATCATGGTGATAATACACCCGTTTGAACCAAGCGCGGAAGGCAAACGACAGCCAGTAGTAAAGAAAATGGAACCATGCATTCACGCTGCAAATGTAGCGGAGTCACGGCTTGAAAAACTTCTCTTGTTCATGGGAGTTAAATTCCTTCACAGATCAAGGGTTATCTGCTGTAGGCTTCGTAATCTTGTCCAAAATTTAAAGCCATGGAAGTAGTTTCCGTCAATCCATGGAATCTAGAAGAGGTAGAGCGATTCAAAACGCATACAGCAGAAGAGACAGATGCCATCATCAATGCCGTCCATGATCGGTACAAGTCATGGAGAAAGACCTCCTTTGGCGAACGCTCTGCGCTTTTGCATCGAGTAGCTGAAATTCTTGTGGCTAATAAGAAGCGCTATGCCGAGCACATCACCGTGGAGATGGGTAAGCCCATCGCCGAGGCTGTTGCTGAGGTGGAGAAATGCGCATGGGTCTGTCGCTACTATGCGGACCAAGCGGAATCGTTCCTTGCACCTAAAGCGATCGAAACGGATGCTTCAAAGAGCTTTGTGACCTATGAGCCGCTGGGTGTGATCTACGCCATCATGCCGTGGAACTTCCCATTCTGGCAGGTATTTCGCTTTGCTGCTCCAACGCTTATGGCAGGAAATACAGCCATTTTGAAGCACGCGCCTAACGTATCTCGTTGTGCTCTGGACATCGAAGAGATCTTCGCAGAGGCGGGTTACCCCGAGAACGCTTTTAGAACCCTGATCCTCGATAATGAGCATGCCAGTAAGGTGATCGAGCACCCATTGGTACGTGCGGTTTCCTTGACCGGAAGTGAGCGTGCGGGAGTGGCAGTGGCGTCTACCGCTGGAAAGTCGCTCAAGCCAAGTCTATTGGAATTAGGTGGAAGCAACGCCGTGATCGTTCTCGGAGACGTAGATCTGGATGCGGCTGTCGATACAGGATTCAAGGCTCGTTTCTTGAATTCCGGACAGAGCTGTATCGCGGGCAAGCGCTTCTTGGTGGTCGATGAATTGTATGATGCCTACATCGAAAAGTTCAAAGCTAAGGTGGAAGGTCTGACCTTCGCTGATCCGCTGAGCGGGGACGCCAAGATCGGCCCACTAGCACGGGTTGACTTGGCAGAAGGCATTGAACGTCAAGTGGATGAGTCGGTAAAATTGGGAGCGAAAGTGGTGCTCGGTGGAAAGCGCGACGGAGCAAAGTACGACGCTACCATCCTCCGCGATGTGACGCCTGAGATGCCGGCCTTCAACGAAGAAACCTTTGGCCCCGTGGCGCCATTCATTCGAATCAAAGACCTGGATGAATCGATCGAGTTGAGTAACCAATCTTCCTTCGGGTTGGGCGTTACGATCTGCACGGGAAATCCTGAAAATGTTCTTCCGAGAATCTCGGAATTCGAAGAAGGGGCCGTGTTCATCAACGAACTCGTCAAGAGTGATCCACGACTTCCGTTTGGAGGAATCAAGAATTCAGGCTACGGACGTGAGCTTTCACTCGAAGGAATTCTCGAATTCGTCAATGCGAAGACGGTGTATGT
The DNA here is from genome assembly GCA_038131955.1 of Flavobacteriales bacterium. Taxonomy (GTDB): domain Bacteria; phylum Bacteroidota; class Bacteroidia; order Flavobacteriales_G; family Salibacteraceae; genus SHAN690. The sequence continues at coordinate 102,826 of JAYPQK010000009.1, forward strand.
GAAGTAGACTCTTCACGAGGGTCTTTAGGGGGTATCTTTGGGCTCATGGTATTATTGGATTTGGTAGTCGCCTTTCTGAAGGAAAAGACCACTAGACCAAATAAGAAGCCTACCCCAGCACATAACACCATCAGAAGAGCTTTCGAGATCTCGATACCCCAGATGAGGAAGGTGAGATCCACCATTTCCGCATTTTGGATGATGAAGGCTACGAAGAGCACCACCAAGATCAAGATCAGTATAGAGTAAATGCGTTTCATCGGGCATTGAAGATAATCAAGCGCTGCGTCTTGGACATGCTTCCGACCATTACTTTGATCAAGTAGATCCCTGACTTCAGATCACTCACATCCAGCTTCATTTTGGCATCGGATGTCCACGATTCGGTCTTGATCAATCGACCATCGATGCCATGGATTTGAACCACGCCAGAGGAAAATCGATCGAGTTGGATGGTTACCGTTTCATTTGCCGGGTTAGGAGACATGTTGAACGCCGGGGTCTTCTCTTCCGTTGAAGCGATACCGATGAGTACGTTCTCATCGCGCTTAAAATAGCGTACGCCACCTTCCGCCGTTCCAGCAAGGAGTTCGTACACACCATCCTCATCGAAGTCTACAAAGTAGGGCGACAATCGTCCGGAATTGATCAGAATGGAATCGAGTAGGGGAAATGGATCATTCAGATCATTGGGCACACGATAGAAAAGTACGCGCTTTTCATCGCTTCCGACCATCAACACCTTGCCGTTCGAGAGGTTCGGGTCGTCGATCCAACGCGGTTGGGCATGACCCACACAGCAAGCTTCGCTCACATCAATACCGCCGATATCCTCGATCGTAGCGGAGGAGCTAAAGCTTGGACTGGTTGCCGTTCCCGTGTTTTCGAAATAACTGATGGTGCCGATTCGCTCCCCGATCAGAAGGTCTAGGAGACCATCCCCATTTACATCTGCGATCTCAGGAGCTGCATTCGAGCCGATCGTGTTGATGTTCATGTATTCGGGTTCGGTCAAACTGAAGTTTGCCATGCCGCTAGATGGCGTATTCCTGAAATAATGAAGATAGCCATCATCCACTCCGAGGAGGAGGTCTTGGTCCCCATCACCGTCAAGATCACCTAAACTAAGCGTCGTCGCTTGAAAGCTGAAGTTGGAGATGTTGGCAAAGTCATCGTCCTCAAGGACAAAACTGCCCCCGCTGTTTTCAAAGAAATAGATACGACTCTTGTTAGCTCCCGTGGGAGTGCGGCGGTAATCATTCGCGATCAAAAGATCCTCATCGCCATCTCCGTTGACGTCCATGACTGCTAAGGAAGTGCTGGAACCTAGGTCCAACATATCTTCTAACAAAAACTCCTTCGTTTGAAGACTGAAGTTAGGCACGGTGCTGCCGGCATCGCGGTAATACCAGAGGTGACCGGTGTTCACCGAGCTGTCGATCGAGTTGTTGACCGAGAGGAGTAGATCGTGTTTTCCATCGTGATCCACATCCACATGAAAGGCGGATACCAAGTATTGCATGATCACCGGATCGGTGGCGTTTGGAAAATCTGTCGTTTGTTGGTTGACATCGATCGTAGCACTGCTGGCGTCTCCCACATTAACGGCAAAGACCAGCCGGTCGCTTTGGATGTCTCCTACAACAAGGTCCTTGTCACCATCGTTGTCTGCGTCGAAGAGGAAGACCGTTGATCCAGGGTGTTTCTCACCTCGCCCACCTGAGGGAGGGACCACGCCTTTACAGTTGAGTTCGACCAGTGTGGAGCTGTTGTTGGGTTCTTCCACCTTTCCCCAGCATTGGGTTACGACTTCAAATTCCAGGCTATCGCAATTGTTGTAGAGGTCTTGAGAAAGATTGCGATGAAACTCAATGGTGTTTTCAGCATTGACACTGCCAAAGGTCAGGATGTCTAAGTCTCCATCGCTGTCCACATCCACGATGGCGGGCACGTCACCAGAAAGGACAAACGCTCCCGTGGTGATCGATCCGTAGTCGGTGCGGATCTTGTCGGTGACCTTGGTGAATCCCAGTGGACTCGTTCCGTTGTTTCTATACACTCGGAAGCCCGCAAGGTAGTAGGTGAAAATATCCATGTGACCGTCACAATCGAAATCTCGGAGGAGGGCAAACTCTTTCAGGTCAGATGGAAAGAGGTGCTCATACTCCGGTGCATAGACATAATTGCCTGTAGAGGTCTGGTAGAGATAGGTTCTTATCACATCATTGGCGCGATCGAAGATGAAGAGGTCCATGACCCCGTCAAAGTTCAGATCGATCTCTGAGGTCTGCGGAGTGTTAAAGCCTCCTATGCCTCCCTGAGAGAGCGTTGATCCGTCGATCTGAAAAGTAATGCCATCGGCGGCCGGACTGAATCCGAGGTTGTATTGAGCGAAGGTCGCGGTAGAGAAAACCCCAATGAAGATCAGAGTCAGAACATGCCTCACTGTTTCACCCATCGAGACTGGTAAGTTTCATGCTCACCTCGCAGGGTGATCGTGTATACACCGGCGTCCAAGTGACGCAGGTCGAGTTCAATCCTGTCGCTGGTCGAGGTTACTCGGTTTTGATAAACGATTCGTCCTTGTACGTCTCTGATCGAGATCGTAGGAGTAGAAAGGTTTGCGGGTAGAGTGAAGGTCAACTCACCATTCGATGGGTTAGGGAAAAGTTCGAGTGAACCGGGAGCCTCTGCCGATGGCGCGCTTACCCCGATCTCTGCCACTCTTCGCATAGCCATCAATCCGCCCGTTCGCTGACCGATGAGGAGTTCGTGACGAAAATCTCCATACAGGTCAGCACCATGGGGTGCGGTGAACGTGGCGTCTACAATGATGGAATCAGTGGCTTCGATGTCGTCATAGATGTCTGTGATCGGTCCATAGACCAAGATCGGACCATTGCCAGAGCCGATCATGATGTACAAACTCGCACCTAGGCTGTCGATCTTTCTGGTCACGTAAGGAGTGGCTTCTCCACCGTACTTGTGGAAGGTCTGCACATCGCCCATCTTCTCGATCGTGGCGTTCTTGCTGAAGTCGTATTCCGTTTCTGTTCCACTGTTTTCGTAGTAGTGAAACTGGCCATAGAAATCACCGATGATCAGGTCTTCGATTCCGTCTTGGTTCAGGTCAAAGAAGAAAGGGTGTGCGCTGAGGTCTACATCGATGCTGGCGAATTCAGGCTCGGTCAAATGGAAATCGTAAACCGTTGAAACTCCTTTGTTTCTGAAGTAGTGCAGCATTCCTTGATCATCCCCTACCAAGAGATCATAATCGCCGTCATCGTCAAGGTCAGCAAAAGCCGGGTGTGCAAATCCGAAACCGAGGCCGCTTATGTCGGCAAGGTCTTTTTCAGCTAGTTCAAATACAGGTTCTTCCTCCGTCCCAACGTTCAAGTACAATGTCAGCGATGCCGCGGCGGTTCCGCCGTAGATGGTATATCCTTCATTTCCCACAACCAAGTCCAAGAGGCCGTCGCCGTTCAGATCAACGGTAGTTGGAAACGAACGCGCTCCTACATCGATCATGTCGCCCGAAAAGAATCCCTCTTTCTGCAGAGCGAAGTCAGGATTGTTGTTTGCCCCTTCATTGCGATAATACCAGTCCACCTGAGAACTGATCGACGTATCGAGGTAGAAGGAAGCAAATGCCGTTAGTTGATTCGGGGCGACCAAGAGATCCTTCGTTCCATCGAGGTCAATATCCTCGTAGTAGGCGCCTGGAAGTGTTGGCAATTGAGCAGGAATGTCGTAGCTCGGGAAGGTCGTATCAGAAAGCGAGATATCGAACTCACCATCGACGTTGTCTCCGATGTTCATCATGGAGATCAAATGTTCGTTGTAGGAATCACCAGTCAGCAAGTCTTTCACACCATCGCCATCGAGGTCGATCGTAGTGAGGGTCGTGCCGCCGTGACGATCTCGGTTCACCGCGTAACCCGTATCACACTCATAGGTGGTCCAACCGGTTTGCGAAACGTATTCCCGAACCTTTCCCCAACACGGATTGTGTAAGCGGAAGACCAAGCTGTCATTGCTACCGTAAAGCTCTTGAGATCGATTCTCGATGTACAACAAAACATAAGGGGTGAAATCAACTTGGCCCTGTACCAAGAAGTCTAGGTCACCATCTCCGTCGATGTCATCGATGGCTGGAAGGTCGTTACCGGGAACATAAAAGAAGAGGGCGCTCGCACCTTCACGGACATACTTTAGTCGGTCGCCCACCTTTTCGAACTTCAGTAATGAATCGCTGATGTTGCGATAGACGTCGAGGCCATAGTTGTTGTATCCGGAAGCGAAGATGTCATCCTTCCCATCGCCATCATAGTCGCGCATCAAAACATAATTGCCGCCCACCTGCGGTAGGTGGTGAAAGGCGCGCATGTCCGCAGAGAAATTGCCGAAGCCATCGTTCAAGAACATTCTTGTGAGTTCCCCATCACGCTCATAGGCGTAGATATCCTTGATGCCGTCGAGGTTGGCATCGACCGATGAGAACTGTGGATTGTTGAGGCCTCCCATCCAAGGGAAGCGCAACGTATCTCCGTCCTGCACCACCTTGATGTCGTTGTAGTGATCAAAACCAAGATTGAATTGACCGAACGATTCCGCTGCGATGAACAAGATTACAAGGAGGAAGAGCTTCTTCATGTCTCTTAGACGTTATTTACAAATGTAACGTTGTATTGGCAGCCGCCTACCAACGCATCGTGTACATTTGGCGCTCAATTGAACGAATTATGTCGCTACGCACTGCTCTATTCACCTTGTTGCTGATCATCCCGTTCTTCTCGTTTGCCCAAGAAATGGACACCAAAGTGGATTCGACTTCGAAGGCGCCGATGAAGCCACCTCATCAGGATATGTTGTTCGTGGATCTCACGTGGGATTACCTCACTGGTTTACCCGCGGGCGTGGAGCAAAAATGGTACGGAAGAGGAGTCAATACGGGCTTGGTGTATGACCACCCTTTCAATAAGGATGGAAGCGTGAGCGGGGCTATCGGAGCCAGCTTTGCATTGCACAATTATTACCTCAATGCCGTGGTAAATCGATACGATTCTAACGAGGTCAACTACTCGGAGTTTCAGGTAGTAGGGGATACCATTCTCGATCGCGGAAAGATCTCGATCAACTACATCGATGTTCCGCTTGAACTTCGATTTCGAACCAAGGTCAATGAAAAAGGAATGCGCTGGAAATTTGCCGTCGGAGGAAAAGTGGGCTACCTAGTCAACGTCCACGAGAAGCTGATCGATAAGGATGGAATCAAGATCAAGACCTACAATTATCCCAATGTTACGCAGATCCGATATGGTCTTTCGGCCCGTGCGGGGTATGGGGCAATCATGCTGAGTGCCTTCTATTCACTGTCTCCGTTCTTCGAGACGGCCAATAGTACTACGAACCAGCAGTCGTTCTCCGTTGGCATTTCGATCGTGCCGTTTTAACATAGGCTTAACGAAAGCCTAAAGGTTCTGAGAGGGAACCTTAACCCATTACTAAGAAGGACATAACGTTACGCGTGAAGCGCATGGAATAAAAACCATGTTATGAAAAAGCTTTACATGACGCTTTCAGGCGCGTTTTTAAGCCTGTCGATGATCGGACAGATCGCTCTTTCACCCGTTGCAACATATCGCACAGGTGCCTTTGATGAAGGTGCTGCGGAGATCGTCTCCTACGATGAGGGAAGCCAAAAACTCTTCTTTAGTAATGCCAACGACAACAGTGTAGGAATTCTTGATTTCGCTGACCCAACTAATCTTTCGCTGATCACTTCTATCAGTATGTCTGCTTATGGAGATGGCGTGAATAGCGTAAGCGCCTTCAATGGCAGTATCGCAGTGGCCGTAGAGGTGGATGATTCTCCAGGTAAAGTGGTGTTCTTCGACCACGACGGAAGTTTTCTTGCTCAGGTCGAGGTTGGATACCTTCCTGATATGGTGACCTTCACACACGATGGAAACAAAGTGGTCGTAGCCTGCGAAGGAGAACCAAACGACGATTGGAGTTTTGACCCTCCGGGTTCAGTTGGAATCATTGACGTTTCCGGAGGTATTGCTAACGTAACTCAAGGTGATGTTACACTCACAGAGATCGGCTCCTACAGCGGTTCATATGCTGGTGTCAGAGTCTACCCTGATTTTATTGAGCAGAGAGAGACCTTTTCAGATACCACACTTGGATTGAATGAGTTTGCTGTGTTCAATGAGTTGAGCACTGGTACTTGGTACTATGACAGTTTCAATGACGACTATTTCGCAGAGGCCAACGGATACGGTGATGACACGAATGGCATCGACTGGCTGATCAGTCCTGTGGTGGACGTGAGCGATTATGATCATGGCTTTGTTTCTTTTGAAAACACAAAGAATTTCTCGGGAGGATCATTGGATTTTCTGATTTCATCCGACTATGATGGGAATGGTGATCCAACAACAGCCACTTGGGATACTTTGACCAGCATGGTGACTTGGTCTCCAGGCGGATATACAGACACGAACTCTGGTGAAATTGATATAACTCCGTATATGGGCTTTACAGCGGCAGTTGCCTTCTTGTACCGAACAACCGGAACCGGAGGCGGAGATGGTGCTCTGTGGCAGATTGACAACATCTCGTTCAAAGGTTACCGTGACACAGCGGACAATTTAGAGCCTGAGTATGTGGCGATCTCTTCTGACAATAGCGCGGCCTACGTCTGTCTTCAGGAGAACAATGCGATCGCTGTAGTTGATCTTAGCAATGGAAGCATCACCGATATAATGCCTTTAGGGTATAAAGATCACTCCATAGCTGGTCAAGGTTTGGACGCTAGCGATAAGGATGACGAGGTCAACATCACGACCTACCCTTTCAGAGGCCTCTATCTTCCAGATGCCATCACCATGGTCAACATTGGGGGTACAGAGTACATTCTGTCGGCTAACGAAGGTGATGCTCGCGATTACGAAGCTTATTCCGAAGAAGTTCGTTTGGAGGATGTAGACCTAGATCCAACAACTTTTCCTGATGCGGCTACGCTTCAAGATGAGGTAAATGGCGGCCGGATCAACATCACCACATCCATGGGAGATACCGATAACGATGGCGACTTTGATGAGATTTACACGTACGGTGCACGCTCATTTACGATCTGGACTACTTCTGGATCAGTTGTCTTCGACTCCGATGATGAGTTCGAACAGAAATCAGCGGAGGCCTATCCAAATGACTTCAACTCTGGCAACGATGAGAACGACGTTTTTCAAGGTCGTTCTGATAATAAAGGGCCTGAGCCCGAAGCTATCGAAGTTGCTCGCGTTGGAGATAAGTACTATGCCTTCATCGGTTTGGAGCGTATCGGCGGGGTCTTCATGTATGATATTACTGATCCGGCGAACGCTACCTATGTCACATACGTGAATAACCGTGATTTCTCGGTTGTGGATGTGACCACGGACAGCGTCGGTGACCTCGGTGTTGAGGATGTGATTTTCATTGACAGCTCGCAAACCAGTGATGGAAATTTCTACATCGTTACTTCCAATGAGATCAGCGGCACGGTGACTGCTTTCCGTATTGATGGTCTAGTTGGCCAAGAAGAGATCGCCAAGGAAGTGAGCTGGAAAGTTTATCCAAATCCTACTAATGGAGTTGTTAAGGTAACTATCCGAGGAGATTACCAAGTGATTGATTTGGCTGGGCGTGTTCTGGCCTCTGTGGTTCGAAGCAATCAAATCGATGTTCAACACCTTGATGCAGGACTCTACTTCGTGCAGGACTCACGAGGAGCGGTTCTTCCTTTTGTGAATCAGTAGATATACCTATCCTATATAATCAAGGCCCCATTGAATGACGGTTCAATGGGGCTTTTTAATTTGCCATTGCTCTGCTGTGACTTTGCAATTATCGGTTCCGTACCTTGAAGGCCAATGTTGCAGGCCTCACTGTCCATACTTACAGTCTTTTTCGCGCTGCCCCTGTTGGCTCAGGTGCGGTTCAGCGCTCAGTATCAACCCGACCAACACTACATCATCAGCTACTCTCAGAGTGAGGTGGTTTCCCAAAATGTCTCGGGAGATGAGGCCATGGTAGCGGCTATATTGGCCAATGACTCCTCCTATGGGTCGGTGAAGAAAGACTCATTCTGCGCTGATCTGTTATTGGAGACCTACCCGCCGGTGGTCGGTGATGTCATTCCGTTTCAATGGTGTTCTGTCCCTAGGAAAGTGGATCCTGCTTGCCGCTCGTTTCAAGATGAAGTTTGTGTGCGTGGACATCTTCTTTCGCACGGAGCACCCGAGATAGATACGGTTATGGCAGATCCTTCGTCCTTGCTAGAGGAGGACCTGTTCTCAGCGATGGGCGTGGTCTTCAGTCAGGTGCCTTTTCCAGATCGCCCGCTCTATGTGGGAGATACCTTCATGAAGCAAGTTTCAGTTCCCATGGGGGGAGCGGGAGCACTGTCGTCTACCGCAGTCAGAGAGATCTATCAGTTGAAGGAGATGAATGATTCCTCCGCTTTGTTTGAAGTGAAACGTTACTACGAAATGCAGGGCGGGGCTGCCGGATTTGAGACTTGGTCAGAAGGCAACGGTAAGGGCTATCTTCGCTACAGCAGAGAGCACGGAATCATTGCGGAGATGTTTTCGAATGACGAAATGGTCATTCACGTGCAAGTGGGAGAGGTCTCTATCCAAACGAGTAGAGCTTCTTCGTTTTTTCAGCAAACCAGGGTCAAACCTTAGAAAGATGATGAAAGAAATGGGCAGGGTTCTTTTTTATGTCGGGGTGATCTTGTTTCTAGCTACGGGATGTAAGCAGAGCGCCGATGTTGTTTCCGATTCATGGATCCAAAAACGGAAGCACCGCAAGGGTTGGTTTGTTGACCAAGGAGCTCATCGCAATAAGTCGCTCGAAGGAGGACGGGCCGTTCAGTCAATCGATCGACCTGCGTTGACTGCTGACATCGAGCAGAAGAGGCCAGGAATTTCTACGATAGTGAAGCGCCCATCTCTCCTAATGACACGTAAAACGCCCATAGAACGGGAGCTCAAAGAGCAGAGCCAGGGAACAGTGCAGCTATCGTGGTCTGAAGAATCCTTAGCCACCTTAGCTACAGTCATACCTTCTACCGAGCCTGTGGAGCCCGAGGAACCCGAGGAGCAGGACAAAACGCACCAAAGGCTATCGATCTTTGCCAAGATACTAACCGGCTTTTCTGCTTTTCTGGCGATGGGGGTAACGGGGGTTTTGATTGTCGTAGCCGCAGGCGCCGGGTTAACCCCTCTAGCGGTTGCGATGCTCGCGATCTTCGCGCTAGCTTCACTTTTCGGGATTCTGGTAGCCGCACTGGTGGCCTATATCCTGATGGTAAAGTATGATGATTACGACACGATCCAATGGCCGGCAACTGTTGCCTACACGTTTTACCTGTTCTTCGTAGTGCTGCCTTGGATCATTCTTCTAGTGGCCGCTGGGGCTTGATTCTAAGCTTCTGTCGAGGCGACAAACTTGCTCAGGATCTCTTTTAATCCATTGGGTCGCTGGGTCCCTAGCAAAACCTTCTCTCCGTCTTTCGTCTCAAACTCAACGCACCATTGTCCATAGGTGAAAAACCGGATGGATCCTTTGCGGTGAAGGTTGAACATCGGGCGATTGAGCATCAACTTGGAATAGGGACGAACGTTCAAATACTTCAGATCCTGGAGATCTAACTCTACTTTTTTAAACGTCATAGGACCGATCAGGGTCAACGTATGACCATCCAGTCGAGTTTCTAGATGCTGGATAAGCATCGAAAGCAGCGATAGTGCTAGAATGGCAATAGCGAGCAAGAAGAACAGGTTCTTCATTTGATCATCTGCTTCTGCTGCGTAGTAGAAGATGAGACAGAACAAGGCAATTACCGTTCTTCGAATGATACCGAAGCGGTTGAAACCCAAGTACTGCCGTTCGTGATAATCGTGCTTAGTTGCCATTTCGTCGGAAAGATAAGGAAAGAATGGATGTCGTCTTCGGTGTGATCTTACTCCATTGACTGATCTGAACTTCAGGTACCCATACCACCCTGTCTTCGGCGGTGGTTACCAGCCAACAATTGTCCAATTGTGCTGGACTCAAACCCTTTTCTCTGAGGTAGTCTTTTAGCCTAACGTTGTAAGTCAATCCAAGGGGTTGAAAGACATCGTCAGCCCGTAGCGTTCGCAACGTGAGGGGGAACAGTACTTCGGAAGCATCGAGATGAACGTGGGCATTGTCACCTGTGATGTGCGCTTCTTCTTCCGGACGAATGGTCACGATGATTCCATCATGTTTGTACTCGCCGGGACCGTTGATCCGCAATGCGGGTGGCGGGGTGACATCTTTCCGGATGACATCGATCGAGCGCTTGGAAAGGACGGCGTCGAATTCCTGACTTTCGATTCGCTTGCCGGCTTGCTTCGCTTTCAAAAGGTCCTTGCACTGCTCGCGATTGAAGCCAAAGTGCCTGAGCGCATGGTAGACCCAAATGGGGCGTTCCTTGGAAGGAAGCTTATCCAAGTTCAAGGTGAAGTGGTTTCCTTCGCCTTCGATTATTTGGCTCGCCATCGCCTCCATGGCTTTTCCATCTTCCTCGAGACGCTCCAGACTGGCCCTCATCTTTTGGCTCATATCCGAATCGGCGTCTTTCAAGAATGGGATCAAATGGTGCCTGACCCTATTTCTCAAGTAAGCATCGCTGTCGTTGCTGGAGTCGTGTCTGAACGCAAGGTTATGCTCGGCGACATAGGCATCAATGACGTCACTGTCCGCCCAGAGCATGGGCCGAATGATATTTCCTCTCTGTACCGGAATGCCCTTCATGCCGTAGATGCCCGTTCCGCGGAGGATATTCATGAAGAGACTCTCTACGGAGTCCATCAGGTGATGAGCTGTGGCGATCTTGGTGTAGTCCTTAGTCAAACACAAGTGCTCGAAGAAATTATATCGGGCCTGTCTGGCCGCTTCTTGAATGTTGGTCTTCGGCTTCTTTCGCCATGGCGATTTTTGATGGTACGGCACTCCCAAATGCTTGGCAAAACCTTGTGCGAACTTGGCATCCTCTTCTGACTCTTCCCCGCGAAGTTGATAATTGACGTGGGCAATGCCAATGTCGAAGTCGAGTGCATGTAAGGCGTGGGCCAAGACCACGCTGTCTCGTCCACCGCTGAGCGCAACGAGGATCTTGTCCTCTGGACGAATCAGATCGTGCTTCTGAATGAAATCAAGTAGTGGCTGCCTCACGGGTCAAAGGTAGCGTGGGGGCGCTTTCTTCAAAATGATCCTGCACCAACTCGAAGAAGGGGCGAGCTTTCACCAAGCATTCCTCATACTCGGCTGCCGGGTCTGAAAGGTCTGTGATGCCCCCGCCGGCATGCAGACTCAGGCAATTCGTTTCCGAAGAATGTACCAAACTGCGGATCACCACATTGAAATCGCCGGTTCCTTTCGGTAGCATGAATCCTACCGTGCCGCTGTAGATTCCCCTTTTGCTTCTCTCCAATTGCTCAAGGATCTGCATGGCCCGCACCTTCGGTGCGCCGGTCATGCTTCCCATAGGGAACGCTTTCAGCAAGGCTTCAATTGGGTGGGCTCCCTCCTTCAATGTGGCTTCTACGGTGGAATACATTTGATGAACCCGCGGGTAAGTTTCAATGCGATAGAGTTCGGGAACCGTCACCGACCCGCGAGCAGCGAAATGGGAGAGGTCGTTCCTGACCAGGTCGACGATCATGACGTTCTCCCTCCTATCCTTTTCCGACTTTCTCAATGTTTCTCGATTCTTCTCATCCACCTTGTGGTCTGGATCCCTAGGTGAGGTTCCTTTCATGGGCTGAGAGCGCACGATGCGTCCATTGAACTCTAAGAATCGTTCGGGACTGAAACTCATGAGGGTTGAAGCCCCATTGCGATAGAAAACCGAGAAGGGGTTGGGCATACGATTGAATCCGGCCATGAAGAGTGCAGAAGGATTCAGTTCAACCTGTTCCCAATAGAATTCCTGACAATAGTTGGCTTGGTATACATCGCCTCGTTGGATGTGCTGCTTCAGCGATTGCAGCATCTCTAGGTAATGAGCTTCGTCTAATCGGTGGAATTGACTTCCACCTTTGATCTTGCCAGAGGGAGTCTCCGTTCCATGGATCGCCTCCATCATCTCACGGATGGCCGCTTCGTTTTGGCGTTCCTCATAGAAGGACACGGTCACGTTAGACCCACTGACTTGGAAGACCACTTCTGGAATGAAGAACTTGAACAGTTCGAATGGCGTCGTGTCCTGATGTCGGGATTGCAGCGCTTCGAGTTGATCTTTCACCTCATAATTGAGGTGGCAGAAAACCACGTCCCCAGCATCCTTGCAGAATTCGATCGAATCTGTGACCACGGCACTTTCGACCTGATCGATCATACCGATTCCTGCGAGGCAATCGCCGTCGAAATTCCAGCCCTTTCCGAGGAAACACATTCCCAACTCCTGTTGACCGATGTAGGTCACCAGTCTCTCGATGAAGCCTTCTTCAATAGGGAAAGTGATCGTGCTTCTCATCTAGTGGGTTCTGACCAGATTTTCTAACGTGTCGATCCACATCGGGTCGTCATTCAAGCTTTCAACCAGCTGCACCTTGTCACCTCCGTGCTCTTCGAAGATCTCTTGATACTCGTCTCCGATCTCAATGATCGTCTCCAAGCAGTCAGCCACAAATGCGGGTGAGAAGACCAAGAGCTTCTTTGCTCCTTTTTTGCCCCATTCCTCAACTACCTTATCGCTGAACGGCTCCAGCCAATTCTTGTCTAAGCGCGATTGAAAACAAACGGTGTAGTGCTCTTCAGGAATTCCCATGCCCTTCGCGATCTCTCGTGTCGTGGCATAACAAGTGGCCTTGTAGCAGTATTTGTTCTCTTCCGTGATCTCGCTCTCGCAGTGCTTTTCATTGCACAAGCCTTCGTCATAGACCTTGTCCACTTGACGCTCGGGCAGACCGTGGTAGGAGAATAGGACATGGTCGTATTCCTTCCAATCGTATTTCTTGCCGCGCTCGATGAAAGCATTGATGTATCCTATGTGGTCCCAGTATTGACTGATGATCGAAAGCTCAGGAATGACCCACCATTTCCGGATCACATCCATGACCGCTTGAAGGGCCGACCCTGTGCTCGCGGAGGCATACTGAGGGAACAGAGGAACGACGATGATCTTTTGAGGATTGGACCGACGGATCTTTTCCAAAACCGACGGAATGCTCGGATTCTTATAGCGCATTGCCAAGTGCACGTCGTAGTCATCGCCGAGCTTTTGCTGAAGCAGATGCGTCACACTATTGCCATAGATCATGATCGGAGAGCCGTCCTTTGTCCATAGCTCCTTGTAGACCTTGGCGCTTTTAGGCGCACGAAACGGCACGATGATCAAGTTTACGAGGATCTTGCGTAGCAACCAGGGAATATCGATCACCCGGGGGTCGTTCAAAAATTGCGAGAGGTAGCTTCGGACGTCAGAAACCTTGGGACTGTCAGGTGTCCCCAGATTGACCAATAGAACGGCGGTTTTACTCATCTTTTCAATCTATCCTTCTTCAACACCCAAGCCTTCTGGAAGTTCGTAGTATCGGTTGTTGATGTTAGGAATGGTGTCTTCTTTTACTACATGTGTATTGGGTAGTCGGATCAATATATCATCGACCCAAAGGTCTACGTTTTCATCGTCACGGTGCAACATCACTTCGAAAGTGTGAGAAGGATGCTCCGCTTTTAGGTCGATCTTGCACAAAGCCCACCCATTGAGAAAACCGAATACGTGATCGCCTACTTCGGTCAACCCAAAGCGAATATCCTCGTCGCCATTCCGTTCCCAAAACCATACCTGCATATTCATGGCACCTTGGTCTACCTTGACCCAAAAGGTCAGCTCCCGGAGTAGAGTATCGCCAAAGCAAGCGCGTTGAGGGAAGAGGGGCGACCAGTCCTTTCTTGCAATTTTCTTACCCCTCTGACCCTCGGATTCCTCGCATGGGTCGAAGAAGAAAGCGGCACTGTCAATGGTCATATGAGGCGCTAGGTTCAGACCCTCATTCTCATTCAGTAAAGAGTCGACCGCCTGAACATTTGCCTCCAAAAGGTCTTCGAATAGGGAGGTGTGAATGCCGTACAGTTCGAAACCATTGAAAGTTCCGAGGTGCTCTGCGTTGTTGAAGATCCTCAGCTGAGAGGGTGTGAGTGCGGCGGTTGGTTCCACCATCACGACCCAGCTTTCTTCAGGAAGTCCTTCGAGAAAGATGGAAGGCTCCATGATGTGCTTGACCAAGGCCAGATGATGCATGGTTTGACTTAGCGATGTACGACTCATTTGCAACGCCAACATAGGAAGACCGGTTTCTAGGCTGAGGTCGAAGGCGACCGCATTGACATTCGTGTTTTCCGGCGTCCGAAAGTTTTCAGATCCGATATGGAAGAAGGGTAGCGGAAGGATCGCAGAATACTCGGTTAGATCGATGGCGGCATCCAGTTGGTCCACGCGAAACACATCGTCGTCACCTTGACTCACGGCTCGAATGAAGCCGCTGTACATCGCTCCTTCCAAGAGCATGATGGCAGATAGCGCCCAAGGGATCCAACGGTTGTTCCACGACGGTAGTTTTCGGATCAGGTAGAGTGCCCCGCCGATGTTCGCTGCGTAAAAGAATACCCACGTGAAGCGTGCGATTCCTCGGAATTGTTTGATAGGAATGAGGTTCTCGATGGTGGAGGGTATTTCCCAAAAAGTGAAGGGAATCGCCAAACCTAAAAGCAGGAGGGGGAAGCCGCCAAGGAGAAGTCGATGCTCGAATTGCGGCATACTTCTGCCTCGAAGGACCTGAATGAGCAAGGCGCCACCGAGAAAAATGCCGACCAAACCGAGATAGTTGCTTCCTTCAAGCGACTGAGGCCCGGCCATTTCAAACCAAGGCTCAGCAGAAGAAGGGAAGATTTCTTTGAGGGGAAGCAACACTGAACGCCACGTGGCTCGGTAATCCAAGAAACCAAAAGGTTGCTGTGGACGATCCGTCACGGGGTCGGTGATCCACATGATGACCTGAAAAACAAGCACGGGAGCCGCTCCCCTCAGCGTGTGAAGCCAGCGAGTGGGTTTATCAGAACTGGGTCTGTGGATTTCCTGAAGCAGGAGAAAGGCGACAAGAAAGAGAGAACACATCGCTGCGAAATAAGGATGCACAAAACCCGATAGAAAGACGATCCAAAAGGTTGTTCGGAGGCGCCATTCGCCCCGGTTCCACTTCCAAAGCGCGAAGATCACCAGCGGTATGACCACTCCGTGGGCAAGCGAATAATGGCCCGAAAAACGCTGCCATTGAGGACTCAAGAAAATGATTCCCACGCCAAGCAACGCCGTGACCCAAGGTGATCCTCCCTCGGTTCGAAGCATCTTTTGGATGAGCCACCCACCCAGATACATCGAAGCGATTAGGAGCAAGGGTAATATCCAAGAGATCCAGGAACCGATCGGGAGGATGACATCCAGAAACCAAAGTATTCCCGAGATCAGCGGTTGATTATCGGTAAACACCACATGTTCTCCATGTGGATAGTTCATGCCGTCAAACCAGAAAGGATTGCCGTCGTGGGAGATGTGGTAGGCTAGGGTGTAGTAGTTCTTGAAAGCGTCCTCATTGGATCCAGGAACGAATGAGATCCAATCCCATAGCTCCACCCCGTAGAATAGGGCAAAGACGATCAAGAAGGAGATCGAATAGGCGTACTTCGAGGATGATCTTAATAATGGGTTCATGGCCACGGCTACGAAGCTAAAAGAAAGGGGCGCCATTTGCCTTCTATGGTACAATTGATAGTGAATAAAGCAACGAATTGTATCTTCATCGTCTTAATCACGAGTACAAAATTTTATACGAGATATGAACTGGTTTAAGATGACAGCCATGACGGCTTTGGTGGCTTCCGCAACTTTCTTGGGAGCGTGGAGCTTTACAACTACCAACGAGGTAGAGATCGGCGATCTGATTCCGATGATGAATTACGAGATGGTCGATGTTTCAGGTGAGAGCTATCACTTGCGTGAGTTGCATCAGGAGAATGGTGTCTTGGTCATCTTTTCATGCAATACTTGTCCGTTTGTAATCCAGTGGGAAGATCGCTACAATGAGCTATTTGATCTTTGCGACAAGAACGACATCGGAATGGTGTTGGTCAATAGCAATGAAGCCAAGCGCAATGGCGACGATTCCTTGGAGGAAATGCAAAAGAAGGCCAAGGCAGAAGGCTACAAGATGCCATACGTGTTGGATGCAAGCAGCGAATTGGCGGATGCCTTCGGTGCACGCACAACCCCGCACATCTACTTGTTTGACCGCGACGCGAAATTGGCGTACCGTGGGTTGATCGATGACAATTCTGCCGATAAGGATGCCGTTGAGCATACCTACCTCGCTGATGCGATCAACAATATGATCGCCGGAGAGACTATTGATCCAGCCGTGACCAAGTCGATTGGATGCAGCATCAAGCGAGTGCAGTGATCCTTGGTGAAAAGACGTTGAAAAGGCGATCCGAAAGGGTCGCCTTTTTTATTGCTCCCTCCCGAGCCATTCCTTTCTTTGCACCCTATTCTGAACGGCACGACCATGAACAAATTGAATGTATTACTACTCGGCGGCGGAGGACGCGAACACGCGATGGCTTGGAAGATCTCTCAGAGCGCTCATCTTGGACAGTTGTTCGTTGCTCCGGGCAACGGAGGAACCGCACAGGTGGCTACCAATCTAGGCTTTGGAGATAGCGACTTTGAAGAGATGAAGAAGGCGGTCTTGAACCATCAGATCGACCTGATCGTGGTGGGACCCGAAGCGCCGTTGGTCAATGGGGTTCGTGCCTTTGTGGAGGGAGACGAAGACATCAACCACGTCAAGATTGTGGGTCCTGGTACCGAAGGGGCTCAACTCGAGGGCAGCAAAAGCTTTTCGAAGCGTTTCATGCAGCGCCATGATATTCCAACGGCTCGATTTGGTGAGTTTGCCGCTGACCAGGTGGAGGAAGCGAAGGCGTTTTTGGATGAGTTCAACCCTCCCTACGTGCTTAAGGCCGACGGTCTCGCCGCTGGTAAAGGGGTGTTGATCATGGAGGACAAGGAGGAAGCCAAGCAGGAATTGGACGAAATGCTCCTCGGAGGCAAGTTCGGAGCCGCGGGAGCCAAAGTCGTCATAGAGGAATTCCTTTCTGGGATCGAGTTGTCCGTTTTCGTCCTAACCGATGGCGAGGATTACATCTTGTTGCCTGAGGCCAAGGATTACAAGCGCATCGGCGAAGGTGACCAAGGTTTGAATACGGGCGGAATGGGCTCCATTTCACCGGTACCCTTCGCTCAGGGGGATTTCATGAACAAGGTCATTGACCGTATCGTGGAACCTACGGTGAAAGGGTGGAAAGAAGATGGCATCGAGTACAACGGATTCTTGTTTGTGGGATTGATGAACGTGGATGGCGACCCTTACGTCATCGAGTACAATTGCCGCATGGGCGACCCGGAAACGGAAAGTGTTATGCCGCGCATCAAAAGCGACTTTCTAGAGTTGTTGTGGAAATGTGGCAACAGGGATATGAAAGGCGCCACGATAGAGTTTGATGAGCGAACTGCTACTTGTGTAATGGCGGTTTCAGGCGGGTACCCGGGCTCGTATGAGAAAGGCAAGGAGATCACCGGCGTAGATGAGGTGTGCGACAGTCTTGTCTTTCACGCCGGTACGAAATTGTCTGATGGAAAGCTGTTGACCTCCGGAGGGCGCGTCATCGCATTTACCAGCATGGGGTCGAATATGCAAGAAGCCCTGGCTAAAAGCTATGCAAGTTTAGATAAGATCACATTTGATGGGATCTACTACAGGAAGGATATCGGATTTGACCTGAAATAATCAGGCGGGGAATTTATCTCAAGGTGCCATTCTGATCGGCCTCTTTGTTGAAATCTCCCATTTTCTTGATCCAGATCACGGCAAGGACGAAGATGATCGAGATGATCACCCAATTGAAGAAGTTGTGTCCTTCAGCAAGCAGGCGAAGAAGCCCAAAGCTGTCCAACATGAGTTCACCTAACCATTCTATAAAATCCGGATTCATAGATCAAAAGTTTGCGCAAATCTAAAAAACGCATCTATACTGCGCGCCAGTCCGTGTAAGTTTGCTTTGAAAATTTGAATCTTGATCAAGCTAGCTCTCAAAAACGATCCCGTATTGCTGTTCTTGGCACCCTTGATCATCGTGGTCGGAACGGTGATCAAGCTAATCATAGGAGTGGAGCCGATCTCTGATGGTCATTGGGATTGGATCGTGATTGGCAGATCTTGGTCGGCAGGCTTGAATTATTCGCTCAGCTCTCTCGTTGCCGTCTTTGTGGCGCTCTTCCTGAATCAAATGGTTCAAAGTCTCGGACTTCTAGGTCGCATCACCAACATTACTATGGTAGTCTTTGCCATGTTCTATTTTTCAATTCCTGATGAGGTCAACCATTGGTCTGCATGGTTGGTGACCTTGATTCAGCTCTGGCTATTCAGGATGGTTGAGATCACCTATGATCAAACCAAAAGGATCGGGCCGTTGGTATTCAATATGGGCGTAGCCATAGGTCTAACTGCCTTGCTCATACCTCCTGGTGTCGTGCTCTTCCTTGTATTGATCCATGCATTGGTGGTTTCTGGCAATCTCAACGTCCGGCGCATCATCGTGGGAATTCTAGGCGCTGTCACGCCCATCTACTTCTACGCTTCGTTAGCTTATCTATTCCGTTGGACGGGTTGGGGTCTATCCTTGGACGTCTCCGCTTCGGTCTTTTCAGAGGGAATGACGAAGCTGAATGTGCTCGGAATCGCTTTTTTGGTCTTTATGACCATCATCGCGGCCATCTCAACCTTTTCAATATCGTCGTCTACGACCTTACGAGAAAGAAGAAGGTGGATCCTCGTGATCAGCTACCTCTTCATGGGTGGGCTAATGATTCTCATTAAGGGTTTTAAGGAACCCGTATTCATCGCTATTGTGCCTGCTACCGTTGTCCTTACGCGCACCATGCTCTCCGTACGAAATGCCAAGGTGGCCAACGCCATTCTTTTGGTCTTTCTCGCCTTTGTATTATTGATAAATTCTTGACCCTGAACCGAGTGGTATCCCTACTTTTGGGGCTCAATTTTGATTCTATGAAATTTGGCGTTATCACATTCCCGGGTTCCAATTGCGACCAAGACATGGTCTACGTTTTGGAAACCATCATGGGACATGAAGTGGTTAAACTTTGGCATAAGGATCATGACCTCCAAGGTTGTGATATGATCGTGCTTCCGGGAGGTTTCTCGTATGGAGATTACTTGCGTTCTGGTGCGATTGCTAGATTTTCTCCCATCATGCAGGAGGTGATCGAATTCGCCAACAAGGGTGGTTACGTTTACGGGGTGTGTAATGGATTCCAGATCCTTTGTGAGTCTGGCCTATTGCCCGGCACTTTGCAACACAACGAGAATCGCCAGTTCATTTGCAAGAACGTCTACCTCAGAACCGAGACGAGTGATTCACTGATAACGCGAGATATTGAAGATGGTACGGTATTGAAGATCCCGATCGCTCATGGCGAGGGTAACTACTACAATAGCGCTGAGGAGATCCAGAAACTTGAGGACAACAACCAGGTCTTGTTTCGCTACTGCGATGCGGATGGCAACGTAGATGCGGCAAGCAACCCGAACGGTACGATCAATAACATTGCAGGCATCTGCAACGAGAAGCGAAATGTTTTCGGCATGATGCCTCACCCTGAGAGAGCGGCTGACGAAGCACTCGGAAACCTCGACGGAAAGCGACTCTTCGAGTCGATCTTGGCTGAGGTTACCGCGTAATAGGCCGACAAGAAATTTTGTGAATTGACAAAAGATCAGAACTTTACAGGTCTCGTTTTGTTTGTCATGGAAACAACGCCACACAATTATGTCTGATTCACCCTTCAAGGCGGGACCTTTCTTGTCACAGATCGAGTATCCCAAAGATCTGCGAGACAAGTTCACCATCGAAGACCTACCCCAGGTCAGCGACGAGCTGCGCGATTTCATCATTGACGTAGTCTCTCAAAAAGGAGGTCACTTCGGTGCCAGCCTTGGCGTGGTCGAAATGACCGTTGCGCTTCACTACGCATTCAATACCCCCGACGATCGTATCGTTTGGGACGTGGGGCACCAAGCCTATGGACACAAGATCCTGACGGGTAGAAGAGACATCTTCCACACCAATAGGAAGTACAAGGGCATCAGTGGGTTTCCTAAGATCAAGGAAAGCGAGTACGATACGTTCGGCGTAGGCCACTCCTCAACCTCGATCTCTGCAGCCTTGGGAATGGCCGTGGCTAATGCCTACAAAGGAGAAGACAGACAGCACGTAGCCATAATCGGTGATGGGGCCATGACTGCTGGTTTGGCTTTTGAAGGTCTGAATCATGCCGGAGTAGAGAATACCAATTTGTTGGTGATCCTCAACGACAACTGCATGAGCATCGATCCCAACGTGGGAGCATTGAAGGATTACTTGACGGATATAACTACTTCTCACACCTACAACAAGGTGAAGGATGAGATATGGCATTTACTCGGCAAGATCAGCAACTTCGGCCCTTCGGCGCGCGAGATCGTCCAGAAGGTTGAGCACAGCATCAAGTCGACCCTCTTGCGTCACTCAAACCTGTTTGAGAGCCTCAATTTCCGCTATTTCGGTCCGATCGATGGTCATGATGTGATCCACCTTACCAAGGTGCTCGAAGACCTGAGAGACATTCCTGGTCCGAAGATCTTGCATTGTATCACTAAGAAGGGTAAAGGCTACGCACCGGCCGAGGCTGGTTCACCAACGAAGTGGCATGCACCTGGCATTTTTAATAAGGATACAGGAGAGATTATCAAGGTTACTCCTAACAATCCCCAGCCTCCAAAGTATCAGGATGTGTTTGGACATACCATCGTGGAGTTGGCTGAGAAGAACGATAAGATCATGGGCGTCACACCAGCAATGCCTTCAGGAAGTTCATTGAACATCATGATGAAGGCCATGCCGGATCGTTCATTTGACGTTGGAATCGCAGAGCAACATGCCGTAACCTTCAGCGCCGGCTTGGCTACGCAAGGTTATCGTCCTTTCTGTAATATCTATTCGTCTTTCATGCAGCGGGCCTATGACCAGGTCGTGCATGATGTAGCTATCCAAAACCTTCCCGTGATCTTTTGCTTGGATAGAGCAGGAGTGGCAGGAGCTGATGGGCCAACCCACCACGGTGTATACGACATTGCATACATGCGTTGTATCCCAAATCTTGTGGTCTCTGCTCCAATGAACGAAGAAGAGCTCAGAAACTTGATGTATACCGCCCAGTTGGATGAAACAGAAGCTCCATTCGTGATCCGCTATCCACGCGGCGAAGGAGTCATGCCTGAGTGGAAGACGCCATTCAAGAAACTGAAGATCGGAACAGGTAGAAAGGTAATTTCTGGAGATGATGTGGCCATTCTTACGATCGGACACATTGGAAACGAAGGCTTGAAGGCGGTGGAGCAACTCAAGAAGAAGGGAGTGTCTGCAGCGCTTTATGACCTTCGATTTGTGAAGCCATTGGACGAAGTGTTGTTGCACGAGGTCTTTGGTAAGTTCGACCAGGTCATTACCGTGGAAGACGGATGTATTCAGGGAGGAATGGGCAGCGCTGTTCTGGAATTCATGGCAGACCATGGCTATAGCGCCAAGGTGGTGCGTTTGGGTATTCCTGACACGATCGTGGAGCACGGCTCTCAGCCACAGCTTTGGGCAGAGTGTGGCTATGATGCAGCGTCTATTGAAGAAACGGCAACGAAGATGATGAACAAGAAAGGCTCGACCCGGTCCGGTATGGCGGGTTGATTCTCTTGCTACGATAGGTATAGAAACTATAAAGCCCCGAGTAATCGGGGCTTTTTTTATGGTTTAGTCTGAGGGTCTAGGATTCTAATTCCTTTTTGTAGTCCCATTCTTCCAAGAACTTAGTCGTGATCTTTCCGTCACGGAACTGAGGATGCTTCATCAACTTTTCGTGGAATGGAATGGTAGTCTTAACTCCTTCGATGATGTATTCGCTCAACGCGCGCTCCATCTTCGTGATGGCTTCCTCACGCGTTTGCGCAACGGTGATCAACTTCGAGATCATCGAATCATAGAATGGAGGGATGACATAGCCCGCGTACACGTGGGTGTCGATACGAATACCATGTCCACCTGGCTCGTGGTATTCTGTGATCTTGCCCGGACTCGGACGGAAATCGTTCAGAGGGTCCTCCGCGTTGATACGGCACTGGATGGCGTGGCCAACCGGTTCGTAGTTCTTACCACTGATAGGAATACCTGCAGCGATCTTGATCTGCTCCTTGATGAGGTCGTAGTTGATGACCTCTTCGGTGATCGTGTGCTCTACCTGGATACGCGTATTCATCTCCATGAAGTAGAAGTTACGATCCTTGTCTACCAAGAACTCAACCGTTCCTACCCCCTCGTATTTCACGGCCTTGGTAGCTTTGATCGCTGCGTCACCCATCTTCTTACGAAGCTCCTTGGTCATGAAAGGAGAAGGAGTCTCCTCTACCAATTTTTGGTGACGACGCTGAACAGAACAGTCACGCTCTGAAAGGTGACAAGCTTTTCCATGTTGGTCACCGGCGATCTGGATCTCAATATGGCGAGGCTCAACGATGAATTTCTCCATGTACATACCGTCGTTACCGAAGGCTGCTTTGGCTTCTTTTCTCGCTGAATCCCATGCCGTACGGAGCTCTTTCTCATTGTCGCATCGACGCATTCCCTTACCACCACCTCCGGCAGTGGCCTTCATGATGACCGGGTATCCGATCTCTTTAGCTACAGAGATGCCTTCATCCAAACTTCCTAAGATTCCCTCGGAACCCGGAATGCATGGAACGCCAGCTTCACGCATGGTCTTTTTGGCGCTGGCTTTATCACCCATGCCGTCGATCTGTTCTGGTAAGGCACCGATAAACTTGATGCCGTTTTCCTGGCAGATCTTGGAGAACTTGGAGTTCTCGGACAAGAAACCATATCCAGGGTGGATGGCATCTGCATTGGTGATCTCTGCGGCCGCGATGATGTTTGGGATCTTCAAGTACGAGTCGGCACTGGCATTCGGGCCAATACAAACGGCTTCGTCAGCAAAGCGAACGTGCAAACTGTCGGCATCCGCTTTGGAATAGACCGCTACGGTCTTGATACCCATCTCGCGACACGTGCGGATAACGCGCAAGGCGATCTCTCCGCGGTTCGCGATCAAAATCTTCTTAAACATACCTTTTGTTGCTTTAGGAGTTGGCAAATCTGCAATTACGATGGGTCAACCAAGAACAATGGCTGATCGTATTCAACAGGAGAAGCATCGTCAGCCAAGACCTTCACGATCTTACCTGAGACTTCCGCCTCGATCTCGTTGAACAACTTCATCGCTTCAATGATGCAGATGACCTCACCTGGTGCGATCTCATCACCAACGCTTACGAATGCATCTGCATCCGGACTAGAAGAACGGTAGAACGTACCGATCATTGGAGACTTGATGGTGATGTACTTGCTGTCATCAGCGTCACCACCTTTCTTATCATCCCCACCTTTTGCAGCTTCTGGTGCAGGCGCAGGTGCCGGAGCGGCAGGAGCCGGAGCAGGAGCTGCTGGCTGAGGAGGGAGGTAACCTTGGGCTGGCATTACTACTTGCGTAGCAGGTTCAGCACCCTTGGTTGTCTTGATGTTTATCTTGAAATCCTTGGTCTCAAGCTCCACTTCGTTCACACCCGACTTGGATACGAACTTGATTAATGATTGAATTTGACTAAGGTCCATGCGTTATTCGTTATAGTTTAATGGGATACTAAAGTAGTTTCTTGAATGCTAAAAGCAAGGGTTACGACGCAACGTAAGCCCACTTAAGGTAAATCGCGCCCCAGGTGAAACCTCCACCGAAGGCTGACAATATGATATTATCACCCTTGTGCAGGCGGCTTTCCCACTCAGACAAGCAGATCGGAATCGTACCGCTGGTTGTGTTTCCATACCGGTCGATGTTGATCATCACTTTTTCTGTGGTAAGGCCCATGCGCTTGGCTGTGGCGTCGATGATACGAAGGTTGGCTTGGTGAGGCACGAGCCAAGCGACATCTTCAGATGTCAAGTTGTTTCGCTCCATCACTTCGTAGCTCACATCTGCCATGTTTGACACAGCAAACTTGAATACGGTTTTCCCTTCTTGGTATACGTAATGCTCTTTGTTAGCAATGGTTTCAGCGGAAGGTGGTCGTTCAGACCCGCCTGCCTTTTGGTGCAAGAATTCTTCGCCGGCGCCATCGCTACGAAGGATGGAATCCTGAATGCCGAGTCCCTCTTCGTTTGGCTCGAGAAGAACACAACCAGCTCCGTCGCCAAAGATGATGCAGGTTTGTCTATCGGTGTAATCAATGATCGAAGACATCTTATCTGCTCCGATTACCAACACTTTCTTATGTGTACCTGATTCGATGAACTTAGCGCCCGTGGTCACGCCATAAAGGAAGCCAGAACAAGCAGCCATCAGGTCGAATCCAAAAGCATTGTTCATGCCCACCTTTCGACTTACAATGTTCGCTGAAGCAGGGAATACCTTGTCCGGAGTCACGGTGCAGAAGATGACCAAGTCGATCTCTTCTGGTCCGATACCTCTCTTTTTAAGGAGGTTCTCTACCGCTACTTTGGCGATCTCAGTAACTCCTTTGTCTTTTCCTTTAAGAATATGTCGCTCCTTGATGCCCGTTCGCGTGGTGATCCACTCGTCGGTGGTGTCGACCATTTTCTCCAACTCTTTGTTGGTCAAAACATAGTCTGGAACATGATGGGCAACCGCTGTGATGGCAGCATTGATTTTGGTCATAGGGTCAGTTACTTAAACACTTTCCTGATGCGATCGGCAAGATTGGCTTCAGCGGTATCCACTGAAAGTTTGATCATGTTCTTGACCGCATTCGCATTCGAAATACCGTGGCCAATAATAACATTTCCATTCACACCGAGCACAGGGGTGCCTCCGTAAATTTCATAGTTGAAGCGTTCAAAATAATCGTCTTGTACTTGGCGCTTACGGATAAGGTAGTAGAGAGCTTCGGCTTGTTTGAGGATGACATTTCCTGTGAATCCATCACAGACAATGACGTCGGCCTTGCCGTTGAAAAGATCCCTTCCTTCAATATTTCCGATGAAGTTGAATTCTTGGGTATCCTTCATCAACTGGTGAGCGGCTTGGGTGAGCATATTGCCCTTTTCCTCTTCCTCACCGATGTTGATCAATCCCACTTTGGGATTTTCGATGTTGTAGATCTGCTCGGCCATCATGCTTCCCAAGATGCCAAACTGATAAAGAACGTCTGCTTTGCAGTCGGAGTTGATGCCGACATCTAATAGGATGCTGACTCCTCCATTCAAAACAGGAAGTGCCGTGGTGATGCAAGGACGGATTACACCAGAAATGGTGCGAATCGTATACATGGCACCAATCAGCATAGCACCCGTGTTACCGGTACTGGAAAACGCTTCGATCTTCCCTTCTTGAAGCATGTGGAAGCCAAGAGCGATCGAAGAATTCGGCTTCTTGATGAATGCCTTGGTAGGGTGATCATGCATCGTGATGTTCTCGGTCGTATGTACGATCTCGAACTGATCAGTCGCCACACCATTCTCTGTAAGGATGCGTTCGATCTCCGCTTGGTCACCTATTAGAATGATCTCAACCCGATCTCCTAACTCCTTCTGAGCCTCAATGGCTCCGAGGACATTAGCGTCGGGCGCGAAATCTCCACCTAATACGTCAAGTCCGACCTTCATGGTCATCCGGCTTATGCCATGGACTCTTTCTCCATGACTACTTTACCCTTGTAGT
This sequence comes from Flavobacteriales bacterium, assembly GCA_038131955.1. Taxonomy (GTDB): domain Bacteria; phylum Bacteroidota; class Bacteroidia; order Flavobacteriales_G; family Salibacteraceae; genus SHAN690. The sequence goes on from JAYPQK010000009.1 coordinate 128,798, forward strand.
AAAGCTTGCCTTCGTACCAGTGTGCACGGTGATAAAGATGTGGTTGTCCTGTAGTTGGGCAAGTCGAGATCGTTGGCAATTCTGCCTTGTAGTGAGTACGACGCTTGTCCCTACGGGTCTTCGATATCTTTCGTTTAGGATGTGCCATTTCTCCTAGTTTTTGTGTTTAAGATTTTTCAGTGCCTCCCAACGGGGGTCTATTTCTTTTTCTTCTTTCGATTCTTCTCCTTCATCGGAAGCCTCTTCCAGATACTGCTCCACCTTTGGGTCGCACTGACCTTCCGGGTGGATGAACCGACTGGGTAATCCAACTACGATGAATTCGTAGATGAACTGACCCAGATCGATCGTCTGTTCATTCTCGTCTACAAAGACCACCTCGTCATCAGTAAGGTCGGTCTCATGAGCCAATCTGATCACCAAATGATTTTCCGAATCAAACGGAACATCAACGTCCTCACCGCATCGATCGCAGGCCGTTTTGACCTTGCCCACAATGCTAAAGTGAAGATCCATCAACCTTTCCTTGCGCTGTAGTTCCAGGTCAACCTGAAGGTCTACTGAAGAAAAGTCTTCCACCCCTCGTTCTTCGAGAAATGTCCGGTCGATCTTCCAATCATAGGTGTGAACCCCGACCTTCAGATTTGAAAATCGTAGTTCGTATGAGTTGTCCTGTTTCAAAGAGCTATCCTAAAAAGGGTTGCAAATGTAATGAATACCTTGATACACAACCTCCTGAAGATTTTACCTTTTCTTGGAAGCAGGTTCAAGAGGGTTGGCTGAGATTTCTCTGAAATGTCGGCGCTCTACTGCGATGTCGCAAGCTTGTAAGATCGCCCGCCGCATGGAGGATTCAGACGCTTGGTTCTTACCGGCGATATCATAGGCCACACCATGATCTGGCGAGGTGCGCACGATGGGTAGTCCGGCCGTGAAGTTCACGCCTTCATCAAACGAAAGTGCCTTAAATGGAGCTAAACCTTGATCGTGGTACATGGCAAGCACCCCGTCAAAAGAGCCGCGCATAGGTGAACCGAAGAATCCGTCAGCGGGGTAGGGACCAAACGCCAAAATACCTGCCTCCTGCGCGTCTTGGATAGAGGGGGCAATGATCTGTGACTCCTGCTCTCCCATGATGCCACCGTCTCCGTTGTGCGGATTCAAACCGAGAACCGCAATTCGTGGTCGGTGAATGCCGAAATCCTGCTTCAAACTTTTTGCAAAAACATCCAGCTTCTGAACGATCAGTCCTCGGTCGAGTTTCTTGGCAATTTCCTCAACGGCCACATGAGCCGTTACCAAGGCCACCCTCAACCCTTCATGGGCGAGAATCATGAGTGGGTTGTCTTCGTTTGCATAGTCTGCAAGGAATTCTGTATGACCGGGAAAATTGAAATCTTCCGACTGTATGGTCCTCTTGTCGATCGGAGCCGTGACCAATACGTCAATCTTGGTCGAAGCTAGATCTTCCACCGCTGACTTCAGCGAGTCAAAGGCGAGTTTGCCTGCGGCCTTATCCGGCTTCCCAAATTGTACCTCATGATCGGTGTCCCAAACTTCGAGCAGGTTGACCTTCTTCGAGTCGCACTTCTCAGGGTCGGTGATGGTGTGAAAATGAAAACCCTCAAGTTTCAATGTCTCCATGTGTTGTTCGATCACTTGCTTTGAGGCATAGATGATCGGAGTGCAGTGATCGTAGACCCGAGAGTCCATCAATGCCTTTATCGTGACCTCGAGTCCAATTCCATGTACATCGCCACTCGTGATGCCAACCTTTATCTTCTTGTGCTTACCCATTCCTTCCTCGTTTCTGCCGTTCACTCATCGGCCAACATTTCTATCCTTAAAACGTCTATATTACTAGACGAAGTCCAAAGGTATGCATACCTTCACAACGTATTCTATGAATGAGGATTTGAGATCGTGAATAAATTGAAGATGGTCAGGATGTTGAGTGTACTCCTCGGTGCACTTTTTTTGTCTCAGGTCGCGTGGGCAACACACAACCGGGCAGGAGAGATCGTCTATCGACGCATCAACGAAAATCCGTTCCTCTATGAGATTTCGATCATCACCTATACAAAGACTGGCGGCGCAAGTGATGCGGCAGACCGCTGTGAGTTGGAATTGTTCTTTGGTGATGGCACAAGCGAGACGGTCACGCGCGTGAATGGACCGGTAGGCTCTCCGTGTGACCCGGGCGTCGGTCGGGGAGTGTTGATCGCTCCGGAAACCCGATACAACGTTTATACTACGACCCACGAATTTCCCGGTGCCGGCACCTATGTGCTGAGCATGGAAGATCCTATGAGAAACGGTCAGGTGGTGAATATCCCTGATTCAGATAATGTGCCTTTCTACATTGAAAGCACTTTGGTGATCGACTTTGCAACCGGGGGCAACAACGCACCGATACTCCGTAACCCCCCGATCGACAATGCCTGCGTGGGCATTCCATTCTATCACAATCCAGGGGCTGTGGACATTGAAGGCGATAGTTTGTCGTATTCTATCGTAGCAAGTCGCTCTTATAATGGTGGTGCCATCAGCGGTTATGTCTTTCCCGATCAGATCGTGCAGGGTTCCAACAATAACCTTAGCATCGACCCGGTATCAGGTACCTTGACTTGGGATTCTCCGCAGCAACAAGGAGAATATAATGTGGCCATCCTCATCGAAGAATACAGGATCAATCCCAATAGCGGACAGGCCTTCTTGGTTGGGTCGATCATGCGTGACATGCAGATCTTTGTTGGATTTTGTATGAATGAGAATACACCGCCTGTCATAACCCTAGAAGAGGAGGTATGTGTGACCGCGGGAAGAACATTAGCCGAGAGGATCACCACCGAGGATATTGATGACGATATTCTGACTGTAAGTGCTGTGGGTTCTCCCCTTGACAATGGAAATGGTGCGTTCATCATAGAAGGCGATACGATAACCGCACAGGCGCCCGTGGAGATGAATTTACGCTGGACACCCGGTTGTGGCTTCGTTCGTAGTGCGCCTTATTGGATCTATTTCAAAGCGAAGGAGAACTTTTCTTCAACACTGATGGTAGAGCTGGTTGATTTCAAGACCATGGCGATCTCCGTGAAGGCACCAGAGGTTACGATCACATCCATCCAACCAGAAGGCACTGCCCTAAGGGTGCGATGGACGCCGGCGGTATGTGAAGAGGCAACCGGGTATGATATTTACAGATACAATGACAGCCTCGGATACGAGCCTAGTGAATGCGTAACAGGTGTGCCTTCGCAGTTGGGTTATGTCAAGATAGGAGAGGTGAGTGGTAGAATGTCAACCGAGTTCCTTGACGATGACGATGGATTAGGCTTGGTGCATGGCCAGCGCTACTGCTATATGATCGTTACCACATTTGAGGACGGTTCAGAAAGCTACCCGAGCGACGAATCTTGCGGACTCCTGGTTCGTGACGTTCCCATCTTGAATAAGGTCAGCGTGGTCTCGACCGATTCGATCAATGGACTGAATAGCGTGGCCTGGTTGAGTCCGATCGACCTCAAGACCAGTGTCTTCCCGCCGCCATACCGATACCGGTTGTCGAGATCAACTTCCGTGACAGGAAGCTTCGAGGAGATCTTCCTGAGTGATGCATCCCAGGACCCCTTTAGCTTGGATACGATCTTCGTGGACGAGGGATTGAATACCCTAGGCGAACAGTACTACTACAGGATCGAGATGTTGAGTGGTCCTAGCAGCACTCCTGTCGGTGTAGCGAAAGCTGCTTCTTCCATCTACTTATCATCGATTTCAGCCGACAATCAGTTGACCTTGACGTGGGACGTGGATGTTCCTTGGAAGAATGATGCATACGTCGTTTATCGATTCAAGAATGATCCCGACTCCTTGAATGATTTGATCGTACTCGACACCGTAGAGGGAACATCTTATGTGGATGATAGGTTAGCCAACCTCCAGAAGTATCGCTATTTGGTTCGGTCCATAGGCGAGTATACGGACGTCAACATCAAGGGTGTGATCGAGAATCTGTCTCAGATCCATACGGGTATGCCGGAAGATGTCAATCCGCCTTGCTCTCCGCCGAATCAGTTTATTGACGGGGACTGTAACCTTGAGCAGACCATCATCACTTGGTCTGATCCAAACGAGAATTGTGAGGATACCGACGATGTCATTGGCTTCAAGGTCTATTATGCTCCGGCACTCGGCCAAACTTTACAGGAGATTGCTTACATCGATGACCCAACCGTGACGGAGTATGTGCATGAAGGCACCGGCTCTATCGCAGGCTGCTATGCATTGGTTGCCGTAGATAGCTTTGCCAATGAGAGTGCGTGGGAGAATTCACTTTGTGTAGATAACTGTCCTGAGTATGAGTTGCCCAACGTCTTCACGCCTAGCGGGGATGGTAGGAATGATCTCTTCGAGCCCTTCCCTTACAAGTTCGTTGAAAGCGTTGATATTCAGATTTTCAACCGATGGGGAGTACTGATGTACGAGATCAATAACCCGGATGTGCTTTGGGATGGCACCGATATGCGGTCAGGAAAGCCCGTGCCGGAAGGAGTGTATTTCTATGTATGCCAAGTGAATGAGATCAGGCTCACGGGAATTGTGGGTAGAGAACTCCGCGGCAGCGTACATTTGCTCAGAGAAAATAGGAACGAGCAATTAGCACCCTGATGTTTACTGGAATCATTGAAGGAATTGGAAAAGTAGAGCGAGTCGAACACGAAGGAAGCAATGTGCATTTCTGGCTGTCCTCTCCTTTTACCCAAGAATTGAAAGTCGATCAGAGTGTAGCCCATAATGGGGTCTGCATGACCGTGGTGGAATTGAAAGATGGATTCTATCGCGTTACGGCGATCAAAGAGACCATGGAACGATCTCAGCTTGGTGATCTACACCAAGGTTCACGTGTGAATCTAGAGCGCTGTATGCCGGCTCACGGTCGATTCGATGGGCACATCGTACAAGGACACGTAGATCAAACCGCCAAGGTTGCTAAGATCGAAACGGTCGATGGTTCGTGGAATTATTACTTAGAATTTGAACGCCCCGAGGATTCATTAGTCGTTTCGAAAGGAAGTATCTCCATCAATGGAGTGAGTTTGACCGTGGTGGAGGCATCCCAAAAGCATTGCTCGGTCTCGATCATTCCATTTACGTATGAACATACCACCTTTCAAGACCTGAAAGAGGGAGATCGAGTGAACATCGAATTTGATATTCTAGGGAAGTATGTCATGGAAGCCCAAAGACGCCATTTAGGAAAGGCTTGATTCCGTGTGAACAAACTGCTCTCTTCCGACTTGTAAACGTGTATTTTCGCAGCCAATTTATTCGTGCATGAAGCACATACGCAACTTTTGTATCATCGCCCATATCGACCACGGTAAGAGTACCTTGGCCGACCGCCTACTCCATAAAACCGGAACCGTATCCGATCGGGAACTCAAGGAGCAGACGCTCGATGATATGGACCTGGAACGCGAACGTGGTATTACCATCAAGAGTCACGCGATCCAGATGAATTACACCTATAAGGGTGAGGAGTATGTGCTCAACCTCATCGACACCCCTGGTCACGTGGATTTCTCTTACGAGGTATCACGGGCTATTGCGGCTTGCGAAGGAGCCTTGCTTTTGGTGGATGCAAGTCAGGGGATCGAAGCTCAAACCATTTCGAACCTTTATTTGGCCATGGAGCACGATCTCACGATCATTCCGGTGCTCAATAAAATGGATCTTCCTTCGGCGATGCCAGAGGAGGTGAAAGATGAAATGGTGGACCTACTCGGTTGTGACCGAGATGAGATTATTGGAGCAAGTGGGAAAACGGGAGCGGGCGTAGATGAGCTGTTAGAGGCGATCATTGAAAGAATTCCTGCTCCGGTGGGAGACCCAGAAGGACCACTTCAAGCGTTGATTTTCGATAGCATGTTCAATCCTTTTCGTGGAGTAATTGCCTACTTCCGGATCATGAACGGAACGCTGAGACAAGGCGATCAGGTCAAATTTTACCACACGGACAAGAAGTACGAGGCAGACGAGATCGGGGTGCTCAGATTAAAGCCGGATAAGCGGAAGGAGATGTCGGCTGGAAATGTGGGCTATATCATCTCCGGAATCAAGCAAGCGAGAGAGATTAAAGTGGGGGATACAATCACCCATGTTGACCGACGATGTGAGAAGGTCATCGAAGGTTTTGAGGACGTGAAACCCATGGTTTTTGCCGGAATCTACCCAGTAGACACCGATGAGTACGAAGAGCTTCGAGACTGTATGGAGAAGCTTCAGTTGAATGATGCCTCTTTGACTTTCGAGCCAGAGTCTTCTGCGGCGCTTGGCTTTGGATTTCGCTGCGGTTTTTTGGGAATGCTCCATATGGAGATCATCCAAGAGCGTCTCGAACGGGAGTTCAACATGACGGTTATTACCACTGTCCCAAACGTTTCGTATTTCGCCACTACGTCAGATGGTGAGCGAAAGGTCGTCAACAATCCTTCTGATTTCCCTGATCCAGCAAAGCTAGAGTCGGTCGAGGAGCCATTCATCAATGCACAGATCATCACCAAAAGTGACTTTATCGGGTCGGTTATGAATCTTTGTATTGAGAAGCGTGGTGTGCTCATGAACCAAGTGTATTTGACATCAGATCGTGTAGAGTTGACGTTTGAAATGCCGTTGGCTGAAATCGTGTTTGACTTCTATGATCGTTTGAAGTCCATTTCTCGTGGTTACGCCTCGTTCGATTATCATCCAATTGGGTATCAAAAGTCGAACTTGGTAAAAATGGACATCCTGCTCAACGGAGATCATGTCGATGCCCTTTCCGCTCTGATTCACAAGGACAATGCTTACGATCTAGGTAAGAAGATCTGCATTAAACTAAAGGAATTGATCCCTCGTCAGCAATTTGAAATTGCTATTCAAGCGGCGATTGGTGCTAAGATCATTTCTCGTGAAACGGTAAAGGCGTTGCGGAAGGACGTAACCGCAAAATGCTACGGTGGTGACATCTCAAGAAAGCGGAAACTGTTAGAAAAGCAGAAGCAGGGAAAGAAGCGAATGAAGCAGATCGGTAGCGTTGAAATTCCCCAGCAAGCTTTCTTGGCCGTCCTCCGATTAGACTGAGTTACCCAACCATTTTATCTCCCCACTCGTAAGATTAAAGTTAGACCTATGATATGAAAAAGATTTTTCTTACACTTCTCTCTCTGAGTTTTTTTAGTCTGCTCTCCATCGCACAAGAGCAGTGTTTAACGGATAATAAGCACAAGAAGTTATTGCTTGAAGATTCAAGCTATTCACAGAGGTATTATTCATTCTTTAACCAGGTGAATTCTAACTTAGGGCTGAATAGTAATCAAGCCTTTATTCTGCAGGGGGATACCGATACTTTGGAGGTTCCGCTTGTAGTTCACATTATTCATAAAGGTGAGGCCGTTGGAGTTGGTTCCAACATTGCAGATTCTCAGATAATTGATGCAGTTAATGTTTTAAATGATAGATTCAGAAAGACACCTGGCACTCATGGGGATGGAAACGGGGTGGATACTAAAATTCAGTTTGTCTTAGCAAAGCGCGCACCTAATTGCGATTCGACTAATGGAATAGTAAGGGTTAATGGGTCCTCTGTGGCAGGTTACTCAGCAAACGGAATTACCTCAACAAATGAAATTCAAATTAAAGCTTTAAGTCGGTGGCCATCTTCCAATTACGTGAATATTTGGGTTGTTTCTGAAATCGATGGTAATAATGGTGGATTTGGTACTCAAGGCTATGCATATTTTCCTGGAGCCTCTCCTCAAGTCGACGGAATTGTCGTAATGAACACCTGCTTTGGGACTATTGGAACAGTCAACGCTTGGAATAATTTGAATAGGACTTTGACTCATGAGCTGGGCCATTATTTCGGATTATTTCACACATTCGAAGGAGATAGTCTTGGAAACCAATGTCCGCCAATTGTTAATGGCTGTGGCTCTGATTTGGGAGATTGTTGTGGTGATACGGAGCATCATATCCGAGCGGCTTCTAACTGTCCGGTTGGAATCAATGGATGTACAAGTGCTGCTTGGGCTGGTGTGGAAGACAACTACATGAATTACTCTAATCAATCATGTGCGACTGATTTTACTGCCAATCAATCAGCAAGGATGAGAGCAACGCTACTCTCAGCACGTGCGGGTTTGCTAACATCTTATGGATATGTAGATCCACCTTTGAGTTCGATAACAGCAGCATCTTGCTCTCCAAATACTACAAATCTTGCTAATAACTCAGGGATTGGCATCAGAAATGTCTCGATAGGTGATGTGTTGAATGTGAGTACTTCAACAGCGGTTAGGGATAGTGGATATCTAGATTTTACTTGTACGCAAATTATCTCACTGGATACAGGAGTTGCTTATGATATTGAAGTTTTAACCGGGTTTTTTAATGATGAAGATGTTAGAGTATATCTAGATTACAATAATGATGGAGACTTCTTAGATACTGCCGAATTAATTTTTTCTAATAATGCTGATACATTTCATCAAGGATCTTTTACTCCCTATTCATTATTGGTGTTAAATGACACTTTGAGATTAAGAATCATTTCTGATTGGTTCAATAACAATATAACGGGACCTTGCTACACTCCTGAATATGGTCAAGTTGAAGATTATGCGGTAGTTTTTGCCGCAGATAGCTTAGATTCATTCGCTGTTACCTCAACATCGACACAGAATCAGTCTTGTCCCGATTCAGCAGATGGAGAAATTACCATTACGGCAATCGGCCCAGGTCCAATAGTATACTCTATTCTTGGATTCAATAATGGATACGCTGATACCAATCTAACTGGTCAATTTACTGATTTAGTTCCAGATTTTTATATAGTGAGCGTTGGTGACAGTTCCTTGGGTACGGATACGACCTTTTCATTGACTGTAGCGCCATCATTTTTTGGTTTTCTAAATCCTCCTTTCAATCAGTTGGTTGACCCAAGTTGCGATAATGCATGTGATGGGGATGCCCGATCACGTCCAAACGTATTAGGTACAACTCCGTATACATATTTGTGGTCTAATGGCGAAACATCCGCAAAAGCCTTCAATTTATGCGGCGGTACTGCTACGGTAAGCATAACCGACGCTTCGGGGTGTACTATAAGTCAATCAGTAACATTAATTGAGCCCCCGTCCATCTTTGTTACAGTAGATTCGACGGATTCAGTTACCTGTAATGGGGGAGCAGATGGGGCTGCATATATCTCCGGTCATGGAGGTACGGTGGCATCTGATTCAACTAACTTTTACATAATTGACCAAACCGAAGGAGAGTTTGAGCCATATGGAGTCGGGGAATCGTTCAATACCTCTAATTATCAGAGCTTTACTCTTGGTGATGATCAACTCACCGGGTCCTTGAACATAGGATTCAACTTCGAATTCTTTGGTAATACGCAAACCACGTTCCGCATTTCTTCCAACGGTAACATTCAGTTTGGAACGGCAGTGAGCAATACATGGCAGAACGTATCCATTCCAAATGCCAACAATCCTGACAATTGGATAGGGGTGTGGGATGATCTTAATCCGAGTGCGACCACATCAGAAGTGATCGAAACTTACCTCGCCGGAACCTCACCTAATCGTGCGCGCGTCATCAACTACGTAGACGTACCGCACTTCCAAAGTGGGACAGCCCAGTACACCTTCCAGATCGTTCTTTATGAAACGTCGAATATCATCCAGATCCATTCGACAACCATTCCAAACTTCAATGAAGGCGGAGCTTTCCCCGGAACTACCATGGGTATCGAGAATGCCGATGGCTCTTTTGGTTATGCGGTTCCCGGAAGAAACGGTGTGAACTTTTCGGCTACAAACGACTATGTCACTTTCATTCCACTTACCCAGAACTTCACATACTCCTGGTCTAGCATCGGAACGGGAAGCTCTGCTACCAACCTTACGGCCGGAACTTATACCGTAACGGCGGCAGATGGGTCATGCTCGGATACAGCCTCATTCACCATTCTTGAGCCGGATCCGATCACCGTGGATTCGACAATTACGAATCCTACCTGTGTGGGTGATACCGACGGTGCAATCACGGTGAATGCCAATGGCGGTAACGGAGGTCCTTTTACTTATGCATGGTCTACAGGCGGAAATACGGCAACGATCAGCAACCTAGCCGCAGGAACCTACACGGTAACCGTAACGGATGTTGAAGGATGTACCGAAGTGATTGCGATCACGTTGGATGATCCGGATCCGGTTGTGGCATCGATCAACGTGGACGATAACGTGAGTTGCTTCGGCGGAAGCGACGGCCAATTGACGGCTAGCGGTTCCGGTGGTGCTGGAGGATTCACCTACCTCTGGAATACAACGGCAAGCACACCGACGATCGGGTCCCTGAGTGCCGGTACCTACACCGTCACCGTCACCGACGCCAACGGATGTACCGACGTGGATAGCGAGGTCATTACTGAACCTACGCTGTTGACCTTCTCCATCAACTCAGTCACCAACGTGAGTTGTTTCGGAGGAACGGATGGTGCCATCACGGCTAATGCGGCTTCCGGTGGAACTACACCATATACCTATCTGTGGAGTTCAGGAGGAACGGCCTTAGCCGAAGGTAGCTTGAGTGCAGGAACCTATACCATCACCGTTACTGACGGAAACGGATGTACCGCTACCGTAGATACTACGATCACAGAACCTGCTACAGGGGTTACCATCTCGATTGCCTCTGCAACTACTTTGGAATGCTTCGGTGATACCGATGCGAGTATTACGGCCAACGCCGCATCGGGCGGAACATCGCCTTACTCATACTTGTGGAGTTCAGGTGGAACTGGCTTGACCGAAACAGGTCTTGGCGCAGGTACCTACACCATCACGGTAACCGACGCGGGTGGTTGTTTGGATTCTGCAGATACTACGATCACTGAGCCTACTCAATTGGTGATTGATACCACTTCCGTTTCAGGTCCAAGCTGTGTCGGTGGCACCAATGGAAGTATTACCGTAGCGGCTACCGGAGGCACACCGGGTTATACGTACACGTGGAATACTACCGCCACCGGACCAACCTTGTCCGGATTGAGCGCAGGAACTTACACGGTGACAGCCACTGACAACAACGGCTGTACCGACGATATTACGATCGTACTTACGGACGGTCCTGGAATCACGGCGGCGATCAATATTGATACGGCCATCGATTGTAATGGAAATACAACCGGTCAGCTTACAGCATCCGGCGCGAACGGAGCAGCCCCTTACACCTTCCTTTGGTCTACTACCGCTACTTCAGCTACGATCAGTGGTTTAGGCGCGGGAACATATACGGTTACCGTCACCGATAACGGCGGATGTCAAGATTCAGCTACTCAGATTTTAGTAGAGCCTTCTGCCTTGGTGGTAAACATGATCGACTCTAGCGACGTGAGTTGCTTGGGCGGAAACGACGGTTCTGCGGAAGTGCAAGCTACCGGTGGAACATCACCTTACACATACCTTTGGAATACCGGCGGAACGAACGATACTATCGATAACAAGCCTGCTGGCACCTATACCGTTACGGTCACCGACGCCAACGGATGTACCGGAACAGCGCAAGTGACACTTACTCAGCCAGCCACTGGAATTTCGCTGGTGATGTCTTCAACCAACGTGCTTTGCTTCGGTCAGTTGAATGGAACCGCTACGGCTACTCCAGCTGGTGGAAACTCGCCTTATACTTATGCATGGTCCAATGGAGGTTCGGGTCCAACGATCACCGGACTAGGAGCGGGTACTTATGTGCTCACCGTAACGGATGCGAATGGTTGTACCGGAGTGGATAGCGCTACCGTGACAGCGCCAGCCTTCCCAGTCATTGCAGTTACCTCTACCGACAGTGTATCTTGCTTCGGAGCGAGTGACGGACAGATCCAAGCCTTCTTGGTAAATGGAACAGCACCTCTTTCCTATAACTGGAGTACGGGCGATACCACTCAGGCTGTGACCGGCTTGACAGCGGGTACTTATACCGTGACAGTAACCGACGCGAACGGATGTTCGGATTCGCAAACCGATATCGTCGCTGGTCCAGTAGCGATCAGCTTGACCATGGCTTCGAGCGATCCATCATGTGCTGGTGCTACAGACGGAACGTCGTTTGTCTCTGCCTCTGGCGGAACTCCTGGATATACTTACCTGTGGAGCAATGGTGCCACTACCGACTCGATCTCCGGATTGGGTGAAGGAACGTTTGTGGTGACCGTAACCGACGCCAACGGGTGTGAGGGGATCGACAGTGTGACCCTGACCAATGGAAACGGAGTACAGGCGACCATCACCTTGTTGAACGACCCTTCTTGTGCAGGAACACTTACTGGATCCATTGCGGCCAATGCGCTGAATGCTTCTTTACCTTTCAACGTGAGCTATATATGGAACACGGGCTCTACTTCTAACCTTCAGTTCTCTGTTGCAGCGGGTACATACACGGTAACTGTAACAGACAACAACACGGGTTGTGAGGATGATACTACAGTGACTCTAACTGATCCTCCTGTGCTTTCGATCTCGATTATCGACTCCCTTAACCCAACATGTGGTAACACTGACGGAGAGGCTGAGGCACTAGCCACCGGCGGAACCGGATCTTTAACGTATTCATGGAGTAGTGGAGGAAATGCAGCATTGGAGACAGGACTTGGAGGGGGAACCTACACGGTGACCGTAACCGACGCGAATGGCTGTTTGGATAGTGCGGAAGTTACACTTGTCGCACCGACTGCTTTTACCGCTACAGGTTCTGAACTAGCTAGCGAGTCTTGTACAGGAAACGACGGACAAGCGACTGTGAACATGGTAGGCGGTAATATGCCATTTAGCTTTGTTTGGTCGAACGGTGATACCACTCAGACCATCATCGGTCTTGCGGCGAATACCTATACTGTGACCGTAACCGACGCCAGCGGATGTACCGATACAGCTGTGGCCATTGTAGCGGATTCCTGTTTGTGTAACTGGACCGCGAGTGGGGTGCTAGTCTCTGATGTGCTTTGTAATGGTGACAGCACCGGATCTGCTTCAGTAACGCACGCGGGAGCTGCTAACCCTGTTACCTATTTGTGGTCAACAGGCAGTACAAATGACTCCTTGGTGAACGTTCCGGTAGGAACCTATACCGTGACCGTGACCGACAATGACGCTTGTGTGGATACCGCGGTAGTAGTCATCGACGAACCGGCTACGGCTTTGGTCATCAATAGCTTCTCCAATATCTCCGCACCTACATGTGACAACGACTGCGATGGTAACGCCACGGTGAATGCTTCGGGTGGAACAGGAACCATGACCTACGCATGGAGCTCAGGTGGTTCTGCGGCTTCGGTTACCGGACTTTGTGGTGGAGGTCATTACGTAACGGTCACCGATAACAATGGATGTGAGGCAGTAGATCTCATTGCATTGGTGGAACGCCCCGTGATCTTCGCACAAGTTGATAGTACCGATAGCGTGTCGTGTCCGGGTAACAATGATGGAGCGGCATTCTTGTCAGCCCACGGTGGTTTCGCTACCTCAACGAATACTGGCGAGTACATCATCGATCAAACCGAAGGTTCATTTGAACCTTATCCAACCGGTCGTCCCTGGAATGCGATCAACTACAAGACTTTCCCACTGCAAGATGATGCTACATCGGATACGATCAACATCTTCAGTGGCGACACGTTTGAATTCTTTGGAGTCGGGCACACCCACTTCATCATGAACTCTCAAGGTTTCATTACCTTCGACCTTTCGAATCCGAACAGTGGACAGGTAAACGGTCAGTTCTCTGCCACTTCTGCGATCCCAAGTGCGGGGGCAGCAACACCTCGTGATTTCATTGCAGCCTACTGGCATGACCTCGATCCTTCTGTCGGAAACTGTACGCTTGAAACCTACCTGGTAGGTGCCGCACCGAATCGTATTCGTGTGGTCAACTACATCGAGATCGACCATTTCCAATCACCAAACGGATCGGGCGATATTTCGACCTTCCAGATCGTTCTTTACGAGAACTCCAACATCATTCAGATCCATTCGGACTCCTTGAATTCTGATGGTGGAAACCACGTTCAGGGGATCGAGAACTTCGCCGGGACACAGGCCTACTCCGTTCCAGGACGAAACAATACGAACTTCAATGCGACCAACGATTATGTGGCCTTCATTCCGATTACCCAAGACTTCACTTATACGTGGTCAAGCATCGGAAGTGGTCCTTCTGATACTACGTTAACCGCCGGCAACTACACGGTCACGGCCTCTGATGGTACTTGTGAAGACACCGTTCAGTTCGAGATCTTCGAGCCGGCCAACGGTTTATCAGTGACCATGAGTGCACTGAACAGCTTCTGCTTCGTGGCTACCGGACAGGCGATCGCCAACGTGAGTAATGGTGTTGGACCTTACACGTATGCTTGGAGTAACTCTACAACGAATAACAGTGCACTCACTTCAGACACGATCACAGGGCTTTCGTCTGGTCCCTACTCTGTGACCGTAACGGACGCTCAAGGGTGTGAGGATTCTAACTCTGTGACTGTAAATGACTCTGTCTAATCGGTTACCGCGGAGAGTTTCTGCGGATGCGTCAAGTGTGCTACTTCGCGATTTGTGAGTTTTATGCTAGTTTTAACTGCTTCACTTGTGGACCTGCTCAGTGTGGTTCGTGTTCCTGATACGACCAACTTGATTGGAACGGGAGATACTGTAACAGGCGTTTGTGCAGAAACGTACTTGGTAAGATCACAATGGATTGGCCAGTTTGTTGACATGATCAATGTAGATGCACCCACTTCCACCACCTGACATGGATAGCACGGCAGCGGTCACAGCTTTCACTGAGTTCCCGAAGTGCAGGGAGTTCTGTTAGTGGTGGAACCGTCCTTACTCTTACTCTGGAGTACGGTAAACGAACGATACCATTGCTAACCAGCCTGCCGGAACATATTCGGTGATCGTAACCGATAATAATGGATGTTCGATACCGCATTTGTAAACTATCGATGTAGGAACGTCTTTGACGGCTACTGCGACTTTGATCAATGATGCATCTTTGTTTCCAAGGATCGATGGATCGGCTGTGGCGACCCAGTCCGGAGGAACAGCACCATACACTTACCTATGGTCCAACGCATCAACCAATGACACCTCTTTGAACGTAGAAGCCGGAACGTACTTTGTTACCATCACAGGCAACGATGGTTGTGAGGATTCTGCTTGCCGTGATCGACGAAGTGGACCTCCATGAGCTTTTGCCTTCACGACTTCGGATCTCTTGCGGAGGCGCCAGTGCGACGGTTAACTGTGGCTGTTACTTCGCGGCGCTGGTGGGTACTCGTACTTGTGGAGCACAGGCGGAACCGGAACCAGTATTTCTGTCTTTCTGCCGGCACTTATTGTGTAACTGCTGATGGATGCAAATGGATGTGAAGATTCAGCTTTGCTACGTCCTTGATCCTCCTGGGTTCGTTCAGCGTGGAGATCGCGGATAGTGCCGGATGTCCTTTGCTTCGAGACAGCTTCAATGGATTTGCTGTGGTCGCAGTGACTCACAGGCCCAGGAAACTACACTCTATGCGTGGATAATGGCGCCAACATCGATACAGTCAATAACCCAACGGTCGGAATTCACGCCGTTACCGTAACGGACAACGTTTCAATATCGACAGCGCCGACGTGATCATAGAACCCCTGGAGTGTTCTTGGTTTCCATTGATTCCGTTGACAGCGTAAACTGCCTTGGAGGCAGCGACGGTGTAGCATGTAAGTGAGTGCCACTGGAGGTGTTACCCACGTTCTTTGGTCTAACGGAAGCACCTTCTGCTTGTGCAACAGGTCTGCCGGCTGGAACATATACGCAGACCATTACTGACGCCAATGGTCAGGTCGCTAATGAAGGATGGCTGTGGCTGAGCCAGCGATCGGCGTTACAGCAGGTGTCTCGATCGCTACGGCACCTTTATGTAATGGCGACAGCGCCATGGTATAGCAACTGGATCCGCGGGTCGGGGGTCTATTCGTTCAGCTGGCCTGGTGGAATGACCAACGATACGGTTATGCTTCCTGTAGGTAACTACTGCGTCACCGTTGATGTCGGTGCTTGTACGGATACGTCTTGTATCACAGTGATCGATCCGAGTCCGGTGAATGCGTCCTTCTTCAAACGTGCAGGATCCTGGATGTCCTGGTGACACTATCGGAGAGGCCAATGATCAACGTGACCGGTGGTACGCCGGGTTACTCTTACCTGTGGCCTGATGGAACTACGGATCTTACCGCGACGGATTGGCAGATGGAACTTACCGGTGCGACCGTTACTGACGCCAATGGTTGTCAGGACACGTTCTTTGCGTGGCCATTACAGATCCGGCAGGCATCACAACAACTTTAGCGGTATCACCAATTCAAGCTGCACCGTTTGCGATGTAATAGCTACCGCGAATCCTTCAGGTGGAACTCTCCCTTATACCTTCATCTGGGATAATGGACAGACTACCGCAACGAATGACTCGCTTTTGTGCTGGCATCAATTCACTCACGATCACCGACGCAGGTGGTTGTGATTTTGATCGTCAACGCACGATCAATGCTGATAGTGTGCCGACTCAGTGGTGGCGATCGGATTCGATCCTACGTGTGGATCTTGCGATGGAATGTAGGCCCAGTACACATGTTCAGTGGCGCCTTGTACAGTCGAGATCAACTTGACCACGCCAGCGGTCAATGGTACCACTGATACCATCGATTCACTTTGCGCTGGTACCTACTCGGTCGAATTGACCAATGGTGCTTTTGGATGTGTGAGTTCAGCCATTGTGACCATCACGAACCTGTAGCGATCGATCCTAATGCGACGGTGGTTGATGCATCTTGCTTCGGAAACTGCGATGGAAGCATTCTCTGGCTACTACAGGTGGTTCAGAACGTACACCTACGCTTGAGCAATGGTGACATCGACAGCGACCGTAAACGGCCTTGCTCTGGTGGATACACTGTTACCATCTCTGATGGAACCGCTTGCGATACCATTGTCAACTTTACTATCGATGAACCTACTGAGATCGTGTCGAACGAGACTTTGACGGATCCACTTTGCGGTAATATTCGCGATGGACAGATCAACGTGAACCCAAGTGGAGTGTGCCGGCGGATACACCATTGAGTCCTGTTCCATCCAATGGTAATGGAACATCATTGGTCGATAGCCTTTGCGGTGGGTTCTACTTCTTTGACCATTACCGATGCGAATGGATGTACCAAGGTGGACACCTTCGTTCTCTTCAATCACAGCCGATTGTGCAGGACACCGTGGTCATCACGGGATGCTGCCCTGCGGCGTATGTGATGGTGAGATCGATCCGAACTTCTCTGGAGGTGCCGGAGGATTTACTCTTCTGCTGGAACCATGGTCCTACGACCAATGCAGTAGACACCGTGCTTCGTTGGTTTCTACGAAGTGACGGTGACGGATCAGGACGGATGTTTCGGAAGTATTCGGACATCCTGTCTGAAACCAATGGTCCGGCCATCTCGTTGAGCGGAAACCGCCAACGCCACGGCGAATGGAGCGTGTGACGGTACGGCCATTGTAACGGTGATCACATCACTCGGCACTGTGACCTACAACTGGTCAAATGGCGACATCTGCAACCGCAGATACACTCTGCGCAGGAACTCGGCATCGTGACAGTAACAGATACGAACGGATGTTCCCAGCGTAGATACCTATTACGATCACTGAGCTTCTCATCACGATAAACACGTTGTTCGACTTTGGTCACGGATACTTGTGCCGGAAACGCCGGCATGGTGAGATCCAAAGGCCAACGTGAAATGGTGGTGTTGCACTGTACACCATGCATGGAGCAACGGTGATACCACAGCACTGATCTCTGGTTTGTGTGCGGGGACTTACACGGTGATGGTAACTGATGTGAACGGAACGACATTACCGACTCCGCTGTGTTGAATTGATCCAACCTATTCACGATCGTGTCGACATCAACCAAGTTCTTGTCCGGGTGATGGAATATCGACCTGACTATTACCGGTAGCGGTGCACCGATCAGCATCATCTGGAGCACTGGCGATACGACCAGCACCATAACAAACCTTTGCGCAGGAGTATACAGCGTGACCGTTTCAGATACGGCCGGTTGCGTCGATAGCCTCGACTTCGTTATCAATGAGCCAGCGGCTCTTGCGATCAGTATTGATAGTTTGACTAATCCTGATTGTCAGACCAACAATGGTCAGATCACGGTAACAGCGAGCGGTGGAACCGTTCTGACATACAGCTACTTTTGGTTGGATATCGCGGGTGATCCTCTGATCCTGACAAAGCTACGAATCATGCTACCAACCTGACTGCGGGTATTCATAATGCAGAAGTGACCGATTCGAATGGGATGTACGGATACATTCAACGTCATCTTGAACAATGGAACGCCCGGTGATCACCTTAGATTCGCTGTTTGACGTTTCTTGCTTCTGGTGAGTGCAAGATATTGATCTTTCACCACGATCACCGGCATGTTGCTCATAAAATCCTGTGGAGCAGGTGATAGCTTCACAGCAAGTATTGATTCACTCTGTGCAGGAACGGACACCATCGCGGTGGTGTGATTCGAACCTTGTTTGTCGCTCGATATCTATACCATTGATGAGCCTAGCGAGATCGTACTTGACTCTAGTACGGTTGTCGGAGTTACCTGCGGTGCAGATTGCGACGGGTAGTGCGTCAGCATTTCAATCTCTGGTGGAACCAATGCCTTACACGTATGCTTGAGCAATGGTGAAACCACTGCAACCATCTCTGACCTATGCGCAGGAGTATAATGTAACCGTGACCGACTCTAATGGCTGTACTTATACCAACAGCTTCACCGTGAATGGTCCTACGCCGATCGTCATCACACCAGATGCGATCAACGATGCGACCTGTACCAACACAGGAGATGGATTTGTAGAGATCTCGGTGACTGGTGGAACTGCTCCATATACCTATCAATGGATCATGGAGACTGGCGGATACAGTTACAAGTCAAGACCTCCAAGGAGTGCCGCAGGGAACCTACATCCTCACGGTATTTGGATCTCAACGGATGTGCATTGACGCGACACCTTCCAAAGTTGGATGCTGAGTTCTTCGTGGTAGTCACAGCGATGGAAGACTCTTGAGGTTTGTCCATTCTCGAATGGAATTACTCCTGGGACAGGAACCCAACAAGGCGCTTCATCAACGCGCTGGTTGTTTGCTAATGGCGTTGCTGCAGGAAATGGAAACAGCGTGACCGTGAACACGAGTACTGATACGTCTCATAAAGGTTCTTTGAAGGAATCAACGGTGTCTGTGTCGCTCGCGATACGGTTTACATCAGTTGGACCGAAGGTCCGGGTCTCGATGCGGGTCCTGATCAGTTCATGAGCCAGGTGAGAGCGTGAGTATTGGCGGCAGCCCAACGTATTAATGCTGGTGTGGAGGTCCTTTGGACGCCTGCACAGGATATTTCTTAGTGCGACTGACATGAACCCTTCAGTGAACCCATTGAGACTACGGGTCTACTACGTGAGTGCAACCGATGATGATGGTTGCTTCGGGCTCGATAGTGTCATCGTGCATCGTAGAAGAGGTAGTAGATCCGGTAGAGTGATTCTCGCCAAACAATGATGGTGTGAACGATCTGTTCTTTATCGATCGTATCGAAGACTATCCGAATGCCGTGGTTCAGATCTATAACCGCTGGGTAACTTGATCTTCGAGTCGCAACCGTTGTCAGGAACCTTGGAATGAAACTTCAGAACGTGGCAAGTCGTTGCCAGTTGAACTACTATTACGTGATCGACTCTGAAAGACGACAGCATCGATCGATTGATCACCGGTCCAGTGACCATCTTGGAAATAATTTGAAACCATGAGTATTATGAAGAAGCTCATCATTATATGTCATTGTTCATCGGAGCGCCAAAGCACGACGGCGCAGCAGCTGGAGCAATGGACGTAGTTCTTATAGAACGAGTACATGATCAATCCGGCCATGGCAGGTATTGATAAGTACTTCCACGCCAACGCGCTTCCACAGAGATCAATGGTGGGGTATCCAGGACTCTCCGAGGACATACTACCTCAGCGTGTGGACTCAGACTATTACCGGTGGAAGATGGGAGTGGGCGGAACCGTGTTCAGCGGATACCGGACAGACACGTCGTAATGGATTCCAAGCGGCCTATGCTTATCACCGACTTAAATCAGACTGGCTGTTGGAGTCGCTGCTCTCAACCGGCGCCTTGCAGTTTGCGGTGGACGGAGGTAAGTTGATGTCCAGCAGGTTGGATCCTGCATTGAGTAATGGTTACATGTCGTTGTGGGCCGTGGACTTCGGTTCAGAGTGCGTTTTTCTGCTAGCAATTGGCACGTGGGTATCTATGTGCCACAAGTGGCTGGGTTGAAGGCACAGTTCTTCAACGATTATTCTCAAACAGACAATGTCTTATGCTACTTCTATTTGAACGCGGCTATCGTTATAATTTCAATGATCACTGGGCGATCGATGCAAACTTGGCCGCTATGTGACGCCGATGGACATGTTTGACATCCAGGCGCGCGGTATCTTCAGAGATATGGTTTGGTTGGGAGCTACTTTCCGCACCTGATCACCGAGCTATTCCACCTGCAGCAGGTTTCATGGCAGGTTATCAATTTGAGAATAACCTTCAGATCGGTTATGCCTATGACCTCGCCTTAGGTCGATTGGGCAATGCCACCTGGCTCACATGAGATCGTGCTTCGGTATCCGACGATGAAGGAGAACACCAAGGCACCTATTCCGGCGGGACCAGCAATAAGTCATACAGCAGTCAAAGAACAAATCCCTGGCCTTGTGGGGGTTGTTTGTATATAGCTTTGCATATTCCAATTTTTTTCACGACATGTACATTGGAACAGCTTTACACAGGCTGCCTGCCGAGGCGGCGTACCATATAGAATCGAACGGAGAAGCAGCGATCCACTGCGAGAAACCGATCCTTATCTCCAATTTCGCAGCAGAACGCGGGGCCACCATCAAGTATATTTTCGAGACGCACTTTCATTGCTGACTTCTCGTGAGTGGCCACTTTGGATCTATCGGAGAAAACCGGTGCTCCAATCGTATTTTGGACCTACCGCTCAAACAGGTTATGACATCATCGGTGCCGAGGACGGCTAGTGTTCGAACTAGGCGATATTACCATTCAAGTACTGCACACCGGGTCACACGCCTGAGTCATCATGCTATTTGCTTTTTGACGAAGAAGGAAAGCCACACTGATCTATACGGGTGACACCTTGTTTATTGGTGATGTAGGTCGACCTGACCTTTGCTCAGAAAGGCGGAGAAATGACCGGCGGAGGATATGGCGGTTACTCTGTATGATTCGTTGCGAAACGAGATCATGCCACTTCCGGATCATTTGACGTGTACCCAGCGCATGGTGCAGGTAGCGCTTGTGGAAAGAACATGAGCAGCGAGACGTTCTCAACGTTGGGCGAGCAGAAGCAGACGAATACCGCTACGCCCTTCAGGACTTGACCAAGGAAGAGTTTGTAAAGGAGTTGACTACAGGCATCTTGCCTCCACCACAGTAATTTCCTCGCAAAGGCGGCCGACAGAATAAGAAAGGCTACAAGTCGATTGACGATGTGTACGAAGAGTCGTTGAGAGCGATGAACGTGACCGAGGTAGAGGAGGCGCAACAGCAGGGAGTGCTCATCCTAGACACGCGAAGAGAAAGCGAATTCAGCCATGGTCATATTCCAAACGCATGGTACATCGGATTGCATGGTCAGTTCGCTCCATGGGCCGGGGCCCTGATCGAGGACATGCACCAACCGATCGTGGTAGTAGCTCACCCTGGTATGGAGAAAGAAGCCATCATGCGATTGGCTCGCGTGGGTTATGTCAATGTGATCGGTTACCTCAAAGGAGGGTTCGATGCTTGGGTCCATGCCGAGAAGGCAGTTAAGCAGATTCCGTCCGTTACTCCTGATCAGTTCAAGGCTCACCATCCGGATGGCGTGATCTTGGACGTACGCAAGCAATCCGAGTATGACATGTGTCACCTGGAAGATGCGCAGTTGTTGACCTTGGATTACATCCACGATCACATCAGTGAAGTAGATCCCGAGACCCCTTACGTGCTTCACTGCAAGGGAGGTTACCGTTCGGTGATTGCATGGAGTATCCTGGCCTCAAAAGGCTTCAAGCATCTGATCGATATCCAGAAGGACGGATGGACCGTTATGGAGTGCCGTACGTGGAAGGAGCGGTGGCGTAGCGACTGCAACTGCAACCTCTACTTCAATTTCAATTTTTCAAATTGAGGTTTCCGAAACGGTTACAAGGATAGCTCTGCGCGCTCAGCGAATCCCCTGTCGGTCGGCAGGCAGGTCTGCGCACTTTGCCTGAACCCTGATCGCTGAACGTATTTATTAGAGACTTGCTCTGGTAGAAGACATCGCTTCCATCACGAACCCTTTTTCCTTGTAATACTTTAAGGACAGATTGAGTGCATCTAACATGCGTGGTTCTGCCTTTTCGCTGTCGTGGAAAACGATGATGCTTCCTGACTCCACTTTCCGGGTAGCGAACTCGAAACATTCCTGAGCCGAGTATTGCGCATCGAAGTCGGCGCTCAGGTCGCTCCACATGATGATCTCGTAGTCCTTCTTCAGCGTTTTCGCTTGCGATAGGGTGATTCTCCCATACGGAGGACGAAAGAGCTTAGAATCGACGTGTTTGGCCGTTTCTTGCACTTCTTGGATGTAGGTAGCGTCATCGGTCTTCCATCCGCTGAGGTGATTGAATCCGTGCAGTCCGATCGCATGCCCCCGCTGTTTAATCTCTTCCACGATTTCCGGGTGGGCTTTAGCGTGCTTACCGATCAGGAAGAAGGTTGCCTTGGCACTGAACTCGTCAAGCAGGTCCAGAACGGCAGGAGTGATCTCCGGGTGGGGGCCGTCATCAAAGGTGAGGTAGATGGCATTTCGGTCGTTAGGAAGGTTAAAGACAAGGTCCTTAGCCAGCGGTTTAATGATCGACGGAGTATGCTTGAAGTACACGATGAAATTGTCCGAAATGATTTACATCACAAAAATGAAATAATCTATACATTTGCCGTCCTTTTTAGAGGATGCCCCATCGTCTAATTGGCAG
Source organism: Flavobacteriales bacterium (assembly GCA_038131955.1). Classification (GTDB taxonomy): domain Bacteria; phylum Bacteroidota; class Bacteroidia; order Flavobacteriales_G; family Salibacteraceae; genus SHAN690. The sequence goes on from JAYPQK010000009.1 coordinate 152,031, forward strand.
GACAGCTGATTTTGGTTCAGTCAGTCTAGGTTCGAGTCCTAGTGGGCAACTAAAGCAAACGCTTAAACCCTTGATTAGCAAATAGTTGAGGGTTTTTTGTTTTCCTCACACACCCATTCACACACCTTATTTACTTGGGTTTGGATGTTCGGTGTGAGCACCTATTTCTGATGTTTCACTCGTAAAGACAACGAGGCCCGATTTCTATTAAATGACAATTTCGCTACTTTTACCCCGTGCAAAAAAAGGTGATCATATCTTCGATCCTGCTGCTGGCATATTGTCTGAGCTTTGCACATAACCTTATCCCGCATTGCCATCATGCCATTGGTCAATTGGCAATACCGCATACCCATGCGGTGCAGCATGAGCATCATGAAGAAGGTGATCACCACGGTGACGAAAACCATACGCACATAGCGCACCAGGGTCATCTGGATGAAGGGTTGGTTGATTTGCTTGTCTGTTTACTGACCGAAACCGAACACCCCGGTTCGGACGCTGGAGAACATTTTGTGATGCCTAACACTGAACTTCATAAGCTGGACATCAGCTCGAAGATTCAGATCACAAGCATGCTCATCTATTGGTTGTTCGACTTCAGTGAAGATTGCACTTTGTTGGTAGCCCGGCCAGAGATCCATAGTGATTACACGGCACCTCTTCTTGCCCATTCCCCGCTTCGCGGACCTCCCACCATTTCTTGTTAATAGTCCTCACCTGATCCACTGATCAGGGCGACAAATTCATCATTCCTTTTCGGTTTCTGAAAAGGCTTCGACATTTCCAATTCAACAAGAAATTAATCATGATTAATCGATCATTTCATTTTCAATCCATAACAAACTGATCATTGGTCTGCTCACAATAGCCCTGATCGCTGGGGGCGTATGGAGCATGACCAAGGTTCCACTCGATGCCGTACCTGACATCACCAACAACCAGGTTCAAGTCATTACACAAGCCCCTAATTTGGGCACAGAAGACATCGAACAATTTGTCACCTACCCGGTAGAAGTAGCGATGGCTAACCTGCCCGGAGTGTTAGAAATTCGCTCTATTTCACGGTTTGGGCTTTCTGTCGTAACCATCGTTTTTGAAGACGACATGGGGACATACCTGCCCAGACAGTTGGTGACCGAAAAGCTCACGGAAGTAAAATCAGAAATTCCCGAAGGCTTTGGAGAGCCTTCTCTTGGGCCGATCTCAACCGGATTGGGTGAGATTTACCAATACACCCTAAAGGTAGATTCGACACACCGGGAAAAATATTCGTTGGCAGACCTGCGCACCATGCAAGACTGGATTGTGGCGAGGCAAATGGCGATGGTTCCCGGTGTGGTTGAGATCAATGCCATTGGAGGAAACATCAAGCAATATGAAGTGGCCGTTGACCCGGACGAACTAAAAGCCATCGGGATTACCATTTCAGACATATATAGCGCCCTTGAAAAGAACAATCAAAACACGGGTGGAGCATACATTGAAAAAGACCACTATGCCAATTTCATTCGGGGCGAAGGACTTACGCGAAGCCTGAGCGACATCGAAGCTATCGTGGTGAAAAACATCAACGGGTTGCCCATTACGATCAAAGATGTGGCAGCGGTACAATTTGGATCAGCCGTTCGCTACGGTGCGTTGACGCAGGACGGAGAAGGTGAAGTATCCGGAGGACTGATCATGATGCTCAAAGGAGCTAATTCAAATGACGTCATCGTCCGTGTGAAGGAACGCATGGCAGAAATCCAGAAATCTCTACCTGAAGGCGTGGTAATCGAGCCACTGTTGGACAGAAGCAAGCTGATCGCTCAAACCACGGGAACGGTCAGCACCAATCTCATGGAAGGAGCTTTGATCGTCATTTTTGTGCTCGTCTTTTTGTTGGGAAACTGGCGTGGCGGCCTGATTGTGGCCTCTACTATTCCGCTATCCCTACTCTTTGCATTTATCCTCATGCACGTCTTTGATGTGTGGGCAAATCTCATGAGCCTTGGAGCCATCGACTTCGGAATCATTGTGGATGGCGCGGTGATCATTGTGGAGGGTACCGTTTTCCTGTTGCACGAAAAGGTGGTGAAAGGGCAAGGAATCTCAGCTTCAGAGCGGGATAAGGTGGCTTATTCGGCTTCCAGCAAAATGATGAACTCAGCTTTTTTCGGACAGCTCATCATCCTTATTGTGTTCATTCCCATTCTCGCCTTGCAAGGTGTTGAGGGAAAGATGTTCAAACCGATGGCCCTCACCTTCATGTTTGCCATGATCGGGGTCATGATCCTATGCCTCACCTACGTTCCGATGATGTCAGCGTGGTTTCTCAGGGTTGGTAGAAAAAATACGGCTTCATGGGGCGATCGCTTTGTTCACTGGATCGAAAACCTCTACACTCCTGTGCTGGGCAAAGCCCCAGCGTTTCTACATGGGTCATTGCTCTAGCCATCGTGATGCTTGGTTTGGCTGGGTTCACTCTTCTCGGATGGGAGGTGAATTCGTTCCCCAACTCGATGAAGGAGACATCGCCTTTCACGCCATTCTCAAACCCGGAAGTTCGCTCTCGGAAATGATCGAAACCACGACAATGATTGAGGGCGCTGTCAAACAGAAATTTCCCGAAGTGCAAAAGATCGTGAGTCGGATAGGTGTAGCGGAAGTTCCCACTGACCCCATGCCAATGGATCTGGCCGACATATTCGTGATCCTGGCTCCCAAGGAAGATTGGGTAACCACCGATTCCAAGGAGGAACTGGTAGAAATGATGAAAGAGGACCTGGAGAATATCCCCGGAGTCAACTACGAGTTTACCCAACCCATCGAGATGCGTTTCAACGAGCTGTTGGAGGGGGTGCGTGAAGACATCGCCATCAAGTTGTATGGCGAAGACATTGACCTGCTGGCCGCCAAGGCGGAGGAAATATCCAAGATCATTGCCGGAACAGATGGCATCGGTGATATGCGGGTGGAGGCCACTACCGGTCTGCCTCAAATGACCGTAGTCTATGACCGGCATAAGTTGGCCCAATATGGTCTGGACGTGGCCGATCTGAACACATTGATTCAGACCGCATTTGCCGGGGGAAAGGCCGGGGTGATCTTCGAAGGTGAAAAACGCTTCGACTTGGTAGTTAGACTGAATGAACAAAACCGAAGAAGCATTGATGACCTGAAAAATCTGTACATCAACTTGCCCAATGGTTCACAGATACCGCTCAGGGAATTAGCCGAAATCAACTATCAGCCCGGCCCCATGCAGATCAGCCGGGACAACACCAACCGAAGAACCTATGTCGGGATCAACGTACGCGGGCGAGATATTGAATCGCTGGTGAGGGAAATTCAGCAAAAGCTCGATGCGCAGTTAGAGCTTCCCGCTGGATATTACATCCGCTATGGTGGAGCATTTGAGAACCTGGAACGAGCGAGCCAGCGATTGCAAGTGGTTGTTCCCGTGGCTTTGGCGCTCATTTTCCTCCTGATTTTTCTTGCGCTCAAATCCGTTAGGCAATCCATGATGATTTACATGGCCATTCCTTTGGCCGCCATTGGTGGCATTTTTTCACTCTGGCTGCGGGACATGCCCTTCAGCATCTCGGCAGGCGTTGGATTCATCGTACTTTTTGGTGTGGCCGTGCTGAATGGCCTGGTGTTGATCAGCGGATGGAATGAACTGAAAGAGGAAGGAATGACGGATTTAAACGAGCGCATCCGGCTAGGAGCCAAAAGACGTATCCGGCCCATTTTGCTGACAGCCTTGACAGATGTGCTGGGTTTTATGCCCATGGCCGTTTCTACCTCCGCAGGAGCTGAAGTTCAGCAGCCATTGGCCACCGTGGTGATCGGTGGTATGATCACAGCCACCTTGCTGACCCTGTTTGTGTTACCCATCCTTTACCAATGGGTTGAAAATCGGAGTGCAAAGGTTTCCCTACCGAATGCCGCCACCATGCTTGTATTGGTCATCGGCACTTTCATGCTGGTCACCACAGAAACACGGGCACAGACCAGCGCATCCAAGACCGTCACCTCATTAGATGAAGCCCTTCAAATAGGACTATCAAACAACGGCAATGTGAAGATCGCCAAGACCAATATTGAATTGCAGCAGCAAGGCAAAAAAGCCGCTTTTGACCTTGACAAAACCAGTGTTGGGATTCAATACGGGCAATACAACAGCTTTGAAAACGACCTGGCATTTAATATCAACCAGAGCATTGAGTTTCCTACAGTTTATCTCAAGCAGCGGCAATTGGCCGGAGAACAAACCGAGGCAAGTCAACTACACCTGAGTGTAAAGGAAAATGAACTGAAACGCGAGATTAGGGAAAGTTGGTACGAACTGGCCTACCTGCTTGAGCGGGAAAAGCTACTGCTCTATCAGGATTCACTTTTTGGAAGATTCCTTCATGCAGCTACGATCCGGTATGAAACCGAAGCCACTAACTACCTTGAAAAAGCGGCTGCCGAAACACAAGTAATGGAACTGCAAAACGCGCTCAAGGTGTTGGAGTCCGACATAGCCATTCAAGAACAGCAGTTGCGTTTGTTGATGAATGATACCTCAGGACTATCGTTTATTCCCGAGCGTCTCGATGAACGCCAGATCAACACAAGTCGCGACTCGGTGGAATTGTCCAACAACCCCTTGTTGGCGTATGCCAAACAGCAGATAAGCATTGCAGAAGCAGAGAAAAAGCTGGAATCGTCAAAAATGTTCCCCAGCCTATCCGTAGGCTACTTCAATCAATCGCTCATTGGAAGCCCCGTCTCGGATCAGGGAGGTGTAGCCACATCTTCAGATCGGTTCACGGGTGTTCAGGCGGGGGTTGCCATTCCACTGTTTTTCGGCTCGTACAAAGCCAACATCGAATCCGCAAAGCTGCGGCAGCAAATGGCCCAAATGAACACCGACTATTATCAAACGGTTCTTCAGGGCCAGCTTGAACAGCAGCTACAAGAAGTGCTGAAATACCGGAATAGCCTGAGCTATTACAAAGACAAAGCTGTTCCGCAAGCCGAGTTGATCATAGGCAATGCGCAAAAGAGCTTTGAGAACGGAGCCATCGGCTATGTCGAGTATTTCCAGAACCTGAACCAAGGGCTGGAATTGAAATTCAACTATCTGAAAACATTAAACGAGTACAACCAGGCCATCATCGACCTGGAATACCTCATTGGTCAATAACCTCACTGCCATTTGCAGCATAAAACAATATAAGAACAATGAAATCATATATGACATCAGCCTTGCTAACGCTGACCACCGGACTTTTCATCATGGCCTGTAACCGCTCTGAGCAGCACGATGGCGATCACAACCACGGATCTGGTGAAACATCTGAACACCACGAATCGGGGGATGAACACGAAGATGAAGTCCACCTTTCCGAACAGCAATTTCAGGCACTCAACATGAAGGTGGACACCCTGCCTCTTCGAAACGTGGGTGCGTATGTGGAGGCCAATGGCCAATTAGAAGTGCCGCCACAGAATGAAGCAGCCATCACCGCCATCATCGGGGCAAATGTCACCCGCATTGAGGTCATCGAAGGAGACAAGGTTAAAAAAGGACAAGTGTTGGCTTTCCTGAGTCATCCCGATCTCATTCGTTTGCAAACGGACTATATAAATAACTGGAACCAGTTTCATTACCTCGAAAAAGAGTACCATCGGCAGCAGCGACTTTATGACGAAAAGGTAGGATCGGGAAAAGAGCTTCAAAAAACCCTGGCTGACTACCAATCGGCAAAGGGGCAAGTCAAAGGCCTTGAAGCCCAGTTAAAACTGCTGGGACTGAATCTTGACAACATTCAACAAGGCACTATCTACGAGCAGGTTCCTGTGATCAGTCCGTTGGATGGGCATGTGAGGGAAGTGGAAGTCAAAACGGGGCAGTATGTTCAACCCCAAACAGAGCTATTCGAGGTGGTAAACATTGATCATATCCATGCCGATCTAATGGTATTTGAAAAGGACATTCACAAAGTAAAAGGAGGACAGAAAGTACGGTTTTCAGTGGAGTCTTTACCAGGCAAACAAATGGAAGCTACGATCTATGCCGTAGGTAAATCATTTGAGCAAGACCCGAAGGCCATTCACATTCACGCAGAAATCGAGAACAAGGAAGGCTTACTCATTCCCGGTATGTACGTGAGGGGGCAAATATTGTACGAACAAAAGATGACCTTCGCCCTACCAGAGAATGGTGTGATAAGGGAAGGCGATCAATACTTCATCTTCATAGCCGAAATGGATAACGATCAAGGAGCAGCCGAATGGACGTTTGAGCCAGTAGAAGTGATACCTGGCTCGCAAAGCGATGGTTGGACACAAATAAACCTGTTGCAGCCGCTACCCGAAAGAACCAAGGTGGCCTGGAACGGTGCTTACTACCTCATCGCAGAATTGAAGAAAGGCGAGGCGGAACACAGTCATTAATCACTAGGATATGAAACTAAATACCACGATGCCTCAAAAGCTGAAGCCATATTACAACAAGGAACTGGCTGAATACGAGCAACAATTAAGTGAAGGCAGGTTGCAACAAGCCTGGCACCATCTTGAACGTGCCCACATCATTGGACAAGCATACCCCTGGCACCACAGTCTTGTTCATTGGAAAATGCTGCTGTTTGGGTTTCGGATCAAGGATGGCCGGGAAATAATTGGTCAGATTCCAAGGCTCTTGGTTGGTGGGGTAAAGTCGTTTGTAGGTAAGATTCCTGTAGGTAATACGGGGGGAGCTGATGTTCCACCTCTTCGCCCACTTCCAATACCGGAGGAATTACAGGATATGTTCAGAAAAGCAGGTTTAGTAAACTATGGGACATAATCATTCAGACCACAGCACAGACAACGTCAAAGTTGCGTTTTTCATCAACCTAGGATTTACCTGCCTTGAATTGATTGGCGGGATTTTCACCAACAGCATAGCCATAGTTTCCGATGCACTGCACGATCTTGGTGATAGTTTTTCGCTGGGTCTGGCATGGTACCTTGAGCACAAAGCATCCAACGACAAGTCAAGTCAAAAATTCACCTTCGGATTTGCGCGTTTCCGATTGCTTGGAGCCTTAGTAAATGCCCTGACCTTGATCGGTGGTTCGGTGTATATCATCATCGAAGCAGTGGCGCGTTTTCAAAATCCTGAACCCGTAAAATCACTTTGGATGATGGGATTTGCCATCCTTGGAGTAGCTGCAAACGGCTACGCTGCATGGCGCACGAGAGGTGCAAAATCGCTCAACGAAAAGGTAATTAGCTGGCACTTGTTAGAGGATGTTCTGGGCTGGGTCGCCGTCTTGATCATTTCCATTGTTCTTCAGTTTAAAGACTGGTACTTCCTTGATCCGGCCCTTTCAATTGGAGTCACCTTGTTTATCCTCATTGGTGTCGGAAGAAGGTTGTGGGAAACCATTCACCTGTTGCTACAAGGTGTTCCGGCAGACATGAGCATTATTGAAATCGAAACGCTCCTGCAAAGTGTTGATCATGTGCAGTCGGTGCATCATACCCATGTCTGGTCACTTGACGGAGAACATCATGTCTTGACGACACATCTTGTACTGGAAGCTATTACAGAGTATTCCCAAACGGACGAAGTGAGGCAAAAAGCGCTTTCAGCATTGGAGAAATATGATTTTGCGCATCATACGATACAAATAGAAATTGATGGTAAAACATGCAGCATATAAATGAAAGTTAATCATATAGTTGCATCCTGCACTTGGATAATGACTTCAGTGCTTGTTATTTGAAATAACATGCGCCGAATAAGCGCAAATAGATTAAATAAGAGCCTCTATTTTAGGGGAGAATTCAGGCCCCATTACTTTGATATCAACATTGGTACCTTGAGTCTTGATATGCTAGCTGTATAATTAAGCGCAGGAAACACTTATTGAGTTGCTAATAGATACCGAGATTACGAGGTCTAAGTAATGTGCTGGATTCACCTGAGCGGCACAAAAACTTCCTTCAGAATCTGCCAATGGCAGTAAGGTTCGAAGATCGGACCCTCAGCTGAGAATTGGAAAGCCTAATTATTGGTGCGAATTAGAGCAAAAGTCCGCGACATCCAATGATTATCTAAATTCAACCTTGCAGCAAACGCAATCATAACCATTATCCGAAAAGACTTTTTGATAGGGGTTCTTGCATTAAGGTGTTTCTGAGGGAGGCACGAATGATCAATCATTCATTTGAGTAGTAAAAGAAAATCGGAGTAGCTGTGCATTCGCAGCGCAAATTATTGTACTCACACTCATGAATGCTGCACCGACAGCCGGGCTGATCATAATACCGTAAGAAAACAGCACCCCAGCAGCCAGTGGAATGGCAACAACATTGTACCCCGTGGCCCACACGAGGTTCTGTATCATTTTTCGATATGTTGCTTGACCAAAGAGAATGAGTTGAACAATGTCTTCCGGGCTGCTCTCGGTCAGGATGATATCTGCTGTTTCGGCTGCGACATCGGTTCCTGAACCTACAGCAATACCTATATCGGCTTTTGCAAGGGCTGGGGCATCGTTCAATCCATCACCTGTCATCGCAACAAACTCTCCTTCACTTTGCAGTTTCTCAATCAGCTCCGATTTCTGATGCGGCAGGACCTGGCTGTAATAACCATCAAGCCCAAGCTCGTCCGAAACAGCTTTTGCAGTCTGCTCGTTGTCACCCGTTGCCATGAGTACTTTGATGCCCTTCTCTTTTAATTTTTTAATGGCCGGTTTACTCTCATCTCGCAGTGTATCGGCCAGTGAAATAAATCCAAGCACCTCGTTGTGTTTCACTACAAATACAACCGTTTCCGCCTGGTTACCAAATGCTTTTTCGGGGAGCTCGATGTTGAGTTCTTTCAGGTAGTGCGGGCCTGCAATCATCAGTTCCTCGTCTTCTATTGTGGCTGTGACACCTTTTCCGTTTTCAGACTGGAAGTCAGTGACGCTGGGCAGCTTAAGCTGTCTTGACTTAGCTTCGTTCACAATACCAATGGCAATCGGATGTTCTGAAGATTGCTCAATAGCCGCAGCTTTAGTTAGTAAATCGTCTTCACTCAATTCACTTTTTAAGGAAATCACTCTATTTACCCCGAACTCACCTTTGGTGAGGGTGCCCGTTTTGTCAAACACAATGGCGGTAATCTTCCTAGAATTCTCAAATGCCGTTCGATTCCTGATGAGCAATCCATTTTTGGCCGAAAGTGCGGTGGAAATGGCCACAACAAGCGGCACGGCCAACCCCAAAGCATGTGGGCATGTAATGATCATGACGGTGACCATGCGTTCGAGCGCGAAATTGAAATCCCGCTGACCAACGTACAACCAGGCAATGAGTGTAATCAATCCTACTCCAATAGCAATGTAGGTCAACCAGGCAGCCGCACGGTTCGCTAAGTTTTGCGTCTTGGATTTTGTTTGCTGTGCATCTTCCACCAGCTTGATGACCTTCTTCAGGTAACTGTCCTCGCCTGCTGTTTTTACCTCTACTTTAATACTGCCATCTCCATTCACAGAACCTCCGATCACTTCTCCACCTTTTTCCTTTTTCACCGGTTTGCTCTCTCCGGTCAGGGCGCTTTCATTGAGATAGCTCGATCCCTCTGTCACCTTTCCATCAGCAGGAACTTTTTCACCAGGCTTGATCAGGATGATGTCACCTTTTTTGAGCTCAGATATGTTCACATCATGCAGGTTATCTCCGTGTACAACATGAGCCTCGTTAGGCATCAGCTCTGCCAGTTTTTCCAATGCTTTGGAAGCTCCGGCAATGGATTTCATCTCCAGCCAATGACCCAGCAGCATAATGTCAATCAATGTGACCAATTCCCAGTAAAACACCTTGCCTTCAAGGCCGAGTACAACGGCCGAGCTGTAAGCCCATGCTGTAGTAATAGCAATGGCGATGAGGGTCATCATGCCCGGTCCGCCTGAACTCAACTCATCTTTGAGACCCTTCAGAAATGGCCATCCGCCATAGAAGAAAATGAGTGTGGACAAGGCAGCCGCTACGTAGCCCATTCCCAGAAAGCTGAATTCAAATCCCAAAAACATCTGGATCATTGGTGAAAAAGCTAATACCGGCACAGAAAGCACGGTATTGATCCAGAACTTTCTACGGAATTCTTTGATCATGGCCCCATGATTGTGACCTCCGTGACCGTTGTGATGACCATGATGCTCATGCTCGTGACCTTGATGGCCATGGTGATCTTGATGTTCTGCGTGATCGTGGTGACTGTGGTTCATATTATTCTTCCTTTAACACCAAATCCATTCCACACTTGGGACACGTCCCTTCCTCACTGTAGGTTTTATCTCCCTCACACTCCATCGGGCAGTAATACACTGCGGTCTCCGATTCGTGGTGTTCATGCTTTTCACCGGAGTTGCTGCCCGAGTTGCACGCTGTTAATCCGATGGTTGAAATCATTGCAGTCGTTAGAATAATTCTGATCGTTTTCATTTTGAATTGAGTTGAGTTATACATGTTTACAATTGATTTTTAATGGAGCCGCAAGTGAGCATTGCTTCTCCGAAATATGGGTTTTGTATTTCTTGTTTATCGCTCAGCCAGTAGGCACCACTATTGTTATCCGCCATGGGGCAGTATTTTACATAGAGCGTCTGCTCATAGTTGTTGAATTTCATAACAAGATCGATCATAGTTTGTGAAAAAGGTTTGAACGATGCTCTGAAAGCCGCAAGGTCTTTTGCTTTTCCAGCATCGGCAGCATGACTGGCTAATTCAGGTTGGTATTTCATCCATGCGCTGTGTCCCTGGCCTGTGAAAGCTCCCATATCAATGGACTGAAGGTCACGCTGAAATTGGACCAGCGCTTGTTGAGCCATCTCGAAATCAGACTGGGTGAGCGCGGACCTTATATGGAGGTAATCCTCAATCAAATTTTTCAATTCGGCAGGGGAATCAGGTTTCCCCGCTTGTGTGGACTTATCCATTTGGCGTTCTGTATGGTTTCCTGAAGCGTCTTCCACATGCTGGTGTCCCGTGGGTGCTGGACCGCCTTCTGGACTCATCATGCTGGGCTTGCCCGCCAATTGCGCAGCTGCATCAATGGAGAAAGTACCGTGTGTTGCAATCTCTTCGCCTTTGTTCAAACCGTTGGCGATCACATAGGAGTCGCCTACTTCAGGCCCTAATTCAACCTCCCGCATGCGGAAATAAACCCCATTAGCATCCTGGCTCTTGACATAAACCACCGAACGTTTGCCGGTCCACATCACCGCAATTTTCGGAACAGTTAACTGATCTGTTTGATCCACATCTGAGGTAACCACTCCCGTAGCAAACATTTCCGGCTTGAGTAATCCACCAGGGTTTCTAAGTTGCACACGGGCCTTTGCTACACGCGTTCGGTCATCTATCACAGGATCTATGTAGTCCACGGTTCCAGTCCAGCTTCTTCCGGGAAAAGCAGCAACAGTCACCTGCACTTCATCTCCTTTATCCACCCACTCCAGGTCTGACTCATACACATCAAACATTAGCCAGACGGATGAGAGATCAACCACTTCGTAAAGGATTTGGCCCTTCTTTACGTAATCACCGCGTTGTACCTTTTTCTGCAGGACATATCCGCTGGTGTTTGCCAGAACGGGTACCCTACCTTGAACTTCCCCTGATTCGGCAATTTCGGTGATTTGCTCATCGCCAAGTTTCCAGTTCTTCAATTTCTCCCGGGCCGATGCGTACAAATCAGGCTGCTCATCCCTGGCTTTAGCAGCGATGATCAATTCTTTCTGTGCCGTAACCAATTCAGGTGAATAGATCGTTGCGAGGGGTTGGCCTTCTTGAATAAACTCTCCTGTAAAATCCACCATCAGTTCTTCGATCCTCCCCGCTACATGAGCGGCTTGTGAACGTTGGAGTTTTTCGTTTTCCTGCACTTTTCCGTTCAACCGAACCACCCTGGAATCATTTCCAAAACCGACCACAGTGGTTTGTACATTGGCCAGTTTCATAGCAGCCTCAGACATCTTCACAGCCATCGGGTCTGCTTCTGATGTTTCACTGACTGCCGGTATCAGATCCATTCCACAAATCGGGCATTGCCCAGGTTCACTTTGGCGAATCTGCGGGTGCATGGAACAGGTCCACGCTTCAACCGCTTGATTTTCCGTGGCGGATACAGCGGTGTTTTCTTCCGAGGAAGAACCTCCCCCACCAAAGAACAACCAGCCCATTCCCAGGCCGATTAAAAGTGCACCACCTGTCATTAAGTAGATCCGTTTCTGTTGTGCTTTCATAATTTATGATGTGATGAAAAATTGAATAATTAATCCGCCCATGAGCCATCCATAACAGATGAAGGCGAGCCATTTTAATACGTTTTCGAGTAGCGGACTTTTTGGTGCCATTTCCTTATGGTGCATCACGTTTTTTCCGCGAAAAAACCCCAGATAGATCAACACTCCCGATACCGCCAGAAAAGCAAGGTTGAGGTAGAAGGTATAGTCAATTTTAAAATGCTGTTTATCCGTGATATTGTTTGCCGCAGACACCTCTGGTAGTAGATCCAGCAGTGAAAAGCCATAGTGCAATGCCAAAGAGCTGCCAATAAGCGATGTGAATAGCAGAAACAGAATGAATAGCGACATCCTCCACCCATAGTAACGTGCGTTGATACGCAAAACGGGAAACACGACCAGGTCGCTGAATATAAAGGCCATGACACCTGCAAAACTGACACCCTTACCAAACAGCAGAGCAGCCAACGGAATGTTCCCCATCGAACCAATGAAGGTTAAGAAAGCCGCCACAGGTCCTACCAAGGTATGCTCCAGAAGAGTTAAAAAATCAAAGGAACCTTTGCCGCTGCCCGTATGAATGAAGAGGGTTTCAAAGAAGGCATCTGGTACAAAAGCAGAAACAATACCTGCAATGGTGAAGCCTACTGTTACGTCTTTCCAGACCATCTTCCACTCCATTCCAAATTGCTTACCCACTTTGGCCCCGCTCTCGGAAGATTGCAGCTGCTTTTCAATAGAAGGTGGATCATCTGTTTCTTCCCCGGAAGAACCAAGGTGTTTACGTGCCTGCTTTATCAGGTTTTTAGGATTGATGAGTCGTACCAGCAGCCAACTAATCAGAATCAGTAAAATTCCACCTACATATTCACCCACCACAAATTGCCAACCCAGAAAAATTGAAATGATGATTCCCAGTTCGATGACCAGGTTCGTAGACGCCAGCATGAAAGCGATCGAAGCAATGAAGCTGGCACCTTTTTGAAAAAGCGATTTGCTCGTGGCGAGGGCCGAAAAACTGCAGGAACTGCTGATAAAGCCAAAGAAGGTGCCGAGCAAAACACTTTTGCTGTCCGCCTTCCCCATAGTTTTTTTCATGCGCTCTTCTGTCACAAAAATCTGAATCAGGCTACTGATGGCGTAACCGAGGATAAAGGCCCATAAAGCCATCCAGAAGAAGCCGGTGGTCGTGTAGGCCGCTTCACCCCACTGCTTAAAGAAGGCGCTAAATAGGTTCTTCTCACTCATTATTTAATGTTTTTGCATTGTGTTGCAGGTATTCCAAGCCGGCAACAGCTATAAGATAATCAGCCTTTACCTTGACCTGTTTTTTCTTGAAGCTAAGCAGCTTTTGTTGCTCGCGAAGCAATTCCTCAAAACCCAGGTTATCGTTACCATATTGACTCAGCAGCAACTCAATGATTGTTTCCGTTTTGTTGATTTGTCGTTGTAAAAGGTCATGGTCAGTTTTAGCTGAAATCTGATCATAGCGGACCTTTGCCCATTGATTCTCCAGGTTATTCTCCACCTCTATCGATTGAGAAGCAAACGCCTCCTGCATTTTTTGCGATTCAGTTCTTGCGGCATGGTATCCCTTTCGATAAATGGGCAACGAAATAGAAACCATCGGCATGAGGGCATCTTTTCCGCTATTCGGAACGGCCATATCGGTTCTATCTCCCACAAACACATAATCAATTCCAAGCCCGATTCCCGGATAGCCGGCCCGCTTGGCAGCTTGCTCACTTGCTGCACTCGAGGTCTTCATCTCAGTGATGCTCAATTGCTTTGGATGTCCGGAAAAATCCGCTGGCGCCAATTGGATGGTGTCTTCCTGTAGGAGGAGAGTATCAGTCAATGCCACCGGTTCCTGAGCTTCGCGGTTGAGCAACTTGTTGAAAAGCGTTTCAAGGGTGGGTTTTTGCTCTTCAAGCAGTTGAATACGCGTTTCACTTTCATCGATCATCACATCCACCCGATAGACATCCGCCAACGAACCCTTGTCATTTTCATACTTGCTCAAGCTTAGCTCGCGCAGTGTTCGCAGAATCTCGAGGTTCTCCTCTTCCAGATTTTTTAACCCCTTGTTTTCAAGCAATTTGTAATAAGCTGTCTTTACGGATTGATAAAGGTTTTCGCGCGCATCGATAAACTCGTAGTACTTCGCCTCTGCCATGTGAGCAGCGGCATCTCCCCTCGAGCGAAGAGTACCAAACCAGGGGAACATCTGCGAAAGACCAATCTTGGCTTGTTGCGGACCAATTCGTGTTTCAACGGGCAGTATAAAATACCCGAAAGAAAGCGTGGGGTTCGGCATTTGAGCCACCTGTGCGCTGCGCTGCATGGAAGCTTCAAATTGGGCGTATTTGGCTTTCAAACCGGGATTATTCTCTGCTGCAATGTTGAGGTAGTCATCCAGCGTTTGAGCGCTCAGTCCGAAGGCCAACACACTAACAAGTGATATGCTTAGAATCTTTTTCATGTGCGTGTTCTTTTGAGTTTCCATTCCTCACGCATCGCGTAGAGAACCGGAGTAATAAAGTAGGTGACTGCCGCGATCAACATTCCTCCAAAGGCCGGGATGGCCATGGGAACCATAATATCCGCTCCTCTGCCTGTGGATGTGAGGATGGGTAACAAGGCGATCACAGTCGTGGCAGAGGTCATCACAGCTGGTCGAATGCGTCTTTTCCCTGCTAACACGACCGCATCTCGAATACCCTTAAGATCGTTGGTCGGATTTCTCCGAAAACTTTGATCGAGGTAGGTGGCGATCAACACACCATCATCGGTTGCAATGCCAAATAAGGCAATAAACCCGACCCACATTGCAACGCTGAGGTTGATGGTTTTCATTTGAAAAAGGTCGCGCATAT
The DNA here is from genome assembly GCA_038131955.1 of Flavobacteriales bacterium. GTDB lineage: Bacteria > Bacteroidota > Bacteroidia > Flavobacteriales_G > Salibacteraceae > SHAN690. Next base: position 167,170 of record JAYPQK010000009.1, read on the forward strand.
TGGTACCGAACAACGAGAAGTCGGCAAACCACTCCTGTCCATAACACCAGATCATCACGAAACCGCCTGCGAAAGCCATCGCAATACCGGCAAAGACCATCAAGGAAGTAGAAACCGAACGAAACTGGAAATAGAGGATCAAAAAGATGATGACCAACACCAACGGCACGATGACTGATAAGCGCTTCTCTGCGCGCACCTGGTTTTCATAGCTACCTGAGAATTGATAGCTCAACCCTAGCGGAATATCGAGTTCTCCCCGCTCAATAGCACCTTGAATAGCCTGTTGTGCATCAGTAACGACATCCACTTCGGCATGGCCATCTCGCTTATCAAACAACACATATCCGACTAAAAACGTGTTTTCACTCTTTATCGCTTGCGGGCCACGCACATATTCCAATTCAACCACTTGTCCTAGTGGAATCTGAGCACCTGTAGGTGTAGGTATAAGGATATTCTTCAGTGCTTCTGGATCATCCCGTAATTCGCGCGGATAACGTACACGAACCGGATAGCGCTCTCTTCCCTCCACGGTTTCGCTGATCTGCATACCACCTACAGCCACCTCGATGCTGCGCTGTACTTCCTCTACACTCAAACCGTAACGCGCTATTTCCTGCCGATCAATGTTGAGGTGGATATAGGGTTTCCCCACAATGCGGTCTGCAAACACCGCTTCACTCTTCACCGAAGGCACAGACCTGAGGATGGGCTCCAGGCGCCTGCCGAAATCCTCGATGACATCGAGGTCATTGCCAAACACCTTAATGCCCATAGGGGCACGCATGCCCGTCTGAAGCATCACCAAGCGCGTTTCAATAGGTTGAAGTTTCGGAGCTGAGGTCACACCCGGAATGTTACTTACTGCCACGATCTCTTCCCAGATATCATCAGGCGATTGGATGTGCTCACGCCAGTTTCGGAAATACGCTCCATTCGCGTCAGGGATCAATTGTGACCCGCTGATATTGTGTTCCAAAGCTTTTTGGTTGGAAAGCGTATCTCCGTTTTGAAGAATAAAACGTCCTTCATCCGCCACCCTGAACCGCATTCGATGGCCCTTTTTGTCCATCATGTATTCGGGTTTGTAATTGATGATATTTTCATACATCGAGATCGGTGCCGGGTCCAATGCTGACTCTACTCGCCCCATTTTACCCACAGTAAGGTCCACTTCGGGAATACTGTTTACCAGCATATCAAGCTGCTGCACCACCTGCTTGTTTTGCTCGATGCCAGCGTGAGGCATGCTCGTTGGCATCAACAAGAAGGAACCTTCATCCAGCGAGGGCATGAATTCTTTTCCCACTCCGGAAATGGAATGCGAGAGCGTAGACCAAACCTTTGTGGATCGGAGATTGACTCCTACACCCTCAAAACCGTTTGCTACAAATCCAAATACACTTCCGAAACCAAACCACACGGTTACCCCAAAAAGCATTGCAAAGGCAGGTAGAAGCAGGAACTTCACTTTATTGGCGAGGCACCAACGCAGAATACGCTCGTAATAATGCTGAACTAACATGAAAAAGCCGAGTACCAGTCCGACCATTAATGCCACAAAAAAGATGTTCGTGAAAAGGCTTTTCGAAGGTCCGAGAGGCAGCCAATAGCGACCAAGCAACCACACCACCGCTACCACAGAAATAACAACAGGCAGCATCCGAGTAAATCTATTTTCTGGCAGCCAGTATTCCCGAAGGAACCCGATTGCACCAAAGGCAAAAAGCGTAAAGCCGGACCATGCATCAAGCCAAAAAGCGATGACCAGACCACCAATGACCAGCAATCCATTGAATACTTTTTGTGCAGTTTTACTTTTCGTCTTCCACCCGAAGACCCAATGTGCCAGTGCGGGCAGGATGAGCAAGGCCACCAACAAGGCCGCAACCAGTGCAAATGTTTTAGTGAAGGCCAGCGGCCGGAATAACTTACCTTCAGCTGCCTGTAGGGTAAAGACTGGAATAAAGCTCACTATGGTAGTTCCAACGGCTGTAACGATCGCGCTCGCCACCTCTGAAGCCCCGTTTAATACGGCTGTTTTCACACTGGTACTTTCATCTGCTTCATCCAGGTGTTTGATGATGTTTTCGCTGAGCACAATGCCAAGGTCTACCATCGTTCCAATGGCAATAGCGATGCCCGACAGCGCCACGATGTTCGCATCCACCCCGAAATAGCGCATGGCAATGAAGACCATGAGCACGGCAATCGGAAGCAAGCTTGAAATCATGAAGGATGCTCGCAGATTAAACACCATAATAACCACGACCAAAATCGTGATCAGGATTTCAAGGGAGAGCGCTTCCTCCAGGGTGCCGAGCGTTTCGTAGATCAGTTCGGTTCGATCATAAAACGGAACGATGGTCAATTGGGAAACCGTTCCATCAGCTAATGTCTTTTTTGGAAGTCCAGGAGCCACTTCTTCAATCTTGTCTTTAACATTGTTGATTACCGCTAGCGGATTCGCCCCGTAACGCGCCACAACCACGCCTCCGACCACTTCGGCTCCTCCTTTATCGAGTAGGCCTCTTCGTGTTGCAGGCCCAAGGGTAACTCTTGCCACTTCCTTGATTCGGATAGGCACATTATCGGTCACCTTGACCACGGCCTCTTCCAGATCCTCAACCTTCTCGATGTAGCCGAGGCCTCTCACAAGGTATTCAGCTTTGTTGATCTCGATGGTTTTGGCACCTACATCACGGTTGGAATTCTTCACGGCCGCCATAATCTGATGCAGCCCTACGCCATGGGCTTTCATTGCATCCGGATCCACATCTACCTGGTATTCTTTCACAAACCCGCCTATAGATGCCACCTCCGAGACTCCTTCGACCGCATTCAGGGCGTATTTCACGTAAAAATCCTGTGCTGTTCGGATTTCATGCAGGTCCCACCCACCGGTCACATTCCCTTCGGGATCACGACCCTCGATGGTATACCAATAGATCTGTCCGAGTGCCGTGGCATCAGGTCCCAGGCTTGGTTGCACACCTTCCGGCAAAAGCCCCGCAGGCAGTGAGTTTAGCTTTTCGAGGATGCGCGAGCGCGACCAATAAAACTCAATGCCCTCTTCGAAAATGATGTAGATGCTTGAAAACCCGAAAATGGATGAGCTTCGAATAGACTTTACTCCCGGGATACCGAGCAAATAAGTGGTCATCGGATAGGTGATCTGATCTTCGATATCCTGCGGTGAGCGCCCCATCCATTTCGTGAAAACGATTTGCTGGTTCTCACCAATATCAGGGATGGCATCTACCGGTACCGGGTCATTTGGAAGCCAGCTCGTTTCCCAGCCGAAAGGAGCCGTCACAATCCCCCAGCCTACAAAAAGGCACAAGACAATAACGGTTACGAGCTTATTCTCAAGAAAGTATTTTATGATGTTGTGAAGCATATTGATCTGAAATGAAAATGGAACAGGACATAGAAATCCCACGCAGCCGGCAATCGAGAGCCAACCGCTTGTTGTTTCAGATCAATTTTTATAAAAGGAAGGACTGGATGCGAACCAGAATGTCCGCTCCAATCAACGGTGGAGAATGGTTGAGGTATTTTGGTGCCTGGTGCTCCTGATCACTTCCATTGATCAGATACAGCATCGGAAGAAGCATAGAAATCGTGTAGTCAGGAACCGGTACATTTGTTACCTGTATCTCGTAATCATATTCGTTGCCATCAATTATCGTCTCGCGCTGATCACAGCACTTTTTTTGCGCTTTCTGTTTGGCATGAAATGGACAAGCTGGTTTCTCAGAAGCTTCGTAATGACTGCAGGGTTGTGCTTCTCCGAAAACAGAGGCACTTACCAGGCTATGACCACACCAGTGTTGACTCAGGCGCACACCGGTTGAGCTCAGCAACACAGAGCCCATAATCAGTAACGATGCTATAGAATGCAAGATGTGCATTGGTTCAAAGTTATAGATTGCTCGCTAACGGCTTCGCATGGTTTGGATTTAACAACATGACTTCTCTTGTTGGATGGGTGGACATTTTTCGCTGCCGTAACTACAAAACACACAGCAATCATCTTGCTTTGGTCTTAGCAGTGTTTTGCAATTCTCGCATTCATAGAAAAACATACAGGCATCAGTTGGCATGGATTCCTGCTTTTGGAACCCGCATTCCGGGCAGGTTATCGTAGATGTTAACGTAATTTCCATGTTATCGGATCTTTTCCATTTGTCCAACCTTATATCCCGTAGCCTGTTCAATCCGGCCGGCCAGCTCACTGGCATCGGTTCTTGAACTGTCAAACTTCACTTTGGCCCATCCACCGGAATAACTTGAAGACGCCTCCGTAACTCCGGGTGCAGCAAGCAATGCCTTGTTCACATGGTTTTCACAGGCATTGCAGGTCATTCCGTCCACAGCAACCTTCATTTCAACGAGGTTTTCCGAAGTAGCACTTTCACTTGTAACAGCTTCCCCTGAGTAAAAGGCCCCTACATAATATGGAAACGAGAACAGCAATACCGAAATGACAGTCACTGCCCATAGGAAACCCTTGGAATTGAGAAACGATCGCTTGTCTTTCAATTCGCAGTCGCATTCGTCCGTTTTTGAAGGTCGATAGGCCAGGTAAAAGGCAATGCCCAGCGCCAGGACTGATAACCCTATCAGGTAAGGACGCAAAGGTTCCACCCAGGCAAAAGCACTTACCCCACCTGAAAGACCTCCTGTCAACGCCAGCAAGGGAGCAATACAGCACAGCGAAGATGCCATAGCGGCCAGCAATCCTGTACTAAAAAATGCACCATTTTTCATGTTTGTGTTATCAGTCTATTCTATTTGAAAATCAGCCTATTGCTCTAAACAAAAGTAGCATACTCCAACGCTTTGCCATGGAATGACTATACGATCAGCATAACTGCGGCCATTCCCACCATGCTCAGGTCCTCCACAATGGTCACAGTACTCATCGGAAGATTGAAGACATCGCCCAGACAGGCACATTTGATTTTACGTTTGTTGAGATTGCTTTGAATAACACCAATACTGCTCACACCTAGAACGATCACCGTAACCCAGTTGGTGATTTGTGGGTTCCAGTTGATCAGGTAAGCAATGCCGAGGACAAGTTCGATAAAGGGATATACATACCCCCAATCCTTCCACCGGGCGGCAACAATGTCGTACATCCTATAGGAGCTCGCAAAACCCTCAAGATTCAGCAGCTTGAAAAATGCAAAGACGATGAAAAAACCCGCCATGAAGTGTCGCATCCAGGTCATTCCTGAAAACGCATCAAATGGATACTGAACCAAAACCGTTGTGAGTACAATAAATCCCACGATCAATATCAACGGCTTGTAGGTTGTTACACTTGGTTCTGCCAAATCCAGCTGTTCCACGGTTTCGGGTTGTTGGCTGTGCCCGACTTCATGAATATGGTATTTGCTCCCTGCGCTTTGAAGTGCTTCTTCCAGCACTTGCACAGTCACATGATGATGCATATTGAGTGTGGCGGTATTCGTTTCGAGATCAACATTAGCATGGCGGATTCCAGGCACGGACGCCAGAGTATTTCGAACCTTTTGCAGGCAGCCTTCACAGGTCATACCCTCTATGTTGTAAGTGTGTGTCATCTTGTTTTTTTTGATGAAACAAAGGTTAAATGACAGCTCGGCTGGTGACTTACAGGATTCTGGAATAGAATTACATGTCGCCTATTTCATTCAGGGGAATGCGCTTTTCAGCCGCTACTTTCTTAAAATGAGAAGGCGGCAAACCAGTGACTTGTTTGAATTGCGCACTCAAGTGAGCGGGACTGCTATATCCGAGTTGATCCGATATCTCAGCAAGACTCAGCTCATCATAGACCATCAACTCCTTCACGCGCTCTACTTTCAGCAAAATGAAATAGCGTTCTAGAGTCAGCCCCTCCACCTCGGAGAATAGTTTGCTAATGGCCGAATACTCTTTACCCAGTTGATGTTGTAAAAAGGAGCTCATCTGAAAATCATCCGGAACTCCGGAAGCCACCACTTCCATTAAAGCGGCCTTCACCTTCTCGATGATCCGAGTTCGTTTATCGTTCAGCAACTCAAAGCCCAGTGGTTTTAATGCGTTGTCAAGGGCATTCTTTTGGTCCGAATCGAGCGGTTTGCTTAAGTGTACTTCACCGAGCTGGACTTCATCATACGGAAGGTTCAATTTGCGTAATGCGCCCTTCACTGCTTCGATGCAATGACGACACACCATGTTTTTTAAGTACAAAATCACGATACAATATTAGAACGCATATAGTCATTCCGCATTAATTGATGAGGGTTCAATATATTCTTCACCCGAGACTACACTCGAATTCCGGTTGAGCCATTCTCCATTTGAAAGGTGAGGACAGGCAAACCTCAGCTGTAAAATGACATTGATAATCCTAGATGAGGGACTTAATAAATAATTAAAAGGAGGTGAGCGATTTGTCATTGTTTGTCTGATCATTGCTGTTTTGAAGTTAAGAACTGGTGATGCAAACAGTTGTTTCGGTCATTCAGTAAATGATTCTGGTCTCAAGATTAATGAATGCTTTGCTCAAAGTCGGTGGCACCGTGGATGGCACCCTAATGTCATCAGATGTTGGTATATGACATCTAAAGGGCAATTGATCACATTGTTTTTAAGTCAATCCGTATGCGACTTTTTGGTTAAGGGACTAATTGTCGTCATTCATTGCCATTCACCGACATTATTTCCATCCTAGTGGGGCAACTACTTGAAAATGAAAGCCTTTGACTATCAAATAGTTGAAGGCTTTTTTGGTCTAGGGAGTCCCTTATCGTTACTCTAGGGAGATGATACGAAAGGCCGCAATTAGGCTAATTGATTACTATCAGCGAAAAGGCGGCGGCGAACGTTTTTTAGGGTTGAGTGTAACTATGATCCTTCTTGTTCTGAGTATACTAAACAGGCTATCGAAAAGTATGGATTTGTACGCGGCGTCAGGCTGGGGGTTAATCGTCTTCGAAGGTGTTCGGATAAAGATGCTGTTCGTAAAACAGCTGACCCTTTACTCTAGCTAAGGAGAGCTTCTTAATACTAAACTGCTTCGTGAATAGATTCTGAACCAAACGTCTGCCAAGAAAGTGTCTCCCCCCTCCCCCCAGAAGTAGGAAGACCCTCTTGACAATCTGCTCGCAGGAATGGCGCTCTTCGCCCGTGGCATTTATCGTTGGGACTTCATGCTGGTCTATGGCCGCCTGATGCGTAAGCTGGATGAAACCATAGAGGATATGGAAGAACTGAGGAGGGACTAGGCCTTCCTCTAGACGATCACAGCTTCACCAACTTCTCCCGCGCGATCGGTGCGCCGTTCTCCAACAGACTGATCTGATAGACTCCTGCTGGCAGGAAATCTAGATGCAAGCTGCGCTCGCTGGGAGCAAGTTCGTCTCGCCAAACAACAGAACCTTGTGCGTCATGGACGACTACCGAAGAGCTGGTGTTTGAATTTGGTCGGTCGATCTGGATCAAACCGGTTAGCGTCGGGTTGGGGTACAACTTGAAGGATGAAGAAGATATCTCGCCGACAGAAACATTGCTGTCGGTGGTATCCACCCCTTGATAGGCAGTGGAAGTCGGAACCTCCGTACTGAATACGTAGTCTCGAATGTTTTCTAAGCTGGTCTGTGCTTCATAGATCGGTCCATGTGAGATCAAGCCAGGGGAGATGTCGATGCCTCGTACGATCTCGGCATAGTTGGCGTACACGGTAATGTCAAGTTCGCCATTATTGGCAGCCACCTGAGTGGGAAGGGTGACGGAAAAATAGTTCTCATCTCCTAGTCCGTGGAGCTCATAGAACTGTCCCAAGTTCTCACCCGATCTGCCGCCCATGGCACTGAAGATGTAGCCATTGGCCCAGCCCCAATGCATCGAAGGGTTTTGGAATGCCAGCGGATGTTCAGAGGGATAAGTGGCCGGGTCTAAATGGTTGTGAGCGGAGTCCACTCCGATGAAAAACGTGATCGATACGATCGAATCCATCGAATCCGTGCCGAGGTCAATGTCCGTGGTTGTACTGGCGTCAACCAAGGTCCACATGCTGTCGTAGGTGGTGACATTTCCTTGCTCGTCGGTGATGGAGATCTCAGAAACGTAATACTGCATTCTGGAAACGTCAAACGTACGACCATCGTAGCTAGCAGAAGCTTCTTCAAGGGCAAAAGGCTGATCCTGAAGATAGTGCTCGATGGATAGGTTAATGGTGTTCTGGGCTTGAGCGAAGCAAGCGCCTATAACGATGAATGACAGGAGTAATAATGACCTCATAGAACCAAGTTTGGTAAAGTGTGAAGATAAAAGTAATGCATACGCTACATAGACGTCAATTCTTTGTTCTTGGTTTTCTGAGGGTTATGATTTAGTTTGATCGTAGGTCAATCTAGGGGCATATTTACTACAATGGAGCTGTGGGCCCCTGGCGTTAATGGATTTTGGTGACGTAGAGGCTGCTGATTCGAAAGAGTTTGAGCGACTTTATAACGAACAAAGGCAAGTTCAGGAGGTATTCGCAAAAGCCTTGCCCTTTGCATTGAAAGCTTATGAACTCGATCCCAGCAACGAGACGGCACTGCAAAAGCTGTCAGGAATCTATTTCGCCCTTAACCAGATGAGCAGTTACGTAAATTTCAAACTGCAACTTCAGAATCTATAAATCTCCCAAGAGTATTCTTAAGGACTTACGAAGTTGATGCTGAAGTTGACATAGAACGGATTCGTTAGCGCATTCTCCATGGTCAATGGTTCGTCTAGGATGAAGTAGCGAGAGAAGTCCTGTCCATCCGGAACTGAATCCACGTTGAAGGAATAGTTCACGCGGTATCCCGCTTCCAATGACATCCAGAAGAATCCGATCAGTTGACGCTGATAGTTAGCGCGGAAGCGGAGCTCTCCTCTGCGAATCTCGAGCTCGTCATATGGATCGGCAAGGGCATTGCCCTGATTTCCGATGCGATAGCTGCCGCCTTCAAGTGCAAATCCCATCAAGAGCATATTGCGTGGATTGAACGTGTAGCGCATGTGTCCTCGGGCTGGAAACAACACTTCGCAACCCCACTTGCTCTTCAAGGAGGTCCAATTGTACATTACGATCGGCACGTAGTTCAGTTCACCTGCGCGATACGTCCTAGCTACACCGACTCCCCATTGGAGATTGTCCTTCGGTCTACGTCCCCAAAGGGCAGCCCCTGAATACCGAGTATACTGCAAGCCTTGGAAGTCGGGTATTGCCCAATCTCCATTCATGTCGGCTTGAAGCTGTACCAAGATGAAACTATATTCATTCAGCGGCTTGTAGATGGTGCTATTCAAACCAACGGTTCGCAGACCGTTGTTCTGCAGCGCATTCACCAACGGATTATCGCCTCCTGCCTCGCGGTCGATGTCGTAGTTTACATCCCAAAATTGTCCACCTACCTGAACGATGAGGCTGTTTTTGGAATACACAGGAATGTTAGCTCCCACGCGCAGCCCGTGGGCTGCATTGATGTCTGCAGTTTCCTCTTGATAAAGTCCGTCACCAAAAGCGGCGGCGGTGAGCTGATGTGGGCCTTGAAAGTCATAGCCCACAGATATGAATTGCGCAGGACTCAGGCCTTTGATCTTTGCGTTGGCAAAGCGTTTGGTTCCTTCGTCCACGTATTCCAAGTCGTCGTAAAGGCTGTAATCTTCCTCATCTTCTTCCGAATAAGTAGAGTCGACTTGAGCAAATGCTGTGACGATTGTAAAGCAGGAAAGAGCAGCTACAGCGGCTCCTGTACGAAGTTTAGGTAGGCTAGGTCTGCGCATGGTCCTTATTTTTTACTCGGCATTTTGAGTCGCTTCCAGATGTCGGTACGTCCGAAGGTGGAGACGCCGATGTATCCTCGGATGTCCAGCGTATTCTCATCGGTCATTTTGATGGTGCAACTGTACGTGTTGCCGTTCTCCGGATCGTAGATGGTGCCCTCTGTCCATACATCCTTATCGGTGTATTCGAAGTCCTTCAAAATGCGGTAACCGCGGAGTGGGTTGGAGCGCATCTTTTCATCCGGATTGTTTTTGTCCACCTTAGGCTCATTGGTCTCTGGGTCAATAGGTTGTTTGAGCCATACGATCTTGCCGTAATACTTCTCTCCGATCTTGTCGATTTTGATCTTCGCCTTGCCGTGGCTGGGTTCCCAAACGCCGGTCAATCGGTCAGCATCTTCTTGTGCGAAACCGGTCAATGCCAGGCTACAAACGAATAAGAGGGTAAGGAATCTACTCATGTCTTTTGGTTGTTTGATTATTTGAGTGAAATAGTAAGGTCAACTTTGACAGATGCGTTCACTTGATCTACGTAGGCATCATCTTTAAAATCAAGATCCAGTACGAAAGTGAATTTGCTGTCTTTGAAATAAGGGGTCAGGTCAGCCTCATCGCTGGCCACCAAGGTGGTCGATTGTCCACCTTCACTGATCGGATTGCGAACGGCTACCGTGGTCATGGGAGCATCCTTTCCTACCAACTGGAGGGTGACGCTGTTCATATCTGCTAAGGTTAAGCTGTCATCATCCAAGGTCACGCTCACGCCACTCAATTGAATGGAGTGGATCTCTTCGGCCTTGATGGATCTTCCTTCGATCAGATTGTCCAAAGAAACTTCGTAGTCAGCAATCAGACTGTTGGCACCCATGAAGAAGGGTCCTTCAGCCGTTGTGTTGACTTCGATGCTGCTGCTTTGTTGCTCCGAGGCGCCGCACGATGTGAGCGAAAGAATGATTAGAGCCGTCGATAGTGTGGACAGAATACGTGTCATAAGTAAGGTTTAGAAGTGCAAATGATGCGCCAAGATAGGACGCAGAATTCATTTTCGCAGATTTTTCATGTAACATCAAACACATTTATTTGTTTCTGAACCCTGCGTCAGGGATCGCAGCGGCATTTTCTGTCGCCTTTGGCGGCAGAAATATAGCGAAGAGCCCGGCCCCTCGAGAATTCGAGGGGAGACGCCCAAATAAAAAAGCCCATCAACCGAAGTAAATGGGCTCAATCATAGTGTGGATCGAAAATCTTATCGGATCACTTGCATACGCTTGCTGTCGAGCATGCGACCATCTTCCCAAAGTGAGTAGAAGTATACGCCGGCTTCAAGTTGGCCTTGCAAGGTCACGATTCCGTTTTGTTGGTTCAGAGGAAAATCCATCACGATCTTACCTGTGAGGTCTTGGACTTTCAAGGAACCCATTCCGCTTGTCAATGAATACTCAATGTTGGTCTGACCTTGGAAAGGGTTAGGAGCGTTTTGACCGAGTACACCTGCCGCGTTAATGTCATCCCAAACGCCTAGTGGCACCCAGTTTCCGCCAAACAACTCAAATGTGTCACCATCCACAATGGCCACATCCTTGCCGTCGATAGTTGTGAATACCGTATCAACAGGAACGATGTTCACCGTAATATTGAACACATTCACTGTGTTTGCTGAATCGTTTGCTTGATAGATGATCGCTTGACTGTGGAAGGTTCCGGTGTCGCCTTCATCACCGCGCATCATCCAGATGTGATGGTACATATCAGTAGACTGACCTGCAGGAAGGGTAAACGTGTTTGATCGCTTGGTGTAAGGCCAGCAAACCAAGATTCCCTCGCACATGTAGTCTTGCCATACGTTGACTCCGGCTTCTTGAGATTCAGACGTATCGCGGGTAAAGATCCACGTAATGTCAATGTCCTCGGTGCCCGGGTTGGTCAGTGTGTAGTCAAAGCCTACATCGGCACCTGGATTAGCCTCTTGGATAGAGTCTGTGTGCCATTCGAAGGTGTACTGACCGAAGCTCAACAACGGCAGAAAACCTAGCATTAAAGCGTAAATTTTCTTCATAAGAATCGTCTTGAAGCCTCAAAGGTAACTGATGACTCTCATGCTTTTGAGCAAAATCGGGTGATTATTGTTCGTTTAACTATAATTCACGAATAATACTTTTGAGCACTTCATTCACAAACGCACATTGATGGCAGCAGCAAATCCTCTCTACGACTTTGTAACTCACTTAGGAGACAACGCTTTGATTCTAGGACACCGCTTGGGCGAATGGTGCGGCCATGGTCCCGTGCTCGAGCAAGACATTGCGATGACCAACATTGCTTTGGACCTGATCGGACAGGCGCGCATGTACCTCGATTATGCAGGAAAGCTAAGCGGTGAAAATCGTTCAGAGGATGACATGGCCTACAAGCGAGATGTCATGGACTTCAAGAACGCATTGATCACGGAGCTTCGCAACGGGGATTTCGCTGATTCGATCGCACGGCAGTTCTTTTTTGATCAGTGGAACTTCCTTTTGCTTCAGGCCATGACTGAATCCAGTGATGAGACCTTGAAGGCGATTGCGCAGAAGTCAATAAAGGAGGTGACCTACCACAAGCGTTGGAGCTCAGAGTGGGTGATCCGCTTGGGAGACGGTACTGACGAGAGCAAGGAAAAGATCCAACGTGCGATTGAGGATGTGTGGATGTACACAGGTGAACTGTTCATGTCGCAACCGGCCGATGCTGATCTTATTGCTGCAGGTGTAATTCCAGATGTCACAGGACTAAAGGCAGCTTGGGACGAAGCGGTGAAGGCGGTGATCTCAGAGGCGACCTTGACGCTTCCGGAAGATGAGTTCATGCAGGACGGTGGTCGAAAAGGTTTCCATACCGAACATTTGGGCTACATCCTCGCTGAGATGCAGTTCTTGCCACGAGCCTATCCAGATGCTACATGGTAGAATCCCCCGAACATATCGCTGAGGTTTGGAAGGTGCTTTTCACGGTAGAGGATCCGGAGATACCGGTGATCTCGGTGGTAGACCTCGGAATCATTCGCGATGTGCGGGATGAAGAGGGAAAGTTTGTCGTGGACATTACCCCAACGTATAGCGGCTGCCCGGCCACCAAGGTGATCGAAGAGTCTGTGATCGATGCTTTGAATGAGGCAGGAATAGAGCCTTTTGAAGTGCGGACGGTATTGAGTCCCCCATGGTCCACGGCGATGCTGTCGGAAGAGGGACGGCGAAAGTTGAAGGAATACGGCATTGCTCCTCCCGCTGACGAGTCCACCGATAAGATGGCGTTGATGGGCGAGGAGCGACAGATCACCTGCCTGAACTGCGGTAGCAAGGATACCCAGATGGTGAGTCAATTCGGTTCCACCCCTTGCAAGGCACACTTCAAGTGCAAGGATTGCTTTGAGCCCTTTGATTACTTCAAGTGCCTATAATTCGACCCTGAATTTCTCGGTCTGAACCCCACAAACTTTGTAGCTTTCGGCCTCAAACGAAACGCTATGTCTGATACGATCAAACTCGAGATCATTGGTTCGGTAGGGAAGATTACCCTGAACCGGCCGCAAGTATTCAACAGCTTCAACCAAGAGATGTCAAAGGCTTGTCAGGAAGCACTCGATGCGTGTGCAGCCAACGATGAGGTCCGCGCCATCTACTTGACGGGCGAAGGCAAAGGCTTTTGTGCAGGGCAAGACCTGAGTGAGGCGATCGATCCCGACGGTCCGGACATCAAGCGAATCGTGGATGAGCACTATAACCCGCTGATCAAGCGTCTAAGAAATATTGAGAAGCCGATCATTGCTGCGGTGAACGGCGTGGCAGCTGGTGCAGGTGCGAATGTGGCCTTGGCGTGCGATATCGTGGTTGCCAGAAAGAGCTCGGTATTCGTTCAGGCATTCAGCAGCATCAGTTTGATCCCGGATTCAGGTGGAACGTTTATGCTGCCCCGCCTGATCGGATGGCAAAAGGCGAGCGCCTTGATGATGTTGGCCGATAAGATCGACGGTCCCGAAGCCGAGCGATTGGGCATGATCTACAAGTGGTTTGAAGACGAAGAGTTTGAGGCAGCATCTTGGAAGTTGGCCGAGAAGTTGGGGTCACTCCCGACGAAAGGATTGGGATTGACGAAGCGTTTGCTTAACCAGTCAGTGACGAATGATCTGAATGCTCAGTTGGAAGCGGAAGGCGAGACCCAAGTGATCGCGGCTGCTACGGAGGATTTTCAGGAAGGGGTGCGGGCATTTCTTGAAAAGCGGAAGCCGGTTTTTAAGGGGAAGTGAGGCCCTTGTTGGTTAGTGCAGGAAGATTAGTGCGAGAAGAATCGTGGGGTGATTTTTTGCCAGATCTGGTTATTTGGGCTTTAGAATTTGCAATGGTTCCAGTGAGAGGGTGTCATAGCTTCGAGTAAAACTGAAGACTTATGCAGACGCTTGAGGGATTAGAGGTGTATAACCTTGCACGTAGATTTCGTAAGGAGATCTCGATCATGAGTAGAAGCTTTCCAGCAGAAGAGAAGTATCTGTTGAAGCAGCAAATTATTCGATCTTCCAGATCGGTAACCGCGCAGATCGCTGAGGGTCACGGAAGATTCCATGACAAAGAGAATATCCAGTATTGTAGAATTGCCAGAGGGTCGTTACTTGAGACTCAGGACCATATTAACGTAGCCTTCGATGAGGGATACATTGAAGAGAAAGAAGCCGCTCGATTAAAGGCGTATCAACTAGATGTGCTTAAGATGCTGAATGGGTACATACGATACCTCAAGAAGAAGACAGGAACTTAATTAGACCAAGCTAAATCTTCACTCCGTTGCGTCTTCTAATGAAAGGATAGATTGTCAAACTAATCTTCGTGCACTAATCTTCATGCACTATTACCTTCGCTGTGTCAGAAAGGACTAATCTTTTTGAACTAATCTTCTTGCACTATGATGGAAATAGGAGTAATGGGCGCTGGTACCATGGGCACGGGCATCGCACAAGTGGCGGCACAGAACGGGCATGTGGTTCATTTGTTTGATACCAACGATGCTGCGTTAGAGCGTGTGATGACGAGCTTGCAAAAGGTGATGGCGCGTCTTGTTGAGAAAGGAAAGATCGACCAAGCGGAGGCAGACGCGATCCTTGGTCGGATCAAGCTGACGCATGATTATCACTCATTTCAAGAATGTGGATTGGTGATCGAGGCCATCGTTGAGCGGCTCGATGTCAAGAAGGAGGTGTTTGAGACCTTGGAGGAGGTAACACCTGCGGATTGCATTCTCGCTTCCAATACCAGCTCGCTTTCCATTGCGTCGATCGCCGCTTCGTGCCAAAAGCCAGGGCGAGTGATCGGGATCCATTTCTTTAATCCGGCACCTTTGATGCCCTTGGTCGAGATTATTCCTGCCGTGCAGACCTCAGCCGATACATTAAAGAGTGCGCGTGCTCTGATCGATGGTTGGAAGAAGGTGACCGTGGTGGCCAAAGACACTCCAGGATTTATTGTGAATCGAGTGGCTCGTCCTTTTTATGGTGAAGCGATCCGGATCTACGAAGAGGGAATTGCCGATATGGCTACGATCGACTGGGCGATGAAAGAAATCGGTGGCTTCCGTATGGGGCCGTTCGAACTGATGGATTACATCGGAAACGATATTAACTATACCGTAACGGAGACCGTTTGGACAGCATTCTATTACGACCCTCGCTACAAGCCTTCCTTTACCCAGAAGCGCATGATGGAAGCGGGTTACCTTGGCCGAAAGACCAGTCGTGGTTACTATGATTATCGGGATGGGGCCTCCATGCCTGAACCCGATAAGAATGAAAAGGTCGGAGAAGCCATTGTGTGGCGGGTGCTGATCATGTTGATCAACGAGGCTGCGGATGCGTTGCATTTAGGAATCGCGACCGAAGAAGATATTGATCTTGCGATGACCAAAGGAGTGAACTATCCCAAGGGTCTGTTGAAGTGGGCCGATGAAAAGGGGATCCCAGAAGTGTTGGAAGGCTTGGATAAGCTCTACTACGCTTACCACGAAGAACGTTACCGTGCTAGTGTGTTGCTAAGACAGAAAGCAGCCTTCAAGAAGACGTTTTACTAGGTTTAGTCCTCGATTACCGCTTCGATCAGGCGCTCCACTTTCTTCATGATCTCTGCTCGGCGTGACTCGTCGTAGTCGCTCAGCATGATGCAAAACGCGACGTTCTCGTCGTACTTGTTCTTGACGTACCCAGCGTAGTTGCGCACGCCGCTCATGGTGCCACTTTTCGCTCTCAGATTGCCTTTGGCTTTTCCGGATTGGAAGTACCACTTCACCGTACCGCTTTCTCCACCGATCGGTAGGCTGTTGTAGAAGGCCGGGTAGACGTCATCCCGATAGATCGCACCGAGTAGTTCGACCATCGTTTGAGGCGTCATTCTATTCATGGGAGAAATTCCACTACCGTCCAGCATCCTCACCCCAGAGGTGTTGACCTTCCATTGCTTCAGCTGCGCCATGGCCGCATAGACTCCCCCCTCCACTGACTTCTGATGCGTGTGGGTGTCATTCAGAATGTTGAGCGCTTCCGCATATAGGTTCACGCTTTGGTGATTGGTCACCTTAGCGATGGTTTCTAATGGCGCAGAGTAGATGTCTAGCAAGGTCTTGGTCTCTACATCCAGATCGGAATGACTGATGTAGATCTCGGGTTCGCCGAGCTTGAGTTCGCGGACTAGATCTTGTCCGAAGGTCAGTACGGGGTCTGGATTGGAGATCTTCACCACAAAATCCTGCTTGTGAGCGGGGATGGTTCCTTTGCCATAGATCATGTCGCTTTTCGGAGCACTGAAGAACCAAGCGTCATCCTTATCTCCTTCCGCGGCTTGAATATCGATCTCTAATGAAAACGGGCGGTATTCAGGCCAAGGTTGAGCCAAGACCACGTCAGTTCCCACTTGGCCGCTGCGCAAATGCACCTCGATCATGTTGTCATTCCACATCAACCCCGTGGGCGTTGCTCCGAAGTAGTTGCCCATGTCTTCCCACGACCAAGCATCCGGCGTGGTGTGTTCATCGTATATGCTCAGGTCTAGAACCAGTCGTCCTTCAATTTTCTTGATTCCGGCTTCTTCGAGGGCAGCCTTGATCTTTTGAAAATGTTCATCTCCAGAAAAGTACCTTGAGTTGAGTGTCGGATCTCCGTGCGCGATGATGTAGAGGTCGCCTTGTAGTGTGCCTGCCGTGATGCTCCCGCTGTGGGCGAGGGTGGTGTGAAACTGATACGACGGGCCATGCTGCTTCAGTGCCGTAGCCGTAGTGACCACTTTCTGAATGGAGGCAGGAATCAGCGCACGATAATTGTGGTGTTCTACTATCACTCGACCGTTGTCCAAGTTGGTTGCAACGAATCCTACTTGGCCGTGCTTGAGTCCCGGGTCTTGGATAAGCCGTTGCAGTTCGATCTCCACCGAATTCAAGGCTCGATCCTGCGCGGGCAACCGGAAGGTTGTTCCAACGACAAGTAGAATGAAGAGTGTCAGAAGACGGGTTGAATTTTGCATGGATCTCAAGTTTTGTTCAAGCAAGCTCAAGTATACGGAAACAATCTCATGATCAACCTGTTGAAGGTCTGGATGCTACGCTTTATATCCATCATAGTGCTATTCTTGATGTCCTCGATAGGTTGGGGGCAGTGTCCGGGTGATGGACTCACGGGTGGATCCTTCTCGGGTTGGACAAGGAAGATCGGACAGCGGAATTGGGGGCCAACGATAGATGCGGTCGACACCCCGTTTTCGTATCCGAATACCGGAGGCACTCGCTTTGTGTATTTGGCAGATACAAATGCTCGGGACCCGTATACAGACAATCTTCTCAGGGTTGTTCCTCCGGGAATGTCCTATTCGATACGAGTCGGTGATCTCGATGACGGAGCGAAGGCTGAACGCATGTTCAAGTCATTTGTCGTGTCGGACGAAACCGCCTTGTTCACCTTTCACTTTGCTGCGGTTTCTGAGCGTCCAACCCATCCGGAGGACCGTCAACCGATCTTCGGTGCACGTATTCGAGATCAGAATGATAGCACGATCTTTTGTACTGACATTTGTTACATGCCTGGATTTACGTCGTTTCCTACGAAGACGTTTGAATACGATAACGGCACACAATATCCCACAGAGATCCGCTGGGCAGATTGGCAAAAGATATCGTTGGATCTGCGGCCTTACATTGGTCAGATCGTGACCATAGAGGTAGTGAATGGGGATTGCGGATTGGGACAGCATTTTAGTTATGGCTACTTCGCCATCGAGTGTAATCCAGCGCGATTCTCCTACCAATGGTGCATGAAAGACGACCCACTGGTTCTAATCGCTCCTCCAGGATTCGAAGAGTATATCTGGAACAATGGTGACCTTGACGATACCGCGTCTTATTATTCCATGAATGAAGGTGACTCGATCGTCTGCCAACTCATCAGCAACTTTGGTTGCGAGAGCGAGTTGGCTACGGAGTTGAAAGGCTCGGACGTCACAGCACAGTTCGGGATGCAATTCGATACTTCGTTGATCGCGGCAGTGTTCAATAACACTTCGTTTGCTTATCAATCCAATCTCGATTCCATCTGGTGGGATTTTGGTGATGGCAACGGCAGTTCGCAGTTCAACCCCATACATCAATATGACACCTTCGGGATCTTCGACATCACTTTGTATGCATTCAATGATAGCGGCTGTGTTGATTCCTTTTCTCGCTCATTCACGTATTATCCGCCGAGCTATCCTTCCTTTTATTTGGAGGATACATGTGGGCTGACGGCACAGTTCATCGACACCAGCAAGCCGCCCGTGGTGGGAGAGATCACCGGTTATCGCTGGTCTTTTGGTGACGGCGGTACATCCACGTTGCCCTCACCTTCACACACCTACGCGAAAGGAGGGAAGTACAAGGTGCGCTTGATCACCATCAGCAACGACGTCAAGTTGGACACGTTCGAAGACATCATCCGTGTATTTCCTTTCCCTCGGCCTGACTTTTTTGACGAGCCGGCTTGTGTCGATAATCCGACCTTGTTTCAAGATCTGTCGGAGATCGATTTGGGCGAGATCGTATCCTGGAGTTGGCGTTTTAATGAAGGGCTTCTAGGCTATTCGACCACGGAGTGGGTTATGTTTCCCGAACCCGGAATCTTGCCAGTGCGGTTGACCGTGGTGAGTGATGCCAATTGTGCCGCTACTATAGAGAAGGACGTGGAGGTCTATCCTGAAACTGTGCGTGCGGCGTTTGATTTTGAGCCCGAGCGCATTGAGGTCTTGGAACCCTATGCCCAATACTGGGATCGATCGGTGAACCCCGTTCAATGGCGATGGTTTGCTGATGGAGAATCGTTCAGTACGAAGCAGAATCCTTATGTCGTATACCCTCGAGATACCGCCACAATGGAGGTTAGGTTGCAAGTGCTCAACCGGTTCGGGTGTGAGGACGATACGGTCAGAAAGGTCGTGGTTGAACCGATCTATGCGCTGTATATTCCAAATGCCTATTCCCCCAATGGCAACGGACTTAACGATGGGTTCGCGATCCGCGGTGAAGGAATCCAAGAGGTGTTGATGATCGTACGCGATCGTTGGGGTCAGGAAGTTTGTCGCATTGATGCGCTGAATACTCCTGTTGATCTGTTGGAGTTCGTGGTTGAGCCGCAAACCGTCTTCAACTACGAGGTCTACGTCGTCGATAAGAACGGCCGGGAGGATTTCCGCACGGGCAGCATCATTGTGGTGCGCTAACGGCCCACTTTCTCTTTCTTTGTTGGAAATCGAAGGGAATGAGCGAGAAGAGCTTGGCCACACGCGTGGTCGATAGGATGTATAACGATGATCCATTCAGCCAATGGTTGGGAATCGAACGGATAGGAGAAGGTGCAGGCAGCTGCATTTTGGAGATGACCGTTCGCAAAGAAATGCTCAATGGTTTTAGCATCGGTCACGGAGGAATCACCTACTCCTTGGCAGATAGCACTCTAGCCTTTGCCTCCAATGGTCACGGAAAACAGGCGGTTTCGATTGAGACCAGCATCTCTCATCTCAAGCCAATTAGAGAAGGAGACCGATTGCGTGCGGTCGCCTCTGAAAAAAGTATATCGAGACGGATCGGAATCTATGAAGTGGAAGTTACTAATCAGAAAGGCGAAAAGGTGGCGCTCTTTAAGGGTACCGTCTTCCGAAAAGACGAAGATTGGTTTCCCGCTGATGTTTAATCACCTTTGCACCCAAATTCAAAGCCATGAGAGATGCTTTTATAGTTGACGCAATCAGGACGCCAATCGGATCCTTTCAGGGTGCCCTTTCGCCAGTTCGTACAGATGATTTGGCGGCATTGGTGATCAAAGAATTGATGTCACGCAATGGTTCGGTTGACTGGGAAAGAGTGGATGACGTCATCCTTGGTTGTGCCAATCAAGCCGGGGAGGATAATCGAAATGTGGCTCGCATGGCCTTGCTCTTGGCGGGTATGCCTTGGAAGGTGCCTGGTGAAACCGTGAATCGACTTTGCAGCTCTGGAATGAGTGCGGCGGTTCATGCTAGGAGGGCGATCGCGGCGAACGAAGGAGACTTGTTCGTGACGGGTGGTGTGGAGCATATGACTCGAGGACCATGGGTGATGAGCAAAGCATCCAAGCCTTACGGGAATGACAGCAAGCTCTATGACTCGAGCTTCGGGTGGCGCTTCGTCAATAAGAAGATGCACGAGCTCTACGGTACCCATGCCATGGGTGAAACCGCCGAAAACCTTGTTGATCAATTCAAGATCAGTCGTGAGGATCAAGATGCATTTGCGTACTGGTCGCAAATGAAAGCGGCAAAGGCGAGAGACAATGGTCGATTGGCGGAGGAGATCGTGCCGGTCGAGATCCCGCGGCGCAAGCAAGATCCGCTGATCTTCGATCAGGACGAGTTCATTAAGGATACCACCACACTGGAAATCTTAGCCAAGCTTCGCCCTGCTTTCCGCAAGGAAGGGGGTAGCGTTACGGCCGGTAATTCTTCAGGTCTCAATGACGGTGCTGCGGCGATGTTGATCGCTAGCGAAGAAGGCTTGAAGCAACACAACTTGACCCCGATGGCGCGCATCGTGTCATCTGGTGTTTCAGGCGTGGAACCCCGCATCATGGGAATCGGACCGGTCGATGCGAGTAACCTTGCATTGAAGCGTGCGGGACTGACTTTGGACGATATGGATATTCTTGAGTTCAACGAGGCTTTTGCCGTGCAAACCCTGTCGGTCACTCGTCAATTGGGAGTCGCTGATGACGATCCTCGTATCAATCCTAACGGAGGTGCCATTGCGATTGGTCACCCACTCGGAATGACGGGCTCGCGCATCTTGCAAAGCGCAGCGATCGAGTTGCACAAGCAAAACAAGAAGTACGCTTTGGTGGCCATGTGTGTAGGCGTGGGTCAAGGCTATGCTACTATAATCGAGCGCGTCTAATGACTCATCGCTCCGGTTTCGTTAATATTATCGGTCATCCCAATGTTGGGAAGAGTTCTCTCATGAACGCCTTGATCGGTGAGCGATTGGCGATCATCAATCCCAAGGCACAGACAACGCGCCATCGCATTTTTGGGATCTACAACGAGGAGGAAATTCAGATCGTGTTTTCCGACACGCCAGGGGTGATCGATCCAGCCTATCGAATGCAAGAGAGCATGATGGGCTTCGTAAAGGAGGCGCTTCAAGACGCCGACATCTTTCTCTTCATGGTGGAATTGGGACAGAAGGAATTCAAGGACGAGCGGATCCTTCAAAAACTGAAAGATGCTGAGGTGCCGGTATACGTGGCGATCAACAAGATCGACAAAGGCGACCAGGAACAAGTCAACGCTTCCATCGAACATTGGTCGTCGGTCTTGCCCAACGCTAAACGTATAGCTCCGATTTCCGTGCTGGAGAATTTTCAGGTCAAGGAGCTGTTTGAGGAAATCAAGGCAGACATCCCGGAAGGGCCGGAGTGGTTCCCGAAGGATCAGCTGACCGATAAGAACGATCGCTTCATTGTATCGGAGATCATTCGCGAGAAGATCTTGAGCAACTACAAGCAGGAGATCCCGTATTCCGTCCAGGTGGAGGTGGAAGCTTTCAAGGAAGAGGATGGCATCATTCGGATTCGGGCGGTTATTGTGGTAGCACGCGATACTCAAAAGAGTATTATCATCGGTAAGGGTGGAAGTGCGATCAAGAAGGTCGGAACTGAAGCACGCAAGGACATGGAGAAGTACTTCGGTAAGAAGATCTTCTTGGAAACCTTCGTCAAGGTCGATAAGGACTGGCGCAACGACGACCGAAAGTTGCGGAAGTACGGGTATTGAGCACCTTACCGTCTGAATTCCAACTACCTTTGCACCCCTTATGGCACTAGTAGCGATCATCGGACGCCCCAACGTGGGGAAATCCACCTTCTTTAACCGACTCATCGGCCGCCGTCAGGCGATCGTGGATGAGTATTCGGGCGTAACTCGCGACCGCCATTATGGTAAGAGCGATTGGGGGGGGCGAGAGTTCTCGGTCATCGATACCGGCGGTTATGTGAGCGAAACAGATGACATCTTCGAAAAGGAGATCGCCAAGCAGGTGATGATTGCGATGGAGGAGGCTAACTTGATCCTCTTTGTATGCGATGCCCGTCAAGGACTGATCGATCTGGATCGCGATGTGGCTAAGTTGCTTCGTCAGAGCAAGAAGCCAGTGATGATGGTGGCGAATAAGATCGATAATCCTTCACAGGAAGCGGAGAGCTATGAGTTCTACCAGTTGGGTTTCGAAAAGATCTATCCCATTTCTGCCATAAATGGCGCCGGTACGGGAGACCTTTTGGATGACCTGATCCGACTTTTACCGGAAGAAGAGAAGGTAGAGGAGAATGAGTTGCCTCGAATTTCTGTAGTAGGTCGTCCGAATGCTGGAAAGTCGTCCTTCGTCAACGCACTGCTCGGTATCGATAGAAACATTGTCACTGATGTAGCAGGTACCACAAGAGATACGATCGATACGCACTACAATGCCTATGGCTTCGATTTTACCTTGGTGGATACGGCGGGTATTCGAAAGAAGGCGAAGGTGCATGAAGACCTAGAGTTCTATTCGGTCATGCGTGCCATTCGTGCCATCGAGCACTCAGATGTATGTATCCTCATGGTGGATGTTACCCAAGGTTTAGGTCAACAAGACTTGAATATTTTCGGACTGATCGAAAAGAACCGCAAAGGGGTGGTCGTGCTGATCAACAAGTGGGATTTGGTGGAGAAGGAAACGAATACCGCAAAGGATTTCGAAGCACAGATCAGGGAGAAGCTGGCGCCGTTCAATGATGTGCCGATCATTTTCACTTCTGTCATCAACAAGCAGCGGATCCATAAGGCCTTAGAAACGGCATTGGACGTTTACAAGAACCGGACTCAGCGCGTCAAGACCAATAAGCTGAATGAGATCCTCCTGCCGATCATCGAGTATACGCCTCCACCAGCGACTAAGGGTAAGTACATAAAGATCAAGTACGTGCAGCAGTTACCCACGCACGCACCGACCTTTGCTTTTTACTGCAATCTTCCGCAGTACATCAAGGACCCGTATCGCCGATTCATTGAGAATCAGATGAGGAAGCATTTTAACTTCACCGGCGTTCCGATCCAGATCTTCTTCCGAAAGAAATAGCATTAAGTCTTGCTAACAGGGTTGGCAACCTTTACCTCAATTTCTGCGTTACATTTGTAGAGGAATGCGTATTACTGCCTTCATATTCAGTTTGTTCTATCTGATCAGTTCGGTTGGGTATGGCATTGAGGTGCACTACTGCCTCGGGCGCATTTCGGACGTGAATCATTTCATGTTCGAAACCCATTGTGCCTGCGATGAGGCGGGTTTCATGCCTGAAAAATCGTGCTGTGAGGAGCGAGTAGTGTACAATCAGTTGGACGACGAACACACAGCTTCGGCAAACTTGCAAGTGGAGGATGTGCAACTACCGCTGATCGCCACTATTGACCTTGAACTCCTAGTAAATCAGGTGGAGGAAGTAGAGCTGGAAAAAGCGCTCTTAGATCGCGGACCACCTTGTGTGCGTGACATTCCCATTGAGCTTGTTCGTCTGATCACTTATGGATGACGAAGGTTGCGGGACGTTTGTCCTTGATAAATCTTTTACTCATTCATTTCAATTATCAGATCGACGAAATCATGAAACTATATTCAATCTTACTTGTCATCATCGGAATGACCGTAGCATCGACCGGCTATGCACAAAAAGAGGTCGTGGAAGATACCCTTACGGTTAAAGGTGTCTGCGGAATGTGCAAAGAGCGCATTGAAGAGGCGGCTTATGGCAAAGGGGTGAAATATGCCACTTGGGACAAAGCCACCGACCAGCTCGCCATTGCCTATCGCACTGACAAGACCCAGCTCGAAGAGATCGAGGCTCGACTCCTGACAGCTGGACATGAGGTCAATGGAAAGGTTCCTGCCAAGGAGTCCTATGAAGCATTGCCGAAGTGTTGCCGTTACGAGGAGCTCGAAAAGCACTGATCATGCGTTATTACTTAGTTGCAGTCCTGCTCACTTTGGTGAGCGGGCTTGGCTTTGCGCAGTCAACCGTGAGCGGTATTGTGATAGAAGAAGGCGTAGATGGAAAGTTTAAGCCTATTCCATTCGCCAATGTCTTTTGGTTAGGTACGCAATCGGGTACGGCAACAGATACCAACGGGTACTTCGAACTTCCTGTGTCTAAAAAGACCTACATGCTGGTGATCAGCTACATGGGTTATAATGGCGATACGATCAAGGTGGAACAGCCTGATAAGCTGACCATCGTATTGAAGAAGGAACAAGTCTTGGATGCGGTCGAAGTGGTCTATCGCGAAAAGTCCACGGAGATTTCCTACATGAACCCGATCAAAACCGAGCAGATCGGTCAGGATGAGCTGCATAAGGCGGCTTGTTGTAATCTTTCTGAGAGTTTCGAAACGAACCCGTCAGTGGACGTCGCGTACACGGACGCGGTCACCGGCACCAAGCAGATACAGATGTTGGGTTTGGATGGAAAGTACACCCAGATCACGCGTGAGGCGATTCCAGATGTACGTGGATTGGCTTCTGTCAATGGTTTGACCTATATACCGGGTACGTGGATCTCAGGTATCCAATTGAATAAAGGGGCGGGTTCGGTTGCCAGTGGCTTTGAAAGTGTGACCGGGCAGATCAATGTGGAGTTAGACAAGCCTCAGACGATGAAGCGCTGGTTCATCAACGGATATGGCAACCAGGGAGGTCGGTCTGAGCTCAACCTTCAGGCATCCCAAAGGCTGGGAGAAAAGGTTTCGACTGCTTTGTTGCTCCATGGAGACGCACGTCCTTTTGAAGTGAATGGCAATGGGGATTCCTTCCTCGATTTTCCTACGGGGCATATGCTCAATGGAGTCAATCGATGGTGTTTCACCAACAACAAAGGCTGGAATGGTCAAATGGGCGTCCGTGTCATCGACGAGGAAAAGCGAGGTGGTCAGACGGAGCAGGTCGTAGGCACTTCCTACCTCTTGGGCTGGAATACCCGACGCTATGAAGGTTGGGGGAAAACGGGCTATGTCTTTCCTGAGAAGAAGTATCAAAGTATCGGCGTTCAGACCAAAGCCGTTCTTCATCAGTATGACGGCTTCTTCGGGAATCGTCCATATACGGCCGAACAGCAAAGTGCGTATGTCAACACCTTGTATCAATCGATTATCAGTACGACAACGCACAAATTCAGAACCGGAGCGGGTCTTCAATACGATCGATTTGAGGAGACCTTGGACAACGTGCGATACGAGCGAGAAGAGATCGTGCCGGGGGCCTTCTTTGAATACACGTTCACTTATTTCGAAAAGTTTGCTCTCGTAGCTGGCCTAAGAGGCGATTACCACAACTACTACGGATTCTTTGCCACGCCGCGTCTTCATATGCGCTATGAAGTGGCCGAAGGGTCAGTGCTTCGAGCCTCTGTAGGTCGTGGGCAGCGTACCTCGAATGTGATCGCGGAGAATATGTCGCTCTTAGCAACCTCTCGCGAGTGGGTGATCGAAGTAGATCCTTCCATCCCTGGGTTTGGCTTGGCTCCAGAAGTGGCTTGGAATTTCGGCTTGAACTACGTGCAGGACCTGCGGATCGATTATCGTCCGGCGACGCTTTCTATCGACCTGTACCACACCGAGTTTGAGAATCAAACGGTGGTGGATATGGAGGATCCTAGATTGGTGTATATATACAACTTGGTTGGTCGCAGCTATTCCACAAGCGCTCAGGCGCAATTTGATTACGAGTTGATGAGGCGGTTTGATATTCGCCTGGCGTATCGATGGTATGACGTGATGACGACCTATGGTGGGACCTTGTTGACCCGTCCGTACATCTCTAGGCATCGAGCCTTCGTGAATTTGGCTTATGAAACAAAGAACGATTGGAGTTTCGATTATACCGTTCAGTGGCAGGGTCCAAAGCGTATCCCAAGCACGGAATC
Source organism: Flavobacteriales bacterium (assembly GCA_038131955.1). Lineage (GTDB taxonomy): Bacteria > Bacteroidota > Bacteroidia > Flavobacteriales_G > Salibacteraceae > SHAN690. The sequence goes on from JAYPQK010000009.1 coordinate 193,481, forward strand.
CAACCCGGAGGATTACCGATTCGATAATTATTCGCCTGATCTGATCATCATGAATGCGCAGATCTCGAAGACGTGGAGAGATCGGTATGCAGTATATGTCGGAATGGAGAACATCACGAATGTGCGTCAGCCGAATCCCATTGTAGCAGACGATCAGCCGTTTGGGCCCTATTTTGACAGTTCGCTGATCTGGGGGCCGATCTTCGGCCGAATGACCTACTTCGGTTTTCGCTTAAGTTCGAAGAAATGATCAAATGATCCGGATCGCTTTGGGTAGCAAGGTGATCTGGATCTTTTCACCCTCCTGGAGGCGCGTGAATTCTTCTCCATCACTTTCCACGGCACATTGACCCGAATGGACCGTCAATTCAGCCTTCACGGTCTTTTCGTAGCGTAGCCGTTTGTCTTTGACATATCGACCCGCCTTCAAGGTACTTTGATAGCGAATGAAGTCTATGACTCCGACGTTCCCGATCAAGGTGAGTCCCATGCGTCCGTCGTCGATCGGAGACTGTGGGTTTAGGCCGAGACCGTTACCGGCGTACGTTCCGTTGCCAAAAGCGGTCAAAAGGGTCTTCGAGCGAACCTCATCGCGGTCCCAGCGGAGCGTGATCTCTGGCGCCTTGTATTTCAATAGCCACTGAATGATGGCGCGATAGTAGTTGAATGCGGGAGGCAGGCTGAATTTTCGGCGGTTCACCGACGCGGCGATCTCGGCTCCAATGCCACATGTGACCATGTTCAAAGCGTATCTCACGTGATCGTTGTGCTTTACTTCGATGACATCCACGGATTGCTCCTTCGGATTATTGGCTAGTCTCTCCAGAAGGTCTATTGGTGTGCGCTTTGACAGCATGCGTGCAAAGTCGTTTCCTGAACCCAACGGTAGGATGGCCATACCGGGTCGTTGATCTAGCGGAATGCGCATCAGGCCGTTGATGACCTCATTATTGGTTCCGTCGCCTCCACCACTGATGACCACATCGTATTCACCGGCTGCTTTCGCTTGATTGAAGGCGTCGAGGTTTGCCTGTGTGGTGAAGACCTCGATCGAGTGGTCGGGATGTTCTTCACGCCAATGCTCGATCATGCGTTCAAGGGGCTCTGTCATGGGAGACCTTCCGTGTATGATGGCTAGGATCTTCACGAATCAATGTTAGTCATTCTTGGGCGTCAATTCACGACCTTCCCCTTTTGATAAATTCCGATTATAGGTTTTTATCGTAGTCATGAAAACCCGCCGACTCATATTCCCTATTCTGATCCTGACGATCATCGCCGCATGCGGTGAGAAACAGGATTGTTCTCCTGTTCAAACAGAACTCGATCAAACGAAGAGAGAACTCGCGCAGCGCGATTCGATCTTGGATGCGATCGGATTGACCTTTCAGGCGATCGATTCGAACATGAAGCAGATGCGAATTGTAGAGTCGGAGATCATGATCCAGATGAAGGAAAAGGTGAGGGATAAGGATGCCATCCGTGAGAACGTGGAGAAGATGCGTTCGATCATGGAATTAAATCAATCCTATATCACCCGACTCGAGGAGAATCTTGGAGCGACTTCGGCGAACTCGGCTCATCTCTTTTCGATCATTTCAAGCATGGAAGAGAAGATGGAGATGAATAACCTCAGGATGGCCCACTTGAATCATGATCTAGGCATGCTGGGTGATGACTTCAAGGACATCTTCCAAGAATACATGCAGGCGGAGGTAGATAAGATGACGCTCCAAGCGAACCTGGAAATGATGGAGGGTAGCATGAGTTCGATGGAAGAGAAGATGAATGAACTCCAGAAAAACCTCAATATGGTCTACTTTGCTATCGGAACCAAGCGGGAATTGATCGAGTCTGGAGTCTTGGAGAAGGGAGGGCTGTTGCGCTCAGAGGATGTCAATCAAGACATGGACAAGAAGAATTTCGAAGCGCATGACCTTCGCGAATTCACCAGCGTGAACCTAGGGTCACGCCACAAGATCATCACCGATCACCCCACCGAAAGTTATCGAATCAACACCAAGGATGAGTTGATCATTAAGGATCCGAAGCTGTTCTGGAGTATTTCGAAATTCCTCATTGTGGTTTCTGAATAGCCTCTGGAATGCGTGGGTTCACTACACTGAACCAAATCGGAGGTACGAGACTTAAAAGCATCATCCCTGGGTAGCCTGTGGGCAGTTGAGGGCTCTCGTCCATGTGCTTCAATACCTGGTATTTCTTGCTTGCCTTATAGTGGTGATCGCTGTGTCGCGTTAATTCGAACAGCAGGATGCGTCCCACGGGATAGTCGCTGTTCCAGCTGTGCCAGGGTTGCACGCGTTCATATCGCCCTTCTGATATCTCTTTTCGATAGAGGCCATAGTGTTCGATATAGTTGACCGTTTCCAGTAACAGCATACCGATCAAAGCGGTGAGTAGAAAGAGCAGCATCGTCGTACTTCCGAAGAGGATATAGACCCCTGATATTAATCCTGCTTCTAGGAGGATGAGCCGTATCATTTCGTTCCCCAGTGACCATACCGCTTTGTTCTCTTTATGGCGAAGTCGTTGTTCGATACGCCACGCTGAGAGGAAAGATCCAACTAGGGTTCTGACCCAAAACGTGTAAATAGGCTCATTGAGTCGAGCAGAGGCTGGATCTAGGGGGGTGGCTACGTTCTTATGGTGCCCTCGATTGTGCTCCACGATGAAATGCATGTAGAGCGAACTGAGTAGGAGCATGCGAGCAAGGGTTCTTTCAAACCTTGTATTTCGGTGTCCTAGTTCATGCGCCACGTTGATCCCGATGGCGCCGGACTGTACGCCCATGCTGAGGGTCATGCCCACAACCTCGATTGTTTCCAGATCGGTGAAGGTTACATGGTAGAGAAAGAATCCTAGGATCGCATATTGCACCGGAACCATCGCATAGAGAAGGTAGTCATAGAATCGATCAGCCGCGAGGGATCGTTCTTCATCGTCATCGTTTGGTCCGCTTAGAACCGGGGAGGAAATAAGCTCAACAAGTGGTATCGCCACAAAGGCAATGAATAGCGTTGAGAAGCTAAAGATGCCACCCTGACTTAGTGCTAATAGGGTAAATCCCGGAAGACTAAAAGCCAGAAAGTATCGCATTCGAGAGGGCATAGGTCAAATTTAATAATAAAGGAAAAACGGTTCCACCGATAATTTTGTTTTGAAACCTTATCTGAGTGTCAGACGTACACTAACCTGACTAACGATTGAAACCCATCGCTATGCAAGCATCTTCGATGAAGATAGAGTTGAACCCCATTGCTTACGCCGACCAGAAGCGCCGCAAGGTATTTGTGATGTCGGAGGACCGTTCTAAGCTGATTCCCCCATCCTTGTTGCGATTGGAGGATAAGTTCGGCAACGTACACATGGTCCCGACGAACACGAGCGGAGACATGACGGTACTAGACGTGAAGCAGCTAGCCGCAGGAGGTTATTTCTTGCGAATCTTGGGAGAAGCCACCAAGGCCATCCGCATCATTTTATTCTGATGCTATGCGCGAATAGAACGCGCTGTACTCTTTGACGGATCTTTCAATGGACAAGAATGCCGCTATATGGCGCTGAGCCGCCTGTCCCATGGCGGTGCGCAGTGCAGGGGCTACATGTAATTTCATCACCGCCTCAGCAATGGCCGAGGCATTTTTTGTTGGAACAACGAATCCAGAACGACCGTCTTCCACCATGCCTCGATTGCCAGAAATGTCAGTGATCACCATCGGGTTACCTAGGCTCATAGCCTCGATCACGGCCTTTTGAGTCGCCTCACCAAAGAGCGATGCGGAAAGAGAAATATCTGCAGCCTTCACCAACGCACCGGCATCTTTTCGGAATCCCGTAAACACAAATCGATCCTCTACCGTCCATTTTTTTATCGCTTCATCCACTGGGGAGGTGCGTAGGTCGTTACCGATCATAAGAAACTTGATCTTGGCATCGGCGGGAAGCATGGACGCAGCTTGGACCACATACAGAATGCCTTTCATTCGGGGGCGGTTATTTGCTACCAAGGCTACGACTGTGGTGTCATCCTCCAGCTGGAACTCTTTCAAGTCAGCGGCTTCGATTCCTTGATACCAGCTGGGGTCGTGACCTTTATTGATGGTTACGGCACGGTCGGGTCGTACGCCATTCCGGATATACATCTCTCGCACACTCTCAGCGAGGCATACCATGCGGTCGATCCGAGGATTGAGAAATGAAATGTAGAGCGTGGGGTCATACCAATGGATATTGCCCGTGTAGCCCCTATAGCTCACCAACTTCACTTTCTTGTTCTTCCAAACGGCCCATGCGGCATTGGCGATGGCCTTACTATTGAAAGCGTGAATGATGTCGATGTTGTATTCTTTTACAGCCCAACGGATATGTCCGATCATGGTATGATCAAACTTGCTCTTCGGCTGATGATCGATCAATGGACATCCGGCTTCTCTGAACTTTTGGGGATAGGTGCCGGCACCGTGTGAAATGATGACGATGTTAAAGCCTTGCTCTTTGAGCCGCAAGATGATCTCAGCTTCTGGTCGGATTGGAGCGACCGGATCACTGTAGTTGCTTATGATGAGCAGGTTTGGCTTCACTCCTGCGAAGATGTGGATTCCTATTGGATCGGATTAGAGAAGCGGAGCATCAACGGGTTGCCATAGCTCGATCTTTCTACCCTCAGGATCGAGAACCCAAGCGAAGCGACCGTATTCGAATGATTGAATATCACCTACTTGCTCGACACCTTTCGATCTCAAATGCTGAAGGAGCTCATCGAGATGCTCAACCCGGTAGTTGATCATGAACTCTGCCTGACTGGGGGCATAGTAGTCCGTATCAGCCGCCATAGGGCTCCATTGGGTGAGGCATTGTTCGTCAGGGTTCTCGTCGTTTCTCCAGGTAAAGCTATGACCGTATTCGTCCATACTTAAGCCGAACGATTCAGAATACCAACTCTTGAGTGCTTTTGGGTCTTTCGACTTGAAGAATACGCCTCCAATTCCAGTAATGCGACCTTTCATGCTGTTTAGATGAGGATGGAGGTTCTGAAGGATTCAAGTTCTTGATCGATCTTTTCGAGTTGGCCTTCTTTGATTCCGGCGATTGTCCGTTTTCCGGTTTTCAACTGGTATACCAATGGGATGTCCATGGCATTGAGTGCAGCGATAATGTTCTTAAAGTTGGCGTATTCCTCTTGGATCTCGGATGGAATCTCATATTGATCCAGAAGAGAAGCTAGGTTATTGCCGTAATTCTTTTGTTGGTGGAGTAGGTGGACGAACAGGATCAAGTCATGTTCTCTGCCCTGCTGCATGATCAAGTTCATGCCTTCCATGTAGCATCCGAGCACCATCAAAAGACCGAGGCCTTCTTTTTCCTGCTCAATGAGCATATGATGGCCGATGTCATACATGTCGAGAATGATCCTTCCCAAGGAGTCAGGATGAGATTGATTGCTAGGTCCGTCGTGATTGTCTGAGGCCCAGGTTCCCTCTGTTTCAAAGAGGCCGTCGGTACGTGAAAAGAAGGTAGGAATGTCAGCGGTCAAACTGACGAGTGCAACTGCGAGCAATGCGAGTGTTGTGTATATGGCTATCTGTCGTTTCACGAGACCTTAAAAGGTATACGTTTATTTCGGCATGAGGTTAACCTTCCGATAGTTTACTGACCTTTAACATGTTAGACATTCCTTTCTTAGCGATTGGCATGCTTGCGATATTGATCATTAAGTCTTCATCGCTGAGGAATCCGGCCTTCTTCAATTCGTATTTTATATCTGCAATCGTGTGATCCGTGCTCACAAACTTGTCGTAGTAAAACCCTTTCACACCCCAAATCAAACTTAGCATGTTCAGGATTTTAAAGTTCGAGGTGAAAACGAAGATCCAGGCATTGGGTCGGTAGGAAGAAATGCGGAAAGCGGTATATCCACTGAACGACATCGTGACGATGGCTTTGGCGCCTGTTTTTTGACTGAGTCGAACGGCGGAGTGGCAGATCGCATCGGTGATCATCCTTTCGGGCGGACTGTCGTGCTCGATTTCCCGATAGTAGATCCCTTGGTAGTCTTCAACCCGCGTAATGATCTTAGACATGGTACGAACCACATCCACTGGAAACTTTCCTACGCTGGTCTCACCGCTCAGCATCACCGCATCGGCGCCGTCCATGACTGCATTGGCCACGTCATTTACCTCGGCCCTGCTGGGCGATATATTGTCGATCATGCTTTCCATCATCTGAGTTGCGATGATCACGGGTCGTCCTGCTTTTTGGCATTTTCGAACGATCTCTTTCTGTACGAGCGGTACGTTTTGAAGTGGAATCTCCACTCCTAGGTCTCCACGTGCAACCATGATACCGTCGGCCTCATGGATGATCTCGTCAATGTTCTCGATGGCTTCCGGCTTCTCGATCTTGGCGATGATGCGTACGTTCTTTCCGCTGGCCTTGATCCGGTCGCGAAGCTCAATGATGTCTTCCGGACTTCTCACGAAGGAGAGCGCCACCCAACTTACGTTGTGATTCAAGGCAAATTCGAGGTCCTCAATGTCTTTCTCAGTAAGGCAAGGCAGGGATACTTTAGTGTCGGGCAGATTTACTCCTTTGCGAGGTTTGAGCATGCCACCCTGGGTGACTTCCGTGATGACGTCGGTGCCATCAACACCTTTCACCTGAATACGCAGCTTTCCATCGTCGAGGAGAATGGTTTCGCCCACTTTTACGTCTGAGACAAGATTGGGATAACTCACCATGACCCGATTCGCATCTCCGATGATCTCGTCGGAGGTGATGCGTAGTTCTGCTCCTAATTTCAGTTCAACCGCTTCCTCCCTGAGCTGACCCACACGAAGTTTGGGTCCACTGAGGTCGGCGAGAATGGCGGTGTGTGTCTGTAATTCACTATCGATCAAGCGTAGCGTGCTCATGACCTCCTCGTGATCGGAGTGATCACCGTGTGAGAAGTTCAATCGGGCTACGTTCATCCCTTCGTCGATCATCTGCTTGAGTACTTCCTTTGGAGAACTTGCAGGTCCGATGGTTGCGACGATCTTGGTTTTATTCTTTAGCATATGCTTGGTGCTTTAACGAATGTATCGAATCCGCAAGCGGTCAGGCTGTGCACTATGGTATTTCATCAACACGCTATTCTTCAAAGAGCGTGTACTGGATCGGTTTGAACACTTCTGTGTCCATGGCAGCGATGAACTGAATGCCTTCGATGGCGTGCAATTTACGCTGAAACTCGTCAGATGGAAAGATATCCAGGTAGCCTTCCACGAGTAGAAAGTAATCGTACTGCTTGTATTCCTTGAACAGGTAAACGTCTTCGTTGTAATTGGAGAGCAGAAAGTAGTTCAGGTGTCTATCGTCATCCCGGTAGACGAACATTGGAAAGTCTTCCAATTGTCCGCTCTTCATTCTCACCTCGATGGTTTCGCGGTGAAAGTCCATGTTCATGGATCGGTTCACCAACCACGCCACCCGATAGTCTTTCCAATGGCAACTCAACCCAAACGCGAGGAATTCGTAATCATCGTCGAGAAGGAGTCGATGCTTACTCATGATCAGAGGCTCAGTGATTCACAGGCGAGCTTGGAGGCAGCTTGTTCAGCCTTCTTCTTGGATCGTTCCCTACCGGTGGCGATCAAGACTTGGTCCATGACCACAGTACAGACAAACAAATTGTCCTCGTCGGCATTTGGGGAAGTGTTGAACTTGAGTTCTTTCTTGCTTTGTTGTGCCCACTCGATCAATTTGCTCTTGAAGTCAAACGATTGCTCGATGATCTCTTCAATGTCGATATAATGAGGAAGCAGAAAGCGATCGATGCTTTGCTTAGCCACAGTGAAACCGCGATCGATGTAAATGGCTCCTAACCAGGCTTCTAGGGCGTTTCCAACGATCTTATCCATGGAATCTTCAGATCCGATCCGTGCCTCGATCATCTCGTTCAAGCCAGCGGCCATACCTACCGCTCCCAAGGTTTGCCGATTCACGATTCGTGCTCGGATCTTGGTGAGGTAACCTTCGTTGGAGTCCGGGTATTTATTGAACAGGTATTCCGTAATGACCGTGTCCAAAACCGCGTCGCCTAACAGTTCGAGGCGCTCGTTGCAATCTTGGTGACAATACTTCCCGGTGCCGACCACGGATTTGTGCCGCACGGCTTTTTCATACCACGAAATATCAGACGGTTTTACCCCCCAGCGTTTCCGGAGGTATTTGATCAAGCGCTTCTGCCTGTCGGTATGTGACTTGAAAAAGAAGAAGGGTCGTGTGGATTAGTCCACAAACTTCTTGAAGACCACCGATGCATTGTGGCCACCAAACCCGAAGGTATTGCTCAAGGCCGCATTAACGGTGCGCTCCTGGGGCTTGTGGAACGTCAGGTTCAACTTGGAATCAATCTCTTCATCATCGGTGAAGTGGTTGATGGTCGGAGGAACGATGTCGTTCTTCACAGCGAGAAGAGCAGCAATTCCTTCGATCGCTCCGGCAGCTCCGAGGAGGTGGCCTGTCATCGATTTGGTGGAACTGATATTCAATTGCTCTGCGTATGCTCCGAAAACCCCGCGAATCGCCTTCAGCTCTGCAACATCACCCAGCGGTGTGCTCGTTCCATGAACATTGACATAGCCAATGTCAGCAACCGAGATGCTTGGGTCATCTTCCATAGCAGACCTCATTACATTCAATGCGCCCAATCCTTCCGGATGTGGAGCTGTAATGTGGTGGGCGTCAGCGGAAAGTCCTCCACCGGCAATTTCACCATAGATCTTAGCACCGCGAGCTTTCGCGTGCTCATACTCTTCAAGGATCAAAGCACCGGCACCTTCGCCCATGACAAAACCATCTCTGTCTTTGTCGAAAGGACGAGAAGCCGTAGCTGGATCATCGTTTCGTGTAGAAAGGGCATGCATGGCATTGAAGCCTCCGATGCCCGATTCGTTGATGGCAGCCTCAGAACCACCGGTCACGATCACGTCAGCCTTTCCTAAGCGGATGTAGTTGTACGCGTCGATCATTGAGTTGGTGCTTGTAGCACAAGCGCTCACAAGGCTAAAGTTGGGACCGCGGAAGCCGTATTTCATAGAAATATGTCCGGCCGCGATGTCGGAGATCATCTTAGGAATGAAGAATGGGTTGAATCGAGGATTCATTCCTCCATCAACGAAACCTTTTACCTCCTCCTGAAAAGTGATGATTCCTCCAATCCCTGAACCCCAGATCACACCCGTGCGATCTTGATTCACGCCTGCTTCAACTAATCCTGCATCCTTCACAGCCTCATCGGCTACGATCAAAGCGAATTTGCTGAAGAGGTCCAATTTGCGTCCTTCCTTCCGATCGAAGAAATTGTCGAGGTCAAGATCCTTGACCTCGCAAGCAAACTGAGTTTTAAAGTTAGACGCGTCGAAGCGAGTAATGGGTGCCGCTCCGCTCTTGCCTTTGAGAAGATTATCCCAATAGTCATGAGCGTTATTTCCAATGGGGGTAAGCGCCCCAATGCCGGTTACCACTACCCGCTTCAGCGTCATAACGTATGTTTTAAATTGTAGGTCTGATCGACGAGCTTACGATACGTGCTCCTCGATGTATTTGATAGCCTCTCCAACAGTTGAGATGTTCTCCGCTTGATCGTCTGGAATGGCAATGTTGAATTCCTTCTCGAATTCCATGATGAGCTCCACCGTGTCAAGTGAATCTGCTCCAAGATCATTAGTGAAGCTAGCCTCTGGATTAACTTCTCCTTCGTCTACTCCGAGCTTATCTACGATGATAGCTACTACTCTTTCTTTGATATCAGCCATAATGCGTGATTTTGTTAGTGCTTTTTGAGACTGCAAAGAAATATCTTTTCGATTGATTAATCAAAATAGAATCTCAATCGAACACAACAGCCAATTCGTCGAAGGACTTGCGTTGGAGGTCGGGAACTTTCGCATTGTCCGTCGGATAGCCTACTGGAAGGAGGAGGTAAGGTCTCTCATTGTCAGGACGTTCGAGTAATTTGGGTAGGAAATTCATCGGGCTCGGAGTGTGGGTCAGTGTGGCCAATCCGGCATGGTGAATCGCATTGATCAACATGCCGCATGCGATGCCAACGGATTCGTTTACATAGTAATTCTGGTGTTTGCTCCCGTCAGTATCGTATTCAAAAGCGCGTTTGAATACCACAATGATCCAAGGAACGGTCTCTAGAAATGGTTTGTGCCAGTCTGTCCCCATTGGCTTTAGGTCATCCAGCCATTGGTCGCTCATACGCTTGGTATAACTTTCATATTCCTCTGCTTCTGCGGCTTCGCGGATCTTCTTTTTCATCTCGGCTGAGCGGACGACGCAAAAAGTCCAAGGTTCGCGATGGGCACCGCTGGGCGCCGTGCCCGCCGTTTTGATCACGTTCTGAATCACATCGAAGGGAACGTCTTTGTCGGAAAAGTCTCGAATACTCCTGCGTCGATTGGCGTAGTCATAAAGTTCCCGGGCTCGTAGAGACATTTCGGATTCATTGAAGTGAATCGCATCATAAGGGACGAAGGCGTGCGCTTGGCTCATAGGTCGTACTTACTTTTGCCGCTCAAGGTAATCAACCTACTCGTTCAGCTATGCCGACACGTATTTCAGTCTGTGCCTCAGGAACCGGATCCAATACTAGAGCGATCCTCGAGTTCTTTCAATTTGACTATGACGTAGAGGTGTCTTTGATAGTGACCAATCGTCCGGATGCCGGAGTGATCCAAGTGGCCGAGGAGTGGAAGGTGCCTTATGCGATCATCGGTAAGTCGGACCTTTCGGATGAGGAATTGGTATTGGCTGTGCTCGAGGAGTATCAGGTAGACGTGATCATATTAGCCGGGTGGTTGCTCTTGATCCCTGGATACCTTGTTAAGGAGTTCAAAGGGCGGATTCTTAACATCCACCCCGCACTTCTACCCAAGTTTGGCGGCAAGGGAATGTGGGGTTCGCATGTGCACAAGGCGGTTCATGAGGCAAATGAGCGAGAGTCGGGGATCACGATCCATCTAGTGAATGAGCACTATGATGAGGGTGCAATCTGGGCGCAGCATAAAGTGGCGTTGGAGTCAAGTGACAACCCTGAAAGCATTGAGAACAAGGTCAGGTCCTTGGAGTTGAAACACTATCCGCAGGAGATAAAAAATTTCATCGAATCGCTCTGAAGGCTAGGTGGTAGGGTTCAAATTCAATAACTTGGGCGCACTACTAACCTAAAACCCGGCCGGAAATGCCCCGATCTCTTTGGAAGACGCTTGGCTTATTGTCCATCGTTGCTACACTCTCCCTTGGAGCTTTTAATATATCCGAGTCACATGCTTCGCTCTTTACTCTGCAGGATGCTGAAGTTGCCTTTGCCATTGATGGACCTCAAGGACACGGTGATGATCATGCCACACAGCATGCAGGTAGTCAACAAGCCCATGCCGTGGAGGAGGTGGTGGAAGAACATGATGACCATGCCGAAGGCGGTCATCACGGACCGGATACCAGCCCGTTGTTCTTTATCATATTGGCGGTGTTCATTGGGGCGGCTACCCGGCACTTTTTGAAAGGTTTGCCCGTTCCGTTCACGGCCCTCCTGCTGATCATTGGAATCGTTTTAGGGGTGTTGAATAGGATGGGGCTATTCGAGCATTGGGGAATTATTGACGTGAGTTTCATACACGATTCGTTGATATGGGCTGCCCATATCGATCCTCACATGTTGTTCTTCATCTTCCTGCCGATCTTGATCTTCGAGGCGGCCTTCGCCATGGATCTGCACACGTTCAAGAAGTCGGCTACCAACTCGGTGATCTTGGCGGTGCCTGGAATTCTCGTGGCCTTGCTTTTGACAGGGACGATGGTCTATGCTATCGATGTATTGGATATCGGATTAGAGGGATGGGCGAACTGGGGGTTGGCCTTCATGTTTGGTTCAGTGATCAGTGCGACTGACCCGGTGGCGGTAGTTGCCTTGCTTAAAGAGCTCGGTGCCAGTAAGAAGTTAGGAACGCTGATCGAAGGAGAGTCACTGTTGAATGACGGTACGGCGATCGTACTCTTCATGGTGTTCTTTTTGCCGCTTTCGGGCGAAGCATCGGATACGAACGGATTCATTGAATTCTTGCGGGTGGCTCTTGGCGGCGTGGGCGTTGGACTCTTGGTGGGGTGGATCACTTTACGTTGGCTCAAGGGGGTCTTCAATGATGCGATGGTTGAGATCACGGTGGTTGTCGCTGCGGCTTACATCACCTTCTACATTGCAGAGCACTTCCTCCATGTTTCCGGCGTACTTGCCTTGGTTGCTCTTGGCCTTATGGTGGGTGGATTCGGGCGTTCGAGTATTTCACCACAGGTCGAACATTTCATGCATGAATTCTGGGAGTTAGCGGGCTTCATTGCGAACTGTTTGATCTTCTTGATCGTAGGTTTGGTGATCGCTAGTAGGACCGAATTCACGGCCAATGATTTCTTGATCTTAGGTATCGTATACGTCGGAATTCACATCGTGAGAGGTATTGTGATGTTGATGCACTATCCTTTTATGAAGAATGCGGGGTACGGACTTCCGAAGAAGGATGCGATCGTAGTTTGGTACGGTGCGTTGCGCGGAGCGATTGGCTTGGCCCTAGCCCTGATCGTTGCCGGCGTCGACTCCCAGACCATGGGTGATGCCATGGGGATCTCAGCGGCGGAGGCTACAGGGATCAAGGATCAATTCTTATTCCTCATTGCGGGTACAGTAACCTTGACCTTGCTGGTCAATGCGACGACGATCAAGATCCTCATTCAAAAGTTGGGCTTGCTGGATATTCCACCTGCCAAGGCATTGATGATCAAGGCATCAAGCGAGTACATGCGCAATTCGGCTGAGAATCACGTTCAGAAGTTGAAGAAGGATCGCAATTTAAGAAGAGCGAATTGGAGTACCGTAGCTGAATACTTGCCCAAAGAGATTTCCTTGATAGAGGATATCGATGAAACGAAGTTGAATGTAGCCAAGATGGCTGAGCATCGTACTCGTATTCTCGAGAAAGAAAAGAGTAGTTACTGGCGACAGTTCAAGGATGGAATGTTGGGATCTGAAGCGGTTCGAACGCTGACCGATACCGTGAATGAAATCCTCGATATCAAAGGGGAGGTTTCACTTTCTGCGCGGAAGGATCTTGAAGTGCTTTGGCGTCCACCGAATTGGTTGAGCACAGCACAGCGTATGCCCGTGATCGGTAAGATCACGGAAAACTCATTCTTCAATCGATTGGCGATCAGTTATGACTGTGCCGTGGGATTCACAGCGGCGCAGGAGGATTGTCTTTCCTTGTTGGAGAGTATGTATCGCGGAGAAGAAGAGAGCGAGCGATCAAACCTTGAGATCATCGAACAGGAGATCAATGAGAATATCATCTCTGGTCAGACTTTCATGCGCAATTTGAGGCAGACGTATCCAGAGATCTACCGTGCGATTGCGACCCGGAATGCCATTCGCTCCGTGTTGAATTATGAGCTGCATACGGTGGATCGATTGAAAGGGAAGGGGCGCTTGAATAACAGCGAGGTAGCTCGATTGACCAGCGATATCGAGACTAGGATGAAGAAGTTGATGGAGAAGCCGCCGAGCATTCAGTTGCCGGAAACTAAGGAGTTGGTGAAGTCCATCGCCTGGTTGCAAGAGATGCCAAAGGATGCATTGAAGATGATCACGGAGCTCGGTCAGACTCGGATGTTTTCTAATGGTCAGCGTATCCTTAAGAACATGAATGCTAGTCATGGTTTGTACATCATCGCTAGGGGTAACGTCAATATCCGCGACGGAAAGCGCACCGTAGAGGTGCTCGGCAAGGGAGATGGCATAGGTGAGATCTTGTACTTGACCAAAGGACAGAGTCAGTTTGATATCATTGCTGAGACTCCGGTGACGGTGTTGGTTCTTTCGGCATCGAATGTTGAGCGCATTGTTCAGGCCCATCCGGATTTTGAAAAGATGATGTGGCAGCACGCTTTAGGTCGAATGGCGGTTCGGGCCTTGGCGAAGCACGAGAACTTCAAGCATCTGGATAAAAGAGCGATCAGGGTTATTGGTGAGCAGGGAGACTTGAAGATGCTCATGGACGGAGAGACGTTCACGGTTCCGGAAGGCAAAATGGCCATCATGGTTTCTGGAGAGGCACGATCGACGCAAAACGAAAAGTTGAGTGTCACTGATGCGAAACCGATCTCATTCAAGGAGTTACGTACCACATGTCGCTCATGGATCTTGGTGATCGATAGCAAATAGTGGCTTCACGAAAAAAGATTGCATCGATAAAAACTTCGTGTATATTTGCGCCCCTTTTTGAGGGGAATCTTCCTACGCATTCGCATTTGCTTTGGAAAACTAACCTTTAAGGGTTCTTAGCTCAGCCCCGCCAAGGCGGGATTAGCAAAATCTACGAGATCAGAGATCTCTTGTTTTGCTGAATTGGTTCAGAGCTGGGAATTTTCTGGGAGCTTAGCTCAGTTGATTCAGAGCACCTCGTTTACACCGAGGGGTCGGGGGTTCGAATCCCTCAGCTCCCACTAGATGATCAAAGCCTTGCCGCACATCGGCAGGGCTTTTTTTATTCCCCACACTGAGCTCGCTCGAGTGTGAGGGAATAAAAAAAGACCGAACGGCGCGTAGCGACGTTGGCTTTGGTTCCCTTGGGCGAGGTGACTTGGTACGTCGCTTCTTTTTCAGGATGGTGCTTTTTGTGTTCGCAACTGGACAAGGAAATTACACCAACAAGTACGATGAACATAGAAATAATTCTCATGATCTTTTTTTGAGAAATTGAATGAGGGAGATGATTTTCTCGGGTACGGGAATGACCCGATGTGAGGTCAGCTAGCTGACCACGGTCAAATAGTGAAAGATCAGAGCCTCAGCGCTACAGCCTTTCTAGGAAGAAGATCTAAATGCGGTAGACGCAATCGTCCAAGTAAATGGGGATGTTCCAGCCATGCGGTGAGATGTTGGCCAGCTGGAACGGACGATGCTCAGAAAGATTAGGAAAGAAACTAGAATCTACTGAGGTTAGGATCACGACCGCTAATGGAGCAGGAACGAGGTGTGCATAATTTTCCAAGATGTCATCCTCAAACTTCGAGTCGAGCATGAAAATGCCGACCTTCTCTTCGGCTTCGATGTAGCCATCGGTCATCAAGTCTCCGCAAAAGGCGCACAAAAGCACTGCGGCTATAAGTTGAAGAAATATGGCTTTAATACGCACAATCCTAAATTCTGATGTAAGATTAGTAGATATCCAAATGCGTTTTCGATACCGTTTGCAGATCGTTAACAAAATTGGCAAGACTGCCGTTTGTAACCTAAATTACCGACGGGATGCTTGATTCCTCCGTACTCTTGTAGGATTACAATTCATCATGAAGTTCCAACCAAAGAAGTGGCTGCCCGGACTGGGTTATAGCTTTGCGCTTTCAGCGATTGCGTGGGTGGTGGCGCCATGGATCCCTGGGGTCAATGCTGTGCTCATGGGGCTGATCTTAGGTATGTTGGTTGGCAATGTGTTCAAGCCAACGGAGCTTTTATCTCCCGGAATAAGCGAAGCGAGTTCCACGGTGCTTGAGTTGGCGATCATTTTGTTGGCATTTGGTGCGGGGTTCGATAAGCTGTCCAGTCTGGGTTGGAGTACGGTAGGAACGATTGCTGTAACCGTGCTGGTCATGCTCATATTGACCAGTATCCTGAGTAGGTATATGAACTGTCCGCGATCAACGGGTCTATTGGTGGGATTTGGCACAACAATTTGTGGTTCGTCTGCCATTGCAGCTGTTTCACCAGCGATCGTAGAGGAAAAGCAGGATATCGGGATCGCACTGGCTGTAGTGAACTTACTAGGGGGGGTATTCATGATCTTGATGCCGCTGGGGCTTATGCAGTTTCCGGAACTAGAAGAACACGCCGGACTGATGATCGGGGCGACACTTCATTCGGTAGGAAACGTAGCCGGCGCTGGCTATACGATCGGCGAAGCCGCGGGTCTTGAGGCTGTAGCCGTAAAGATGATCCGAGTAGCATTATTGGCGCCGGCGGTTATTCTCTTTAGTTTGATCAATGGTAAACGCTCGTGTAGCTCTTTTTGGAGTCAATTCCGATTGCCTTACTACCTGTGGCTGTTCTTTGGAGTGAGTCTGTTGGTTACTTGGGTTCCCATGCCTGAGCTTGTCCTGAGCGGTGCAGGTTTTGGGGCAGACTTCTTATTGACCACTGCCATGGTGGCGATCGGACTCAACACGGGCTTCGGACGCCTGTATCGATCCGGGAGACGGGCTGTTGGTTTTGGAGCGGTCCTTTTCGGGTTTCAAGTGGGGGTTGTATTGCTTTTGGTCGAATTATTCCTTTAGAATTGACCCTGTCCGATCCTTATTTGCGAATGGGATGCGCAATGGCCTCTGGAATTGATATCAATTGAGGAAATGGGTTTTCTATCTTTGTTAGGACTAACCTAAACACCTCCTTATGACCCTGAAGATCGTATGTGGTGCTCGATGGATCATTGTTACTTGTGTTGCGATGCTCGCATTTGGATGCGCCGAAGAGCCCGACGTGAACGTGGAAGCGTTGGTGCAGGAGAATGCCGACTTGAAGAAAAAGGTGGCTGAGCAGGATTCGATAGTTACTCGGATCGGTGCCGGAGCCAAGTTCGTCAATGCATACCTGGATTCGTTGGATCAACTGGAGTCGTCCATTAAGCGTGACTTGGCTGATCAAGAACAAGATTCCATCATTGTGGACAAGGTAAAGGCTGTAACTCAGCTGGTATCATTGAACCGACACATTGTTGAAGATCTGAGAAAGTCTTTGGGAGAAGATAATCTGGCCGCTCAGCTGTTTCTAGTATGCTGAGTGGGACGGCAAAAGGCAGGATGCTGAATGGTAGTACGAGCATGTTTCCGGTGACCAGCCACATCAATACAAAGCCCATCAGCCAGGCTAAACCGGTCGTTTCTAGAAAAGAGAATCGACGACTAATGACATAGATCCCAAGAGCAAAGGCCAAGGACCATAACCCCCAGACGGCACCATTTATCGGCTCTCCAGGGAAGGTTAATCCGAGATTGGAATAGTGCTCATCCCAATGCGATTTAAGCAAGAATTCATTCCGAAAGAACTCATTGACTGAGATCCAGATCGTGCTCAAGAGGATGGAAAGGAAAGGTTTCATCGAGGTTGGTTTCGACCAAAATAGCGAAAGACTATTGCTCGATCTCCACTTCATCCACGAAAATGAACGCCTCGTCGCCATGGCCTTGATGCCACTCAGGTAAGGTGCCATAATTCTTGGCGACCACCTTCACGTACCGGGCGTTTACCGCAGACTTTAGATCGAGATTGAATGAGCGAACCTGAACCTCGTAGTCATCTGCGTGAGCCTCATTTTTTACCTTCCCGGCGCTTTGGAAGTGGGATTCATCTTGTGAAGTCAGGTACTCTACCTCAGTAGGAAAAATGATCCATGATCGCGTATCCTGCAGGTAGCTTGATCTGAATGTTGAGATGGAAGTGGTTTGGTCCAGTTTAATAATCACCTCAAAGTCTTGACCTTGATAACCCTGCCAGTACCCCTTTCGCCAGTTCTTGTCGCCACGGATCCCGTCAATGAGACCTTTGTCTCCGCCGGCTGAATACTGCGGATTATACTGCCCAGTGATTTGTACATCCCAGTCGGGGTGGGGGTGTTTGTAGAAGCGCGCATGCACAGTGGTGCTGGTTGTTCTCACTCCATTGCGGTCGCGAAAGGCGTACGCCTGAATGGTGGCATTGGAGCGGAGAGTGATCTTAGGATCGAGTCCGACGTTTGTCTGTTGCCCGTCTTCGGTTATGATCATGTATACAACGCTGTCACCCGAAGAGGCTTTTAGTCGCACGGCAAGACTATCATCGAACGATATCGACGGTGCCTCTATTACCGGCGGTCTCACATACTCAAAGTCAAGCGTTTCTTCTTTGATCTGGGCCGTAGGTTCTCCGGTCAGGTCTTCATGGCTTATCCTCATCCCGGCCTTGAGAGCCCGCGCAATGGTTTCGCGCCCAAAGGTCTTGCCGTTCTCCAAGTGAACCGTGTAATCTTGGAAGAAGGGTTCGGTAAGGTTATACTCCGCTTTCCCGGGAGCGATAGCGTAGATTCCTAAGGCGGACATCACATACCATGCGCTCATTTGTCCGCAGTCTTCATTGCCTATCAATCCATCGGGTTGTGAGGAATAGAAGTCGCTCAAGATCTGGTGAACACGATGGGTCGTTTTTTCAGGACGGTCAACATAGTTGTAGAGGTAGGCCATGTGGTGACTGGGTTCATTACCATGGGCATATTGTCCGATCAGTCCGGTGATGTCTGCTTGTGTGCGGCCTGTTGTTTCTGTTGGGGCCTCAAAGAGCGAGTCGAGCTTTTGCTCAAAGGCTGTAGCACCTCCCATGGCCTCGATCATTCCTTCTATGTCGTGAGGGACGAAAAAGGAGTACTGCCAAGAGTTGCCTTCCGTGAAGTGATTGTTGACTTGTCTCGGGTCAAAGGGAGTGAGCCAACCACCGTTCTTTCTTGGCCGCATGAAGGTGGTTTCCGGGTCAAGTAGATTGCGCCATGCGTTAGATCGGTGAAGGAAGACCTCCGCCAAGGAATCTCGACCGATATGTTTGGCGGCACGTGCTATGCACCAGTCGTCATAAGCGTACTCAAGGGTCTTTGAAACACTTTCGTGTTCGTCGTCCACGGCAATAAATCCTTGAGCCTGATACGCCGGCAATCCGAGGTGGTCCCAGGTCGCGCTCTTGACCATGGCCTCGACCGCTAGTTCTTGATCGAAGTCGTCAATGCCCTTTGTCAATGCGTCGGTGATTACTGAAACGGAGTGGTAACCGATCATGCAATCGGTTTCATTGCTGCACAATTCCCAAACGGGGAGTCTTCCGCCTTGTTGATACATGGCCAAGAAGGTCCGGATGAAGTCGCGCGTGCGCTTCCGATCGATGATCGTGCAGAGTGGGTGCGTGGCTCGGAAGGTGTCCCACAATGAAAAGACCGTGTAGTAAGTAAAATCCTTCGCTTCGTGCATTTGACCGTCCATGCCGCGATAGGTTCCATCGACGTCCATAGCTGCATTGGGATGGATCATGGTGTGGTACAGCGCCGTGTAGAAGGTTCTCAGTTTTTCTTCATTCTCATCTTGTATTTCAATCTTTCCCAATTCTTCATTCCAACGTTCTCGAGCCTCCTCTTTGACCCGTTCGAAATCGTAATCCTGCAGCTCTGCCAGTGAATTCTTGACCGCACCATCGATTCCTGTGAATGAGATCCCTGCTTTCAATAAAACCTCTTCCGTTCCTTCATCAAAGTGCAGGATCACCTTGCTGCTGTCTGCATTGACTTCAGGAGTGAATGGCAGTTGCGTTTGAATGTAAGAGTAGGTGTTTTGGTCCTGCGCCCAGGCTCTACTTCGTCGGCCTACGAAGAGGCTGTTTTGACTTTCGAAGATCATCTGCGACTCCAAGAGATGGTCGCGATGCTCGAGATCGATGATGATGCTCGCTGCGCCCATAGGAAAACGATATCGGTGAAGGCCTACCCTGGGAGTGGTTGTCAGGTCTACTTGGATGTCGTTATCCAAGAGCACGCTATAGGTGCCCGGTGATGCGCTTTCATTTTCACGTGAAAAGGATGCGGCATATTCCGTTTGCTCGAATGAAGCTTCTCCCGTTTGGGGCATGACAAGAATATCACCGTAGTCACTCACGCCGGTACCGCTCAAATGGGTGTGCGAGAATCCATAGATGATGCTATCGCTGTAGTGGTAACCACTGCAGCCGCTCCAGCTACCGTCGATGCGCGTGTCAGGCGAAAGTTGAACCATTCCAAAGGGAGTGGTGGCGCCGGGAAAGGTGTG
The DNA here is from genome assembly GCA_038131955.1 of Flavobacteriales bacterium. Taxonomy (GTDB): domain Bacteria; phylum Bacteroidota; class Bacteroidia; order Flavobacteriales_G; family Salibacteraceae; genus SHAN690. The sequence continues at coordinate 213,410 of JAYPQK010000009.1, forward strand.
GCCGTTCCTGTCAGTTCCAACGAAAGGATTGACATAAGATGCAAAGTCAGCTTGCTTCGCGCAGGAAGCGGTCAAGGCAAGCAGGATGAGTAAGTGGAAGAGGTTTTTCATGGGTATGCGTGTGATCACCAGAAGCGATCCTCAGTGGGAATGGGTTTGTTTCGTTCCACGGCAAAAGGGTTGAATACTCTTTTGGCAAAGAGGTACCAAATACCGGGTGATACGGCCATCTCGTTGTCCGCTCCCTCCCAGTAGGGGTCAGATCCATAGGCGGTTCCCATATTCGATGCATAAGGAAAGCCTTTGTTCTGTTCGTTGGTTGAACTCGAGATCATCGCCTTCTTCATTTCGTCGAGGTAATAGTCTGCAAGACCGACATCCCCAGCTATCCTCCAAACCAGCGCCATTTGAGCCGTTCCTTCCATGAACACGGCATCTAGATCTTCGTCGATATCGTAGCCGTTGATCGTATTACCGGTAACTGTTGCGGTCTGTGTAGTCAGGAAGCGATCGGCGTCGTCGAGCGTTGCTTCCGGAAAGTCAGGGAAGGCGCAATAGCCCCAAGAGAAGTTGTCTACTGCGTAGGCGTAGGGTGGGTTCTCTGGCCAAGACATCAAACTCGTTCCGTCCCATCGCGCTTCTTCCAAGTAACTCAGCAGTTCTGCATGGAAGCTGTTGTACCCCCTGACGGCGCTGAACGCATCGATCATTCCTTCCGTCACCTTGTACTGAAGAAGGTTCCCATCCGCATCGTAACCTGCCCAGAGTCCTCCATCGCTGGCTTGCAGCCCGATGAGCCACGCCTCGATCGCTGAGGCTAGCTGAGCATACTTTTGGGTTCCGGTGTAGTCGTGGTAGTTATTGATCGCGATCAGAAGCCAGGCATTGTCACCCATCCACCGATGCCAAGAGGGGGTTCCATTGCGATCTCGAAACTGGGAGAACCCGCCAGGACCTTGGTCGAACTCGATCCACACCCGTTGATCAAAGAAGTCCAGAATGGCTTCTGCCCGTTCGACTTGACCATCGAGGAGGAACGCCATGACCGAAAGGGCATTGTCATACAAGGAAACCACATTTCCGTCTTCGGCGCTTTCCAAAAGACCGTTGTCCAATTGTTGGTCTTCGAGCCAACTCATGATGCTGAGCTCGAGCGTGCTTAATTCGTATTCAGCGCGATAGTTCAAGCCGATCTTGTTGCCCGCCACAAGGGTTGTGTCAGGAAAGAAGGAGTAATTGGTATCAGTGGCGGTGACCCATGTATATCCTTCGAGGTCTTCGATCTTCCAGAAGCCGTTTTCATCCGTAATGCTGGAGCCCTGTTCGGTATTGATGATGATCCCTTCGATGCCATTTCCAAAAGGATCCAAAACCGTTCCCTGCACCGAGTAGGGATCGGGTGAAGAGCCGCAAGAACCAAATATCGTGATCGTGACGAGGATGGATGCCAGTATGCCGAGGGTTCGCAGTTCTCTCATAATCTTCGGCAAGTTAAGGAAGGAAATTGGAATGCTCTAGGCGAGCATGAGGTGTAGATTACGCTCTAGAACTTCAAGATCCACGAGGGCATTGAACCTGTGGGTGAACTGGCTGTCACCTTCACAAAGCTGGTAATAGAATTGGTGACCCATGTAGCTGACTAAGTTATCGTGGAGATTGTTTTTCCTAGGTTATTCGCTGTTCCTGACTAAGGTCATTTTTAACTGAGAATACTTGAACTAAGAAACATAGCAGTATTTATAATTGAATGGAATTTCCAATCTTCGCAGTCCGATCAGTAGGTTCTACTGAAAGTCGTGTTAGAGCGCTATCCGCCTGAGACGGAGAAGAGGCCACTGAATAAAGTGGCAATTGTTCTTTAGGGTCGAAATAAAATTAGAGGGATTAGCTCAGTTGGTTTAGAGCGCTACCTTGACAGGGTAGAGGCCACTGGTTCGAATCCAGTATTCCTCACTTGATGACCGAAAGGCCACTGCGAAAGCGGTAGGCCTTTTTTATTTGGCCCGAATCAAGCTCGCTTGAGTTCGAGGCCAAATAAAAAAGGACGGGCACGCGAAGCGAGACCTGGCCTTGAGGTTCCCTTCACAGCGGACAAATGGATCATTCCGAAGGAATAATCCATTCTCGCTTGAGTTCGAGGTCAAAGAAAATGGACGGGTTGGTTCAGAAAAGATGCTTTGGTAGAGTCAGTCGATGTTTCTCTTTAACTCTTTTATGTAAGACGATGGCGTGAGTTGTGTGTACGCTTTGAACGCTGAGGTAAAGGATGTGGTGGATCGGTAGCCGGTCAAATCAGCCAACGCGTCAACTGTGTAGTTTCTTGCCTTCTTCTCGACTTGAAGTTGACTCAGTATGTATTGGATCCTGAGATGGTTGATATATTCCGGGAACCTCATACCTCTGACTTGAGTGATGGCAAGGCTCAAGTACTTTGAATTCGTGCCGCAATGCTTGGCGACGTATTCTAAGGTGCAGTCCTTTACCAGGTATCCATCGCTTTCCTCCCATTTCCTCAGCTGCTCTAGAATCTCTTTTTCAATTGAGGGGTCCAGCTTCGGACTTTCTTTCATCGCCGGGTTTTGCGTGTCGTTTGACGATGAAATGAGGTCTTGAACGCGTTCGAAGAGAATCTTGTTCTCTCTGGTTCTTTTGATATACAGTCCGATCAAGATGGAAGAGATCATGATAAGGATGACCGATAGGCTGATCCAGATCCAATTTCTAAAAGAGGCGACTTGAAGTTTGGATTTGATCAAGTCATTCTCCAATTGCACGACTTCGAGTTGACTTTTATATTCCGTCAGCCGAAGCCTTTGGGTTATTTCTGCATTGAACAGGGAATCTTTCAATGAGTGGTGTCGCTCCAGAAAGAAAAGGGCTGAATCTTGCATTTGTTTGGATTCGTAGACTTTTGACAATACCCAGTATGCCTTTTCTTCGGTGATGGGGTATGCTAGCTTCAATGACCAGTTTAGTTGATCCTGTGCGAAGTAGCGGGCACTGTCGAGATTACCCCTAAGTAGCTGATAATAGGCGAGATTATTGAGTGCTTCGCTGATGGTCTCATCTGGGAATTCAACCGCTTGTAGAATGTGGTAGCATTGTTTGAAATGGACTTGCGCTAAGGTCAGGTCTTCTCGAATGGCATGTATGATTCCCAAGTTATTATGTGCCTTTGCTAGAATGGAGAGCGCATCGTGCTGTTTTGCGATGTCGAGGCATTCCGTCAATGTGGTTTCCGCGCTATCGAGTTCATTGATTGAACGGAGAAAACTTCCTTTGATTTGAAGTCCTTCCGCCTTCAGTTTTGGTTCAGCAGACTGGTTGAATCGCTTCGTGCAAAGAGCAACGTACCTTCTCGCTGATCGCTGGTCCCCTGTGATCGCATTGATCTCTACCAACACCTGTGCAGCTCTACCAACACAGCTGTCGATGCCAAGTGAATCGGAGATCTTTAGTGCTTGGATGGCGTCTGTGTGTGAACTGGTCAGGTCGCCTAATCGTAGATAGAGTTTGGCTCTTTCTACATACAGCAGAGCCTCTGTAGTATCAGTAACGATCCGTGAATCTGTGAGTCGATCCGATAGATAAGTTAGCGCTTCTGTGTAGCTGTGTGATCTGTAGAGTCCACGCAGTTCTTCTAACTCCGAAACCTGTGCTTTGGATGATAATGTAGCAGCAAGTGTTATTGGGAGGAAAAGGACCAAGAAACGGAAGTGCAGTCGCATATGTTGAGTCTCTGTGGGTGGGAAATTACCCCAAATTCGGGAATTTGACGTAGCCAAAACCCTGCTTTGCGAGCATGTTCATCTACCTTGCCGCTTCAATTTGAGATTATGAAGCGCATTTCCATTTTTTTCTTGTTCATCACTCTGCTTTCAGTTCGTCCAACTGAAGCACAGACTCAGCTAACCTGGCTCGATCTACCCTCTGAGGGGTCGGTCACCAATGGACCTACTAATGGAATGTGGTTCACGGCTCCTGCAGATTTTACCATCAAGGCGGTTAAGGTGCCGGATGATTCCATGAATCCATTCAATCCGCAGAGCATTGCGATTCTCAAGTTCACGGGTTCGGGTGCATCAGGAAGTCCGGCTACGAACTATACCGTTCTTTTCTTAGTTCAGGATACCATGGCCCCAGATTCGATTCCTTGCAATGTGGATGTTCTTGAGGGAGACCACATTGGTATCATTGGTTCTAGATGGGATGCATCGAGTAATGTTGGACAGTGCTCAAATGCCAGCACGGGAAGTTATAGCGCTAGTATCAATGGCTTTTCAACCGCTCTGTTTAAACTGAATGCCAATTCTCCATTGAACAACCAGGCCCCGAGCGTGGTGTGGATGCCTAGTACTACTGCTCCGATCGCCCGCGTCGAGATGTACTACGAAGGGTGTGAGATTCCGGTACCTGATTCGGTCACTGTAACGAATCTGGATTGCTACGATGATAGCAATGCCTTTGCTGAAGTTTTCATCACTGGAAATTTGGGTCCATATGTGATGGAATGGTCTACGGGAGACTCAAATGTGACTGGAATCTACGATTTGGAGGCTGGGAGCTATTCAGTGACCGTTACCGATTCAACCGGTTGCCGGTATGATACAACAGTGGTGGTAGAGGAGCCGGATAGTTTGTTTGCTGCAGCCTCATTCGAGGAGCCTCTCTGCTTTGGGGATGCCAATGGATCCGTTTTTGCCACTGCTCAAGGTGGAATTCCGCCTTATAGTTTCGCCTGGAATAATGGTGGCATGACCAGCTCGATCACCAATGTTGTTGCGGGGATGCATACCCTTACGGTGACAGATTCTAACGGCTGCGTCTCCATTCATGATTTCGAGCTAGAGCAACCGGGTTTGCTGCAAGTCCAATTGGATTCGATTGTGCATAATAACTGCCCTGGTCAGGAGCTAGGAGAAATCTGGACGACGATTCAAGGTGGGGTAGGACCCTTCACGAGCAGTTGGGACGACCCAAATTCGACCACCATTTCCGTGGTCTTTAACCTTCCAAATGGAACGTACTCGTATTCAGTCACTGACTTCAACGGGTGTTCGACCTCTTTCTCGGACTCTGTCTATTCATTGAACCCAAATCCTACCGTTGACCTTGGGCCCAACCAAACATTAACTGCTGCTGGACCGATCACATTGTACGGACCTCCAGGTATGAATAGCTATTCGTGGTCAACTGGAAGCACCTTCGATTTCATCTATGTATTAGGCGCTGGAACCTATTGGTTGCAAGTCGTTGACTCTAACCTCTGCGTAGGTAGTGATACAATAGAAGTTTATCCGGTTCCTCCACTAGGGGTTACTGAAGTGGAGTCAGCCGACCTTGAGCTATTTCCTACGGTTGGTTCGGGACGATTCATGATCCATTCAATCAACATTCCGAACAATTTGGAGGTACTCAATTCACTCGGACAGCGGGTTGCCCAAAAACGAATCAGTTCTCCTTATCAGGAGCTAGACCTCTCTCACCTTGCATCGGGCAAGTACTGGTTGAGGATGGACGGAGCCGTACAGGGTTTCGTGATTTCGAAGTGATCTACGGACACGCGTGAGTGAGAGCCTGCGCTACAGCTTCGGCGATGGCACGCCCCAAAGAAAACACCATCGGTTTAAAAATTCACCCTTACTCCCAATTGCACCCTTCGTGGAAGCTCCCAATTCGCTGGGCCCATCAGTTTCATCGCATAGTACTCGCGAAACGACGCTTCACTGTTTTGCGACTCGATGAAGGCTTTGCCTACGGCAGAGTTCAGATATCCGTCGTCGTCCGGGTTTCCGGTGGCGCGGTAGACATTGGCCACGGTACGTGCATCGAATAGATTGCGGATCTGGAGGTAGGCGTTCACCTTGTATTCCTTACCCTTCTCATCGTCGCCTGGTTTCCATGTGAAGCTCTTATCCAACCTAAGGTGGAAACGGAACCTCCAGAGAAGAGATGCGCTATTGATCTTTCCCTCCTGAAGCGGCGCCGGATTGTTCTGATACAAGGCCGCAGAGGTGAAGTTTGCCTGAGGATTGTAAGGGTCGCCGGAACCTCCTCGCATGATCAAGTTGAGCCCGGTGTTCTTCAGCACCTGCTTCTCCTTCCAGATCGGACCGTTGTAATCGCCTCCTTCGCCTTGATGGCTACGTTAAAGAACATCGCGGGTTGACCGTTGGATTCGGTGACCACACCTTTAATAGAACCGTTGCCTACTTGGGCATGTGTTCCTACTGCTAAGATGAGGGTCAGAAGGAGTAGTACGAGTCGTCTCATATCTCATTTCGTTTGAGCGGATCGGTCACTCTGAGAGAGTGGGAAGGCCGCGGATTAGTTAGGATCTGAGACTAAAGCAACCCTTTTTCTCAGGGCGATGCAACGAGGTTCGAGAGTACGGAATTAGCGCACTACACGACATCATATTGTGCAGAAATGAGCGAATGGTGGACGGAGTCGAAAACGAAAATTTCGGCTCGACGGAATTAGGTTCAGGCTAGAATTGGGTGAATGGCGAGCGGTTCAGGTGGCTAGCCATTTTGAGTGAACGGAAATGCGTTGAAGCCGAAACTCGGCTTATGCGTACAGCGCAGTTCTCTGTTCCTGGATCTTATCGCTCTCGATGTAGTCGTCATAGGCCATCATCTTATCGATGCAGCCATTGGGAGTCAATTCCACAATACGGTTCGCCGTTGTCTGAGCGAAGGTGTGGTCATGTGTCGTGAACAAGACGGTACCGGCAAAATTGATCAGTTCGTTATTGAATGCCTGAATACTCTCGAGATCCAAGTGGTTCGTTGGCTCGTCCAAGATCAGCAGGTTTGCTCCTTTGATCATGATGCGTGAAAGCATACAGCGCACCTTTTCTCCTCCTGAGAGCACGTTCGCCTTCTTTTGGATGTCCTCACCACTGAACAACATCTTTCCGAGGAAACCGCGGACATCGATGTCATCCATGCCATCGGGTGCGTATTGGATCAACCAATCCAGAAGGTTCAATTTCGTGTTGAAGTATTCTTCGTTGTTCACCGGGAGGTAGCCCCAAGTGATGGTCTGTCCATACTTGAATTCGCCCGTAGTAGGCTGGAGTTCACCTGCAAGGATCCGGAAAAGAGCCGTCATGGCTTGTCCATTGCGGCTGATGAAGGCTACCTTGTCTCCTTTGTTGATCGTAAGGTCCAGTCCCTTGAAAAGAGTTTCGCCCACTTCATTGACATAGCTCATGCCTTCGATTCGGAGGATGTCGTTTCCTGCTTCACGCTCTTGCTGGAAGATGATGCCCGGATACTTTCTGCTCGATGGTTGAATGTCGTCGATGTTGATGCGGTCCAAGAGTTTCTTTCGGCTGGTCGCTTGACGGGCCTTGGACTTGTTCGCGCTGAATCGCTGAACGAATTCTTGAAGTTCAGCCTTCTTGGCTTCGAGTTTCTTGTTCTGCTGTGCCTGCTGACGCAGGGCCAGCTGTGAAGACTCGTACCAGAACGAATAGTTTCCGGTGAACAGCTTCACTTTGCCATAATCGATGTCGGCAATGTGCGTACAAACGGTATCCAAGAAGTGACGGTCGTGAGAGACCACGATCACGGTGTTCTTGAAATCGAGTAAGAAGTCTTCCAACCACGTCACCGTTTCGATGTCGAGGTCGTTGGTAGGCTCATCGAGGATGAGGATGTCAGGGTTTCCGAAGATCGCCTGAGCAAGAAGGACACGGACCTTCTCGTTACCACTCAAGTCCTTCAAGAGCTTTTGGTGGTCACTTTCTTTGATGTGAAGACCGCTCAATAGAGCAGCCGCATCCGACTCCGCATTCCATCCATCCATTTCTGCGAACTCCTCTTCCAGTTCAGAAGCGCGCATCCCATCTTCATCGCTGAAGTCAGGCTTGGCGTAGATTGCATCCTTTTCTTGCATGACTTGAAAAAGGCGCTGGTATCCACGCAGGACAGTCTCCAACACAGGAACGTTATCGTAAGCAAAGTGGTCCTGCTTCAAGACAGCCATACGCTTGCCAGGTTCGATCGAGATGTGTCCCGTATTGGGTTCGATATCGCCTGCCAGAATCTTCAGGAAGGTTGATTTTCCCGCTCCATTCGCGCCGATGACGCCATAGCAGTTGCCTTCGGTGAAGTTGACATTGACCTCGTCGAAGAGTTTCTGCTTTCCAAAAGCGAGCGATACGTTATTAGCTGCGATCATGACTGTCCTGTTTTTTGGGGGTGCAAAGGTACTCAGCTCAGCTGTCTTGATCTATGATATCGTCTATTTTTCGACTGACAGTCAAGAAAATAATTTTAATGTAGCTACATGTATGTCTAAACCTTTTCCTAACGTTGTGCGTCTACATCCTAAATCTTTTATCATGAAGCACAACTACCTATTACTTTCTTCTCTTTTGTTGGCATCGTTCGCCGTTCTTTTCTCTTCCAACTCCGGTGGACCTGCATCCAATGGAAACAAAGCTACCGGGGCTCCTGGCGATGGTGCAACGACTTGTGTCACATGCCACTCCGGCGGTTCATTTGGTGCCGTTAGTATAGATCTTACGGTGGAGGATGGGAGCGGTAATGCCATCACAGAATACACTCCAGGAGAAACCTATGCAGTCAGTGTGCAGGTTACCAACGTGTCAGGCACACCAAGTGGCTATGGTTTTCAGGCAATCGCATTAGAAGATGGCGCAAATACTACCTTGAATAGCTTCAGCAACGCGGGAAGTGGAGTCCAGCTTTCGACGACAGATTCGCGTCAATATGCAGAGCATACGGGTGCCAAAGCTGATGGAGCTTTCTCATTCGATTGGACGGCTCCCTCGCTGGGAACGGGCTCAGTAACCATTTATGTAGGTGCTAATGCCGTGAATGGAAATGGCAACAACGGAAACGATAACGCTGGATTAGGTGATTTCACAATCGCCGAGATCGCAGATACCACCGATACCAACGGAGTTGATCCAAATGGTATAGCGGAATTGGGTCAATTCAACGTGCTCATCGTCTATCCAAATCCGGCCGTGGATCAGGTGCAGGTTCTGGGGCTTTCAAGCAATGACCTTCTACGTATCTATGATGTTCAAGGTAAGTTGGTCCAAACCAAAGCAGTTCGAAATGGATCCCTTGATCTTTCTGACCTAGAGTCGGGAGTGTACATCCTTCGTTCTGAAAAAGCCTTTGGAAGGTTCATTAAGATCTGACCCCGTAGAACCAAATGATACTCAACTCCCTCGCCAAAAGGCGGGGGATTTTTTTTGTCCCAAATTTTGACTGACCGTTGGTGAAGATGAGAACGGCTATCGCAGAGAATGTGTCCAATTGATGAAAGCTGCCAATCACTTGGATAAGAATACCGCATCTCGTTGAGCGTTGAGGTGTGTAGGTTGATCAGGCCGCGGACTTCGGTTCGCGGCTTTTTTTATGCTAAAAAGGCGAGTAGGTCTGCCACTACGAACGTGCTGCCTCCGACGAAAACGGTATCCTTTTCTCCGGCTTCTTTCATCATGGAGGAATAGGCATCCTTCACCTGGTGATAAAGATCATGCTTGATGCCCATGTCTGTTGCGATCTCTGAGAGATCGGTCAATGGAAATGCGCGTGGAATGGTCGGAGCTGTGAGGTGGTACTTCGCACCCTTTGGGAAAAGTGAAAGGATCTTCTTGACATCCTTGTCCGACACGAATCCCAAGATCAAATAAAGGTTCCCATCACTGATCTTCTCGAGCTGCTGCACGGTGTGCTTTAGTCCCTCCTCATTATGACCTACGTCACAGATGACCCTCGGGTTTTCTTGAAGCACTTCCCATCGACCTCGCAACCCCGTGTTTTTCTTTACACTGGCAAAACCTCGGTCCACCGCTTCCGAAGGAATATCGTATCCGTGACGTCTTAGTTCATCAATAGAGATCAACGCGGTTAGGAAGTTCTCCGATTGGTAAAGACCCTGAAGATCGCTTGCTGGTGCGTCCATAGGAAACTGCTGATCCGCAAACGCGATGGGTGCATCCAATTGTAGTGCGATCGAACGAAAGATACCTTCGGTTTCGCGCTGGGAACGTCCAACGACCACAGGTCGGCCTTTCTTGATGATCCCGGCTTTTTCCTTCGCGATCTTGGCCAAGGTGTCGCCTAGGAATTGGGTATGGTCTAAGTCAATGTTCGTGATGACCGATAGGTCCGGCGTAACCACGTTGGTCGAATCGAGTCGGCCACCCATGCCCACTTCTACCACAGCTACATCCACTTCCTGTGTACGGAAGTGGTGAAATGCGAGCCCGACCGTCCACTCGAAAAAAGACAGTCCGATCGATTCGAATTGCTCTTTATAGGTATCTACGAAGGATACGACCTCGGCTTTGGGAATCATTGCTCCATTGATACGAATCCGCTCTCGAAAGTCGACTAGGTGAGGTGAGGTGTACAATCCGACCTTCATTCCTGCCTCTTGCAATACGGAAGCGAGTAAATGAGAAACCGAGCCCTTTCCATTGGTGCCGGCAACATGAATGCATCGAAGTCCACGCTGAGGGTGTCCGAGCACCTTCATCAGCTTGTTCGTACCATCAAGGTCTGTTTTGTAGGCCGCTTGACCTACCCGTTGGTACATAGGGAGCTGACGAAATAAGTACTCGAGCGTCTCGGTATAGTTCATCGGCTTATTGTAGGCTGATAGGGTAGTAGACCTTGCCGCGCTGCTCCTCAGGAGCGTCGGGATTAGGCGTGAACTTCAATCGACGAGCCTCTGCTTCTGCAGCACGCAAAAGGGAAGCATTCGTGATCGTGGTTTTTCTTCCTACCGAGGCACGAAGCACCTTGCCTTGCCGATCCACAACTATGTCAATCACGATCAAGCCGTCTTCCTGCCAGTTACCCGGGATGGGTCGTGTATTGTTTGCTACGCGCCCGCCAAGATCGAAGGATATTCCACCTCCAGCAGCATCTCCTTGAAGCGACTTGCCTTCCGGAGATCCATCAGGCTTTCCGTGGTCGCCAGACTGGTCAGTATCTCCCTGTCCCTTGCTGTCGTTGTCGTTCTTCGTTTGGAATGGATTGCTTTGGATGACCTTCTTCAGTCGTTCGTCCAGCTCCGGTTTCTTTTCAACGGGCTTTTCAGGACGGGTCTCTTCAGGTGCCGAAAGGTCAGAATCTGCGTCTTGGGTTTCGACTTCTTCCGGAGCATCCACAGGACTTGATTCAACGGGTTCGGGCTCTGTGATCGGTTCAGCGATCTCCGGTTCCGTACTGCTCTCAGGTTGTATATCACCTGATCCGAAATCGGTGTTGCCAAGGTCGAGCTGGATCGGTAACCCCTTCTCCTCAGGTAAGGGAACAGGAATCGTCAATCCCGTGAATAAAAACACGATAAGCAAGAAGACGTGGAACACAATGGTTCCGATCAACCCGTGACGTTTGTTCTTATCCTTGAGCTTGTCCATGTTAAGGCTTTGTAGCAATAACGACACTGAAGCCGTATTCTTTTGCTAAACTCAAGAAACTAACGGTCTCGCCCGTCGGTACTTGCTTGTCCACACGAAGCACGATGCTCGGCTTGTCTACTTCGCCTTTGCGCTGTACGAGCATCCCTTCAACACGTTCTTTGCTTACGTCTTGCCCGTCGACATTGTAGGAAAGATCAGGACGGATGGTCACCGAGATCTTAGGATGTTCTTTCGTACGAGCCTTGCCTGTAGGGAGGTCAACCTTCGCTCCAAATGGGGAAACCAAGGTAGATAGGATGATAAAGAAGATCAGCAAGAGGAACACGATGTCCGTCATGCTCGACATGCTGAAACTTACGCTGACCTTATTTCTCGAGCGGATACCCATTATTCAGCAGGTTCTTGAAGAAGATCCATGAATTCGATCGTTGTAGCTTCCATCTTGTAGACCACCTTTTCGACTTTGGCTACCAAAACGTTGTACGCGATATAGGCGATGATGCCGATCACTAGACCGGCTACCGTGGTGACCATCGCTTGCATGATACCTCCTGAGAGTTGCTCGATCTCGATGCCACTGTCGCTGATCCTCATTTCGTGAAAGACCATGATCATACCGATCACCGTTCCCAAGAATCCGATCATCGGTGCCGCGCCGGCTATGGTCGCTAGCGTGGAGAGACTCTCCTCTAGTTTGAATACTTCCAACTTGCCCACGTTCTCAACCGCAGCGCTGATATCACCCAACGGTTTACCGATACGCTTGACACCCTTTTCGATCATCCGTGCGAAGGTGGAATCGGTCTGCTTGCACAAATGATTGGCCGCCTCGATCTTTCCGTCGTGAATGAAGTCCTTGATCTGGTCCATGAACTTTGGATCTTCCTTGGAAGCCTTTTGAATGGCTAGGAAGCGCTCGATGAAGATGTAGATCGCGATCACAGATAGGATCGCCAAGGGGATCATGATGTACCACCCGCCACTAGCGAGAAGTTCGATGACCGATAAGGTCTCTTCAGTAGGTGCGACCTCCTCGGTTCCTTCCGCGGTGGTTACGACATCAGAGGTGATCTGGAGAAGCAGATTCAAAAGCATATCTAGGGAATATTTGGATCACTAAGGTATTAGCCATCCTTCCCAGAACGCTTGAGAACAAGGGTAATTGTGAAGACCTAGGTGTTAATTCAATGAAGCAGGGTCTCCATGGCGATGAAAGTGGCTGCACCAGAGATGTATCCGATGAAGGCCAACCAAGTGATCTTCTTCATGTACCAGATGAAGTCGATGCTAAGAATACCCATAACGGCAACACCCGCTGCAGACCCAATGATCAAGCAGCTTCCTCCTGTACCCGCACAATAGGCGAGGAACTCCCAGAAGCTATGATCCACCGGATACGCGGCGCCAGAAATAGCCTCAGCGCCGGCAGGCAGAAGGTCGTACATACCCATGGCTCCAGCTACAAGCGGAACATTGTCCACGATCGAGCTCAAGAGTCCGATGATAATGTTGATAGCATACATGTTACCAATGGTATCGTTCAAGAATGCGGCTATGATGCGCAGGTGTCCCGCAGATTGCAATGAACCAACCGCAGCAAGAATACCAAGGAAGAAAAGTACACTAGGCGTATCCACTTTCTGAAGTACTCCGATCACAGATAGCTTAGACTTATCTGCCTTGTTCTTGGAACGGTGCATGATCTCTGTGGTGGTCCACAACACGCCCAATCCGAACAATACTCCCATATACGGTGGGAGGTGAGTAACAGTCTTGAAGATCGGCACGAAAAGCAAGGCGCCAACCCCCATGAAAAGCACTAACTTTTGCTCGAACGGTGTTGTGCGATCCTCGAGGTGTGCACGATCCACCATGCCAAGTTTGCGCTCTACGTCGCCCTTCAATGTGAATGAAAGTACTGCAAGCGGCACCAAAAGGGCAACCAACGATGGAACGATCAGCTTGATCACGATGTTTGCCGCCGTGACCTGTCCACCGATCCAAAGCATGATCGTGGTGACGTCACCGATCGGAGACCAAGCGCCGCCAGCATTGGCTGCGATAATGATCATGCCCGCAAATAGCCAAAGGTCTTCCTTGCTCTTGATCAATTTCTTCAACAGGGCTGACATTACAATGGCAGTGGTCAGGTTGTCTAATGCGGCAGAAAGGAAGAAAGTGAGAAGGGAAAGAACCCAAACCAATTTCACCTTGTTGGCCGTATTGATGCGGTCTGTAATAAGCGCAAACCCTTCGTGTGCATCGATCAATTCTACGATGGTCATCGCTCCCAAAAGGAAGAACAAGATCTCAGCGATCTCGGAAAGATGATGTCCCAACTCATGGGTCACATAGTGCAGTTTGTCCGTGTCTTCGCCCAACATCGTCTGAGTTGTAACAAACTCTTCGTAGAGTTTGCTACCATCCAGGATCGTGTCAGCTCCTAAAGCGAAAATGGTCCAAGTGATCGAACCGATGAGAAGCGCTGAGGCCGCCTTGTCGATCTTGATAGGATGCTCAAGGGCAATGGCTAAATAGCCTAAAATGAAAACAACAACCATCAATAGGTACATAGTCTACGTGCTTTTAATCTTTTGCTAGATGAATGGTTTGAGTAGGGAATGCAAAATCGGCTCCGTGCTTCTCAACAATCCGCATGATCTCAAAGTTTATTTCCTCTTTGATTTTGAGGAAAACACTCCAGTCCATCGTGTCGATGAAGTATAGAACCATAATATCTAGAGAGCTAGACCCGAATTCCATGAAATGGATCTCTCCATCTTGGTTGGTGTTCGGGTGCTCGTCGATATACTTCTGAATGTCCGTGACAATATTCTTTAGTTGCTCTTCCGTAGTTCCGTAAAGCACCCCAATGTTGAAGTTCACTCGACGGAAGGTGCGCATGGAAAGATTGTCCAAGATGTTGTCGATCATCTGACGGTTCGGAAGGGTTAGGTAGCTCTTCTCCAACGTCCGAATTCGAGTACTTCGAAACCCGATCTTTTCAACTGTGCCGGTTACTCCATTCACGGTTACTAAGTCTCCAAGTACGAAGGGCTTGTCAAAGAAAATGACGAACGAAGCCAAGAGGTTTTCAAGGCTTTCCTTTGCGGCTAGAGCCAGAGCCAAACCTCCAATTCCGAGACCCGCGATCAGGGCTCCTACGTCAACCTTGAAAACAGAACCCATGAAAATGAAAATGGACAGAACGATGATCACGATCTTCAAGATCTCCATCAAGAAAGGAATGATCTGATCGTCACTCTTGCTTTCTGTCTTTTCAGCACGAGCCAACAGAAGAATGCCAAGGAATCGAGCAACCTTCAAGGCGGCCCAAGTGATGATCACGATAAGGAAACCACCGAAAGAACGAGAAAGCACCATCCGCAGACCGAACTCATCCTTCGGAGCAATATCCCATTCGGCTGGGAATTCGATGTGACTGGTCCCAACGTAAACCACAAGAAGCATGATCAACCACTTGAGAGGCTTTTCAATCAGTTCGTAGAGCTCTTTTTTATCTACTCCTTCTGCACTCCCAACCATGAGTCGGAAGATCAGGTTGCTCAATCGGTGAGCCAGGAATCGCATGAAGACAAAACCGGCCAATATCGCACCTACTACCCACAGGTAGTCCTGAACAGTGTTGCCGAAGTATATGTCGTCCAAATATCCTTGCATGATCAAACGAGCTGTTGCAATGCTATTTCGAAAGCGGTCTTAGCGATCTTACGGTCTGAAGCGTGCTTGTCGTGTACCTTCTGAAGCGCCTCTTTGATGGTGTGTGATGTATCCTTGAAGATGCTGGCGTCGGTCTGCTGGTACTCATCGCTCATGCAGTAGGCAAAGACTCTCGCCATACCACAGTTGGCAATAAAGTCAGGGATCAAGCTGATCTGATTGTCTACATAGTCCCCAATCGGACCAAAGAAGATCTCTGGATCAGCGAATGGTACGTTGGCGCCTGAACTAATAACCTCAAGACCATTCGCGATCATCTTGTCGCTCTGGTCTTTTGTGATCAAGCGTGAGGCGGCACAAGGCAAGAAAATCTCAGCGCCGATACTCCAGATCTGTTCGTTGAGCTCAGCGAACGGGGTCATCTTGTCAGAAATGAGTGTTTTTCCTTCCTTGTTGAGGAATAGTGAACGGATCTCTTCAAATGTGAATCCCTCTTCGTTCATAAGGCCACCATCACGGTCGATGATACCCACCACCTTGGCTCCTGCTTGAGCCATGTAAAAGGCTGCCGCAGATCCAACATTTCCCCATCCTTGTACGATGACCCGCTTTCCGCGCACATCGGTATTCTTCCAAATTCGGTAGTAGTGAAGAACCGCCTCTGACACGCCATAACCAGTGATCATGTCAGCTACAACGTAATCGCGAGTGACGTCTGGTGAGTAAAGGGCATTGGTCAAGATCTTAGCTACGCCTTGACGCAAATGGGTCACTTTTTTCAGGTGTTGTCCGGCGTCCGGCGTGAAATGTCCATTGACAATTCCCTCTTGAGGATGCCACAGTCCGTAGCTTTCCGTGATCGGAATCACCTCGTGGATCTCGTCTACATTGAGGTCGCCTCCGGTTCCGTAATAATTCTTCAAGAGTGGGTATACAGCCTTGTACCAGCGACGAAGAACGCCATCCTTGCGAGGGTCATTCGGGTCGAAGTTGATTCCGGATTTCGCTCCACCGATCGGAGGTCCGGCAATCGTGAACTTCACTTCCATGGTCTTGGCGAGCGATTCCACTTCTCGCTTGTCGAGCCCTACTCGCATACGAGTTCCACCTCCCGCAGCACCGCCGCGTAAGGAATTAATGACCACCCAACCTGTAGCCTCCGTTTCCGCATCGCTCCATTCAAAGACGATCTCCGGTGTCTTGTTCTCAAACTTCTCAAGTAGTTCTTTCATCCTGAGGCTTTTTTATACCCTGTTCTAAGGCGGTGCAAATGTATAAAAAGCCTCGTCAGCGACGCTATGAGGAAGACATTCTGATTCGTTACGGCAAATACACCGCACCGCCCGATGAATCGCCCCAAGCGCCCGTTGAAGAGGAATATATATTGCTTACCTCCAATAGTCTTCGAATCCCTAAGAAAGTAAAGCAGATCGCTTCCTTCATATCTATGAGCGATTCGTCCGGAATTTCGAATACTGCCTCCGAGAGCGCTCTTGTCCGTTCAATCAAATGTGAGTTAAAGGCCCCGCCGCCAGTGAAGAGGATCCGCTGCCCCGAGCGGGTGTGCCGGGCAATCTGCTGCGCGATGTGCTCGGTAGAAGTGCGTAGTCGATCCGTGAGCGGATGGTCTGAGAAGCGTTCTAAGATGGCGACTACTTCAAGGGTGAACCACTCGGCTCCGAGAGATGCTGGTTGACCTTGATAATAGTCCAATGCGCTTAATGTATCCAACATGCTTGGAATGATCTGACCAGTCGAGGCGAGCTGGCCCTGGTCATCAAACGCAAGACCTTTCTCAGCGATCAGGTGATTGAGCAATAAGTTGCAGGGCCCGATATCGAAGCCACGTAGATCGTCTCCAAGAACCGAAATATTGGCAAACCCGCCTAAATTGAGCGTGGCATCGTAATCCGAGAACAAGAATCGATCACATGAAGGAACCAGTGGGGCCCCCGCTCCACCCTTGCTTACATCAGATTGACGAAAATCGCAGATCACTGGAAGTCCGGACTCTGTCGCAATGGCCGCGCCGCTGCCGATCTGGGTGGTGAATCCACGGTGGGGCTGATGGAATACAGTGACTCCGTGAGAAGCGACGAACGTGGCTTTGCTTTGATGTTCTTGAAGGAAGGCCCTCACGACCTGTCCACTCCATTTCCCGAATTGAACGTGGAGATGTGAAAGTTCTTCTCCCGTCATTTCCCTTGCTCTAGTCAGGCTTGACTTGATGTTCGCTGGTAGAGGAATAGTGGTGCCGTGAAGAAGGTCAAAGGTCCAATTGCCATTCTGGTCATGCGTAAATCGAACATCCGCCACATCCAACCCATCTTGGGATGTCCCACACATTAAACCTATCCCTCGATACACTATTGATTTCACTGCAAAAGTTACTTTTGTCGGCCACCACAAAGTTTAACAGGAAAACTGGAATTTACATGATTTTCGAACTAACTGAAGAGCAGAAGGCCGTCAGAGACGCAGCTCGTGATTTTGCCCAGAATGTTTTGAAACCTGGTGTCATCGAACGCGATGAAACCCAAACCTTCCCTAAGGAGGAGATCAAGCAGTTGGGAGAGCTAGGATTTATGGGGATGATGGTTTCACTGGAATACGGTGGAGGAGGAATGGATACCGTTTCTTATGTATTGGCCATGGAGGAGATCTCAAAGGTCGATGCAAGCGCTTCGGTATGTATGTCGGTCAACAATAGTTTGGTGTGCTGGGGTCTTGAGAAGTTTGGGACCGAGGAGCAGAAGCAGAAATATCTCGTTCCACTGGCTACAGGAGAAAAGATCGGGGCGTTCTGCCTGAGTGAACCTGAAGCGGGTTCTGATGCTACAAGTCAGCGCACGACAGCTGTCGATATGGGCGATCACTACCTTTTGAACGGTACCAAGAACTGGATCACCAATGGAAGTAATGCTTCTATCTACTTGGTGATGGCTCAGACTGATGTTGAGAAAGGCCACAAAGGAATCAATTGCTTGATCGTGGAGCGCGACATGGAAGGATTCGTGGTTGGTGCAAAAGAGAATAAGTTGGGTATCCGCGGTTCAGATACACATACGTTGATGTTCAATGACGTGAAGGTGCCTAAGGAGAATCGTATCGGAGAAGATGGCTTCGGTTTCAAGTTCGCCATGAAGACGCTCGAAGGTGGTCGCATTGGTATCGCCGCTCAAGCATTGGGTATCGCCTCAGGCTCCATGGAGTTGGCGACAGCCTATTCCAAAGAGCGAAAGGCTTTCGGTAAGCCGATCAGCCAGCATCAAGCGGTAGCGTTCAAAATTGCCGATATGGCGACAGAAGTTGAAGCAGCTCGTTTGCTTTGTTTGAAGGCAGCATGGTTGAAGGATCAAGGACTTCCATTTGGCAAGTTCAGCGCCATGGCTAAGCTTTATGCTTCAGAAGCCGCTATGAAGGCGTCTGTGGAAGCGGTGCAAGTGCACGGTGGATACGGCTACGTGAAAGAATACCACGTTGAACGATTGATGCGCGATGCCAAGATCACTCAGATCTATGAAGGAACCAGTGAGGTTCAGCGCATTGTGATCAGCCGCGCAGTACTGGACGAATAATCATGGGATCTAAAGAAGTTCGAGCAACTGCTCGAGATTCATTCTTCTAGAACCTTTTAATAGAATAACGGCCTCAGATGGGGCCGTTTTTCGTAGGTGATCGGCAAGATCGGAAGTAGCAGGAAAATGCATGAACCCTTCGTGTTCGGTCCTGCCGAAGAACTCGCCCACTAAGTAAGCCTCGATTCCTTTCGCTCGAAGCTGGTCCACGGTCTCCTGGTGCTTCTCCGCACTCGCGTCACCTAACTCCAGCATATCCCCGACCAAGGCGATCTTGCGTTCCCGTGATTCTAAACTGAGGTTCTCTATCGCCGCAGACATGCTGCTTGGATTCGCGTTGTAGCAATCTACGATCAGCGTGTTGCCTCGATCGCTTTCCTCCACCTGAGATCGATTGTTGTCTGGTCTATAGGCTTCGATTCCCTTTCGCACCTCGTCATCAGGCACTCCGTAGTATCTAGCCAGCGTGATCGCTGCCATGACATTCGAAAAGTTGTAGTCACCGGTCAATTGAGTTCGAATAGTGCGCTTGTAAGGATCGATATCCCTCCACCATTTCACCACTAGTCGGTTATTCTCAATCGCGCTAGAGCCTTGGAAATGACATTCTTCACTTCGCCCATAGCGTGTGCCATCTTCCCCTTCTGTAGCTCTTACAACCTTCGGGTCGTCCTGATTGATGAAGATCTTGCCACCTTCCTGGCGCAGATAGTCGAAAAGCTCCTTTTTGCCAATGTAAACACCCTCTTCACCGCCAAATCCTTCGAGATGTGCTAGGCCGATATTCGTGATGAACCCAACATCCGGATCGGATATAGTGCAGAGAAACTGGATCTCCTTTTGATGATTCGCTCCCATCTCGATGATCGCGATCTCATGCTCTGTCTTAATGCGAAGGATGGAAAGAGGAACTCCTATGTGGTTGTTTAGATTTCCTTCCGTGGCGTAGACGAGGTATGTGCGTTCGAGGGCCGCTTTGAGTAGTTCTTTCGAGGTAGTCTTTCCATTGCTGCCCGTCAGTCCGATCACCGGGATATTCAACTTGTGTCGGTGTTCTCGAGCGAGGTTTTGAAGTTCGGTCAGTCCATCTCGAACCACAATAACACGATCATTTCCCTTGAACTCTTCTCGTTCTTCGTCGGCGATCGCGATAGAGGCTCCCTTGTCAAGACTTGAGAGCACAAAGTCATTTCCATTGAAACTATCTCCTTTAAGCGCTACGAAAAGGCAGCCCGGTGTGATATGACGGGAATCCGTACAGACGGTTCCAGTTTCCTCAAAGAGATGGTAAAGGGTTGAATATTGCACGACCCTAAAATAAAGAAGGCCTCATATGAGGCCTTCCTTAGTCTTGTCAAAAATGTTAACAGTCGGTTCTTATTATCGAGAACCTCCAAGTCCAACCGGACTTCCAACACGATCCATAGCGCATCGGAAACCTAAGGTTGAAAGTGATTGTCTTTCATCTAGGAATCGACGAGTGCCTGGTACCATCCAATACGCACGGTCGTTCCACGAAGCTCCTTTGTAAACGCGAGCTTGGTCGTTGATCAAGGATGTGAAGTCACTCGATGATTCACCTTGTCCTGGATAAGCGTACATAAAACCGGACTCGGTGCGCTCATCTTCGAAGTTTGTCCAGTTCGGAGAGTCAACGTGAGACTTAGGATCTCCATCCAAGAAGTTGATGTTGTCCGCACGCTTGTAGTTTCTGCGGTCGATGTTCTCTTCCACCTTGGCATCGCGGTAACGAAGTGCTCCAGGACGGTGCGTGATGTATGTACTGTAATCCTTCAAAAGGGTAGGAGCGATCTTGACCATTTCGTCAGAACCCTTGATGGCTTCAATCGACTCTTCAACGATGATGATGTTTGCTTCATAGCGCTGATCCTCTAAAAGAAGATCGTTCGCACGCTGAATCTGTTCGTTGAGCTCTGACATCAATTCCGCTTCAGGATCGTTGAATGTAGCTCCGGCTTCATTTTCGAAGTCCTCCAAGTACTTGATAAGACCTGGGATATCATAGATTGGAATATCGAACTTATCCAATAGCAGGCCTTCATTGTCTCGTTCTTTCGTCTGGAAAACGTTTCCTCGGAACGGACGGAAGTCATCCATGTCTTCGAAGGAAAGAGGACGATAAACATCCATAACCCATTCGCTAACGTTACCGGCCATATTGTATAGACCGTAGTCATTTGGCCAGTAGGAGAAAACAGGTGCAGTGATGTCTGCATTGTCATTCAACTTACTCGCAACACCCATGTTATCACCGCGTCCGCGTTTGAAGTTAGCGAGCATCATACCGATGTATGCTTCATCTGGATTGCGAACAGCGTGACCATTCCATGGATAGAGACGACGCTCTACGATACGCTCACCAACGCTATTTCCAATAAGGCCGAAGGCAGCAAATTCCCACTCAGCTTCCGTTGGGAGTCGATACTTTGGAAGAAGAATTCCATCCTCCATACGCACGTTTCTATAACCAGACGAATTAGGGTTTAGATCAGGCAGACCCTCAATGCGCTTACCAGAATTGTACTGATTAGCCAAATAAGCATCAGTGTTGAAGTTGTCTTCACCGATCTGATCAGGGTAGTGGTTCAACAGACCTTCACGAATCAAAATGTACTCGTTCACACGGTCTGTTCTCCAACTACAGAAGTCACTTGCCTGCAACCAGTTCACACCTACCACAGGATAGTCGCGATAGGCTGGGTGACGTAGATAATAGTCTACGTAAGGTTCGTTATACGCAAGCTTCGAACGCCAAACCAAGGTGTCCGGCAAAGCCTTCTTGTACAATTCAGGATAGTCAACACCATAGACTCGACGCGTCCAGTATAGGTATTCCAACCAGTGGAAGTTGCTGATCTCAGTCTGATCCATGTAGAAAGAAGATACAGTGGCACGACGTGGAATGTTATTCCAGTCATACATGAAGTCCTGTTCTACTCGTCCCATGGTGAATGTTCCACCTTCGATCAATACGAGGTTTGGTCCAGTCTCTTGCTCCTCGAATGGGTATTTCTGAAAACCACCATTGTCAGGGTCGTTGTAGTTCCAGCCAGTAATGGCGGACTTTTCGTAACCACACGAAGCAAAGAATAGGGGCGCAACTAATAGAGCAAAAATGCTTTTTGCCTTCATAGCGTGAAATTTTATAGCGATGACGCTGGTTTTAAAGGAAAACGAAGATAACGGAGTTTTTATTACCGCGCAATTAAAACTGCGGGCACTTCATCTGGCGGAACTTCCTTCTAGGCTCTTTACATGGGAAAAGCATAGTAATGCTAATCTCGTGAGATCCAAGAGTTTGAGTTCCGAGAGCCGATACAGTCACATCATAACTGTACCCGAAACGGAATTGATCCATGTACAATCCTACCAAGAAGATCAATGCGTCATTCCAACGATACCAAACACCTCCTGTAATAGGTCCTTTGTTCAAATAGAGTCCCAAATTCAATTGGTTGAATTCACCTTGACGCTGGTAAATGATGTTTGGAGAAATACCTCCGTCCTCCGGACGCTGTTCGTCCAATGGGATCAATGCTCCCGCGTGGGCCGTGTACTTTCGAGGAAGAACACTTTCGGAACCCTTGAAGAAAGATTCGTTAGGCTGAGTGAGGTGATGCGTTGCAAAACCTAAGTAGAACTTGTCTGTAAACAGAAGTCCGCCAGCAGAGAAGTCTAACTTGTTGACCGGCGATTCGATTGGAATTTCACCCGTAGGATAAATGAATCCATAACGAGCATCAATCATGTCGCCAAAGGTCAATCTACTCCAGTCAATAGCCTTGTTATAAAAGGTGGTCTGGAAACCAACCTTTAAGCTCAAGTTGCGGTCCAAAGGCAACTGATAAGCGTACATGCCGCTAAAGGAGTTGGTGGCGATAATGCCGGAACCAGCTTGATCTCTATAAGCTTGGAAACCGATTCCACCACTAAGCGCATTCACGTACTGATCGTACGATGCGGCATAGGTCACATAGGTTGATGGAATTCCAGGCCATTGATTGCGATAATTCAGAATTACACGTGGACAACGTGCCGAACCCGCAAGAGCAGGATTCAAGTAGAGTTGATTCGCATAGAATTGACTGAATGCAGGATCTTGCGCTTGAACATCCATGCTGATCACTCCGATCAGAATCGTAAGCAGTAAACCAAACTTTTTCATGTAAGCATTCCTTGCGGACTCCGCAATTATACGAATATATTTACCCCGCAAACCTTTCACTTCAAACAATCGTTATCCTTCTGGCAATATCTTTTTCTCAGGTACGTTTGCCGTTTCTGAAAAAAGAATGTCAAATATAACTACATAAACCATTGATTGGTCGAATAAAGATGAGGGTTAGTATAAGGTGTATAGCGGTCGGTGTTGTTCTCATGTTCGTATGGCGTGGGGCTTTCACTCAGGTGCTGCCCCCTCGTCAGGCGAAGCCGAACGGTGATTCCGAACAGATTCTTCAGGACTCACCAAACGATGATTATACCCAAGAGTATGTATTGAATTGGTTGGGTGTCTATACCTATAACACCACAGATTTGAGAACGATGAAGGCCGTCGAATGCGCCCAATGCCGAAGGCAAGGTGATGGTATTCGACCTTACTGGGCCAAGCATATCAAGGTCTCGAGCTCTACCGACGGCATTGTGGCTCGTTTGAAGAATGTGGTCACCGAAACTATGCCTCAGGTGGAAACAGAATTACTGCTTCAGTTGGAGGTGTTTGAAGAATTTCAAATTTCAACCCAAGTTGGAACTGCGCGTGGAGAACGATTTGCGGTGGTCGAAGTGGATCCCATTCGTAATCAAGGCGGCCGATATGAGAAGCTGGTCGCTTTTGATCTCGAGATCACTGAACAACGTTCATCCGAACGCGGTGGGCGAAGTGATCACTTGTGGAAAGATAATAGCGTGCTCGCTTCAGGGGAATGGTTGCGGCTTTCAACCGGCGAGGATGGTATTTATAGGTTGACTTATGCCGATCTTCGTGATTATTGGCCAAATCTCACTCCTTTTTCTTCTTCGCTTATTCGTTTATACGGCACCGAGGCAGGAATGCTCGACATGGATAACAATGCTGATCGGCCCGATGATCTCGAACCGATCTCCATTTGGCTCGAAGACGGAGGAGATGGAAGCTTCGATCCTGGTGATTTCTTCCTCTTTCATGGTGAAGATCAAGTGATATGGGAAGTGGCAGATTCGCGCTTCAACCATGTTTCAAACCCATTTGCCGATTCTTCCTATTACTTCCTGAACATCGACGGATCTGGCGTATTGAGTGTCGTGCAAACTGTAAATGGCACTGAGTCGCCCACGCGTACCTCTACAACCTATGACTTCCTCGATTTCCACGAGTCTGATCAGTCGAATTTGATCAAATCTGGTCGGACCTGGTACGGTGAGCAGCTCGGTACAGTAGTTGAAATGGACTTCGGGTTCTCCGTGCCTCAGATCGATCGTACGAAGAATATTTGGGTGCGTTCGAGTTATGCGGCACGCTCCGTCGGTAACTCTGGTGTCACTATGAGGATGGCCTTGCCGAATCAAGGAGGAGTAGCCGATACCAATTTTGTCAACCCGGTTGCCGATGCCTACGGTGCTCTCTACGCTGACAACGGCACACTGAGCGTTTCAACAAGTCCAAAGGATGGCAACCTTCTCACTAAGATGGAGATCGATAATGCGAGGAATCCACTGGCGGTTGCTTGGATCGATTTCATTGAGATCAATGCAAGACGCTCCTTGACATTCTTAGATCCGTACATGGAATTCCGAGATCTGGAATCCGTAGGTACAGGGAATGTTACTGAATACGTAGTTCAGTCAAACGAGCCGATCAGGATCTGGGATGTTACTGATCCGCACGACGTTAAGGAAATGACCTTTTCAGATGGTGTTCAGAATGGATTCAGGTTTACCCGATCCTCTACAGAACTGCGCCGATTCATTGCGTTTACTGAGGATGCATTCAAGAAGCCGAGGTTCTCACAGCGGGTTGCGAATCAGAATGTCCACGCTCTTCAGGATATTGATTACCTCATCGTAGCACACCCCTCTTTCTTGAGTCAGGCGCAACAGTTGGCTGCTCTTCACGAAGCCATTGATGGATTTACAACAGCCGTAGTTACTCCGCAAGAGATATACAACGAATTTTCAGGAGGTGCTCAGGACATTACCGCGATCAAGGAGTTTATTCGAATGCTCTATTTCGAGGGGATGGAAAGTGGTGGTCGTCCCGTTCGATATATTCTCTTGTTTGGTGATGCGTCCTATGATTATAAGGATAGAGTATCAGGTAATTCCAACTTCGTTCCAACACACCAAATGTCCAATAGTCTATCGCCAACCTACTCAATTGCCAGTGATGACTACTTCGGTCTACTGGATGACAATGAAGGAGAAGCGGCGGCTGATTACCTCGATGTGGGTGTAGGTCGACTGCCGGTCCGAACACGTAAGGAGGCTGACGATGTAGTGGCTAAGATCATTACCTATTCTAACAGCAAAAGCTCATTCGGAGAATGGAGGAATAGGATTGCCTTTGTGGCGGATGATGCGGAACCTGGACTGGTGTTCTTACGCGACTATGAACAGAATGGTAAGATCGGACAGCGGGTCGATACGAGTACCCGTGATATCCTCATTCGAAAGTTGTACATGGATGCCTTCAAGCAGCAGGCGGGATCAGGAGGAGATCGATATCCCGAAGGCGCAGAAGGGATCAATGATCAGGTCAGAAAAGGGGCTTTGATGCTCTATTATATAGGTCACGGTGGCGAACTAGGTTGGGGACACGAACGATTCCTGGAAGTGCCAACCATTAATAAATGGGATAATTCACCGAGACTACCTCTTTTCGTGACAGCCACCTGCGAATTCTCTCGCTTCGATGATCCTCGTAGAACTTCAGGTGGCGAGTATACCTTGCTGAATCCTAGTGGTGGTGGAGTAGCCTTGTTGTCCACAACCAGAGCCGTCTACGCAGGTCCGAATCTGACGCTCACCAAACAGTTTACAGAAGAAGCCTTCAATGATCAGCGCCGTCTGATTCCACGCTTGGGTGATTTAGTGCTTCAGACTAAGATCCAGACCTTGGATGTAGGTCAGTTCTCACACTACAATAGCCGAAGCTTTGCGCTGCTTGGTGATCCTGCCCTGCGCCTGGCCCAACCGCTATTGGATGTGATCATCTCTGAGATGCCCGATACAATACGAGCCCTCGAGAAGGTCAAGATCGCAGGTTTCATTGCTGATACCAACGGCACTAAGATCGACGCGTTTAACGGTATACTTTATCCTTCGGTATTCGACAAGAAAACCGAAGTTCAGACCATTGTGAATGATGGAATTGGGCCGTACTTCTACAAGGAATGGAAGAATGTGATCTTCCGAGGAAAAGTGAGCGTGAAAAAAGGAGAATTCAGTTTTGAATTCGTCGTTCCGAAGGATATCGATCGGTCATTCGGTATCGGTCGGATCAATCTCTACGCAGAGTCTTCTGACCAAGACGCCAGTGGCGATCATCGTGACTTTGTGATCGGAGGATTGTCTAAGAACCCGATCGCCGACGATGAAGGACCGAAAGTCGATCTGTACATGAATAACACGGAGTTTGTTTTCGGTGGACTTACTGATGAGAATCCTGACCTCTACGCCGAGGTAAGAGATGACAACGGTATCAATATGTCAGGTAGTGGAATTGGCCACGACATCACCGCCGTCTTGGATAACGTTACATCCAATACTCTGATCATGAATGATTTTTATGAGGCCAAGGTCGACTCTTATACCGAAGGCGTGATCCGATATCCTTTTGCTGACTTAGAGGAAGGTCGTCACTCACTGAAACTCCAGGTCTGGGATGTCAATAACAATCCGGGAGAGGCATATACGGAATTTGTGGTTGCGAGTTCCGAGGATCTGGCGCTCGAACATGTGTTGAATTATCCGAATCCATTCACCACTAACACTCAGTTTTTCTTTGAGCATAATAAACCAGGACAAGAATTAGATGTTAAGATCGATGTATTCACCGTTGCCGGAAAGTTGGTGAAGACATTGGATGGTATATATTTTTCAAACGGCTACCGTGTAGGTCCAATCGCGTGGAACGGACGAGATGAATTTGGGGACCCGCTGGCTAAAGGTGTATACCTCTACAAGATTGCGGTAAAAACTCCTGTAGGGGAATCCATTGAAAAATTCGAACGTCTAGTAATACTGAGATAATCCCTTACCGAATGGCTATATTTGACGTCTTATTTGTACGCCTATCGTAGATATCTACTTCTAAAGACAGAAGGTTGAAGCATCAAATGATCACAAACAGAGTTATAGGATTTGCCATCTTGTTAGGAGTGGCGGGACATTCCGTAGCACAAGACAATAACCTACGAAGCAATACGCTTCAGTTGAACACGATTACTACTGCTGTTCCATTCCTGATCATCAATCCGGAAACACGAGGTGGTGGTATGGGAGATGTAGGTGTGGCGACGAGCGCCGATGCGGCCAGTTTGCATTGGAACGTAGCCAAGTATAGTTTCATTCAAGAGAAGTCCGGCGTTCAAATCTCTTACACTCCTTGGTTGCGAGCCCTAGTTCCTGACATCTCGCTTTCTTATTTGTCGGGATACTACAAGTTCGATCGCATGAGCACTGCGGCAGTGTCTATGCGCTATTTCTCTCTGGGAAATATTCAGTTCACTGACCAATTCGGAAACAGTACCATACAGTTTACGCCTAATGAGTTCGCCCTCAACGCCGGTTATTCACGCCGACTTGGAGAGCGTTTTTCAGGTGGTCTTTCTGCGAAATTCGTTACCTCGAACTTGACCGGAGGTCAGACCGTGGGTGGAGCTAATTCGAAGCCAGGTCGAACCATCGCCGTCGACTTGGGCGTGTATTACGAGAATGACGATCTCACCATGTTTGATAAGGACATGACCTTCGCATGGGGAGCTTCGATTACCAACTTGGGAGCCAAGATCTCCTACAC
This sequence comes from Flavobacteriales bacterium, assembly GCA_038131955.1. Lineage (GTDB taxonomy): Bacteria > Bacteroidota > Bacteroidia > Flavobacteriales_G > Salibacteraceae > SHAN690. The sequence continues at coordinate 241,110 of JAYPQK010000009.1, forward strand.
AGACGCTACTCGAAGAGACTTTCTTCCAATGAATTTGCGTGTTGGTCCTCGTGCTACATGGGAATTGAATGAGGCGAATAAGATCACGTTTTCATTCGACCTGAATAAGTACTTGGTTCCTACGCAGCCGAAGTACCAGCAGAATGAAAGCGGAACCTTGATCCAAGACAGCGAAGGTAATTTGGTCATTTCGTCGGGTATGGACCCGAATCGACCTGTTCCAAGTGCAGTATTCACTTCTTTCTACGATGCTCCGGGATATGGATCCTATGACGATGAAGGGAATTGGGTTCCTTTTAATGGAGGTCGACTTCGAGAAGAGATCAACGAGGTCGCTTTCGGAGTTGGCATGGAGTATTGGTACGCGGATCAATTCGCTTTCCGTACGGGTTACTTCAACGAGCACTTCTCAAAAGGTAACCGTAAGTTCCTCACGTTAGGAGCAGGTTTGCGTTTGAATGTATTCGGACTCGATTTCAGCTACCTGATCTCGACCTATAACGTTCGTACACAACAAGGAGCGACTTCTCCTTTGGCTAATACTCTTCGATTCACACTTTCGTTTGACTTCGCTGAAGCTGCGGAGAATGCGAAGGATGACGTCATTGATTGATGATTCGAGTAGGCTTCGGTTACGACGTACACCAATTAAAAGAAGGAAGACCCTGTCGGCTCGGAGGAGTGGACATGGAGTCAGAATTAGGTCCGGATGGTCACTCGGATGCTGACGTGCTGCTACACGCCATATGCGATGCTATCCTTGGCGCTGCCGGACTTCGCGATATCGGCTTCCATTTTCCTAATACAAGCGACGACTTCAAAGGAGCAGATAGTCGCGATCTACTTACCGAGGTCATGAGGCTTACTGCTGAAAAGGGCTGGAGTGTCGGTAATATCGACGCTACTTTGGTCTCCGAAGTCCCTAAGATCGCTCCGCATATCATAGCTATCAAAGAACAGATCGCAAAGCTTTGTCACATTACTGTTGATGAAGTGGGCGTCAAGGCCACGACCTCTGAAAAGCTCGGTTTTGTGGGAGCAAAGCAAGGTATTGAGGCTTACGCGGTAGTTTTGTTGGAGAAAGTCTAGTTCCCAACTATGAAAAAACAGATCTCTCTCGAATTTGATGAGTTCTCTTCGAAAGATGAACTGGACCAGCAAGGTCGAGCACTGGTCGAATCGGCCGAGGAGGCTTGTTCACTCGCTTATGCACCATATTCAAAGTTTTACGTTGGTGCCGTAGCCCAATTAGAAGATGGTACGGTGGTCGTTGGTAGTAACAAGGAGAATGCTTCTTTTCCCGCGGGAACCTGCGCCGAGCGTAATGTTCTGAACTACATCAGTGATCATTATCCTGGTGTCAAGATCTCTCGATTGGCTATTGTAGCAACTGCGGATGGTTTTGAGATGTCCGGTACCCTTGCGCCTTGTGGTATTTGTAGACAAGTGATTTGTGAAGTGGAGAAACTCCAATCAACCCCGATCGAGATCCTTATGTCATCCACCTCTGGAAAGGTGGTTCGGGTGTCTCAAGCAACCGACCTTTTACCCTTTCATTTTTACGTTCCGCAACTGAAGAAATGAGCAATTCCTTTGGAATGCTGTTTCATCGTTATCAAGTTATATTTTTGCCAACCCTTAGAGAAAAGCCATGGCCAAGAAGAAAGAGACGAAGAAGCTGGAGTTCAGCAAGGAACAGTACCTAAAATGGTACAAGGATATGTTGTTAATGCGCAGGTTCGAAGAGACCTGTGGTAACTTATACCTTCAACAAAAGTTTGGTGGTTTCTGCCACCTTTATATAGGACAAGAAGCGGTGGCGGCTGGAATGGCCTCCGGAATGAAGAAGGGCGATAAGGTGATCACTGCCTATCGCGACCATGCTCATCCGATCGCAATGGGTACTGACCCAAAGGTGATCATGGCTGAGCTGTATGGAAAGGCAACGGGTTGTTCTAAAGGTAAAGGAGGATCCATGCACATGTTTGATACGGAGACCAACATGATGGGTGGTCACGGAATCGTGGGCGCTCAGATCCCAATGGGTGCAGGAATCGCATTTGCTGAGAAGTATAACGGAACCGATAATGTTTGCCTTACGTTCATGGGTGATGGTGCTGTGCGTCAAGGTGCGTTGCACGAAGCGTTCAATATGGCCATGATTTGGAGTTTGCCGGTTGTGTTCATCGTGGAGAATAACGGTTACGCAATGGGAACTTCGGTTAAGCGTACCACGAATGTGACGGATCTTTCAAAGCTTGGGCTGAGTTATGAAATGCCTTCAGAAAGCGTGGACGGAATGAGCGTTGAAGCCGTGCATAATGCGATCAAGAAAGCCGCAGATCACGCTCGCTCAGGGAAAGGACCTTACCTACTTGACATCAATACCTATCGATACAAAGGACACTCGATGAGTGATCCTCAGAAGTACCGTACGAAGGACGAAGTGAATGAGTATAAGGAACGCGACCCGGTTTCGATGGTCTTGAAGACCATCATGGATGAAGGGTGGCTAAAGGAAGCCGACGTCAAAAAGATCGAAGCAGAAGTAAAAGCCCAGGTCCAGGAGTCTGTAGAGTTTGCTGAAAGCTCTCCGGAACCTACTCCAGATGAGCTCTATAAGGATGTATACATGCAAGAGGATTATCCATACATCATGGATTGATCATTCAATAAAGAAGATTTGAAGAATGGCTGAAGTAATCAAAATGCCCAAGTTGAGTGACACCATGGAAGAAGGTGTTATCGCTTCTTGGCACAAGAAAGTAGGAGATCAAGTCAATTCCGGCGACGTACTTGCAGAGATCGAGTCGGACAAGGCGACGATGGAATTTGAATCATTCCACGAGGGAACGCTTTTGCATATCGAGATCGAAGCAGGTAAATCTACCGCTGTAGACGGCGTGATCGCGATTATTGGTGAGAAAGGAGAAGATGTGCAAGCCATCCTGAAAGAGGCGAAGAGTGCTGCTCCTGCAGAAAAGAAAGAAGAGCCTAAGAAGGAAGAAGCCAAGGCTGCTTCAGCTCCTGCACCTGCGAAACCAGCTCCGAAACCAGCCGAAAAGAAAGCCCAGCCAAGACCGGTTGAAAAGGCTCTGAAGAAACAGGAGCTTGATGATCGAACTAAGATATCTCCGCTGGCACGCCGACTTGCTGAAGAGCGTGGTGTAAGCTTAAGAGGGATTCGTGGCACGGGCGAGAACGGACGTATCGTTAAGCGCGATATTGAAAAGGCTTCCCTCAGCCAAGTTCCGCAAGTAGATAGATATCGTGATGTAGAGGTTACGCAAATGCGTAAGACCATTGCTCGCCGATTGGGCGAGAGTAAGTTCTCAGCCCCTCACTTCTACCTGACCTTCGATCTTGATATGGATCGTGCGGTGGATGCAAGAAAAGCGATCAACGAGGCCATCGCGCCTGAGAAGGTCTCTTTCAATGATTTTGTGATCAAGGCAGCAGCAGCGGCTTTGAAGGAGCACCCTGCGGTGAACGCGGGATGGCACGGTGATTTTATCCGATACAATGAGCACGTTCACATCGGGGTGGCGGTAGCTGTAGAGGATGGTCTTCTGGTGCCTGTAGTGCGCCATGCAGACAGCAAGCCAATGACACAGATCTCGGAGGAGGTTCGCGAGTATGCCGGTCGTGCGAAGTCTAAGAAGCTTCAACCAGAGGATTGGGAAGGAAACACCTTCACCATTTCTAACCTCGGTATGTTCGGAATCGAAGAATTCACTGCAATCATCAATCCACCGGATAGCTGCATCATGGCGGTCGGTTCGATCCGACAGGAGCCTGTGGTCAAGGATGGCGAGATCCGAATTGGGAATCGAATGAAAGTGACCATGAGCTGCGATCACCGAGTGGTAGACGGAGCTACAGGGGCTCAATTCCTGCAAACATTCAAGAAGTATATCGAGAACCCGATCGTACTGCTTGGTATGGGCTCTATTTGATCGATTCGCTGCTGGCGAGCTCTGGTTCAGTGCTCGCCTCGCCGATTTTCTCGAGACGTTCTTTCCAAGCCTTCAGGTGTTCCTCGAAGGCTTTTTTGTATTCGTCTTTGATCGGTTCGCTTGCAGGGAGATCTTCCTGCCTATGGTCGACTTGCTTGCCGAATTTCCAAAAACGATAGCAAACGTGCGGACCTGTGGCCAGTCCGGTGCTTCCGACATAGCCAATGGTCTGACCTTGTTTCACCCGTACACCAGGACGAATACCCAATGCGATCTTACTCATATGTAGGTATTGGGTCGTGTAGGTGCTGTTGTGCTTGACCTTCACATAGTTACCGTTGAACTTAGAGTAGCGCGCTTCAACCACTGTTCCGTCCCCTGTAGTCATGATCGGTGTGCCGGTAGGCGCAGCGTAATCGGTGCCCAAGTGAGCCTTCCAGCGTTTTTGTACGGGATGGAAGCGTCGCATGGTGTATCCTGAGGTCATTCGACTGAACTTAAGCGGCGCCTGAAGAAAGGCCTTTCTCAAACTGTTGCCAGTCTCGTCAAAGTAGTCGTATTTATCCTCTTGCTTGAAAAGAAAGGCATAGTTGGGCTGTCCCATGTGATCGAAGATGGCAGCTTTGATCTCATCTACTCCAACCACCTCTCCGTTGACCTTCTTCACCGTATAGATCATGCGGAAAGCGTCTTTCTTTTGAATACGGTAGAAGTCGATGGACCAAGCATAGATGTCAGCCATCTCCATGGCGAGAGCGGGGCTGAGCTTTTGATCGATAAGGGTCTGATAGAGTGAGCTCGTGATCACACCTGACGCTTCTCGTTCTTCCAGGTCAATTGGCCTAGTGCCTGTGTAGATCTCCATCGTGTCGCGCAGGTCGTAAACCACGTAGTCGATGGGGGATGATTCGTAAATGAAGAACTCAGCTTTCAATGCACTATCGGAGGAACAGATGAGGGTGAAGTTCTTGCCGGCATTCAACTTTCGAATATCATAGACCTTCTTTGATTTCTCTGCCAAACGATGAATTCTCGGATAGTCCACACCGTACGGGAGCAGTATATCCGCGAGGAATTGATTGGGCTGGATCTTTCCTTCTTCGACGTGGAATCCTTCAAGGTCGATCCCGAATTCTTCATTGCACTCCTCAGTGATCAAAGAATCGGCCGTCTCCATCATTTCCATCTCTGCGTTGTACTCACGCTTCGACATCAGGGTGCTGATCGCAATGATGCCGACAATGAGTATTGGAACAGCGAAGTACCAGTTTACCTTCTTCACTCTCCTTTCATTTTAATGGATTGGGCAAGTACCTCCTCGATCCAGCCTCGACCCCAATTGGCGAGTTCTTCTTCTGACCAGAGCGTGGGATAGAAGACACGTAGTTGCAGTCTAGGAGGAAGGTATTTCTGCCAGTTGGTTCCTCCAGTAGCCGGAGCATCACCTTCTTTGGCGGCGAGGTAGCGAACGGCGCTACGGTAATGTTGCAGTGGCCAATTGATGTTCACGTTGACGTCTAACTGTCGAAGCTGTTTGATCAGTTCTGGATCTTTCTGTTCTGCATCAGTCAAAGACAAATATTTCTGCCACACATTGCATGACGCATAGTCCTTGGCCATGATGATCAATCGTGCGCTGTACTTGGCCTCAAATTGTTCGAGCGTCAGAGTCTTTTTACCTGTCTCGAGCTCGGTGGCTCCTTGCTTCCAATAGATGTGTTCGAACTGAGCCTCAATGCTTCGTTCGTCTTTTTCTCCTGCTGGAACTCTATGCTCCTTGTCCACCAAGCGATCCATGTCGGTGGATGCGATCTCGATCATGCGGTACTGTGCACTTTGAAAGCCGCTTGCAGGAAGCAAGGCCATTCTGAATCGAAGGAATTGGTCCTTCTCCATGCCTTGGACCATGATCTCAAAACTCTTTGTGAGCGCCTCGAAGTAGCTGTTTACTCTTCTGAGTCGTTCCTTGAGGAAGTCGACGTTGAGCTTATGGTTCCAACCTTCATCGTGTCCGTTGTCTCCAATGCGCTTTCCGTTCTTGGCGATCTGCTCCAGTTCATGCAGGCTCAAATTGAAATAGAGTTCGGAGATCTGGTGGTAAACGATGAAGATCTTCTCGTCAGGATAGTCGGTCTTCGGGTGCTGCAAAGTGAGCAGCGTGTCGAGGTGAACGTAGTCCCAATAGGTGAGGTAGTTAGAAAGTAAAAGTCCATCAAGGTAGGCGTTGATATCCTGCCCCATGGACTCATACTTCTCTTGGAGTTTCTTGATTTTTTCTTCGAGGTTGTCTTGCACCGCGTTGGCTTTGATCCATCGAAAGTACATCGCTTAAGATCGCGATTCGATTTCAGGCTAAGCCAGTTTCCAACATCGAAGCGTGAAGCGGCTAGAGCTTCGCGATCGGGTTGGCAAGTCCTTCGTAATCGACCAACTCCATCTTGATAGAACCAACCAATACGGAGGCTTTAGCCATCACAGGAATCTTGTTGTCATCGTTGGTGACCCAGACCATCATGTCTTCCTCTTCCTTGAAGATGCGGCCTTTTTGAACCACAGGAACGAAAACCATGCAGTCGAATTCTCCTTTATCGATCTCGATGCTTTCAAACCTCAAGAACTTGATCTTCAATGGCCAGACTTCATTGTCTACGAATGCCTGCATCTCGAAGATATCACCCGGCTTCACATTTCTCATATCCAATGCTCTAGCTCGGTAGAAAGAAGAGATCATGTCCTGCACGCCAAGGGGGACTTCGAATTCTTTTCCCTTGTCGGTTTTCACCTTTTTGCCCAAGTGGTCGAACGTGTAGTATTGCTCAAGTTCAAACCCGCCTTCGTGTATGTCTCGAACAAAAATCCATGGGAAGACTCCTTCTTCGTCCATGTAGGTCTCATAGCGATCGCGCACTTTGAAGAACCAATCGAAGGTGCCTTTTGAACGACCAGTAGCTACAACGTACATCACTGATCTTTCACCGATCTTGCGACGGTCCTCCTTGACTTCAATGATCGCCTCACCAGCATCAAGCCAACCATAGCTTACCTCATATTCGAGACGTTCACCGCGTTTGAAAGCGTGATGTGGAGTCCTGGGCAATTGCATTACTTCCTCGGAGCTTGGTGTTGCGACTTCCTGTCGCTCGAATTCAAAGACCGGGGCTGCTGCCTGAGCCGCTAACAGGGCGCCGGTGACGATCAAAGCATGTTTCATGATCATAGGTTTTGCCTGAAGAAGACAAACCTTGTGCCAGATCGTTTTATTGTTTGGAAAGCCCTGTTCGGATCGCGATTTCTGCGAGTCCTGAACCCATCACACTTTTAATAAGCAAACCAGGTAGGAAGGGAGCTACATAGTCAGACCACGTCACGATACTGTCCGTTGCTAAGGCGATCCAGCTTAGTCCAGATATCATGATCAGAATATGCTGCGTAATGAAGAGAATAAACAAGAAGATGAGCCGAGGTCCTTTTTGCAATGGAAGGATCAAGCCGGTGATAAGGTTGACGATCAAGAATGCAGTCAGAAATCCGAAGCTCGAACCGGTCACGGTGTCAAATCCTCCTGCACCTCCCGAGAGAATAGGTGCTCCTAAGCATGCTGCGATTAGAAAGAGGCCTACACCCAAAGATGAATTCTTCCAATCGAACACGATCGGAAGCAGGATCACCATCATGCTTTGAAGGGTAATAGGAACATCGATACCTGGCACGGGGATTTTGAATTGACCCGCAAGAGAAAGCAAGACGATCGTGGCGAAGACCTCGAGGTAGTTTCTATACTTCACAAAGCCTATATCACCACATTCACGATTCGACCCGGTACCACGATGACCTTCTTCGGAGCATTGCCCGCCAACCATTTCTGCGCTACTTCGTGGGCCAGCACCTCCTTCCCCACTTCTTCTCTTCCCATATCGGCAGGAAGTTCGATCTGGAATCGGGTCTTGCCATTAAAGGAAACCGGGTAGGTGATGGAGTCGTCCTTCAAATAGTCTTCATTGAAAATGGGCCAGGCAACTTCAGAGATCGAATCTTCATTTCCTAACCTCGACCACAGTTCTTCAGCGATGTGAGGAGCGTGACAGCTGACTAAGATCGTAAGTGGCTCGAGGATCTCGCGCTTCTTGCATTGGAGGTCGGTCAATTCATTCACGGCGACCATAAATGCACTAACAGGTGTATTGAAAGCGAAGCGATCCAAGTCCTCTGTGACCTTCTGGATGCACTTGTGCAATGCTTTCAATTCATCCTTGTTTGCCTTTTCATCGGTCACGGCGAAGTCGTCTCCATTGTGATAGAGACGCCACAGTTTTCTCAAGAATTTGGAAACGCCTTCGATACCTTTTGTGTTCCAAGGCTTGTGCATTTCAATCGGGCCCAAGAACATTTCGTGGAGACGAAGAGCATCGGCTCCGTGCTCGGCGACCACATCGTCAGGGTTGACCACATTGCCGTAGCGCTTACTCATCTTCTGACCGTCCTCTGCTTGGATCATTCCTTGGTTGATCAGCTTGTTGGCGGGCTCATCGAATGGGAGGTAGCCCATATCGTGCAAAAACTTGGTCCAGAACCGGAAATAGAGAAGGTGGCCGGTCGCGTGTTCCGCTCCTCCCATGTACAGGTCGACCTGCTTCCAATAGCTCACGGCTTCTGCTGAGACAAATTCTTTCGCTCGAGTTTCCTTATTTCCCTCCATCATATAGCGGAGGTAATACCAGCTCGATCCGGCCCATCCGGGCATGGTGTTCAATTCGATAGGGAAGCCTTTTCCGTTCTCGATCACCTTTCCATTCTCGCGATCCCAGTTCCAGCGTGTAGCTCTCCCAAGAGGAGGGTCTCCGTCCTCCGTTGGCTTAAATTCATTGATCTCCGGCAGCACGATCGGGAGTTTATCCTCATCCATGGTGAACGGGATGTCGTCCCTGTAGTATATTGGAAACGGTTCACCCCAGTATCGTTGACGGCTGAATACGGCGTCGCGCAGTTTATAGTTGACCTTACGCTTTCCTATGCCTAGTTCTTCAATTCGATCGATGATGGTTTGGATTGCTTGCGGAACCTGCATGCCATTCAGGAAGTCTGAATTGATCATGGTTCCATCCTTTCGCTCATCCGCTCCGTCGCTCACGTCTTGACCCTCGATCACTGGTGTGATGGGAAGGTTAAAATGTCGAGCAAAGTCCCAGTCGCGTTGATCACCAGCCGGCACGGCCATTACGGCGCCCGTTCCATAACCTGCAAGTACATAGTCTGCAATCCAGATGGGAACCTCGGTGTTGGTGATCGGGTTGATCGCATAAGCGCCGGTAAATGCTCCTGTTACCTTCTTGGTTTCCGACATTCGCTCGCGTTCTGAGCGCGACTTGGTATACTCTAAATAGGATGCTATTTCCTTTTTCTGATCGGAGCTCGTGATCTCGGATACCAATTCATGCTCAGGTGCGAGCACCATGAACGTAGCACCGAAGATGGTGTCAGGACGCGTCGTGAAAACCTCCACTTCTGCATCGTGATCCTTGACGGCAAAGCGTATCTGAGCACCTTGACTTCTTCCGATCCAGTTTCGTTGGATCTCTTTGAGTGAGTCGGTCCAGTCGATGGTGTCTAGTCCGTCTAGCAAGCGCTGTGCGTAGGCGGTGATCCTGAGCGACCACTGTTTCATTTTTCGTTGCTCCACGGGGTGTCCTCCACGTTCAGACACACCATTGACCACCTCATCATTAGCAAGTACAGTACCAAGAGCGGGGCACCAGTTTACTACCGTTTCCGCCCGATAGGCCAGTCTGAATTTGAGTAGGATCTCACGCTGTTGCATGAAAGGGAATGCTTTCCATTCTTCTGCCGTGAAGTCTTGATAGTCATCGGCCACTGCGTTCAGGTTCGCTGTGCCTTCCGTTTCAAAATGCCGGATCAATGTCTCGATGGGCTCAGCCTTTTCGATGGCCTTGTTGTACCACGAGTGGAACAGTTTGATGAAGATCCATTGGGTCCAACGATAGAATTCCGGATCAGAAGTGTTGACCTGTCGAGACCAATCAAAGGAGAAGCCTATGAGATCGAGTTGTTCACGATAACGATCGATGTTCTCCTGTGTGGTCTTGGCTGGATGCTGACCCGTTTGGATTGCATACTGCTCAGCAGGAAGACCAAAAGCATCATATCCCATTGGGTGCAAGACATTGAAGCCAAGGTGACGCTTGTATCGTGAAAAGATATCGCTGGCGATATAGCCTAAAGGGTGTCCGACATGGAGTCCGGATCCTGATGGATATGGGAACATGTCTAGAACATAGAATTTCTCTTTTTTAGAATTGTTCTGTGCGCGAAACGTTAGCTCTTGTTGCCATCGTGTTCTCCACTTCCTTTCGATACTGCTAAAATCGTACTCCATCAGGCCTTTAAATATTCGGCGCGAAGTTAGTGTTACTGTAACATTTACGCAGCTTTTACGTAAAACGCTTTGTAAGGAATTGTGGAGTGATCAGCAGGCAAAACTAACCTGACGAAAGCTGATCAATACCATGGTTCTGAGAAAGTTTGGTGTGTGGGATAATTGTAAATGTGCGTCCCCACAAACTGCTGTGAAACTCCTAGCGTCTTTGGCGCTAAGAGGATTGACTTATTTTTCACAGTAGCGAGTGAGGTCCGACTAAAGATGTGTTAATGAAACGACTTTTCGCTTTTGGCTCCTTCGTGGTCCTTATGCTTCTGCTGACCACTGCTGTTCAGGCTCAGATCAACATCTCCGGAGTGATCAACGAGGCTACTGCGGTAACGGGTGTTTCACAGCCCAATTGCTCCGATTGTAGTCCCACCTGTAAGGATACCATTTCTGTAAACGATGCATCCGCTTTTCAAGTAGGTGATCGCGCCTTGATCATTCAGATGAAGATACTTTCCCGGATGAACTCGAGGGTCACGACATGAATGGAAATGGATTTGCGGACGCTACCAGTCCTGCAAATACCGGTGTGTCTGGTGGAACAACTGACCTCGACAATGATGGTCTGTTGGATGGATGGGATAACAATACAGCGAGTACAGACCCCACCAATGGCTCCGTTCTACCGAGCAATCACCCCGACGTGAATAACCCGGGTGGTGACCGAGACTGGAGGGAGTTTAAGGATACCGATGGTGGTGGAATCTCTGATCACCTCGACCTTGATGATGACAACGATGGCGTTACTGATATCTTGGAATCGCAGGGTTATGATCCGGATGGAAATGAGGACGGCGACGAGTTTCCTAACTGGCTGGATACAAGTGACGATGGCAGTGGAGATGGTAGCTTAACGGACTATACGGATGCCAATAACGATGGAATTCCGGATGTCTATGATTTTGATCGTGACGGTATTCCAAACCACTTGGATAAAGATTCAGACAATGACGGTATCGTGGATATCCTGGAAGCAGGAGGTACGGATGCGAATCAGGATGGGGAGGTCGATTACCCAACTGCGGGTGATACTTCTAACATGGTTGATGCGGATAACGATGGTCTAGCTGATGCCTTAGACAACGTGGATAACGGCAGCGGAGGTGGAGAGGTTACTTCTGGAACTCCACTTGCTAGACCGAATACCGATGGAACCGGAATGGTCGATATGATGGATATCGATTCTGACGGAGATGGTATCATTGATAATATTGAAGCCCAAGCTACCACCGGTACACCACTGCAGGCGACAGCGGCTGATACCGATGGCGACGGTATTTCAGATGTATTTGATCCGGATAACGGAGGTACCTATCTGACTCCGGTAGATACAGACAGCGATGGTGATGCCGACTATGTCGATACCGACTCAGATGATGACGGAGAATCTGACCTCGTAGAAGGTTGGGATACGGATGGTGATGGTGTTGCGGATACCTCACCTGCCAACTCTGATACCGATGGTGATGGATTGGACAACAACTTTGATAATGTTGCTGGAATCAATGCTACAACGAACCCTTCAAACAATGGTCAAGATGCCTTGGACTTCCCGAATAAGGATGATGGAACAAGCGAGCGTGATTGGCGCGAGGCTCCTTGTGCTGGAGGCTCAGTTGTCCTAGCTCCTACAAATGGCATTTCGTCACTTTCAGACTTCTGTCAGACTGACGCAGATTGGACCTACTATTATGATCCGTTGGATCCAACTGAGCTTTTGTTTGCTATCGAGCATAAACCTGCCGGAGGCAATACAAATGACTTTTCGGTATCGGTTTCATTGACAGTGTCTAGTGATCCACAAACCGAAGCAGGAGTTTACAGCGCTACAGATATTCCGAATAAGGACGCCACCTTCGTCATGGGACGCTATTGGAATATTTCCTTGAGCTCGGGTTCATTGAACGGTAACTTGAATGTCAAGTTCTTCTACGATCAGGCAGACGCAGATACCCTAGTTGATGTGGCTCAGCGATGGAATGCAGACTACGCAAACAGTACCGGGTTCGTCTCCGGACTCAGATGGTTTGCGGTCGATTCCGGAACATTCGATCCGGGTTCTGCTGACTTGACCGATGAGGGAATTGCTAATGCTACTCAGTTGTTCCCAACCGCTACAGGTACGGAAGATGGATTCAACTTTGCCCAGTTCAGCCTCTCGTCGTTTACAGGAGGTGGTCTAGGCTATAGCGTTGGAACAAACTCGGTTATTCTTCCTGTCGAATTGCTTACGTTCGATGCAGAGGTAGTTAGCAATGACCTGGTGAAGTTGGAGTGGTCTACCGCGAGTGAGGTGAACAATGATTTCTTCTCCATTGAATGATCTGCGGACCTGAGAAATTGGGGTCAGATCGGAAAGGTATACGGGGTTGGGAATTCCTCCGTGCAGCAGGATTATGACTTCTATGATACGGAGCCGTTGTATGGTTATTCATACTATAGACTTCGACAGGTGGACTTCAATGGCGACGACGAATTGAGTGAGACGCGAACGATTCTGATCGGAGGCGACCCACACCCTTCAGATCTATTGATCTATCCAAACCCATCAAACGGATCGATTTTCATTCGTTCGGGAGTCGATCAAACGGTCCTCTTGAGATTGCGCAATTCTGTTGGGCAGGAGATCGATGTTTTGGTGATCACGGACTAATAGGGGTCTGAGTGGTACTTACTACTTTCGCGCCATGATCATTTACAACGTTACTGTCAAGGTAGATAACGAAGCCCATGATGAGTGGCTGGATTGGATGCGTTCCAAACATATTCCTGACGTTATGTCCACGGGTAAATTCGTGGACCATCAAATGGCGAAGGTGCTGGTAGATGATACCGACGGGATTACCTATGCCATCCAGTATAAATGTGAGACCATGGATCATCTGGAGGCATATCAACGAGAACATGCACCTGCTTTGCAACAAGAACACGCCGAGCGCTACAAGGATCGATTTGTTGCCTTTCGCACCTTGCTTGAATTGGTTTGATGAAGGGACCAGTTAGGGCGAAGAAGCACCTCGGTCAGCATTTTCTTCGAAACGAAAATGTGGCGAAAGCCATTGTTGAGGGTCTGCCAGCCTCGGTGGATGATGCCGTAGTGATCGAGGTAGGTCCGGGGGATGGTGTATTGTCCAAATACCTGCTGGCCAGATATTCTAATGTCCGCCTTTTTGATGTGGATGAGGAGTCGATTCAATACCTGAAGCGGCAGTTTCCGATGCATGTCGATCAGATTTATCTTCAAGATTTTCTGAGCTATGATCTAAGTGGGCCCCACTGGATCATCGGTAATTTCCCCTACAACATATCTTCTCAGATCGTTTTCAAGATCCTAGACCATCGCGATGATGTGAGTGGAATGGTGGGTATGTTTCAAAAGGAGGTAGCCCAGCGTATCGCTTCGAAGGAGGGCTCGAAAGTCTATGGCATCCTCAGTGTGTTGACCCAATTGTACTTCGAAGTAGAGTACCTCTTTGATGTGGAGGCATTGAACTTTGATCCGCCACCAAAAGTAGTGTCTGGTGTCATTCGAATGACCAAGAAGAAGGATGTGACGATCGAGTGTGATGAAAAGCAGTTGTTTTCGTTGGTGAAGCGTTCATTCAACCAGCGTAGAAAGATGCTTCGTAAATCATTGAAGGATCTGATACCCGAGCAAGTTCCCGAGGATCTTGTTCCCTTCTTGACCCTACGTCCCGAACAGTTGAGTCCTAATGATTTCATCACATTGACTCGGGCTCTAGCACCGTCTAAATAATCTTACTTTTGATCGCAATCCGGCGATCATGCAATTCGAACTTACAAGGGAATATCTGGATGACTTGAAGGAAGCCATCGTCCGCAACGACGAGTTGGCTCTGATCGAGTTGGTCCAAGACTTGCACCCGGCGGACCTCGGAGAGATCATTGGTGCCTTGGCTACCAGTGATGCATCGGTTCTTTATAAGGTCCTCGACGCAGATCGTGCTTCAGATGTTCTGACCTACATGGACGAGGATAGGCGGAATAAATTTCTGGCCTCTCTCTCATCCAAGGAGATCGCTGAGCAGCTGATCGATAACCTCGACAGTGATGATGCAGCCGACATGCTTAACCTTTTTCCGCAAGAGCAGAAGGAAGAGATTATCTCTCTTCTCGAGGATAAGCAACAGGCTCAGGATATCGTTGACCTTCTGCACTACGAAGAAGGCACGGCGGGTGCCCTCATGGCGAAGGAATTGATCCAGGTGAACATCAACTGGACCGTTTCCACATCCGTCAAGGAGATGCGCAAACAAGCGGAGGCGATTGAGCACGTCTACACCGTTTACGTGGTAGATGATGAGGGCTGTTTGGTAGGTCGACTCCCGATCAAGCGACTCCTTCTGACTCCTTTAAAGACCAAGATCGCAGATATCTACGACCCCAAAATCCGATCCGTTCGGGTGGATGAGGACCAGGAAGAGATCGCCAGCATGATGGAGCGTTACGACTTGGTAGCGCTGCCTGTAGTGGACGAATTAGGTCACTTGCTCGGGCGAATTACCATTGATGACGTTGTGGATGTGATCAAAGAAGAGGCAGAGCGTGACTATGCACTCGCTTCTGGTATCTCGGGTGATGTGGCTTCTACCGACAATGTCTTCCGTTTGACAAGGGCTAGACTTCCTTGGTTGCTGATCGGTCTGATCGGTGGAGTACTTGGGGCGCGTGTGATCGAAATCTACGAGGGAGATCTTCAATTGTATCCTGAGATGGCTTTCTTCATTCCACTCATCGCGGCGATGGGAGGAAATGCCGGCGTTCAGTCTTCGGCTATCATTGTTCAAGGCTTGGCGAATAAGTCCATGGGCATTACCGGGATCATGTCGAAACTGGGAAAAGAACTCATGGTAGGTCTGCTGAACGGACTGGTATGTGCCATTTTGATCTTGATTTACAACATCATCTTCAGTGACTCTCTTGATCTTAGCTATACGGTCAGCGTGGCCTTGTTGAGCGTCATCGTGATCGCTACACTCTTTGGGACTTTTGTGCCTCTCGTTTTGGATAAGTATGAGATCGACCCTGCGCTTGCTACCGGACCCTTCATCACGACCGTCAATGACGTTTTAGGTCTGTTCATCTACTTCCTGATCGGCCATCTCCTCTATATTTAAAACCATGAGGTTTCTTCTCGTTTTAACCATACTTTGTACAAGTCTTGCGGGCTCTGCGCAAGGACGAAAGATGCCGCCCATTAGTTTCAAAGCGAACTCGGTGGAGTATGCGGATGCAAATCGTACATACACCGAAACCGGGAGCTACACGCAAGCGGATACCCTTATCGATGAGGTTATCATCAGCACGCTGGTCAAGATCATGGAGATGAACCCAGGTTTGGTCGTTCAGCTCTCAGGTCATGCCGACGTTGAAGAAGATCCGGAGCTTGGCTTTGAGCGCGCCATGAAGGTGAGGGATGCACTGATAAAGAAAGGAATACCGCTAAAGCGATTGGAAGTTGTCAATTTTGGTATGGATGTACCCATCTTGAGCGATGAGGTCATTCGCAGCCTGCCTACCAAGGTTGAGCAGGATCTGGCTCGTCAAAAGAATAGGAGGGTAGAGGTCAGCGTACTTAGAACCGACGCCGAATGAAAGTTCTGATCGTCGATACCATCCATGATTCTCTTCGTACCATGTTGACCGAAGCGGGATTTGAATGCATGGTCATGGATCCTAAGCAAAGAAGTCAGACCTCGGTTCTGGACAGCATGCGTCGAGTAGAAGGAATTGTACTTCGAAGCGGGATTTCTATCGATCGTGGCTTCATTGATCAGTGTGAAGATCTTCGTTTCATTGGCCGTGTGGGAGCGGGTTTGGAACACATCGATGTTGAGTATGCGCAAAGCAAAGGGATCGAGGTCTTGAGCTCTCCGGAAGGCAATCGACAAGCGGTGGCAGAGCATGCGCTGGGTGCGCTGTTGAGCTTGATGAACCACATCCATACCGCCGACCGCGAGGTACGGTCCGGAATGTGGATCCGAAAGCAGAATGAAGGGGTAGAACTGTCAGGAAAGACGGTGGCGATCATCGGTTATGGTAATACAGGTACAGCATTCGCCAAGGTTATTCATGGGTTTGGTGTTCGGTGTATCGCCTATGACAAGTACAAAACGGGATTCGGCGGAGATATGGTTGAGGAAGTAGGAATGGATGAAGTGTTCCGTTCTGCGGATGTGATCAGTCTCCATTTGCCTTACAACGAGGTGACACATTATCTGGTGGATCGAGGATGGTTGTCTAGCTTCCAGAAGCCTATCTATTTGATCAATACTTCACGCGGAGGAATCGTGCGAACCGCGGACCTACTTGAGTCACTTGACGTGGGGAAGGTACTCGGCGCTTGCTTGGATGTACTGGAGTATGAAACGGAAAACCTGAAGATGCCTGCCTTGGAAACGCTTCCCGAAGAGGCTACCCGACTTCTAGCTCACAACAAGGTTTTACTCACACCTCACATCGCCGGATTGACGGTTGAGTCCTACGAAAAACTGTCTCGCTATCTGGCGGAAAAGATCATTGAGCGCTTTCCGCTCGCATGAGGATACGCAGGGTGTGTCGCGTCTTTTGCTGAAGTAGTACTTCCCTTCCTTTGATCAGCTCTTCCAAGATACGTTCGTTGTAGTGTCGGATGGTCAGGAGTTCCAATCCTTCGTTGTAAAGCACTTGGTAGTTTTCCTGAAGCTCTTTGATCAGCGCCTCGATCCTGGACCGGTGATCGGCCACACTCACTGAGAAGCTGATGGCGGAATTTTGCATAGTTTGAATCTTCAGCTTATGCCTAGCGAAGCACGCGAAGATCTCTGCAATGTGTTCTTCCACAATGAAGGAGAAGTCACGGCTGGAAATGGAAAGAAGCACTTGATCGATCTTGAAGATGTAGCTAGGGATCTTACTGTCTTCGGAAGTGTTGTCGTTGATCACCGTGCCCGGCGCCGAAGGATCGATAAAGCTCTTGACGTAGAGCGGGATGTTCTTGTTCTCGAGTGGTTTGATCGTCTTTGGGTGGATCACTGAGGCGCCGTAGTAACTGAGTTCTATCGCTTCTCGGTAGGAAATATTAGGTAGGAGGGAAGTGTTGGAGAAGAACTTAGGATCGGCATTCAGCATGCCGGGAACGTCCTTCCAGATCGTTACGGAACGGGCCTGCAGGGCATAGGCAAAGATCGCGGCAGAGAAATCAGAGCCCTCCCTGCCCAAGGTGGTGATGCGTTGGTGGTCGCCACCCCCGATGAAGCCTTGAGTGATGATGGATGCCGGCGCTACTTCTTCCCACATGCTTTGAATTCGCTCGGAGGTAGAGTCCCAATTGATCTTAGCGTCGCGATAGCTATTGTCTGTGTGAACGAGCTTTCGAGCGTCTGTCCAAGTGATTGGGAAGCCGCCAGCTTCGTTGAGATAAGAGGCAATGATCTTCGTACTCATGATCTCTCCCAGAGAAACAATTTGGTCGTAGATGAAGTCGAAAGAAGATCCTTCGTCTTGTTCGAGAAAGGTGAATGCGTATTTGCGGATCTTTTCTAGAGATTCACCCGCATCGTTGTTTCGATTGCCGTTCAGATCGTCGAGTACGGAAAGGTGAAAATCAAATACTTCGTTGAGTGGGCTTTTCCAATCTCCGTTATCGGTAAAAGCTTTGACCACCGATTCGAGTTTATTGGTGGTTTTCCCCATCGCGGACACCACGATGACCTTCCTATGGTTATCGCTTTCACCTAGGATGCGCGCCATGTTCTTCACCGCTTCAGCATCCCTTACCGAGGCGCCACCAAACTTGTATACAATCACCTCACTCATTCTTTTACATCAAAGTATAATCGTCCATTCAGCCATTCATCCGAGAGTTCAGCACCGTAGCGCTCATAGAACCGGATAGCGGGTTCGTTCCAATCGAGTACTTGCCAGCCCATTCTCCTGACCTTTTCGCGCTTGGCCACGTCAACAACGGCTTCGAAAAGCTTCTTTCCGATTCCTTTGCCTCGGTGATCTTCACGGACCACAAAGTCTTCTAAGTAGAGGTACTTGCCCTTCCAGGTGGAGTAAGCAAAGTAGTAAAAAGCAATTCCCTCGACCTTTCCTTCCCATTCTGCAACGATGAGATGGTAGTAGGGTCGATCTCCAAAACCATCATTGAGCAAAACCTCTTCGGTTACGACAACTTCGTTGGGAGCCTTTTCGTACTCGGCCAACTCCTTGATCAAGGCAAGGAGGGTAGGGACATCTTCAGGCTTCCCTTCGCGAATGACAAGGTTGGAGTCGCTCATGGAGAGCAATATTCAACATTTGGGTCGGAATATGAAAGAGTAGGAAGCTTCTTACTCTTCGCTCCAAGTGATGCTCCAGATACCTCTAAGCTCACTCGCGCCATACCCGAGCGCCTTATCCTCCGGATAAAGGGTGCTCAGTCCTTCCTTGACTTCTGGTTGAATGTCAGACGCAGAACCATGGCATTGTAAGCACATCGGATTGGTTGTGATCGGACCATAGAAATTGAACGTGCCATCAACCGAGGTAAGCAGTGGCTCGACGCTCTCTCCGTTTTTCAGTTTGGCTTTCCACTCGCCGATGATCTTCAACTCTTCATCGGACGCTTGGTTGCTTGGATTCCTCGGTAGGTCACTGACGCGCTTGATACTTACACCGTGGTGGGTCGACATGCTATCGGTGAAGTGAATGGCTTTGGTGTTACAGAATTCCAAGGCGGCCAGTGTTCCTTCGGACTGGATCTTGCCTATGAGGTTCTTGCCTAAGAGAGCTTTCGTGCTCGAAGCATAGTGCTTGCCCTTCATGATCGGGGTCATACTCTCCACGTCATCTGCCGACATGCCTTGGCCAGGATGCTTGAATTCCGTTTCCCATATGTACTCGGAGATATTGTACAGGTCTTCCTCAGAATACGCTAAGGGTAGCATGAGTCCGAAGCGCTCTACGGCGTCTGCTAGTAATGCTTTTTCAGCAGATGGGTGAGTGACAAAGGAGGAGATCGCTTGGATGAAGTCTTCCTTCTCCGGATACTCAGATTCATAGTGGGTCTTCACTGCCATCATTGGAGGTGCCAGACGAGCGTCACCTTTAGCAAAGTCATTGTGGCAAGCGTAGCAATTGGATTTGAAAGCGGCTTCGCCGAGGTGGGGTAATTCGGCTTTGACTTCTTCTACCGGTTCAGTTGTTTCTTTCTTTGCTGGTTGAGAGCAAGAGGTGAACACGAGGCTTCCGAAGAGGATAAAGATGCCAAGAACAAGCTTGGAAGAAGGTTGGAAAGATGATGTGGTCATGACTGGGTGATTTATCATAGTTCGAGCAAAGGAAAACCTAATACATATCATAGGACGTGACAATTGTTCCATAGACTTTTGCGGCACCAAACAAATAAAAATTATACGCAATGCGATTGGTTAGTGCAGAGAAGGCGATGGAGTCCATCAAGACTGGGGACAACATCTACATTCACAGTGTGGCCGCTGCTCCACAGGCTTTGGTGAATGCCATGACAGAGAGGGGAAAGCAACTCGATGGTCTGAATATCTATCATTTACACACGGAGGGAGAAGCGCCATACGCGGCACCGGAGTTAGCCGATAAGTTTCACATCCACGCTTTGTTTGTGGGTGCGAATGTGCGAAAGGCGGTACTAGAGGGAAGAGCTTCCTACATTCCTGTATTCCTCAGTGAAATGCCAATTCTCTTTCGGGAGAAGCACATTCCCTTAAATGTGGCTTTGGTGAGTGTCTCGCCGCCGGATCGATACGGCTATTGTACGTTGGGTCCATCAGTTGACGCGACCCACGCTTCGATCGAGATGGCGGACATTGTCATTGCCCAGATCAACAAAGAGATCCCTCGGGTACAGGGTGATGGTTTCGTACACATCGATGAGATCGATTTTGGTGTGGAGCACGATGCGCCTTTGATGGAGGCAGCGCCGGGACCCATCAACCAAGTGGAGCGCGCGATCGGAAAACACGTGGCCGAGCTTATCGAGGATGGTTCGACCTTGCAAATGGGTATTGGAAGCATCCCGAATGCCGTTTTGGCCAGCTTGACCAACCATAAGCACTTAGGAATCCATACAGAGATGTTCTCCGACGGCCTGCTACCCTTATTGGAGAATGGCGTGGTGGACAATTCGCTGAAGCATAGCCACCCGCGGGTAAGACCGTGGCTACATTCGTCATGGGTACGAAGAGGCTATACAACTACGTGGATAATAACCCAGGCGTGGTTCTACTCGACTGTCAGTACGTGAATAATACAGCCGTTATTCGAAAGAACCCCAAGGTGGTGGCGATCAATTCGGCCATCGAAGTGGATCTGACCGGACAGGTATGTGCGGATAGTATCGGTAAGAATATCTATTCAGGAGTAGGCGGGCAGATGGACTTCATATAAGCGGCTTCTTTGAGTCCCGGAGGTAAGCCGATCATTGCGCTGCCTTCTACTACGAAGTACGGAGATAGCAGGATCGTAATGTCATTGAAGCCGGGTGCTGGTGTAGTGACCACTCGGGCGCATATTCACTATGCAGCTACCGAGCACGGCGTGGTGAATTTGTACAGTAAGGACATGAGAGAGCGCGCTAGAAGGCTCATCAGTATCGCCCATCCGGATCATAGAGAGACACTCGAGCGGCAAGCTCGTGAACTCTTCGGATAGTTCCACTCTTCAAACTTTTACTTTTGCCGCCCATGAGGCGGCTTTTTTTTACACTGTGTTTTCTTGGACTGAACCTTATTTCACATGCTCAGTTACGAGAGTATGATTGCCTAGTGATTCAAGTTAAGAGTGAGGTGATAGTGCAGGGCTCAGCCAACATCGGTGGGTTCAAGTGTTTCACATCTCCGTTGACACCTGATGAACCTTTGCCTTCTTGTTTCGAAAAGGCTCCCGGTTATATGCGTATCACTGATGTGGAGTTTAGTATCCCTGTGGATGACTTTGACTGCGGTAACCCGTTGATCCTGAATGATCTTAAGGACGTGCTTGGGTCTGAGCAGCATCCCTACATTGTGTTTACCCTGATTACACAATGATGCGCGCTTCGGTATAGCTTGTTTAACATTGCAGCAAGAATCTAAAGAAGTGGAAAACAATCTTACATACGCCGTAAAGCAGGACGAGAGAGATGAGCTTGCGTCTTTTCGTGACCGCTTTTACTTTCCCAAGATCAATGGTAAAACAGCGGTCTATTTCACAGGCAATAGCCTGGGGCTTCAGCCGAAAACGGCGGAGAGCTATGTAAAGCAGGAGCTCGAAGATTGGGCGAAGTTTGGCGTGGAAGGTCACTTCGATGCACGTAGACCTTGGTACTCTTACCACGAGTTCTTCAGCGACAAACTGGCTTATTTAGCGGGAGCTAAACCTCAGGAAGTTGTGGCGATGGGTTCGTTGACGGCGAATTTGCACAGCTTGATGATCAGCTTTTACCGACCAACAGAGACGCGGAATGTGATCTTGTGTGAGAAGAAGGCATTTCCTTCGGATACGTATGCTTTACAAGCGCAGGCAAAGATCCATGGATTGGATCCGGCTGACGTGATCGTCGAACTTGAGCCCCCTAAAGGTTCTGAGGTGATCTCGGATGACCAGGTGATCGAGAAGATATTTGAACTAGGCGAGAGCCTCGCCATGGTCATGATCGGTGGGGTGAATTACTATAGCGGTCAGGTATTTGACATGGCTGCGATCACCGACGCGGCTCACAAAGTTGGCGCTATGTGTGGCTTTGACTTGGCACATGGAATTGGAAACATCGAATTGAAGCTGCACGAGTGGCAAGTAGACTTCGCTGCATGGTGTACCTATAAGTACTTGAACAGTGGTCCGGGTTCAGTGGGTGGCATCTTCGTTCATAAGAACCACCACAAACGAAAGCTGCCGATCCTTGCCGGTTGGTGGGGCCACGATAAAGAGAAGCGTTTCTTGATGGAGCCAGAGTTCGTTCCGATGGAGAGTGCCGAGGCGTGGCAGATGAGCAACGCGCCGGTTTTCAATATGGCCATTCACTTAGCTTCGCTGGAGATCTTCCACGAAGCTACCATGGGAAGGCTGTTGGCGAAAAGTCATTGTCTGACGGACTATCTGGAGTTTGTCATCGGTGAGGTGGCAAAGTCGACGGGTGCCGATCTGCAGATCATTACGCCGTCGGCTCACCATAGAAGGGGATGCCAATTGAGTATCGTGGCGCATGGTTTCGGTAGAAAGTTGTTCGATGCCATTACTAAAGAGGGAGTCATCGCCGACTGGAGGGAGCCGAACGTTATTCGGGTCGCGCCTGTTCCATTGTACAACTCGTTTGAAGACGTCTATCGTTTCGGTCAGATCCTGGAACGAGCAATTAAAGCATAGTGATGAAAGAAGTAACCATCGTTGGAGCCGGATTGGTGGGGTCGTTGTGGGCAGTATATATGTCCAAGGCGGGCTATAAGGTGAATATCTACGAGCGTCGACCAGATATCCGGAAAGCAGAGATATCTGCGGGTAAGTCGATCAACTTGGCACTATCCGACCGAGGTTGGAAGGCCTTGAAAGGGGCGGGAGTAGATCATCTTATTAAAGAGATTGCCATTCCCATGCCCGGTCGGATCATGCATGACCTTGAAGGTAACCTGACTTACCAACCTTACGGAAAGGAGGGGCAAGCGATCAACTCGGTTTCGCGAGGAGGTGTGAATGCCCGCATGATGGATATCGCCGAAGAGGTGGGAGGAGCCAAGATCCACTACAATATGAAGTGTTTGGAGGCGGACTTGAAGGAAGGGGTTTGCCATTTCGAGAACACCGAAACGGGTGAAAAGATCACGGTGAAATCTGACTTGATCTTTGCCTGTGATGGAGCGTTTTCCGCCATTCGCTACAACTCGATGCAGAAGCTGGATCGATTCAACTACAGTCAGATGTACATCGAGGATGGCTACCGTGAGATCTTGCTTCCTGCGAATGCAGATGGATCGTACAAGATCGAAAAGAACGCCCTGCACATATGGCCACGCGGTCGATTCATGTTGATCGCTTTGCCGAATGAGGACGGTTCGTTCACGTGTACCCTCTTCATGCCGTTTGAAGGTGAGAATAGCTTTGAGCAGTTGAAGACCCGTGATCAAGTGGATGCATTCTTCAAGAAGACCTTCCCTGATTTTTACGAACTCATGCCGGAGGTAGGAGATGCATGGGAAGATCATCCGCTTTCGAGTTTGGCCATTACCCGCTGCTATCCGTGGCACCATGGTAAATGCGCTCTGATGGGTGATGCGGCGCACGCTACCGTGCCTTTTTACGGACAGGGTATGAACGCGGGCTTTGAAGATTGCACGGTGATGAATGAACTGATGCTCAAGCATAACCACGACTGGGAGAAGATTTTTCCTGAGTACAGTGTTGTCCGTAAGCCTGATGGAGATGGCCTTCAAGACCTGAGCTTGCACAACTATCACGTGATGCGCGACTATGTGGCCGATCCAAAGTTCTTGTTGCAAAAGAAGATCGAAGCACGCTTCTCAGATCTTCACCCCGAGAAATGGATGCCCTTGTATAGCATGACGACCTTCAGCGATATCCGCTACAGCGTAGCTTGGAATGAGGGTCAGCGCCAACAGCAGATCATGGATGAAGTAATGGCGATGCCTGATATCGAGTCGAAGTGGGATTCTGATGACGTAGAAGGCGCTATACTGAGCCTCCTCTCACAAAGACCTTCTGCTTGACCCAGAAGCCAATCCCAAGGTTGATTCCGGCATAGGGTACGATCGACGGCTTTCGGTTCGGATGGAATTGATAGGCTCCACCCGCTTGGAGGTTGAACGTGAACGCAAAGGCTCCCTTGGCTTCGGAGTATCGCCCAAATTCTAGTGCTCCTCTCGTCTCCCAAAGGTTGCGGTAGAAGTCTCTCCGCCCAGAAGCAAGAGGTGCCAAATACCAGCCCTGCGACTTTTCACTGAACCGCTCCTTTGCCTTGAAGAATCGCGGGAATACAACCTCAAATCCAGCGGCTGATAATCTCGGAGCATCATCGTATCGGTAGATCCCGATGGTGGTCAACTTGAAGTCGGTGACCGTATTGATGGGGGTCTGAAAAACGAAGGGGAGTACGTTGATGTCAAATGATTCCACTGGATAGTAAGGATCCACTATCTCGAGCGAGGCGCCGGGTTGAAGCCCTATGTAGCGGTAGCGTCGGCCTTGACCCTGGAGGGTGCTCACGCCAATTAGGAGGAAGGCCAATAGGATGTAGAATCGACTCATGACTCAAAGAACGTTCATGAAGTGGTTTTTCTGTTGTCCTTCCTCGAAATCATTGAACAACCTGACCTGAACAATTGGTTTACAATAGCACCCCATTGATCGGCTGGATCGCCGGTGGAAGGTCGGTCTCTCCGAGCATTTCCCTAAGGTCGATCTCGGTCACGCGGGTCAAAGCCAGCATCGGAATGTCGTTTCCTAACCCTTCAAAAGGGTTTTCGCTATAATCCCCGATCAGTTCCATCATGATGAAGACCCATCCCACGAGCGCCACAAAGGGAATCGAGATCCATTGACCGTAATGTGGACTCAACTCTTGGAAGGCAGGTATCAATCCAAACGGTAAAAGGATGATGAAAATGGCTACGAACGTGAAGCTCATACTCGCGTACTGCCGAGGTAGGGGGAACTTCTTGATCCGCTCGCATTTTCCCTGATGGATGTAGAAGTCGTTCAGTGTCTTCTGCATTTCCATATGACGGAAGTCGTCGATGAGTCCACGTTGTCGTAATTCCTTGAGTTCCTGTGACTGCCGATCAATGATCTGAGTTGCAGTGTTTTGGTAGTTGATCAATTGGTTGTGTTCTTCCGCTGGCAAGAGACTTTTTAGTTGCTCCACGGTCACGTCATCCCCGAGCAGCCCGATCCCAAAGTTGTTTTTTCTCTTCTCATAGAATCTGCATACCCAGCCTTCATGACTGTCGCGAAGGTGTTCCCATTGAGTGGGGATCAAAAGCTGATCTCTCAAAGCGTAGAGCCATGCGATGTGCCGATAGACCATTCTCCGCTGGATGTTCTGAAGCTCCGCTTCAGACTCTCCCTTTTCAGCATGCAGGTTGCTTACATAGCTGATGACCGTACTTCCCCACATCCGACTCGAGTTGACTATCGCTCCCCAGATCTTCCGTGCTTCCCACAGACGGTCATAGGCGCTGTTGTTATTGAAGCCTATGTAAAAGGCTACGGCAGTACCCATGATAGACAGAGGAAGCCACGGGATCTTCATCCACTCAAAGTCAAACGCGTAATAGAAGACAGCCATAAGTACGGCCCATAGGGTCAGCCAGACCATATGGAACCAGCTGAATGAGATCAGGCCCCAGAGGTCAATATTCTTTCTTACGATCATAGGTGTAGGTCAATAAAGGTTGTGTCAAGGAAGTTCGATCCATCAATTTGCAGAACTCGAATCCGTTTGAAATACTTCCCCGAGTCTTGGCATGATGATATCTAGGTCTTTTTTCTGGGCTTCATTCATGAAGCGCTTGATGGGGTCTTTCCAGGTGTGCTGGGCAAGGGCAAATCCGCCCCAATGAACGGCTACGGCACGCCGAACTCCAACGTCGATGGCCGCCTGTACGCTCTCTTCCCGAAACATGTGGATCTGGTGCCAATTGGCATTGTATTGACCACATTCCATAAAGCCGATATCAAACGAACCAAACCGCTCCCCGATATCTTTGAAATGATCGCCGTACCCACCGTCTCCACTCCAATAGATGCGATGTTCAGGGGAGATGATCGACCAGCCTCCCCATAGTGACTTAGCTCGATCCTTTACTCCACGTCCAGAGAAATGGCGCGATAGTGTGAACGTGAATGCTGTGTCATCTACCTGTGCTTCGTCCCACCAGTCGAATTCCTTGACCTTTGAGGGTTCAACACCCCATGCGGTCATGTGTCTGCCCACTCCGAGTGCTACAAACCACGGGTTGTACGGTCATGCTTGTGTAGCGCAAAGAAAGAGCAAATTATTCTCAGGAACGACGAACTATGCGCGCCCGCTATCGACAATGCCAATGGGATAAAGTCTTCATTCATACTTATGGAGGACGGCGAGGCGTTATACTTTTGATTCTATGCGCATCATTCCATCCATTCTCCTCTTGATCGCCTTGAGTGCGACGGCCTTCGCTCAGAAAGGTCGAAACAAGCCCGTGAGCTTCCAGAAGCACTATAACGAGATCTTGCCGAAAACGCCTCAGTTCAAGAAGAGCGGTTGGATTCTGGGTCCAGGTGCGACGTACATGCTGACTCCGTTTGTTTATCAATCGCGCACCTACAATGAAACGGATGTATCCAAGCACGATGCGCGGGCAAGAGGCTCAGGAAAGCCTGGTCTTTACGCCGAGATAGGTCGCTATCAGATGCTGGAGTACTGGTACTTCTTCAAGTACATGGACTACGGTATTTCCTACACCGGCTTGCGAGGAAATGAGCGATCTAACGGCCAGCTCGTCAGTGTGCCCGCCGAGGCGGCGTTGAGTCCTTTGGAGGAGTACCGTGGAAGTTTCGGCTACCACTACGCACAGGCATTTGTGAACTTCAACCACGTTTGGAGGATCAGCAAATACAACTTCATCCAAAATTCCCTCGGTGCTAACGCCGGATACGCTTTCATCGCTAACCAGGGAGGAAGTACCGTGCCTCCGGCGGCCGGAACCAATCCCGGTCGGATCGCTGCTCAACTTCATTATAAACTGGGCTTCGGTATCAAGATGCGCGGGAATTGGTTGTTGATCCCGTCCTTGGAAACGCCGATCCTCAATGGACTGCCATGGGAGAATGGTCGTTCTTCATATGGCTTCTTTGCGAGCCGCTACCGTCCGATCATCTTCAGTTTGCGGTTCTTCTTCATGCGTCCCGCCAATACCATGGACTGTACTCCGGTCAGAACCAGAGAGGGTTTGAAGATGCCGACCGACATGGATAAGCAGCAACAAATGGATGAGGTGAAGTAGGGCTTACTTCGCCACCCAGCTTTCTTTACGATGCGTTCCGTTGCAGAAGGATTCATTGCCCGACATGCCGCAGCGGCAAAACGCCGTGACCTTTTCCTTGGCCTCAACGGTGCCGTCCGGATGTTCGATGTCCACGTTTCCGTGTACCAGCACAGGACCGTTGTCGGTGACTTGGATCCGGGTTTTTTCAGCTTTTGCCTCAGTCGCTTTTTCAGCGGCGTTGTTTGCGTACCAAGTGAGTGCCCTCGAAGGGCACTGATCCACCTGAGCCTTGATCTTCTCGTTATCAGCTGCATCCATATTGACCCACGGTCTTGACTTGGGCTGAAACACCGCGTGGAGTCCTTTCCAACATTTGGTGGAGTGGATACAGGTGTCGGGCTACCAAACGACGGTGATCTCGCCGTTCGAATACTCCTTAATCTTCTCTTGGCTCATAGTGAATCGATTCTTTGTTTGGGTGATGGAAGATATCCTTTCTGATCCAGGTTCCAAATCTTGATCGGATTGATCAGCCGTTTTTTCCAGTACTTCAATCGTCTCCGAAGGCCTGAGTGTTTGTCGGTCTCGTATTGGGTGCGATTGGCATGAGGGAGAGCATGTTCGGGAATGGGTTCTCCTAGAAATTGACAGAGCTCGTCCCAATCTTTCAGCTGGGTGACATCGATTTCCAACAGGTCTCCCGGACGGTCCTTGAAATAGTTTCGAACGGAATGTATATGCCCTCGATAAACGGCTAGGGTATGCTCCTTGTCGTCCTTTGGTAGTTGTTTTCCCTTTCCAAAAAGCCAAGTGTGCATCGGAGTCGGAAGGTCTTCGATGTGGTAGGATACGCTGTCGTACCAGCGCTTTTCATCTCGCAAGGTCAGGATGAACTTGCTTCCGGGAAACAGACGGTCGAGTTCACGAAATATCAGCGGGATGGGGTTATCCTCTAAGGCATCCCACTCCTTTACTTTTCTCCCGATGGCGTCCCAATCCTCCTTAACGATGTCGTTCAACCAGCGCCAGGAGTTGTGGCTTACGCGATAGCCTAAAAGAGAAAGGGCACGATTAAGGGTAGTCGTGCCCGTTTTCATAAATCCTATACAGAATACCTTATGCTCCTTCGCCATTGTTAGGCGAAAATAGGTGCATTAGCCGATTTGCATCGGAACTTCCATCAACAAGATCTCCGCATCGCTGGATGCCTTGATTTCCAACGAGTCGATGTTCCATACACCGAGTCCGTCGCGCTTACCAAGGTCTTGACCATTGATGCTTACCTCGCCATCCAAGATGAAGGCATAGACGCCATTCCCTTTCTTCTTGAGGTCGTACTTCGTATTGAAACCTTGATCGAATTTGCCCATGTGGAACCAAGCATCTTGGTGGATCCAAACACCCTCGTCATCGGCGTTGGGTGAAAGCACTTGCTGAAGCTTGTTCTTTCGGTCGCTTACGTTGAAGGTAATTTGATCGTAGCGTGGCTTCACGTTCTTCTCACGTGGGAAGAGCCAAATCTGAAGGAACTTGACGGCCTTATCGCGGTTCTTGTTGTATTCGCTGTGCTGCACACCCGTGCCGGCGCTCATCACCTGCACGTCGCCCTGCTTGATCACACTGGTATTCCCCATGCTGTCCTTATGCTCGAGGTCTCCTTCCAGTGGAATGGAAATGATCTCCATGTTGTTGTGCGGATGCGTTCCGAAGCCCATTCCAGGCTCTACGTAGTCATCGTTGAGTACGCGCAAGACACCAAAGTGCATGCGCTCTGGGTTGTGGTAATTGGCAAAGCTGAATGTGTGGTTAGACTTGAGCCAAACGTGGTTAGCGAGTCCGCGCGTATTGGCACGGTGAAGAACCATGTTATCCATGATCTTTGGGTTTTTGTTGGGTAAATGATTGAATCCCACCCGATCGACCTCAGGTTGGAAGGTTGAATTGATGAGCGCTGAGGCGGACAGGTCGCTGGCCGACAATCGTGTCGCAGCCAAGCCACCGATCAGCCCCAGGGCCGAACGCTTGATGAATTCGTTTCTTTTCATGATCGAAAAATGATTTTGTCCAGTGAAAACTTACCCGGGCCGGTCAAGAATAACGCGACGTAGGGTACGAGATAGAGGAGTCCCATTTCTTGCTTTGAAAATGGGTCGTCTCCGTGAATGTAAAAGACCGCTACCGCCATGGTGATGATGGCCGGGATCAAAGCCGCTCGGGTGAAAAGTCCTAGAACGATAAAGATCGAGCAGATCGCTTCGCCAAAGACGGCTAGACCCAGTGATACCGATTCTCCCATACCGAAGACATCAGCAAAGCCGTGATCACCGTCAATGAATCGCATCATCTTGCCCCAGCCGTGTGCGTAGATCATTCCTCCGCCGGCCATTAACCGAAGCAAGAGAAGACCGAGGTCTCTTTGAAGTGGTTTTGTATGGAAGTATTTCTTCATTTTCTCAGAATATCGTGGGTTTCTAGATTCTTCTCAATAACCGCCTTGGCAAAAGGACAAAGCGGCATGATCTTCTGACCATGTTCGCGGGCCCATTCTACAGCGTGCATTACGATTCGCTTTCCCGCTCCCGTCCCTTTCGCCGAAGGAAGTACGCCGGTATGGTCGATGATGATGTTATTATCATCTATCCGAGAATAGGTCATGCGAGCAAAGGTTTCTTCTCCCTTGAGTATCTCAAAGAGGCCTTTGGCGTTTTCTTCAGAGTGGCGAAACGTGAATTCCATGATCAAATGGCTTGGGTGAATGCGGAGATAGGTTTGCGCGAACGTGGGGCGAGTTCTCTCGAACGGAAAGGCTCCTCGAGCTTTTCAGCTTCGTCAAGATAACTGATGACGATGAAACAGGCCGGTTCCCACTGATCCGTGTCGATGTCGAAGGCTTCAATCGTCTCCTGCATATGGAATCCTCCCATCATATGGCCAAAGATGTCATCTGCAGCTGCCTGAAGGAGGAGGGTAGTGTTGGCCGCTCCCACGTCGTGCATCGCATGGCGATTCGGCTTGCCGTTTCGATCAAAGTTCTTCTTGGCCAAAGCCAGGATCATCACCGCGCCGTCTTTCGCCCATACCGCATTTCCTTCCATGAGGCAGTCCGTCATCTTTGTAAAACCTTGGGTCCCGCGATGGGCATAGAGGAATTTCCAAGGCTGCTCGTTCATGCTGCTCGCAGTCCATGCCGCGGCTTCAAATAGCTTTTCCAACTGAGCCTCGTCAATATTGCGATCAGAGAAGGAACGAGCGCTCCAACGCTGGCGAATCAAGTCGTGCACGTCGTGTTGCGTGTCTGCGGTCTTCAATGCTGTGGTCGTAATCATGGCACAAATATAAGTACAAATACAATTAATGTATGTACACATAAAGTTCAAATTTCATTTGACGATGAAACAGTCATTCATTCGCTAGTGTTCGCCAGTGGTTGGAGTGTCCGGGCCCGCTCCGGGCTCTGGGTCAAGCTGGGTGTTAGGAGCTTCAGGCTCCTTCTGAGAGCTGAGCATCTCGAGCACCTCATCCCCGACATCCTTGTCGTTAGCGCGGATCATAGCCCAGGTCATGACCAAGGCAGTAGCGATGATCACGAATAGAAGGATACCATTGTCAAACGACGCGACTTGCAGTTCAGCAGGGATCGCAAAGAAGAGAAGTACAGTGATCAAGCCACGAGGTGCTACGTAGACTTCAGGGTAGATGTCCTTTCCCAAGAAGAGTTGAAAGAGGATGAACCTTAGTCCGTAGATAGAAGCGAGAATGAGGGCGGAAACCAAGATCACCTTGATGCTTAAAAGTGAACCCAAGAGAATGGTGATACCGAAAATGATGAAGAAGAACGTCCGCACGATGAAGGCTGTCTCGCCTGTAACGATATGCAATTCGTGAAAGAGGGTCTTCACACTTTCTTGCTTCAGCGTGCGCTTGAGGAAGCCGGGAAAGAAGATGTTGGAGTTGCTGATGACCAATCCGAAGACCAAGATGATGATCAGGCTAGATAAGTGCAACTGCTTTCCGATCGCATAGAGGAGGATCAAAATGGCGATGAGCAGGAAGGTCTTCACCTGTGACTTGACGTTCTGAAAGACATAGACCAGTCCATACGATGCAACCACACTCACCACGATGGTGATGATCAAACTGATGAAGAAATCTCCTACAGCGCCACCATTAGAGCCTGGTTCGGCTAGGGAGGTGAGGAAGTAGAAGAACATGATCCCGAGAATATCGCTGAATGTGCTTTCGTAAATGCAGAATTCCTTCTTTTTCTGGGGAAGAAAGCTCACGGAGGGAATGATGATCGCGCTGCTCAATATGGACAAGGGAACCGCATAGATCATCGCTTGAAGCCAACTGAAATCAGGTAAGATCAGGTGAATGATGAAGGCCGCAAAGACCGATGAAGCTACCAACCCTATGGCGGCGATAAGAAGCGATAGACCGATCAGCGGCATTTTCTGCTTCTCCAATTTCAGATCCAGCGCCGCTTCCAAGACAATCATGATCAATCCCACAATCCCGAGGATCTCTAGGTAGGGAAACCAATCGATCCGTCCTACCTCCAAGTAGTTCATCGCCTGCTTGATGACGATGCCCGTAATGATGAGCATGAGCACCGAAGGGATATTGTACCGCTTCGCCATCAGGTTGTAGAAGTACGACAGAATAACCAGTACAGAGGCCGCGATGACTAGGGAATATGCGCTCATAAGCTCGTTAGGTTCCTTGATTGAAGGTGCTGGAAAGGTAAGGAATCAGGAGATTGCCCTTGATCACTCCACCTGAATCACCAATCTGAGCGAGTCGGCCTTGGTTCGTACCCTTAACCATTCTTCAAGCCGCTTGGCTTCGTCCGTTCTCGGTCGTTTATGGAATTGAACATAGGCAAAGGTCACCGTATCGATCCGCATGCTGTCCATGTTGACAATGGCATTTCGCGTCAGGGTGAATTCACTAACGTTCTCGTGCTGGGGGCGTAGTTCTGCCGAAATATCTACGATCGGAAGTTCCCTAGCCCTCAGCTTTCCGATCTCCTTTCTGAGCAGTCGAATGTGTTCGTCCTTAGACTGCAAGGCTTCTTCGTTCTTCTTGTACAGATCCTCGATGATACCCGACTTCACGCTCTGGTTCATCAGTTCAACGGTCTGCATATCCAATCCCTTTTCCGCGATCGGACCTTGACGAATGATTAATTCAGCCTCCGCCAAGCGATCGTTTTGCTTGAGCTTGTTTTTTAAAAGCTGGATAGTCTCTTCCGGGATGGGTTGTCCTATCAAGGCGATCTCGATGCGCTTTTGGTCTCCCTCAACCGTGATCGTTTTCGTGATCACTTGTGCGTTGTCGAACACAAAGTTTTCGGTGACGAATATGCCGGCCTCTCTTTGGAATACAGTTTCTCGGACCAGGTTGTATGCGATGTAAAAACTGGGAAGGATCACCACGATTACGAATGCAGTAATCCATCGCTTCACGCGCTTTTCTCTTTCGGCATCAACGAATTCCTTGGTAGGATAACGCAAGAACCGCACGATCAGCATCGTAGAAAGGCTGATGAATACCGAGTTGATCGTGAATAAGTAGAACGCGCCTAAGAAGTAGGCCCAATTGCCTGTTGCCAATCCAAAACCTGCCGTACACAATGGAGGCATCAGAGCCGTAGCAATAGCTACCCCCGGAATGGCATTGCTCTTTTCCTTTCTCGAGCCTGCTACAATTCCCGCGAGTCCACCGAACAAGGCGATCAGCACGTCCCAGATCGTAGGGGTCGTTCTTGCCAAAAGCTCACTTTGCGCGTCGCTTAGCGGAGTGAGAAAGAAGTAGATCGCAGACGTGAGAACGGATATGCCCACCATTAGACCCAAGTTCTTACCGGATCGCTTGATTAGGTCAAAGTCGTTCGTGCCTACACCCATGCCCACGCCCATGATCGGACCCATCAGTGGGGAAATAAGCATCGCACCAATAATGACGGCCGCGGAATTCATATTCAGTCCGATCGATGCCACCAAGATGGCGAAGACCAAGATCCAGACATTGGTTCCACGGAATTCGATCCCCTTCTTGATGTAGTCGATGGTCTCTTGTGGATCGGCCTTGTCTTCCTCTAGACTCGTCCGCTGGCGGATGAAAACCAAGAATTGAAGGATCACCGTTTGTAAAGCGGTCCGTTTCGCAGCCTCGGATGCATTCCCGTTCGAAGTCGTGCCCTCACCCTGAGGGGAGGAAGGTGTAGGTGTTGTGTTTTCCATGGATCGCAAAAGTGCGTGACTAAAGTGCGAAACATTTGTCTAACGTAACGGGCAAGGATTGATTTAGCCTACAATTCCTTTACCCTTACCTATCTTTGATGCCCTTTTAATTTGGGAGTTATGAGTGAGACAACGAAAGAGGCGAAGACGAAGCTGCCGGCAGACAAGGACACGCTTCTCAAGGCGTGGGAATTGATGAATACGGCCAAGCGCATGAGTGAGTTGTACAACGAGAACATTCAAATGACCTCGAAGTACGTACACGCTACGAGCCGTGGACACGAGGCTGCTCAACTGGCCCTGGCCCTTCAACTCAAGCCTCAAGATTTCGTTGCCCCCTACTATCGTGATGACTCTATTCTCCTAGGTATTGGCATGCGTCCTTACGATCTGATGCTTCAGCTATTTGCGAAGCGTAATGATCCATTTTCGGGCGGACGTACCTACTACTGTCACCCTTCACTTAACGACCCAGACAAGCCTAAGATCCCCCATCAATCCTCTGCTACAGGAATGCAGGCTATTCCAACCACAGGCGTGGGAATGGGAATACAGTACAAGGAGAACCAAGGCCTAGCCAAAGACTACAAAGGCGAGAATCCAGTCGTCGTTTGTTCGCTGGGCGATGCATCAATCACCGAAGGCGAGGTGGCAGAAGCCTTCCAAATGGCGGTGCTCAAGAAGTTGCCGATGCTGTATTTCATTCAAGACAATGAATGGGATATTTCAGCGAGCGCGGATGAGATCCGCGCCGGAGACGCGTCACACTACGCTCAAGGATTCAAGGGTCTTGAGGTGATCACAGTAGAAAAGGGACACGATTTCATCGAGTGTTACCAGGCGCTGAACAAAGCCATCACCACCATCCGAAAGGAACGTCGTCCTTTCCTCGTGCATTTGAAGGTTCCTCTATTGAGTCACCACACCTCCGGTGTGCGCATGGAGTGGTACCGCGATGACCTGGAAGACGACAAGAAACGCGATCCGCATCCGTACTTCAAGAATCAACTGCTCGAACTGGGCATCGACAGCGAGAAGTTGGAGAAACTCCAGATGAAGGCGATCGAGCGAGTCGAGAAAGATTTTAAAGAAGCCCAGAAGGCCGAAGATCCAAAACCTGAGGATTTGACGAAGCACATTTTTGCACCTACTCCTATCACGGAAGAGAAAGGTGAGCGCGAACCCAAGGGCAAGGAAAAGACCGTGATGGTGGATAGTGCCCTATTCGCCATGCGAGAGCTTTTGGAGAAGCACCCGGAGGCCTTGCTTTATGGTCAGGATGTCGGACATCGATTGGGTGGGGTTTTCCGTGAAGCAGCTACACTGGCTCAAAAGTTCGGAAAGGACCGCGTGTTCAACACGCCGATCCAAGAAGCGTTCATCATCGGTTCTACCGTAGGAATGAGTGCGGCTGGATTGAAGCCGATCGTCGAAGTGCAGTTTGCCGATTACATCTGGCCGGGACTGAACCAGCTCTTTACTGAGGTGAGTCGTAGCTACTACCTGAGCAATGGAAAATGGCCGGTGAGCTGTGTGATTCGAGTACCAATTGGTGCGTATGGAAGCGGTGGGCCTTACCACAGTTCTTCCGTAGAGAGTGTTCTCTCCAACATCCGCGGTATCAAGGTGGCTTATCCGAGCACGGGCGCTGATCTGAAAGGGCTTCTGAAAGCAGCTTACTACGATCCAAACCCATGTGTATTGTTGGAGCACAAAGGTTTGTATTGGTCGAAGATCAAAGGAACCGAAGGCGCCAAGACCGTCGAGCCGAGCGAGGACTATATCGTCCCATTTGGAAAGGCGCGCGTGGTGCAATCGGCCGATCCGGAGATCGAGGCGCGGGGCGAGAGCTGCGTGGTGATCACGTACGGACGCGGCGTGTATTGGAGCGAAGCGGCTGCCAAGGCGTTCCCAGGTCGGGTGGAGATCCTCGACCTGCGTTCCATCCAGCCTGTGGATGCCGAAGCTATCTTCAGCGCGACGAAGCGACATGGAAAAGTGGTTGTCGTGACCGAAGAGCCACATGGAAGCAGTTTCGGACAAGGAATTGCGGGTAGAGTAGTGGACGATTGCTTCGAAGACCTCGACGCACCCGTGATCACGGTTGGCGCGGTAGATACACCTGCTATTCCATTGAATGAAACGCTTGAGGCGACCTATTTGCCAAATGAGGAGAAGGTGCGCGAAGCGATCGAGCGGGTGCTGAGTTTCTGATCAAGGTCTTTTACGTACAATGATTAGATTTGTACGTATGAACACAAAGCTTACCCTTTCATTGGACCGTCAGGTCGTAGAGGATGCCAAGGTCCTTGCCAAAGAAAAGCATACCTCTTTGTCTCGCATGTTCGAAGATTACCTACGGGTTCTGTTGTCCTCTAAGGAGACGCCGGATGCTGCCAAAACATCGTCGGTGGATAGCTTGGTCGGGCTTGTGCAAGAAGAGGATGCGAGTAAAGCCTATCGGCAGGTCCGCTACGAGGCCTTGAAGCAGCGCTACGGATTGTGAAGGTCTTCGTAGACACGAATGTCTTGCTCGATGTGATCTTGGCAAGACAGCCCTTTGTGGATCATTCCCGCTTGGTGTTGGAAGCCGGTGAGCAAGGGAAGGTTCAACTTTACACGTCCTCATTGTCCTTGATGAATGTGCATTACATCGTTGAATCCAGTAGGTCCAAACCGGTGGCTCGAGCCGCGGTGATGACATTGCGATCTTTCATTGAGGTTTCTGCGGTTGATGAGTCCAAGTTGGATCGAGCTTTGGAGATTGATTCCCTTGACTTGGAAGATGCCGTGCAGTATTTTTCTCAAGACGGGATATGTGACGTGATCATAAGCCGAGATAAGAAAGGCTTTCGAGAGTTTAAGTCCACATCTCTCACACCGGAAGAGTTCTTGGAAAAGTATGCGCCTAGTTGGTGAGTTGGCGAACGAACAACGCATTTTCTTTTTCCGTCCCTGTCGAGATCCGGACACATTGAGGTAGTCCGAAAGCACGAAGGTGCCGGACGAAAATTCCCTTGAGCATCATCGATTCGGTGAAGGTCTTGGCTTCTTCTTCGGTTTCTAGGTCCACCATCACAAAATTGCCATAGGAAGGCACAAAGGTGTGTCCGGCTTTTTCCAAGGCAGTGTAGAACTGATGAAGTGCCTCGGCATTGAGCTTGACCGTTCGTTCGACATGCTCCTTGTCTTGAATGGCGCCAACGGCAGCGGCCTGAGATAGATTGGAAGGAGCAAATGTCATCCTCACTTTTCGGATAGCTTCGATCATTCGGGGGTCGCCCAATGCGTATCCCACTCGGATGCCGGCAATGCCATAGGCCTTACTGAAGGTGCGCAAGGTGATGACGTTGGGTCGCTTCATTTGAAAGCTGTCCGGATAGTCGTCGGTGAGGTGGCAGGCGTATTCATAATAAGCTTCATCCACGATCACCAGCACATGTTCCGGGACGTTGTCTACCAAGCGCTGAAGTTCTGATTTTGAGATCATGGCGCCGGTCGGGTTATTCGGATTCGCCACGTAGATGGCTTTGGTCCTCGGTCCGACGGAGGCGATGAGTTGGTCGATGTCGAATTGAAAGCCGTCAGCCAAAGGGATCCGATCACAATGGACGTTGTTGGCTTTGGCCCAAATGTAAACCGCTACGAAGGTGCCCTCACAGGTTAGAAGCTCATCACCGGGATCGAAGAAAGCTCGGAGCATGCAGTCGAAGACCGACTCGGAGCCATTGTCTACGGTCACGTTTTCAGGCGTGCAATCATTCTCTGCGGCTATACGTGAGCATAGTTCAGAAGCAGCCGGATCAGGATAAAGGTGAGAATTAGCAACAGCGCGCTGGATCTCTTGTAGTGCCTTGGGTGAAGGGCCGATATTGTTCTCATTGTTCCATAGCACGGCCCATTCAGTGAGACTTAATTCCTGAACGATCTGCGAAACCGGTTTGCCCGGCTTGTAAGAAACGAGGTCTTGGATGTTAGATGGGATGCGTACCATAGCGGGTATAGTTCAACATAACCAGCGCAGGTGGAGCATTCACCCGCACACCGCTAAAAGTACGCTTTCGGGATTAACCCAAAAAGAGCAAAAGGAAGATGACGATCAAAAGCCCTGAGGTCCATACGATTCCGAATCCACCCATGGTTTCATCAAAAACTGTGTTCAAGAATCCAGATGGCTTTTCTTCATGATGATCGTGTGACATGCTAACAAAATTTGAGGCGAAAATAATCGATTGTGGTAAATTCACATTCTTCCCGAAAAGAAACTTGCTCCGGAATGAGCCTCAATGAAATTCTATCATGATTCGCAGACTTTTACTTTTTACAGCTGTTCTTATCAACACACTCTCCTTCGCTCAATCACATAGTAAGGTCAAGGTTTGGCTGGACCCGATCAGCGAGAGCCTCCTTCAACAACGAGGAGTCGAGATGGATCACGGTGTCATCAAGCCCGGAGTCTTCATCATCAACGACTTCGACCGCGAGACCTTAGAGTGGATGGATCAAAGCGGCATCAAGTACGATGTTTTGATCGATGATGTGAAAGCATACTACCGAGGGCGTACAGAGATGGAAGAACTGCTTAGAGGAGGTAGGTCCACTTGTTTCCAGACAGAAGAAGACAGCGTTGCCGTGCCGAGCAACTTTGTCACGGGAAGCATGGGTGGATTCTATACCTACGAGGAATTCCTTCAGCAGCTCGATTCCATGCATACCCTCTTTCCTGACCTGATCGCTGCGCGCGACTCGATCGATACTTTCTTGACCCACGAGGGTCGTCCGATCTACTTCACGAAGATATCCGACAACGTCAATCAGAATGAGGCTGAACCGGAAGTGCTTTACACAGCTTTGCACCACGCACGCGAACCGCAGTCTTTGACGCAATTGATCTACTACATGTGGTACCTTCTCGAGAACTACGGGGTCGACGACGATATCACAGCCCTAGTGGATCAAACCGAAATGTATTTCGTGCCGATGTTGAATCCTGATGGCTACAACATCAACCAGACCAATGATCCGAATGGAGGTGGTCTATGGCGAAAGAACGCTCGCGACAATGGTGATGGTACGATGGGGGTAGACCTCAATCGGAATTACGGATACGAGTGGGGGTATGACAACAGTGGTTCCTCACCCAACACGAGCAGTCAGACCTATCGAGGCCCTGCCGGCTTCTCTGAACCCGAAACCCAGGCCATCAAGTGGTTCTGCGAGCAACACGAATTCGGATTGGCATTGAACTACCACAGTTATGGCAACTACATCATCTATCCATGGGGATTCAATGATCAGCTGACGCCTGATTCCAACAATTTCCGAATGATCACAGAGGAGATGACCCGCTACAACGACTACGTCGCAGGTACGGGAATGGAAACGGTCGGCTATCCGGTCAACGGTGATTCTGATGACTGGATGTATGGAGAGCAAACCACCAAGAACAAGATCCTCTCCATGACACCGGAAGTAGGAACCCAAGGCGATGGCTTTTGGCCAGCGCAGTCGAGGATCCTTCCCTTGAGCCAAGAAAATGTGCATCCGAACCTCATGCTTGCTCACCTGGTAGGAGACTATGCTTCCATTGCGGATGCTTCTTCCATGTTGATCGAGAGTACTACCGATTCTATCCATGCCGAGGCAGTGCGCTTGGGTCTTCAGTTCAATGGTCCGTATTCCTTTTCGGTAGAACCTGTCAGTGCGAATATCCAATCAGTTTCGACTGCAGCTTCTCTGTCTAGTATGGATCAAGGCGAGGTCGTAGATCTAGGCTGGGAGATCACGTTGGACGGATCGATCTCGGCCGGGGATGAGGTGGTGTACGATCTGGTTAGTTCTTTCAACGGATTCGAGAGCCGGGTTCGTGTGACGAAGATCTTTGGACAGGCAACGGTATTGCTCACCAACGATGGCGATCTGGGTGATTTTCTTTCTGAGACCGATTGGGGATTGACTACAGAGGCCTTTGTGACACCTAGCCATTCCATCACAGATTCACCGAATGCTCAGTACTTCAATAACGTAGAGAACGACTTAGTCTACAACCGCATCATCGACCTCCGGAACGCCGATGAAGGGATCCTTCGCTTCAAAGCACAATGGGAGATCGAGGCGGGATGGGATTTCGCTCAGGTGAAGGCCCGCGTGATCGGTGAGACTCAGTGGGTGCCACTTTGCGCAAAGTACTCTGTAGAAGGCAATGTCTATCAAGATCCGGGGCAACCGCTGTGGGATGATTTTCAAACGAGCTGGGTGGACGAAGAGGTTTTCCTCACCGATTTCTTGGGAGAGCGCATCCAGGTGAAATTCACCTTAGAGTCTGATCAGTTCGTCACCTTCGACGGCTTCTACATCGACGACCTCGAGGTGGTGGCATTGCTTCCGGATGGCTTGACAGAGTTTCCCGACACGGGTTATGTAGATACCATTGGAACGACGCCTCCGGACACTACAGGTGGTGTTGGAATTGGAGATAAGTCAGCAGAACATTGGAGTGTGTTTCCTAATCCTACCGAGGGACGATTGTATGTCAATGCTGCGAAGGGTAGCGCTCTCCAAGTACAGGTAATGACCTTGACCGGAGCGGTTGTCCAAGAGGATCGGATCCGAGGATCGTATGTTGAATTAGGCGATTTAGAAACCGGTCTTTACCTCATTCGATTGACCGATCCGCTATCGAAGAGAAGCGAGATCCATCGTGTGACAGTCATGCGCTAGGTTATTCACAACAGCGAGGGAAAACTCTTTTGGAAATACCTGTTTTAGGCTAGGGCTTAAGACGTGGTCATGGGCTAAGTTCGTCTGGGTAATACCATTGAAATGATCGAGCGAAACATGTCATTGAACGAGGCAATGCACCTCGAGCCGCTGAATGAGTTGGCGTTGAAGCGCTATTCCCTGAAAGAAACGAACGGAGAGCTAACGTTTGACGCTCTTGGACAGGATGCCGTGAAGGATATCCAGTTCGTAGTGGATCTGATCAATTTCTATAGCCATCCCGATGATGCAACCTTGCAGGTTATGGATCAGTATTCGTTGGGGGTTCTGCTCGATTTGTAATGCACCCTATATTTAGGACAGGGAGTTAAGTTAGGAAAAGACCTAATTTCAACAACCTGAACAATGAAAAGAAGCAGAAGAAAGTTTAGCAG
Organism: Flavobacteriales bacterium; assembly: GCA_038131955.1. Lineage (GTDB taxonomy): Bacteria > Bacteroidota > Bacteroidia > Flavobacteriales_G > Salibacteraceae > SHAN690. The sequence continues at coordinate 281,886 of JAYPQK010000009.1, forward strand.
CAAGTTCAAGACAAAGGTCGTCTTGGAGGTGCTTAAAGAGCGAGAGACGGTCCAACAGATCGCGGCGCGCTATGAGATCCACCCGAACCAGATCAGCATGTGGAAGCGTCAGTTTTTAGATGGAGCTGAGGGTGTGTTCAATGGGATGTCAAGGCTCCGGAGAAGCGCTCGGAAGAAGAACAGGCCAAGCTGTACAAGAAGATTGGTCAACTTCAGGTAGAGGGTTTTTAAAAAAAGCTTGGGCGAGGACTGAGCCTGTATCGCAAGCGCAGGCTGGTCAACTGTAGAGCACGACCGGTTGAGTATATCCCGGCAGTGTGAGCTGCTGAGTATTCACCGAAGTGGTCTGTACTACAAGCCTCCGCAGCGAGACTCCATGAACCTGTATCTGATGAAGATCATGATAACACCTTATTTGATCGGCCATTCTATGGCGTATTCGAAGGATGACGCATCATTTGCGACACATGGGTCTTAAAGTCAACCACAAGCGCGTGGCACGGCTCTACCGTCTGATGGATGTTCGTGTGATCTATCCCAAGAAGAACACTTCGAAGCCTGCAAAAGGACGAGCAATAGACAACGTGTTCATCGAACGACTATGGCGTAGCGTCAAGACGGAATACGTGCATATCAACCCTGCCAACGGAGGCATAGAGCTTTACAAAGGCATGAAGAAGTATGGAGTTTTACAACGAAGAAAGACCTCACCAGTCTCTGGAATACAGAACGCCTAAACAAGACTTTGAGGCCATGAAAAAAGCAGCATGACAACAGTAAATCAATCTAACTTAACTTTGACTAATTCCTGTCCTACGATTGGGGGATTACAGAACTTCGTCTGTATGTAGCGTCTTTTCTTTGAATTCATATTTCAGTTTTTGTTTTTTGAACTCTATCAGTTCATCTATATATAAAGACTGAAACGCTCTCTTTCAGCTGAGGTGGATTTTTTACTGAACTACACTCTGCCCTATATACAAGTCAATACAGAAAGAGGCGTGTAATTGTTGTCCTAATGTTGTCCTAAATGAAGAAAGAGAGCTTTTGCTCTCTCTTAAACTAACATAATGACTTGATATGTAGTAATTTGTAGCCCCGAGCAGAATCGAACTGCTATCTAAAGTTTAGGAAACTTCTATTCTATCCATTGAACTACGGGGCCAATACGTCAAATATCATCACGGGAAACGTCTTGCTATTCCTGCCGCCCGCACTCAAAGTGCGGGCAGGTATCCATTGAACTACGGGGTCAAAAATGTGTGGTTGATACGCTTCAACGGTTTGGCTTATATCCAAATCATTGAGTTTTGGTCAACTGAAGAACGTGGGGACAAATCTACAACCTCACAATGTGATAGTGAAAATCCCGTCACTTTCACTTCGAAATTGTTTGAAGAATCGTATTACATTTCGACTCAACAAACAACCTTTTTTAAACTAGTACTTATACGAAAGAGAATATATTCCTCAATTATGCTCGCTTCCCTCGTGTTCATGGGAGTGATCCAAACCGGTTGCTTTGGTTCATTTGCGCTGACCAAGAAGGTGTACGAATTCAATGATGGACTCGAAAATAAATGGCTCAAGTCCATCGCCTTTTGGGGTTTGAATATCATTCCAGTCTATGGCTTTGCCGGATTTGTAGATGTTGTCATCCTTAACCTGGTAGAATTCCTGGACGGGCTCTAACCCGCTTGCGATGCAGAAGGTGAGGTCGAAGAACAGATCATAGCCTTTAGGGGAGTCGTATTAATTACGGCTTCGAAGAACTCATTCGAGTTTCAAAGCTTGGTTCTGATGGCGCCTTTGGTGAAAGTACGTTCGTTGAGTTCTGCGACGAAGACAATACTTGGAGCTACCGCTCAGGTGAAGAGTATGCAGTTCTGGGAAAAGTACTCGGTACAGACGGTCAGTTCGCTAAAATGGAACTATATACCCTCTGATGGAACAGAAGTGGTTACTGAAGACTTGAATGAGATTTGACCACTCGTCCATAGTATGAATATGAAAATGCCGGCAATTGCCGGCATTTTATTAGCAGTTTCACCTAGAGGATCTCGAGTGATGCGCTCAGTTATTGCAAAAACCGATTGAGCACATTCTCCGTGATCTTGGAAACGGACTCATCTACGGGAAGAGCACCTGTGTAGGTGATGCTTCCTACGGAAAAAACCATTCCTTGATCGGGACTTTCTCGGATCAACAATTCCGCCCCTCCGAAATTTGGATTGGTGCCTTTGGCAAGTAATTGAAAGTCATCTGGTGTTTCAGAGGTCATTTTATCTGTTTCGTGTCCCGAAGCCTTGCCTCGGTTCAGAGAGGACTCTCCAAACAAGTCTCCATTCTTCAAGCCAGTTCCATCGTAGATCCAGTGATTAGCATTAATCACTTGGTACGGATGGTAAGTATCGAACCCGGGTTTTGAATAATGAGAACCAACAAAGTAGACAGGCGAACGACCATGATCTCTCCAAAGCCCTCCGAACCCTTCTGTAAATCTGTGTGAATCCCCATCCTTTCTGCATTCGATCTGTTCGTCATCACTCATACCAACCTTCCAGTATAACCCGTTGGCTCCTAGATACATCAAGTTGCCACCCGATGCTTGGTAGGTCGCAATTTGATTGAGCATCTCCGATGAGTAGTATTCCGGATGAACCTGTAGGATGACCACCTTGCGCCCTTGAAGGGCATTGGGATTGTAATGCAAGTCTTCATCACAGATCATTGCGTAGTCGTGCCCTTTTCGTTCAAGCCATCGCAGGAGGTGTGCCTCTGATGCCGTAAGGTGTCCTTCATCACCAAAAGGTCTATCAACCTTGTTTGGTCGACGAAAGCTGACAATCACTGAAAGGCGAATGGCTTCTTCTTCGTCCGTTTCGCCATCCGGTCCATATCGATAGAAAGATGCGCCACCCCATAAGTTGTAGGCTTGCCAGGTGTTTGTTGGAGCGATCACGAGAATATCAGACGGAGCCGCGACAGCACCCTCCTTGACGATGAAAGTGATGAATTCCGTATTTCCTGATTGGTTCTTTGCTACCGCAGTGTACATCCCTGATGGTGATTCATGAGGGATTTGAAATGTGTGTGTGACCTTCCAATCGCACCCATAGCTGTACGAGTATTTGAAATCATCTTGCCTACTAACAGTGATGACTAGGTCCTGCATTATTACCTCATCGTTTAATCCTATCCGGCAAACAGTGAGGCTTATCAAGGAGTCCTCAGCGGAGGAAAGCATGAGGCGTACCTGATCACCAGGGAAGTAACTTCTTTTGTCAGCATAACCTTCGATCGAGGCTTTATTGATGACAGCATCTCCTAGATCCCCTTCAGTTGGGATGTACGGATTCTCTTCATCTGGCTCCGGGCTTTTTTACAACCCGCAGCATAGACCAAATAGTAGGGAAAGAAGAAGTGAAAACCCTGTTCGCACGTGCTTACGCTGCTAACTTCTGCTGATGCCCAAGCATGTAGAGCATCTTTGCGTGCTCAGCGATAGCTTCACGGAAGCGCCCGATCGTGTTGTAAGGGATGCCGTATTCTTCAGCCGTCTGACGCACGATCTTGGAAATGTCCTTGTAGTGTACGTGACAAATGTTCGGGAACAAGTGGTGCTCTACTTGGAAATTCAATCCGCCTACATACCAACTCAAAAGCTTGTTATTCGGCGCGAAGTTGGTCGTCGTGATCAGCTGGTGCACAGCCCAATTGTTATCCATCTTGCCGGTTGGCGTAGGCGCAGGGAATTCGGTTTGAGGCATCACGTGTGCTGCTTGAAAGATCACCGCCATGCACATTCCTACCACATAGTGCATCAAGAAGAAGCCGAGTAGGATCATCCACGGTGAAAATGGCATCTCGAACATTGGAACTACCAAGAAGACACCGAAATAGATGACCTTCCAGAAGCTGATCTTCATGATCAGGTTCACGAACTCCTTTCGTGATTTGATGATCTCGATTTCGCGATAGTGGAATGCCTGCTTGAAGTCGGTATACAACACCTTTAGAATGATCATAAAGCCATACAGGAACCAAGCATAGATGTGCTGGTATCGGTGAATCGGCTTTAGTGGACGGTGTGGTGAGAAACGCAGGAATTCAGGCGAATTGATGTCTTCATCGGCATCCTGAATGTTGGTGAAGCTGTGATGCAATACATTGTGCTGGAGCTTCCAAATGCTGCTGTTGGCACCTAGGATGTTCATCAAGTTGCCTAAGGCAATATTGACGTACTTATTCTTGGAATAGGCCTCGTGGTTCGCGTCGTGCATGATGCTGAAACCAATGCCGGCCGCACCCAATCCCATGACGAGCCATAGCCCCAAGAAAACCCAAGTATTGGTGACTACGCCCGCTAGAAGTATGGCGTAAGGAACAAAATACATCGCGATCAACACAATGGTCTTGAATACCATGGCGGCGTTCGCATTCCTCGAGGTGTTATTCTCTGTGAAATAAGCGTTGACTCGACTGCGAAGGGCTTTGTAGAAATCTGCGTCGGTCTTACGATCGAAGCGATATGAAGTAAAACTCATGTCTAGAACTCAATAAAACTGAAAGGATATTCAGACTGCAATAATACGCCCAAATGGTCTCTTGAAAAGGGTAATTCTTCCTTCCTGACCAATGTCATTGAGGTCTTATCGGATCTCCGCACCCGACTCAAAATCGTCGTCGGGCGAGATAAAGCCGAGTCGACCTTCACTGTCTTCTGCCATAAGGATCATTCCCTGACTTTCAACTCCGCGGATTTTCCGCGGTTCCAAGTTGGAAAGCACACTCACCTTCTTTCCGATCACCTCTTCAGGAGTAAAGTGCATGGCAATTCCCGAGACGATGGTTCGCACTTCCGTTCCGAGGTCAATGGATAGTTGAAGAAGCTTGTCGGCTTTCTTCACTTTCTCCGCCGCCTTGATTGTCCCCACTCGGATGTCGAGTTTCATGAAATCGTCAAAAGAAATGTTGTCCTTGAACGGACGTGCAACTCCACTATCCGTAGGTGCGACACTTACTGCCTCGGCTGTAGGAGTTGATTCCAAGGGTTTCAGTTTCGCCATTTGTTGGTCGATCAGGTCGTCTTCAACCTTGCTGAACAACAGCTTCGCTTCGCCGATCTCGTGACCATCTAGAAAGCCTTTGAATACCGTGTCTATCTTGAGCATCTCTCGAATTCTGATGGCTGTTTCAGGAAGGAAGGGCTCCAGTGCTTCAGCAAGGTAGGCAGTGATGTTTAGTGCATTGAACATGATGGATTCAACCGCCTCCGGATCTGTTTTTTGAAGCTTCCATGGCTCTCGGTCCGCCAAGTACTTATTGCCGAATCGAGCTAGATTCATCGCGGAAGTAAGTCCGTCTCGGAACTTGAAATTACTCAGGTGGGCCTCTACCTCCGTGATGCACTTTTGCTTTTCAGTCAGGATCTCACTGTCCACTTCACCGAAAGGAACTACGCCATTATAATACTTGTTCGTGAGCACGACCACACGATTCACAAAGTTTCCGAGGATGGCCACTAGTTCGTTATTGACCCGGGCTTGATAATCCTTCCATGTGAATTCGCTGTCCTTGGTCTCCGGAGCGATTGAGGTTAGGACGTATCGAAGCTCATCTCTGCGATCAGGCAGCTCTTCAAGGTATTCGTGGAGCCACACCGCATGATTTCTCGAGGTGGAGATCTTGTCACCTTCCAAGTTCAAGAATTCATTGGCCGGAACATTCACCGGGAGGTTGTATTCACCGTGTGTTTTAAGTAGGATCGGGAAGATGATGCAGTGGAAGACGATGTTGTCCTTTCCGATAAAGTGAACAAGGTCGGTGTCTTCATCCTGCCACCATCTCCTCCATGCGTCGGGACTCTCCTGGTCGATAGCCCATTGCTTTGTGGCGGAGATGTATCCAATTGGGGCGTCAAGCCAAACGTATAGTACTTTGCCATCGGCACCTTCCAAGGGTACCGGGACTCCCCAGTCTAGGTCACGGGTCATAGCCCGATCACCAAGTCCACCTTCGATCCAGCTCAAACACTGACCTACTACCGGACGTCGCCATTTTGTTGGGTCGTGATGCGGAGTTCCCTCGAGTCGTCCGTCACGGATGAAAGAATCCACCCATTCCGCGTGCTCGCCCATGGGAAGGTAGAAATGCCAAGTGGTGCGTAGTTCGGGTTCGGTTCCACTCAAGGTGCTCTTCGGGTCGATGAGCTCGGTTGGACTCAATGTCTTTCCGCAACTTTCACATTGGTCGCCATAAGCGCGGTCGCTGCCACAGTTCGGACATGTACCCATGATGAAACGATCGGCCAAGAACTGCTGTGCCTCCGGGTCGTACATCTGCTCGTTGGTAACCTTCTTGAAGACGCCCTTTTCGTACAGTTTGAGAAAGAACTCCTGCGAGGTTTCCTTGTGAAGGTCAGCCGAGGTTCGGTGGTAAATGTCAAAGTCGATCCCGAATTCCTCGAATGCTTTCTTATTGATAGTATGGAATCGATCTACGATCTCTTTTGGTGTCGACCCTTCTTTGATCGCCTTCATGCTGATTGCAGCACCATGCTCGTCGGAGCCGCACACGTGCAATACATTCTCATGGCCATATTTTCTCCTGAGAAAACGAACATAGATGTCAGCAGGTAAATATGCACCGGCAATGTGACCGATGTGCAATGGGCCGTTGGCGTAAGGAAGCGCGGAAGTAACAAGGTGTCTTATGGGCATGTTTTCGACTTTTTCAACCGCTGCCGTTGACGAATCAGGCTAGGGCAGAAACGATGGCTCAAAAGTAGGATTATCTTAGTCCCGTTTTGAGACCAGATTATCTAAAACCAGGCGACACGATTTCCGTTGTTGCAACTGCCAAGCAGTTGAAGCAAGGCCAGATCGATGGCGCCTTGGATCACATTCGTTCTTGGGGACTGGAAGTGAAAGAAGGGAAACACCTGTATGCCACCTCCGGATTGTTTGCAGGTACGGATACCGAACGTGCTCAAGACTTGCAGAACGCACTGGATGACTCCTCCGTGAAGGCCGTCATCTTCGCTCGCGGGGGTTTCGGTACGGCACGTATGATCGATCTGATCGATTGGTCGAACTTCAAGAAGCAGCCCAAGTGGTTTTGTGGGTTTTCGGATCTAACCGTGCTTCATAATCACGTCTATCATCAGCTTGGTATCGAGACCTTGCATTCTAGTATGCCCATTTTTTTCGCGGATGGAAAACCTAATGAGGGTAGTGAGATGCTGCGAAAGGCATTGTTTGGGGAATGGAGTGAAATGACTTGGACATCGAAATTTCCAGGACGCGCAGGGAGTGTAAAGGCGCCGATCATGGGTGGGAATCTTTCCGTGTTGGATTCGATCATGGGAACCCCAAGCGACGGTAGCTGGGATGGTACGATCCTCTTCATAGAAGACCTGACCGAGTACCTCTACCACCTAGATCGAATGATGGTTCAGTTCAAGCGAGCCGGTCGCTTAGAAAAACTCGCTGGACTTATCGTAGGGCAGTTCACCGAGATGCAAGACTACGACACGCCATTTGGGAAGGATGCCTACGAGATCATTTGGGAACATGTCAAGGAGTATGATTATCCGATAGCCTTCGGTGCTCCCATCGGACATGTCGATGACAATCAACCGGTCTTTTGTGGGCGAGAGGTGAGTTTCATGGTGGCGGGGAAACAATCTAACCTCCTTTTTTGATGCAACGCTTGATAAGTGTTCTATCTGATCTACGTACGTGGCTTGTACTCGCATTTGTCCATCGATTGATCACGATCACTCAGGCTCCACTAGAATCTGCGCACAATTGGAGGCAGGCCATGATGTGCATGGTGGCTCGAAACTTCTATGAGGTAGACCCCAATATTTTTTACCCTCGGATCGACTCCCCCGGCAATCTTTCCGGAGTCACCGGTATGGAGTTTCCTTTACTCAACTACTTGATATACTTAGTTGCTCTGGTGTTTGACTATGACCACTGGTATGGAAGATTGATCAACCTTTTGATCAGTACATTAGGAATCTATGCCATTTATAAATACCTCTCAGGTTTTTACCAAAGGCGGGTGGTCTTTGCAACGAGCATTGCATTGTTGTTTTCCATCTACTATTACTACAGCAGGAAGGTAATGCCTGATATGTTCGCGGTGAGCCTTGTGTTCATAGGGCTGTGGGCGTGGAGCAAGTATGTCAATGACGGGCGACTGAAATGGCTGTTGTTTGGGGTGATTTCAATGCTCTTTGGTGTATTGAGCAAGCTTCCGATCGTTGCCGCACTTCCACTGATCTGGCCACTAATTTTTCAAGCCAACAGAAGGCAAAGAGTGATCCTGATCACATCCTTGTTCTTGGTAGGTGTGCTCGTAGCGATGTGGTATTTTGCTTGGGTACCACACCTGAAGGAGCTGGGAAAAACCGATCGCTATTTCATGGGTTCATCATTGTACGAAACGTTAGGGTATTTGGTAGCAGACCCGCTCAGAGTCCTGGCCGTGTTCTACCAGTACGCCGTTGGGATATCTGGCTTCTTGGCAATGCTTGTGGGACTCTACTTCCTCCTGTTATATGGTCTCAGGGAAAGGTTGATGTTTATCTCTGCGCTGCTGTTGGTCTTGGTGATCCTATTTGTTTCGGGTGATCGATTTTATGAACACCACTACTACATCATTCCGTTCGTTCCGTTCATGGCATTGGCTATTGGTATGGCGACCGATAAATTGAAAGGCGGGTGGTTTGCACTCGTATTGGTAGTCATTAGTGCGGAAGGGATCATTCGAAGATGGGATGATCAGTTCATCAAGTCGGGGAAGGAGATCGTTAATCTCGAAGAAATAATTGCTCCTTATGTCGCGAAAGACCAGACGATTGTAGTCAATAGTGAGGAGATTCCAACACCGCTCTATTTCGCTCATCGGCGAGGTTGGGTTACCTGGAATCAAAGTTTGATGCAGCCGGGGTTTCGAGAAAAATTGAAGACGCAGGGCTGTGGGTTTGTTCTTGTCCTGAAGAAGAGGTTTGGTTCCGAGGTCAGGCTTCCTCTTCCTTTAGAGTTGGAGAACGACCTGCTCATCCTTTATCGGCTCGAATGATATCCTGCAACTTCTCAAAAACCATCTGCAGTATTTGCCAATCGGGCTAGGAATTGATTCGATTCCTTTGATCTATGGCGGCACATAATGAACTAGGAGAATTGGGCGAGGGTCTGGCAGTGGAAATGCTCGGCAGAAAGGGTTATGACATACTTGAGCGAAATTGGGTTTTCGGTAAGGAAGAGATCGATATCATCGCTATCCATGAGGGTGTTTTAGTGATCGTCGAAGTGAAGACCCGAAACTCCGACTACTTCGGTCCCCCGGAACAAGCCGTCTCCAAAGCGAAGCAGAATCACCTGATCAGGGCAGCTAATGCCTACGTGCGGAAATATGATCTCGATTTCGAGGTGCGCTTCGATGTCGTAGGCGTCATCTTGAATGCCAAAGAGGAAAGGCTCAATCACATCGAAGGCGCATTCCAGCCGAGTTGGTGATCAGAAATACAAGGGGTGAGCAATGATCCCTCGCTCCGTGTTCCACTCCAGTGCAGGGAAGGGAAACTTGATCAAGCTGACCACGGGTCGAATCCAAACTAAGTAGGGAGGAAGGTTCACATGGTCGAGGTCGATATCGAGCGAGATCAACAGTTGTCGTTCGCGTGTTATGTTGGACATGTAGAGCATTTCACCTTCGCCATCAGCAATGTTCCATGTATTACTCTCTGCACCCAACACGCCATTGATGCTGTAGCCCAAAGACAAATTCAGCCATTTTGGAAATCGATCGGGCTTTCCGACCATCGACCAGACATTGGCGCTGAGCCAGTAAGTCTGACCGTTATAGTCCTTTAACCATTGCTCGTGCAAGCCTTTCCCAAATAGGCTTTGAGCGCGTTGTACTTCTAGGTAGTTGTCACCAAAATCGCTCATCTGATCCAAGCCACTTGGCCAGAAGCTGTATTTCAGTTTGAAACGTAGTTCGTCCCAAAGCATCTGCTGACCTAGGAAGGTTCCGGCTCCGATCGTGTTGAAGCCGAGATCGTACATGCTAAATCCCCAACCTTCGGAGAATCCATCCATCACCTCTACGGTAAGCTGGTAGCCAAAAGCCATCCCAGCTGCCCACCACATGCTAGACTTTTTACTCGCGCCCGTCCACCGATTGATCCGGTATAGGTCCGCAGCGATTTGATAATTGGTAGCACTGTGACCGATCTTGTCCATTTGCATCCATCCCTTCCAGTCGTCAAACAATCGGAAGCCACCCGATTGGTAATCTTGATACCAGGCAAATTGGAGTGCGCCTAGGGTGCACACGGTGGTTACTCCTTGAAAGACGATGTTCGTGGTCCTCCTCTTTGAGTTTAAGGAGTCAGCGTGTTCAAAGATGGACTGGCCTACCGCTGCCTGGGTAGAGCAGAGTAGCAATAAGACGAGCCTAAGGTTTTGTAGCAACAATCGCATGATAGTCAAACAAAGTTCCCTTTTTCAGACGAATGGTCCGCTCGATCTTCATGCCTCTTTTTAAGAGGAAGTCAACATACTCTTGAAGATCGTACTGGTGTGGATGAAGTATATCGAGTGGGATGCGCCGTAGGATCCACTTTGCCCAAGCATGGTTGTGGCTGTCAATGCTCATGACCAAGGTGCCTTTTGGTTTCAGTGCTCTGATCAGTGCATCATGAGCTGCGTTAATATCCTCTACGTGATTGATGACGTTCAGACAAAAGATTTGATCGAACTCATCTTTGAAATGCAAGTCTTCAAGTCCCATTTCAAAAAAGCTCACGTGAGGATAGGCCGATCGATCAAATTGAACTAGATTGTCGTAGCTCTTGAGGAGAGGGTCGATGGCCGACACATGTTGCTCGGTCAAGATCGTGTAGATACCGGCCGGACCACACCCAGCGTCCAAAACATGAGCTCCTTCCCGAAGGTCGACCTCGATTCTTCGAAGGAAGTCAATCCAATACGCACGCTTCCAATTCAAGTAGGCTTCCGGACTCTTTTTTCCCAGATACGTTTTCCACCATCTAACCTCAAACCATTGGGCAATTTTCCAGCGCATGGGACAAAGGTAAGTCCCTGTGTGATGCACGTTTATTCCCGTACCTTTGCAGGTTCAAAACCAATGTATGGCAAAAAAGAGTACCTGGGAGAAGCGCGCGAAAAAAGTGAAGAAGGAAGAACACATCGTCTTGAGCGGAAAGGCCGGACGCAAGACTTCTTCTTCTAAGCCCGCTGCCGGAAAAGGAAAGCCCACGTCTGAAGCTGATGAAAAGAAGCCTCAAACACGAGGTGGTAAGCCCGCGAGCGGGCCGAAAACACGAAGTGGAAAATCAACAGACGCACCCCGTTCCAAGGGTGGAAGATCTGGTGACGGACCTAGAACAAGAGGAGGGAATTCCTCCGATCGTCCACGATCAAGAGGCGGTGAAGGAGCGGATCGCCCAAGAACACGGGGAGGCGATTCTTCGGAAGGATCGCGCTCACGTGGTGGAAGATCCTACGAGGGGCCTAAGTTCAAGGGAGGACCCAAAGGAGATCGCTTCAAAGGCCAAGGTTACAAGCGCCGCGACGAAGAAGATGGGGGCGACGATAAGTTCCGATCAAGAGGAAATGCCAACAAGCAGTTCCGTCAAGGAGATAGAAAGAAATCCTACAATAAGTTCACCAAGGACAAGCACTTCGATCGCCCTAAAAAGAAGGCGGCGGACGATGGCTTGGTCCGCTTGAATAAATACCTAGCGATGGCGGGAATTTGTTCTCGTAGAGAAGCTGATAAGTTCATCGAAGACGGCCTCGTATCCATCAATGGAAAAGTGGTCACGGAGTTGGGTGTGAAGGTGAAGCCGAGCGATACCGTGGAGTACGCTGGAGAGAAAGTGAAGGCAGAGGCACTTCGCTATATTTTACTCAACAAGCCGAAGGACTGTATCACAACCCTCAACGATGAGCGAGACCGCAGCACGGTAATCGGATTGGTGAAGAACGCTTGTAAGGAGCGTGTATTCCCCGTGGGTCGATTGGACCGGAATACAACCGGACTTTTGTTATTGACCAACGATGGTGACTTGGCCGACAAGCTGGCTCACCCGAGTAACGAGATCAGAAAGGTTTATCATGTGATCACCGATAAGAATGTCACCATTGCCGATCTGAAGAAATTGGAGACTGGAGTTCAGTTGGAAGATGGAATCGCCAAGGCCGATGCGGCATTGTTTGCCGGTGATGGAAGCGTTCGAAACGAGATCGGAATGGAGATCCACTCCGGTCGAAATCGCATCGTACGTCGCATGTTCGAAGCACTTGGTTACGAAGTGACCCGTCTCGACCGCGCGGCTTTTGCTGGACTCAGCAAGAAAGGCCTACCGAGAGGAAGATGGAGATTCCTCACAGAGAAGGAGGTCGGCTACCTCAAAATGCTCTAAGACTAAAACCGCCCCGTTCATAAGTACATGGATGGGGCGATTTTCACAGCTTTTAGCGCTGTAGCTTCGAATAATCGATGCAAGGCATCGTTCTATTCGAAATGCGCAAGTTTATCCTTTGGTTTTTCGGTATCATTATCGCCCTCATCTTGGGAGCGGTAGGCGCCTATTTCCTAGCCAAGAAGTATGAAGAACCGGTGCGTAATTACGTAGTTGGAGAAGTGAATAAGCGTCTTCAGTCCCCGGTGCACGTCGCTGATATCAACTTTTCATTAGTCGAGAACTTTCCTTCCGCATCCCTCGTGATGGACAGCGTTTGGGCAACAGAGAATATCGTGAAGATAGGAGAGCTCGATACGCTCTTCTTCTTTGAAAAGGTCTACCTCAACTTGAACCTGTTCGACATGTTCAAGGGGCAATATCGGATCAATGAGATTGAGGCTCGCGATGGCTTTATGCACCTGCTGGTCGATGAGCAGGGATATGACAACTACCATATCTGGGTCAAGAGCCAGGATACAACTGGCTTCTTGCTTGAGTTGGATCGCGTCCACATCGAACGGGGTGAACTTATATACAAGAACGAATTGCGCCAGCAACTGTATGATCTGACGGCCGAGGACCTCTACTTTAAAGGGCGGTTCTCCGATGAGAGCTACACCATGGCTGTATTTGGTCATGGCTTCGTAGACGATATCCAGATCAAGGGAACCCACTACATGCAGCGACGTGATGTAGAGGTCGAAACCGACTTGGACATCATCAGCGCCGAGGATAGATACGCCTTCCGCAAGGGAAGATTGGTGGTGGATGATAAGCTTTCATTCAACGTATCCGGTGAGTTGGTGGGTGATGGGGTTGACCTCCATATCATAGGATCCGAGCTGGATGTGATCCGTACGCTCTCGTTGATCCCTTCTGAGAGTCGAGAAGTGTTTGATGACTATTCTAGTTCTGGCTTTGTGTCCTTTGATTGTACCCTCAACGGGGCTTTTGGAAAGACGGAGAACCCTCGACTCAAGGCTTCCTTTTCTTTGCACGACGCTTCGATCAAGAAGAAAGGTAGCAACTGGGAATTGACTGGATTGTCTGGTAAAGGCAGCATCGATAATGGGGATCAACGCTCAATGCCAACGGTGAAGCTGGTATTGGATGAGCTGCAAGGAGCGTTGAATGACAATCCTTTCCGAGCTTCCTTCGCGGTGACGAACTTTGTTCAGCCGCACCTCGACGGTTCACTGAAGTTGAGTTCGGATCTCGCGTCGTTGCGAGAATTCTTTGACATGGAATGGATGGAAGAGGGGGCCGGTGGATTAGAGATAGATGCACAGATCTCGACCACCTTGAAGAATCCTTCTGAGCCAGCAGCCAGAGACTTCCTCAATTCTAAAGCGAGCGGAACGATCCAAATAACGGATGCCTTTATCAAGCTCAAAGATGACCACCGACGCTATAGCGTGACCGATGCTCAGTTCAAGATCGTCAATGACGCCTTGGAGATCGAGCGTTACTTGGGTTCTATCAATGAATGTTCGCTGGAATTGCAGGGTCGAGCGGATGGATTTTTAGAGTATTTCTTTTCTGAAGGCGGGGTGATCGATATCAAAGGGAAGGTCAAAACGGGAGCCATCAACCTGGAAGAACTCTTTCCAACCCGATCTGAAAGTCAAAGTGGTATTGTGGTGGCCTTTCCCGGTCGAGCCCAGTGGGATCTGGAGATCGAAAGCGAATCGTTCAGGCAAGGGCAATTCGAGGCGAAGGACATTCACGGCCGCTTGCTCATGAATCATTTTAAGGTCGAGGCAAAGGGCTTGCACTTTGATAGCCAAGATGGCTCGGTGGAAGGTAAAGTAGGAATCTATCGATTTGCAAATAATCAGTTCGGCTTGCGCACCGACTTCACGACACATCAGATCGATATCAAGAAACTGTTTAGCACCTTCAACAACTTTGAGCAAGACTACATCACGGCAGAAGTGCTAGAGGGTCGACTGGATGCTGAGATTCAGTTCCAGGCCTTTTGTGACTCGCTGTTGAACATAGAAATGCAGAGCATTGTGTCTTCTCTGGCACTGGTGGTCAAGGATGGAGCGCTGGTTGGTTTTCAGCCCTTGATCGACGTGGCTGCCGAGATCCGTGATAGACCCATGATGAGGCTGTTTGTGGCTACGGATGAGTTGGAGAAGCGCTTGGCCGATGTGCGTTTTGCCACTTTGAAGAATGAGATCAGTATTAGAGAGGGGGTGGTGACCATACCCAATATGGAGATTCGATCTTCGGCGGTGAATCTGAATATCAGCGGAACCCACGGCTTTGATGATCGCATAGACTATAAGATGGACTTTGCGCTTAGTGAGGTGTTGACGCTCAAGGACCGAATGGAACCTTACAACGAGTCTGTCCAGCGAGATGCGGAAGGACGTACGCGGATATTCATGACCATGAAAGGGACCACGGATGATTTTGAGGTCGATGTGGAGCGGACCACATTGAAAGAGACGTTTAAGGAACGTATCTCCGAAGAGACGAATGCGGTCAAGAATCTCCTGAAGGATGAGTTCAATGCGATCGCGAAGGATTCTGTGCGAAAGCGAGTGGAAGAACCTCAGGAGTTGCAGATCGAGTTTGATCCGGAAGCCAAGCCGGGAGATTCTCTTCCTGAAGAGTCAAAAGGAGTCCCGGTGGACGGTAAGGACGGGGCAGATGGAAAGAAGAAGATCCTTAACAAGCTGATCCAAAAGACCGAGACTTACAAGAAGAAATTGAAGGAGGGTGACTTCGAAGACGACGATTTCTGATTATCCACCTTCACATTTCCTAACGTCTGAATAGAAGGGGTTTCGTTTTATTCCCTCAAATTCGTAGCACCTCAATCGCTCCATGGCCCGATCCTTCAATATCTACTCACAGAAGCAACGATGGAAGCTGCTGTTGTTTGCAGCCGCTCTGGTCTTTGTGGCCCTGTCGCTTTGGTACACGAAGACGTTGGTCGATAAGATCGGTGCGGAAGAACGAACGAAGGTGGAGATCTGGGCTGAAGCGGTGAAGAAGCGATCGACGCTGGTTCAGTATACCAGTCAGTTGTTTGATAAGCTTCAGTCGGGAGAACGAAAGAAGGTGGAACTCTATCTTGAGGCCACGCGATACCTCGCTCGGCCTGATATTTCGGACGTGAGCTTTGCACTGAATGTATTGAACGACAATACGACCGTGCCGGTCATTCTCACCAACGAGGAGGGAAATATCACGTCATTCCGAAACATCGAGATCCCGCCAAATGAGGATCGTCAGCAGTTTCTTCGCTCTGAATTGGATGACATGGCCAGTCAGTATGACCCGATCGAGATCGCATACTATGGTAATTCGAAGGTCTTCCTCTACTATAAGGACTCTCGACTCTTCTCCGAGTTGAAAACCACGTTTGAGGATCTTCAAGAATCTTTCATTTCTGAGCTCATGATCAACGCGGCTTCTAGTCCGCTGATCCTGTTGGACTCGGCCACTCGAAAAGTGATCGAAGCAGGTAATGTGGGTGATGCCATACTGGAGGATCCAAAATTACTCAACGACAAGCTCCAAGAAATGGATGCACAGCACGAACCCTTGGAGGTGGAGATCAATGGAAAGAAGGCTTATGTCTACTATGAGGACTCTTTCTTGCTGACTCAGTTGACCTACTATCCATTGGCTCAGTTTGGCATCATTGGTCTGTTCATCATGATCGCGTATCTCTTGTTCAGTACGGCTCGCAAAGCAGAGCAGAATCAGGTCTGGGTGGGGATGAGCAAAGAGACCGCCCATCAATTGGGAACCCCTTTGTCGTCGATGATCGCGTGGATCGAGCTGTTGAAGGAGGATGAGAAGAACAAGCAGGTAGCGGAAGAACTCATGAAGGACGTGGAGCGATTGCAAACCGTAACGGATCGCTTTAGCAAGATCGGTTCCCAACCTACCTTGGAAGAACAGGACCTGATCGAGTTGTTGAATGAGTCGGTTGATTATTTCAAGCACCGAAATGGGCGGAATGTGGTCTTCTACACAAGCTTCCCTAATTATCCATTGATCTTGACGTTGAACCGATCCTTATTCGAGTGGGTGATCGAGAACTTGATCAAGAATGCCTTGGATGCCATGGAAGGTAAAGGCAGTATTGAGATCCGGGTCGAGGATTTAGGAAGTCGCGTGCATCTTGAGATCAGTGATACCGGTAAAGGCATTCCGGCGAATAAGTTCAAGTCGATCTTTCAGCCCGGTTATACCTCGAAGAAACGAGGTTGGGGATTAGGTCTTTCGCTGAGCCGACGGATCGTGAAAGAGTATCACGACGGTAAGATCTATGTGCTAAAATCGGAATTGGGCGTTGGGACCACCTTTAGGATCAGCCTCAAGAAACCTCACTGATCTAGGCTTACCTAACCGATTAATTCTACCTTTCTCCTCGCGCAAGGGATAGAAGTGGCACCCCGCACCCCGAGTATTCGGGGGAGGAGTAAAACGGATAGCCCGGTCTCGCCGGGCGAGATGCGCTCAATAAGAAAAACAACAATCTATGGCTTGGTTCACGGAGGAGTACAACTCGTTTTTCAAGGAATTAGAAGCAAACAATGACCGCGAATGGTTTACAGCAAACAAGAAACGCTATGAGGGGGATGTAAAGAAGCCTTTTCAGACGTTCATCGGGGAGATGATCCTGCGCATGCAAGAGATCGATCCAGCTTGCCGTATCGAACCGAAGGATGCCATTTTCCGCATCCACCGAGACATTCGCTTTTCTAAGGATAAGACACCGTATAAGACCCGAATGTCAGCTGTCGTGAGCAGGGGTGGTCGAAAGGACACGACCTTGGAAGGAATGTACCTAGAGATGGGTAATAAGCACATTCGCATGTACGGTGGCGTGTATCAACCCGACAAGGACCAACTCTTCAAGATCCGACAGGAGATCCTGTACAACCAAGAGGAGTTCAATAAACTGATCAATGGCAAGGCTTTCAAGGCTCGGTTTGGTGAGATTCAGGGAGAGAAGAACAAGCGACTTCCGCCTGAATTCGCCGAGATCGCAGAGGTTCAGCCCTTGATCGCGAATAAGCAGTTCTACTATTACACGAACCTCGACCCAAAGCTGCTGACCAGCGATAGGCTGATCGACAACTTTTTCGAGGCGTATGAAGAGAGCAGGGAGGTGAGGAATTTCCTACACGCTCCCTTGCAAGATTAGAGTTGGAACTGGATCCCTAAGGCGAAGACCTCTTTGAACTGGGTTCTTGGTCCTCTTCCATCGTTCTCACCGTCTCCGTTGCGGTCTACATCAAAGCGAACATCATCGTCGTAGATGAGGTGGGTGGTGATACTCGTAGAAAGCCAGTTATTGATCTTCATGGCGATCAAGGTCTCCCAATTCACGTCGATGTTTTGCGGATTGTTGAGGTAGTTGGAGAAGAACTCGGCTCTAGTTTTCAGCTTCACGTTCTTCAGTACTTCGGTAGCATATTGCATCGTGAGCAAACCTCCCACCTCAAAGCGGATTCTTTCACCCGGAGTAACTCCGAATGCACCCATATCCGCTAGGCGCTGGTTATCAACGATGGTGGTCTTGTTGGTAGCGGGTGAGATGTTTGCCGAGAACTTATCGTTGGGTTTGTAGTCGATACCGAGACCCGCAATAACGTAGGCAGGCGCGAAAGGGTCAGAGATCAAAGGCAACGGCGTTTGAGCATAGTCGTAACCCGCATCCCATTGCGTTCTGAAGGTGAAAAGTGCTGTCCAGAATGTCTTTGGGATCGGCGTGTTGATACCTAGCTTGGAGTTGATCTCGATGCGGTCATCGGTCTTCTGGAGTTGTCCTTTCTCACCAATCCGTGAAATACCGTAGGCTCCATCAATGCTGTTTTCCCAGTTGATCTTGCCCTTTGAATAATTAGCGAATGAATTTAGTAATACCGTTCCATTGATCGCAGACTGACCCCCGCCCTGCCAGTTGTCTAGGTAGGTCTGAGAGAAGTTCATTCCGATGATCGTTCCTCTTTTCCAGGGACTCGCAGCTTCGGTGGAGTCTTGGGCGAAAGCGCTGGTGCTCAATGCAACAGCCACAACAAAAGCAAGGACTTTATTCAGAAGACTTAGGTTTAGTTATTTCTTTTTGAATGAATTGATGGCATTTCGCGTGAAGTCAGAAAGGACTAACGTTCCGCTCACCTGCGCACGGCGCAAAAGTAAGTCATCCCAATGTTCGGTTCCTTCCCAAAATATCTTCTTCATCTCGGCCATGGCTTGGGGGTTGTAGGATTTGATCACTTGGATGAATGCTTCGATGGCCTTGTCCATGTCTTCCACATTGTCATAGAGATGCGCGAAGATGCCTTTCTCCTGTGCCCACTTCGCGTCGCGCCATTCCGTGGCGGCAATGGCGAGTTCGCTAAAAGCGGCCTTTCCCACCTTGCGCTCAACAGCGGGTCCAACGACGAACGGTCCGATACCCACGGCTAGTTCGCTTAACTTGATCGAAGCGAATTTCGTAGCGAAGCAGTAGTCCGTGGAGCTTGCTACACCCACGCCACCGCCGACGGTCTTTCCCTGAACGCGTCCAATGATGAACTTCGGACAAGTGCGCATGGCGTTGATTACTTTAGCGAATCCGCTGAAGAATTCTTTCCCCTGTGCTTCGTTCTCGATGGCGATCAACTCGTCAAAGCTGGCGCCGGCACAAAACGATCTATCACCACCGCTTCTCAAGACAATAGCGAGCACTTCGTCGTTCTTTCCTGCTGCTTCAATGGTTTCGGCAAGTTTGTTCAGGATGTCTCCCGGTAGCGAGTTGCTCTGGGTGTGAAAGAATTCGATGGTAGAGATCCCATCCTTGACTTCTTCGTTCACGTAAGCTTCGTTCATGGATTGAAAATTTTGGGCAAAGGAAGGAACTTGGAGGAAATAATCCAGACCTGTGGCAGTTAACAGAGTAATGGGAAAACTTTTCTTCGGCGACGGATGCTTGGCTTGGGTCCAAGTTAGATTTGATCCTATGAAAATGAACTTTGTTTGCGGGCTGCTGCTCTTCTCTTCAGTGGTCATGGCCCAGGAAGTGAAGAAGGTTACGCCACCCAAGCCTGAGCCCTTTGAGACATTCTACGATGACGCGCATACTAAGAAGTACAGCGAGGGTTTTTTCTTATTCGGAAAGAAGCATGGCGAATGGACCTACTATTACGAGAACGGCAATAAGCAAGAGCAAAGTCATTACAACAACGGTTTGCTCAGCGGTTCCGTGATGTACTGGTATGAGAATGGTCAGCGCAAGGCAGAGGGTTATTTCAAGTTGATCTATCAAGACGGCCTTCTGGTGCCTTTGCGGGACAGCGTCTACAAAGAGTGGTATGCCAACGGGAACATGAAAGTCGATGGCCAGTACTACTACAACGTCAAGGATGGGAAGTGGACTTCTTGGTTTCCGGAAGGGGATCTCTGGAAGGAGGTGGATTACCAAGAAGGCGTGGCACATCCGATCAAAGGGCGGAACATGGATGCAGAAGTCACTTTGAAAGAAGGGAACGGAGTGCTTTACGACTATTTCGACAATGGTCGCTTACGGTCACAGATCACTGTAGCCGATAGTTCCTTTAGCGGTGCTGCTACTTACTACCATGAGAATGGAAAGGTAGAGAGTGAGGGTAATGTAGAAGGTGCTGACAAGACCGGTATGTGGAAGACATCCTACGAAGATGGTACGCTTCGCAAGACCGTGGAATATCAAAATGGGATTCTCGATGGGGTGATCAAGACTTGGTATCCCACTGGGGAGATCAGCGTGGAAGGTCAGCACAAAGAAGGACTGAAGCACGGAGATTGGGTCTGGTACAACAGTTCGGGCAAGATTTACATGAAAGGTTCTTTCAAGAAGGATATGCAGGATGGAACGTGGACCTACTACTTCGAGAATGGGAATGTGGAGAGCACGGGTGACTTTGCGGAGGATCTCCGACAAGGAGAGTGGAGTATGTACTACAAGGATGGCTCTACTTGGAAGGTAGGAAGTTATTTGGACGACCAAAAGCACGGCACGTGGACGACCTATTTTGAGACAGGTCAGATGTTGCAGCAAGGCGATTACAAGCACGGAAAGGAAGATGGTCTTTGGAAGGCATGGTACGAGACTGGGCAATTGAAAGACGAAGGGTCATACAAGGACGGGGTGATGCATGGCGATTGGAAGGGTTGGTTTGACAATGGAAACCTGAACTACGCCGGAACCCGGAAGGAGGGTCAGAAAGATGGTGCTTGGCAATACGGCTTCAGGAATGGAAAGAACCGCGAATTGGGGAGTTATTCGAATGGTGTGAAGGGTGGAAAGTGGATCTATTACTACGATACAGGCAAGATCGACTACGAGTGTTCCTATGCCCAAGGAGCGAAGAATGGAAGTTGTACCTACTATTTTCCGCATGGCTCTGTCTTGAAGGAGGAGTCGTACAAGATGGACCGCCTAGACGGCAAGAGCAAGATGTATAACCAAACCGGTCAGATCATCAGTCTGCGAAATTTCAAGGATGGGGTGCCTCACGGTAAGGCGATCAATTATGACGATAAGGGAAAGGTGCTCAATGAGATGACCTACAAGAATGGAATTCGCGTGGACTGATACAGTCTAGCAAAATGTTGATTATATTTGCGGCGTCAAAGAGTAGTGAGGGGAAGATTCCCCTCATTTTTTTTGCAAGAAAACCATGATCAACACCGACGATATTCGGCAATTAGTAGAGGAAAAACTCGAGGGCACGGAGATGTTCATCGTAGACCTGACGGTGAGTTCCTCCAACCGCATCGTGATCGAGTTGGATGGAATGCAAGGGGTGACCGTCGACGACTGTGTCGGGGTGAGTCGCCATGTAGAGTCCAATCTTGACCGCGAGCAAGAAGATTTCGAATTGCAGGTATCGTCAGCCGGGATCGACAAGCCTTTGCGGGATCGTCGCCAGTACGTTAAGAACGTCGGGCGTCAGGTTCGCCTCCTAAAGCAGGATGGCGTGGAGATCAAAGGAGAGTTGGTAAAGGCAGGAGATGACGTTACGTTAAAGCTTCCAGCTTCGAAGAAAAAGAAGTTGCCTGAGCGAGATGAGACGGTATCATGGGCAGACATCAAGGAAACTAAAATCATTATTTCGTTTAAATAAATAGATCGAATATGAACACCCAGGAATTGATCGAGTCGTTCCAGGATTTTAAAGACCTGAAGAACATTGACCGGGTAACCATGATGCACATTCTAGAGGATGTGATCCGAGGAATGATCATCAAGGAGTTTGAAGACGATGCTAACTTCGATATCATCATCAACCCGGATAAGGGCGACTTGGAGATTTGGCGGAACCGTACCATCGTCGCGGACGGTGAAGTGGAAGACGATCTTACAGAGATCGAATACAGCGCTGCGATCAAGATCGAGCCTGACTTCGAGATCGGTGAAGAAGCTTCTGAGGAATTGAAGATCGAGAACTTTGGTCGTCGTGCCATCCTTTCCATGCGCCAAAATCTTCAAGCAAAGATTCAAGAGCTCGAGAAGGATAGCATCTACAAGAAGTACAAGGATCGCGTAGGTGATATCATCACCGGCGAGGTGTATCAGATCTGGAAGCGTGAGATCTTGGTTTTGGATGACGAAGGCAACGAATTGGTGCTTCCAAAGTCTGAGCAGATCCCGACAGATTACTTCAAGAAAGGAGATACCGTACGAGCGGTGGTGAGCAAGGTGGATATGAAGAATACCAGCCCTGTGATCATCTTGTCGCGTACTTCTCCAGCCTTCCTTGAGCGCTTGTTCGAAATGGAAGTGCCTGAGATCTATGACGGATTGATCACCATCAAGAAGATCGTTCGCGAACCAGGAGAGCGTGCGAAAGTGGCGGTTGAGTCATACGATGATCGTATCGATCCGGTAGGAGCATGTGTGGGAATGAAAGGATCACGTATTCACGGTATCGTTCGTGAGTTGCGTAATGAGAACATTGACGTGATCAACTACACGATGAACCCACAGCTCTTCATTCAGCGCTCTTTGAGTCCGGCCAAGATCACGACGATCAAGATCGACGACGAATCAGGACACGCGAGCGTGTATTTGAAGCCTGACCAGGTCTCTTTGGCTATTGGTAAGGGAGGACATAACATTAAGCTGGCAGGTAAGCTGACCGGCTACGAGATCGATGTGTACCGTGAGTCTGAAGAAGACTTCGAAGACGTTGATTTGGAAGAATTTGCAGATGAGATCGATCACTGGATCATCGACGAGCTCAAGGCCATCGGTTGCGATACCGCGAAGAGCGTCCTTGACCTATCACCAGGTGACTTAGTGAAGCGGACTGATCTGGAAGAAGAAACTGTGAAAGAGATTCTCGATATCCTACGGGCAGAATTTGAATGATTCCGAGGCTGTTGAGAAATTCACGAGATTCGCAAGATATTTATGGCAGACGCACCGATTAGATTAAGTAAAGCAGCAAAAGAGTTCAACGTAGGTCTTCCTACCTTGGTGGACTTCTTGGCGGGTAAGGGCATTGAGATCGATGCTCGTCCGAATACCAAGATCGAGCCCCAGGCGTATCAACTCCTAATGGAAGAGTTCGCTCCCGACCGCGCTAAGAAGCAGAAGTCGAACGAACTTGCTCAGGAGAAAGTGGTACGTGAGACGATCACGTTGGATGATTCCAAGAAAACGAAGTCGGATCAAGAGAAGGATCAAGACGAGATCCTGATCAAGGATGTGGGAGGCTCGAATAAGCCTGTTACGGACAAGGAAGAAACTCCGGCTGAAGAACCTAAGAAGGACTCGGGTCCAACGGCGCTTGGAAAGATCGATCTGTCAACGATAAAATCGAATCGTCCTAAGAAGAAGGAAGAGAAGGTCGAGGAGCCGAAGGAGGAGAAGAAGGTTGAGGCATCGAAACCTGAAGAGGTTGCCAAAGAGGAGAAGCCCGAGCCGAAGGCGAAGGAGGAAGCTCGAGCCTCTGAAGTGAAGGAAGAAAAGGCACCTGAGCCTGAGAAGAAAGAAGCTCCGAAGCCAAAGGATGAAGTGGTGAAGGCGAGAGCCCAGAAGCTTGATGGTCCTAAGTTCCTCGGTAAGATCGAGCTGCCGAAAGAGCCGGAAAAGAAGAAAAGTGATGACGACGACGACGGGAAACGTAAGCGTAAGCGTAAGCGCATTTCCAAGGTCGATACCGATCGTCAAGTAGGTAAGGATCGCGGAGGTAAGGCCCGAGGTGGTAAACCTAAAGCTGCTCCGAAGCCAGAACTGACCGAAGAAGAGATCCAGAATCAGGTACGCGAAACGCTCGCTGCCTTGAAGAATAAAGGAAAGTCCACTCGTTCGAAGTATCGTCGTGAGCGCCGTGATGCGGTCAGCGAGAAGATGCAGAAGGAGATGGAAGAGGCACAAGAGCAGCAAAAAGTGCTCAAGCTCACGGAGTTCGTAACCGTTAGTGAGTTGGCAACCATGATGAGTGTTTCGCCGACAGAGGTTATCTCCATGTGTATGTCCATCGGTATGATGGTGTCCATCAATCAGCGACTTGATTCAGAAACATTGACATTGTTGGCCGAAGAGTTTGGATTCACGGTTGAGTTCGTGAGCTCCGATATCGAAGAGTCAGTGCTTGAAGAGGAGGATGATGATCCGGATACGCTCGAAGAGCGACCACCGATCGTTACCGTCATGGGTCACGTTGACCACGGTAAGACCTCGTTGCTCGATTACGTGCGTCGCGAGAATGTGATCGCTGGTGAGGCCGGAGGTATTACCCAGCACATCGGAGCCTACAGTGTTGAGCTCGAGAACGGAAAGGTGATCACCTTCCTTGATACTCCGGGTCACGAAGCGTTTACCGCTATGCGTGCTCGTGGTGCTCAGGTGACGGATATTGCGATCATCGTGATCGCAGCTGATGATGCCGTGATGCCTCAAACGGTGGAAGCGATCAATCACGCTCAGGCTGCGGGAGTGCCCATGATCTTTGCTTTCAATAAGATCGATAAGGACGGCGCTAACGCAGATCGTATCCGTGAACAACTAGCGAACATGAACATCCTGGTAGAAGATTGGGGCGGAAAGTTCCAGAGCCAGGAGATCAGTGCTAAGAACGGTGTCAATATCAGTGAGCTTCTTGATAAGGTCTTGCTCGAGGCAGAATTGCTTGAGTTGAAGGCTAATCCAAACAAGAATGCTCGCGGTACCATCATCGAAGCAACCCTTGATAAAGGGCGAGGATATACATCAACCCTCTTGGTTCAATCCGGAACCCTTCGCGTGGGAGACATCATCTTGGCAGGTAGCTATACCGGTCGCGTAAAGGCGATGTTCAACGAACGTGGAAACCCGATCGAAGAAGCAGGTCCTTCTCATCCGGTGAGTCTTCTTGGTTTGAACGGAGCACCGAATGCGGGTGATCCATTCTTGGTCATGGAGGACGAGCGAGAGGCTAAGAATATTGCTACTAAGCGTCAGCAACTTCAGCGTGAGCAGAGTATCCGTACCCAGCGTCGTCGTACGCTCGAGGACATCGGCGAGATCATCCAATTGGGTGATTACCACGAGGTCAATGTCATCATCAAGGGTGACGTGGACGGATCGGTGGAAGCCTTGGCTGACTCTATGTTGAAGCTGTCAACTGACAACATTGCGATCAATGTGATCCATAAGTCGGTCGGACAGATCACCGAGTCTGACGTGCTTTTGGCTACTGCTTCCGAGGCGATCATCATCGGATTCCAGGTTCGTCCTTCGGCTCAGGCTCGTAAGTCTGCCGAGAACGAGGGTATCCAGATCCGATTGTACTCTATTATCTACGACGCGATCAACGACATGAAGGCGGCCATGGAAGGCATGCTCAAGCCGAAGATCGAGGAGCAGGTGGTGTGCAACATCGAAGTCCGCGAGACCTTCAAGATCAGCAAGGTGGGTACGATCGCCGGATGTTATGTTCTTGACGGTACGGTAAATCGTAATACCAAGGTTCGTTTGATCCGCGATGGTATTGTGATCTACAGCGGAGTACTCGGTTCTTTGAAGCGATTCAAGGATGATGTGAAGGAGGTCAATGCTGGCTACGAATGTGGTCTGAACATTGAGAACTTCAACGACATTAAGGTCGGTGACATCATCGAAGGTTTCGAAGAAGTAGAAGTAGCGCGTAAGCTCTAAACCCGAAGGTTTATTCCTTGACGTTGATCTCGTCTTTTACGATGAAAGAAGCGGGAAAGATTTGACGTATCTCATGGTGGAATTCCAAAGCCTCCAAGTGCGTGCGGAAATCGCCTAAACGAACGACCCAGTTTGGGTAATTCCACTGTGTGTATGAGCGGCCATCCGTGTAGAGTTTCAAGAATTCAGACTCCTTGTCTAAGGCATCTTTTCGAGCGGAAGGGCCGGAAGATGAATAGATCTGAATGCGGAATCCCATGCTCTTCTTAATAGCGCGATCCAAACTATCGATCATGTTGAGATAGCGGGCGGTTTCTGGCTGCATACGGATCACCGAAGAATCCACGCCAACCTTAACTTCCGAAGTTTTTGCTGTCTGTTCAGGCCATAAAAGGGGAGCGTCTTGCGCTTGCATCGCAGATGCGCTCAGGATTACGCTCAAGACAGCGAATGACGTTCGGAGAAAATTAGGCATGGTTGCGAAGTTACTCGGACTCAGTTTCTTAAACTTTTGAGGTGAAAGTTGCTAATGTGTAAATATCAGTTAATAAGATGATTAAGATCATTATATAGAATGATTTTAAATTATTGCGTCCTGCTCCTTTTTTAAGCAAAGGTTAACGGTCATAGTGCCATTCTTCTAAATTTGCCACCGCTTTCTGACCACCCTTTTACAACGAAAACTGAAAGAATCTATGCGAAATACGTGGGTGAGCTTGACAAAGAATCTATTCTTTGTTACGAGCGTAATGTCTCTGCTCCTAATGTCATCGCTTGCTTCGGCCCAAGACGGCGAAGCTATCTTCAAAGGAAACTGTACTGCCTGTCACAAGATCGACAAGAAATTGGTCGGCCCAGCACTGCAAGGTGCTCGGGCGAAGTGGGCAGATCGCACAGGTAGCGACGACGCGATCATTGCTTGGATCAAGAATTCCCAAGCTTACATGAAGGAGTCTGGTGATCCTTACGCAACGCAACTTTTTGAAGACTACAACAAGAGTGTGATGACTCCGATGGCCTTGTCAACTGACGAGGTTTTGGCGGTTTTGGACTACGTTGACAATTGGCAGCCTGATGTTCCTGTCGCTGAAGCAGGCGGCGGCGCTGGTGCTGGTGCGGCTGAGCAAGAGTCTGCAGGTAACCCAACCATTTGGTTGTTGTTGGTTGTTGTCATTCTTTTCGTGGTTTTCCGCGTATTGTGGGGCGTCAACAAGAGCTTGGATGCGCTTAACCGTCAGAACGATGGCGAGCCTGCTCCGGAGCCTGCGGATATGTTCCGTGAGTTCATTGGTTTCTTTGGACGTAACAGAATTGCAACTGCTCTCGTGATCATTGTTGTTGGTGCTTATGGCGCTGTACTTACATGGGACTTCTTGAATGGTATTGGAGTGTATGATGGCTACCAGCCAAAGCAGCCGATCTGGTTCTCACACAAGATCCACGCTGGGCAGAATGGAATCAACTGTGTTTACTGTCACAACTCAGTAGAAAAGGGTAAAGCGGCTGGTATTCCATCGGTCAACATTTGTATGAACTGCCACATGGGTGTTCAGGAAGGAAAAGTTTCTGGTACTAAAGAGATCGCTAAGATCTATGATGCTATCGGATGGGATCCTGACAAGAACCGCTACATCGACGGCTACGATCAGAAGCCGATTGAATGGGTTCGTATCCACAACTTGCAAGACTTTGTATACTTCAATCACTCTCAGCACGTGGTCGTAGGAAAGCAGGAATGTCAAACCTGCCACGGTCCGATCGAGGAGATGGATGAGGTATATCAATACTCAGAACTTATCATGGGATGGTGTATCAACTGTCACCGTGAGACCAATGTCAGCATGAATGACAATGGATATTACGAGTCGATCCATGAGGATCTCGTAGAGAAGTATAAGGGTGAAGGCCTTGAAACATTTACAGTAGAGCACATTGGAGGACTCGAATGTGTCAAGTGTCACTATTAATCGTGTGATTGAAGCGAAATGAGCAACAATAAAGTATACTGGAGAGGAACAGAGGAACTCGAAAAGGATCCGGCGTTCGTAAAGAGTGCGGAAAAGGAGTTTGCAGAGCATCTTCCGATCGATGAGTTCTTGGGTAAGAAAGAACTGGACTCTACCAATACGAGTCGACGTGATTTCTTGAAATTCATGGGATTCGGTATCACTGCCGCTACCTTAGCAGCATGTGAAACTCCTGTGGTCAAGAGCCTTCCTTATGTAGTGAAGCCGGATGAAGTGATGCCAGGCATCGCTAACTATTACGCTTCGACTCACTTCGATGGGTTTGACTTCGCCAGCGTTTTGGTGAAGACCCGCGAAGGTCGTCCGATCCACATCGAAGGAAACAAGCTTTCAAAGACTACGAAGGGTGGTGTGAGCGCACGAGTGAACTCTTCTGTGCTTTCTCTCTACAACAAGCGTCGCTTTGAGGGTCCTATGAAAGAAGGACAGAGCGTTGATTGGGCTTCTGTAGATAGCGAGATCACTACGCTTTTGAATAACATTCGTTCAAACGGGGGTAACGTTCGATTCCTTTCTTCAACGATGATCAGTCCATCATCTATGGGCTTGATCGAAGAGTTCAAGACGTGGATGGAAAGCGGTAACGCTGAAGATCCTGTTATGACCGATTCAGCTGGAGCTCCAGTAGGTTCAGGTTCTGCTTCCGTGAAGCACGTCATGTACGATGCAGTGTCTAGCGCCGCGATGATCGAAGCGAATAAGCGCACTCATGGTATTGCAGCGATACCAGGATATGATTTCGATAAGGCCAAAGTGATCGTGAGCTTCGGAGCTGACTTCTTGGTCAACTGGATCAATCCGATCGGTTATGCTCGTGACTACGCGAAAGGACGTAATCCTGAAGGCGAAATGAGCAAGCACTATCAGTTTGAGTCGGTCATGTCAACGACAGGATCGAATGCGGACGTTCGCGGTGCTATCAAGCCTTCTGAAATGGCGGCCGCCGTTGCAATGCTTGGCAACGCCGTTGTAGGTATGATGGGTAAGGAGGGAGTTATCTCTGCTTCTTTGGTTGCAGACGATAATAACGTAGAAGCTAAGATCAAGGACGCTGCCTCAAAGCTGGTTGCTGCAAGAGGCAAAGGCCTTGTGATCTCTGATTCAAACGATCCGAATGTTCAGACGATAGTTAATGGAATCAACGAAATGCTTGGCAACATTGGTTCTACCATCGACTTCAGTGAGACCACTAACCTTCGAAAGGGTAGTGATGCTGATGTAGCTGCGATGGTAGGTGAAATGAATGGCGGACAGGTTGATCTTCTGTTCGTGATGGATGCTGATCCGTCTTACACTATGCCAGGTGCATGGGGCTTTGCTGACGCAATGGCCAAGGTGAAGAATGTTGTTTCCTTCGCTGAGAAACCAGACTTCACATCACAAGATGCTAAGTACGTATGTCCAACTCATCACTATCTAGAGAGCTGGAATGACGCGAATCCTTATGGTGCTGAGGTTACCTTCAGTCAACCTGCGATCAACCCGATCAACAAGACGCGTCAGTGGCAGGATTCACTCCTTACTTGGATGGGATCTTCGGAGACGTATTACGATATACTTAAGAAGAAGTGGGATACCAATGTTACCGCCCAGGATGATCCTTCAGTGATCTTCGCGAGCAAGTGGAACAAGATCGTTCACGATGGGGTAGGTACGATGGCTATGCCAGAAGAAGAGACCGCAGTTGAGCCTGTCTTCAATCCGGCGGCTGTTTCTTCAGCGGCTTCTGCTTTGACCAAACCACAGGATGGTTGGGAAGTGACCTTCTACCTCAAGGCGGGTATCGGAATTGGAACCAATGCAGATAATCCTTGGTTGCAAGAGTTGCCAGATCCGGTTACCAAAGTGGTATGGGATCAATATGTGACCATGAACCCAGTGGACATGGATCCAGAAGGCTTTGATCTGAATACACACTTGGGTGAGCAGCAGCGTTCTGGTATGGTCCGAATCACGGTGAATGGTGCTTCAATGGAGCTTCCGGTAGTGGCTGTTCCAGGTCAGAAGCGTGGAACTATTGGAGTGGCACTCGGATACGGTAAAGGATATGAAGGTGAGCGACTGATCGGTGAGAACGCATTCGCAATGTTGCCTGTTGCTAATGGCTTCATCCAGTACAGTGCGCCTGTGACCATCGAGAAGATCGAGCGTCGCTACAACATCGCTTCTACCCAGACTCAGCATACGATGATGGGTCGTAAGATCTTGAACGAAACTACGTTGACTGAGTTCAAGGGTAACGATCGCGAGCACTGGAATCCATTGGTGAAGATCACCAACGCTTATGGTGAGAAGGTTACTGTCGACAAGCTTGACCTCTGGGCTGAGCACGACATCGATCTAGGTCACCGTTGGGGATTGTCGATCGACTTGAACACGTGTATCGGTTGTGGAGCTTGTGTTACTGCTTGTCACTCTGAGAACAACGTTCCAGTAGTAGGTAAGGACGAAGTGAACCGCACCCGTTCTATGAGCTGGATGCGTATCGACCGTTACTTCAGCAGCGATGCCGATCCGGAGGTTCATGGTGACATCAACCAAGAAAAGGATTACCACGCGATGGAGATTCCATCAGCGTACCCAGAAGTAGGCTTCATGCCGGTGATGTGTCAGCACTGTAACCACGCTCCTTGTGAGACGGTTTGTCCGGTTGCTGCTACTACACACAGTGATGAAGGTTACAACCAAATGACTTACAACCGTTGTATCGGTACACGTTACTGCGCGAACAACTGTCCATTCAAGGTACGTCGCTTCAACTGGTTCAACTACGTTGGCGATAGCAAGTTCACCGATGTGAACCCATCTCAGGACAACTTGGCTCGCATGGTATTGAATCCAGATGTAGTTGTTCGTTCACGAGGTGTGATGGAGAAGTGCAGCTTGTGTGTGCAGCGCGTGCAAGCAGGTAAGTTGGAAGCGAAGAAGGCGGGTGAGCCAGTACGTGATGGTTCTATCCAGACGGCTTGTTCATCAGCATGTCCTACCAACGCGATCACCTTCGGCGACATCAACGATAAAAATTCACAAGTGTGTTCACAGGCCATGAATGACCGTGCATACAACTTGTTGGAAGAGATCGGAGTTCAACCGAACGTATGGTATCAGACCAAAGTCAGAAACACAGAACCCAACGCAGAACAGACTGCTTGAAATAATTGAATAACTCATTCTTATGCAAAGAGAATCAGCGATAAGAGAGCCCCTCATCTTAGGTAATAAGACTTACCACGACATTACCGAGGATGTATGTGCTCCTGTAGAGGGAAAGGCCAATAAGTATTGGTACATCGTATTCTCCCTTTCCGTGATGGTAGCCCTTTGGGGTGTAGGGTGTATTCTCTACACGATCGGTCGAGGTATCGGTACCTGGGGTCTTAACACCACGGTTGACTGGGCTTGGGACATCACCAACTTCGTATGGTGGGTCGGTATTGGTCACGCGGGAACGCTGATCTCTGCCGTACTTCTATTGTTCCGTCAGAAGTGGAGAATGGCCATCAACCGTTCAGCAGAAGCGATGACTCATCTTCGCGGTGATCATGGCGGCTTTGTTCCCAGGGTATCCACATGGGACGTATCTGGATGGCATATTGGGTATTCCCAATTCCAAACCAGTTCGGTTCGCTTTGGGTTAACTTCAACTCGCCACTCCTCTGGGACGTATTTGCGATCTCAACTTATTTCTCGGTTTCACTTGTGTTCTGGTACATCGGTTTGATCCCTGACTTTGCGACCATCCGCGACCGTGCAGTGAAGCCGGTTTCTAAGATGGCCTACAGCGTTCTTAGCTTCGGCTGGACAGGTAACGCCAAGGCTTGGATTCGTTTCGAAGAAGTTTCTCTCGTGTTGGCTGGTCTTGCAACTCCACTGGTATTCTCGGTTCACTCGATCGTATCTATGGACTTTGCTACTTCAGTCATTCCAGGATGGCACACCACGATCTTCCCGCCATACTTCGTTGCGGGTGCGATCTTCTCTGGTTTTGCCATGGTACAAACACTCCTCTTGATCGCACGTAAGGTGTTGAGTCTTGAAGCTTACATCACCGTGAAGCACTCTGAGTTGATGAACATCATCATCGTGGTTACAGGTTCTATGGTGGGTGTTGCTTATCTCTCGGAGCTTTTCATCTCTTGGTATTCAGGAGTCGAATATGAAGGATATGCATTTATGAACCGAGCTACCGGTCCTTACTGGTGGGCATACTGGTCCATGATGTCATGTAACGTGATCATCCCACAGCTCTTCTGGTTCAAGAAGATCCGTCGTAGTCTGGTTGCGTCATTCATCCTCTCCATCTTCGTGAACATCGGTATGTGGTTCGAGCGATTCGTGATCATCGTAACCTCATTGCACCGTGACTTCATTCCATCGAGCTGGAGCATGTTCCACCCAACGTTCGTTGACATCGGAATCTTCTTGGGAACCATCGGGATATTCTTTACACTGTTCTTGTTGTTCAGCCGTTTCTTCCCGGTATTGGCTTTGAACGAATTGAAGTCTATCCTTAAGTCTTCTGGTGAGAATTATAAAAACCAACACTGAAATGAGTAAGGCGATCTACGCACTGTACAATGATGACGAGGTGATGGTAGATGGTGCCAAGAGCATCCTCTCCAAGAACATTCGCATCAAGGATGTTTACTCTCCGTTTCCGGTTCACGGTTTGGAGAACGTACTCGGCATCAAATGGACCCGCTTGGCCATCACAGCATTCCTCTATGGTTTGACTGCGACTACCTTGGCTTTGATCGGTATGTGGTTCTT
Organism: Flavobacteriales bacterium; assembly: GCA_038131955.1. Lineage (GTDB taxonomy): Bacteria > Bacteroidota > Bacteroidia > Flavobacteriales_G > Salibacteraceae > SHAN690. The sequence goes on from JAYPQK010000009.1 coordinate 314,332, forward strand.
TATGATCGATGATTGGGCGATGAACATTGGTGGTAAGCCAAATAACTACCTGTATCAGAACCTTCCGGCGTTCATTCCGATTACGTTCGAATTCACGGTGCTTTGTGCAGCACACGGTATGGCATTGACCTACTTCATTCGTAACCGTACATTCCCTGGGATGAAGGCTCGAAACCCACATCCACGCACAACGGATGACCACTTCGCGATCGAGATCGACCGTGAGGAGAATGCAGGCATGAGCGCTGATGAGATCCGCACTGTACTGCAAGAGACGAACCCAGTTGAAATCTTTGAAAAATAGGCATGAGAACGATGAAACTTAACGCGCTTACTCAGTTTGCCATTGTAGCGTCGGCTTTGTTCCTCGCTTCATGTGGTAACACTCCACAAAGCCCTGGTATCGAGTACATGCCTGATATGTACCGCACGCCGGCATTGGAGCCATACGCAGGTAACAGCAACTACGCTGATAGCATGGAGGCTCGTCTTCCAGCTGAGGGTTCTATCCCTCGTGGATACCTTCCTTATGGTATTCCAAACACCGTGGAAGGCTATGAAATGGCTGGTTCACTTCTCAAGAATCCATACGCGGCATCTGAAGATGTGGTGAATGAAGGAAAAGAGATCTACACGAAATTCTGTGTGCACTGTCACGGTAAGAGTGGTATGGGCGATGGTCCTACCGTAACGGCTGGTCACCCACCGCCCCCAGCTTACAACAGTGCCTCATTGAAGAATCTTCCTGAAGGAAAGATGTTCCACACCATTACCTATGGTAAGAACTTGATGGGAGCACACTCTTCTCAATTGAATGTGGAGGAGCGCTGGAAGGTGATCCGCTACGTACAGACCCTTCAGAACCCTGACGGTGATAAAGAAGAAGAGGCGAGTACAGAAGAATCAACAGCGGAAGGCGATGCAGTTGCCGCTGAAACTGAAATGAATAACTAAGAAAGAGATCACGACTATGGAATACGCATTTGAAGGCAGAGCCAAGCGAACCACGTTCATCTTGATGGCGATCGGACTGTTGTCTATCGTCCTTGGGTTCTTTGGCGGTGATCATGCTGGCAACAGAGTGTTGACGAGCATCTTTATCAGTGGTTTCTTTTTCTTTAGCGTGGGTCTTGCAGGAACATTCTTCCTCGCAGTGCAGTACGCAGCCGAATCTGGCTGGCCGACGGTATTGAAGCGAGTGATGGAAGGCGTTGCTGCCTACACTCCGATCGGAGCAGTTACCTTGTTGGTGTTGTTCCTAATGGCAACCTTCCACATCGGTGATTTTCACCTTTACCACTGGATGGATCACAACTTGTTTGATCCTACCCACGAAGATTACGACCAGATCATAGCGAAGAAAGAGCCTTACCTCAACAAGCCTTTCTGGTGGATCCGTACCTTGGTTTACCTAGGAGCTTATGTTTGGTTCACGATGCTTTTCAGAAAGCGTTCATTGATGGAAGACAACCCATTGGAGGACGAGAAGGGCTTCTTCAATAAGAACCGTACCCTCGCCGCTATCTTCTTGGTATTCTTTGGATACACTTCTGTTACCGCTAGCTGGGACTGGTTGATGAGTATTGATACACACTGGTTCTCTACCATCTATGGTTGGTACATCTTCTCAGGAATGTGGATCGCCGGAATGGTCATGATGACCTTGTTGGTAGTGTACTTGAAGAGCAAAGGCCTGATGGAGTTTGTTAACGACAGCCACATGCACGATATGGGTAAGTGGGTGTTTGCGATCTCCTTCCTTTGGACATACTTGTTCTTCTGTCAGTTCATGCTCTATTGGTATTCTAACATTCCGGAAGAAGTAGCTTACTACCAAGCTCGTATCGATGATTACTCTTGGTTATTCTGGGGAACTGTATTGATCAACTTCGTTTTCCCAATGCTTCTTTTGATGTCAAAGGATGCGAAGAAGAACGCTGGTTTCTTGGTGTTCGTGGGTGTGATCATCTTCTTCGGTCACTGGATGGATGTCTTCATGATCGTTTCTCCAGGTGTGATGAAAGATCATGCAACAATTGGATTGGTTGAAGTAGGAACATTCCTTGGTTTCCTGGGTTTATTCCTTTACATCGTCTTGAATGCTTTGTCTAAGCGTTCGCTCCTCGTTAAGGGCCACCCACTGCTCGAGGAAAGTCTTCACCACCACATTAATTAAAAGTTTAAACTCTAGATAAGAGAACATGGTAACGTTTCTGATCATAGTAGCAATCGTCCTGGCGGGACTCGCCATCATGCAGTTGATGCGTGTATTCGAAGGGACAACCAAGTTGAAGGGCGGCGACAATACGCTTCCTACCAACAGCGAAAACATCTACCAAAGTAGGATGATGCTCGCCTTCGTTGCGGGGTACTTCATCTTCTTCGCGTGGTTGATGGCAGAGTTTGGAGACAAGCTTCTTCCTGAGTCAGCTTCCGAGCATGGGGTTGTGCTTGACAACCTGTTGAACTTCAACTTTGCGATCATCACCTTAGTGTTTGTGATCACGCATGTGGCTTTGTTCTACTTCGCTTACAAGTATGTGTTCTCATCTGAGCGCAAGGCGTTGTTCTTTACGCACAGTAACAAACTGGAGCTTCTTTGGACAACCGTTCCTGCGGTATTCCTTGCTGTGATCATCGTGTATGGTCTTAACGCTTGGTGGGACATTACCGATGATGCGCCTGCGGGTTCATTGAACATCGAGTTGTATCCAAAGCAATTCGACTGGACGGCTCGCTACGCAGGATCTGACACAACGCTTGGTGCTTCGAATTACAACATGATCTCAGGAACCAATCCACTTGGATTGATTACTAAGGGTTCGATCGCTGCCTTCACTGCTGAGCTTCGCGAAGAGGTGGTAGGTTTGAAGGAGCAATTGGAAGCCGCTCCTAAGGGTGGTTTAAAAGAAGAAGAGTTGACCGAGACGATCGCTAAGCGCGAACGTCAATTGAAGCGTATCGCGACATTCGAGTCGTTGAATGAGGCTTCATTGGCCGCTGGTAACGATGACGTACTCGTGAAGAATGAATTTTACATTCCGGTGAACCGAAGCGTCAATTTTACGTTCCGTAGTCGTGATGTGATTCATAGTGCATACATGCCTCACTTCCGAGCTCAAATGAACTGTGTACCTGGTATGACAACTTCATTCAACTTCCTTCCGACCTTCACTACGGCAGAGATGCGTCAGAAGACAGGAAACGATGAGTTTGAGTACTACTTGCTTTGTAACAAGATCTGTGGAGCAGCGCACTACAACATGAAAATGGTGATCAAGGTTGTTTCTGAAGAGGAATACAATAACTGGATCAGCGAGCAAAAGACCTTCGCTGAAAGCTTTCAACCGGCTGAAGAAGGTATGACCGAAGTAAACCAACCTACCGGTAACGAAATTTCAATGATCGAACAATAAATAATATGGCAACAGCAGCAGCACATAACACCGATCATCACCACGAGGAAACGTTCGTATCGAAGTACATCTTCAGTATGGACCACAAAATGATCTCGAAGCAATTCTTGATCACAGGTATGATCATGGCCGTGATCGGTATGATCATGTCGTCCTTGTTCCGTTTGCAGTTGGGATGGCAAGGAGAATCTTTTGCAGTCCTGAACTTCTTCTTGGGAGATAAGTGGGCTCCTGACGGAATTCTGGATCCAAACATGTATCTCGCGTTGGTGACCATCCATGGTACCATCATGGTATTCTTCCTTTTGACGGGAGGATTGAGTGGAACTTTCGCCAACCTGCTTATTCCATTGCAGATCGGTGCTCGTGATATGGCATCGGGCTTCATCAACATGTTGTCCTACTGGTTTTTCCTTGCATCCAGCGTTATCATGGTATTCTCACTTTTCGTTGAGACAGGACCCGCTTCCGGTGGTTGGACCGTTTATCCTCCATTGAGTGCCCTCCCTCAGGCTATGCCTGGGTCAGGAATGGGGATGACTCTTTGGTTGGTGAGTATGTCATTGTTCATCGTTTCTTCTCTCCTTGGAGGATTGAACTACGTGGTAACGGTGATCAACCTTCGTACGAAGGGTATGACTATGACGCGGTTGCCTTTGAGCGTCTGGGCTCTTTTCGTGACAGCCATCATTGGTGTCCTTTCCTTCCCAGTCCTCTTCTCAGCAGCCTTGTTGTTGATCTTCGACCGTATGTTCGGTACTAGCTTCTACTTGAGTGATATTCATATCGCAGGTGAAGTTCTCGAGCAAACTGGTGGTAGCCCGATCCTTTATGAGCACTTGTTCTGGTTCTTGGGTCACCCTGAAGTATACATCGTATTGCTTCCTGCATTGGGAATCACCTCTGAAGTGATCGCGACCAACGCCCGCAAGCCGATCTTCGGTTACCGTGCGATGATCGGTTCGATCTTAGCGATCGCATTCCTTTCGTTCATCGTTTGGGGTCACCACATGTTCATAACGGGAATGAATCCATTCTTGGGTGCTGTCTTTACGTTCACTACACTCTTGATCGCGATTCCATCTGCGGTGAAGGCGTTCAACTACATTACGACCCTCTGGAAGGGTAACATTCGTTTCACACCCGCTATGCTGTTCTCGATCGGTATGGTTTCTACCTTCATCTCAGGGGGGGTTACCGGTATCATCTTGGCGGATAGCGCCCTTGACATCAACTTGCACGATACCTACTTCGTAGTGGCTCACTTCCACATCGTAATGGGACTGTCAGCGGTATTAGCTATGTATGCTGGTGTGTATCACTGGTTCCCTAAAATGTATGGTAAGATGATGAACCGAAAGTTGGGCTATGCGCACTTCTGGTTGACGTTTGTGTGTGCCTATGGCGTGTTCTTCCCTCAGCACTTCTTGGGACTAGCGGGTGTGCCTCGTCGTTACTACACGAATTCAGAATTCCCCATGTTCGATGAGTTTGTCGGACTGAATGAGTTGGTTTCCATTTTCGCCATCGTAGGCGCTTTGGCTCAGTTCATCTTCATGTTCAACTTCTTCTACAGCATGGCTCGTGGACAGAAGGCTACAGAGAACCCATGGGGCTCAAATACATTGGAGTGGACAACTCCGGTAGAGCACATCCACGGAAACTGGCCTGGACCACTGCCTACTGTTCACCGTTGGGCATATGACTACAGCAAGCCAGGTAAGGAGCAAGACTTCGTTCCACAGACCGTTCCGCTAGAAGATGGCGAGATGGATGGAGGAGCAGGTCACTGATCCTGAATCTTGATAATGTTTAAAACCCGCTGAATAAGCGGGTTTTTTTATGCTCAAAATGTCCCTTAGCACTGCCTACATTTGTGTCAATGAACGATTTCCTCGATCCGGATTCTTCTCACCTCTCGGCGTCTGACAAAGAACTCGAACGCGTATTGCGTCCGGTCCTCTTTGAAGACTTCCATGGACAGGATACGATCATTGAGAACTTGAAGATCTTCGTTCAAGCTGCGTCACTGCGCAATGAGGCCTTAGATCACGTGTTACTTCACGGACCTCCCGGATTGGGAAAGACCACGTTGGCTAACATCATTGCGAATGAATTAGGCGTGTCGATCAAAACCACGAGCGGTCCAGTGTTGGATAAGCCCGGGGACCTAGCCGGCCTTTTGACCAATCTCGAGGAGCGCGACGTTTTGTTCATTGATGAGATCCATCGTTTGAGTCCTGTTGTGGAGGAATTCCTGTACTCCGCGATGGAAGATTACACCATTGATATCATGATCGACAGCGGACCAAGTGCGCGGAGTGTTCAGATCGAATTAGCACCCTTTACCTTGATCGGCGCAACTACGAGATCAGGGCTGCTCACCTCGCCGTTGAGGGCACGATTCGGTATCAACTCTCGCTTATCCTACTACAATACTGACCTCCTAAGCACGATCGTGGAGCGTAGCGCCGATATCCTTGAGATCCAGATCCATCGGGATGCTGCCTCAGAGATCGCTCGCCGTAGTCGTGGTACTCCTCGTATCGCCAATGCATTGCTTCGGCGTATTCGTGACTTTGCCCAGATCAAAGGGGATGGTAAGATCGATAAGAAGATTGCGTCGTATGGATTGGAGGCACTCAATGTAGACACCCATGGACTGGATGAAATGGACAATAAGATCCTCTCAATCATCATCGATAAGTTCGGAGGTGGCCCTGTTGGTTTGACAACCATCGCAACAGCTGTGGGTGAGCAGGCGGGAACGATCGAAGAGGTTTACGAACCCTTCTTGATCCAAGAGGGTTTTCTGCACCGCACACCGCGAGGTAGGATCGCTACGCCGGAAGCGTTTAGGCATTTAGGTCGCGAGCTTCCTAAGGGTCCCCAAGGATCATTATTCGAGTAAATGGAGGCCTTTGACCTCACACGACAAGCGAGGAGTGAGTGGGTAAAGTCCACAGCCTCGGCGATGGGGCTCATGGATTGTAGGATCGCCCGTGCAGAGCGGTTGGAAACCGAGGAGCGTTTTCTCGAGGATTGGCTTTCGAGAGGTTTTCATGGTAAGATGGATTACCTCGAAGGTCATTTTGATCTGCGAGTCGATCCGAGGAAGCTGGTCCCTGGTGCCAAGTCCGTCATCGTCCTTACGATGAATTACTTCCCTGAAGAGGAACTGGAATTAGAAGCACCTAAGCTGTCGAAATACGCCTACGGAAGAGATTATCACAAAGTCATCAAAAAGCGCCTGAAGAGCTTCCTAGCGCAAATCAGAGAGCAGTTTGGTGAGGTGCAAGGACGAGGCTTTGTGGACTCTGCGCCGGTCATGGAGAAGGCCTGGGCAAAGAAGGCAGGTGTCGGATGGATGGGAAAACACACGAACATCTTGTCAAAGCAGAAGGGATCCTTCTATTTCTTGGCGGTCCTGATCACCGATCTTGATCTGGCAAGCGATGGTCCCGGGACCGATCACTGCGGTTCATGCACTGCTTGTATCGATGCTTGTCCTACGGATGCCATTGTGGAGCCCTACGTATTGGATGCCAGTAAGTGCATTTCTTATTTCACGATCGAATTGAAGGATAGGGAGCTGCCGTCCGAGTTCCAGGGCAAGTTCAACGACTGGATGTTTGGCTGCGATATCTGTCAGGATGTGTGCCCCTGGAATCGATTCAGTAAGCCGCATCAAGAAGATGCGTTTCACCCAAAAGAAGCTCTGAAAGGAATGGATCTGGAACAATGGAGCAAAATCGAAGAGGATAAGTTCAATGAGCTATTTGAGGGTTCCGCCGTGAAGCGCACTAAGTACAGCGGTTTGAAGCGGAATATCCGCTTCCTCAACCTTTCGGATAGAACGCCCGATTGATCGAAAAGGTCATGGCGTTGTTGTAGGCCCCTCCCAACAAGCTTAGGCCATTCACGAACTGCAGTTTCCCGGCTGCAGGTAGGATGGAATAGTGGAACCGAACATTCACATTCCAAAATTCATTCATCGGAACATTCACGCCTGCGTTTGCTGCTAGTTCATAACGATTGAAATTCTTCGTCGCCGCTGGCAGTAAGAAGTTGGGGTCATTCATTCTGCTGAAGATCCAGAAGCCATTAGTGATTCCGGCTTCAAACTCGAACTTCCAAATGAACTTTTTAAGTAGGATAGGGACGTCCAAGTAATGCGGCTCAATACTGAAAGTGGTGTAGTCGCCTCGATCGGGATTCTGTCTCTTTCTACTTCCGCGCATGGCATAGTTTAATTCGATCTGGAGTTGAAGGTCTTCGCCGATCGGAGTAAAAATGCCAACTCCTGCCGTTCCACCTAATTTATTGTAGCCTCCAATGTCATCATTGTGGATCTGACTAGCGACCAATCCCGCTTTAGCCAAGGCGACGAATTGACCCTTCCTTAGGTCAGATGACTGCCCCTGCCCCAAGAAAGGAACTACGCCCAGAAGAATAAGGATGAAGGTCCTACTTAACATGCGTATGGACCTCGATACTTTGCATAACTTCTTCCGTATCAACGTTCGTCAGCACGGCTATGATGTGCGTCTTTTCTTTGTTGACGACATTTTCCGGCATCGTAGCATTCAGCTCGTAGTCAAACCAAGTGCCTACGGATACCGCACCTGAGATCAGCGGGTCTCCACCTAGACTTTGATCCGGGTTGAGCTTCTTGCGAAGGACATGGCGGTGAACGTAATCCTTAACAATCTTATCCGGGTGCTCGCTTGGGTCAGCACGGGCATCTAATTGCTCTGCAATCACGCTGTCTTCTACACAAAGTACCAATAGCCGGAATTCTCCATCTACATCGTTCAATACCTCCGTACTTACCTTGATGTAGAATAGGTCCAACGAGTCGATGTAGTCGGCTTCCAAGCCAATGGCGAAGTCGGTGCTAGTGTTGGTGTTCTCCTCATCGATCGGCCCTTCCCAGAAAGTTGTAGCCTGGTTGAAGATGATAAGGCTATCGAAATTGCCGAAGGAACGACGGTTGATGATGGCGCTGGGTATTGGCTGGGTCGCCATGTTGTAGTGCTGGAATACTTGAGTGCCGTATTCTGTGTTGAAGTCGGTCGGGTACTTTGGAAGATCTACTTCAGCGAATCCACCGGCGTGCACAGAAACCGCGATCATGCGCTCTTTGTTCTCTTCGATTTGCTGAAGCAGCAATGCTGTATTGGCAGGACAGGTGATGCACTTATGGCCTGTGAATTCCTCTACATAGGTCATGCGGTAATCTCGGTTCATAGCCGCGGTGTCTACGGTAGGAAACGTGACACTGTCGTTGACAACGATGATCTCGGGTTCGGGTAACGGTAGTTCCACCTTGTCGCAGCCTACCATTAAAGCAGCCATCAGTCCGATGCCCCAAAGAAAATGTGATGTATTCATGATCTTCATACTTAGAAACTACTTGTAATGGCTACGGACAAACCATTCGCTGCAGGAACGTTTCGACATACACCTCCGACGCAGAAGATACCCGCTCTTTGACGACCATAACCGATACTCATGCGAAGTGCGTTTTGGATATACGTGATTTGAGCTGTCGGATAATTAACGCGGAGATCCTCGACTTTGTTGCCGTAATTGTATTGGTTCAACACGGTCACGATCCAGTGTGGAGAGTATCCGTACTCGATCAATCCAAAGATCCAATCGCCTTGGTCTTCATGGGTCCACATGGCCTGAGCCTCCCATCGGATGCTGTGTTTCTTGCTCAACTTGTTCAACCCTTCTAAGATGGCAATGTGAGCTTGAACGTTGGGTGAAACCTTGTTTTGGATCAACGCAATGTTGTACTCCTGGAACACATACGTTCCTTTCAGCTTGAAATTCTTTGTAAACTTTCTGTCGATCTCAATATTGTAGTCGCGATAGTATACAGAGTCTCCCACACTCAAGAGGTTCGTTTCGTATCCGATACGTCCTGGGTCCTCCGGTAGGTAGACTTGTTGACTCAATAGAGCGGTCGCACTGTCCATGTCGTTGCTTACGTAGTAGTCACGTTTCATGGAGTTTATTAGGGATACATTCACCGTGATCGTCGTTCCGTATTTACCCCCCAACTTACTTCCACGCTTGATTTTGTAGATGAGGTCGCCTTGAATGCCGATCTCCCCGTTAGGTTGGGTGGCGTAAGGGTAGAGTGTAGCGGCAAGGTTGTAGGTGTGTTGGCGAGTCAGTGCCGGTAGGTAGTTGATGAATAGGTCGTTCAACCCAGCTTCGCGGTCGCTTCGAAACTCCATGTTGTCGATGCTCTTGGCGGAGATGTTCACTCCAAAGCCTTTCTTAGAGTATGTCGCAGAAACAAATACGCCCTGTCCCGGGCGATAGATGTACAGATTCGACTTGGTCGGGTCGTTCGCTTTATATGCATACTCACCCATCAGACCGAAGCCTTTGTAGTTCATCTGAATCCGCCCGGCACCACCTGCTACGTTTTCAGGAAGTCGAAGCGAGGAGTTTCCACCCTCTTGAAATTTACTTACAAAGCTTCCGCCCAGGAGGATCCGCAGCGGGCTGCTCTCGAGTTTTGGCACCAATTCATTCACTTGGAATTCCGTGTCGAAGGCGCGAACGATGCCGTCGCTTTTATTCCAATAGTACCGCTGGTTACCGATGAGTCCTTTCAAGTAGATTCCGCGGTAGGGAGAGTACTTCACACGTACACCGTCGAAGGCATTATCCAATCCCAAGGCACGCTCCTCGTAGGCCCGGAGGATCAGTCCGTTTCCAAATTGCTCGTAGAAGTTACCCGCTGTCACTTCCAAACCATCTTGGGAAAAGGTGGCATATCTAAATGGAATGCCCACCGACTGATTGCCGTACCGCACATCAAATCCCTGAACAGGAGGGATGTAGGATTCCACACGCACCCCGGCACTGAAGTTTCCTTTGGTTACGATCAGGTTGGTGAAGGCGTTGATGCCACTCTTTTCAGGTACGATCGGCGCACCGATGATCGAGTCACGGTTGTATTGCTGAGCATACACGTCAAAGTTGCCGTGGATCTGTGCACCTTCTAGTATTCCACCTCCATTCTCTTGAGCAAGGGAGGAAAGAGAAAGGAAGCTCAAGCAAGCGATGGCGATGCTTGCGGATAGGTTAGGTTTAGTCATCGGGAAGACCAGGGTCTAAGGGTTATTCAATACTCTCGCTGGCTGAAAGCTTTTCAACCAATTCATACAACTCTTCTTCATCACCAGGTTGATAGGAGTTGTGCTGCCAAACGATATTACCATCACCATCCACGAGGAAGGTGTGGGGAACATTGTTGACATTCATTGCGCGCTTGAAGTCGGCGTTTGGATCGAGGTAAACCTCGTAATCCCATGCTTGACCATCTACGTAAGGCTTTACCTTGTGCATCTGACGGGCATCGTCGATCGAGATCGCTACCAGTTTTACACCTGTCTCATCCTGCCAGTCGATATACTCTTCAGCGATTGTGTTGAGCTCTCGCTTGCACGGACTGCACCAAGTAGCCCAGAAGCTGATAATGATAGGATTTCCATCGTTTTGGATCGAGCCCGTATTGAAGGTGGAGCCGTCCATTGTCTTGATATCAACGGCAGGGATCTTACGGCCACCGTCTTGAGCAACTGAAACAAACGCGACCATCAGGGTCAGCAGGGTAAGGGATAAAACCTTTTTCATAGTAGAATTTTAAGAAGCGGCAAAGGTATCGGATTCACTTACTATCACCATGCCCTTTGCTTATTGTTATTGATTTTGCTTGGTTTCCTATCACAAGCTCTGTACCAAAGATGAACGATCACTTACTTCTTTGATTCGGCTACATCGCTTAGCGTCATCAATTCATCTACGATGAGGGGTACTCCGTCGGAGGCCGGACGTTTGATGAACCTTACATTCTTAAAGTTTGGTTGGCGTACATCATCCGGATCAACGATATACATGGAGCAAAGCTTTGGTGCGTAATGGATCAGGCCAGCGGCGGGGTATACATTCAGGCTGGTGCCAACGATCAGGACGATGTGGGCCCGTCGGATGATCTCAATCGCCTTCATCATTTCGGGCACATCCTCTCCAAACCACACCACGTGCGGTCGGAGTTGAACGCCGGCATCATTGACGTCGCCGAGGTCCAGGTCTTCTTGAACCGTGTGCAGTTCGTCGGCATTATTCTCTGGCCGCGCTTTCAATATCTCTCCGTGAAGGTGAAGTACCTTGCTGCTGCCCGCTCGCTCGTGCAGGTCGTCGATGTTTTGGGTGATGACCTGAACGTCATACTTTTCTTCGAGACGGACCAATGCTTTGTGAGCGTTATTGGGAGACGCTTCTAACACTTGGCGCCGCCGCATATTGTAGAAGTCTAGTACTAACTTTGGATTCGCGGCCCACGCCTCTGGAGTAGCCACTTCCTCGATGTCATATTGTTCCCAAAGACCCCCTGAATCCCGAAAGGTTTTCAGTCCGCTCTCTGCGCTCATACCCGCTCCTGAAAAAATGACCAGACGTTTCATAAACCTAGGGAAGAGCTTCAAAGCTATAAAAGGCCGCACATTGGGGTGCAAGCACGGTCAATATTTCTACTTTTACGCCTTTCTATAACAACCTATGAAGAAGCGCAAGAAGCAAGACGCGTTGGACTATCACGCGTCTGGAAGACCAGGGAAAATAGAGGTTGTACCATCCAAGCCTTACTCGTCGCAGCGAGACCTTAGCTTGGCGTACTCTCCGGGGGTCGCAGAACCCTGTCGTGCCATTGCGGATCGGCAAGAAGATGTTTATAAATACACGGCAAAGGGCAACCTGGTTGCGGTGATCTCCAACGGTACTGCGGTATTGGGTTTGGGTGATATCGGTCCGGATGCCTCCAAGCCCGTCATGGAGGGGAAGGGGCTGCTTTTCAAAATATTCGCCGACATCGACGTGTTTGACATTGAGGTGGATGCGCATGATGTGGACCTTTTTGTTAATACGGTCAAAGCGATCTCTCCAACCTTCGGTGGAATCAACCTAGAGGATATCAAGTCCCCTGAGGCGTTTGAGATCGAACGGCGATTGAAGGAAGAGCTCAAGATCCCGGTCATGCATGACGACCAGCACGGAACCGCCATCATCTCTTCGGCAGCCTTGCTCAACGCATTGGAGTTGGCAGGAAAGAAGATCGAAGAAGTGAAAGTGGTGGTCAGCGGAGCCGGTGCCGCAGCGATCTCTTGTGTGAATCTATACAAGTCCCTTGGAGTCAAGAAGGAGAATATCCTAATGGCTGATAGTAAAGGGGTTATTTCTACGAAACGAACCGATCTGGATGAGATCAAGGCGAGGCACGCTGAGGATACCGATTGCGTGACGCTAGCTGATGCGATGAATGGTGCGGATGTGTTCTTGGGATTGTCGGTCGGAGGGATCGTGACACCGGAGATGCTCAAAAGCATGGCGAAGAATCCAATCGTTTTTGCCTGCGCCAATCCAGATCCGGAGATCGGTTACGAAGTGGCGGTCAAGACGCGCAAGGACATCATCATGGCTACGGGTCGAAGTGACTATCCCAACCAGGTGAATAATGTTCTGGGATTCCCATTCATCTTCCGAGGTGCCCTAGACGTTCGAGCGACTACCATCAATGAGGAGATGAAGCTGGCTGCGGTAAAAGCCTTGGCAGAGTTGGCCAAAGAGCCCGTTCCAGTGGAGGTGAATATCGCTTATGGTGAGACCAACCTGACCTTTGGCAAAGAGTATATCATTCCTAAGCCCCTCGATTACCGATTGATCACCACCGTGGCACCTGCTGTGGCTAAGGCGGCGATCGACAGTGGCGTAGCAAAAGAGCCGATTGAAGATTGGGAGGCTTACAAAGAAGAGCTGGATAAGCGTTTAGGACTAGACAATAAATTGCTCCAAAGCATTACCCAGAAAGCACGGCGTGATCCTAAACGCGTAGTTTTTGCTGAAGCCGATCACTACAAGATCTTGAAAGCGGCTCAGATCTCTAGAGACGATGGTGTGGCTATTCCGATCCTTCTAGGAAACAAGGAACGTATCGAAGAGTTAATCGAAGAGAACGGATTGGATCTTGCTGATATTGAGATTATTGACCCACGTTCGGAAGAAGAGCGTGAAAGACGAGGTCGTTACGCTGAGATATTGTTTGAGAATCGCAAACGCCGTGGGTACACGCTTGCCGAGGCTAAGAAGATCATGCACGAGCGTAATTACTTCGGTGCCGCCATGGTTGAGTCGGGTGATGCCGATGCGATGATCTCCGGGCTTACTCGAAACTATCCTGCTACGATCAAGCCGGCTCTGCAGGTGATCGGTACGGATCCAAAGGTTCGTAAGATCGCTGGTATGTATGCCTTGGTGGCTAAGCAGGGGCCTCTCTTCTTGGCGGATACTACCATCAATTACAATCCGACCGCCGAAGAACTTGCAGATATTACGGTCTTGGTACATGAGGCGGTTGAGAGATTCAAGTTGAAGCCGAGGATCGCCATGCTGAGTTACTCCAACTTCGGAAGTAGCGACGGTGAAGAAGCGATCAAGGTTAGAGACGCTGTTCGTATCCTTCATGACCGTCATCCTGAGATGATCGTCGATGGTGAGATCCAGGCGAATTTTGCCGTGAATACCAAGTTGGTCAATCAGATCTTCCCATTCTCTAAACTGACAGGAAAGAGGGCGAACGTATTGATCTTCCCTAATCTCTCTGCGGGCAACATCGCTTACAAACTACTTCAGGAAATGGGTGGCCGCGATGCCATTGGCCCGATCCTTCTCGGAATGAACAAGCCGGTTCACATCCTCCAACTGGGTAGCTCAGTCCGTGAGATCGTGAATATGATCACCATCTGCGTGGTGGATGCTCAAACTCGACAAAAGCACGCAAAATGATCGCCTACGTTGCTGGTGAGTTTACGGAGAAGTCTCCGACGCATCTCGTAGTGGAGTCGTGCGGTGTTGGCTATCTGTTGAACATTAGCTTGAATACCTACACCGATGTCACCAACTTATTTGAAGGCAAGGTGCTGGTGCACTACGCTGTGAGCGTGGACATTCGCTCGGGCGAGAGCAGGCATCAACTCTTTGGGTTTTCGACCGACCTGGAAAGGGAGATGTTTCGCCAACTCATCACCATATCAGGAATCAGTTCTACGATTGCGATGACCATCTTATCATCTTTTCGCCCTGATGAGATTCAGTCGATCATCGTTTCGGAAGATGTGAAATCACTCACCTCGGTGAAAGGTGTTGGACCTAAGATGGCGCAAAAGGTCATCGCTGAATTGAAGGGGAAGATGGGAGATGCCTTCGGCTTGGTTGCGGAAAGTGGTTCTGCAGGCAATAGTTTAAGACAAGAGGCGTTATCTGCACTCACTGCGCTGGGCTTTGATCGTGGAGCCTCAGTGAAAGTGATCAACAACCTACTCAAACAGGAGTCCGCTCCTGACACTGTCGAATCATTGATAAAACAGGCATTGAAGCAGTTGTGACCTGAACGATTCTTTTGAAGCACCCGAACAGAAATAGAATCATCGCAATGATATGGGCATCGTTATGGATGCCTTTGATCGTTTATGGGCAGCTCGATACATCGAGTACGCTGCTCTTTCCGTTTGAGGATACTCGTGACGGTTTAGAGGAAGACGATCGCCTGCTCTATGGCCAGCCTCCAAGCGGACTTGAGACCGAAGTGGAGTACGATCCGGACACCAAAGAATACAACTATAGCCAGAAATTAGGCAAGCTCAACTACCGTCCACCGTCGTACTTGTCTTTCGATGAATACCAAGAGTATCAGAACAAGAAGTCGATGTCGGACTACTGGAAAGAGATCCGAAATAATGCCGAGGAACTGGACGACGATGAAGCCAATAGCTCCTCGAGTTTTCGACCTTCGATCAACGTAGAAAGCGAAGGCTTTGACAGGATATTTGGAGGAAACACGATCGAGATCCGTCCGAATGGTTCTGCCGAACTGATCTTCGGTGTGAATAGCTCCAAGACCGAGAACCCGGCCATTCCGGTCAATCAGCGTCGTATCACGGTGTTCGATTTCCGTCAGAACATCCAGCTCAATGTGATCGGTAACATTGGAGACAAACTCAAGATCCAAACGAATTACAATACCCAAGCGACCTTCGACTTCGAAAACCAGATGAAGCTGGAATACACGGGGTATGAAGACGAGATCATCCAAAAGATCGAATTGGGTAACGTGTCCCTCCCACTTCAGAGTTCATTGATCTCGGGTAGTCAGTCGCTTTTCGGAGTGAAAACCGAATTGAAGTTTGGTCGATTGTCGGTTACATCCGTCTATTCACAACAGAAGAGTGAGCGCCGCGAAGTGAGTACCCAGGGTGGTGCACAAGAAGTGGAGTTCGAGGTAAAGGCCGATGAGTATGAGGCCTACAAACACTATTTCCTTGCACACTTCTTCCGAGACATCTACGAGAAGGCGTTGGCCACCCCACCGATCATCAATTCCAGTGTGAACATCACGCGTGCAGAAGTGTGGATCACCAACACGAACTTTAGTACGGATCAGAACCGAAACATCATCGCCTTCCAAGACCTTGGAGAATCCCGCCGTGCGTATAACGTGGATTTCACGGGAGCCAATCCTAATCAGAATCAATCCTCACCTGCGGCGAACGGAACCAACCAGTTGTACAAGCAGATCTACCGCGATGAAGAGGTGAGGGGTTTTACCCGCTCTTCTCAGCAGTTGGAGACTATCTATGAATTGGAGAGTCGATTTGATTATCAAAAGGTTGAACTAGCGCGCAGACTCCAAGAAGGTCGTGACTACAACCTGAACGCTCAACTGGGATACATCTCTTTGGTTCAAGAACTACAGCCCAACCAAGTCCTGGCAGTCGCCTTTGAGTATACGTACAACGGGGTTACCTACAAAGTGGGTGAGTTCTCCAACGAGACGAATGGCGACGAGGCGATCATCTTGAAGATGTTGAAGAGTACCGAGCTGAATACTCGTTTTCCGATGTGGGACCTGATGATGAAGAACGTCTATTCCATCGGAGCGTATCAGCTCAGTCAAACGGGATTCGAACTGGGCATTTGGTACCTCGACCGAGAGAAGGGTATCTACATCAACTACATTCCGATCGATCAGCCAGGATTCAATGATACTCCGCTGATCCAAGTGGTGGCACTCGACCGGATCAACAATAACCGTGCGCAGGTCCCTGATGGAGTCTTTGACTTCTTAGCGAATCCTCAGATCACGGTCAATCCGTCGAACGGTAGGATATTCTTCCCGGTGCTGGAACCTTTCGGTAGTCACTTGAGAAGCAAGATACTTGAGGTCACTGGAGATCCTGAATTGGTACGGAGATACGCCTTCGATTCGCTCTACACGAACACTCAGCCCAACGCGCAATATAACTTCCCATCGGTCAACCGCTTCGCACTGCGTGGTAAGTATCAAAGTGCCAATAGTTCTGAGATCTCGCTCAACGCCTTCAATATTCCTGAGGGTTCGGTAAGGGTCACTGCCGGAGGACAGACCTTGCAAGAAGGGGCGGACTATACGGTGGATTATACCCTGGGTCGTGTGAAGATCATCAATCAGGGTATTCTAGAATCGGGCACGCCGATCAACGTTTCGCTCGAGAGTAATTCAGCCTTTGGGATCAACCGGAAGGCACTTTTCGCATCGAGATTTGATTATAAATTTTCGGATGATCTCAACTTGGGAGGTACGCTCATGAACCTCTCTGAACGTCCGCTCACCCAGAAGGTCAACTTCGGGGATGAACCGATCAGTAATACCGTTGTGGGCATCGATGGTAACTACACGATGGAGTCGCAAATGATCACCTCGTTGGTAGACAAGATCCCACTGATTGACACCAAAGAAAAGTCCGTGATCAACGTGTCGGCAGAAGCGGCGAAATTGTTCCCTGGCCACTCACGCGCCATTGGGAATGAGGGAAACTCCTACATCGACGACTTTGAGGGAAGCCAAAGTACGATCGACCTGCGTACGTTCGCGATGTGGTCGATCGCCAGTACGCCTCAGGGTCAGCCGGATCTCTTTCCGGAAGGCGCGGCAACTCAGTATCGCAATGATCTGACCTTCAATAAGAACCGAGCTCGATTGGCTTGGTATATGATCGACCCGCTCTTCTTCCGAGATGATAATACTACCCCGGATCATATCCGAGGAAACGATACCATACAGCGCAATCACTTGATGCGTCAGGTTTTTGAAACGGAAGTGTTCCCGAATCGAGAATTCAACAACGCACAGGGTCTTCAGAACTTCATGACCACCATGTTTGACTTGGCCTACTATCCGGAAGAACCAGGTCCGTACAACTACGATGTCGACCCGGTTCCAGGAGTGACGGCAGGGGTAGAAGCCAGTGGGGATTCCCTGAAGCTGGTGTCACCGGAAACGCGATGGGCGGGTATCCAACGACGGATCGATCAAACGGACTTTGATGCAGCGAACATTGAGTTCATCCAGTTCTGGATGATGAATCCTTATGCAGAAAAGGACCGCGAGGGTTTCCCAGGTAATTATCAAACCGATGGAGCGCTGTACTTCAACATCGGTAACATCTCAGAGGATGTCCTAAAGGATGAGGTCAAGAGCTTTGAGAATGGTTTTCCAACTACCGAGAATGGAGCGACCAACTTGGATGACGAAGAGAATTTCACTCGTTGGGGCCGTTTGCCGAAAGGCCAACAGATCGTGAACGCCTTTGATAATGACCCTCAAACCCGAGAGTTTCAGGATGTAGGTCTGGATGGTCTGCGCGACGAAGAAGAAGCGCGATTCTATGAAGAGACCTACTTACAGCCATTGAGTGTAAGGCTTAGTGGTAACCCTCAAGCGCTCGAGCGGGTGCGTGAAGATCCATCCCATGATAACTACAACTTCTACCGCGATGATCGCTTTGATGAGCAACGTGCCGATATCCTTGAACGCTACAAGTACTTCAACGGAATGGAGGGGAATAGCCCTACCTCGGAGCAATCCGCTCAATTGAACGATCAAGGATATCCAACTTCAGCATCGACCTTGCCAGATGCGGAAGACATCAACCGAGATAACACGCTCGACAATGTGGAAAGCTATTTCCAATACAAGATCGACATCTCTGAAGAGGCTTTGGCGACGGTGGGTAGAAACTACATCAACGCGATCCAGATCGGACGGCCTCAAAGTTCAGATGAGGATCGAACGGTAGAATGGATTCAGTTCAGGATTCCTGTGCGCGAGTTCGAGAAGAAGGTCGGCAACATCGAAGACTTCCGTTCGATCCGATTTATGCGGATGTTCGTGAAAGGATTCGAGAAGCCTGTGGTGCTTCGCTTCGCGCGACTCGAATTGGTGCGAGGTGAGTGGCGACGTTTCACCGGGGATCTCGATGAGGAAGGTGAGGTGCTGGCCGATGACCCGAATGTGCAGTTCAACGTGGGAGCGGTGAACATCGAAGAAAACGGTGAGAAGGAGCCGGTCAACTATGTATTGCCTCCACAGCTTCAGCGTGAGATTCAGGCGGGTTCGCCAAACTTGGCACGTCAGAACGAGCAGTCGTTGGCGCTCCAGGCATGCGGCTTAGAAGATGGTAAGGCACAGGCAGCATTCAGAAATGTTCAGCTGGATATGCGTTCGTTCCGTAAGATGCAGATGTTCTTACACGCGGAAGCTTTGGATCCATTGCAGCAGCTAAACGACAATGATGTGAGGGTCTTCATTCGTGTGGGAACGGACTTCACGGACAACTACTACGAATACGAAACCCCAGTTACGATAACGCCGCCAGGGGTATATGACAATGAGTCCGTGTATGAGCAACAGATCGTATGGCCATTGGAGAACAACGTGGTCATCGACTTTGAGCAACTCTTCGGCGCGAAGCGGGAGAGGAACGATCAATTAGGACTCGAGGGGAACGTGCAACTCAATCAACGCTATGAGGTGGATGCCGGATCGGGTAGAAAGATTTATGTGGTGGGTAATCCAAACCTTGCAGACGTTAGGGTGGTCATGATCGGTGTGCGAAACCCGGCGAAAAGGAACAATCCTGATGATGATGGCTTACCAAAATGCGTCGAGATTTGGGCGAACGAATTACGTCTGACTCACTTTGATCAGCGTGGAGGAGAGGCAGCCATGGCGAGGGTTTCGGCGAATCTGGCCGACTTTGCTAACGTGGCCGTATCCGGACAGATCACCACGGAGGGATGGGGAAGCTTGGAATCGAAGGTGAGCGAGCGTCAACGAGAGACCATTACCTCTTTCGATGCATCGGCTCAGGTCCAACTCGATAAGTTCGTTCCGGAAGAGGTAGGCTTGAAACTTCCGATGTATGTCGGATTCTCGCAGACAGCTAGTAACCCGCAATTTGCGCCGGCAGAACCGGATACGCCGATGGAGATCTACCTCGATGAGCGAGAAGCTGGTGACCGGGATAGTCTCAAGACGCTTTCGCAAACCGTCACGACCCGGAAGAGCTTGAACTTCACCAACGTTCGCAAGGAGAAGACCGGTGAGGGTCCGGCTAGGTTCTATGATGTGTCTAACCTATCGGCGACCTATGCCTTTACGGAAACGAATTTTAGGGATTACAACACGGAATACAACTTTACAAGGAACTACAGAGGTGGACTTGCCTACAGTTTCTCCAACAACCCAAAATCGATCGAGCCATTCAGCAAGGTGAAGTTCTTACGCAAGTCGAAGTATCTGCGCTTGATCCGAGACTTCAACTTCTCTCTGGCTCCAAAGCAGCTTGCTTTCCGTAATGATTTTGACCGAAGGTATTCCGAGCGTAAAATGCGCAACTTGAACCCCGAGTCGACCCTACCTCAGCAACCTTTCGTGGATAAGACCTTTAATTGGAATCGAACGTACAACCTGTCCTACGACCTCAGTAAGTCGATCAAGATCGACTTCAATGCCAATGCTCGGGCTTTGGTCAGGGAGTTTGAAGGTGTGAGCATCCAACGTCCTGATGGAAGTGGCGCTGGTTCGGGAGGAGTCCTCTACGACGCGGATGGTCGCGAGATTCCTGGTTCAGAGAGTTACGAACTCCATAGAGACTCATTGTTGGCTAGTTTGAAGAATCTTGGTTTGTTGACGAATTACAACCATACGACCAGCGTTTCGTGGGCGGTTCCGCTGAATAAATTCCCGCTATTGGATTGGACGAATTTGAGCGCTCGCTATTCTGCAACGTACGATTGGGAACGTGGTCCACTGATCGATCCTCAGACTCGGCAGGAGAATATTAACTCCGATAACAGAAGGGCCTATCGCGGAGATACTTTGGGTCACACAGTTTCAAACGGTCAACAACTTCAGTTGAATGCCACGCTGAATCTGATGTCCTTATACAACAAGGTGCCACTTCTGCGCGATGTGAATCGTGGCAAGCGTCCGTCCAGTAAGAGGAAGCCTCAGCCGAAGAAAGCGGTTGCCAAGGAAGGTGATGATAAGAATGCGGTGCAAGATGACGTGGAGGATAAGAAGGATAAAGACAAGGAGCGTCCAGCAATCGTAGATGGTGCGTTGAAGGTTCTGATGAGTGTCAAGAACGTCTCTGGAACCTACTCGCTGAATCGGGGTATAACGTTGCCTGGGTTTAAACACGAAGCAACCTATATGGGTATGGATCCCAATGCGGCCATGTCGCCGGGAGCGGGCTTTGTGTTCGGACAGCAAGAGAATTTTGGAGAACGGAGGACACACTTTGCAGACTGGGCAGGTAACGACAAGGACTGGTTGATCCCAAATGAGAACTTGTTCAATCCATACAAGAGGACGACCACGGAAAACCTTTCGCTGCGGTCGAGTGTGCAGCCTGCGAAGGATCTTCGTATCGACCTCACGGTAAACGAGGTCTACTCGGAGAGTCAGACCGAGTATTGGAACTTTGATGAGCGAAGTCTCTTCGATGATCGATTTGCTCGATTCAATGACGATAGTACTAGAGTGATCACCGGAAATTACAGCGCTTCGATCCTGACGGTGGCTACGGCTTTCCAACGCATCGATTCAGCGAACCGAACCCTGTACAATGCCTTCCTCGAGAATAGAAGGGCCATTTCTAATCGCATTGGAGAGGAGATGGGTAATTCAGGACAGGATACCGCAGGTTATGCGCTTGGTTATGATGCCACTCAACAAGACGTGCTTATCAATGCCTTCTTTGCTACTTACACCGGAGAAGGAGTTTCTAAGAGTAATCTCGACCCGATCCGTGTTCGTCTTCCATTACCTAATTGGAGGGTGAATTATACAGGGTTGAACAAGATCAAGTTCTTCCAGAAGTATTTCAGGACCGTCAGTTTGAACCATGCTTATCGCTCTAATTATACGGTGGGAGGATTCTTGAAGTCGTTTGCGCGTCAGGATACATTTGCTCTGAATGAAAGCAGGATTCAGCCAGAGTTCATCATTTCTCAAGTGACCATCAGTGAGTCCTTTTCTCCATTGATCAACTTGGATATGACATGGAAAAGCAGTCTTCTGACCAGGGTAGAGGTGAGGAAGGATCGAACCATGACCTTGAATACAAGTAACAACCAGTTGACCGAGATCGGAAACCTGGAGTACATTATTGGAACGGGTTATACACTGAAGGATTTCAAGTTTCCATTCAAGGTTAGAGGAAGTACTATCAAGAGTGATTTTACACTTCGCGGAGACTTTAGTATTCGAGATTCAAAGACCATCATTCGAAAGATTGTGGAGAATGAGACTCAGACCACCGCTGGTCAGAGGGTGTTCACACTCAAGCTCACGGGAGACTATGTGCTGACCCAAGCGCTCACCCTAAGAGTGTTCTACGATTGGGTAGCTAACCGTCCGGCCATTTCGAATTCCTTCCCGACGGCCAATACGAATGCCGGATTCAGTCTTCGATTCTCACTGAGTGGATAACTGTGAATAGTTCGTTCATAATCAGGGATGAATTATACTTGAAGAGTCGATACAACCCACGAAAATTCTAGTAGGTTTGCGCAAACCTTTTTCGATATGAACATTCCAGCAGACTTGAAATATACCAAAGACCACGAATGGGTAAAGGTCGAGGGTGACATTGCTATCATCGGTGTGACCGATTACGCTCAGGGAGAACTCGGAGACGTGGTATATATCGAGATCGAAACGGAAGGCGAAACCCTTGATCAAGAAGAGGTGTTCGGAACCGTTGAGGCCGTCAAGACCGTATCTGATCTTTTCATGCCGGTTTCTGGCGAAGTGACTGAAGTCAATGGAGCACTTTCTGATAATCCCGAGACAGTGAACAGCGATCCTTACGGGGATGGTTGGATGATCAAGGTCAAGATGTCTGATACGTCAGAATTGGACGGCCTTCTGTCGGCCGACGACTACAAAGCCGAGATCGGAGCCTAAAACGAATCCATGTTTTGGAAGTACAACTACCTAGGCATTTCCTGGGCGGTTTTCATATTGATACTTCTGGGTCTTCCAGGTAGCCAGTTCGAGCGATCTGCTCAGCCGAATGTGGACATATTCGTTCATGGAATATTGTTCGGCGTTCTGGCTTTTCAGTTGTCCGTTGGCTTTCTGAAGCAGTCGAGTTTCAAAGGACTTCGTGTACATACGCTGACGAAGGTTTTCGTCATGTGTGTTGTTTATGGTTTGATCACGGAGGTTTTACAAGGTACCATATTCGTTGGGAGGAGCGTCGAAGCGACCGACATGCTGTTCAATGGAGTAGGAGCCTTGGCCGGTCTTTCTGTTTTCGGATCGATCTATGGTGTTAAGGAATACTTATGAGCCGAAATCTAAAATTGACCTAAAATTCTAGTCGATGGGTTTACAATCCCGAAGCTTCTGACTATTTTGGTCGACGAAATACCAAGAGTATATGCAGTTAAAGAAGAATCCTGAGGCAGACCTAGAAAAGAAGAAAGGCGTGTACTTTCTTATTGGTTTGCTCATGTCTCTGGGTGTGATCCTTGTAGCGTTCGAGTGGACGCAGTATGAAGGCGAGGTTGGATCACTGGGAGAGTTAGATATTGAGTTGGAGGAAGAAGAGATGATTCCAATTACTCAGCAACAGCCGCCGCCCCCACCGCCCCCACCCCCCCAAACTACCATCATCGAGATTGTAGATGACGAGGAAGAGATCGAAGAAGAACTCGAGATCGAGGACACTGAGGTGGACGAGGATGAAGTCATTGAGTTTGTTGACATTCCTGAGGAAGTGGTAGAGGAGCCCCAGATCTTTACGATTGTTGAGGAGAACCCTGAGTTTCCGGGAGGTGAAGCAGCTTTGTTTAAGTTCTTGGGTGATAACACCAAGTATCCGGCGATCGCTAAGGATGCGGGTATTCAAGGAATTGTATACGTTCAGTTTGTTGTAATGGAGGATGGATCGATCAACGATGATATGATCACGATCCTTCGAGGGGTTCACCCGGCTTTGGATGCGGAAGCGATCCGAGTGGTGAAGAACATGCCCGATTGGCAACCTGGACGTCAGCGCGGTAAAGCGGTAAGGGTTTATTATAAGCTTCCTTTCCGATTCACCTTGCGTTGATCTTTTTTTATAGCGCTTTGAATAAGCCCCTTTTCAGGGGCTTTTTTTTGTCCGTTCTCTTGCTGGATGAAGCCGTATTCTAGACGGCGCGGGGTTGTCACAATGCAAGGCTTCAACGGTTCGTTCCAAGGAAAAGAACGAGCCATGATACATACTAGCACCTCAAAGAGAGAGCCCAGCTTCCACATGTTGTTGGGACTCACCATCGCACTTGCCGTGAGCCTCTGCGCTTTAGAATACGGAAAACCCAGAAACGGTAAAGCTGACTACATAGGTCAGATCACCGACGACCCTTGGAATATAGAGGATGAACTTCCTCCCATCACTGTTCCCAAGAAATTACCGGAACCACCTCCGCAAACGCCTCCATCGAAGCCACAGGTGGTAACTGCGAGTGTCTTTCCTACTGAACTGATCATAACGAGTGAACCGATCCTTGAAGAAGGGCCCGAACTGGATATTGCCTCCATGGATGCACTTTTCACCGAAGAGAAGGCGGTCCTGCCGGATATTCCATTCGATTTCGTGGAGGTGTTCCCTGAGTTCATCGGAAGCGAGTCGGCGCTTCAGCGCTTCTTGGGAAAGGAGACCGACTATCCGGATATCGCACGCGATCTAGGCATCGAAGGGATTGTGTGGGTCAAATTCACCATCGACAAGAAAGGTCATGTTGATCGTGAGTCGGTTGAGATACTCCGTTCACCACACCCTTCACTGAGTAAGGAGGCCATTAGAGTGGTCAAGAAAATGCCCGATTGGATTCCCGGTCGTCAAGGCGTGCACGACGTAGCCGTGAATATGCGCTTGCCGATCAAGTTCACCCTGATCCGATAAGAAGCACCCCGATCCTATTATAGGATCATGCCAGCGCCCACGGTTTCGTTTGTGCTTTCATCGATCAAAATGATGCTACCGGTATTGCGGTTTCGCTGGTAGCGATCGGTGAAGAGAGGAACCGTGGTGCGTATGGTAATTCGCGCGATGTCGTTCATCTTGATGTTCTTGTCCTCTTCCAGACGGTGCAACGTGTTGATATCAACTTTATAACGGATATCCTTAACGATACAACGACCTGAACGTGTGGTGTGCTTGATCGCATACTTACCGTTCAGTTGAAGTGGACGCTGACTCATCCAGCAGATCATCATTTCATGGTCTTGACTGATGTCAGGTTGATTGTTGACTCGAACGATCATGTCCCCACGACTCACGTCAATGTCGTCTTCAAGAAGGATGGTACAGCTCATTGGTGGGAAGGCTTCTTCCACCTCTCCATCGAAGGTGTCGATCTTCGCCACCTTAGAGGTGAACCCTGAAGGGAGTACCATGACTTCATCTCCTTTCTTGAAGATGCCACCTGCTACGCGACCTGCGTAACCACGATAATCGTGGAATTCAGTCGTTTGAGGACGGATCACAGTCTGAACCGGGAAGCGACAATCTACATGGTTTGCATCGCTTGCGATGTGAACGGTTTCCAACGTATACAGCAAGGTGGAACCGTCGTACCAAGGCATTTTCTTGGATCGATCTACCACGTTATCTCCCAAGAGTGCACTTATCGGGATGTAGCGAATATCACTGACCTCAAGTTTAGAGGTGAAATCATCCAACTGATCCTTGATCTCTTCAAATCGTTCTTTGGAATAATCCACCAAGTCCATTTTGTTGATGCAATAGACTACGTGCTTAATACCCAACAAAGAAGCGATGAAGCTGTGTCGTGCTGTTTGCTCCACAAGCCCATGGCGCGCGTCAACTAGAATAACGGCGAGGTTAGCCGTACTGGCACCGGTCACCATGTTTCGGGTGTACTGGATGTGTCCCGGAGTGTCCGCGATGATAAACTTGCGCTTCGGGGTAGCGAAGTAGCGGTATGCCACATCGATCGTAATGCCTTGCTCACGCTCAGACCTTAGTCCGTCGGTCAATAGAGCCAAGTTTACCTCACCTTCACCGCCAATGCGTTTACTGGCCTTCTCCACGGCTTCCATCTGATCTTGGAAAATTGCCTTGCTATCATATAGCAGGCGACCGATCAAGGTGCTCTTTCCGTCGTCTACGCTTCCCGCAGTGGTGAAGCGAAGCAATTCCATGTCTAAATATCCTGTAGTATCACTCATTACCCGAGTCTTTTGTCTTTTCTCTTAACGTCTTTCTTTGATTAGAAGTAGCCTTCCTTTTTACGGTCTTCCATGGCGGCTTCGGAGCGCTTGTCATCCGCTCGAGTTTCACGTTCCGTGGTACGCGTCGCGGCAACCTCTTCAATGATCTTCTCTAAGTCATCGGCCGGAGATTCAACAGCTCCGGTACAAGTCATATCGCCAATGGTGCGGAAACGAACAACGCGTTTCTCCACCTTTTCCTCAGGGCGCTTTTGCATGAGACCTCCATCGGCGTAGATCACCCCGTCGCGCAGGAACACTTCGCGTTCGTGCGAGAAATAGAGTGAAGGAAGCTCGATGTTCTCGTGGAGGATGTATTGCCACACGTCCATTTCTGTCCAGTTCGAGATCGGGAATACCCGGAAGTTCTCGCCGAAATTCTTCATTCCGTTGAATAGGTTCCAAAGCTCAGGTCGCTGGTTCTTTGGGTCCCATTGACCAAATTCATCCCTGTGAGAAAAGAAGCGCTCTTTCGCTCGAGCCTTTTCCTCATCACGACGAGCTCCACCCATGCAGGCGTCGAATTTGTGCTTCTCGATCGTGTCGAGCAAGGTTACGGTTTGTAAGCCATTTCGACTCGCGTTGTAGCCAGTCTCTTCCACCACCTTTCCTTCGTCAATGCTCTGTTGAACAGATCCTACGATCAATTCTACGCCATCATTCTTGACCAAGTCGTCACGAAACTGGATCGTTTCAGGGAAGTTGTGTCCTGTATCAACGTGCACTAATGGAAATGGGATCTTGGATGGCCAGAATGCCTTTTTAGCCAAGTGGTAACAAACGATGGAATCCTTACCTCCAGAAAAGAGGAGGGCTGGATTGTCGAATTGAGCTACGACTTCACGGATGACATAGATCGCCTCCGATTCCAGTTCCTTCAGGTGTGTCAAATTGTATTTCATGGTCGTTCAAATCGAATAAATGGGAGCAGCTTCACGTAGAGCTCTTCTCCTGATTCCTCAACAGTCTTGTTCGCAGTTTTTATTTCGATAGCCGGGTTCTCCGGTGCTTCAAATGGCGCTGAGATTCCGGTAAAATCCTTGATCTCGCCTTTGCGAGCCTTTTCGTAAAGTCCTTTCACGTCGCGCTTTTCACACTCTTCTAGAGGTGTATTGATGAATACCTCTAAGAAGTCGTCGGCTCCGATAATGTCTTTTGCCATCTGTCTGATCTCTCCCGTAGGACTCACAAAGCAGTTGATGCAGATCACGCCACCGTCGGTGAAAAGTTTGGATACCTCAGCTATGCGACGAATGTTCTCGGTTCGATCTTCTTCTGAGAAGCTCAACCCCTTGTTCAATCCTGTGCGCACATTGTCGCCGTCCAAGAGCTTTGAGAAGTAGCCTTGCTCGAGCAATCGGCGCTCAAGATACTTGGCAAGGGTAGTCTTTCCAGACCCTGAAAGTCCGGTCATCCAAACCACCTTGGCACGCTGCTTTAAGAAAGCTTCTTTCTCTGCCTTTGGAATGATCTCGTCGAAAACGCTATGAATATGGTTACCCTCGTCCTTCATAAAGAGCGGGCAAATGTATGAATACTACATCGCTTTTTAGCACTTAACAGAAAATTAATCTACTAAATCTATAGAGTAATTGAATTGATACCATGATGGCCTGTCTTCTCTGAAATGCGCTAGTTTTGCTCCTCATGAATTCGATGGATCTATTGCGGAAGTTGAGGGAGGTTCCTGTCGACTTGATGGGGGTGAACGATCGAGTTGCTCGTATCAAATCCCGCAGCATTAAAAACGAAGCGAAGATTCAGGGCTTGAAGATGGCCTTGAACATGGTTGATCTGACTACGCTGGAGGGCGCAGATACCCCTCAGAAGGTTCGTCAGATGTGCTACAAGGCCATGCATCCGCACGATGAAATCGAGGGCATTCCGCCCGTTGCCGCGGTTTGCGTTTATCCGACGCTCGTGGCGCACGCAAAGGATGCGTTGAAGGGAAGTCCGGTAAAGGTCGCTTCGGTGGCTACCTATTTTCCCAGCGGTCAATCGACCTTAGAACAGAAACTGAACGAAACTCAGTTCGCGATCGACGAAGGGGCAGATGAAGTGGATATGGTGATCTCCCGTGGGAAATTCCTTCAAGGAGATTACACCTATGTACTCGATGAGATCATGGCGGTGAATGAGAATTGTAAGAAGCACAAGGTAGACCTGAAAGTGATCTTGGAAACGGGTGAACTGGGTTCGCTAGACGAGGTTCGTCGCGCTGCTGATCTGGCATTGCTGGCAGAGCCGGCGTTCATCAAAACCAGCACGGGCAAGATCGGTCAGGCAGCCAATATGCAAGTGACCTTAGTGATGTTGCAAGCCATCTATGACCACTACCTCAGAACCGGAAATCGGGTGGGAATGAAACCTGCCGGGGGCATTTCGGATTCGAAAAGCGCATTGCATTATCTTATAATGGTCAAGGAGGTCTTGGGTGAAGAATGGTTGACCAACCAGCGCTTCCGTTTCGGTGCTTCGCGCTTGGCCAACGACCTCTTGATGCAACTTCGAAAGCAGGCAGAGGGAGTCTACCAATCACCGAATTATTTCTCAAAGGATTAAAGAACTATGTCAAACGAGTGGAAATTATCACCTGCGCCTGAAAGCAAGGGACACGTCAAACTGAAGGAAAAGTATGACCTGTTCATCGGTGGAAAATGGGTGAAGCCGGAGTCCAAAAAGTACTTCGAGACGATCGACCCTTCCAATGAGACGGTCTTGGCCAAGGTGGCTCAGGCAGGTAAGAAGGATGTAGACCGGGCCTTCAAGGCGGCCGACGAGGCGTTCAAGTCATGGAGTAAGTTGTCGGGTAAGGAACGGTCCAAGTACATCTATCGCATCGCGCGGATCATCCAGGAGAAGAGCCGTGAGTTTGCCGTGATCGAATCCATGGATGGCGGTAAACCGATCCGAGAATCCAGGGACATCGATATCCCTCTGGTATCGGCTCATTTCTTCTATTATGCGGGTTGGGCTGATAAACTGGAATATGCTTTTTCAAATAGAAAGGTAAAGCCGATCGGGGTTGCGGCACAGATCATCCCTTGGAACTTCCCACTGCTCATGGCGGCTTGGAAGATCGCTCCAGCGTTGGCTTGTGGGAATACGGTAGTACTGAAGCCAGCTGAAACAACTCCTCTTACTGCATTGAAACTGGCGGAGGTGATCGAAGAGGCAGATCTTCCTCCCGGTGTGGTCAACATTATTACTGGCGACGGAAGCACGGGTGCGTTTATGACGTCTCATTCGATACCTAGGAAATTAGCCTTCACGGGTTCAACCG
This sequence comes from Flavobacteriales bacterium, assembly GCA_038131955.1. Taxonomy (GTDB): domain Bacteria; phylum Bacteroidota; class Bacteroidia; order Flavobacteriales_G; family Salibacteraceae; genus SHAN690. The sequence goes on from JAYPQK010000009.1 coordinate 343,721, forward strand.
AGGTCGGAAGAATGATCTACAAAGCCGCGATCGAAGGAGATAAGAAGGTCACGCTAGAATTAGGAGGTAAGGCCGCAAACATCATCTTCGACGATGCACCGATCGACGCGGCGGTAGAGGGCATCATTAACGGTATCTACTTCAATCAAGGCCACGTCTGCTGTGCAGGATCTCGACTGTTTGTCCAAGAATCCGTTTATGAAGAAGTGCTCGCCAAGCTGAAACACCGCATGGATAGCTTGAACGTGGGGGATCCGCTGGATAAGAACACAGACATCGGGGCCGTCAATTCAGAGGGGCAGCTTCAGACCATTGAGGATTACATCAAGCTTGGAAAGAAGGAAGGGGCAGAGATATATCAACCTAAGTGTTCCTTGCCAAAGAAGGGCTATTGGTGCAAACCAACCCTGTTTACGAATGTGGCACAGAGTCATCGAATTTCTCAAGAGGAGATATTCGGACCCGTGCTGGCCATCCAGACTTTCCGGACCATCGATGAGGTGATCGAAAAGGCGAACAATACACCTTATGGCCTAAGCGCTGGTGTATGGACCGACAAGGGTTCCAAGATCTTCCAACTCACCAAGGCGATGAAGGCGGGAGTGGTCTGGGCAAATACCTACAACAAGTTCGATCCTACGAGTCCCTTCGGTGGGTACCAGGAAAGCGGCTTTGGTCGTGAAGGCGGGGTTCATGGATTGGAGGCTTATCTTGAATTGACGTGAATTCTTTAACCGCAAAGAGAGCAAAGAAGGCGCAAAGAGCACAAAGATGACAGAGAATGAAATTTCATATAAGGTTATCGGGTCGGCGATCAAGGTGCACAAAGCTCTCGGGCCAGGACTATTGGAGAGTGCGTATCAGGAGTGTCTGTATTACGAGCTCCAAAAGGAGGGGTTGAGTGTGGTCAAAGAGAAAGCAATGCCTTTAGTGTATGAGAATGTCAAGCTTGAGGTAGGTTACCGACTCGACCTGGTTGTAGAAGACAAAGTTGTCGTAGAAATCAAAAGTGTGGAGGCATTGAATGATGTTCATAGAGCCCAACTGATCACCAATCTCAAGTTAGGAGATTATAAGTTAGGATTACTGATGAATTTCAATGTGGCAACCATAAAAAGTGGAATTGAAAGAATAGTCAACGGGTTAGAAGAAATTTGACTTTGCTGGCTTTGCGAAGGCCTCTGCGCCTTTGCGGTTAAAAGATGCGAATATGACTAGACTAAACGTAAAGAAAACCTACAAGCTGTTCATCGGGGGGAAGTTTCCCAGAACCGAGAGCGGTAGGTATTATTCATTGGAAGGAAAAAGCGGTGAAGTGATCGCCAACCTGTGTCTTGCCAGTCGGAAAGATGTCCGAAACACCATTGTTGCCGCCCGAAAGGCCCAGCCGGGATGGGCTAGTGCGACTGCCTATAATCGCGGTCAGGTCATGTATCGCCTAGCGGAGATGCTCGAAACCCGACGTGCCTCTTTTATCGAGGAAATGGTGACCCTTGGCCTGACGAAAGGAAAGGCAGAAAAGGAAGTGGATGCTTCAGTAGACCGCCTAGTCTACTACGCAGGGTGGTGTGATAAGTATTCTGCCCTGTTCAGCTCGGTCAACCCCACGGCATCGGTCCACTTCAACTTCAGCGTGCATGAACCCACAGGTGTAGTAGCTGCTGTCGCGCCGGAGGAATCTCCTTTGCTTGGCTTAGTCAGCGTCTTGGCTCCTGCTATTGCCGGAGGCAATAGTGTGATGGTATTGGTGTCGCATCGCTTCGCTCCGACGGCTATCAGCTTTGCGGAAGTGGTTCAGAATTCAGATGTACCCGGGGGCGTGGTCAATGTTCTGTCCGGAGAGGCCGACGAACTCGTGCCGCAATTCTTGTCGCACATGGATATCAACGCGGTGGTACTGGCTAGACCCAATGTGGCGGTCGACGTGCTGAAAGAAGCAACTGGAAACATCAAGCGCATGGTCAAATGGACGTCCAATTGGGACAGAGAGGATCCGTACATGATCCTAGATCTACAAGAAGTCAAGACCACCTGGCATCCAATTCAGACGAGTGCTTCAGGAGGGGGAGGGTATTGATCAAATTTTAAGCACATTCGCACCCATGAAATTTGAACGCTTACTGATCGAGGCTTCCTTGAAAGCCGGAGAAGAGATACTGAAGGTCTACGCACGTGACTTTGATGTGGAGACCAAAGACGACAAAAGCCCACTGACTGAGGCAGATAAGAATAGTCACCTAGCGATCATGTCTTTTCTTGAGAAGACCGACATCCCCGTATTGAGCGAGGAAGGAAAGGAGATGTCCTACGAAGAGCGCAAAGGCTGGAACCAGTTCTGGCTGGTGGATCCACTTGACGGTACCAAGGAGTTCGTGAAGAAGAACGGAGAGTTCACCGTGAATATCGCCTTGATCGAGGATGGTCTGCCAGTGTATGGAATCATCTACGCACCGGTTTTGAAGAAGCTCTTTGTGGGGAATGTAGGCGAACAAGCATGGGTGGCTGAGTATGTCGTTCCAACCACCTCAGTAGATGATATCCTGGCTTCCAAGACATCCATTCCAGTGAGTAAGCCAGAGAAGCCATACATCGTTGTCGCCAGTCGCAGCCACTTCAGTCCGGAGACCCAAGAGTTTGTAGATCAACTCAAGGAGGAGAAGGGCGAGATCGATTTCGCTTCCATGGGATCAAGCCTCAAGATCTGCTTGGTTGCCGAAGGAAAGGCGGATATCTATCCTCGATTTGGTCCTACCATGGAATGGGATACGGGAGCAGGTCATGCCATAGCCAAGGCTGCCGGTAAAATGGTCACCGACCATGAAACGGGAGAAGAGATGCGCTACAACAAGGAGAACTTGCTGAATCATTGGTTTGTCGTTGAATGATCGACACGGTTTGGACTATTGAGCCAAAGGAGTGATTTTGATTCAAACCTAATTGACTATTTCCACTATGAAGACCTATTTCGCTTTATTGATCATTTTCATATCGACCATCGCGTTTGGACAAAAGGACGATCCAAAGGATTACATCGAAGAAGGATTTGTCGTGCTTAAGGATAACACCTCTGATACCATCCGTGGAAAGGTTCGAGAGCGGAATTCGTTCGTAGCCGCCCAGTTGAATACTTGGCTTATGCATCCTGATGGAAGTTTTGTGAAGTACAAGACCCGTGACGTCCGTGCTGTCGGAATAGGGCAAGATCTTTACTATAAAAAGGACAAGATGCCAGGCGGAGCTCCCGGAGCCTTGCTCAAGGTCGGTGTGCGCGGAAAGGTTACCTGCTATGAGATGCATAGTTCTATGGATGTGACCTACTACCTGCAAAAGGAAGGCGACAAGAAGGCGCGTACGATCACATCGGCACCCAAGCGAAACACGTTTAAGGATCAGAAAAAGTTGGCCAAGTATTTTGCCGATGATCAGGAGATCTATCAAAAGGTCAAAAGCAAAGAATACGATTGCTCCATGACTCCGAGGATCGTTCGTGAATACAACGAGCGGCATCCCACTTCGGGCAACGGAATCAATTGATCAGTCAAAGCTCAGCTTCGCCATGTTCCCATTTCTTCCTGCTGCCCATCCGGTAGTGCCGTGGAGATCGCATGTGAAATAACCTTCGTTACCCATCGGCCTCCAGGTCAAACCTCCGTCGTAGCTGAGGTCGCTTCCCGTTCGTCCCACTGCCACTAGCATGGAACCGTCGTCGTTGCTCGCGACGCAAGAACGATAGCCTCTCGGATTCTGCACGGTAATACCTAGCCAGGATGATCCGCGCTGCAGAATGGCGCAGTTTGATCGTGCATTCGTGCTATCCAAATAGCTTCCACCTACTGCAGCAAATCCATGATCAGGAACGGAGCAAATCGAGAAGATCCCGCTTCCGGGATTGCTCTCAATGGGGATGAGATGCTCCTTTTTCAATTGACCTGTCAGATCAAACTCGAAGATTCGGCTCTTCGGTCCGCCTCCCGTCGCAATGTAGAAGACCGTGTCGGTCAGCACGACTCCCGTTCCACTGGCGGCGTATCCGGCTTCGTTACTGTCCAAGACAGGTCGGAGGTTCTCCGGTAGGGCAGACCAGGTCTTTCCGTGATCCGTCGTAGTGAGGACCGCCATCCGCCCATCGACCGGATCCCCATAGGCCACCCCAAGTCCGGAGGGTAGAAAATCGAAACCGTCGAAGAAGACTTCTGGAGTGGAATCCGAGTACACATTGATCCAGTCCTTCCCTCCGTTGCTTGTTCGGTAGATAGCCACGCCATTTCCTGAACTCATCACAATGGCTTCTTGCGCGCTGAACGCCTCGATGTCTCTGAAGTCCAATTCAGCCCCGCTAGGTATTTGCATGGATCGCCAAGTTTCTCCGTTCGTCGTTGTTAGCACCGTTCCTTCCGTTCCGCTGGCCCAAGCCACGATTTCTGAGAGGACATGCATCCCGCGAAGGTGGGCTTTGGTGACACGCTCAGTAGGCTTCCAAACAGGCTGAATCTTGCTTGCAGTTTCTGGCTGTTTCGGTCCGCAAGCAGTGATGAGAACAACGATGAGTAAAATGAATCTCCTCTTCATCTTTCAATACTACGATTTGCCGTTCATTTTGACGACGGTCTTTGTGCAGGTCTCCTTACCTTCGCGACCATGTCGAAAGTTGCACTGATCACAGGGATCACAGGCCAAGATGGAGCTTACTTGGCGGAATTCCTACTCAATAAGGGCTATGTAGTACACGGTATCAAGCGCCGCAGCAGCCTCTTTAATACGGAACGCATTGATCACCTTTATCAGGATCCTCATGAGAAGGATCTTCGGTTCAAGCTACACTACGGTGATTTAACCGATAGCACGAACCTGATCCGGATCATTCAGGAGACCCAGCCGGATGAGATCTACAACCTCGCCGCTCAGAGTCACGTGAAGGTTTCTTTCGAGACGCCGGAATACACGGCGAATTCAGACGCGCTCGGCACTCTGCGTATCCTCGAGGCTATTCGCATCCTCGGTCGAATTGAGAAGACCAAATTTTATCAAGCTTCAACGAGTGAGCTCTACGGTAAGGTGCAAGAGATTCCTCAGACAGAGGAAACACCATTCTACCCACGAAGTCCGTATGGCGTTGCTAAACTTTACGCTTTCTGGATCTGTAAGAACTATCGCGAGGCCTACAACATGTTTGCTTGCAACGGTATCCTCTTCAACCACGAATCACCGCTCCGCGGTGAGACCTTCGTGACCCGAAAGATCACGCGCGCTGCTGCGAAGTATAAGCTGGGTCTTCAGAAGAAACTCTTTCTTGGGAACCTCGACGCTAAGCGCGATTGGGGTCACGCCCAAGACTACGTAGAGGGAATGTGGCTCATGCTTCAGCAAGATGAACCGGAAGATTTCGTCCTCGCCACTGGAAAGACCATCACGGTAAAAGAGTTCGTCGAAATGTCATTCAAGGAAGTGGGTGTTGAATTAGAATGGTCAGGCGAAGGAGTAGATGAAAAAGGTACCGACAAAGCGACTGGCGAAGTGTTCGTGGAGGTCGATCCTTCTTATTTCCGTCCGACCGAAGTCGATCTTTTGATCGGTGATGCTACTAAGGCCAAGGAGAAATTGGGTTGGGAGCCAAAGCGCAGCGTGGAGCAACTTTGTCATGAGATGGTGACTTCCGATTACGAACGATTCAGTCGAGATAAGTACTTGATGGAGGGTGGTCACCAAGTGGTCCAAAGTCACGAGTGATGATGCAAAAGGACAGTAAGATCTATGTGGCAGGGCATCGAGGTATGGTCGGTTCTGCCATCGTTCGAAAGCTCGAGTCGGAAGGGTATTCCAACATCGTCAAAAGGAGGTCATCGGAACTGGATCTACGAGATCAGTCTGCGGTGAATGCCTTCTTCGAAAATGAACGACCCGAGTTCGTCTTTATGTCCGCCGCGAAGGTGGGAGGCATCGTCGCCAACAACACCTATCGCGCTGATTTCATCTACGACAACATGATGATCGAGGCAAATGTGATTCACGCCTCTTACTCCTATCAAGTCAAGAAAATGCTCTTCCTAGGGTCGAGCTGTATTTATCCCAAATTGGCACCTCAACCATTGAAAGAGGAGTACCTGTTGGAAGGTTACCTTGAGCCAACCAATGAGCCCTATGCCATCGCCAAGATCGCAGGGATCAAGATGAGCGAGGCCTTCCGCGACCAATACGGATGCAACTTCATCTCTGCCATGCCAACGAACTTGTACGGGCCGAACGATAATTACGACCTTCAAAACTCACACGTTCTTCCTGCCCTCCTTCGCAAGTTTCACGCTGCGGTGCAAGAAGGTAGAAAGGAAGTGGAGATCTGGGGAACTGGTTCGCCAAGAAGAGAATTCTTGCACGTAGACGACCTCGCTGATGCTTGTGTCTTCCTGATGAACGAGTATGACGAGAAAGGGTTTGTGAATGTGGGTACGGGCTCCGACGTTTCCATTAAAGAGTTAGCAGAGATGGTTGCCCGCGTTACCAGATTTGAAGGGGAGCTCGTTTTTAATACCTCTAAGCCTGATGGAACGCCTAGAAAATTGATGGACAGTGGACGCTTACACCGACTCGGCTGGAAGCACCGCATTGAGTTGGAAGAGGGAATTCGTGCCGTGTACAACGATGTGAAGGACTCCGAGCTGTTCACGGTTTCCGCTTAACTTCGTGATATGCGCAAGTTCATCGGGATAATTCTGATCCTGACATCTTCCTACGGGGCTGTAGCTCAATTCGGGATGTCACCTCTAAACCCGGTGCATACACCTTTGGTCAGGGACCACATTGCGAAGCAAAAGACCACCCAGCAAACCGCGTGCTGGCCTTTCATTCTTCCAGCAGATGAACTGGACTCACTTGCCGATGCTGACACCAAGAACTGGACGCGCAAGGAGTACGAAATGTGGGTGATGCGTAAGCTTCGCAACGAGCATTTGATCGAGATCCGTGAACCTGATTTTTCCTTGAACCTAGATGCCGGCTTCAACTTAGAAGGGGCACGACAGCTCGATGATCAGGGTAGAAGGATGTACACCAATACACGTGGCATCCAAGTGACGGGTACGGTCGGTAAGAAAGTGTTCTTCGGATCGAGCTTCTACGAGAATCAATCCATTTTCCCGAACTACCTAGATAGCATTGTGTCGAAGCGTGGAGACTTCAATAACGAGGCCGACCCAGAGCGAGGCAGCGTACCCGGCTATGGCAGGTGGAAGCCTTTCAATACATCGGATAGCTACGATTATGACTATACCCTCGGAACTGGCTATGTCGGCGTGGCTCTTGGAAAGCGCTCGTTCATTCAACTCGGACACGACAAGCAATTCATTGGCTACGGTCATCGCTCTTTATTCCTCTCAGACGTTTCGGCTCCCTATCCTTTTCTCCGTACACACTTGAGTTTCTTTGAGGGAAAGCTTACGTACTCAGAGACTTGGGCAGTCCTTCAATCACTTGAGCGTATTGCGCCGAATTACAACGATAAAGAAGCTATGTTCAGGAGGTTGGGAGGGCGGTTTTCATATCTGCACTTCCAAGCAACCAGCTGGTTGGGTCTAGGATTCTTTAATGGGACCACTTGGAAATGGAGAGACAACAATCATCCTTCGGATATCAGCTTCTACATGCCACTAGGAGGTGTGTATGCTCCTTCTGGAACTCGCAATCAGTTATCAGGATTGAATGCTGAGGTTCGCCCTATATCGTGGTTGTCAATGTATGGGCAATTCGGTATGAATCACCGGGGCGGGGAATTGGCACAATTGGGATTAAGGGTAGCTGATTTGATTCCCGGCTTGAACGTCCGCTTGGAGTATAATCGCATCGGTAACAACGCTTACTTCAATGAATTGGGTAACAATCTGGTCATCCAAGAACCCTTTTTAATGACAGATGCGCTGGATTACTACCAGCATAATGATCAAGGATTAGGGCACCCCTTTTTAGTCAATGTAAATGAAGTGTTGGTGCATATGCGTTATAGATGGAGAGACTTCTTTGCTTCTGGAGTGTATCATAATTTTAATCGTGTTACCTCCTATGGTCAAACGGGGATCGATCTCTTCCAATTCGAAGCGGGCTACATCATCAATCCGAGAAGCAACGCCCAGATCGTGATCGGAAACATCAATCGAACCGAAAGGAGAGCGACAACCTCTTCCCTCGATACTTACACCTACTTCGCGTTTCGAACTCAGTTATTCAACACCTATAGAGACTTTTAGCCATGGTCAGTATCCTACTTGCATTCATCACAGCCTTGGTCGTTTCGGTCTTGTCTACCCCGGCATTGATCAAGGTGGCCTACCTCAAGCGCTTGGTCGATGAACCCGGCGAAGAGCGCAAGCTTCACTTCCGTCGCATTCCTACGATCGGCGGGATCATCATTTTCGCCGGAACCCTCTTTTCCTTCCTCATGTGGTATCCGTTTGAGGAGATTTCAGACATGTGGCAATTGGGTCGTGCCCTGAAGGATTTTAAGTACATCGGCGCTACCATGATCCTCCTTTTCTTCATCGGGATTAAGGATGATATTATTGGAACCGCACCCGTAAAGAAACTGGTCGGACACTTGATCGTGGCGTTCATCTTGGTCATCATGGGTGATATCCAGATCACGAGCATGTATGGCATTTTCGGGATCGAAGAATTACCCGAGTGGGGGAGCATCTTCCTGTCCATCTTGACTTACACGGCCATTGTGAATGCCATCAACCTCATCGACGGTGTTGATGGTCTCGCGGGTGGGGTAGGACTAATCGCTTCCGTGGCTATGGGGATATGGTTCTACATGGCCGGAGCCAATGAGCATGCCGTATTAGCCTTTGCTTTGTCTGGAAGCTTGATCGGATTCTTGGTCTTCAACTTTTCTCCGGCTAAGATCTTCATGGGTGATAGTGGGTCGCTAACCATCGGGCTCATCCTTTCCATCTTGGCGATCAAGTTGATCGAATTTCCGGTGGAGCGCCTGCCGAATGATCTTCTGGGAGTTTCCAAGCCGGTGTTCGCCATGGCTGCCCTGGTGTATCCACTTACCGATACGCTGCGCATATTCATTTACCGTTTATCTCGCGGCTCGTCTCCTTTCGCAGCCGACCGGAATCACATACACCATAGATTGCTGGACCTCGGACTGGGTCATCGCAAGACCGTCCTTCTCATCTACGCCACCTCGATCTTTATCATCCTGCTCTCTACTAGCATCCAACAAGATCCGAGTATGGTGATGATCATCACGGCAGTGGTAGCACTGGTCGTGTCCCAGATTCCGGGATTGATCTTGATGCTCAAGAAAAAACGTGAATTGACCAAGGCTTGAGATTCCTTCTTTACATAGGATTGATCTGTCTGCCACTTTTGGGAACCGCTCAGGAGGGAAGACTCCCGTTAGAGTATTTCACGAATACAAAGGCAGAGATCCTGATGAAGGAAAAGGCCAAAGAAGTGCACCCGGAGATCCGTCCCTACAGCTTCTGGACGATACAAGAGAATACGGAGGCTCCTTCTGAAGATTCGGAGAGCTATGCAACCTTAGCCCACAAGAGAAAGAAGTCCTCGTACCTGAGGGTTACACCCAGACTCGATCTGCTGGGTTACAATCAAGGTGGCTCGGAGCATCGCTTGGGAGCTTCTGCCACAGGGGGTCTTGGACTCGGAGTGGGGATCAAAAACCGATTCTATCTCGATGCCGAAGGTTTGCTCGGATATGTGAATCCACCAACATATTATGAACGGATCATCGACAGCCTTCGCGCTTATCCAGGCTTTGCCTATGTCAAAGATGCCCAGCGACAGGATACCGGGTTTTCCTTCGAGCAGCTTACATTGACCGCAGCCTTCAAGGCGTCCAAGCACTTCGAGTTCTTCGCGGGTCGCGGACGCAACTTTATCGGTGAAGGTTATCGCTCCATGTTCCTGAGCGATTTTGCCTCCAACTACAACTATTTCCGCACCGACATGAACGTGTGGCGTATCAAGTACATGGTCATGTATGCGCAGATGCGTCAGGCGAACAATTATCCGGACCGAATGCATCCGATGACCAATAAGTACGCAACAATGCACTACTTGAGTGTCAACCTCACCGATTGGTGGAGCGTCGGTGCCTTTGAGACGATCGTATGGGAATCAGAAGACTCCGTACAAAAGAGAAATTTCGACTTCAATTACCTCAATCCAGCCATCTTCTACCGTCCGGTCGAGTACGGAATGGGGTCGAGTGATAACGCTCTGCTGGGATTCAGTTCAAGCCTTCGTCCGACCGCGGGCCTGACTCTCTATGGTCAGATATTACTGGATGAATTCCTCTTCGGCGAGTGGTCATCCACCATTCGAAGAAGGGTGACGGGTGATAGCACGATCCGTACCGGATATTGGGCCAATAAACAATCGTACCAGTTAGGTTTCAAGTACCTCGAACCCTTTGGGTGGAAGGATGCGTCGGTCTTGGCAGAAGTGAATGTGGTGAGACCCTTTACCTATGGACACAGTAATGTGAGGCAAAGCTATGTGCACATGAATCAATCCCTAGCTCATCCGCTTGGGGCCAACTTCATCGAGTGGGTACAGGTCACCAGTTGGCAACCGGGGCCATGGAGAGTTGCGCTGTTTTCTACTTATTCACGGAAGGGTTATTCCAACCAGATCGCTTTCATGGGCGAAGATCCGCTCGTTTCAAACCGCGACCGAGATGAGATCAATCGCGAGCACGAAAATTTCTTGACCCAGGGTAGAAGGGTTGATGTAGGAAACATGCGATTGTTGGTCGGTTATACGCTAATTGAAGACTGGAACCTTAGGGCCGAAGCGAGCATTCACTATCGAGTTGAACGTACCAAGCACTCCACCGATGACATGATCTTCTTCGGACTTGGTGTGCGAACGGCATTGTGGAATCACACGCGAAACCTCTGATCAGATCCTGTCTAGATCGTCCCGTCTCCTCTCATCGTCTGCATCTCCCGTATTGATCGTGCTGGCTGGCTCAAAGAGCATGATGTGTACCTCTTCCTCAGCAATAGGACGATGCTTAACCTTACGAGGTACCACGATGAATTCGCCTTCAGAGATCACTTCTGTCCGGTCTTCGAATTCCATCTTCAATGTACCCTTCAAAACATAGAATAATTCGTCTTCCTCGTCGTGTGAATGCCACACGAAATCTCCTTTGAGTTTGGCGACCTTGACTTGTTGACTGTTGAGTTCGGCTATGACCCGAGGATTCCAATGATCCTTGAAAAGAGTGAGCTTTTGTTTTGGGTCGATCGGCTTCATAGGAGTCGTTCATCTACGGGTCGAACAAAGCCGAAATAGGGGGTAGAGATTCCTTCCTTCGGCATTTCGTTGAAGGCTCGGTAGAAGATGAAAGGAACATCTGCGTCGATGCCGTTGAACTTCTTCCGAGCGAGTTCATGGAGCATCTTGTTCTCAGCGGCAAGAGCCAAGGTGTCTTTGATATTGATCCCGGATACATACTTGATCATCGTACAGATGTCTAGGTCGACACGCTGCGGAGTGATCTGAAAGATGATGGGTTTGGTTGGGATGGTATCAACCACCATCGGCATTGGATAGCTGCCTTGAGCCAATTGAGTCAGCGAGTCATTGAAGGCGTCCATTTCCGCTTGGATCCTGAATTGCCAGAATTCACCTGCCGGTTGTGAACAAGTCTGGCCCAAGAGCATACGGTTGAAGGCGTTCACCACATAGCCTTTTTCCAATTCGGCCTGCGCTTCGCGAAAGAGTTGGATCGATGAAAGCCCCCCGAGCGTGTAGCGCTCAAACTGGATGATATTGAGCTTCCAGTCGTCCTCAAAGCGACCATAGAAGGTCGTGAGTAGATAAGTGTCACCTTCCCTTTTCGGTGCGATCACCGAAACGAAGGACTCATTAGTGATTGATTGATATTGGATGATGTAATCGTCGTCCTTGTCGGTGCCTGAGATCAGTGCTACAGTCTCGTTGGCCGTTCCTACGCGGTGATACTGATCGACCGTGATGTATTGCTTGCTCTCGATCGAGCGTTGGGCTCGTTCCATGAATCCTGAAAGGTCTTCCGAGACCGAGGCCTTGAGATCGTCAGACATCAATCGCTTAAGTCCTTCGCTGTCATTGTCTCTCAGCGCCTCGACCACTTGTGCATCGAGCGCTCTAACTTCTTCCAGTACCTCTGGGTCAATGTTCTCGTTGCGGTAGGTTCCTACCTGGGTTTCTTGGCAGGAGATGATCAGGGTGGAGGTCAGAAATAGAGCAATGACTAAGCGCATGAAGTACCGCGGTTTAAATGGACGCCGAAGGTAAAAAGGAAAGGTCGGAAAGCCGTTATTGAGTAATGCCTTGCAGGTAGATTTCCTCTTTGTTCGAGGTTTCGATCACCTTGAGGACAGAACTGATCTGCTTGGCCTTGGTCTCGATCTGCTTCTGTTGGGCATCGAAAAGCTTGTTCTCTCGAGAGTTCAATAGGAATACGCTGCTTTCGCCTAAAGAGAATTTCGTTCTCTCCGCTTGAAGGAGGCGATCGTAATTATTGACCATCCGGGTATAGAGCTGGCTTTGCTGTGTATTGATGCCAAACTCCATGATGAACTGATCTAATTTGGTAACCAGACTTTGCGTTTTAGTATCCAGCTCTAGGTTCTTTTCCATACTCTTTAGATCCACCAAGCTGAGCTTTGATCGCTGCATCCGGATCAACAAAGGATACTTCAAAGCAACACCCAGCATTCGATCATTGATATCAACGGCCCCGATATCACCGGAGCTTAGTCCTGGGGAAAGGGCTGCATATTTGAACTCAAGTTGTGGTATGGCTCCGCTCAAAGCAGTTTGGCGTTCTAGTCGAAGTGATTCGATTCCCAATCGACTCACCTGCAGTGCCGGATGGTCTTCTCTGAGCTGCTGTTGCCAGACCATGAAACTGTCCTGCGCCTGCGTGATGAATGGATCAAAATCAACTAGAGCTTGGGGTAAGATTCCATCCGCGAGTCGAACAGGATTACCGTCCTGGTCCCAAAGGAAGTTTTCGATGATGATCAGCGCAGCATTGTAGGTTCGCTGTGCTTCCAAGAGCTGAAACATTCGATTCTGAACCTGCAAAAAGGCCTCTACCGTGTCTATCGCAGGTCGATCACCTCCTTCGTAAACACTCTTCACGAATTCGAACTGCTCTTCGGCAAGTTGGATCGCGTTCAATTGAACGTTTACCGCTTCTTCTGCCAATGACCAATTCAGGTAGGCAAGGCTGGCTCGAAAGAATAGATCATTGAGCAAAATGCGACGATCAGCTTCTGCCATCTCAACCATCAACTTGGCTTGTCTAATGGCCAATCTCCTTTCATTGAAGAGAAGATCGGGTCCAATCGGAAGACTCACGCCGGCCTGATATTGCCCTGAAGAGGATGTGAGCATCTCGGGGTTCACTTGATCACCGATGTTCTCGGTATACCCTGTGAAGATCTCCACACCCAATGCGGTCGGCAAGGCGAGTTTGAGCGATGACTTTGTGTAGTAATCCTTATCGTCATACGCCTTGTCTCCGTACTTGGCTTCGACATATGGATCCATGACGGATTGCTCCAAACGCAAGCGTGCATCTCCAATTGCTGGCTGAAGTTCAGCCTTTTGCATCATGGGGTGAAATGCCTTCAATTGAGCTATGAAATCCCCGTAGGTCAGGCGTTGCGACTGAGCCCCCATGGGAAGAAGAACCCAAAGAAGGATTGCTATGGTCGTGCTTAACCTCATTTCTTGTCCTCGGTATCTGCGGCTGAGGGCTTGTAGAACTCTGGAGGGAAGCCGTTGAATTGTCTCCAGACTTCGTACCAGATAGGCACATCTTGCAGCAATGCTATCGCCTGCGCTCCTGATCCCATTCTCAATTCGACCGGCCAGTCCACCTCGTCAGGATTTGGCGCGACTAGGATCCTGTACATGCCGTTATCACTGGTTACATTGTCAATTGCGAAGACACGCCCGCTGTACGTTCCAACTGAGATATTGGGCCAGCCCGAGAATACAAGCGAAGGCCATCCATCAAAGATGAATCGAACCTCACTGCCCTTGCTGATCAGCGGCAGGTCAATAGGACGTACATACATTTCTACCGCTAGCTCAGAAACGTTCGGTACGATACTGACGATGGCCTCACCTTCCTTGATGGTTTCACCAATACCACTTTGCAAGGCCTTGGTGATATAACCGTCTTGCGGAGCGGTGATGAAGTACATCGAAGAACGAATGGTATAGTTCGAGACCTCGTTGAGCATCTTAGCCAGCTTAGCTTCTGCATCAAGCATATCGCTTAAAGCCGTGAACTTGTCACTTTCGCTTTTTGCGATCTTGTCGTTGTACTCGGTCTGAACGGTTGTCAATTCGATCTTCGCATTGAGCAATTCATTTCTCGAAGTCAGTAGCTTGTTCTCTGCGGAAACGAACTTGGCTTCCGCGTCACGGAATTTTTGTCGGTAGTTTTCTAGTTCCGTCAATGACTTGAGCCCTTGCTCGTATAGTCCTTCGAAACGCAGATACTGCTTCTCTGCAATGTCTACATTGGAGGTGGCGGCAATGAGATCCAAACTATCGCTTTTCACCTTCAATTCGCCTTGTCGTATCTTATTCTTGGCTTGCTTGATCTTTAGCTCTTGAGACTGCTGCAGGGCTGCGATCTGTTGATCTAAAGCGTTCACTTTCTTGATATACGCCTGGATGCCACCTTCCTGAGCTACCAAGCGCTCTTTCGCTCGATCTAATAGATTGGGGTCAAAGTACTCGTCCTTGACCTCTGAGATGAAAAGAATGGTATCACCCTTAGAAACGAATTCGCCTTCTTGGACATACCATCTTTCGATTCGCCCAGCGATCACGGAATTCACTACCTGAGGACGCTGCTCAGGTCGCAAGTTGGTCACATAACCATCCGCCTGAATGTTCTGAGTCCATGGCAAGAAAAGGAATAGAATGAAGCCAATGAAGAGTCCAACAAACCATCGCATCAATGTGCGTGGAGTTGATGAGGCGTAGATGGTATTCTGACTTTTGGTCTTGGTCAGATCCATCAGGTGCGCAACGCTGTTATTTGAAATGTTCAGCATGGCCTATTCGTAAAACAATTCACTCAGTTCAGGATTCTTCTTTAGTTCTTCATAGTTGCCATTGAAGATCAACTTACCTTCATTAAGCAAAAGAATGCGGTCACACTGTTCAGCGATCTTGCGTGAACCTGAGCTGACGATCAAGGTCCAAGGTTGCTTGTCAGAGAGCATGCAGGTATTGATCACCCCTTTGTCCTGCTGCGTGAAAATGTGCAACGACTCCTGCCAGATCACCAAGGGTGGTCGCTCAACGATCGAGCGGGCCATCTTGATCTTTCTAACAATGTGCTCTGGGAGTCCGCTGCCCTTGGGTGAAAGTTGGGTATGAAATCCTTCGGGCAGTCTTTTGACATAATCCATCAATCCGATCTTCTCAGCTGCCCACTTGAGATCCTCAAATGACAGCCATTCCTTTCCGATCAGAATGTTTTCGGCGATCGTACCGGCAAAGATGTCCTCTTCGCTCAGGCTATCTCCAATATGGGATCGAAGGGATCGGAGGCTTAAACTGTTGACCGGCTGATCGTTGATCAAGATCATCCCATCGTAGTCCTGATAAAGACCGGCTAAGAGCTCGAGGAGTCGTGTTCTTCCCGAGCCGCCGTATCCGTAGATCATTACTCGCTCTCCGGCCTTTATATCGAAGCTGAGATCGTCTAGTTCGCGCTTGCCAAGATGATTGTAACCATAGGATAGATCCTTGACAGAAATACTTAGTGGAACCCTGTTCTCTGGCAGCTCTAACTCCACGCCATCTTCACGTTCGAGCTCTAGATCTGTGATCGAGGCGATTTTCTCAACTGCTGTCAAGACATCATATACCGGTTCCATGGTGCGGATCAGTTTCTCCACACTATTGATGATCAAGATAATGATGATCTCGGATGCGACGAACTGGCCAAGATTGATCTGATTGTCCAACACCAAAATACTACCGATGATCAAGAGTCCGCCTGCCACAAGTGCCTTGAATCCAATGATGTTCAAGTACTGAATAACCAAAATGCGGAAGTGGCTTTTTCGAGCTTCGAGGTAGCTGGAAACCAATTCATCAGTTCGTTCTTTTGGTAGATTGGACTCACCCGCGAGTTTGAAGGTGTTCATGGTCCGGGCGAGTTCTTCCAGCCAGTAGGCGACCTTGTATTTATATGTGCTTTCTTCAATACTGGTCTCAAGTCCTCTTGGTCCGGTAGCGCGAATGACCAAGTATAGTACGAGCACTAACAAAATGCCGAATAGTATGAAGAAGGGATGGTAGAAACTGAGAAGAAGCAAGCCGAAAACGATCTGTAAGGCGGCCGCCCCGATATCCAAAAGGATCTTCGAAAGTCCCTTTTGCAAGGATAAGGTGTCGAAAAATCGATTGATCAGTTCAGGCGCGTATCTCGAAGCTACCTGCTCCAATCGAATTCTGGGTATGCGGAGGGTGAACTCGAAAGCAGATCTCTGAAAGATGCGTTGCTGAATGGTCTCCGTCAAGGACAATTGCATCACTTGCATGACGCCGGCGAGAATAACTCCAAGAATAACCAACGTGACCAAAAGAATCCAAGAAGTGGATATCATCCCACCGCTGATGTAGGTAATGATCGCCTGAATACCCAATGGCAGGGAGAGGTTGATCAGTCCACTTAGAGCAGCGAAGATGTAAATGCGCGTGATGTCTTTTTTGTCGGCTTTGATCAGTCTGAAAAACCTAGTCAGAGGCGACAAACCATTACGATTCTCCATAAGGGCGAATTACTTGTAAATTCATATCGCACCACGTTCGAACGACGAAGAATCGAGGATCGCGGTGATTAACTAATGGCACGCATAACTTGCGCCATAACATCAAGTAGTTCGGAGTATCGGTATCGCTCTTTACAGAGCTTGCGCGCGTTGTCGCGCATGGTGGTTGATGTTTTGGTGTCATGCAAGGTCGAATTTACGGCCTTCGTGAAGGTATCCGATTCGTTAACAACCCACGCGTGAGTTTTGTTTTCGATCTGAATGCCCTCGGCACCAGTGTTCGTAGTCACCAAAGGTAAGCCACGATACAATGCGTCGAACGTTTTGATCTTCATTCCACTGCCCATACGCAGGGGAACCACCGCGCAGCGCGACTTTGACATTAGACTTTCAAGATCTTTAACAAATCCATGGTAGGTGATACCCGGGCTGTGAGCCATGATCGTCTTGAGCGACTCGTCAGCTCCCTTACCACAAATATGAAACTCTGCCTGGGGGTGTTCGGCGCGAACTCCCGGCCAACATTTTTGGATGAACCACTGCAGTCCGTCGCGATTGGGCTCCCAACTCAACGTGCCGGCGTAGAATACGTTCATCGGGTTGCTTTCCAAGTTGATCTCGGGAAGCTCCAGCATCGCATCTTGACCGAGGTGATAGGTGTTTCGAAACTCTACCTTCTCTGTTCCGGGGATATGCTTTAGCTTTTCCTCATCGTTTGGCGAGGCAAAGGTGAATTTGGCACGGCGCATTGCATATCGTTCCAATAATTTAACTCGGTCTGCCTCCCAATCGAAAAGCCAAGAGGTAAAGAAATTGCCTTTTATTCGAGCATATTCTTTCCAAAGGATGTACTCGGCATTATGGCTATGGTAGACAAAAGGAGTTTCGAGTTTTTCTGGAAGAACATGCACCATTTCCAAGTGATCCAAAAGCACGAGGTCTGCTGCCTCAGCCGACCATTTCACCATCGTTTCCAGCTCTTTCGAATAGATACGATAGGCATTGAAGGATGGTGACGACATGATCGCGTTCACAAAGTGAAATGGCGTGCGCGGTAAGTGATTCTGAAACGCCTGAATACCGGAGATTTGAACGGCTGCGCGAAGCGCCATGATGTCTTCTCGCCTTTCACCTCCATAGGCACAAATGACCCTAACATCATAGTCCTTGCTGAGGCGTTCAAGAAGTTTGAATGACTTCAGCCTCCCACCACTATCAGCCGGGTACGGCACATCCGTTGTGAGAAATAATAAGGTTTTGCGTGACTCGCTCACTCGCTATACTCCAAAGGCTTGCTTGATATCTTCCACGCGATCTAGCTCTTCCCATGGGAACAACTTTACCGTCACCTTGGTAGATTTACCCGACCCGTTTGTAAACTCTTTGGTCACGGTCTCTGGCTGTCGTCCCATGTGGCCATAGGCTGCGCACTCAGAGTAGATCGGGGTGCGAAGATTGAATCGCTGCTCGATCGCGTAGGGACGCATGTCAAAAAGATCCATCAATTTCTTCGCGATCTCTCCATCGGTCATGTTCACCTTGGATGAACCGTAAGTGTCAACGAACAAACCAACAGGTTGCGCCACTCCGATAGCATAGGCTACTTGTACCAATGCCTCGCCGGCAACTCCAGCCGCAACTAAGTTCTTCGCCATGTGACGTGTAGCATAGGCAGCCGAACGGTCAACCTTGCTGGGGTCTTTTCCACTGAATGCACCTCCGCCGTGAGCTCCTTTTCCGCCGTAGGTGTCTACGATGATCTTTCGACCAGTGAGGCCTGTGTCTCCATGCGGACCGCCGATCACGAACTTTCCTGTCGGATTCACATGGTACTTGATATCGTCAGTGAACAGCTTTTGAATGTGAGCCGGCAATTGTGCCTTTACACGAGGAACCAGAATATTGATCACGTCCTCCTTGATCTTCGCAAGCATAGCTGGCTCAGCGTCAAAGTCGTCGTGTTGTGTACTCACCACGATCGCCTCGATGCGAAGTGGTTGATTGTCGTCGCCATATTCGATGGTCACTTGAGCCTTAGAGTCAGGACGGAGGTAGGTCATGGTTTCACCTGCCTTTCTGATCGCTGCTAACTCTCGAAGAAGTCGATGAGAAAGATCGGCGGCCAATGGCATGTAGTTCTCGGATTCGTTGGTAGCGTAACCAAACATCATCCCTTGGTCACCGGCACCTTGTTCTTCCTTAGTTGCACGATCCACACCTTGATTGATGTCAGGACTCTGCTCGTGGATAGCACTGAGGATACCGCATGAATTAGCCTCAAACATGTACTCACTCTTCGTATACCCGATCCGCTTGATTACATCACGTGCGATCTGCTGAACATCGAGATAGGTGTTGGTCTTGACCTCTCCCGCCAAGACAACCTGACCTGTAGTTACCAAGGTTTCGCAGGCAACCTTCGACTCAGGGTCGAAAGCTAAAAAGTGGTCTACAAGGGCGTCAGAGATCGCATCAGCGACCTTGTCTGGGTGCCCTTCGGATACGGATTCAGAAGTGAATAAATAAGGCATATCAAGTGTGCTTAGGCGGCCAAAAGTATGGCTTGCCTAGGACTTTTTCAGAAAAAAATGGAGCGGAGAATGAGTGATTCTAGGAAGTCGTCAATCGCTTGAAAATATCTTCCAAACGCTGCTCTTCTTTTTGAATGGTGAGTACAGATAGTTCTCGCTTGACTGCGAAGTCAAACACAGCTTGCCGAACATCCTTGTTGGGCTCGCTTCCTAGTAACCAGATTTGGTCATTTACCTTGCTTACCTCGGTCACCCCCGGAATCTCCCGAAGAACATTGCTGGCGACGGCTGCGCTGAACTCCACTCGAATGAAGTGCTTGTTTTGAAACTGAACCAGATGCGACGCGTCATCGTCGGCGACGATCTTTCCACGATTGATAATGATCACCCTGTCACAAATGGCTTCCACTTCCTGCATGATGTGCGTGGAGAGCATCACCGTGCGATCCTCGCCGATGTTTCGGATCAAGTTTCGAATCTCGACGATCTGATTCGGATCTAATCCCGTGGTGGGTTCATCCAAGATCAAGACCTCAGGGTCGTGGATCATGGCTTGCGCCAGTCCAACCCGTTGCCGATATCCTTTACTCAGCGCTCCTATTTTCTTCTTTCGTTCCACCGTCAAGCCAACCAACTCGATCATCTCTTCGACGCGCTGCTTCTTGTTTGGGATCTTGTGAATGCCCGCAACAAACTCCAAGTATTCACGGACGTACATCTCTGGGTAAAGAGGATTGTGTTCCGGTAAATAGCCGATCCGCTTCTTGACCTCCATCGATGCTTCAGCGATGTCAAAACCGCATACTTCAACCCGGCCTTCAGAAGGTGGTATGTAGCAGGTGATGATCTTCATCATGGTTGATTTTCCTGCGCCATTCGGACCTAGAAACCCAACGATGTTACCCTTCTGGATGTCAAAAGAAACTTGGTCTAGAGCACGCTGCTCGCCATAGAGTTTGGTTACACCTTGAACTTTGATCGACATGGGGCGAAAGTAAGGTTGTCCGATGAAATCGTATTCATCTCTTCACGCCTTTTAGGAAGTGGTCGATATCAAGATGGGAATAGCTGTAGGTTGAATCGTTGCTCGAAACCTTCGATCCCTTGCAAACCACCTGTGTGTATGAACAATACCCTTGCGCCCGATTCGATCTTACCTTGTTCGATCAGAGACCGTAGCCCGAGGTAGGCCTTAGACGTGTAGATCGGGTCGAGCTTGATGTGGTGTTCTTGATAGAAGTTTCGGATGAATTCGATCTGATCTTTCGACCACTTGGCATACCCTCCGATAGGAAAAGGACGGATCTCGACCCTTGCAGAAGTTTCCTTTAGCGCCGGGAATTGCTCGCACAGTTCATCATAGACTGTGGCATGTTTGTGAATAGGAATACCGATCACCCTTTGAGTCGGCTGGGAGGCCATCGCAATACCAGCGAGTGTGGTGCCGGTACCCACGGCCACAACGATTGCATCGTATTCTTTGGACTCGGGAAAGACCATGCCTCGTGCTCCTTCGATTCCAAGCCAATTCGCGCCACCTTCCTGAATGATCGATATCTCTCCGTACCGGTCGCTCAAGAGCTGCAAATAACTGGGGTCATTTTTTCGGCGGTAATCTCCCCGGCTCACGAAAACCAGTTCCATCCCATTTTCCTCGGCGCGATGGAGGGTAGGATTGAGGTGCTGGGGTCGCTCACCTCTGATGATGCCAACGGATCTGATGTCTTGTTCTCTGCATATCTGTGCGGTGGCGGCAATATGATTCGAAAATGCCCCTCCGAAGGTGAGGATGGTGTTAATTCCTTTCGTACGAGCGTCTCCGAGGTTCTTCCTGAGCTTATAGACCTTGTTGCCGCTAATGATCGGGTCCATGAGATCGTCCCGCTGCATGAAGATCTCCACGCCGAGGTAGTCCTCGATTTTATCAACCCTCGGCCGCCAATTTGCAAATCGATCATGAACCATTTCCGAAACAGCTTGTTTGAAGCCTCGAAACTATCGAAATCAATTTGTTATAAGCGCTATGTTTGAAGGCGTGTGCGGCACCGGTAATAAGTCAAAGCTCGACAAGGAGGATTACTACTTGAGCGAAGAGGGATACATTGTCTTTACAGAGAAGTATCACCTCAAGAGAGGTTATTGCTGTAAAAGCGGGTGCAAGCATTGTCCTTATGGGTACGATAAGAATACGGGCCGTTTCAAACGGAAATAGTCCTTCTATCTTTGCCGCCGAATACCGAACAAAGCGATTAGCATGAATTTTAAAAAGCAGATCAAGGAAGGACTTCCTTCCGCACTTCCAGCTCCAAAAGCATTCGATTCAACCATCAGCCACGCCCCTAAGCGGAAGCGTATCCTTTCCTTCGAAGAACATAAGCTGGCCATTCGAAATGCCTTGCGATACTTTCCTAAGCATTGGCATGAATCGCTAGCCGTTGAGTTCGCTAAGGAACTGAAGGAGTACGGTCGTATCTACATGTATCGGTTTCGACCCGATTACGAGATGTATGCGCGGCCCATTCATGAGTATCCGGGCAAATGCGAACAGGCCAAGGCCATCATGCTCATGATCCAAAACAACCTGGATCCGCGCGTGGCTCAACATCCCCATGAACTGATCACCTACGGAGGAAATGGGGCTGTCTTTCAGAATTGGGCACAGTATCGCGTGACCATGAAGTATTTGAGCGACATGACCGCGGATCAAACCCTGGTCATGTACTCCGGTCATCCGATGGGCTTATTCCCTTCACACAAGGATGCGCCAAGGGTAGTGGTCACCAACGGCATGATGATCCCTAACTACTCGAAGCCTGACGATTGGGAGAAATTCAATGCCCTGGGTGTGTCCCAATATGGTCAGATGACGGCGGGTAGCTACATGTACATCGGACCTCAGGGTATCGTTCATGGAACAACGATAACGGTGTTGAATGCTTCAAGAAAGATCGGTGGCACTCCAAAAGGAAAGCTCTTCGTTACAGCGGGATTAGGTGGAATGAGCGGTGCTCAGCCGAAAGCCGGAAATATTGCGGGCTGCGTGAGTATCACAGCTGAAGTTGATCCGATCGCGGCTTACAAAAGACATGAACAGGGCTGGGTAGATGAAGTGATCGATGATGTCAACCAAGCGATCGAAACGGCCTTGGCGTGGAAAGCGAAAGGTGAGCCTAGATCGATCGCCTTCCTTGGGAACGTGGTCACTCTCTGGGAACGCTTGGTTGAAGGAGGGATTGAGGTTGACTTGGGGTCTGATCAGACCTCTCTACACAATCCGTGGGCGGGTGGTTACTATCCTGTTCAGGTGGGCTTTGAAGAAGCAAAGGAGATCATGGCCAAGGATCCGGCTCGATTCAAGGAATTGGTTCAAGAGACTCTTCGTCGCCACGCGGCGGCGATCAATGCACTGAGTGAGCGAGGTATGTACTTTTTCGACTATGGAAACGCCTTCCTGCTCGAGGCGAGTAGGGCAGGCGCAGACATCATGGCATCGAACGGTATCGACTTCAAGTATCCTAGTTACGTGCAGGATATCATGGGCCCGATGTGTTTTGATTATGGTTTCGGTCCGTTCCGATGGGTTTGTACCTCTGGCGATCCTAAAGACCTTGAGCAGACCGATGCGATCGCTTGCGAGGTGATGGAGAAGATCATGAAGGACTCTCCAACAGAGATACAGCAACAGATGGCAGATAACATCCATTGGATCAAAGAGGCGGGTAAAAACAAGATGGTCGTCGGGTCACAGGCTCGTATTCTTTATGCTGACGCAGAAGGGCGTATCAAGATTGCCAAGGCCTTCAATAAAGCCATCCGGAAAGGAAAGGTCGGTCCGATAGTGTTGGGTCGTGATCACCATGATGTATCGGGTACGGATTCACCTTACCGTGAGACCAGCAACATTTACGATGGCTCGCAATTCACGGCAGATATGGCCGTGCAAAATTTCGTCGGCGATGGATTTCGAGGGGCCACTTGGATCAGCTTGCATAATGGAGGCGGCGTAGGCTGGGGAGAGGTGATGAACGGTGGGTTCGGAATGCTCTTGGACGGTTCGAAGGATGCCGACCGCAGGTTGAAGATGATGCTTCATTGGGATGTCAATAATGGTATTGCTCGTCGAAGCTGGGCTCGCAACGATGAGGCGATCTTCGCGATCAAGCGCGCCATGCAGGACGAACCACTGTTGCGAGTGACTCTTCCAAACAAGGTCGACGACTCGGTCATCGACGCAGCAACCTCCGCCGAATGAAACAAGCAACGGTAGAGATTTCTATGTATCCTCTCAAGGAGGAGTACGAGCCGGCCATCATCGCATTCATTGATCACTTGAAGTCGTGTGAAGGATTCAAAGTGCGAGTCAATGAGACATCCACCCATTTGTTTGGTGATTTCGATGCCATCTTTGATGGACTCCGTACGGGTATTAAGCGAGCTTGGTCAGAATACGAGAAGACAGTATTTGTCATGAAGGTTCTCGGGGCTAACTTGGAAGGTTCGGCTCGCGATCTATAGAATGGAGTACGGAAGCGTTCTGAATCAGAGATTTATTCAGTAATTTTGTACCCTCGTTAGTGAGGGAGGATGGTAGAGTGCGTCCTCCTGGTAGGTAAAAGAGACGGAAGTATGGAGCAGGAGACAGATCTTTCAAATCTTTCAAGGAACGGCAGCGGAGATAAGAAGTTGGTCAAATTGGCCATCGTCGGGCCTGAGTGTTCGGGTAAGTCTACCTTGGCGAAAGCCTTGGCTGAGCATTGGGATGAGCCTTTCGTAGAAGAGTATTCCCGAGAGTACTTGGCTGAACTTGGAAGAAACTACAATCAAGACGACCTTCTTGAGATTGCCAAGGGGCAGCTTGAGCTTGAGTACAAAGTGGCTGATGATGCAAATCACTTTCTAATCTGCGATACCAATACTCTAGTCGTGAAGATCTGGGCTGAAGTCCGCTTTGGTCGCGCTCAGAATTGGATCGAGCGTCAGTTCCTCGAGAAGCCTTATCAACTTTACATCCTTTGCGGTCATGAAGGGATTGATTGGGAATACGATGATCTTCGCGAGAATCCGGATGAACGAGCAGAATTGTATGACCTCTACAAAAAGGCTTTGGTGAAGGCGGGAAAGCGCTTCATTGAAGTGGAGGGATCGACAGATGCACGAATCGAGCGCATCAATAAAAGTTTGAAGAGAAACCGTTTGTTGCCTCGGAAAAAGGCGACCGCTTAAGTTCTTTATTAGTCAGTAGCTGACTGGGGTGTTTCCCGATATCGGGATTCTGAGATTATACCCATTGAACCTGCTCGGGTAATACCGGGAAGGAAGACAGCAAGGTCTTCGGATCTTGTGATACCGGTGACTCCTCGGTTGGCATTAATTCAACGTCATGAAAAGGAGTGTACTTCTATTGTTTCTCGTGGGATGCTTGTCCCAAATGTCACTGGCTCAGATCAACCTGTCTGGTACGGTTACGGGTGCTCAAAACACTCCATTGTCCGGAGCCGTAGTGCATCTCGATGGTTCACTATCCGGCGCAGTGACCAACAGCGATGGGGTCTATAACCTGAAGGTTAAAAGAGGCAAGCATGTCGTCTTTGTGGAACACCTCGGTTACAAGGTGAAGGTCGATACGGTGGAGGTGCTTCAGGATATGATCCTGAAGTTCTCACTACGTCTTAGCCCGCTGCTGACCAAAGAGTTTGTGGTAGAGGCTACTCGTGCGCAAGCGACCACGCCCATGACTTTCGAGTATGTTGATAAGGAGCAATTGGAAGCCAATAACTTGGCGCAAGACCTGCCCATTCTGCTGAATCAGACCGTGTCTGCAGTGACCACCTCCGATGCCGGTGCTGGAGTCGGATACACAGGAATTCGTATCAGGGGCTCAGACGCCACACGAATCAATGTGACCGTCAACGGAGTTCCGATCAACGACGCTGAGTCTCATGGTGTGTTTTGGGTGAATATGCCGGACTTCGCTTCCACCACCCAGAATATTCAGATCCAAAGAGGAGTCGGTACTTCTTCCAACGGAGCGGCTTCATTTGGAGCCACGGTGAACTTGGAGACATCCGATCTGGATTCTACCGCTTACGTCGAGCTCAACAATACCTACGGCTCTTTCAATACCCGACGACACAATGCTGTGATCAACACAGGCTTATTCAATGACCAATTCAACGTGGAAGGTCGACTCTCCTACATCTCCTCTGACGGATACATCGATCGAAGTGCGGCTACATTGCAATCGTACTATCTGTCGGGTGGGTACTATGGTGAGAAACTCATGGTGAAGGCCCTCACCTTCGCCGGTAATGAGGTTACCCAGCAAGCTTGGTGGGGAACTCCGGAGTCTAGGGTCAAAGGTGACGTTGATGAAATGATCGATCACGCTTGGCGCAATGGTTATTCTGATCAACAGATCGACAATCTGCTCGAAAGTGGAAGAACCTACAATTACTACGAGTACGACAATGAGATCGATAACTATAGCCAGGATCACTATCAGCTTTTGACCGGCTGGCAGATCTCGCCATCATGGTACTTGAATGTAACAGGACACTACACTCGCGGTAAGGGGTATTTTGAGCAATACAAAGCCGATGATGACTTTGCGGATTACGGTTTTCAAGCTCCGTTCATCAATGGAGATACGGTCTATTCCTCTGACTTCATCGTTCGCCGCTGGCTCGACAATCACTTCTATGGTGGAGTGTTCTCGTTGCAATACAGGAAGAAAGGCCTCAATGTAACTTGGGGAGGAAGTGCTAATCAGTACATCGGCGCCCACTTCGGTGAAGTGATCTGGGCTGGATATGCTCAGGACCTTTCGATTCGTGATCGATATTACTTCTCTGATGCATCTAAGGTGGATGCAGCCTCTTATTTAAAAGCGGAATGGAATCTGGGCAAGTGGACCTTGTTCGGCGATGTGCAAGGGCGGTTCATTGACTATAAAACTAAAGGTATTGACAACGACCTCCGCGTCATAGACGTTGACCAACAATATGTCTTTCTTAATCCCAAAGCAGGAGCGAGCGTGAGGCTTAATTCAAATCATAGTTTCTATGCCTCTCTCGCACGAGGTAGCCGAGAGCCGGTTAGAAGTGACTTTGTAGATGCGGCACCTGGAGTTACTCCCTCACCTGAATACCTCACGGATGTCGAAACCGGTTGGAACTGGTCTAGGGAAAAATTCAGGATTGTTGTGAACGGCTACTTCATGTACTACGAGAATCAATTAGTGCTTACAGGTGAAGTGAATGACGTTGGTGCGCCGGTTCGCACAAATGTGCCACAGAGCTACCGAACAGGATTGGAGGTGATGGCTGAAGTGGAGTTGCCGATCGGACTGTATTGGTCTCCCAACTTGACTTTGAGTCAGAATAAGATCCTGGAGTTTGAAGAAGTGATCATCGATTATGAAGTCTATGAAGAGGTGAGGATTCCGCACGAGAATGTGGACATCGCCTTCTCACCTTCGATCATAGCTGGATCGCAGCTTGGGTTGCGAACCGATATAGGACTCGATATTGCGATCCTTACCAAGTATGTCGGTCGACAGTACCTCGACAACACCCAGAATAGTAACCGTTCCATTGATCCTTACATGGTCAACGATTTACGCATTGCCTACCGTCCTCAGGTGGAGAAATTGAAGCGCTTGGAGTGGACTCTGCTCATCAATAATGTGGGGAACGCACTATACAGCGCCAATGGATACACCTACAGCTACATCTATGGTGACCTGGTCACAGAGAATTTCTACTACCCACAAGCGGGAATAAATTGGCTGTTGGGAATGAAAGTCCGCCTTTGATCAGGCAGCGAGAAAGTTCGAAAGGAGTTGTTCAACATTGTCGTTGACACTCTTCCAGACGTAGGAGGATAATCCAACGCCGTCGAAGCCGGCAGCTTTGACTACCGGAATGTATTCAGGTCGAACCCCGCCTAGCGCATATACAGGAACCGAGCTATGCCCAATAATGGATTTCAGCATGTTGATCCCTGCCTCCTCATTTTTGGAGTAGTGGGTGTGACTCGTAAAGACCGAGTTGAGGAAAACGAAGTCAAACGCTTGCTTGTTGTCGCGAAGGCTTTCTAAGCTATTGAAAGTGGTGCAGATCACCAAGTTTGGCTTCCTCAGTTTTAGGTAAAAGCGCTTCCAACGGTTCTTCCATGAATTCGAACGGTGCCGTCTTCTAAAATGAATGCCTTTGAGGCCATATTTCAACGCAAGGGTGTAGTGTCCGTGAATGACAATTCGCTTGTGGTGTACTTCCGGGATGGCTTGAATGAATGATTCAATGTCAGAGGAAGACCACTTCGGTTTTCGGATCAAAAGAGTTTCAAGCCCGTTGTCAAACAGGTCCTTGATCCGCTGGACCTCCGTGTCGATTTTAGATTGTGAAGTAAATACGATTACCTCCATAGGGCTAGGGGCTTAGGGCTGGGTGAAGGCATAGTTAAGGAAAAATGAATTCCCAGAAGGTCTACCCGAGCAGGAGATTATCAACGATGCTGTTGAAAACGCTATACAGACGCGTCTCTATCAAATGAAATTCTTTCCTCTTCATTCTCGATTTCTTCGAAGGCATTCCCGATTACGATCAGGTTGGCTCCGGCGTTCCAGTACTGCTCGGCAGCCTCGATACTTCGTATTCCACCTCCAACGATCAGGGGAATCTCGGTGGCGTCAGCGATCGTTTTGACCATCGATACCGGTATCGGAGATTCAGCGCCGCTTCCCGCATCCATATATACGGTCTTCATGCCGATCATTTCACCCGCTAGAGCCGTGCAGAGCGCTATGTCTTCTTTGTCCCTTGGGATGGGTTGAGTATGACTCATATAGCTCACGGAGGTCGCTCGGCCACCATCGATGAGCATGTACCCGGTAGATACGATCTCAGCCGTCATTTGCTTCAACTTCGGCGCGGCGAGGACGTGCTGTCCGATCAGAAGATCCGGATTCCGACCGGAGATCAGTGAAAGTAGTAGCACAGCATCCACTTCATCGGTAAGTTGAGTGAAGTGTCCGGGAAACAATATCAATGGAAGCTTTGTGAAGGAGCGGATCAACTTGGCAGCATCGGCGACCTTGCTTCGATAGATCAGGCTGCCCCCTATGAATAAATAGTCAGGTGAAATGCCATTGGCGTGCTCCACAATTTCGATCAATCCGTCCTGATCATGTTTGTCAGGGTCGATCAGGATCGCCAGTTTTCGGTCAGACTTCTGGAGGTTAAATTGCTTCATGTCCGTATGCAGACTGATCGATATACGACACGATCAGCGGGTCAAAGATGCGAGAAACTACTGATACATGCGCTCGAAGCTCAGGATGTTCGATAGAGCAATGGCTGATGATCACCTCCTTGGATTCGACACGATCGATGAGGAGATGTTCCTTGAATAATACCTTGTCTACGGGAACAGCCTTGAACAGGCATTCCTTCACACCCCATACCACAAGAGCAGGATTCACTATGCCTAAAGAGGAATATAGCTCGATCTCGGAAGGCTGGGTGAATCGTGGAATGATCCTTTCAATGTCGCGCTCCATTATTTCAATATCCAAGGCCAGGATCGGAGCGTCTGAGAGCAACATCGCCATGAAGTTAGCGGTATGGCTGATCGATACGCGTTCTATGACCTCAGGAAGGTGGGGCGCGCCCGATGGATCACGTTGGATGCGGGTCGGTTGTCCAAGCATGTGAGAAGCCAGTGCATCCGCACAAGCAAGATGATGCGTCCGCTCTAAGGAATGCCCAGAGTGATGACGTTCGATCTCTTCGGTCGAAAGCTTCGATACTACCGAACTTATCTCAACTACTTGAATACCAGAGTTGCGATGAGTTTTGAACTTGTGGATGCTTTCGTTGTTCTGCATGGAGAATAGCAAAGAGACTACTACCTTTGCACAAAATTTTTCGAATGAGCGAAGTTACTGATCAACTCAAATACAAAGTAAAAGACATTTCTCTAGCGGATTGGGGAAGGAAAGAAATCGAACTTGCCGAGGCAGAGATGCCGGGACTGATGGCCTTGCGAGAGGAATACGGTAATGCAAAGCCTCTCAAGGGAGCTCGCATTGCGGGTTGTTTGCACATGACCATTCAAACGGCTGTTCTGATCGAGACATTGGTTGAACTCGGAGCAGAGGTTACCTGGTCGAGCTGCAACATCTTCTCTACTCAGGATCATGCGGCTGCTGCTATTGCTAAGGCAGGAATTCCTGTTTTCGCTTGGAAGGGCATGACGGAAGAAGAGTTCGATTGGTGTATTGAGCAAACCCTGTTCTCATTCGATGGCGGACAGCCATTGAATATGATCTTGGATGACGGTGGAGACCTGACTAATATGGTATTCGACAAGTATCCTGAATTGACCAAAGCGATCAAAGGTCTTTCTGAGGAAACGACCACAGGTGTACACCGCTTGTATGAGCGCATGAAGAATGGAACACTTGTGATGCCTGCCATTAATGTGAATGACTCCGTCACCAAGTCAAAGTTTGACAATAAGTACGGCTGTAAGGAATCATTGGTGGATGCGATTCGTCGCGCTACCGACGTGATGCTTGCGGGTAAAGTCGCGGTGGTTGGAGGATACGGTGACGTTGGTAAAGGTTCAGCAGCTTCACTGCGTGGCGCTGGAGCTCGCGTTATTGTAACAGAGATCGATCCAATCTGTGCGCTTCAAGCGGCCATGGATGGTTTCGAGGTGAGGAAGATGATCGATGCGGTGGCAGAAGCGGATATCGTGGTTACGGCAACTGGAAACAAAGACATCATTCGTCAGGAGCATTTCGAGAAGATGAAGGATAAGGCCATCGTCTGTAACATTGGACACTTCGACAATGAGATCGATGTGGCTTGGTTGAATGCTAGCTGTCAAGTGAAGGATGAGGTTAAGCCTCAGGTGGATCTTTACACATTGAAGAATGGAAACCAGATCATCTTGCTAGCTGAGGGTCGATTGGTGAATTTGGGTTGTGCAACAGGTCATCCATCTTTTGTGATGTCTAACTCCTTTACGAACCAAACGTTGGCACAGATCGAGTTGTGGAACAACAACGATCAATACGAGAACAAGGTGTATGTGTTGCCTAAGCATTTGGATGAGAAGGTAGCTAAGTTGCACTTGGCTAAGATCGGCGTTGAGCTAGATGAACTTTCACCAGAGCAAGCGAAGTATATCGGAGTCGAAGTGGAAGGGCCATACAAGCCTGAGCACTATCGCTATTGATAATCGATAGAGACTGAAAATGGGAAAGGGGCTTCGGCCCCTTTTTTAATTTGTGATGGTCAGGTTGGTGCCGTCAAAGACGGTCTGATATTCCTTCAGAGGATAAGAAGCTGGACCTTTCAGTACCTGCCCGTCCAGAAGGAACCACTCAGAACCCGAACAAGTGTCAATGGCAATATTGGAGTTGTTGGTGTCGACATAGATGCGGCACTGATCGATAACGTTGTAAGGCGCTTGACGGTCGTAGACCTTGACTTCTTCCAAATTCGCTCTAAAAGCCAGAAGACCATTGTAACCTCCGTCAAGATAGACCCATCCATTGATGAAGTTGAGGTCATTATATTGTGGCAGATTCGTGGAGATGTTACGGTTGACTTGTACATTCGGAACGAAATGTTGAGTATCCCTTCTCCGACAGTTACTCAATGAAACTGTACATATAATAATTATAACTGCCGTTAACCGATTCACTTTTGTAGTATAGATGAATAAGAAGACAAACTTACTTAGAATCGCTTTCTTGATGTTGATGGTAGCCTTGCTGAATGTGCAACCAGCAGAAGCACAATCAAAGAAGCGACTGAGAGAACTGGAGAACAAAGAGCAGGAGAGGCAGGCTGAAGAAGCAGCTGCAGAGAGAGAAGCTCAAGAAAGACACTTGAGCATTCAGTCGAAGCAGACGAGGAAAGAGATGAAGCGCTATAAGAAGATGAGTAAGAGGGTCAATAACAATCGAAAGGAATCCTTCGTCAAGCGTTGGTTTAGAAGACGAGGAAAACACTAAAACGAAATCAAGGAGAAATGGAAGATTTTGGAAATATCATTTATCTCATCGTGCTTCTGCTGAGTTTCGTTTTTGGGATATGGAAGAAGGCCAAGAAGGCAGACGATGAGCAATCTACTCCTCCGGTCTTTGATGAGGAAGAGATCTTTCGCAGGTTCAGAGGTGAGGTTGAAGTGGAAGTTGACGAGATCCCTTCTCCTCAAGAGACATTGCAGAAAGAACAGGATGCCCTTGAGCGTTTGAAAGAAATGGAGCGGGCTGCAAAGAAAGCCAAAGAGGCAGGGGCGCACCGTATTAAAACTAGACCTCGGATCCAGTTGCAAGAATTGGACGAAGAAGAGGAAGAAGAATTTGACGTAAACCTATCTGATTTCGACGCGAGGAAAGCCGTGATCTACAGTGAAATCTTAAATCCCCCGTACCTATGAAAAAGATCAGAGCATTGATTGTCGACGATGAAGAGTTGGCAAGAAAGAACCTCGCATTCATCCTTCACGATACCTGCCCGGAAGTGGAGGTGGTAGGTGAAGCCGCTAATGCGAAGGAGGCCAAGAAGGCGATCGAGTCTCAGGACATCGACCTTCTCTTATTAGATATCGAGATGCCAAATGGATCCGGATTCGACTTGTTAGAATCCTTGGAAGAGCCCTCGGTTTCAAGATCATCTTCATTACAGCCTACCATGAATACGCGCTCCGTGCATTCAAATTCTCCGCGGTTGACTATTTGCTTAAGCCGATCAATTCGGACGAGTTGAAACAGGCTGTAGAGAAGGTCAATCCTGGAAAGGACTTTGAGTCTCCAGATAAGATCCATACCCTTATTGAGAATATCTCGAGAAAAGGAGAGGCGATGAACAAGATCGCTTTGCCAAGTATGGAAGGATTGCAATTCGTCTCACTCGATGACGTGATCTACTGCGAGATTCAAGATAACTACACCCAATTCTTCTTGGTCGATGGGTCCAGGGTGATGGTTTCCAAGACCATCAAGCACTTCGAAGAGCTGCTGGATCCCGAGCGATTCTATCGCGTGCACAGGTCCAATATCATCAACCTAAAGCACATCGATAAATATGTGAAAGGCGAGGGTGGGTATGTGGTTATGAAGCAAGGTGCTCGCATTCCCGTCTCTCGAAGACGAAAAGAGTCCTTTTTGCAACTTTTTCAGCTTCAATAGGTTGTAAATACTCCGAACAAGGATCGATGTCTACCGTTTTCTAAACGAGTATTGCGCAATTGTTAAAGTATGTATTCCTTTACCAAACTGAAACCTATAAATCGAAGTAAAGTGCAGGAAACTAAGGGGTTCTGACTGGATTAAAAAAATGTTAATCGTGTTATTACTTTTTTATCTTTACCTGCCATTTTTCAGGGGGTATGTCACGACCTTCTGCTAACCTTACTAAAGACAGCGAAACATGAGAAAACTGATACTTGTAACCGTCGGATTGATCATCGCCGCAGCAAGCGCTTTTGCCCAACAAGGGCAAGGGGGTATCAAGGCTACCGTCACGGAAGCTGCAAATGGAATGCCTATTCCCTTTGCTAACGTTGCAGTGAAGCAAAACGGTTCACTCATCACCGGTGGTTCCACCGATTTTGATGGAGTGGTTGAGATCAAGCCGATTTCCCCGGGTAAGTATGACGTCGAGATCACCACGTTGGGGTTTGCCCCGATCAAGGTGGCTGGCGTAAGTGTGACGGCTAACAAGACCACGTTCATCCCGAAGGCAAGTACAGCCATGTCGAGTTCAGCGATCCAGATCGATGAATTTGTTGTGGTCGATTACAAGAAACCTTTGATCGAACAGGATGGTGCGGCAACTACGGAAACCGTGACCTCCGACGAGATCGCGAGAATGGCGGCTCGTAACCCGGCTGAACTTGCAGCAACCGCGGGGGGTACCTATTCGAAAGATGATGGTAGCTCTAGCTTGAACGTCCGTGGAGGTCGTTCTGATGCGAACTACTACTATATCGATGGTATCAAGGTTCGTGGTTCGTCCGCGATTCCTCAGTCTTCCATTGAGCAGGTATCGGTGATCACCGGTGGACTTCCTGCTCAATACGGTGACGTAACGGGTGGTGTGGTTGCTATTACTACTAAAGGTGTAAGTCGCAAGTACCAAGGAGGATTTGAAGTTCTGTCTTCAGGCGTTGGATTCGGCGATAATGCATACGTCGGTATTGATCCTTATGGATATAATTTGGTGGAAGCTAGCCTTTCTGGTCCGCTGATCCAAAAGCGTGACTCTGCTGGAAATAAGGAGCCGTTGGTAGGCTTCTTCGTATCAGGAAACTTTACTAGTCAGCGTGACCCCCGTCCTTCTGCTGTTGGGGCATGGAAGGTGAAAGATGAGCGATTGGATCAATTGCGATTGGATCCGGTTAGAGAAGGTTTCTCAGGGAACTCGATTCTTTACAACTCTGCCTTCATGCGTTTGAATGATTTCGAACGTGTAGATGTTAGACCGAATACGAATAACCTAGGTGCGAACATCGCGGGTAAGATCGACGTGGTTACCACTTCGAATACCAATTTGACATTCGGTGGTAGCTTGAACTACGGAAAATCCAAGCAGTATGCGTATAACCAATCACTATTTGGTTATGATATGTATCCTGATCGTACATCACTCGATTGGCGTACCTATGCTCGCTTCACTCAACGATTCAGAAACAGCGAAGAGGAAGGAAGTTCATCCTTGATCAAGAATGCGTTCTATACCATTCAGGCTGACTACAGCCAGCAGTACGATCGCAGAGCGAATACAGTACATCAGGATAGATTCTTCGACTATGGATACATCGGAAAGTTTACCGTCTATCAGGGTGCTGACTACCAGCCGGGCTTCGATAGCTTGACCCAGATCGTTGGTAACATCCAGCAGACCTTCCGTGATACCTTGATTACATTTGAACCTGGCACGGCTAATCCGGAGTTGGCTCAGTTTACTCAGAGATACTACGAACTCTATGGTTGGGAAGGTTTTGATGAGGAAGGAAATCCAATCTATGATGCGCGTCGCTCAGAAGCCTTCACAAACTACAACGAGATCCAGCAAGGTGGTGGTTTGATCAATGGCGACGGTCTTGACAATGTATACGGAATGTGGTTGTCAAACAACGATGTTACCAACGCTAGCGGTGCATCTTCGAATAGCTATTTCGAAGCAGTTACAAACCAGATCCGTCTTTCTGGACAGGGTTCTGCCGATATCGGCAACCACCAGTTCATCGTTGGTTTCGAATACGAGCAGCGTATCGACCGTTTCTGGGGAATCAGCCCTGGTGGTTTGTGGGAGATCGCTCGATTGAATGCGAATACCCACGTGGATCAGTTGGACTTCTCTAACCCGATTATTACTTACCCAGGTCCATTTGTTTCTTACTCTCGTTTGAACGCTTCTCCTGGTGAGTACACCGGAACGGATCCACAGAGCTTTATCGATTATAATTTGCGTAAGGCAACGGGTCTTGATCCTGATGGAGTGGATTTCTTGGATGTGTATTCACTGGATCCATCTGTATTCCAACTCGAATATTTCTCTCCTGATGAATTGTATCGAGGTGGTGTAGGTTCCTTGGTTAGCTATTATGGTTATGACCCTTATGGAAACCGTACTTCGGGTACCGCTTCAGATTTCGATGCCTACTTTACGGAGTTGGATGAGTTTGGAAACAACACCCGTCCGATCGCTCCTTACCAGCCGATCTACGTCGCCGGTTTTATCGAGGATAAATTCGAATTTGATGATTTGATCTTCCGTATCGGTATGCGTGTCGACCGTTTCGATGCGAACCAGCAAGTATTGAAGGACCCATTCGTTCTTTTCCCAACCATCAAGGCCGGAGAAGACGAGAGTTTGGAGTACCTAGCTGAAGGAGCTACGGGTCACCCAGGTAACATTGGTGAAGACTATGTAGTATATGTAGACAATGTTCAGAATCCAACTTCAATCTTGGGTTACCGTGACGGTAAGACATGGTACAATGCAGCAGGTGCTGAATTGTCTGACGCGTCCGCTTTGCGAGTATCTAATGGTTTGCCAGCACCTCTTTTGGTGGCAGATGGACCTGTGAACTATCGCGAAAGCAACAATAGTGTGGATGTTCGATCTGAGTCGTTTGAGGATTATACTCCACAAACGAACTTCATGCCTCGTGTGGCATTCAGCTTCCCGATCTCGGATGAGGCTAACTTCTTTGCTCACTACGATGTATTGACCAAGCGTCCTACTACAGGTATTCGCCTGGATCCATCGGATTACTACTTCCTTCAGAGCCGAGCTAGCTCAGCGACCTTGGCAAACCCAAGCTTGCGTCCTGAGAAGACCATCGACTACGAAGTTGGTTTCCAGCAGGCCTTGACCTCTGCGATGGCGCTTAAGATCTCTGCGTTCTATCGCGAGTCTCGTGATCTGGTACAGGCACTTCGCGTATTTGATGCTTATCCGATCGAGTACAACTCGTATGATAACATCGACTTCGCAACTGTGAAGGGTCTTACTGTGAGCTATGACCTCCGTCGTACCAACAACCTTTCGGTTCGCGCGAGCTACACCTTGCAGTTTGCAGAAGGTACCGGTTCAGGAGCGACAAGCCAGTTGAACTTGGCTCGATCAGGTCAGCCTAACTTGCGTGCACCGATTCGCTTGTCTTATGACCAGCGTCATGCTATCGTTGCTAACATCGACTACCGTTACGCAAGTGGAGCGAACTACAACGGTCCGGTTGTGGGTGATAAGCAGATCTTGAAGAACACAGGTTTCAACCTACAGGCACGTGCAGGTTCTGGGGAGCCTTATAACCCACAGTCAAACTTCACTTCAAGTGCCTTGTTTGCAAACAACCCTGCTCCACTTCAGAAAGGAGCGATCAACAGTGCGTCTTTGCCGTGGACATTCCGATTTGACTTCGTGTTAGATCGTGATTTCGTAGCTAAGATCGCTGGGAAGGACCTTAATATGAACACGTACGTACAGGTGTTGAACCTGTTGAATGCACGCAACGTGAACAACGTATATCGCGCAACCGGTAACCCAGATGACGATGGGTACTTGAACTCTCCATTGGGACGAGTATTCACCGGTGAGCAGATCAGCCCTGAGTCGTTCACAGATTACTACTCAATGAAACTTTGGAATCCAAATAACTGGCAGTTACCTAGAAGAATCAGACTTGGTTTGAGAGTGAACTTCTAACGACCAAAGAATTTTATTATGAACATGAGAACCATACTGAGCAGCTTAGTCCTTTTGAGCTTCGTTTTCGGAGCCCACGCAGAAAGGTATAAGTACGAGAACCAGAACAAAGGAGGAGGAACTCCACCAGTGGTTGCCGCGAACTGTAATCCGGCAACTGCCGCCACGGAGTTAGACATCAATAACACACGCGCTCTGATCCAGAGTGGTGGTGATATGTGGTGGGACTTCAACCGTGCACGTTACGAGATCCCTAAGGGTTCTGGAAAGACATCATTGTTTGCCGGATCACTCTGGTTGGCTGGACAGGATATTTCTGGACAGTTCAAGGTGGCAGCGCTTCGATTCCGTCAGATCGGTAACGATTACTGGACGGGTCCGTTGAGCACTGTTGACGCAGAGATCGATCAGCAAACGTGTACCGATTATGACCGTCACTGGGAGACTTCACGTTCCATGGTTGCAGAATTTGCGGCATGGTGGGAAGCAGGTCAGTTCGATCAAGAGAACGGAACCAATACACAGGAGACCCTGTATCCTGGTTATACCGTTCCATCTGTGATCACGGAATGGCCAGCACACGGACGAAACTTTGAACCATATAACGAGGATTACTACCTCGCTCCTTTCTTCGATCGTGATGGCGATGGCGATTACGATCCGGAAGGCGATGGTGACTATCCTGGATACGTGCTTTCAGGTAAGAGTGACTGTAGCCGTCGTGTACGCGACGTATATGGTGACCAGAACTTGTGGTGGGTGTTCAACGATAAGGGAAATATCCACACCGAATCAGGAGGACAGTCCATCGGTATGGAGATCCGCTCTCAGGCATTTGCTTTTGCTACTACGGACGAGGTAAACAACATGACGTTCTACAACTACGAGTTGATCAACCGATCTACGTTCGAGTTGTCAGAGACTTACTTTGGTCAGTGGGTAGACGGTGACGTAGGAAACGCTCAGGATGACTACGTTGGTGTTGACGTTCAACGCGGATTAGGTTACTTCTATAATGGTGATGATGAAGACCAGGATGCGAGTGGCCAGTTTGGTTATGGTAACCAACCACCTGCTATCGGGGTTGATTTCTTCCAAGGTCCATTCCAGGCTAATGATGGAAAGGATAACTGCTTGTGTGAAGACCTGAGTTCTGCGCTTCAGGATGACGGTATTGTTTACCCTGGTCAAGGAGCCGGTTACGGTGATGGCATCATCGATAACGAGCGCTACGGTATGCGTAAGTTCTTGTACCACGTAAACGCGTCTGGTCCGGTTGGAGACCCTAGCAGTGCTACTGACTACTATAACATGCTTCGTGGTATTTGGAAGGATGGTACTCAAATGACCTTCGGGGGTAACGGATACGATCCAACCAATCCAAATGCGATCCCTGCAGGTTACATGTTCCCTGGTGATACAGATCCATTGAACTGGGGTACCGGAGGAGTTGTTCCTCCAGCGAGCCTTGTTCCATGGACAGAAGTTTCTTCTGGTAACCCTCCAGGTGACCGTCGTTTCGTACAGTCCTCTGGTCCATTCCGTTTGGGTCCAGGTGCTGTAAATAACATTACCGTCGGTATCGTATGGATGCAGGCTACTTCAGGAGGTCGTATCGAGTCTGTGAACTTGATGCGTCGTGCGGATGATAAGACTCAGGCGCTCTTCGATTCTTGTTTCGAGATCCTAGATGGTCCTGATGCTCCAGACGTAGCTGTACAAGAATTGGATCGTGAGATCATCTTGATGCTCTCTAATCCGATCAACTCTAACAACGCCAACGAAGGATACGCAAGTGTGGATCCATTCCTCGCTGCTCCTGACTCAGTAGATACAGACGACGATGGTTACAATGACCTTCGATTGACTGCAGCTGAGAAGGCTTTGTTTGCGACTTATAAGTTCGAAGGATATCAGATCTATCAGTTGGCAGACGGTTCTGTCGGTACGAACGATTTGAATGATCCTGATAAGGCTCGTTTGGTAGCGCAAGTTGATATCGCCAATGACGTGGACAAACTGGTCAATTATGAGTTTAATTCTCAGATCGGTCAGGATGTACCTGTAGTGAAGGTTGATGGTGAGAACGAAGGGGTTCGCCATAGCTTCCGTGTTACGGAGGATCTTTTCTCTACAACAGACTCACGTTTGATCAACCATAAGACCTACTACTTCATGGCTATTGCTTATGCATACAACCGCTATGGAGATGGTGTAGGAAACCTTCAGTATATCGATGGAGTGTATGATCCATCTGCTGATCCTCCCCGTTTGGAAGGTCAGAAGTTGCCTTACCTCGCAAGTCGTAAGTCTCCTTCAGGTCCTGTTCGAGTTGTACAGGCTATCCCTCACCGAACCGAATCTGAGTTCAATGGTGTACAACTGAATGCTCAGTACGGTGATGGAATCGAGATTGTGCGAGTAGAAGGACGTGGTAACGGTGGAAACTTTGCGAACATCAAAGAAGACTACCTAGATTCAGTTGCTGCTGAATTTGCTGCAACTCCAAGTGATTGGATCACGGAAGACCTTGTTTACGAAGCAGGTCAAGGTCCAGTAGCATTGAAGGTGGTTGATCCGTTGATCATTCCTCCAGGTGAGTTTACTATCCAGTTTATCGACACAACCAAGAACAAGACATATGAGAACTTGACTTGGGTGCTGTATGAGCGCAATTCGGCCGAGCCAATGGATACGGTATTTGCTGATCAGACGATTCGTCAAGCTAACGAACAAGTCATGTTTGACCTTGGTCTTTCATTGACTGTTGGCCCCGGTTAT
The DNA here is from genome assembly GCA_038131955.1 of Flavobacteriales bacterium. Lineage (GTDB taxonomy): Bacteria > Bacteroidota > Bacteroidia > Flavobacteriales_G > Salibacteraceae > SHAN690. The sequence continues at coordinate 383,096 of JAYPQK010000009.1, forward strand.
CCTGGATTGGATGAGAATGCGGTTAGCAACGGTTATGTTGGTTTCGATGTTGAGTTCGATGACGAGGCTGATCAATGGTTGAGTGGTATCTCTGATGTGGATGCATCGGCATTCCTGAACTGGATTCGCTCCGGTACATACTATGCAGATGCGCAGGACGACTTCCAAGAGATCGATGCAGACAACTGCCTTGACCTTGCTTGTAATGAATTCCTCGATCCAGAAGAGTACTACGAGAATATTGCAAGTCGTACATGGGCACCATTTGCATTGTGTTCGCATGATACAGCTCACCCGATCCCTTACTTCCCAGGTGGAAGTGGCGCAGGAGTTGAGTTGTTCTCAAAGCGAATCTACCAAGAGTCTGGCTTGGAAAATCTTCCGAGTGTTGACATCGTGTTCACGACGGATAAGTCGCTGTGGACCCGTTGCCCTGTCCTTGAGGCAGAAGACAACGGAACCTTAACCGAGGGTGGAACGATTCGTGGCGAGATGCGTCGCGGTCTGTCTGTCGATAAGGATGGAAGAAACCAACTCGATCCTGATTGTAACATTGAAGAAGCAACATTCGGCGGACAGCAGGTCATGGGTGATCTAGTTGCTGAAATGCTTCAGAAGGATAAGGACTATTTCGCACAGCTCGGTTTCGAGACCGATGATGATCTGCGTGACCTATCCTTTGGTATGGGATGGTTCCCTGGTTATGCGGTGAACGTCGAGACAGGTGAGCGTTTGAATATGGCGTTCTCTGAGAACTCATGGCTAGGTGGTGAGAACGGTGCTGATATGCAGTGGAACCCTACCGATAAATTGACAGAAGAACTCTTCCAAGAGCTTCGTTTCGGGGGTATGCACATGGTGTACGTTTTCCGAAGCAACTGGGAAGAAGGAGCTGACTTGGAAGATCAGGATCAGTTGATGCCAGCATATGATGGTGGTAACTTCTCTTGGTCAAACTTGGTGCAATTCGATCGTACCGCAGGAGGTGCTCTCTTTGATCCTAACAACCAAGATTACCAGCACTACATGTCAGTCATGAGAGCAGGTGCGTGGGTTGGATATACCATGTTGGCTGAGAATGCTGAACTATGGGGTGAGTCTGGAGCAAATCATGTTCGAATCAAGCTTCGCTCAGCTAAGCCTTATGAGGTTTATTCGCCTTCGAACTCTGGTGTAGCTGCTTCAAGCATCACCGCAGGTGAGACCTACTTCGTGAAGCGCGGTAGTGTTGAAGTCGATCAGTACGACATCAGTACAGCCGGTGATACGACTGTTGATCAGATGACATTCTACCGTGGACAGGCGTTTACTGCGATAGCAGGCGGTTCTGTGAGCTCATCTAACGACCTGTTGTTGATCGAGACGATCAACAAAGGTTTGCCGATGTACAACTTCAATACCTTCAAGGTTGCTCCAACGATCGATGTGGCCATCGGCGAGGAAGCTCTGGATGATATCAAGGCAGTGCCAAACCCATATTACGCTTACAGTGAGTATGAAACGCAACGTTTGGACTACACCGTCAAGATCATCAACTTGCCACAAACATGTACCATAAACATCTTTACGGTTAATGGTACGTTGGTAAGAACCTTTGAGAAGGACGATCCAACATCCACAAGTGTTGACTGGGACTTGAAGAACCAGGACAATATCACAGTGGCGAGTGGTCTGTATATCATTCACATCAATGTGCCGGGAATCGGTGAGAAGGTGATCAAGTGGTTCGGAGTACTTCGACCCATTGACTTGAACTCCTTCTAATTTGAAAATGCGATTAGAGATGAGAAATATGAAATATATCGTAGCAGTAATCCTAACCGTCTCGGCGTTTACCACGTTCGCGGGCAATAAGGAGCGAATCGGACAGGCGGGAGCAAATCAGCTCTTGATCAACCCTTGGGCTAATAGCAGCGGCTTTGGAAGCGCGAACTCTGCCTTTGCTCGTGGTGTGGAAGCCTTCAATATGAACATCTCTGGATTGACCACGGTCAATCAAACGGAGCTGTACTTCTCCAATGTGATGATGTTCTCAGGAACAGATATCAGTATAAACTCCTTGGCCTTGGGTCAGCGAGTTGGAGAGTCAGGTGTTCTCGGGATTTGTATCAACGCTATGAGCTTTGGTCAGATCGAGGTGACCACGACGGATAACCCGGATGGTGGTCAGGGTACGTTTAGTCCTCAGTTCTTGAACCTAGCGCTGGCGTATGCCAAGAGCTTTTCTAACAGTATTCACGGCGGAGGATCTATCCGGATCGTTTCTGAGTCGATCAACGACGTGAGTGCTCAGGGAATCGCTATCGACGCGGGGATCCGCTACGTTACAGGTGAGTATGACCGAATGAAGTTTGGCATCGCATTGCGCAATGTAGGTCCTAAGATGCGTTACTCTGGTGACGGTCTTTCTGAAGTTGTTATCCTGCAGGATGCGGAATTTACCTTGAACCAACGTGCAGAGAGCTTTGAAATGCCTGCTCTTCTGAACATCGGAGCTTCTTACGATTTCTACTTGATGCCGGGTGTTAGTTCTGGTGCTGTTGCGGAAGGTGAAGAAGTAGATGAGGATGCATTGCCTAGCGACTTCCGTTTGACGGTTGCAGGTACCTTCACGTCTAACTCATTCTCACAAGATCAGATCCGCGGAGGCGTTGAATTTGGATTCCGTGAGTGGGTAGCAGTTCGTGCGGGTTTGGTGTATGAGACCAGCATCTTCTCAGAACTTGGTCCAGGTATGCGACTCAATGCCTACACCGGTCCAACGATGGGTATGACGCTGAAGCTTCCGTTCCAAGGTAAGAAGGATAGCGGCATTAGTGCTGACTACTCTTATCGCTTCGCGAATCCCCTTGGTGGCACGCATAGCTTCGGTTTGCGCTTGAACATCTAATCGCATTTTTACATAGCTTTGAACTCTGGAACCGTTCGTTGAGCGGTTCCTTTGTTTTTAGATAATTGAACCAATAGAGGTGATATGTCACAGATCAGGTATTACACAGAGGAAGGATTGAAGAAGCTTCAAGACGAATTGCACGAACTCGAGTCGGTGCAGCGTCCTGCTATCTCAAAGCAGATTGCTGAAGCGAGAGATAAGGGAGACTTGTCAGAGAATGCGGAGTATGACGCAGCAAAAGAAGCACAGGGTCTGTTGGAATTGAAAATCGCCAAGCTGAAAGAGATCATCAGCAACGCGCGTATCATCGATGAGGAGCAAATGAACAATGAGAAGGTGCTTATCCTCTCAAACGTTCGCTTGAAGAACCTCTCGATGAATAAAGAGTTTAATTACACTCTCGTAGCCGAGAATGAAGCGAACTTGAGGGAAGGCAAGATCAGCGTTGATTCACCAATCGGTAAAGGTCTCCTTGGTAAGAAGGTCGGCGAGATCGCCGAGATTCAGGTTCCCAATGGTATCATGAAGTTCGAAGTGTTAGAGATCACGCGCTAATGCCTAGCATCTTTACCCGCATATTTCAAGGTGAGATCCCTGGACTCTTCGTTGCGAAGACGGAAGAGTTCTTTGCTATTTTGGATATTAACCCACTCAATGCGGGACATGTATTGGTTATTCCAGTTCAGGAAACGGACTACCTCTTTGACCTCGAACCCGAATTTTTAGGAAGATATATGCAGTTCGCACAGAAGGTGGCTAAAGCAATCGAATCCGTGGTTACCTGCGAGCGCATTGGAGTAGCGGTCATCGGACTGGAGGTGCCCCATGCACATATCCACCTAATTCCGATCAATCACGTAGGGGATATCAATTTCGGGAAACCAAAATTGGAAATGTCCGCCGAGGAGATGGAATCACTTCGTGCGCGTATCAGCGACGCCTTTACTTCACTCGCTTAGGGTTCTTCGCGATAAACGAAGCCCAATCCTTGCTTCCTGATTTTGCTACCGCACTGGTACTCTGAAAGTGATGACAGAGCGCAACCGCCAATCCATCCGTGGCATCCAAATGCTTTGGAAGACGGTCGATCTTCAAAATGCTCTGAAGCATACCAGCCACTTGCTCCTTAGATGCGGCACCACTGCCCGTTATGGATTGCTTGATCTTTCTCGGACTGTATTCGGAGATGGGAATGTCACGATAGAGAGCTGCGGCCATGGAGACCCCCTGAGCTCGACCCAACTTTAGCATGGATTGCACATTCTTTCCATAAAAGGGTGCTTCTACGGCAAATTCATCCGGCTTGTATTGGTCTACGAGTTCCAAAACCTTCTCAAAAATCCGCTTGAGTTTTAGGGCGTAGTCGTCTTCCTTCATCTGTACAGCCCCCATGGATAGCATGGTCAAGGACTTGCCATTGACCTGGATCACGCCATATCCCATGACGTTTGTCCCCGGGTCGATACCCAGAATGATTTTTTCTTTGGAACTTTGTTGCTGACTAACCATCTGTGAAGTTACCGAAGTTAATAGCGCATACCCTAGGATTGAAGGAAGCAGCTACAAGTTCTGAACAGCTTGTTGATACCCTCCGTCAGCCGTGGGTGGGCTTCGTGGTCAAAACGATCATTTCCCTTGCAGCGGTGTACTTCATTTGGAATCGAGTCATCACCGCAGAGCAGCAACTTTCCTTGTTTGAAGTTCTTTCTTCCATGAGGTTTGAAGCGCGCTTGATTCCACTGCTGTTTGCAGCGGTGATCTTCATGGTGTTGAATTGGGCGATGGAGGTGGTCAAATGGAAGTACCTCGTCGGTTCACAGTTTCCCCTTACTTGGAAGCGTTCCGTAAAGGGTGTACTGAGCGGGATCACGTTCGGACTCTTCACGCCGAATCGCGTGGGCGAACTCTTTGGAAGAGTCCTGGTTCTGGAATCTGGTCAAAGGATTCAAGGCGCCATGCTCTCTTTTGTCAATGGCGTAGCCCAAACCATTGCCACCTTGACCTTCGGGGTGCTGGGTATTCAGTTGCTACTCATTGAGTTTGGAAGTGCAGCACTTGGATGGATCCCTACTGTCATTCTTCAGGTTACGGTCGGACTCACGTTGCTCTTATCCCTGATCCTTTTCTTTCGATTGGAGCTGTTTGCAGACCTTCTCCTGCGTTTTAAACGTTTGCAGGCATATGCAGAGCATGTGCGCGTCTTTGAGCGACTACCGAGCGAATTACTGTGGAAACTCTATGGACTATCGCTGGTGCGCTTCTTGACCTTTGTGTTGCAGTACTTAGTCGTCTTTCAATGGATGATGCCGCAGTACAGTGTGTATGAAGTGTTGAGCGCCTCTGTTCTCACGATGTTCTCTATCACATTACTACCGTTTTTTCCGGTGCCGGACCTTCTTCTTCGAGAGTCGTTCGCTCTGGGCTATTTTGAGCTTTACCATTTTGACCCGATCGTGGTGAGTATCGTGGTCTTCTTGGTCTGGGGGATCAATGTTGCCTTTCCTGCGCTAATGGGGGTAGTCACCCTGTACACCTATCGCATCTTTGAGTTCAAACGATGATCTGGGTCTACATCATCGCTCTGGTGATCTGGACCCTGTTTTTGATCGGAATATTTTCCGTGGTCAAGACCCACCCTTCGACCATGCCCATCGAACCGGTTGACCAAAAGATCAATGTAGTGATCGCTTTTCGTAACGAAGGGCAAAAGCTAATGGCTTGTTTATCTGCCCTCTCTTCTTCCCGAGGTGTCTCCTTTCCCCTCCGTGTTATTATGGTCGATGACGACAGTACTGATGATAGCCTAGCTCGAATTGAAGAAGCCAGAAAACAGTTTTCGAACCTTGACATCACGGTGCTGTCCAATGAAGGGTCAGGGAAGAAATCGGCTTTGAAAACGGGACTTAAGAAAGTTGATGATGGATGGATCTATTTTACCGACGCGGATTGTCAAGTGCAAGAATCTACGATCGCGTCCATGGTGAAGGATGGAATGAAGGAAGACGTTGCGATTGTGTTTGGCCCGGTGGTCTATTCCCACAGCAATGCATGGGAAAGGTGGTTGGCCTACGAGAACCTGAATACGCAAATGGTCTCAGAGGCTTTTGTCAAGATCAAAGCTCCAGTCATGGTCAATGGCGGTAATATGCTAGTCCATTCCTCAAAGAAGGACGGTTACCAGGATAGTCTACAAATGGATTATGCCAGTGGAGACGATGTGTTTTTTGCCCAGTCAGCAAGCAAAGCGGAGTTCACGGGTAGTTATAAAATGGAGTCGGCTGTTCTTACAGACCCGCCTTCTGATCTTCACTCGTTGCTTTCACAGCGAATTCGATGGGCTTCAAAATATGCAGGGTATGGACGACCCACACTCCGGTTGTTGCCTCCATTCATTTTCTTGGTGAATGTGATCTTCCTATGCTTGACTATCGACTGGTTGTTTCTCTCTTCTCTCTTCAATGCCTTGACCGTATTATGGGTAGCTAAGTCCATGATCGAGTTCAGCTTTCATCGCTCAGGTTTCGATAAGTACCGATTCAATGCCGAGTGGTGGGATGGGCTCCTGATCTCGTTGGTGTATCCGCTCTATTTCATCGTGATCGGTCTGGCGGGATTGATGTCGCCTTCTTTTCAGTGGAAGGGAAGACGCTATAAACACTAAAGTCAAAAGAGTAGAAGGGCGGCAGCAAACACAATACTTCCCACTAGGAAAACTACGAGGGAGTAGGGAAGGATGTCCTTTGCATTCAATCGAGTGATTCCGAGAAGTGGTAATGCCCAGAAGGGCTGCAGCATATTTGTGATCTCATCACCGTAGGCCAAGGCTAGAATGCTCTTGTTCAGAGGTACGCCTAGTTCGATCGATGATTGGATGATGATCGGACCCTGGATAGCCCACTGTCCTCCACCGGAAGGAACGAAGATGTTGACCAGTCCTGCACTCAAGAACGTATAGATCGGATAGGTGATCTCGTTGGAATGTTCGATGAAGAATTGAGAGAGCTGGTTGATCATACCACTCTCCTTCATTAATGCCAAAATTCCAAAGTACAACGGGAACTGGATAAGAATGCCACTTGCTCCTTGGATGGCGTCCTCAACTGCATGGGTGAAGGTCTTGATATTGGCATGGGCCAATAGACAGAGAGCCAAGAGCAACAAGTTGATGTTGTTTGGATTGAAATAGTTCAAAAATCCCGTCACCCAGACGATCTGATAGACAATGTAGAGTAGCATCATTCCTCCAATGACCTTGGAGAACCAAGCTGCTCGGTCCAATTTCTCTGCACCCACTAGATCCTTTGTGTCTTCTTCCGGAAAAGGATGTGGAGATAGCTTCGGCACGGACCCCTGAGAATTCTTCCCGAGAAGGAAGAGAACTGCGGGAATCACGATCAGCAAGCAGAATGTGACCACAAGATTCAAGTTGCTGAATACCGTGTCGCCAAGTGAAATACTGCTTGGGAGTGGAGAGTTGAAACCGGCCCCCATCAGTTCAGAAAGATGACCGGGTTCAGTGATCTTGATGAGTGATGATCCCGAAAACCCACCGTGCCAGATCATCAACGCGGTATATCCCGCAGCTCCGATGAGTGGATAGTTGATGTTTAATCCCTCCCGCGTGGCTTTTTCGCCCACTTTTCGCGCCATAATGGCTCCGAAGATCAAGCCCAAACCCCAGTTGAATAAACCGACAAGCATCGTGACAAACGCAACCCAAGCTGCGGCTCTAGCGCTGGAGGTGCATGGCCTTACCGCCAGATCAATGAATCGAGCCGCCCACGGCGATATCGCCAAAACGTGCCCCAAAACCAACATGAGCATCATTTGAAGGGCAAACACCATCAATCCCGGTTGCCAAAGACCCTTGGCCCACCAATCGATCACGCCAACGAATCCTCCGCTAGGGAGGCCGTTCACGATCAAAACGATCGCTAAGGTGATCGCTGTGAGAAGAAATGCAATGGTCAGTGGCGAGGGCAACAGGCTCCTCACCAATCGAACGTACGTTTCTAAGAAACGACCATTCATTTAGAAGGGAAGGTCGTCTTCAGTGGCATTATTGTCTGAAGGAGCGTTCGGGAAACCAGCGTCCTCAAATGGGTCTTGAGAAGATCCATTGCTCGATGCACTGCTCGACAGAGGTTCGATTCGCCAGGCTTGAAGGTTGACGAAGTACTTCCCGTTGTATTCGTTGCCGCGAAGGTTGAAGTGTACCTTGACCGAATCACCCTGCTTGAAAGGGTCGATGAGGTCGATGCGCTCCTTGATGAGCTCAAACTTCACATCCTGTGGGTACTGCTCCTTGGTGGTCACGACAAACTCGCGCTTCTGAAATCCTGAATTAAAGGTTTGTGTGTCAAATACAACCTTGATACTTCCTTCAACTTCCATGCTCATGTCTTCTCTGTTTCTCTAATCGTTATATGCTAATAGTGTTTTCCAAGCTTCTTCTACGCCTCCTTCAGAAAGGTAGGCTTTTGCCGTTTCATGAAGCGCTTTTTCAAGGGCGGCGCTGTTGTCTTCTAGTTCGACAAAAAGGTCGGCTAGTTCTGTGAGTTTCCAATCGTTGACGTCTGTCTCATTGGGAAGGGATTCCACATTCCCGAGCTTTCCTAGGTCATTTCCGGAAAGGATAGCGCTCTGTCGTATGTCTTCCGGAATGGCATCGATTCCAATACCGAGACGCTGAAGTGGCTTGGCCACCTCAAATAATGCCTCACCATGAGCTCGGACGTAGTAGTTACCCCCCATTCGTCCTACCAAGTCGATCTTCGTTTGGTCGATCTTGCCTTCTTCATCCAAAACCGCATCGTCGATGTGAATCATAACCACTTCGCACACCACTAGGTTGCCGGCACCGCCTTCCTGACCCAATTCGACCACTTCACGCACCTTGCATTCGAATTGCACGGGCGACTCTTTCACGCGGAACGGGCGGACCAATTCAGACTCCACAGGAGTAAGGCCCGACTTGATGAATTCGTTCGTGCCTTTTGGGTATTCAGTGCTGGACAATGACATCTGCTCGGTGATCTCATAGTTCACCACATTGATCACCACTTCCGGTACTTCCTTGACGTTTTCATAAGTGTGCTTGGTAGTGTTGTCTCTGCCTCGACGCGCCGGAGAGAAAATGGCGATCGGAGGATTGGCACTGAATACGTTGAAGAAGCTGAATGGACTCAGGTTTGGATTTCCTTCCTTGTCAATAGTGCTCGCAAATGCGATCGGACGTGGTCCAATGGCGCCTAATAGATAGCCGTGGAGCTTAGGAACGGATACGGATTTTGGGTCGACTTTCATGACGGATTCTTATCGACAAAAGTAACCTTAGACCCAAGAAATCAAATTGTGCTTTAGGCATAGTTTTACTATGTTCTATTTGTATCTTTGCACTCCTTTTCGGGAAATCGAGTGAATCGATTGACGCAGAGGAAGTTCTTTTAAACCAGCACATGCGGGTGTGGCGAAATTGGTAGACGCGCTAGACTTAGGATCTAGTGCCGCAAGGCGTGGGGGTTCGAGTCCTCCACCCGCACATAGTTCAAAACGTGAAGGCGTTGGGACGAGAAGTTTATCCCCATAGAGCGAAGCTCGTATTGGGAAGTCCCTCCACCCGCACATATTTTACAGGGAATGGCTCTCACCTTCCCGAGGATCACTGAAGGATAAGGCCGCTTTTCGAAGGGCCTTTTCTTGTCTTAAGACCAAGCTATTATAACACAATTCAATCATGGACATCAAGCAAGAGAATATTGATGAGTTGAATGCCAAGGTGACCATCACCATTGAGCCAAAGGATTACGAGCCTGCAGTTCGCACGGTTTTGGATAACCACCGCAAAAAGATGACCCTTCAGGGTTTCCGCCCTGGAAAAGTTCCTTTTGGCGTTGCGAAGAAGATGTACGGCAAAGCAGTACTTGCAGAGGAATTGAACCGCATCTTATCGGATAACCTCAACAAGCACATCCAAGAGAACGAGATCAACATCATCGGTCAGCCTCTTCCGGAAGACATTGAAGAGCTTCAGCTCGATTTCGACAAGACATTCGAATTCAACTATGAACTAGGTATTGCGCCTTCTTTCGAAGTTGATTTATCTATCAAGGACAAGTTCAACAAGTACAAGATCAAGGTTGATAACGAGTTGATCGACAAGTACGTGAAGGATTTTCAGCGCCGCTATGGAACTTCTACCGAGGCTGAAGTAGTGAGTGATACCGACATGGTATACGGGTCTTTGTATGAACTGGAGAAAGGCGCTCGCAAGGAGGGTGGACTGCATAACCATACGACCATCGCGCTTGATTACGTCGATAATAAGGACGCTAAGAAAAAGTTGATCGGTAAAGCGACAGGCGATACCGTAAAGATCGAGCCGGCCAAGTTTGCTAAGGGTGATGTAGATCTTTCACAGATGCTGGGTATTCCGGTTAGTCAGCTGGACGAGATCGGAAAAGAGTTTGACCTGGTCATCGAGTCGATCCATAACATCGATATGGCTCCGTTGGACAGTGAGTTGTTCGACAGGGTTCTGGGTCCGGGTGTAGCTACTACCGAGCAAGAGTTCCGCGATAAGATCGCTCTAGACCTTGAGAAGTACCTCGTAGGCGACAGTGAGAAAAAGTTGCGTCGTGACATTCATGATAAGCTTCTAGAGAAGTTGAAGCTGCAATTGCCGGATGAGTTCATCAAGCGTTGGTTGCTAGAGCAAGGAGCTAGAAGTGAAGAGCATCCGATTACGGCAGAGGATGTTGAGCGTGAATATGACGATTACAGTCGATCGCTCAAAGTTCAGTTGATCGAAGGTCAGATCGCCAAGCAGAATGAGATCAAGGTGGAATTCCAGGATATTCAAAACCGTGTGAAGGAGAATATTAAGGCTCAGTTTGCTTCTTTCGGACAAGGAGAAGTGGGCGATGACATGCTCGATCAGTTTGCTCAAAACTTCCTCCAGAAGGAAGAAGAAGTGCGTAAGGTTTACGATCAATTGATGGATGAACGTCTGAACGAATTCTATCAATCCAATGTTAAGCTTCAGGAAAAGGAAGTGACCTTTGATGAATTCGTTAAATTAGCCTCAAGTAAGGCCGGTAAAGGCAAATTCATGGATCAGGTCTCAAACCTTTTAAAATTCTAGAATGACAGACGGGAAAGAATTTCGGAACTATGCGGTCAACCACCTCGGAATGAGTGGGCTTTCGGTGGATGACTATATGAAGGCGGTGAACAAGCCAGAGGGGATGACGCGTACGGTGATCGAAGAGCGTCCGATGCCTTTCCGAGAAGTAGACGTTTTCTCTCGCTTGATGATGGACCGCATCATTTTCCTTGGATTGGGAATTGACGATTTCATCGCCAATATCATCCAAGCTCAGCTTCTCTTTTTGGAATCGGCTGACAGTGGAAAAGACATCCAGATATACATTAATAGCCCGGGTGGCTCCGTGTACGCAGGTTTGGGTATCTACGATACAATGCAGTATATCAATTGTGACGTTGCAACTATCTGCACCGGAATGGCTGCCTCGATGGGCGCGATCATCCTTTGTGCTGGTGAAAAGGGAAAACGCACGGCGCTAAAGCACTCACGCGTGATGATCCACCAGCCGATGGGTGGTGTAGGCGGACAAGCCTCAGATATCGAGATCACCGCAAAAGAGATCAAGAAGCTCAAAGACGAATTGTACAACATCATCGCTGAACATTCCGGACAGCCGATCAAGAAGGTGTGGGAAGACAGCGACCGTGATTTCTGGATGACCTCGGAAGAGGCCAGAGACTATGGAATGATCGATGAGGTGCTCGTCCGAAAGAAATAAGTCATGGCAAAGCATTCAGAAGAACAGATCAAGTGTAGCTTTTGCGGTCGAGACAAGCGGGAAACGGCAGTCATGATCGCAGGGATCACGGGTCACATTTGTGATCGTTGTATCCAACAAGCTTCACGCATCGTTGACGAAGAAATGTCCACTCGCCTTCGAGAGTCGGTACTGGGTAGCGTCAATCTTCTGAAGCCAACAGACATCAAGGAACACCTCGATGAGTTTGTCATCGGTCAGGATGAAGCAAAGAAGAATCTTGCCGTGGCGGTCTATAACCACTACAAGCGAATCTCCCAGCGGGAGGATGATTCAGATGACGTCTTCATCGAGAAGAGCAATATGATCCTTGTGGGTCAAACAGGAACTGGAAAGACGCTTCTTGCCAAGACCATCGCCAATGTGCTTAATGTGCCATTCTGTATTGCTGATGCAACCGTGCTGACCGAGGCAGGGTATGTAGGAGAAGATGTCGAGAGTATTCTCTCTCGCTTGCTCCAGGCAGCAGAGTATAATGTCGAAGCCGCTGAGCGAGGTATCGTTTTCATTGACGAGGTCGATAAGATCAGTCGCAAGAGCGATAACCCATCCATCACTCGCGATGTGAGTGGAGAAGGGGTTCAGCAAGGTTTGCTCAAGCTTCTAGAAGGCTCCGTCGTGGGCGTTCCTCCTCAAGGTGGTCGCAAGCACCCTGAGCAAAAGCTGGTTCAGATCGATACTCGCAACATCCTCTTCATTTGTGGAGGTGCATTCGACGGGATCGATCGTATCATCTCTCGACGACTCAACACAGCTGCCATAGGTTACCGAAATAAGTCCAAGGAAGAAGTGGAGGAGGATAATCTCCTTCAGTATGTCTCGCCGTCTGACTTGCGAGAGTATGGTTTGATTCCGGAATTGATCGGCCGCCTACCGTTGGTGAGCTTCCTGAATCCTTTGGATCATTCAGCCCTGCGCAGAATTCTAACCGAGCCTAAGAATGCCTTGATGAAGCAGTATCTGCGCCTTTTTGAGATGGAGGACATCAAGCTCTCATTCGAGAAGGATGTGCTTGACTATATCGTAGATAAGGCGACCGAATATAAGCTTGGCGCCAGAGGCTTGCGTTCGATCTGTGAGGCCATTATGATGGATGCGATGTATGAATTGCCATCCATGGAAGAGAAGCCTGAGTCATTCAAGGTTGACCTTGACTACGCGAAAGAAAAGTTCGATAAAAGCGCGTTCCGAAAGCTTAGGGCTGCATAATCGGAATCTCCACGTCTAAGTAGGTATTGTTTCTCCGTGACACCACGATGTTGTCACATACCCCGATCTCGCCGTAGTTCAGCGTGCGTGGAATGAGGTTTTGTACCTCCATGTAACTTCTGCCTGAAGTGAAGTGAGGACAAGTCAGATCAGACGTGTAAGCCGTAGTGATCTCGTTTGTGAAACTACTTCCGCGTGAATTTCGACCACTCATGAAGCCCTCAGTCACCTCGAAGACGTCATCTTCGAAAACAACATCCGTACTTGACCCACTCACCCATACATAGGAAAAAGTGCCATCTACATCAATGTTGACATTGTTGCTGGTCACCAGCCCGTCAGACACAGTGAAAGTGTAGAAACGACGACCATCATTATTGATTCCTCCATTGACCACGGTTACGGTTCCGCTGACATCATAGATATCCTTTCGGTAGCCTTCGAACGTAATGCTGATAACGGTTCCCTTATTCAAGTATTTGCCGGTAAAATCGGCCCGTATGATCCCGAAGCGCTGTGCGCTATCGTTGCAGAGTTCGCCCTTGTCCGCATAGTTCAGCTGGAGATACATTGGGAAAACGGCCACAGTATCACTCAAGAACGTATACCGTCGATTAAGACAGATGTCCAACTTCTGCTGGTTGATCGAGGTGTCATTCAACAGCGTGTCACCCATGGCATACTTATGCACTTGTCGAAATGCATCATCGAAAAGGTGATGAGCCAATGCATAATCTCGTGCAGACAAGGTTTCTAAATCCTCATCGCGGTCAGATTTGTTGCAACCGGCAACAAAAAGAAGAGTGCCAGTTACAGCAGCTATTCCAAGGGTCAGTAGAGTATGCCTTAAACGCATGTTTTTCACAGGGTTGAAGCAAATGTAACGATTCGCTAATTTGATTCTTTTTTACTGTAGACGCATATTTCAAAGGAATAGTTGTGAACATCGTCCTTCGGATGGAACGATATTACTTCTTTCTCCCAAACTTTTTCATCGATGACGGGAAAATGAGTTTCCCCTTTTGGAGAAGTGTGTACATGCGTGATCACGAGTCTTTCTGCCTGATCCATGGTCTGACGATAGATCTCTCCTCCGCCGATGATGAACAGTTCTTCTTCTCCTGCCGCCTTTGCTTTTGCAATTCCTTCTTCCAGCGAATGAGCGACGATGACGCCGGCTTCGTTGAATGCCTGATTACGCGTAACCACGATGTTCGGTCTACCGGGAAGTGGACGAAATTTCTTCGGAATGGAATCGAAATTCTTTCGTCCCATTAGTACGTGATGTCCACGGGTGGTTTCAGAGAAGAATTTTAGGTCATCCGGAAGGCGCCATGGCAGGTCACCATCCACGCCAATGACACGATTATCTGCAACGGCAGCGATCAAGGTGATCATCATACGGCTACGGCGGCTTTGATGTGTGGGTGTGGGTCGTAGTTCTTTAGCTCGAAATCCTCAAATCGAAAATCAAGGATGTTTTTGATATCTGGATTGATCTCAAGCGTAGGCAAGGCTCGAGGCTCTCTACTCAGCTGCTCTCTGGTTTGCTCGAAGTGATTTGTATACAAGTGGGCATCCCCAAACGTATGAACGAAGTCGCCCAATTCTAGTCCGCACACCTGAGCTACCATCATCGTGAGCAGAGCATATGAGGCAATGTTGAATGGAACTCCCAAGAATACATCGGCACTTCGCTGATACAGCTGGCATGAGAGCTTTCCATCCAAGACATAGAATTGATACATCGTATGGCACGGAGGTAAGCCAGCCTTGGCCATTTCTTCAATCTCCGAGGCGTTCCAAGCAGATACGATCAGTCGCCTTGAATTAGGATTGCGCTTGATCTCAGAGATGACCCAGCTCAGCTGATCAAAGCCATTGAAATCTCTCCATTGCTTTCCATACACAGGACCTAGCTCTCCCCATTCTTGGGCAAAAGCTTCGTCTGCCTTGACCTTTTCTACGAACTCCTTCATGTGCTCCTTCCATTCAGGAGAATACTTTGGGTATCGTTCAGCTTGTCCCGTCTGGTTCAACCAGTTCTGATACGGCCAATCATTCCAAATATTCACCCCGTTCTGCACCAAGTAGCGCAGGTTGGTGTCTCCTTGGACGAACCACAGCAACTCGTGGATCACCGATTTCATGTGGACCTTTTTCGTGGTGACTAGCGGGAATCCATCGGATAGGGGAAAGCGCATTTGGTAACCAAAAACACTTCGAGTTCCCACTCCGGTTCGGTCGCCTTTATCGGTGCCGTGATCGAGAATGTGCTGAAGGAGATCGTGATACTGTTGCATGAAGAGAGAATGTGCTACGAAATTGCGGAGTCCGTGCGGCTAGCGCAAGGTGAAAGGTAAAAAGCTTTCAAAAGGTTTTCAACCCATCAGACGTAGAACATGCCTACAATAGATGCGGTGAAGAGACAAGCGATCGTGCCCCCAAGCAGTGCATATAAGCCCAATTCGCTCAAGAGTCCCTTTCGTGTCGGAGCTAGTGCGCCGATGCCACCGATCTGAATTCCGATGGAAGCGAAGTTGGCAAAGCCGCAAAGAATGTAGGTCGACATGATGATCGACTTCTCATGCACAAAGGCGTTTGTGTTCTTCATTTCACCCATGGTCACATAGGCGTAGAACTCATTTAGGATGGTCTTTTCTCCTAGGAGTTGGCCAACCAATACAATGTCGTCTGAAGCCACCCCCATGAGAAAGGCAATAGGGGCGAAGGCATATCCGATGATGAACTGAAAGGTCAAGCCATCATAGTTCGTGTGCTCGGTGATCAGCGAATTCAGACCGGACGGACCTCCGATCCAATCTCTGAGAATGTAGTTGCCCAGATAGATCAAGGCCGTGAACACGAGAAGCATAGCTCCCACATTGATCGCCAGTTTCAGACCGTCGGTGGTTCCGTTTGAGATCGCCTCCAAGAAGTTGGAGCCGATCTCGTCGTTGGAGACCTTCATGCTTTGGTCGAACTGTTCGGTCTCAGGGACGAGGATCTTTGCGGCAACTACGGCTGCCGGAGCTGACATGACCGATGCTGTGAGTAGGTGCTTCGCAAACAAGATCTGTTCAGCCGGATTGTCTCCACCAAGAAAGTTGATGTAAGCCGCCAATACTCCTCCCGCGATGGTAGCCATGCCACCACTCATCAGGCAAAGCATCTCCGATCTCGTCATTCGATTCAAATATGGTCGCACGAGTAGGGGCGATTCGGTCTGACCAAGAAAGATATTTCCGGCGGCCGCTAAGCTTTCTGCTCCACTGAGTTTCATCAGTCGCTTCATCAACCAAGCGAAGGCATACACCAACTTTTGGAGTACCCCTAAATAGTACAGAATGCTGCTCAAGGCCGAAAAGAAGACGATCGTGGGAAGCACGTTAAATGCAAAGCTGATCACGGCATCCTCCATCTTGTTTGTCGCGAAGGATTTGAACAAGAAGTCGCTTCCGAACTGTGTGAAGGAGATCACCTTGACGAAACCGCGGCTCATGAATTCGAAGGCGAGAGCAACGGCATCTACCTTAAGTACAAGCAGTGCTAGAATGATCTGCATTGCAATCCCCTTAGCTACTAGGCTCCAGTTGATCGACTTTCGATTTTGGCTAGCGAGCCATGCGAGGCCCACCAAAAGGGCTAATCCTAGAAGTCCACGAAAAATGGCTAGAAGCACAGGTTGGCAGTTTTAATGCATTGAGAGTCGGAAGGTAAGAAAACTACTTTCTCTTATTGATCTCGTCGCGGAGTTCAGATGCTCGTTCGTAGTCCTCTTCAGTGATCGCCTTATCCAGTTCCACCTCTAATTCATCCATGCTCATCCCGCTATACTTACCGCTTCCGCTTTTTGGTGCCGGAACTTCAGACTCACTGGGATGACCATCCTCGCTCAGGTTTTCTATCTCGTCATCGTCGAGAATGATGCCGGCAGATCCTAGGATGAATTCGTAGGTGTAAATAGGGCAACCGAATCTTACGGCTAGTGCGATTGCGTCACTGGTTCTTGTGTCGATCTCAACCGGAGGCTCATCACCCCTTTGGCAGATCAGCTTAGCAAAGAAGATCCCCTCGACCAGATTATAGACAATCACCTCCTTTACGTCGATCTCAAAGGTGTCAGCAAAGGTCTTGAAGATGTCATGGGTCAGAGGTCTGCTCGGACGCATGTTCTCCAACTCGATCGCGATCGCCTGGGCTTCAAAATTTCCGATGATGATCGGAAGTCTTCGCTTACCGTCAGATTCTCCCAAAACGAGGGCATACGCACCCGTTTGAGTTTGACTGTACGACAGTCCAAGGATTTCGAGTTTGATCTTCTGCTTGTCCATGCAGTGGATCTTAGGCTTGTGCGGCCTTCAATTCCTTAACGGCCTCGACCAATTTCGGTACAACTTCGAAGGCGTCGCCCACGATGCCATAGTCCGCTGCCTTGAAGAAAGGTGCTTCAGGATCCGTGTTGATCACTACGATCACCTTACTGCCGTTCACGCCAGCCAAGTGTTGGATCGCTCCTGAAATACCGATTGCGATATAAAGGTTAGGACGAATGGCGATTCCTGTTTGTCCCACGTGCTCATGGTGAGGGCGCCATCCCACATCCGCTACAGGACGCGAACATGCGGTAGCGGCACCGAGTTCTTTGGCGAGGTCCTCAACCATGCCCCAGTTCTCAGGTCCTTTCAGACCACGACCGGCAGACACAACCAACTCAGCTTCCGTGAGATTGATTCCGTCTCCGCCTTTCACCTTGGTTTCCTTAACCGTCACCGAGGCAGAGCCTACTTCTGGTGAGAAGGAAGTAACGTGAGCTGTTCCTCCTATTTTCTCTTTGGAGACAGAGTTAGGAAGGAGGGTGATGATCTTTTTATCTGTGTCGATGCGAACCTGTCCAAATGCCTTACCGGAGAAAACATTGGTCTTCACAACAAAGTCTCCTGAGGTGGACGGGTAATCGATCGCCCCCGCAACCATGCCAGCTTTCATTTTGGCGGAAACGATGGGCGCAATGCTTTTTCCTGTGTAATCGTGAGAGAATACGATCAGTTCTGCTTGCTTCTCATTTGCCGCAGCTTCTACTGCTTTTGCCAACTGCATCGGATCCATATGACTAATGCCTTCCACGTGAAGGATGTCGGTGATGCCGTATTGAGCTAATTCATCCAAGTTGTCTGCGGTGCCGTAGCATAACACGCTTGCCGAACCTCCGGTGTTTGAAGCGATTTTAGCGCCGTAGCTCGCAGCTTCAAAGGCACCTTTAACGATCTTTCCGTTGTCGCTATCTGCAAATACTAAAACGTTCATGTTTATATGACTTTTGCTTCGTTGTGAAGGAGGTTAACTAATTCTTTGACTTGTTCCGGATCGATCAACTTGACATCACCTTTCGCTGGTGGGAGTTCGTAATTAACGAACGAGGTCAATTGCGATGGGTTACTGCTTGGAACCACATTCAGTGGCTTTGAACGGGCCGCCATGATGCCTCGCATATTCGGAATGCGTTGCTCGGCCATTCCCTTAGCGGCTGAGATCACAGCCGGAAGCTGGACGCTCAACACCTCGGTTCCACCTTGCTTGTCGCGCTCAAGGGTAGCTTCTGAACCGGCTACACCCAAGGTGGTAGCATTGGACACATAAGGAAGACCCATCAACGCGGCGATCATTCCCGCTACTCGAGAACCGTTGTAATCGATCGTTTCTTTTCCCGTCATGACAAGGTCAAAGCCTTTGTCTCTGGCATAGCTAGCGATCTCGGATGCCACTTGAAACGCGTCAGTAGGATTAGCATCGATACGAACGGCTTCATCTGCTCCAATGGCCAAGGCCTTGCGCATGATAGGTTCGTAGTCGGCCCCGCCGACACTGATGATGGTTACCTTGCCTCCTTGGGCTTCTTTGATCTCGAGTGCCCTGACAAGAGCATACCACTCATCGTATGGATTGACGATGAACTGAACACCGTCTTCATTGAAGGCAGTGTTGTTGTCCTTGAAAGTGATCTTACTTGTAGTGTCAGGGGCTTTGCTGATGCAAACCAGAATATTCATGACGTTCAGTTTTTCCTAATCAAATTAGAGCTTCAAAAGTAGCTGTTACAAAGTAAAAAACCGGACGGCTTTATTGTTCATTCGGCTTTTCCTTCGAAGGAAGTCCAAGTGCTCTTCGCGATATGGTGAACGTCATTCCTAATCCCAAGTGAACGGGATTGATCGGGTGGTTGAACGTACGAACAGTAGGAATGGTTAATGATGTCTCCAAAAAGAATTTGACGGCTTCCGTTCCGGCTTGTAGCGTCAATACGGGGTCAAAATAGATCTCTAAACCCTGTACGCGTTGGTCGCGGTAGATATCAGGTGAAAGCCAATTGACACCGGAAGCCCTCAAGGCAAACCCTAAATCAAATGCGTTGCCGGCAATATAGAAGCCTGGTTGGATGGAAGTCCTTATATATTGGGCCTGATACTGAATGGGGTTACCGTCATTATCAGGAAACTCGAAAATCCCAACATCGTCGATCACAGAGGCATATCCAAATCCTGTGGTGAGTAAAGTGCTCCAACCGAATTTGCTTTTTTCGTCAAAGCCAAAGACTCCAATACCACTTTCGCCAAATTGGGCAGTGGTGTTTCTGTTGGACCATGCATTTCCACCCGCAGTCAATAGAACGTGGTTGGTCAACGCGTATGTGGCGTTGAAATAACCCGTTCCTGTTTCAAGTCCGATCTTGGCATCCAACTGTCTTTTCTCCGTCAGCATAGGCTGATTCGGAATACTGGCGCGATAGAGTGGACGGCAACCCGTGACACTCATCAGTAGTAGTGATGCCGCTATATATGTCCACTTATGGGGCCTCATTCTGCAACGAAGAAACAAATCAATACAAATTCTGGTTATAGACGTAACGTGCTTAAACTTCGCTAAGTGGATTGCACGACTTATTTTTGCCGCCCATATCTATAATCATATGCGAACGATACAATTCAGAGAGGCCCTTCGAGAGGCGATGAGCGAAGAGATGCGACGCGACGAGCGCGTGTTCTTGATGGGGGAGGAAGTGGCCGAATATAACGGCGCTTATAAGGTCAGCCAAGGTATGTTGGATGAGTTTGGACCTAAGCGGGTGATCGATACACCAATTGCAGAACTTGGTTTTGCAGGCATCGGTGTTGGTGCTGCGATGAACGGTCTACGTCCAATTGTTGAGTTCATGACATGGAACTTCGCCATCTTGGCAGCTGACCAGATCATAAATAGTGCAGCGAAGATGCTTCAGATGTCAGGTGGTCAGTACAACGTACCGATCGTTTTCCGTGGTGGAAATGGTCAAGCAGGTCAACTCGCCGCAACGCACTCGCAGAGCTTCGAGGCATTCTATGCCCACGTTCCAGGTCTTAAGGTGATCACTCCATCTACGCCATACGATGCGAAAGGATTGCTTAAGTCTGCGATCCGCGACAATGACCCGGTAGTTTTCTTGGAGTCTGAGAAGATGTTCGGAGACAAAGGAGAAGTTCCTGAAGGTGAGTATCTGATTCCGATCGGCAAGGCGGATATCAAGCGCAAGGGTGACGATGTCACAATTGTGACTTTTGGAAAGATTATTAAGGTCGCGTTGGAAGCGGCTGATGAATTGGCGAAGGATGGAATCCACTGCGAGGTGATCGATCTAAGAACGATCCGTCCTTTGGATACAGAAACGATCATCCAATCTGTAAAGAAGACCAATCGCTGTGTGGTCGTGGACGAGAGCTGGCCATATGCTTCTGTAGCGAGCGAAGTGGCATACCGCATTCAAAAGGATGCGTTTGATTATTTGGATGCTCCGGTTTCTCGAGTAACTCAATCAGACACTCCATTCCCTTTTGCGGCTAACTTGATGGAGGACGCGATCCCGACCGTTGGACGTATCGTTCAGTTGGTGAAGGAATCGATGTATCTAGTATAGTTAGATAAGAGTCTTCGGCCTTACATGACAGAGGTTGGATAGGAAATAGAAAAGGCCCCTGCAAGATATCCAAGCAGGGGCCTTTTCATAACTAAACCTACTAACCTATGTACTCTATGTGCTGCAATGTGCGTGCCAAAAATCATGGGTGAGAAAGAGTGAAAATAAAGAAGGCCCTCTCGTGGGAATTTGAGAGGACCTTCTTTAAACTAAACCTACTAACCTATGTACTTAAAAGACGTCTTAAGTGTCTTATTGTTACACTCCATTCGCTAATAAACGTTAATCCAATTCTATCGTGCTCAATTCGGTCAATTGACCTTGGTCGTCGTAAGTGAACTGACGAAGACCTCCATCGCCGATCACGTGAGCGATTCCGTTATTAAGGATCACATCATACGTGTCAAAACCCGGAAGATGATTGATACGATTGCTTCCAATTTGGTCGATGTTAGAAAAGTCAAATACTTTCAATCCGTCCCAGCCATCGCAAACAAATACCATTTGTTGATCTGAATCGATATCCAATCCGTGAGGGTTGCTCATGCTTACATTGGTGATGATCAATGGATTCATGATGTCTTCGATGTCAAGAACGTCCATTTGGTTCTCAGTTCCCCAATTGCATGTATTGGCGCCTGCTCTTAGAGTTACGAATGCATAATCATCATTTGCCACTACAGGGTCACATGAAGTCATATGGCTGTAGTTGGAAAGATAACGAGGCTGATCTGGGTTGCTGATGTCATACGCGAGCATACCTACATTAGAACCGATGAAGAGGTGCTCCTTGAATGTGAAGAGTGTTTCGATGGTTCCCCACTGGTTGTTCGCCTCTTGCCAAGGCTTGAATTGGTAAACCTCACGCATGTTGCTGGTAGTGATATCGAACACTTTTACCGTGTTTTCATCAGAGATCACGTAAAGGTTGTTGTCGATCATCATGAATCTGGCCATCGAACCGGCAATGCCACCTCCGTTAGAGGCTCCTGCTGTGCTTCGCACATTGTTCGTGCTTCCGCTGAACGATACAGGGGTTCCTTCGTCGCTCATCATCTGACCATTCCAAGAACCACCCCAATCATCACTCATATGACTCTTATAGAATGTACGGCACTCTTCGTTTTCACAGGTTTCTTCAACTTCTCCTACAGAGTATCCGGTTACCACACCTTTAGTTGGGTCGATTCGAGCCACTGGGTATTGCCAATCCATTTGAGACGGAATGGTGTATGAAAGAACGTTCTCGGCGCGTGCAACTTCACGAGCCTGAGTAGGATCGCTGATGTCGATGGCAACCAAGTCAACGTAACTGTCTACATATAAAATATTGTCACGTACCGCGATATCCACATTGCCAGGAATGTTGATGAAGCCAACATGACTTGGTGACGATGGATTGCTGTTGTCATAAATATGGATTCCCTTCTCGAATTCATTGATAAGGATAAGGGAATTGTAGAGGAAGATCTTGCCAGGACGTTCGAGTGCGTGGTCGTTTTCGTTGGTAACAGATGTTCTGAGTTCTTCATACGAAAGGTACTCGGGAACATTAGCAGTGTAAATAGTGGTTTGTGTAACTCTCTGGCAGCTTGATACGAGGGTCAAGACCATGGCAGAGATAAAGCTGAGTCTAAGTAGCGTTTTCATGGCAATTTAAAGTGTTGATATCAAAGATGGTACATTTTCAGTTTGTAGACGAATAATGCGTTATTAAGGTTAGTTTATTATCATCGCTCCAACAACGCGCATCGATTTGATCTATTATGCAAAAGTGATACCGAATCTGTTCAATCCATTACGGTTTTTCGCTGTGCTCTGTTCGTTAGTTGCATTTTTTGCAACTGCTCAGGCTCAATCCGACGAAGTTTATCTATTGAATGGTGAAGGATTCAAAGGCCGGATCGTTGCAATCGGTGAGGATGTATTGATCATGCGGTCGGGTGATCGAGTCGATAGTATTTCGCGCGCAAACATCCATTATGTGCTCACCGCCAAGCCAAAGGATAGAAAGGCTGAGTATTTCAGTGATAGCCGGTCGACTCGTTCAACGGCGTTTGACACGCTGGATCGAGTATATATGTTTGAGGTAGGAGGCGGGCTCTATACATTCTCCAATTTTGCCCTGAGCTTGCATTCTATACATTGGGTGAGGTTCAGTTCTGAGTGGTCTCTGGGTGTTTTGGGGGCTTTAGAATTTTCTCGGTTTGTTATGCTTCGCTTCGGTGTACAAGGTAAACGTACTTTTTCTCTAGGATTGAGGCATAAACCTTATTTCGTTTGCGGAGTGGCGGTAGGACCATGGGCGGGAACGTTTATAGATGTCAATTCATTCAGTCGAGTAGGGTCGGAATTCTCACCTATTCTCCAAGGTAATATTGGCGGGGGGCTTTGGTATGATACGACATTCAAGATGGCCCTTACCGCAGAGGGAGGACTTTCGTACTATCAGTTTTCGTATGATGAGGAGGTCTTCGTGGGTAATGGAACCCGAGTCACTCGTAACAATGTGACCAATCTTGGACCCTACTTCCGATTGGGTCTTGTTTTTTAGGCTTTCCCGTTTGATTATTGTTTTAGGCTACTATCTTTGCGCGCTTAAAATTAGGGGAGTGTTGTACCCTTTTAAGTTATTCAAAATCAAACGATAAATGGGAAATTTAATTTACGTATTGCCCGCGCTTGGTGTTGTTGCCTTGCTTTACGTAGCATGGAAAAGTGCATGGGTATCCAAACAAGAGGTAGGAAGTGAGAAGATGGCGAAGATCGCCCAGAACATTTCCGTCGGAGCGATGGCATTCCTTAAAGCTGAGTACAAAGTGCTTGCGATCTTCGTGGTTGCGGTGGCTGTTTTGTTGGCTTTCAAGGGAGCGAATGAGGCAAATTCAAGTGCGCTTGTAGCCTTGTCATTCGTTGTAGGCGCTGTTTGTTCAGCACTTGCTGGATATTTAGGGATGAAGGTCGCTACTAAGGCAAACGTTCGTACTACCAACGCAGCTCGCACCAGCCTTGGTAAAGCACTTGAAGTTGCTTTTGGTGGTGGTTCTGTTATGGGTATGGGTGTTGTTGGACTCGGCGTATTGGGTCTCAGTATCCTATTTATCATTTACAGTCAGATGTTTGGCTTGGGCGATCAAGACAGCGTGACTACGGTATTGAACGTTCTTGCAGGTTTCTCTCTTGGAGCTTCTTCTATCGCTCTTTTCGCTCGTGTGGGTGGAGGTATCTATACCAAAGCTGCCGACGTGGGAGCTGACCTTGTAGGTAAGGTTGAGGCGGGTATTCCTGAGGATCACCCACTGAATCCTGCTACCATCGCAGATAATGTTGGTGACAACGTGGGTGACGTTGCAGGTATGGGAGCTGACCTTTTCGAATCATATGTAGGTTCTATCATCGGTACCATGGTTTTGGGTGCTGCTTTCGTTACGTTGGATGTGATGCCAATGGACGGTCTTGGGGCGGTTATTCTTCCCCTTGCGCTGGCAGCTGTAGGTATCGTCGTTTCAATTCTGGGAACATTCTTCGTTCGCGTAGGCGAAGGTGGAAGTCCTCACCGCGCTTTGAATATTGGAGAATTCGGATCAGCAGGCTTCATGGTTGTGCTATCCTACTTCATCATCTCTTATTTCTTGCCTGAAACATGGACGATGAATGGAATGGAGTACTCTTCAAACGGAGTGTTCTTCGCTACCTTGGGTGGACTGATCGCTGGACTTGGAATCGGTAAGATCACCGAATATTACACCGGTACAGGTACACCTCCTGTTAAGTCAATCGTTCGTCAGTCTTTGACAGGATCTGCTACAAACATCATCGCCGGACTCGGTGTTGGAATGATGAGTACCGCTGTTCCTGTGATCTTGATCGCTGCAGCTATTTTGATCGCTTACTACTTCGCTGGTCTTTACGGTATCGCTATCGCAGCGGTTGGTATGCTGGCTAATACAGGTATTCAATTGGCGGTTGACGCTTACGGTCCTATCTCTGATAACGCCGGTGGTATCGCTGAAATGGCTGAACTTCCTAAGGAGGTTCGACAACGTACAGATAAGTTGGATGCAGTAGGTAATACTACAGCTGCTATCGGTAAAGGATTCGCTATCGGATCTGCAGCTCTCACTGCATTGGCTCTTTTCGCTGCGTTCATGCAACAGGCGAATGTGAGCATGATCAACATCGCTGAGCCGGTAGTAATGGCTGGACTCCTAGTTGGAGCCATGCTTCCTTTTGTATTCTCTGCACTTTCTATGAACGCGGTTGGTCGTGCGGCCATGTCGATGATCGAAGAAGTTCGTCGTCAGTTCCGTGACATTCCTGCTTTGAAAGCAGCCCTTGAGGTAATGAATAAGAATGAGGGTAAAGATCAGAGCGATTGGAGCGAAGAAGACAAGAAGACCTTCGAAGCTGCTGATGGTCTTGCTGAATACGACAAGTGCGTTGAGATCTCAACCCAGGCATCCATTCGTGAGATGGTAATGCCAGGTCTTCTCGCTGTTGTCGTTCCTGTTTTGGTTGGATTCCTTGGAGGACCTGAAATGTTGGGTGGTTTGCTTGCTGGTGTAACTTCAGCAGGTGTGCTCATGGCGATCTTCCAGTCCAATGCCGGAGGTGCGTGGGACAACGCTAAGAAGATGTTCGAAGAAGGTGTTGAGATTGACGGTGAGATGTACTACAAAGGGTCTGATCCTCACAAGGCAACTGTTGTCGGTGATACTGTAGGTGATCCATTTAAGGATACCTCAGGTCCTTCATTGAACATTCTTTTGAAATTGATGTCTGTAGTAGCATTGGTCATCGCTCCATCTATCGCGTTGGATAAGATGGGTAACGATGCGCCTGCTACAGATGAAGCTACAACTATCGAGGTGGAGACCTCGGGTGAAGTAGTTCAAAACACGGAATCGACTGCGACATTCGCTGAATAATCCTGGTCGATCACCACTTTGAAAGAACCCCGATCTAGGTATCGGGGTTTTTTTATGTCCAAACATTCGGTT
The DNA here is from genome assembly GCA_038131955.1 of Flavobacteriales bacterium. GTDB lineage: Bacteria > Bacteroidota > Bacteroidia > Flavobacteriales_G > Salibacteraceae > SHAN690. Next base: position 409,010 of record JAYPQK010000009.1, read on the forward strand.
GTCGTCGGGCGGCGTTAGGAAATTCATATTCCTCGCGAGGTAATAGCTGGTCGTAAAAGCTTGGTTACAAGCAAAAGATCGACATTCAGTAAATCCAACCAGGTAAGCCGATGCAAAACGCTTATATCGAACGGTTCAATAGAACGTTCAGAGAAGATGTGCTGGACGCGTACATCTTTGAAGACCTGCATCAAGTTAAGATCATCGCCGAAGACTGGAGGGAAGACTACAACCAAAATCATCCACACGGATCACTGATGGGAATGAGTCCGATTCAGTTCAAAGCAAAATTTTTAGGGGCTAGCCCCTAAGTGTTGAAAGGAAGAAAACTATATTTATTCACTGTCTGAAAAAGGGGAAGCTTACAAATACCGGGAAGGCTACATACAAAGGAAGAAGAATTTAGTTGGGCCTGTAGAAGACGTTTTTCAATGGGAAGCGTTGTTAATCTTCAAGCTCAATGAGAACTTCTTGATACTTTCCGAGCATGGTGGCGGTGTCAATCCCAACGTTTCTGAGACTATCAGAGAACCTGTCAGCACTTTTTTTATCAATAAAATCACGGTTCACTATTAAGTAGTCGTTTATGACTTCAATGTTGAGTTTATTGTTTTTAGCTACGTCAATCAGTTGCTCTAAGTCTTCGTTTTTTAAAGACTCTTTGTAGGAGCCGATCACTAACCTATACTCAATTTGTCTCTCGAAATCATTGCCAATTTGTTCAATAGCTTCTTGCCGAGATATGGTTTTACCAGGGTAATTATATGGCTCTAATTTATCCCCGCTCATTTCATCAGCCAAAGACTTAAAGAAATCTGGCATTTCATTGGGTTGGGAGAGAGGCTCCTTTATTTCGTCCATTATTTGCTCTTCCGCTGGCTCCTGTTCCCCTAACTCTCCTCCAGAAAAATCAATCAATCGATCTTTTTCATAAAATATAAAGTCGTAGCTATATTCCTTCATTCCATTAAAGTCAACTAGGGCCTCGGCATTTTTAGATTCTAACATTTCTTGGTAGCCATGCTTGCATGTTAGTTTGTAAATTCCCGTTCCTGGGATTGATAAATTATAGTTGCCAAACTCATCCGTCAATGTTTTATAAACCTCACCATTTTCTGACTTTGCTGTAATTATGAGACTCTCCAAATTAAATGATGCTAATCGCGATCTCTTGGCTTTAATTATGGACACTGAACCTCGGACGTGATAATTCTTGATAAATGGGACTTCAATTATCTTATCCTCATTTAGAAGTATTTCTTGCTCAAACCCAAAAGTCGGGTGCAAATCAGACACATTAAAAAGCTCATAAAACTTAATATCATAAGTCGCAGCAGGAATTTTTGTAAGCCTTACCCTGCCAGAAATATCCGTAATGAGATCAGTATTGGGCGACCGGGAATGCTTTTTATTAATTAAATCTTGTTTTTCAGCTCTCAAGCTAATATTAACATTGGGCAAAAAGGGCTCATTATTTTCTCTGCTTCCGTTACCGTTTAAGTCCTCGAAACATAAAATTATGAGCTTATAAAATTTCTCATAGGGTTGTTGCCAATAGAAGGACTTACTGATTGCTGCGTTTATGTTGATGTTTTTATTACTAATCTCTCCCGTTGGACTTTCATAGGAAGAAGCAAACCAATTGACGTAGCTAGTTATACTGATTCCTTTCGGAAGCATAGCGACAGCATTGGCTCCAACATTAAATTGCTCTGATAGGGTAACAACGTCTAGGCTATAAAAGGCTCTTAGATTTAGAATTAAATCAATATTCGAAATTTTGAATTCATTATTATATCCTGCAGATACTCGTATCAAGCCTGAGGAGAACGGGATGATTGCTGTATCTGCTGAGATTACGGAATAGTTATAAATAAAGAAAGGGCCCCTAAATACGTCTCCTGTGATATTTAACGTGTTATTTCTAGTATAGCGCAACCCTAAATTGTATGCCGGATTTAGGTCGGATCGAACAGTGTAACCCCTTATAAGGGTTGGCTCAAAATCATAGACGGCATGGGTAATCATTGGGTTAGCAAAAACCGAAATAACATCTAAGTGACTTAGCCGTTTACTAAGACCAAAGGATGAACCATAATAAAATGTACTTAGTCTAGCGGTCGAGGAGGACGCGACATTCTCTCTGACCAAACTGCGATACTGAGGAATGAGGCTCACCATCAGATTACCAGCAGTATTGTAAGTGGTTGTCCAAGACGCGAATCTATTTTCTATGTTATTAGAAAAATCTTCACGTGTAAAATTTTGACTCATATTAGTAAGGTCAAAACGGTGACCAAAGGCATTATCGGTCTTAATTTTTCCTGATAATACCAATGAGGCACGATCACCAGAAATAGTAAAGCCATTGACGGGTCTAAAATTCCAACGTCCTGACACAGAAACTTTTCCTGCATTAAGATCTCCAGCAGCGTAATAACCAAATTGATTAATACTTCGTGGTGCTAACGCTGTAGGTGCGGTTATTTCTCCCATGTAATAGGTAGCACCACCACCTAATCTTAAAAAACGAAATATAGGCGTCTTAATTCCGGCTTCGAATGCACTTAACCTATAATTTCTATTCCCAAAGGTTTGGGAATATCCTAAGTTGAAGGGTATTCCGAATCGGCTTACCGCAAGTGAAGAGCTAGAGACATAAGTATCGGGTCGGTAACTCTTGCCTAATTCTGATGAAAAGATAATTCTCTCACGATGGTATTGATATCTTATGCCTTGGTAGCAGATTGGGATATGCTTGTTATTGAGTCGGCTGTTCAATTCAAATCGATTGAACCCGGCTCTAAATCCAAGTCTATATTGGTAAACCCCTCTAATTGCTCCATCTCCGAGCGCTGTGCTTCCAACTTGGCCTAAATTGTTGCTTCCTAAGAAATAATCTAAATCCTTTTTAGCACTTAATTGTAGCTTTCCACCTGCAGCAGTCATATATCGTTCTCCGCCAGGACTTCCTATATTGTAAACCCCTCCCGAAATGATTAGCGGGGAAAGTCTTTTATATGTGTCATCTAATAGGCTTGATTGAAAATTTTCAATAAAAAAGACCCCCTCTATTTGTGCATTGGATGAGGATATCTTATAGCGCAATTCATCCTGTAAAGCATTATTACCATCTAATGAATCCTTAATCAGCGTTCTCCTAATCGCTAAAGAAATTAATGTATCTGATTTTGCCTTTAAATTAAAAGAAGTCAAGACGAGTGAATTAGGAGTAATCAAATCATAGTCAAGTGAATGGTCAAAAGATATTTGAATCGGTTCATTCACATTACCATCATTGATTATCCTTATGCCTGTCTCACCAGCGAGGGTGATAGGGTTTATACGAATTGAACTAGTTTGATTTATAGCTATTAAATTGAAATGAGCTGTTTTTTGAACATACGCATAAGTCTTTAATTTTTTGCCATCTTCAAGGATCACTGTGGCACCTATGATGTATGATTGACCGCCTTCTAAATTCTTAGGAGCAATCAGTCGCATTGGTATATAAGTTATTTCACCAGGATTAGCTGTAAACTCTAATTGTTGAGAGGCCAAATGGCTCCAGCCATTTGGTAATTGTAGACTTAACTCACCTGATGTGAGCTCCTGTGAGTTATTGACAAAAACCAAACTATTGAAAACAGAAGTTTGATCATCGATTTCTTGCTTATAAATAGAAAACTTAAATTCTTTACTAATGCTATCAGTTGGGGGGGGTAATTTTTCTGTATTAATACTGTCGGACCTATCAAAAAACGGATCAGCCGACTTAGCTATGCTGTCTAGAAATAATAAACTGTCTATTGTTAGCTCGTTCACTGCGCTGTCGCTTAATTCAAGAACATTCGTATCAGATCGCTGTGAGATGGCGGGAGCTGCTATTACCGCGAAAGAGAAGGACAAGAGTATGATTTGGCCTAATCGCATTTTTATAGACCTCTATCTAGTAATTAGGGTCTATGCATACAGTGCACTCAGGGACCAAGGTGAATGATATAGTAACATAGTATGCATCTGGCACATATCCTCCAGCTGCATCAATAAAAGGAACGGATAAAGCACAAGGCCCACTCGCTGGAGATACTCCCATAAAATAATCAATACTTATTTGATCAGTCGTCCAAAACCGATCAGCTATCTGTAAAGGGGAATTGTCCTCTTGAAAGATTGGCCCCCCTGCGGTTGGTATTTGGTCCAAGGCGACTTTCGTGCCCGTTACGGTGACTGCGGAGGCAGCGAAACCTGCTGATACTGTTGCAGAGGCTTCTAGAGCGCAGAGGGGAAGCGAATTTACAGGATTCAACCCCGTGAAATTCGGGTCATCTGTGTCTAAATATATTGAGTAACCAGTAATGGTCGATCCTGCTATAGGATCAGCAGAGGTGCCCCCTTCTGAATTGCAATTACAAATTGATATACCCATGACTGTACTATTGGATTTTGTTATTCCGTTTTTATAGTCGCTGATGGTTTGGAAATTGAAATCTACACTCGACCCAGATAGAATACTAAGTCTAGCGCTGTTATAATCAATTATGCCAACTGGAGCAGGATCATTACAAGGAGAGCACTGTCCTCGAGCCTGTGTTATTGAAAAGAGCGCAACAAATAGGACGGAGTTTCGCAGAAGATTCATAAAAAGATAAAGGCGAACAATCGTAATCATTCGCCTTAATTATCATTTTAATTATCAGAGATCTGCAATTCAAATAGAACGTTGACAACATATCTATCAGGATCAACGCCTGTCTGCTCGATTAATGAAACAGCATTCATATCTCCTTCTGCCGTACCGCATCTCCAAGTGATGGTGAAGTCATTATCTGCCTCATCTCCTGCATTAGAAGCGCCTGTATTATCCCAACCTATAAGTTCAACTGGGTACACATCTAGGTCAGCCACAACAGTAGCGAGCGTGGTGGGGGCACTTATGAGTTCACCCGTTCCAAAGGTGTGTGCTCCATTTGCTGCAAGTTGAAGACCTACATTATCCAATGCTAAGGTGTTTGGAGTCGTCCCGTCATCTACTCCGATAAAAGTTGCGTTTTCGGCTCCATACATTAAATCCCATTCAGTAGAGGATGAGATTGTAAAAGAAGATTGATAAAACCCAAAAGAAGTAGCATCATTGGCAGAGGCGGACGCTGCGTCGCCGGATAAACCATCACGATAATCATCGATGGTATTGAAGACGAATTCTATGTTACCTCCATCATAAATAGACATCCTTAAAACTTGGTTTAAGTTGACTGCTACAGGAATGACATTACGATCTCTGACGGCTTGAGCATTGGAGAGGGTGGAAAACATTAAACTGGTGAGAAGAGCAAACGCAGTTAGAGGACTTAGGTGAACTTTTTTCATGATATAAACAATTCAATAATTTGTATCAAAGTTACATCATATTCTAATCCCGTCACGGATTTTTTTGTCTTAAAAAAAACTTGGTTGCCGACCTTGGAGAAACTAAGTTTGTATTTGCTTTCAAAAAAAATGAGATATCTTACCATTTTACTATTTGTTCTGGCTAACAGCCTTGCAGCACAGGATTTTGAGGTAAGCCCGGTTCTAATAGAGGTTAATGCTAGACAAGGAAGGGTATCAAAAGACGTCATGATTTTCAATCATACTGACTCTCCGAAAATTTTTAATGTCAAGGAATATGATTTTATCATTGAAGATGAAGGTAAAAAGATGTCTGCCGAGTTTGGCTCTACTCCCCGAACGTTGAAAGGAGTATTGAATATTTCTCCTTCAACTTTAATGTTGCAGCCAAATGAGAAAAGTTTTTTTACGGTAACAATTGACCCTATTGTTGGCTCCAAAATGCGATGGGGGAAATTGACAATAATTGCTGAGAACGAAGTGTCAGTGCTTGAGGAAGTAGCATCGCTGGGGGCAGGGGTCAAAATAAAACCTGCCATTTCAGTAATGGTATATGCGCATACCGACCAAGCTTTGCCCGATGCGGAAATTTTGACTCCTGAAAAAATTGATTCAGGATACAGTGTGCTTATTAGAAATACCGGGGATTCGAAATTAAAAGCAAAAGTCACTTTTCTCCTCACTAATGTTATGACGGGAGACGAAGTAGAGATAAACGAAATGGCAGTTGGGCTGTTGCCTGGGGAAGAGAAGACACTAATCACCGAGATTCCCGATCATGAATATTCAAAAGCAATGCTTACGGTTTTGATGGATTATAGCCCAAATGCGGACTTAAAGGGAGTTCAAATTGTTTTAGACTAGGCGTTGATTCTATTGATATATTTCGGGGCTTTATTCCCATTAAACGCTCTGCAGGAGCCTGACACTATAGTCGTAACTTACACGGGAGATACAGTTGTAAGGGAAGAATATTTGGTCGAAATAAATCAAGAAGGAGATACTCTTAGATGCGGCTTTTATAATTCATTTTACAAAAACGGGATGCCGGATCAAAAGGGGGGATATAAAAAAAATAAACTCAGCGGTGAGTGGAGGTTATTTGATCGAAATGGGTATTTAGAACAGAGAGTAAATTATAAAAAGGGGAAACAACACGGCTCTTTTGAGAAGTATCATATTCAATCAGAAGAACTCAGTTGTTATGGTAGGTATCGAAATAATTTTCTCCAAGGGTGGGTAATCTTTTTTACTGAGCATGGGTCTATTTTGGAAAAAAGCCATTATAGGAAGAACTTACGTGACGGAAAGACAACTACCTATTTCGAATCGGGAGGAATAAGAGAGGTTTCAAAATTTAAATTAGGAATCAGACACGGAAAGCGATTATATTATTTAGAGACTGGAGGCCTCATTAAGTCGGAAAAATATGTTAGTGGCAGGTTGCAAGGTCAAATCGTGATATACCATGTGGATTCAAAAGTTATTTCTCAAAAATTGAGTTATCGAAATAATCTTCTTCATGGCCCTCACTTGACCTATTATCCGAGCGGTCAACTTAAATCAGAGTGTAATTATCTGAACAACAAAAGGGTAGGTCGTTTTGTGTCGTATCATGAAAATGGATTAGTGATGGAAAGCGGGAATTATATTAACGGAGAGAAGAATGGGAATTGGGAGGTTTTCGATGAAAATGGAGTGTTAGTGAGTTCCGCATTTATGCAAAGAGGAGAGATTTCTGGGTATTTAAATATCTACAATAATCAAGGAGAGCTAATCAAAAAAATTGATTACGATAATGCAGAAGAATAAACCGCCTATTCTATTAATTGCAACGCTGAATATCAGTTTAATCATTATTTGCTTAATTCAAGGCGGGTGTAAAGATTCAGTTGCCGAATGTTCAGAAACTTATATCCTTGTTAGAACGAATATCTCGAATGATTGTACTTTTATAATAATCTCCGACAAGTTGATTTATGAGCCGGCTAATATTTCTCAATTTAATTTCACTGCATCACTCGGAGATTCTACACACATTCAAGCCGATTTTAGGATATCTGATCAGTTGTTCCCGGAATGTTTAGGAGACTACAGGGTGGAGTTGTTTTGCCTAGAACTAATGTGAATTGTTTTGAGATGATACCATCAATAGGCAAGTGATTGTCGAAATAATTAATGCTTTCATAGCTTTAGTCAACTAAAAAATTGCTCCGCAAAACTTTATCAAAGAGGCTCTCCTGTCAAACCATTTTTATTGATCAGCATCAATTAACATTCCGTTTGAGACGCCTAGAAAGCCTTTTCATCGTATTTATCTTTCAGCTCATTCATAAAGGTTGGGAGAATAAGATCCTAAGTTGACCGATATTTTTTGTCAAGGATGTGAGCTTTTCAACATGCGAAAATTTTCAAATGGTTGAAAAGTAATTTTGGCCCCTTTGCTTAACACTAGGGCCTGATTGAGGAATAGAGTTTTTTGAGGATTGGATAAAAGAAAAAGAAATAGGTTTTATGAAAGAAGCCTTCCATCTTTTCAAGCCAACTCGATATCGCATATGTTCGTACCCTTTTGATCAGAAAAAGTCAACTCTTCACCTGAAAAATTAAAGTATTGGTAGTTGGAAGAAAGTGAAGTTTTACAGAGATAATATTCAGTCGGGTAAGGTAATTCACAGAATCAAGCTTTGTATATATTTCTGGATATTCATCTCATATCTCTACACATAAAAAGAATGGGGGTGGAGCAGGAAAGTAGAGAGGGGTTACAATTCAGAGCCCATAAGATTTTACCCTTACCACAAATCGACCTTTCTGGACTTGATCGAGGTATCTATTTCCTACACGTTGAGGCAGGTTCGAAGACAGACGTGTTTTGCGTGCTACTGAACTAGGGCCTACCTGAGCTTCGGATTGTTCTTGTGGCGTTCAGAATCGCGTAGGTTTTTCTTTTCAAAATTCTTTTCTAGAGCTTGGGTGAGATCCACTCCCGTTTGATTGGCCATACATAATAATACCCAAAGTACATCCGCCATTTCGTCACCGAGATCTTTGTTCTTATCCGATTCCTTCTCGCTCTGCTCTCCATAGCGTCGAGCGATGATCCGTGCGAGTTCACCGACCTCTTCGGTGAGCATGGCCATGTTAGTGAGTTCGTTGAAGTACCGTACTCCCACGGTGTTGATCCATTCGTCTACGCGTTGTTGTGCTTCTTTGATCTCCATTTCGTCCTATTTGGCGAGTTCTTTCTTTAGTGCGACTGCTACTCTTTTTGCAATGATCTTTCTTCCGACGTCATCGTAGTGCTCTGTCGGAAAGTCTTTGTCGGTGAAGTGTTTTGAGTCAACGGCATTCAGGCTGTTGATCACTGGAATGCCCATGTTTTCATAGCGTTCGTCGAGCCAATCGGCGTTGTCATTCATGAGTCCTACGAGTTCTGACCCTACTAAGGAATCGGCCTTTTGGGTATTCTCAGCTAATAAATTGAATACCATCGTCCAGCCTTCTTCTTGCGCCATCTTAGCGATCTTGTCAAAGTCCTGGACACGCGGATTCTGTTCGTTCAAAACGAATCCATACTGCTTGATGAATTGGTCGGCCAATTGACGTTTCGGATTCCTCCAGTCGCCCCACTTCTCCACGGCGCACCATGAGGTTACGGTGTTCATTGGTGAGGGAAAGGGTAGGGGATCGCTATCCCAAGCCTGGGTGCGAAGAGCAACGCGTTCCTCGGTCGATAGGTCGTCGTAGGCACGCAGGGAGACCAGGGCTCGGTTGATCAGGTTAGGTCTGTGGTTGTAGCAGACGGCGGCTTGATTCAATGGGGTCTCAAGCTCGGAGTAAACCCAATCTGAACCGAAGGATCTCAGGTTCATCGTGACGATGAAGGTTTTTGCATCGCCATCCTTTCGAAACATCTCTAGAAGATGTGCGAACACGCCTGCGTGAGAGGCCGGTTTGTTGAAGGCTTCAAAGCGCAGATTTGGGAAGTCATCTGCGATGAATTGGCTCAGCTTTCGAGGGTCCTGTTCTTCAACGAATTCGGATGGGAAATTACTAGAGGCCGAAAAGTAGATGACATCACAGTCCTTCACTTTTTGAAACTGTAGGTATTGGTCGGCATGCCCTTCCACAAAATGGAGGTAGGCGCCCTCGGGGTAGAGCCAAAGGAGTAAGGCTAGTAAGCCGACCGTCATGCCTATTTTTTTGATCACCTGCATCAGAATTGGAAGTAAATGAACGGGTGACGGACCGTGCCGGCAAATCCAAGGATGAAGAAGAGAAGTAGACCGTAGACCGTCCATCGCGCGTAGACAGATCGTTCGTCGATCCATTGATCGAAGCTGGTGTTTCTCAGACGGATATCGCTGAGGATGAAGATGCCCGCGATGCTGGCCACATACGGTTCCCAGTCAAGGTCGATACCTGTTCCTTCGCCTCCGATCATCTCGGTGATGTAAAGTGAAGCATGGGTGAGGCTAGGGCTTCGGAAGAAGATCCAAGCCACAAAGACGATCAGCATGGTGCTACCCCATTTGAAGAGATCCAACCATCGGGCTGTGTCTCGTGAAATGAACCATCGTTCGAGGAGGTATGCGAGACCGTGCATGGCGCCCCAAATCACAAAGGTCCAGTTCGCTCCGTGCCAGAGTCCACTGACCAAGAAGACGACCAGAATGTTGATCATCAGCTTTGTTCGTCCTACCTTGCTTCCGCCCATCGGGATGTAGAGGTAGTCTCTGAACCAGGTAGAGAGGGAGATATGCCAACGACTCCAAAACTCGCGTATGGAAGTAGAGAGGTACGGTGCTCGGAAGTTGTCCATTAGCTCCACGCCAAGGATACGAGCCGAGCCGATTGCGATGAGCGAGTAGCCGTGGAAGTCGCTATAGATCTGTAGGCCGAATAGCAACATGCCGATGATCAGCTGAAGGCTCCTCGCGCCCTCAACGTTTGCGAAGATCTGATCGACGATCGGACTTACATTGTCTGCCACGCACATCTTAATGAAAAGACCATAGAGGATCGTGCGACCTCCCTTTTGAAGGTTTCGATAGTCGAATTTAACATCTTGGAAAAGCTGTTTGTGCAGGTGTGAGAAACGCTCAATAGGTCCTGCCACGAGTTGTGGGAAGTAGCTGACGAAGAGGGCGAATTTCAGGGGATTACGCTCTGGCTCGACGCGGCCGTGATAGATGTCGATGGTGTATCCGAGGGTCTGGAAGGTGTAAAAGCTGATCCCTACCGGTAGGGCAAAATCCCAGAAACTATTAAAGCTATTCAGGGTTTCCGAATCGATCACCGAGGTTTCGAAAAGGACGTCTTCCATAAACCATCCCGAGTATTTGAAGAAGGCTAGGAGTCCGAGATTCGTCAATAGACTGACCCCAAGACCTATTCGCTTTTTCAATTGGGATGACTGTTCGTGGATATACCTCGCCGCGAAATAGTCTACCGTGGTGCTGATGATGATCAGGCTGAGGTATTCAATTTTCCAGAACCCATAGAAAAAGTAGCTGGCCGCCAAGAGAAGCATCCATCTCGAACGCGAGGGGAGGAGGTAGTAAAGCAATACTACCGAAGGGAGAAAGATCAGAAAGGGTAGCGAGTTGAACAGCACCTTTACTCCTTGTTTTTCGTGTCGATGACCAGCGTTACGGGGCCATCGTTGATGAAATGTACATCCATGTCGGCGCCAAATTCACCGGTTGCAGTTGGTTTTCCTAGAATGGATTCCAGCGATCGGCAAAATGACTCATACATGGGTACAGCGTGATCCGGTTTGGCTGCGCGAATGAAGCTCGGACGATTCCCTTTCTTGTATTTGGCGTGAAGCGTGAATTGACTGACCACGAGCACCTGTCCATCCACGTCAGTAATGCTTCCATTCATGAGTCCATCTTCATCGCTGAAGATGCGAAGGGCGGCAACTTTGTTTGCTAACCATTCCACATCGCTTTGGTCGTCAGCATCCTCTACTCCGAGAAGGATTAGGTAGCCGCGGTCAATGCTTCCGGTGGTGCGACCATCGACGGTTACAGACGCTTCTTTAACGCGTTGGATGACGGCTCTCATGAGGGCTGGAGTGATTTAAGCTCTTCGTAGAAATAGGTGTAATTCTCGTAGCGGAACCAAGGGAGTTCACCTTCTTCATAGGCCGGCTTGACCGCGCATCCCGGTTCGTTCAAATGCAGGCAGTTATGGAATTTGCACCCCTCGCTGAGATGGACCATCTCGGGGAAATAGTCCTTCAATTCTTGTGGCTCCATATCGATCAATCCAAAGCTGCGTAGTCCCGGGGTGTCGATGATGTAGGACGTGTCGTTCATGGCATGCATCTCGGCAAAGGTGGTCGTATGCTGACCCTTTTCGTTGAACTCGGAGACGTCGGTCACGCGCGCTTCGATTTCAGGGTTGAGGGCATTCAGCAAGGAACTCTTGCCCACGCCGCTGTGTCCACTGAACAGACTGATCTTGCCTGAAAGTGTGTCTCTTAATTCCTCTATTCCCTCGTTTTCTTGTGCTGAAACAGCCATGGAAGGGTAACCGAGTTTCAGATAAGCCTCTTGCAATTCGCCCAAGTAATCCAGTTCTGTCTCATTGAGCAGGTCGCACTTGTTGAATACGATCATCGCCGGAATGTTGTAGGCTTCTGCCGTAACCAGGAAGCGGTCGACAAACCCAAATTTGATCCGAGGTTCTTTCAATGCGGTCACCAATACAGCGAGGTCGATGTTGGCAGCAATGATGTGGGTCTCCTTGGAAAGCTTGGTAGACTTTCGGATGATGTAATTCTTTCTATCGTCTACGTCGGTGATCACGTGATCATCACCTGTGTGCTCGATGGTGACATGGTCGCCTACCGTGACAGGATTAGTGTTTCTGCTGCCCTTGGTGCGTAGTTTTCCTCTTACTCGGGCATCGATGATGCTTCCGTCTTCCTCCTTCACTTTGTACCAGCTTCCGGTACTCTTGATCACGATCCCCTTTGACATAGTAATTAACAGCTCTATCGTTAATAACCACCCATATACTGTTGAAAACTCCGTTAACAACTCGGTAGCTTTGCTTTAAAGCATTGAATGAGCATGCAAAGTAACATTCTGACCGCACTCTTGGTGAGCTTTCACCTGATCTTCTTTTCGGTGTATGGACAGGCCCAGCCTTCTGAGCCTCGTATGTCAAAGCAAGAGTACATTGAGACCTATCGAGACCATGCGATCCGTGAGATGCATGCGACCGGAATTCCTGGTAGTATCACCCTGGCTCAGGGTATGTTGGAAAGTGATTATGGAAACAGCCCTCTCGCCAAGTATGCCAGAAACCACTTCGGCATTAAATGCCACAAAGGCTGGGAAGGTCCATCCTTCATTCAAGATGACGATGAGGCTAATGAGTGCTTTCGCAAGTATTACTCACCGTACGATTCCTACCGCGACCACAGCGAGTTTCTGATGACACGAGATCGCTATGCCTTTCTCTTTGAGCTCAAGTCGACCGACTATAAAGGTTGGGCGCGTGGATTGAAGAAGGCCGGTTATGCAACAAACCCGAAGTATGCAGATCTACTCATCCGGATCATCGAGGAGAACGAACTGCATCAGTACGATCACGTGAAGAAGCTTCCTGACTCAGAGCCCGAGGTGGCAATGGAGCGGGAGAAGTCGACGAAGCGTGAAGAAGTGGTTCCGCATGTCATGTCGGTCAGTGCCATCGATGTGAGTGAGAATAACATCAAGTTCATCCTTGCGGAACAAGGGGATACCCCGGAAAGTATCGCCGATCGATACGGTATGAATCGCTGGCAGATCTGCAAGTACAACGACCTGAAGAAGGATGCGCGTCTCCTGAATGGAGAAGTGGTGTATCTGCAACCAAAGCGAAATCACGCGAAGCAGGACCATCACATCGTAGGACAAGGAGAAACTCTACGAGATGTATCTCAACGTTATGGGGTCAAGATCAAGAGCATCATCAAGATGAATGATCTAGAGAACGACTATACCGCTCGTCCGGGCGATAAGTTGACGCTCAGAAATGTGGGTTGGTTCGGAAAGGTCTTCCTAGGACATTAATCGGCTAGTCCATAAGCCCTCAGCTCTCTCTTTCCGTCTGAGATCATCAACTCCAGCGTGCCGTTACCGTCAATGTCGATGACCAAGGCGGCCCCCCTGCCGATCACGGGCATCTTGTCTAGCATATGTCCCTCCAAGTCCATGATGTAGAAATGGTCGTTATCCTTCGCATGAAGACCCACCCACATCTTATCTCTGTTTAGGATTTTGATGTCCGGATCCATACTCTCAGGGAGCAAGTAGTCAAGCTTAACATTTCGATCTGCATCCAAGGTGACGAGATGGTCTTTAGAAATGGTCACCAGGTCATGGTCTTTGATTCCGGTATGGATCAACCCCAAGTCTCCACCGAGTGGGAGGGTGTTGTTCACTTTAGCCTTTCCACCGATCGGCTGTTCGATCAAGTTGCCTAAGGTGTCGTATCCGATATAGCAGCATGTCGACAGCGACTCTCCTCTCTCCAGGAAAACCTCGCAGAGCGTCGTGTCTAGCTGAATGGGATTCATGCGTTCCTTTCCTCGTCGATCATAGAAATACACCTTCCCTGACGTTGATCTGCAAGTCAGATAATCTTTTCCTGAATAGCTCAAATACTCCACTTGAGTAGAAAGGGTCGATGCCATCTTGGGGTCGGTCCAGCCCTTAACCCCCTTACCTTCGACGTCGACGTTTCGAATCTTAGTTCCATCTGCGAAGAGGATCCGTGGTTCACTCTTACTCGAATACTGCACGAAGGATGGCGCGGCGGTGATTCCTTGCTCCGCTTTGATCGGAAATCCGTCGACTTCATTTCCATTCCGATCGATCAGATGTAGATCAGTGGAAGTGCTCAGTAGTATCTGGAACTTTCCATTGTCGAAGGCATCGACCGTTTGAATATCTCCCTGAATCTTGGCGTTCAGCTTTTTCTTCCAAAGTGTCTTTCCTTCTTTATTAATGAGGTAGAGATTGAATTTAGCGTCCTGAACCAGAACCTCTCGTTCGCTGGTGTAATGGTTCTTGAATGGCCAGGGACCCGCTTGAACTACAGTGTCGAGCAACGTACTCCAAAGTATGGGTGCCTCATCGATGATGTCTTTGTGATGCAGCATAGAAACCGTAAAGAACTTCTGGCCAGGTAGTTCGCTAAAGGCTTGTAGCACCAAAGAATTCGTCGCGGGCCATTCGATCGATGCATCGATCAGTGGATTCTCTTTGGTGAGTGCATCTGGTCTGACATACAATGTGAATCCGGCATCTGAAATGGTGTTCTCTATCTGGGTGAAATACGGTGATGTGGTCAGCTTGTCGTCGGCGAGATAGTCGTCGAGGAGTCGCACCAATGACTCGAAACTTTGGCTTTGAATGAATACGTCGCCAATGCGAGCCGTGTAGGCTTCGTACTTCCAGGGGAAATCCAACAAGTTCAAAGCGGATGGAACGCTATCAATGGTGATAGGAATGCCTTGATAAGCCTGGGCCGGATTTCCCGCTGCGTGGTTTTGGTTCGTTTCGTAGAGCACGTACAAGAACTCATACGGATCGTTCGTTACGCCATAATTGCAATGGATCACACCAAAGTGAAGGTCGCCGTTAGAGGAAGTGATGGCGATGCTTGAATTGGATGGGGCTAGTTTAAGTAGTCTTAGGTCTTGATTGGATCTAGTTGCGTCACTCTTGGTGTCGGCGATGCCTGAGGCCTTGAAGATGAACTCTTCGTCTTCCACTTCGAACTCGATCCACAGCCCAGGTTCTCCCTCACGGGCTACCCACTGTGCGACGGCGGGAGATAGTGATCCCACATAAGAGAGGAGGATGTCCTCTGCGCGAACGTGTACTTGTAGCTTCCCATCACGAGCAGTTCGTGAGGGCAAGAGCTCATTTAAACTGGGTTTTTCGTTTGGGAGGAGGTAGACGCTCGTCGTGTGAATCACGTACGAGCCAGCCTTTAGGGACGAAGCGAATCGATCGGTAGGTATCCATTCATCTTCTCCGCTTGTAATGATTCCTAATTGATCTCCCGTAGCATCTCGGTAGGAGAAGAGTACCACTCGGTCTTCGTCTAGTGCGGGTGGAAGGGGCCATTGATGCAGAAGGCTCAGTGCGGCAAGTGCTGAGTTCGAGTCGGCCAGCTGTTGTAGATCACTTGGATCATCGAGATCCAATACCAGCCAAGTGCGTTCGTCAAGTAGCTCGTAGGGATTTGCAATGTCCGCTTCGATCAGTCTGGGATACCAAAACCAGCCGATGACGGCTATGACTGCAAGAATTGTGATTCCAATGATCCATCTCATAGTGCAAATCTAGCGCGCCTGGCGCTTGCGGTAAGTGAACTGATTCAGGGTTCTTAGCCTCAGACTGTTAATGCTAGATGGCTAGGCTAAGTTGCGCGGGAAGGAGTTGGAACGACTTGCGGTGGTATTTGGTGGGGCCATAGTCCCGAATGGCAGCGCGGTGCTCCTTCGTTGGGTATCCCATATTCGTACTCCAGCCGAATTTTGGATGTTCCTGGTGGATAGCTTTCATGTATTCATCTCGGTAGGTCTTAGCCAAGATGGACGCTGCGGCGATAGAGGCGTTCTTGTTGTCGCCTTTCACGATGCAAGTATACTCCCAGTCTTCCTCCGAGCGAAAGCGGTTGCCGTCAATTAGTAAATGCTCCGGTTGAGTGTGGAGTCTATTGACAGCTCTATTCATGCCGAGAAAAGATGCATTCAAAATGTTGATCCGATCTATGATCACAGCATCAACCATGCTCACAGCGTAGGCAACGGCCTCTTTTTCGATCTCTTTGACCATGGCGTGACGTTTCTTCTCGGAGAGCAATTTTGAATCGCGGAGGTCGGGATGTGAGTAGTCAGAAGGGAGAATGACAGCAGCGGCAAACACAGGGCCGGCAAGGCATCCTCTGCCCACTTCATCACACCCGGCTTCAAGCCGGTCCTTCAAAATTCTAGCAGGGAGCATGACCGAAAATTATTGTTTTTCAGTCAAATTCCAAATGAAGTCAATGTGAACTTTGTGTGGTGATAGCCTGCCTTCGTTTCAGGGTTTTTACCTTTGAGCCAAACGCGTACTATGGCACTCACGGAAACAGAACAGATACCGCTATATTATCCAGCGCCCGACTTCCAATTGCCAGAGCCTCGAACCGGTAAAATGGTCGCAAAGGAGGAGGTGATGGGCAGTAGAGGACTCGTGGTGATGTTCATTTGTAACCACTGTCCTTACGTAGTTCACGTACGAGAGGAATTGGTTCGACTAGCGCGCGAATACGCATCTCGAGGAGTTGGTTTTGTAGCGATCTCCTCCAATGATGTCGAGAATTATCCGGATGATCGACCTGAGTTGATGGCGCAATTGGCCGAAGAGATGAACTTCCCTTTTTCCTACCTCTACGATGAGACGCAAGAGGTGGCCAAAGCCTTTCGTGCCGCTTGCACACCTGATTTCAGTGTGTTCGACCAAGAAGGTCGTTGTGTCTACCGAGGTCGTCTCGATGAGAGTACGCCCGGAAATGGAAAGTCGGTTACCGGAGCTGACCTACGAGCATGTTTGGATGCCCTGTTAGAAGATCGAAGGGTCGTCGAGCAGCAGTTCCCGAGTATGGGTTGCAATATCAAGTGGAAGAAATAGTGTCCCCCACCTCTCTATTGATCGTGTTGGTCGAAGTGGGAAGTACGTTGGTCAAAAACCAGGGCTATTTAGGCGTTAAAACTGAAACAGCTTTCGTTAAAAGAGGCGTCGATTGACTTATTTTTGACCGGCTAAGCTATGCGCTCACTCTATTTCATCTGTCTTTTTCAACTGGCATTCCTAGCGCCGGTGCAGGCTGCCGGACCTTCTGGTCCGACTGGAAGGCGTGATACTGTGCAGGCTGTAGTGATGTACGGAGAGGAAGTGTTATTCGATGCGGTCACCGGATTGTCGGATGATCAAGTGAAGGATCTCCGAGATTCCGTTTTGAAGTTTCATGGCCGCAACCGCTTTAGCGAGTACCTCGATCTGTATGTCTCCTTGATGTCCTATTCGGAGGAGCTATTGGTGGCCTATATCGACTCTCTTTTCGAGACAGATGAAGTGCCTTATGCCCTGATCAACCAGATCAATTTATTCCTTGCCAATCGTCCAGAAGAGATGCCGAAAGTAGCGCCGAAGGATCTGTACGTAGGCAATACTGAGCTTCCCATTCCTGCTCGTGAACTCTATCCGGAATGGGATAATACCAATCCTAATCCGTATAACTGGAACCTCGGCGCAGAGGACACGTCACTGTCCATTCTGTTAGCGGATCATGATGTGCTAGGGGAATTTCATTTGCCTGTCTACAATACCCTCACGTCCAAGTTTGGTTGGCGAGATGGTCGAATGCACAACGGCATCGACGTCGATCTTGAAGTGTGGGACCCTGTTGTGGCAGCGTTTCCAGGAGTGGTTAGGATGGCGCGCAGTTATGGTGGATATGGAAGGGTTGTAGTTATCCGACACTACAATGGACTCGAAACCCTATATGCTCACTTGCATCGATATAAGGTGAAGGAAGGAGATAAAGTGGAAGGTGGACAGGTGATCGGATTGGGAGGTAGTTCTGGAAAGAGTACTGGAAGTCATTTGCATTTTGAAGTGCGCTTCAAGGGCAAGCCGATCAATCCACTCAGCTTCATCTCTTTCGAGGATCAGGACTTGGTGAATGACACTTTAGTGCTGAAAAGAACGAAGCATGGATACGTTTCCTACCCCAAGGGGATATTGATCCATACGGTGAAGAAGGGCGATAACCTTTACGAGATCGCCCGGCAGTATGGCACTACTACCTACAAATTGGCTGAGCTGAATGGAATTCGCCGCAATAGTTATCTCTATGTGGGCCAACGACTTCGTGTGATATGATCGATCTCGAAGAACAGTTCAATTTCACCAACAAACTCAGTCATCCTACCAATCCGAACATGGTGGTGTACCGCCATTTGCGCAAGGATCAGGCGGAATATTTCACCGAATTATTGGTAGACGAAGGCATCGATTTTGAAGCTCAGGTTGATGAAGATGATGAACGAAAACCAACCTATTTCGGAGTTAAGCGAGCCATTGAAAGCAGGGTGGATAACCTGAATTTTCAGGCGCTCGGAAAGGGAAGAGATAAGTTCATCGCCTCCGCTCCGATGCGTTGGATCATCATTGTGATCTCGTTCATTATTCTGACTCTAGCCGTTTTAGGAGCTATGCTCAGCTAAGCCGAATTCTCATTGTCCTTCTCTTAATTGGTTGGCAATAACGAAATTTGAACCATGTCAAGAATCATCGTGGTCATTTTGCTTCTGATGCCTTTCATGGGATTCACCCAGGAAAGGGTGACCACTTTTGGCGTAGCATTAAAACCGATCGTTCCCAGCAATCTGTTCCGTGCGGGTGAGGTGGCCATTTCACAAAATGGGATCGATTACGAACTCAACCAGCGTGTAGGATATTCCTTCGGAGGGGTGATGCGTTTTGGAATGACCAAGTGGCTTTCGCTCGAATCCGGGATCAGTTTCGTTCGACGTAATTTCAGTGCAACCGTATTCCATGAGGAATTGGCCTTTGCTGACACCACAGGTTTTAGAGTTATCGGCTATGAGATTCCGATTCAGGGTTTGGTCTTCGTTCAGCTTTCTGACGAGATCTTTATGAATACGTCCTTCGGCTTGGCGCTCGACATGTTTCCTTCAGACGTAGCCAATGGAAATTCCGTGGATTTTATTGCGGTGGGTCGCAGGCGAGGAATCGGCGGGTCAAATAGTATCATGACGTGGACCAAGCTCGGGCTCCTTGCTAATATCGGATTTGAGTATCGCACGAAGGAAAAAGGCTACTTCTATATTGGAGCATCTTATCACCGTCCTTTTCAGCCCATTTATGATACTGAGTTGATCTACACGGATCGAACGGATCGACAGGATAGGACCACTCTGCAGATGTCAGGTAACTATCTGACCATCGACTTTCGCTACTTCTTCCATGAGGAACCCAAGGAGAAGAAAGTGGAGCGCAACCCGGATACCATGCCAAGTTGGATGAAGAAATAGTACTAGATGGGAGTGTTTCTGTAGTGTTCCCAAAACCCTAGAATGTTTCGTACCTACAGCACCGGCTCTGAGCCTGGGGAATATCCATGACGCACGACCGGATCCTGATAGTAATTCGGTTGCGACTTCAGTTCTAAATAAGTGCTTACACTTTCCCAGGAATTGGTGTCAGCTTCGTACTTGGCCGCTAACCTCCTAGCGTCCAGTACATGTCCCAAGCCTACGTTGTAAGAAGCGAGGCAGAAAGGAATGACCTCCTTGCTGTCTTCTAGATGGGTAGACCAAAAATCTTTTAGCGTAGCGAGGTAGGACACGCCGGCATGGATGTTTTGTTTGGGGTCGTTGAGGCTGTCGGCGCCGAACCGTTCGGCGGTCTCAGGAATGAGCTGCATCAATCCGCTTGCGCCGGTCCAGGCTTCAGCATTGGCCTCGAATTTCGATACTTGATAGATCAGTGCTGCGAGTAATTTCCAATCCCAGTTTATTCGCTCCGCTTCCGCTTTGATTAGTTCATCGTAGGGTGAGATCTTATCTCCCTTCAATGACGAATATTCGCTCAATACCCCCTCCTTGTGTTGGGTTCGGGCCTTGAAGTATTTCATGTGGATCACCGCGAATTCCTCGGTCTTCTTGTAGTGTTTCAACCATGCGTTGAGCGTGTCACGTAGCGAATTGCTGTTCTTCCTTACGGCCCAAGCCACGTTTTGCGTGAAGCTCAGCGGAGTCTTTACGTCAATGTTAGACAGATAGGCCTTATTCAATTGGGCTACATTCTCATCAGCGACCGTGTATTCGATCACTCCTTCAGAGACCATCTCAATCAGTTTTTCGGTGCCGATCCCTTCGGCGAACTCCACATTGATCACGCTACCCAGTTCGTCCATAAGGTTGAGAAGACGTGAATAGAACGAGCTCTCTCGGCGCACGTGGATCGTCTTACCGATGAGTTGGCCGGCATTCCGAACCATACGTCGATCGAGCTGATCACGCGTTAGAGTCCACCATTGTTCTGGCAATCGTTGCACCAATACTTGGCGCGTTCTCAGAACAGGCTCAGTGAATGTGAGGTATCGTTTTCTTCGATTGGTGACCGTATTATTGGCTGTGATGATGTCTCCTTCATTATGGTTGAGAAGGTAGATCACACTGTCCATGTCGTTGACGATCCTGACGGAGAGTTCGACGCCGATCTCAGCGCAGAATTTTTCCAAGAGCTTATACTCGAACCCCATCGGGACGCCTTTGAAAATGAAGTAGCTGGAGCTCGAAAAATCGGTCAAGGCTACAAGCTTTCCATCCTCCATGATCTCCGCTAGATCGCGCTCGGGGAGTTTGTTCTCGGCGCTTTCACGCATGGCCTTTCGTTCCGTGCCGCTTGAACAGCCGCTCAGAAGAAAAAGAAGGAAAATAATACGAAAGATGTAGCTAGGCACAAGTGAGGTTTACGCGAAAGTTAGGCAGACGGTTTCAAGTCAGCTTCACGAACGTGTAGAAGAGCAGCCAGATCACGACTAGGATCAAGAGGATGAATCCCGCTCCTTTATAGTATTTCTTTGATAGCTTGGCGTCCTTGGCATAAGCCCATATGAGATAGCCTACGAAGGCAGCTGCAAAAAGGGAAGCGAAGATGATCCTACCGGGTGTAAACATGATGCAAATCTGCAATTAAAACAGATATCTGTGAAGAGGGTTCATGATGTGGATGTTGGTGCTTACATTCGAACGCATAATCCGTGAACATGGCAAAGACAACGAAAACGAAGAAAGACACAAAGCCAACGCCAGAGAAGGTGTTGAATGCTGGTTCGATGAAATTTCTAGAGGCTTATTTGAACAATGCTTCTCCAACAGGATTTGAGTCGGAAGGACAGAAGATTTGGCTCGACTATATCAAGCCGTACATCGACGACTATATGGTGGATACCTACGGTACAGTAGTAGGAATCGTCAACCCTAAAGCGGAGTACAAAGTGGTGATCGAGGCGCACGCGGATGAGATCTCGTGGTTTGTTCACTACATCGACGACAATGGCTTCATCTACGTGAAGCGCAACGGTGGTTCGGATCACCAGATTGCCCCGTCGAAGAGGGTGAATATTCACACAGATAAAGGCATCGTAAAGGCCGTCTTCGGTTGGCCGGCGATCCACACGCGTAAGGCGGGGAAGGAAACGAACCCAACGGCAGACAACATCTTTTTGGATTGCGGAGGACGATCTAAGAAAGAAGTAGAAGATATGGGCGTGCACATTGGTTGTGTAGTGACCTATCCGGATGAGTTCATGATCCTGAATAAGGACCACTTTGTAGGGCGTGCACTGGACAACCGTATGGGTGGCTTCATGATCGCAGAAGTGGCTCGTATGCTTAAGCAGAATAAAGTGAAGTTGCCTTTTGGCCTCTACATCGTGAATGCGGTGCAGGAAGAGGTCGGTCTACGAGGAGCGGAAATGATCGTTGAGCGATTGCGTCCGAATGCCGCAATCGTGACGGATGTTTGCCACGACACGAATACGCCGATGATCCAAAAGTTGGAGCAAGGCGACTTCAAATCGGGCGATGGGCCGGTCATTAGCTATGCTCCTTCGGTGCAAAACAACCTGAGAAAGTTGATCCTTCAAGCAGCGGAGGATAATGGAATTCCATTCCAGCGCATGGCGGCTAGCCGTTGGACTGGAACCGACACCGATGCCTTTGCATTCGGTGCCGGTGGGGTTGCTTCCGCATTGATCTCGCTTCCGTTGCGCTACATGCACACCACCGTTGAAACGGTGCACCGCAATGACGTGGAAAATGTGATCCGTTTGATCTACAACTCACTCCAGAAGATCGAGGATAAGCACGATTTCCGCTACTTGAAGTAGGAGATTTGCCACAAATAGACAGCCCCGGATCCGTCAAGGTTTCGGGGCTTTTTTTGTGGTGGTTTTGCCGTGATTCGCCGCTCATCATTTCACATGCCTCACACCGCCGACAAATCCTACCTTTGGCGTCTTCAATTGCATGAGCTAAGAAATGGATAGAAATACGATAACAGGATTGCTTCTCATTGGTGCCATTTTGATTGGCTACAGTTGGTGGATGCAACCTTCAGAGGAAGAGATCGAGGCGCAGCGTCGAAAGCAAGAAGAGGCAGCGGCGGCTGCACAGGTGGAGATGCAAGAAACAAACGAGGATGAGGCTCCTGTCGCCCAAGTGGATGACAGTGCATCTTCTGAGACCATTGCGCTGGATTCTGCCGCTAAAGCGCTGCAGGATTCCTTGGACAAGATTCAGAAGAAGCAGCGATTCGGTTCGTTTGCAGATGCGGCTAACGGAAGTGAAGAGCTCTTTACCATTCAGAACGACCTGGTCAAACTGACGCTTTCGAATAAAGGTGCTGCACCTGTCATTGGCGAGCTGAAAGAGTATGTGACGCACGATTCCATGCCACTCTTGCTCTTCGATAAGGAGACATCCTCCTTCAATTTTAATTTCTGGGTCAACAACAGCATCGAACTAGCGAGTCGGGACTTGTTCTTCGAGCCGGTTTCTGATCAAATGACTGAACGACAAGCGGTATTCCGACTGTTCGGCAAGAGTCAGGAGCAATACATCGAAGTGACCTATGCCTTGCCGGAAGATGGTTCCTACCTTGTTGATGCTGAAGTGACCGCTGTAGGGATGGACGAGATCCTTCGCGAGAGTGAGGATATGTTTGAGCTGAGCTGGAAGATGCAGGCACCTTCTCACGAGAAAAGCCGCGAACAGGAGCAGCAAAAGACCACCATGTTCTACCAGTACATGGATGATGAAGCGGATTACGTTTCTGAAACTTCATATGAGGAAGAGGCGCTGGAGGCAACGATCCAATGGGTGTCTTTTAAGCAACAATTCTTCTCTGCTGCTCTGATCTCAAAGGAAGGCTTTAGCAAAGAAGGAGCAGTGGTCGAAACCACTGAGCTTCAGGATGAGAACTATACCAAAGGTCTTTCAGCTACCATGGGGTTGGTCTTTGATAACGGACGTGAAGCTCGCGCACCTTTCCAGATCTACCTGGGGCCCAATCATTATCAAACCCTTAGTTCACTCGAGATCGGACTCGAAGATCAGATCGACCTAGGATGGGGCATCTTCGGTTGGGTAAACCAAGGATTGGTCATCCCGATCTTCAATTTCCTAGATAAGAACACGGGTCTTAGTTACGGAATCATCATCCTCATTCTGACCTTGCTCATCAAGTTGATGCTTTCGCCGTTGACATGGAAGAACTACGTATCGAGTGCTCGAATGAAGGTGCTGAAGCCTGAGATCGAGGAGCTGAACAAGAAGTTTGAAGGCAAAGATGCCATGGCCAAGCAACAAGCTACTATGGATCTGTATCGCAAGGCGGGCGTCAATCCAATGGCGGGTTGTGTTCCAATGCTTCTTCAGTTGCCGATCCTCTATGCGATGTTCCGATTCTTTCCTGCAAGCATTGAATTACGTCAGGAACCCTTCTTGTGGGCGGATGACTTGAGCTCGTACGACTCGATTATGCAACTGCCTTTTGAGATCCCTTTCTATGGTGATCACGTAAGCTTGTTCACACTCCTCATGGCAATTTCTACGTTCTTCTATTCGAAGTACAACATGGATATGTCGGGCGGTGCTAACGCACAGATGCCTCAGATGAAGGTGATGATCTACTTCATGCCATTCATGTTGTTGTTCTTCTTCAATAGCTATTCATCAGGACTAAGCTACTATTACTTCACTGCTAACGTCATCACGATGTTGCAACAGTTTGTGGTTAAGCGTTACTTCATTGATGAGGATAAGATCCATCGTCAGATCCAGGAGAATAAGAAGAAGCCTAAGAAGAAATCAGGTTTCCAAGAGCGCTTGGAGAAAATGGCCAAGGATCGAGGATACCAACCCCCAAAACGTTGATATGAAAAGATTATTCGTCCTACTGTTAGCCTCGACCATGGCGTTTGGGGCGTGTAAGAGCAAGAAGAAAGCGACGGAGAACGCTACCGCGGAGAAGTCTAAAGTTGCTGTGATGGCTGAATCGGCCAAAGCTTCTCAAGAGCCAAAAGCTCAGGTTGAAGAGCCTGCAGAAGAGCTGAAGTCTACTGGGGAACATGGAACTTGGGGAACTACGAAAGATGTGAAGTCCTACGAACCTAAGATCCCGGATGATCTGTTCTTTGGAATGTATCGATCACCGTGTTTCGGTCAATGTCCTGTGTACAACATCGATATCAAGATGAGCGGTGAGGCCTTATTGGAAGGAAAGAAATTCTTCGACTATGAAGGCTTCGGTGTGACCAAGTTCAGCGAAGAGTCGATGCAGCGCATCATGGCCTTAGCTGAGCAATATGGGTATTTCAGCTTCGATAATGTCTACGATGCTGGCGTGACCGATGTGCCTTCCACTTTGACCATTCTTCGCACCGATGCCAGCGTGCATTGGGTCTATGATCGAATGAATGCCCCTGAGGATCTTCGAAAGTTCGAGACGGAGGTGGAGACCATCATCAAGGATCAAATGTGGCATCGACGCGACGATAAAGGTCAGCCTGAGTAATGGGACGTGGCCTTTTTACATTGCTTTTCATCTTGAGTATAGCTCTCTATAGCTGTGAGCAAGGGAATTCGAATGCTGATACGGTCGAGTCAATGGCTACTGAAGATTCCGACGGGTGGAATACATTCAAGCTTAATAGCATAGGTGCTGTTGCGCAATATCCGCAGGATTGGTCTGTAGATACGAGCGGAAAGATGGGGACGGTATTCGTTGTTTTATCTCCTCCTGATTCTGCCCAAGATTTTTTTCAAGAGAATGTGACCTTGACGATGGAGGATGTATCCGATCATCCGGTCACTATTGATGAGTATTTCGAGGGTGCGTTGGTGGCATTGAAAGACTATGTCACCGAAATGGAGAACCTAGTTCATGAGAAGAGAGAGGGCGATTATTGGTTGAGTTATTCAGGTCAACAAGGCATTTTTCGACTGGCCTATCAGCAAAGATTGATGATGAACAACGGTATTGCCTACATCTTGACCTATACTTCAATTGTCGAGCATCCATCTATTCACGACGGCGCAGCGATGAAAGTGATGAAGGAGTTCAAATTCGTGAATTGAGCCTTTATTCCTGCGCTTTGATCCTCGAGATCTGAAGGTCAGAGAACTCTACTTCGATTCCTGCGTACAGGTCGGCGCCGCATGCGTCGAAATTGAATTGCATCTTGTACGCCGGCGAACTCAAATTGATCACTTCCGGTTCAATACTAGAAGTACTTTCCTCTCCATCGATCAAGAATTGAAATACTTGATCATTCACCACATCGATCCTCACTTCGGTCTGTTCTGGTAAGTAGGGTATATACAGGTCTAACTGATGGTCTCCGAAAGCAAGCTCCAGGCTAGCTCCGCCCATCGCAGTGATATCGCAGGAGAGTCCGATCAGACGGAGTGAAAGTGTGTCAGAAGCGGCCCATTCCAACGACGTGAATTCCGTTTCCACCGATCTGTATAGGCGGGATCTCGCACAACCCTCACCTTGATACAAACTTTCGTTAAGCGCGCCGTTCGAGATCACTTCTGACGAAGGCCTTTCTACGTATTCAGATCCTTCTCTTACTTCATAGGTCCATCCAACACTCGAAGCAAAAGCGTTTTCGATGAGAATGTCAGGTTCCGTTTTTTGGCTATCACGTTTGCAGCCAGAGAAGGTGTTGATCAATAGAAGCGAAGTAAAAAGGGAAAGACAAAATCTCATTCTTGTGTAAGTCTCAGTCGTTCATCGATCCGTTCCATTTCGATGGTGGCGGCCACCGTAGCGAAGATGGCGACAAAGCCAGCGGTCATGGGTCCGATGAAAGGAATCAGCATCCAGAGGGCAAAGGGTGAGCCAATGCTCATAGTCGTGGTCTTATGCTTCCACACGAAGCGGTTGCTGTCTTTCACAGAATAGCGTTTTCGCTCTAAGGAGTAATCGATGAAGTTGTATCCGTAATAGTATGCATTGATCAAGAAAAGGAGAAAAGGTGCAACCGCACCGACCAAGGGAATGAATCCGAGGAGGAAGCAACCGAATGAAAGAGCCAATTGAATCACCCCGTTTTTGATAGCAAGTCCCGCGGCTCGGGTGAGGTCGCGAGTGAACTGGGTGATGCTGAATACCGGTACCTCTTTTTCCATTTTCTCGGCTACTTTCTCGCTCAACCAGGTGAGGATAGGCGCCATCATCAATAAGATGACCGTACCTCCGAAGAAGGCGAAGATGAAGTAGAGGATGATCCGCATGACGATCCAGAGGATCCAATAGATGATGCCTTGCAAGACGCTCATCCATTCCGGTAGCCAGTCGATGCTCTCAAGCCAAATATCGATGGTGTCAGAGATGGATTTGGTAGCCCACGAGGTTAGGCTGAATCCACCGAAGAACACCAATACGGTGATGATGATCGGGAACCAAAGGAACCAACCCAGTTTGTGCTTGAAAAGAAAGCCTAAGGACTGTCGATATGCACTGAGGGCCTTTAACATGATCAGATCGTTTCAAACAACGGCGCGAGATCTATTTGATTGCGCTGCAGGCTGATCATTCCGTTTTGTTCCATCTTCTTCAGAAGACGGGAGATCACTTCCCTTGACGTATTGAGGTCGTTGGCGATCTCTTGGTGAGTGGTTTGAATGACCGTCGATTCGAGCGTGCGAGCTTGTTTGATCAAGTAGAACTCGAGTCGTTCGTCCATGGCTTTGAAAGCAATCGCATCGATCACGGTGAGCAGTTCTTCAAATCGTGCTCGGTACGTCTCTAGAACAAAGTAATACCAAGAGCGGTGCTCCAGCATCAGTTGGTCCATCTCATCGATGGGTACGAGAATGGCTTTAGAAGGAGTCATAGCTCGGGCCATGACCTCAGACGTACGTTTCTGGGAAGCGCAAACCATGGAGAGAGCACAGGCGTTGCCGGGTTCGATGTAGTAGACGAAGAACTCGCCACCATCATCACCCTCGCGGTATAGTTTTACAAGTCCTTCAACAATGAGAAGAGTCGAACGGAAGTACTGTCCCGTCCTCATCATTTCTTCTCCTTCCTCGAAATCTTTTAGGGTGCCCAACGTGGCCAGCTTATCGATAAGCTCAGGCTCGAACATTGGGAATTTCTCTGATAGTAGCTCTTTGATCCTTACGTCCATGTTCATGATATACGGCCATCTCAAAGATAACCACCTTGACCTATGCCCACTACTTGAAATGGAGAGTATATGATAGGAGGCTATTTCTCCTTGCGAAAGCCGTAGAAAAGCTGACTTCCGAAGGTCTTTGGGAAGGACTTCAGTCCGGGGAAGCCAAGTTCGATCTCTCCGTCGTCTTTTGGAATGGCGTTGGTTCTGAACATGTAATCCCAAATACTCAGCGAGATGCCGAAGTTGATGCCGTGTTGTTTTCCCTCAGGCAGGTGATAGGCGTGATGCCACAGGTGCATGACGGGATTATTCAGGATGTACTTGAGCGGTCCGTAGGTGAGGTGAATATTGGCGTGATTCAAGTGGCCGATCGCTATGGCGATATAGAAAACGATGTAGGCTTGTTCGGGTGTGAAGCCTCCGATCAGCATCACCGCAATGTATTTCATGGGGGTGTAGAACACATTCTCCATCCAGTGATAGCGAAGGTGCGCGGCAAAGCCCATTTCTTCTAACGAGTGATGGACCTTGTGGAATTGCCATAACCAATCGAAGCGATGGAGCATTACGTGGGTGAACCACTGGATGAAATCCGTGGCAACAAAGAATATGAGCAATTGAGCCCAACCCGGAAGGGTAGAGATATCGATCAATGCGAACTTCGAAAGGTCGCCGCCAAAGAGATCTTTAAAAGCCATCTCTGTGACATTAGAGAATGCCATGAAGATGACCAGCTTGAAGATGTAGAAGTTGAAGAACATGTAAAAGGTGTCCAACCAAAAATCCTTGCGGATCCTGGCTTGGTTCTTCCTCCATGGAAAAAGGATCTCGAGTCCCCAAACGACGAGCGAAAGCACGATCAACCACCAGAAGTAATTGACATACCAAGGATCTACCTGAAACGTGATCTCACGCCAAACGTATCCTCCGAAGTTGGAAAAACTCTGAAGGAAACCCCCCCAATACCTCTCCATTCGTTCCTTACCTAAGTTCTAATTGCGCCCTGTATGGCCGGAAGGCCGGGAAGTAGCCCTGGAGGCTTACTTCCACTGGCTGTAGCCGTTTCGAAGGTTGTGGACCTCTTTGAATCCCATGTCCTTCATGCGGTTTTGAGCTGTCTTGCTTCTTCCGCCGGAGCGACAGTATACCAAGACGGGAGCGTTCTTGTCTAGTTCTGCCAATTCGCGCTCAAAGCTCGGCTTGCTGATGTCGATCTGTACGGCACCATCTATGATTCCCTGAGCCACTTCTCCGTCGGTTCGAACGTCGATGATCTGGAGGTCAGGACGACCGTTGATCAATGCCTTAGCTTCTTCATTGCTGACATCGGAGTAAAGTGACTGCTGAACAGACTGTTCTGTACCCGATGCGTTTTCTTGTTGTTGTGCATTGCAAGAAAGCAACGCGATCATCATTGCGAAAGAGAGAATATACTTCATGCTGCTAGTTGTTGTTTGAGTTTGGATAACAAAGATAACACGAGCATGACCCAAGGTGTGCCATGCAATACGGTATCGAACCAATCCATTCCACCCATGCCTACTGCACCTCCGGCGATCCAGCGGATCTTGCCTACGATATGGGGTTCAGGTAGGAAGGGAGCTAGACCCAAAGTGAGGCTAGCTAAAATCCAGAATTTTAAATTGAACAAGGCCTTGGTCGGTCGATCATTTTTTGGTTCACTCATCGTCATGTGGTGAAGGTATCAATGATCTGCTTGAGTTGTTGGGCGCTCTGAACACCTGATTGTCTCCACTTGATATCTCCATCTTTGAAGATCATGAGCGTGGGCACGCCTCGGATCTGGAAGGTGTTGGAGACCATAGGATTGCGGTCTACGTCAACTTTGATGATCTTGACGCGGTCATCGACCATGCCGTTCAGTTCTTGAAGGATTGGCTTCATCATTTGGCATTGGCCACACCATTCTGCTGAAAAGTCTACTAGTACGACCTTACCTGAGTTTACGATCTCGCTGAACGTCTCTCTTTTTTCTTGCGTTGTAGTTTCCATGGTTGCTTGAGTTTTCCCCTCCATTGCATCACACCACCCCGGAGGTTGCTGAGTTTTTCGAACTTCATTTTTGAAAGCTGTCGACAAGCGTCTGCGCTGCGCATTCCACTTCGGCAATAGACCAAGTAGTGTTTATTGGGGTCGAGCGATTGTGCCTTTGAGTAGAAATCACGAGACGAAACATCGATGTGTTTTGCTCCCGGAATATGACCTGAATTGAATTCAGCGCGCGTGCGCACATCCAATACGACGGTGTCACTTTTCTTCATAGCCTCAGCAAAGGCCGATGCATTTAGGTTGTCGTAGCTCTTAGTACTGCTGAAAAGTCCGAACATAATTCTCTGTTTGATTGTGTTGCACAAAGAAAGATGTCGGTCATCTGCTACACAGTAACTGATGTCACATATCGAGTAAAGAAGATGGGGTTATAGCGACTTGTCGTATCGCGTAGGCTCCACGCTGATCACACCTGACTCGGGTTCATAGATGTGCCATTGGTCGATCTTATCTGCATAGAGATGAATCGCGATGGTATCGCCTTCACTCAGGTAAGAGTATCGATGGTATCCAAAGCTGTTGTTCATGTAGATGACCTCATCTTGATCCAGCAATCTGGTTTCCGTGATTTCCGCTTTCGCTTCTCCTTCAAATACATCGAAGAACTCCAAGATGAGTTGGCCTTTGATCACCTTGGTCCACGCTTGTTGGAAGTTGTAGTCGTGGATCCTCGAATGTTGTCCAGGTCGCCAGTAGGTTGCGATTTCTTCAATCTCAGGGGTGTCATATAGGCAAAGGCGCTGATGCTGTTCCGCTTGAGGGTCCAGATGTTGCATCAACTCCTCAGGTTTGATGTGGATCGCGTCGACCAGGTTTGTGTATCCGTCGTAGCCGGGACCAAGATTCAGGTTGTGAACCAGCTGCTCAATTGTATCGATTGATTGAATTACCATGACTCCTCAGTTTGCGGCCAAGGTAAAAGTGTGATGATGGAATTTTAATGACAGCAGTCACGGAAGGAGGTGACATCTGAATTGATCCCAAACAAAAACCGGGGCTAAAGAGCCCCGGTTTTCGACCTTTCCCCCTCTATCCGATGGGAACCGGATGAGGAAGATATCTACACCAATCAAAGTTTTAGAGCATGGTCGTCTGCTCGTGGAAGGTGGTCAAAGGAAGTCTTTCGATGACCTTCATTTGATTGAATCCTCCCAATACATTCGTTACGTCTTTGATACCGTATTTCTTCATAATGGATGCTGCTGCAACCGAGCGATAACCGCCGGCACAATGCACCACGTATGACTTATCCTTATCAAGTTGGTCGATGTTCTTGTAGATGAAGTCAAGTGGGAAATTCTCCGCACCATCCAAGTGCTGCGAGTCAAACTCACTCTTCTTACGAACGTCGAGTACATCCAAACCTTCGGTTGTGTAGCGCTTAGCGAAATCCTCAGGAGATACATTCTCCATGGATTCCACTGGGTTTCCGTCGGCCACCCAGGCAGATACACCACCTTTAAGGAATCCGACTGGATTATCATAACCCACGCGAGCCATACGAGTGATCACTTCTTCTTCACGTCCTTCATCAGCGATCATCAAGATCGGTGCTTCTAGGTCCTCGATCAACACGCCCATCCAAGGAGCGAAGTTGTCATCGATACCAATGAAGATGGAGTTAGGAATGAAGCCCAAGCTGAACTTAGAGTGGTGCCGCGTGTCGATGATGATCGCACCTTCTAGATTCATGGCTTCCTTGAATTCATCTACGCTCAAGAAATTCATTCCCTTGGTCAATACGTCGTCGAAGCTGGAGTATCCCATCTTGTTCATCACGGCGTTCTTTGGGAAGTACTGAGGAGGAGCTACCAATCCGGTGGTCACTTCCTTGATGAATTCTTCCTTCGTCATATCGGCACGAAGCGCATAGTTGGTCTTCTTTTGGTTGCCCAACGTATCGGTGGTCTCGCTACTCATGTTCTTACCACATGCGCTACCTTGACCGTGACCAGGATAAACGATTACGTCATCTGGAAGGGTCATGATCTTGTTGCGCAGTGAGTCAAACAAGTAGGCAGCTAGATCCTCTTGTTTCAAGTCAGACTTAACTGCCAAGTCAGGTCGTCCCACGTCTCCGATGAACAAAGTATCACCAGTGTAGATGCTGTGCTCCTTGCCATTCTCGTCGATCACAAAGTAAGTCGTTGATTCCATGGTGTGACCTGGAGTGTGAAGTACCTTGATCTTAATGTTTCCCAAGGTCAGCTCTTCGCCGTCTTCCGGTACGTAGGCCTCGAAATTCGGCTTAGCCGTAGGTCCATACACGATTTTGGCTCCGGTCTTCTTCGCCAAGTCCAAATGGCCGGAGACAAAGTCAGCATGGAAGTGCGTTTCGAGAACGTACTTGATTTCAGCGCCGCGCTCCTTGGCCATTTCAATGTAAGGCTCAGTCTCGCGCAATGGATCCACGATAGCCGCTTCTCCATTTGATTCGATGTAATAGGCAGCTTCTGCCAAACATCCTGTGTAGATCTGTTCGATTTTCATTTGCGATGTAATTTGAAATTAACGGTACAAAGGTCGGGAGGCGAATTGGGCTTGGAAGTGACTTCAGTTACAATCAAAAGATGACTGTCATCAGCCCCCTGATCAAAGCAGCTCCTTTAAAAGGATAAAAGCGCCCATGACCAATACGAACCATCCGAACCCGGATTTTAAACGTTTTCCATCTATTTTAGATGCGAGGAAGCTTCCTAGAAAGATTCCTATAATGGCCAGTGCTGAAAAGATCATTAAGAAGCCCCAGTCGATGGTGTAATTGGAGATGTCTCCTAGAAAACCAATTAGGGATTTGGTGGCGATGATGATAAGTGAAGTGCCAACGGCCATCTTCATATCTAGGCCAGCGAATAAAACAAGGGCCGGGATAATTAGGAAACCACCGCCTGCTCCAACCAGTCCAGTAAGGGTACCAACCACGAAACCCTCGCCGAGGACTACAAGGGTGGTAATCCACCCGGCCCTGTTTTTTTGTTCTGTTGTCTTTGATTCTTTCTTTTTTCGGATCATTCCGACCGAGGATACGAGCATGAGGACGGAAAAGAGGACCATCAACATCATGTCCTTGGTCATCACCCATTCGCCCACGCCTACGATCTCGTCAGATATTGCTGGAACGATGAACCTTCTTGTTGTATACACTGCTATGATGCTGGGTATGCCAAAGAAGAGGGCTGTCTTGAAGTCAACCAACCCCTTCATCGCGTAGCGCACGCCCCCCACAAGACTTGAAGCTCCCACGATAAATAGGCTGTATGCCGTAGCCATCACGGGTGAGATACTCAACAGGTAAACCAAGACAGGCACCGTGAGAATGGAACCACCCCCTCCAATCAACCCGAGTGAAATACCGATCAATAATGCACTGACGTAGCCAATAACTTCAAGCATGGGGCAAAGGTGATTGTATTGGTCGAGTTGGAATGTGACATTAGTCTCTTTAAGTGGAAACAGCAGCTTGCCAAGTCGCGAAATCCTACCTTTGCGCTCCCTTAAAAACATTACTGATGCCACGTAAGGCCTTGACTTCTGTATCTCCTGTGGATGGTCGCTATGCACGCCACACCGAACCTCTCATCGATTTCTATAGTGAATATGCGCTCTTTAAGTACCGCGTCCGCGTGGAGGTGGAGTACCTGATCGCATTGTCCGGACTCGGTTTACAGGGTGTTGCTCCGCTTAAGGAAGAAGAAGCATATAAGCTGAGAGGGGTCTACATGGATTTCACCTTGCAGGATGCCGAGGCGATCAAGACGATCGAACGGACCACCAACCATGATGTTAAGGCGGTTGAATATTTCGTGAAGGAGCGCCTGCAAAAACTCGGAAGGAACGACTTGCTCGAGTTTGTTCACTTTGGACTGACCAGCCAGGATGTGAACAATACCGCCGTGCCGCTTTCTATCAAGGAGGCACAAGAGGAGGTGATGCTTCCAAAGTTGCGGGTGGTGATCGAAGCGCTAAAGTCGTTCTCTGACGAGTGGAAGGATATCCCAATGCTTGCTCGTACACACGGTCAACCAGCCAGTCCTACTCGTTTGGGTAAGGAGATCTATGTGTTTGTCGAGCGCTTGGAACAGCAGGTCGCTCAACTCGAACAGGTTCCATTCGCCGCTAAGTTTGGCGGAGCAACCGGTAATTTCAATGCGCATCACGTGGCCTATCCGAATACGGACTGGGTCGCTTTTGGAAACAAGTTCGTCAGTGAGTCCCTAGGTTTGAGTAGAAGTCAGACGACCACTCAGATAGAGCATTACGACCACATGGCAGGAATGCTAGACGCCTGGAAGCGTATCAACACGATTCTTATCGATCTCAGTCGGGATATCTGGACCTATATCTCTATGGACTACTTCAAGCAGAAGATCAAAGAGGGAGAAGTGGGCTCGTCTGCAATGCCCCACAAAGTGAATCCTATTGACTTCGAGAATGCAGAAGGAAACCTGGGCTTTGCTAATGCTATGTCCGAACATTTGGCATCAAAGCTTCCTGTCTCTCGTTTGCAGCGCGACTTGACCGATAGTACGGTGCTCCGAAATATTGGAATGCCGTTTTCTCATACCATCATTGCCCTAGCATCGATCCAAAAAGGTTTGGGTAAACTCATCTTGAATGAAGCCAAGTTAAAGGCTGACTTGGATGATCACTGGGAAGTTTGTGCCGAGGCTATTCAGACCGTCCTTCGTCGCGAGGGATATGAAAAGCCATACGAAGCGCTCAAGACTTTGACTCGCGGAAATGCTGAGGTGACTCCTGCATCGTTGGCGGCTTTTATAGATACACTGAACGTAACTGATGCGGTGAAAGCAGAGCTCAAAGAGATCACTCCTCACAATTACACCGGTATATTCACGTTGCCTGAAGCGTGAGAAAGTTCATCGATATACTGCGCTACCTTGCACCCTACAAAGGGCGTATCGCGTTGAACCTATTTTTCAATTTGCTGAATGCAGCCTTCTCGGTGGTCAGCTTCTCAGCAATCGTTCCTTTTCTGAAGATCTTATTCGAAAGCCAAAAGCAACAGGTGGCTGGTGAGGATGTTGCCCTCGGAAATGATCTTCTCGACCGACTGAATCACTCGTTCGAAGTCTTCATCCGCGAGGAAGGACCGATGGAGGCGCTGTTCATCTTTTGCATTCTGATCGTGGGGCTCTTCTTCTTGCGGAATGTGTTTCGCTACATGGCGTTGCACCAAATGGCTTTCTTGCGGAATGTCGCGGTTCGAGATATCCGACGTGAGATCTATACCAAGCTTCTTCGCTTGCCGATGGCTTTTTACACGGATGAGCGCAAAGGGCAGATCATGGCGCGTTTTACCAATGACGTAGCGGAGGTGGAATGGTCGGTCATGGGAGCGCTGGAAGCCTTGTTTCGCCAGCCGGTCATGATCATCATTTTCTTGATCACCTTATTGGGTATCAGCTGGGAATTGACCCTGTTTGTGTTGATGGTGCTTCCGATCAGTGGATTGGTTATCGGTCGTATCGGTAAGTCGTTGAAGCGAACCGCGAAGAAGGGGCAAAAGGAATTGGGTGAGGTAGTAACCTCTCTGGAAGAAACGGTAGGAGGAATGCGGATCATCAAGGGTTTCACAGCTGAAGGTTTGTTCAACGAACAGTTCAATCGTGTCAATGACAACCATTTCAAGTTGATGGTGCGCTTATTCCGAAAGCAGTATCTGACTTCTCCGATCGGTGAGACACTTTCCGCCTTCACCATCGCATTGATCCTTTGGTTTGGGGGAAAACTAGTGTTGGATGGACAAGTACTGAATGGAGAATTCTTCATCCTCTACATAGTAATCTTCTCCCAGATGATCTCTCCTGCCAGGGCATTGTCCGAATCCTTTGTTCGCGTTCAAAGAGGAATCTCCGCAAGCGAGCGGATCGATGAGATCCTAGAAGCGGATGAGCAAGTGCTTGAGAAGGATGATGCTAAAGGAGTTCAGGACTTTAAAACGGCCATTGAATTCAAGAATGTGTCTTTCGATTATGTGTCGGAGCCCGTTTTGAAGAACATCAATCTGAAGGTCAAGCAAGGTGAGTCGATCGCTTTGGTAGGACCGTCAGGAGGAGGAAAGTCGACCATGGTTGATCTCCTACCGAGATTCTATGATGTGGTAGAAGGAGCTATTCTTCTTGACGGAGTTGACATTCGCGACATGAAGGTGGATGACCTGCGCGGATTATATGGCATCGTTTCACAGCAGAGCATTCTCTTTAATGACAGCGTTCGAAATAACCTCTTGATCGGAGATCCTAACGCCGAAGAGAAGCAATTGATTGAAGCGCTTCACGCTGCCAATGCGCATGGGTTCGTCATCTCTCTGCCAGACGGTTTGGATGCAAGTGTAGGAGAAGCTGGAAACAAGCTTTCTGGAGGACAAAAGCAGCGTTTGAGCATTGCTAGGGCCATCGTGAATGATCCGCCTATTATGATCTTCGACGAAGCAACCTCAGCCTTGGATACGGAAAGCGAACGCCTAGTGCAAAGCGCCTTGGAGCGTTTGATGAAAGGCAGAACCAGTTTCATCATTGCCCACCGATTGAGCACGGTTCAGCACGTCGATCGAATCGTGGTGATTGACAAAGGTGAGATCGTACAGATGGGGTCCCACGAAGAGTTGATCCAGCAGGTAGGGTTATACAAGCGTTTGGTGGAGCTCCAGGATCTTTCCTGATCAACCCACGGGTCTCAGCTTGATTGAAAGGTCTTTGTAGACCAATACCATGTGGTTACTAGGTACAGGTATCCAGTCAGCTGTAAAATCAGTGAGTCTTTCTGAGACGATCATGACGGATCTATTGTCCCCTTCTGAAGGGATCATGTGGCAAACACCATCTATGCATTCGTACCGTGAGCCCTCAGAGTAGTAAAGCGACATAGGGTCTTCCTTAGCTGGGTCGCTGACGTATCTCATCGCTACCATTCGCTCGCCGTCTGAGATGACCATGTTTAGGTATGCCATGCCATCAAGATTGGCTTCTCGGATCATCGATTCAAGATCACCGACGGTGTCGGATAGGGCATCTGCAATGAGGTCGGCAGTTGGTTCTTGACCATTCGATCTATTTTCAAGGTGGTCAGTGAAAAGCGCGAATAAATGTTCTGAGTCGGTCTGTCCCTGGATCCAATTGTAGGCACGGTCGCTAAGACGACTGCGGAGCGGACGCTTGAGTTGGTCGAAACTGGGAGCGTCGCCATTGTGCATCATCAGCAAGGAACGGTATTGAAAAGGGTGGCAGTTGGCTTCGCTTAATACCCCGACAGTTGCCGCGCGAACGTGGGCCATTAGACAAGTAGATTTTACTACGGGAGCAATCGAACGCAGATTCCCATTATTCCATGCGGGGGTGATCGACTTGAATATAGCGGGATAAGGGCTCAGCACATGATTGTACCATCCAACACCAAATCCATCTCCGTTGAGGGGTTCTTCGCGCTCCCTGGCATTAAAGCTTTGATTGATCAAAGAGTTTGAAGGTTCGATCAGCAGCTTTTCCATCAGGATAGGCCTGCCGAGATAGGCAACGAGGCGACACATGCGAGGTATGTTTTTATCAAGTTATCTTAAAATGCGTTTGGTTTATGGGGATGAAGAGTAAATCTCATCTTTGATTCGTGAAGATCTCCGCATTCTCCATGTGCAGAAATGCACACAAACTCTACTATCCGATCGAAGAGAGCGTACGCTCGGTTTTGGATTTGGTGGATGAATTTGTCATCGCGGTGGGTGGGGGCGACCAAGACGACCGGACACTGGAGATCTTGCGCGGCATCGGTTCAGATAAGATCAAGATCATTGAAACGCAATGGGATATTGACTCTTTTCCCAACGGAACGGTCCATGCACAACAAACGGACCTGGCCAAAGCGCATTGCACCGGCGACTGGTTGCTGTACTTGCAAGCGGACGAGGTGATCCACGAAGACGATTTGCCAAGGATCGAATTGTTTTGCGAGGTCTACCAGGACGATGATCGCGTGGAGGGGATGTTGTTTCAGTATTGGCATTTCTGGGGAGACTATGATCATATCGTGCAAGGCCATGGATGGTACCCGAAAGAGATCCGTCTGATCCGAAACCGTCCTGAGATTCATTCGTGGGAAAGTGCGCAATCGTTTCGGGTGATCCCTGATTTCGATGGAAGTTCTTACCGAAGTAAGGCTGGAACGCGCAAGCTGAAGGTCGTGGAGACTCCGATCCGAGTGTATCACTACGGTTGGGTGCGGCCGCCTGCGATGATGACTGAAAAAATGAATCGATTAGACCGGATCCATTCCCACCAAGAGGAAAGGTATAGTGGCGACTTTCACTACGGGTCCAGGGAGGCGTGCATTGAGTTTCTAGGCTCTCATCCAAAGGTGATGCATGACCGGATTGAAGAACTGAGTTGGGATCCGTGGACAAAAGGAGTCGAGGGTCGGCCCAAACACAAACATGAGCGTTGGAAGAATAGGTTACTTACGTGGATCGAACGAAGGTTCTTGGAAGGTGAGCCGCTGTTCTCATTCAAGAACTACGAACTATTAGACTAGTGCTTTGGGTAGCTCTTACATGCTTTCTTACCCTTCTTCTTGTACTTACCACAGCACTTCTTCTTCATCTCAAATGGGATGATGCCGTCGTCATAGAATTGAACGGCGATGCACGGTGGAAGAGAGGCTATGACAGGAGAAACGGGCTGCAATCCTTGTTTAGAATAATTCTAAACAAAGGTACTTGTGCGAGGCAATTCACTCCAAGCGGAGGTCAAAAATTTTTCTGATTGTTGTCAACAAGGGCTAGTCAAGCCCACAACCGCCACTCGGAATGGTATCCGGAACGATCGAGGCGCTCGCCGAGATTCCTCCGCTTAGAAAGTAGCCATAGGCTGCGGTGCCTTTGGTGATGTTCTTCACGTTTCCTTGGATCGGAGCGGGTGGAGTGTCGAACGGACCTCCAACAAAAGCCGTTTGATTTCTCAAGCTATTGATGAAGTCATAGTAGCCTTTGCTCGACTTCATTTGGAAGATGATCAACGTGTCATTCAGATCCAGATCATTTCCGTAGATGTCGAACTGGATCAAACAGACGCCATCTACATCTGAATCTTCAAACGTGGCGATGAAGAAAGGATCACGCACGAACTCGTTGTTCAGGTAGAAAAACCACCGATAGTAGTCTCCTTTACCAATTGCCTCGTACGTATTGATGGCTGAAAAATACTGACACGAGTCACCGATGAAGTTTGATGTGTAATTCACCGTGTTCAGCCCGGGAAGGGTCAACAAAGGCGGAACAGCGAGGTATTCCTCAGGTGTGGTCTCATAGCTATTTCCCAGGGCCTCGATCTCTAGGTGATACTTGGCTCCGACTTCCGGCTTGTGAGTGATGCGATAGGTGCCAGGAGTCGTCGCATCTTCGATCAGAGTCTCCACAAGAGCGCCATCCTTGTACAATTCCACAACGGCATTACTGACTGCTGGGGTTTGCCCCTCATCGAAGTAATTGGCTGTTGTCGACAGTTTTACTTTGTTGAAAGGGAAGTAATCCGTTTGGGCTTCGATACTGTCGATATTGAGGAAGGCGTCTGCGGCTGAGGTGGCAAATTCCAGCTCGAGTTTCGACAAGGCAAAGCCACTCCCACAGTCGAATCCCTCATCCGGAATTAGATAGTCCCGCTGACTGAGGTAGCCCTCCACAACGAGTTCGGGTTCCGGGTCGTCAAGATCAAGCTCGATAGGCTCCTGACAGGAGGTGATCAGCCAAAGCGAGGCCAAGAAAAGCAGCGAGTATTTCAAGTTTTTCATGACCTAGAATTTAAAGTTGACGGTAAGATATGGGATGATGGTCGCATAGATCGAGAGCTGGTACGCCTGGGTTCTGCCCGGATTGTTCGCATCCTCCTGGAAAAAGATCGAATACGGGTTCTTTCGCCCATAGACGTTATAAGCACCAAAGGCGAGTCCTAATTCTCCGGTCTTCTCTCTTAGATCTTCTTTCGTGTCATACTTCCTCCACACCCAAGCTACTGGATTGATGTACATCCAACGGCGTTTGATCGGAATGGTGTAATATCCTGATATATCTAAGCGGTGGTAGTTTGGAGTACGCTCGTTGTTCCTAGAGGTATAGACCGGTGTAGTAATTCCACTAAATTGAAATCTGGCCTCAGGAGGAGTAAATGGACGACCAGTCATGTAAGCGAAATTCGACGAGATGTTGAAGTTCTTCGTAACGTCATAACTCAGTACCAATGACACATCATGGGTCTTATCCCAGTTAGCAGGATAGAATTCTCCTCGGTTGATTCCGACCACCTGTCGTTCTGCACGCGAAAGGGTGTAGCTGATCCAGCCGGTGAAGTCGCCACGCTTTTTCTTGATCTGAACTTCCAATCCATAGGCTCTTCCATCACCGATCAGAAGCTCGGTCTCCAAAGTGTTGTTCAATAACAGCTCAGCTTCATCCTTGTAGTCTACTAAGTTTTGGAAACGCTTGTAGTATACCTCCAAGGAACTCTCGTAGGCATTGTCAAAGAAGTTGCGGAAATATCCGATCCCCACTTGGTCTGCAATGGCTGGTTTTATGTATCGCCCCGCCGGCATGTAGATGTCCACCGGGGTGGCGGCAGTGGTATTGGAAATGAGATGGATGTACTGCCTCATTCTATTGTAACTTCCTTTGACCGAGCTTACCTCGTTGATCTGATAATTGATCGAGAATCGAGGTTCTGCTCCGTGATAGTACTCAACGATCTCACCCTGAGAGAACAGCGCAGTGTCTGTGATGGGGTTGTTCAGTACGCGGTTGATGTTATCGTCGTAGTAGATGGGTTGGCCATCCTCATAGTTGTACACCTCTCCCTCTCCCAATTGCGCAAAGGCACTATAGCGTAGGCCGTAGGCTAAGGTGATCCTTGTGCCGATCTTTTGTTCGTTGCTCAGATAAAGCGCCGTCTCGAATGCCGGGATCTGTGGAACTTCAAAATCGAACTGCTGTAAGGAGTCGCCTACCTCAAACTGAGCTTCTGCACGACCCGGTGCAAAGTTGTAATAGGTGCTCTGCGATCCGAATTCGATCTTGTTCTTTGGATTCAGGAAGTAGGTGAAGTCAGCCTTAAAGCTGTAATTGCGGATGCTGGCCTGCCAATCAAAGGTCGATCCGGCGACGTCTGCTCCCAAATTATAGGTGTAATCACTAAAAACGCCAGTGAAGTTGGCGAAGAGCTGGTCGGAGAACAAGTGATTCCATCTGGCGGAAAGCGTTTGATTACCCCATCGCGTATTAAATAGGTCTGTCAGGTTAAAGACATCATCACCGGAATAGGCGCTGACAAACACTCGGTTCTTGTCGTTGATCGTCCAGTTCAACTTTCCATTGAGGTCATAGAAATACAGTCGACTATCGTTGATGGCTTCGTTATTGGCAAGGGGGAAGAAGATATCGAAGTAGCTGCGTCGACCAGAAACGATAAATGAAACCTTGTCTTCCACGATCGGACCTTCGAGGGTGAGGCGACTAAAGAGTAACCCTACACCTCCACTTGCTCCGAAGCGTTTGCTGTTTCCTTCTTTTTGACGGATATCGAGAACAGAAGATAAGCGTCCTCCATATTTGGCAGGTATACCGCCTTTGTAGAGTTTCGTGTCCTTGATCGCATCTGCATTGAAGACCGAGAAGAATCCGAAAAGGTGGGAAGAGCTGAAGAGCGGACTCTCGTCCAAGAGGATCAGGTTCTGGTCGATGTTTCCACCGCGAACGTTGAATCCGGTAGCGCCTTCACCTACAGTAGAAACTCCCGGAAGCAATTGGATCGAACGGATGATGTCGGCTTCACCCAGAAGCTGAGGTATCTTCTTAACTTGTTGAATGTCCAGCTTCTCAACACTCATCTCCACGCTCGTTAGCGCTTCGTCTTGTCGCTCTCCTGTGATCACTACTTCATTTAGCAACTGCTGGCCAAAGCCCAGTTCTACCGTGCGAGTGATGTTCTTCTTAAGATCGATCTCTTCGGAGACCGTGGTGAAACCAATGAAGCTCCACTCGATGGTGTATTTGCCTGGCTCGAGCGACAGGGAGTAGAAACCATATTCATTGGTTGTGGTGCCGGCGGTCAATTCCTTGACCAAGACCGTCGCGCCGATCATTCCCTCTCCGGTCTCTCCATCCTTCACGTATCCAGATATCGTGACCTTCCCTTGGCCGAAA
This sequence comes from Flavobacteriales bacterium, assembly GCA_038131955.1. Taxonomy (GTDB): domain Bacteria; phylum Bacteroidota; class Bacteroidia; order Flavobacteriales_G; family Salibacteraceae; genus SHAN690. The sequence continues at coordinate 450,954 of JAYPQK010000009.1, forward strand.
ACCAAGGTGCTTAACAACACAAGCAACGCGGTGGTAAGTTGTTTCATGTATTCCTTATCCGATTTGAGGCGCCAAAAATACTTGGTTATTGTTTCTCGAACCGATTGAATGGATAAACGGACGTATTGTTCACATGAACGGTTGATTGATTTGGCACTTTTCTGCTGTTCAATCGTTAAAATCATTAAAAAGCTATGCATGCATAATAAAATTTATATATTCGTTACATTCCATGAAGCCAGAAGAAACAGTTGATTTTCATATTCGCTGGGCTTGGTTGAAGATCGCACGGATGTACAACCAAGAGGCAGCTTCTCATGGTCTTACCCAAACCATCGGATTTGTGCTACTAAATATCGATCCGAAGCACGGGACACCCTCGACGCAGTTGGGACCGATGATCGGAATGGAGAAGACGAGTCTGAGCAGGACGCTCAAGACGATGGAGGAGAAGGGTTTCATTTATCGGGAACAAGACACCATCGATAAGCGCGTGATCCGGATAAAATTGAGTCCCGAAGGGCGTCGTTTGAGGGACGTGTCAAAGAGGACGGTGGTAGAGTTTAACGAACGAATCTTACAAGATGTACCTCAAAGGAAGCTTGAACACTTCAAAGAGGTCATCCAAATCATTGAACAACATACGCTGAAGGAAGTATGAAAAAAAGAAGGATCAAAAAGGTCGCGGTACTGGGCTCAGGAATCATGGGCTCGCGCATTGCTTGCCATTTTGCAAACATCGGAGTGCAAGTGCTCTTGCTCGACATCGTACCTCGCGAACCGAATGAGAAGGGGTCCGCCAAAGGGTTGACATTAGAGCATAAAGCGGTTCGCAATCGAATCGTCAATGAAAGTCTGCAAAATGCAGTGAAAAGCAATCCATCGCCGGTCTACAAGAAGTCGGTGACCAAGCTTATCGAGACCGGGAATTTTGATGATGACCTTCACAAGATCGCCGACTGCGATTGGGTCATGGAGGTGATCGTGGAGCGACTGGATATCAAGCAAAGCCTATTCCAGCGGGTCGAGGAGTTCAGAACTCCGGGAACCTTGATCACATCAAACACTTCAGGGATTCCAATCCATTTGATGAACGAAGGTCGAAGCGAAGACTTCAGGAAGCATTTCTGCGGAACACACTTCTTCAACCCACCTCGATACCTCAAGTTGCTCGAGATCATCCCGGGTCCGGATACGGATTTAGGTGTGCTTGATTTCCTGATGGATTATGGAAAGCGCTACCTCGGGAAGACCACGGTTCTCTGCAAGGATACACCGGCATTCATCGCGAACCGCGTCGGAGTCTTAAGCATCATGTGGATGTTCCACTATGTGAAAGAAAACGGCTGGACCGTAGATGAGGTTGATCGCCTTACTGGACCAGTGATCGGTCGCCCGAAATCCGCGACCTTCCGCACGACAGATGTGGTCGGTTTGGATACGTTGGTTCATGTGGCCAACGGTCTGAAAGACAATGTGCCGAATGACGAAATGAAGCACTTGTTTGAGATCCCGGATTACATCCAGCACATGGTAGAGAACAACATGCTCGGAAGCAAAACCAAGCAAGGGTTCTTTAAGAAGGTGAAAGGGGATGACGGCAAATCTGAGATCCTCACCTTGAATTTGGAGTCCATGGAATACGGTCCTCGTCAGCGACCCAAATTCCCTTCCTTGGATATAGCGAAAGGAATGGATGATCTGCTACAAAGGGTCAAGATGCTCTTCCAAGCCAAGGACAAAGCAGGCGAGTTCTACCGAGCCCATTTCGCAAGCATCTTCGCTTATGTCACCAATCGAATTCCAGAGATCAGCGATGAAGTTTATCGTTTGGATGATGCGCTCAAAGCCGGGTTTGGATATGAGCTAGGTCCATTTGAGAAGTGGGACGCGATCGGATTCGATGCCGGATTGAAGGCAATGAAAGATGCCGGCTTGAACTATGCTTCTTGGATCGACGACATGATCGCAAAAAAGGCGTCGAGCTTTTATCGTATACACAACGGAAAACGCCAATTCTGGGATCAAAAGGCCGGGGACTATGCTGATGTTCCGGGCCAAGAAGGAACGGTGAACCTTTCGGTGGCCAAGCATTCCAATGTGGTGTGGAAGAACGCTGGTACCACGATCACGGATCTCGGAGATGGTATATTGAACGTGGAGTTCCACACCAAGATGAATACCATCGGTGGGGATGTGCTTGCTGGTCTGAATAAGGCCATCGATCTAGCCGAGCAGGAATACGAAGGCTTGGTGGTCTACAACGAAGGAGGAAACTTCAGCGCAGGTGCCAACGTGGGATTGATCTTTTTGATGGCCGTAGAGCAGGAATACGACGAACTGGACTTTGCCATTCGACAGTTCCAGCAGACGATGATGCGTATGCGCTATTCTAGCATTCCTGTCGTAGCTGCGCCTCATAACCTGACCCTTGGTGGTGGCTGTGAGCTTTGTCTTCATGCCGACAAGGTCGTAGCACACGCTGAACTATACATGGGATTGGTTGAATTCGGTGTGGGAGTCATTCCTGGCGGTGGCGGCACCAAAGAATTCACCCTTCGATTGAGCGATGAACTTAGGGAAGGGGATATGAGAACCAATCAGTTCCGTCAACGCTTGATGACCATTGCGCAAGCCAAGGTGGCGACCAGTGCGCACGAAGCATTCGAACTCGGCTATCTCCGAGAGGGAATTGATGAGGTCGTGGCTAACCGAGAATTGCAACTGACCGTTGCTAAGAAGGCGGCTCTCGCGCTAGTAGAGAAAGGTTATACCCAACCAAAGCAACGGGAGGATATTACCGTTTTCGGCAATGAGGGTCTCGGTTTGGTGTACGTAGGAGCCGAAACGATGGCAGCCGGAAATTACATGAGCGAGCACGATCGAGTGATCAGTGAGAAACTCGGTTGGGTGATGAGTGGAGGTGACCTGAGCTACCCTCAAGAGGTCTCGGAGAAGTATTTACTTGACCTTGAGAGAAAGGCTTTCCTTGAATTGTGCTCTACGCGCAAGACGATGGAACGTTTGCAGAGTATGGTGAAGTCGGGTAAAATTTTACGGAACTAAGAATTTATCAGAGAATTAGACAATTAGAACATTTAAACATGGACGCTTATATCATAGCTGGAAAACGAAGCGCAGTAGGAAAGGCACCTCGCGGTAGCCTCAGATTCACCCGTCCTGACGATCTAGCTGCGGCGGTCATCAAAGCTTTGTTGGAAGAGGTGCCTAACCTCGACAAGGAGAGGATCGACGACGTGATCGTGGGAAATGCAACACCGGAAGCGGAACAAGGATTGAACATCGGTCGCATGATCTCATTGATGAGCTTAGATACTGATAAGGTTCCTGGGATGACGGTAAACCGTTACTGCTCATCTGGACTTGAGACCATTGCCATCGCTTCTTCGAAGATCCATGCGGGTCTCGCGGATTGCATTATCGCCGGAGGAGTGGAGACGATGAGTCCCATCCCTTTCGGAGGATGGCGCATCGTTCCGAATGCGAAAGTGGCACACGCCAATCACGATTACTACTGGGGGATGGGGCTTACAGCCGAAGCTGTAGCGAAGGAATTTAAGGTCACGCGCGAGGACCAGGATGAGTTTGGTTACTATTCACACATGAAGGCGATCGACGCGATCAAGCGCGGCGCTTTTAAGGATGAGATCGTACCCATTGAGGTGGAAGAGGTCTTCGTGAAAGACAATAAGAAGCAGTCAAGGACCTACGTGTTCGACACCGATGAAGGTCCACGACCCGATACCAGCATGGATCGATTGGCGAAGCTCAAGCCGGTGTTTGATGCTAAAGGAACGGTCACAGCCGGTAATGCCTCGCAGACCAGTGATGGCGCAGCCTTTGTGATGGTGGTTTCTGAGAAAATGCTGAAAGAATTGGGGGTTGAGCCAATCGCGCGACTCCGTTCATACGCCGTAGCAGGAGTGCCACCGCGCATCATGGGTATCGGTCCGGTTGAGGCCATTCCAATGGCATTGAAAAAGGCCGGTCTGAAGCAAGACGATATCAATTTGGTAGAGCTGAACGAGGCCTTTGCCTCACAATCGCTGGCTGTGATTCGCGAAACGGGTCTCAATCCTGATATCGTGAATGTCAACGGCGGTGCCATCTCAATCGGACACCCGCTGGGATGTACCGGGGCTAAGTTGACCGTGCAAATACTGAACGAGCTGAAACGCCGCGAGCAGAAATACGGCTTGGTGACCATGTGCGTGGGTACCGGTCAAGGGGCGGCAGGCGTCATCGAAATGTTGTAGGTGAACGAATAGAGGAAAGACGAAAAGAGAAAAGAGGAAAGAGGAAAGACGAAAAGAGAAAAGACGAAAAGAGAAAAGACGAAAAGAGAAAAGACGGATGGGTAAGATGAAGCACAACTTTCGCGAGTTGAAGATCTGGCAGGAGTCTATGAATTTGGCTCAGGAGGTTTTCTTGCAGGTTAAGTCTTTCCCTGCTGAGGAGAAGTTTGGTCTTTCTTCTCAGCTTAAGAGAGCAGCGATATCCGTGCCTTCAAAAATCGCCGAAGGCTCAGCAAGAGTCTCTGGGAAACACTTTATCCAATACTTGGAAACATCGCTCGGTTCCCTCTTTGAAATAGAAACACAATTGCTTCTTGCACGTCAAATGGATTTGCTGGAAGCTGATGATGCTGAAATACTAATAAACAAAACACAGGAACTTCAAAAGATGATTGCTGGATTTATCAAGACTATCCATGATTAAGATGTCTTTGGTCTATCTGTCTTTTATCTAATTAAAGAATAAGAAGTTATGGGAGCTATTAAAGGAGGCGAATTCCTGATTCGCGCTACTAAACCAGAAGAGATCTTCATTCCGGAGGAATGGGGAGAGGAAGAGCGCATGATCGCTCAAACATGCAGAGACTTCTTGACACAGGAAGTCATTCCGCATATCGACAAGCTAGATTCGATGGAGGATTCGAATCTGATGCCATCATTATTGAAGAAGGCCGGTGAACTCGGGATACTCGCCATCTCGATACCTGAGGAGTATGGTGGCATGGGAATGGATTTTAAAACCTCCATGCTAGCGGCTGAGGCTGTGGGAGGAGGACATTCCTTCAGCGTAGCCATCTCCGCTCACACAGGAATCGGTACGCTACCGATCCTTTATTACGGAACAGAAGAACAACGCAAAGAATACATTCCAAAGCTGGCTTCCGGTGAGTGGCTGGGTTGCTATTGTTTGACCGAGCCGGGGTCAGGGTCAGATGCCAATTCCGGTAAGACCAAGGCTGTGCTCGAAGGTGATCAATGGAAGATCAACGGACAGAAAATGTGGATCACCAATGGTGGCTTTGCCGATGTGTTCACAATATTTGCCAAGATCGATGATGATGAAACGCTGAGTGCCTTTGTCGTTAATAAGGGTACCGAAGGTCTTAGCTTGAATCCGGAAGAGAAGAAGATGGGAATCAAAGGTTCTTCGACACGTCAGGTCTTTTTCAATGATGTTAAGGTTCCAAAAGATGCTCAACTCAGTGATCGGGAAAATGGTTTCAAGATCGCATTGAATATCTTGAATGTGGGCCGTATCAAGCTCGCAGCGGCTACCTTGGGTGCGGCAAAGGATGTGGTGACCCAGAGCGTCAACTACGCCAACGAACGCAATCAGTTTGGTCGACCTATCTCCAAATATGGAGCGATCCGACATAAACTCGGCGAAATGGCGATCAGGACCTACGCCCTTGAGAGCGCAGTCTATCGTATCTCCCAAAACATTCAAGACCGTATCGATGCGCTCGCTGCAGAAGGAATGGAGAAGGGGAAAGCAACTTTGAAAGGGATCGAAGAATACGCCGCCGAGTGTGCCATGATGAAGGTCTATGGTTCCGAAGTGCTCGACTACGCAGTGGATGAAGGAGTTCAAATCCACGGTGGAATGGGCTATTCTGCCGAGACTCGAATCGAGAAGGCATACCGCGACAGCCGTATCAATAGGATCTTCGAGGGAACCAACGAGATCAACCGCCTTCTGACGGTGGACATGATCCTTAAGAAAGCCATGAAGGGTGAACTTGACCTGATGGGAGCAGCTAAAGGTGTTCAAGATGAATTACTCGGAATTCCTGATTTTAGTGATCCGTCTGGAGAGCTGTTTGAAGAGGAGTATAAGTTGCTCGATGGGTTCAAGAAATCCATCCTCATGGTAGCCGGATCGGCCGCACAGAAACTGATGATGGAGATGGCCAAAGAGCAAGAGATCCTGATGAACATTGCAGATATGGCGATCGATGCCTACGTAGCGGAATCTCTCGTCCTCCGTGTTCATAAGCGCATTCAGACGATGGGAGATGAAGGTCAGGAGGTCTACAAGCAAATGGCTCAGGTCTTCGTCCATGACGCAGCAGAGCGTATTCATCGAAATGCCAAAGAGGCTTTGATGAGCTTCGCAGAAGGCGACGAATTAAGAATGATGTTGATGGGCGCGAAGCGTTTCACAAAGACACAGCCGAAGAACGTAAAGGATCTTCGACGAGGAATCGCCGCTCACTTGATCGAATTGAACCGATATAGCTTCTGATCGAATTCAGATCAAATGAAAAAGCCCGGCTAAGACCGGGCTTTTTCATGCTCTTTTGCGTCATCGCCGCAATGGGATCCAGGCATCCCATTGCCTGGCCATGATACACTGCTGCCTGAGTTTTTCCGCTTCTGATCGTCTGGTGAATTTCTGTCCCATCATGTAGCGCGTGATTCCATCGGTATAGCCACGGATCTCCACATCTCCAAGGGAACGTAGGAACTCATACTGGAACTTACCCGGGTTACGGTAAGCACCCACTTGCACGCGGAAGTAACAACCAGCAGCGATCTCGGCTTCGGTCAGTTCTTCGCGGTCCTTCTCTACAAAGCAAACTCCATCGTTGGCATTACTAAGACGGATCAAACTGTCAATTCGAGCTTGCAAGCTTGTGGAATCGCGTCGAGAAAGATAGTCTGCCGTGTAAAAGTCGAATCGGTGAGCCAGGCGGTTCACACCCGTTGCACGCTCGGGAATGTCTACATACTCAACCTTCGGTGGAAAGCCATCAGCGAGGAGACTGATCTTATATCGACGACCCGGTAAGAGCGAGAAAGCAAATTCGCCAGTCAAGCTGTCTGCGACTAGAGTAGCTAGGACATCCCCGGTCTTGTCATCCATGATCTTGATCAAGGCGGAAGCAGGCTGGTCGTTGATGTTGACCATACCCACCAAGAGAACCATGGCGTTGAGGTTTTCGAATGTTCCAGGATTGATCTGATAGATATCGTGAGGTCCAGCGCCGCTTGCGCGCGCTGAACTGAAGTATCCCCATTCACCGTCCTCGGAGACATAGTAGTATCGATCATCGTCCGTGGTGTTGATCGGCTAACCCATGTTCACGGGCTCTTGCCAATCACCTTTGGTGCTGTCATATTTGATGTAGAAGATGTCATATCCTCCCATCGAGCCGTGAGCCTCTGATGAGAAGTACAGAGAGCTCCCATTCGAATAAATGAATGGCGCATCCTCATTAAATGGGGTATTCACCTTCGGCCCCATGTTCTTTACATCGATGAATGTAGAGTCATCCTGCATGGTGACCACGTAAATGTCTCGACCGCCATATCCTCCGGGTCGGTCGGTAGAGAAGTACACTGTCTTTCCATCTGGAGCCATCGAGGCGTGTCCCTCCCACTGAGGTGTATTGAGGCCCTTAAGTTTGATAGGCTTTGTCCATCCGGTGTCGTTCTTGTTATAGCTGACGTAGATGTCTTCGTTCTCCTTGCTACCACTGAGATAGAGGAAAAGAGTCTTGCTATCATACGAGATGCTCATCGGCGCCTCGTGACGATCTTCATCGTTGATGTTGTCGCTCAAGTTTCGTCCTTCTTTGAAAGGAGTCCCTTCTTCTGCGCTTTCACGAGTGGCGACAAAGACGTCCTCGTAGTAGTTTCCGGTGAACGATTTTTTTGACTTGTCGTTCTGAAGTCCTCCTTTGCTATCGGGCCCGCGATTGGCATAATACAGACGCAGACCATCAGGGCTGATGACAGGACTGTACTGTGAATTGTTGTCGTTGCTCGGAGGTGAGAGGATCTCAAGACTCAGAGCAAGACGGCGCTTCATTAATTCGATACCATTTCGGCAGTTATCCATGTAGTGCAGGGTCTCGATCCTTCTTGATTCTGAGGGTCGTTGGGTCTGCATGTATTCATTGTACAGGTCGATCGCGTCTTCGAACTGATAGGTGAAGTGCTTGGCTCTTGCCAGATAAAAGACCACATCGTCATAACCCTCCTCGCCTACGATCCCTTTCAGAATATCGTAAGCCTGATCCCTTCCCGTGCTCTTGTATACCATGCAAACACCTGTTTTATATTGGAGGTAAACATCGTTCGGGCGCAGATCCCAAAGGCTGTCATACATCGCAAGAGCCCTCAGATAACTCCCATCGTTAAACAACTCATCCGCGTCGTATAAGCTGCGTTTGAATGCAGCCGACATATTGTCCTGAGCGTAGAGCGAAGTGGTTAAAATGAGGAGGACACCCGCCAGAACATGTTTCAATGGTCCCAATTGCATGAAGCGTATACGTTGATGTAAGCTAAAAATATCCAAAAGTGAAAGCGTCTGAATCCACCATTTAAGGGTTTACTAACTTTGAATTCTTAATGGAATTCGACATCATTCGCCTTCAAAATGGTCTCCGCGTGGTACACGTGGAGGACAAGAACATCATGACCGTGCATTGTGGTTTCATCATCAATGCGGGATCGCGAGATGAATCCGCCGAGGAAGGTGGACTCGCCCATTTGATCGAACACTGTTTGTTCAAGGGAACTACCCATCGCAAGGCGTTTCATATTCTCTCAAGATTAGACTCTGTGGGGGGTGAGGTCAATGCCTACACGACCAAAGAGGAAACGAGCATCTACGCCAGCGCTCTGAAAGAACACTTCGATCGGGCAGCGGAGCTCTTGGTGGACATCACCTTTGCCAGTACTTTTCCCGATAAGGAGATCGAAAAGGAAAAGGGCGTGATCGTCGATGAGATCAACTCTTACCGTGATAGTCCGGATGAACAATTGGTGGATGAGTTTGAGGAAAGAATGTTCCCCAATCATAGTCTGGGACGCCCGATCCTAGGGGATGAGAAACGGGTACTTTCCTTTCAGCGTGAAGACTTGAAGGCTTTTGTCCAAAGAAACTATGCGACCGATCAGATCGTCTTCGCGTGTGTCGGTAATGTGCCTTTGAAGAAAGTTGAAGCGTTCTGCAAGAAGTTTCTGGAGCCAATTCCGAAACGGACTTCCGCACAACACCAGAGGAATACTCCCGATTACGCCCAATTCGACCTGACCAAAAAGACTTCCGTCCATCAGGTGCATGCCATGCTCGGTTGCGATACCATTGGAATGAATGATGATCGTCGCAGAGCAATGGTCTTGATGAATAATGTCTTGGGTGGACCGGCGCTCAACAGCCGTTTGAACCTGAATATTCGAGAACGATTTGGTTACTGCTACTACATCGAGTCTAACTATGTTCCTTATTCGGATTGTGGTACGTTTCAGATCTACTTCGGAACGGACAAGCGGCATCAGAAGAAGGTTACGCGTTTAGTAATGAAAGAGCTGAAATCGCTGATGGATCAGCGACTGACAGAACGTACGCTGAAGAGTGCTAAAGCACAGTTGCTCGGCCAGATCGCCCTGGCTCAGGAGAATCGAGTGAGCTTCATGCTCTCCTTGGGTAAATCCCTGCTCGCCTTTGATCGTGTCGACTCCTTCGAGGAGATTGTCGAGGATGTACAGACCATTGGTGCAGATGAGGTGCAGTCCCTGGCCCAGGAGACCTTCGGCACTGATCATCTTTCCCTTCTCAGCTACGTGCCCAATTAAGGCTTGCGTAAGCGTTGACGTCCCTTTATCTTCCGCCCTTCAATAGAGATTATGGACTTTTTACCAGATGAAATTGAAGCCTATGCTGAGCGGTTTACCGCACCTGAACCGCCGTTGTTGCATGAGCTGAATCGCTATACGCAAACCAACGTGTTGCAACCTCGCATGTTGGCAGGCCACCTCCAAGGTAGGTTCATCTCCATGCTGAGTAAGATGATCCGACCGACGCGTATCTTAGAGATTGGAACCTATACGGGTTATTCTGCCCTTTGCTGGGCAGAAGGGCTTGCGCCGGATGGCCGGATCGATACATTGGAGGTGAATGATGAATTAGAGCCCAAGATCCAGCGCTTTTTTGACCGTTCAGAGTACGGAAAAAAGATCAATCTCCACATAGGCGATGCGATGGAGCTTATCGATGGCTTACCCGACGGTTACGACATCGTGTTCATGGATGCTGATAAGAGTAACTATCCCAACTACTTGGATAAGTGTTTCTCGAAGGTGAAGTTGGGCGGATATATCATAGCGGATAATGTTCTTTGGAGTGGAAAGGTTTGTATGGATCCCGCCGAAATGGATCAAGACACAAAAGCATTATTCAATTACGCTCAGAGGGTAACCGATGACGACAGATTGGAGCAGATCTTGCTTCCAATTCGCGATGGACTTCTAATAGCAAAAAAGATCAAGGAATGATAGATTTTAGAAGCGATACCGTTACGCGTCCTACCGATGAGATGCGTAAGGCAATGATGGATGCACCTCTGGGCGACGATGTGTTCCAAGACGATCCGACGGTCAATCGACTAGAGGCTAAAGCGGCCGAAATGTTTGGTAAGGAAGCGGCGCTCTTCGCTCCCTCGGGTACGATGACCAATCAGATCGCGATCAAAGTTCACACCCGGCCCGGCGATGAGGTGGTCTGCGATCAATTGGCACATATCTACAACTACGAAGGAGGAGGAATCGCCTTCAATTCGGCCTGCTCGGTCAAACTGCTCCAGGGCGATAAAGGACGCTTCACCAAGGAGATGGTCCGGTCAGCTATCCATGCCGATGATGTTCATTTTCCCGTCACACGACTGGTTAGTTTGGAGAATACGAGCAACAAAGGCGGTGGCGTGATCTGGGATCAAGCTGAAGTACAGCATATCTCGGATTTCTGTCGTGAAGAAGGTCTGGCGATCCATTTGGATGGTGCCCGACTCTTCAATGCCCTCGTGGAAACAGGTCAATCAACCGAGTCGGTCGGTCAACAATTTGATTCGATCTCGATCTGTTTGAGCAAAGGATTGGGCTGCCCGGTTGGTTCGTTGTTACTGGGTGATCGAGACTTCATCCATCAAGCACGTCGGGTGAGAAAAGTTTTCGGAGGAGGCATGCGTCAAGCCGGGATTTTGGCGGGAGCCGGGATCTATGCCCTGGACCATCATGTCGCTCGATTGAAGGAGGATCATGCCCGCGCTAGAAGGCTCGCCGAAGCGCTCGAAGCATGCGACTGGGTAGAGCTGGTGGTTCCGGTAGAGACCAATATCGTCATCGCCGAACTCAGGGATCACGATCAACTGGGTGCTCGACTATCACAAATGGAAGAGGCAGGCGTCAATGGTATCGGACTCGGAGTCGGCAGGATACGTTTCGTGACGCACCTCGACATTACCGATGAAATGATCGGTCAAGCTATTCAGGTCATTCAGCAGCTGGGGCCTGTTTCAGCGCACCCTGCACAGGACGATGGTCTGAAAGCATCGGAAAGGCAATCGAAGAAACAATACTGATCGTCGGAACGATCTGGGTGATGTCGACCTGTGTATTGGTTACACCCGGCTCGATACCCTTTCCAAAGAAGATCATAGGTACATGTGAGTCGTAGTTGTACGACGACCCGTGCGTAGTCCCTTGATGACCATATTCCATCCACCCCGGAAGGTATTTGATCACCATGTCGCCCGAGCGGAGTTGATTCCATCCCATGCGCGCCATGCTTGCAAATTGATCTCCGGGCAGCGGATGCTGCAGTTGCTTTGTGCTGAGTACGCCACCCACACCTTCGAAACCTAAAGAGAATCGTTCGATCTCTTCCATGACCTTCTTTGGTTCCATCTTCTTCTCTCGCATGAGATCGTGGTTCAAGAAGACCTGTTGGTTGGAATAGCTCAAGATCCATTCACCTTCACCGAAGGCCTCGTTCACCGCAGCTTTCATTCCTTCCTCGAACGCATCACCGTCGAAGTAATCTATCGGAATGCGATTGTCCTTCATGTAGGCCGGTACTTGCGCAGCAGCATGGTCAGCGGTCAGGAATAGGGTGTATTCATTGGCACCAACGCGCTCATCCAGTTCTTTCAAAAGTCGAGCGATCTCCTGATCGAGTCTTAGATAGATATCCTCCACCTCGATGCTCTGCGGACCAAAGGCGTGGCCCGCCATATCAGGGGTTGAGAAGGAAATGGCCAATAAGTCTAGGTCGTCGTCCTGTCCGAGGTCTTCATTGATGATGGCCTGCACCGCCAGTTGTCTCAAGATGGTGTTCCCAAATGGAGAAATAGCAAATGGGTAGTAGCCCTTCTCTTTGATGATAGCAGGAAGGTCATAGGGGAAAACCGGCTTTCCATTCGGATTGATCACCTTCTCATATGGGGTGTCATCGCCAGTGCTTTCATTGTACAGCTCAATTGCCAATAGCGGGTCCCACCCATCTTTGCTCAACTCGTCGGCGTGCTTTTCCCTATTGAATTTCTTCATCCATGAGGGAAGGGCATCCATGTAGTGACTGCTCGTGATGAAATTCCCATTGTCGTAGTCCATCCAATAGGCGGCGCTTCCTGAATGTCCAACGGGAAGAATGGCTGATCGATCTTTCAAAGAGATCCCGATCGTTTTTCCTTTGAATTGGTTTGAAATGCGGATGGCATCACCCAACGTTGGAGCAATCAGTCGATGGGGTCCTCGCTGGCCAGACTCTTCTGAGGTGCCTACTGACTTTAGATTTTCATCCCCAACGCAGTAGACCTTCTTGTTGTCCTTTTTGTCAAACCAGTCGTTGGCTATGATCCCGTGATCCATAGGGGTTGTTCCGGTATAGACCGAGGCGTGTCCGGGTCCGGTGTAGGTGGGGATGTAATTGAAGTGCGCATTCTTGCACATGTGTCCTTCGCCTATCAGCCGTTTAAATCCATCATCACCGTATTTATCCCAGTAGCGATAGAGATAGTCTTGTCTCATCTGATCCACTACGATTCCCACGATAAGCTTTGGGCGTTGTTGAGCAAACATTCCGGTAGCAAGGAACAGGATCGATAGAAGGGAGGTCAACTTTTTCATTTCCAAATCTTTGAAAGGATCAATAAGAGAAAGATACAGGCGAGCACACTTCCAATGACGTTAAAAGTGGCAAGACCGATCTGACCATCTCGGATCATTTGTACGGTCTCCATGCTAAAGGTAGAGAAGGTGCTGAATCCACCGCATAATCCAACGGCCAAGAAGAAATACGTAGGGGAATACGAATCGGGCGTGAGCTTAAACACTACCCATCCTAAGATTCCGGTGGCGATCAGGTTGGAGCTGAACGTCGCCCAGACGGTCGTCGAAACATCGAGGTTTCTGAACATATGGCTCATGCCGAACCGGAGCAGACTGCCAAGTCCGCCGCCGATGAAAACTGCGATCCAGCTGAGTGCATTCATGTGATGTGAAATCTTTTGATGACATAGAGCAAACCACGGTAGACTCCATAAGCGATCAACGCTCCTAGGAGGAAGCCTCCGATCACATCGAATACAAAATGCTTTCCGAGATAGATTCGAGAGTAGCCATTCACGAGTGCGAAGGCGAGCATCGAAACGGTGATGGCTCTGTTCTTCAGGATCAGCGAAATCAGGACGGCGAGTCCCATCGTATTGGCGGCGTGAGAAGAGACGAATCCGAACTTTCCTCCGCATCCGTCTGCCAAGTGGAGTAGATCCTTTAACCCGGGATGGTGGCACGGCCGGAATCGCATCAAGGTTTCCTTGAAAAGGACTGAGATCTGATCGGTGAGCACCACATTCAGGACAATGAATACCACGATCAGCAAGGAGCGCTTCCAGCCAAAGATCTTTTGGATAAGAAACAGAAGACCAAGATACAGTGGTATCCAAGTAGTCTTTTCGCTAATCAGGGTCATCAGAGAGTCACCTGCAGGGGAGTGGGCCTGATTGATCCCTAGAGTGAGGGCGTGGTCGAACGATATGAGTGCGTCGAACATGCCGTAGATCTACGCAGTGGCAACAGGTTCTTTTTCGTGGATGGCTGCCTTGATGAAGTTGACGAAGAGGGGGTGTGGATTAGCCACGGTACTCTTGTATTCAGGGTGAAATTGTACGCCGATGAAGAAAGGGTGACTTGGGATCTCAACGATCTCTACGAGTTCGCTCTTTGGATTGGTTCCGGTCGCCTTCATTCCAGCCGACTCAAATTGATCGAGGTAGCCGTTGTTGAATTCATAACGATGACGGTGACGCTCTGAGATCTCAGTTCTGCCGTAGATCTTATGTGCTAGGGTTCCTTCTTTCAATTCACACGCATAGGCGCCCAGGCGCATGGTGCCTCCCATATCGGTAATCGACTTTTGTTCTTCCATGATCCCGATGACGGGGTGGGGATTGTCTTCATTCATCTCCGTGCTATTCGCGCCTTCCAAGTGAAGTACGTTTCGAGCGAATTCGATGACACAGCATTGCATTCCTAGACAGATTCCGAAGAAGGGAACGCCATTCTCACGGGCGTATTCGATCGCGGTGATCTTTCCTTCCAATCCACGTTGGCCAAACCCAGGGGCTACGATGATGCCCTGCATTCCTTGGAGTTCAGTGGCCACATTCTCCTTCGTAAGATCTTCGGAGTGCACCGAAACCACATCCACAGAGCACGCATTGCTTACGCCGGCGTGAACCAGCGCTTCCTGGATGGATTTATAGGCGTCCTGGAGCTCAACATACTTTCCGATCAATCCGATACGCACAGTCCGTTGCGGATTCTTGAAGATGGTCAAGAAGTTTCGCCAATTGTCCAGAGTAGGCTCATCGCGCAGCTGAAGTTTCAGTCGTTCCAATACCACCTTGTCGAGTTGCTCTTTCTTCATCAAGACGGGAACATCGTAGATGGTCTCTGCATCCATCGATTCAATGACCGAATGGTCGCTTAGGTTGCAGAACAAAGCGATCTTCTTTTTCTGCTCTTCAGTCAATGGATACTCCGTGCGGCAAACCAATACATCCGGCTGAACCCCTTGTGACTGCAGGGTCTTGACAGAGTGTTGTGTGGGTTTTGTTTTCAGTTCACCCGCCGCTGCGAGGTAAGGAATCAATGTCAAATGGATCACCATGACGTTATCATAGCCATGTTCGTAGCGGAACTGACGAACGGCTTCTACATAGGGCAAGGACTCAATGTCGCCTACGGTTCCTCCGATCTCCGTGATCACGATCTCAAACATCCCAGTATTCCCAAGCTTGGTGACACTGTTCTTGATCTCATCGGTAATATGAGGAATGATCTGAACGGTCTTGCCCAAGTAATCTCCGCGACGCTCTTTGTTGATGACCGTCTGATAGATGCGACCCGTGGTCACGTTGTTTGCCTGCGAGGTCGGAACGTTCAGAAAACGTTCGTAATGGCCAAGGTCCAGATCGGTCTCTGCTCCGTCGTCAGTGACGTAGCATTCGCCGTGCTCGTAGGGGTTAAGGGTGCCCGGATCCACGTTGATGTACGGGTCCAGTTTTTGAATAGTTACCGAGTAACCTCGCTCCTGAAGGAGCTTCGCTAATGACGCAGAAATGATTCCTTTTCCGAGGGAAGAAGTAACCCCTCCTGTGACGAAAATGTACTTTGTAGACACCCGTATTTGTTTTTAATAATACGGGAAACAAAGGTAGAATTCGCCCTCGGTTGACCACCGAAAACTTTCAAAAGATTTCAACCGGTGATCAAGATCAGAAATTCATCTTCAGACCTGCAGAAGGCATCAGCGGAAGCTGGTTGACTCGCTCGAAATTGACTCGATCGAAGTAGAAGATGTTCTCTCGGTTGTACGCGTTGGTGACGCCGATGTTGGTTTCAAGGATCGAGTTGACGGAAATGACCCACTCACGCTTCAAGGTGAGGTCGAGTCGATGGTAATAAGGCAATCGACCACCGTTCAAATCGTCGTAAACGATACCTACTTCTCCATTGGCCGTGATGATATCGGTGTCTGTTCCGTCCGAGAAGGAATACTTCTCATAGAATCCTTGGGTCTGTGTAAATGGGAAGCCTGATCCCATGTTCCAACGTACATCAAATTCCCACAAGCGATCCTTTCCGAATTTGTAAGACCCCACAAAGTTCACGTTGTGACGTCGGTCGAATACAGGAAAGTACTCCTGCAATCCATCCCAACGCGTCACGCGTCCAATAGAATAAACCGCGTAAAGGTTGATGTCGGTCAGATCGTAGTTCAGGACGAAATCACAACCGTAAGCTTCTCCTGTCTCTATAAGGAAGTCGTTCTTTAAGATGTCAGGCTGATCCGCTACACTCTCGTCGAAGATCTTGTTTCGGTTGATGTTGGTCACCTGAGTGAACTGCTTGTAGTATGCCTCCACGTTCAAGTTGATCCTTGATGTGATGTCTACCTCGGCTCCAACGATGAAGTGATTGGCCTTTTGCAATGAATGGGTAATCTCACGAGTAGAGCCATCTTGACGCACTAGTTCATCTTGAAGGTTGCTCGGTCCTGACAAGTATCCGTTGAAGAGGTTCACTACATCTCGGTCACTGTTGGCGGCGATGAGGTTCTGGCTGTAAACACCTGCTGCTGCCTTCAATCGCCAGTTGTCGTTAAGGTTGTACTTCATTCCCACACGTGGTTCGAACGACGGGGTGCTCAAAGAGGCGTAATAGTGTAGTCGCAAACTAGGGTCGATAACCAGCTTTCCGATTTTCTTCTTGTATCGAACGTAACCTGCAAGTTCTGTGGTGCTCTCTTGCTGTTCAATAACTCGATTGGCAGGATTCACCACGTAGTAGTCGGTCGTAAATCCGATGATCTCGATACCGTACTTGACCTCGTCATCACCCAAGAAGTAGGTGAAAGACAATCCTCCGTTGAAACCATTGATCGCGCTGGTTCGATCGTTGAGGTTCGCCTCCTGCAGAGCGATCTGATAGCTGGAGTACGCCAAGTTGCCTTCGATCAATACAGGGCTGCCTGAAGGGATGAGGATGAAGTTACCTCCGGCTCCGTAGTTGGTCCAATTCAGGTCAGAAATGGCCTGATAGTTCACTCGGTCACTGTAGTACAGTCCAAAAATGTTCGCCTTACTACCATTCTCACCACTAAAAGTGACCTTGCCGTAGAGGTCGGTAAAGCTGAACGGAAGTCCATTCGTGTCGATATAGTTGTAGATCACCTTCGAGCTCTGGTCTAAATAACTATGCTTCGCCGATACAATGGAAGAGATGGCTGAACCGCCCACCTTCGTTGGCTTCAAAATTGGGATCTCGGCATTCAGCTTAGCTCCGAACGTGCTGACAGAAACATTGCCCTGGAACTCATTTTGATTTCCGTCCTTGGTAGTGATGTCCATGATGGATGAGATCCGACCTCCATACTCGGCACCATAACCTCCGGTGTAGATGTCCGCATTGCGAATGATGTCTGTATCGAAAACCGAAAAGAGTCCGATCGAGTGGAAGGGATTGTAGACGATCATTCCATCCATCATCACCTTGTTCTGGACCGGTGATCCACCGCGGATGTAGAGCTGTCCACCCTGGTCGCCCGTGAAAACCACACCCGGTAGCACTTGCATGTACTGGGCAATATCCGGCTCACCACCAATACTTGGAAGCTGATCGATCTCCTTCGGGGTGATCTTTTGTACCGACATTTTGACCTCATTTTGGGCTTCGACCTTATCGGCAGAGACGTCGAATGTTTTTAAGTTCTGGGCTTGGGAAGCGATGTAAAGCTTGCGGTTGATGATCTGATTGGACCTAACATTCACTTCTTCTTGGATCTTTTCGTATCCCAAGGCCTGCACAGTCAGGGTGTAATCTCCATTGGGGATCTTGGTGATGGAGTAGTAACCATTTACATCGGTGGAAGCACCGTAGGAAGTGCCTTCCAAGAAGACGTTCACAAAGATGATGGGCTCACCCGATTCCTTATCATAAACGAAACCTCGGATCGTTCCGTTCTGGGCAAAAATCACAAGGGAAAAAAGAACTAATAAGGTCGTGTATAACCATCTCAACATGCCGTCCAATTTTAAAAGCCTCAAATGTAACATTGTAATTCATCCGCGCGTGCGAGAATCAGTGAGTACAGTGGATGGCTGAGTCGATGGCAGTATAGGTGGATGAACGGAAAAGGCCTATAACCTTCCGCCACGAGCAAAAGAGCGCTGGTAGTAAGGATTCTCTAGGCTCGATACAATGACACCCTTGCTGGTGGAAGCGTGCACGAAATCGCCATCCTTGAGATACACCCCGACGTGTGAATTCTTCTTGCCATCGATGTCAAAGAAGACCAGATCGCCTTCTTGGAGGTTGCTTTTTGGTAGCGTCTTCGCCGTCGAAGATAGTTCTTTTGTGGTGCGTGGAATTTGCTTGTTGTATACCTCCTTGTACAGCACACCCACAAAACCGGAACAGTCGACACCGGTCCTTGTGGTTCCCCCGTAGCGGTACGGAACACCCTCCCAATCCTTGACAAAGGAGAAGAGCGCGTCAGACGGATTCACCTCTTTTGGCTCTTGTTTGGTTTGTGATGTTTTGCTCCGTTTGCTTGAGCTGCATGACCCGAGACTCATCGCCATAAAAATGGGAAGGATCATGAACCAAAAAGCGAGGCGAACTTTCATACCCCAATGCTAGTGCAAAATCAGTGTTCCGAGATTTGAGCGGACTTTGAATTTCTAACGGGAAGTGTTTAATAACCAAGTGATATCTGCTAGGGTATAAAAGGTTGCTGAGTAAGGAAATACGTACCTTTAGATTACATTTAGAACCGTGCGACATCTCATTCTGATACTTACTACGCTTTGTGTTTTGGGTTGGGCACTTCCAACGCAAGCTCAGGACCAACCCAAGATCGACAGCCTCTTCAGGATGTTGAGGACGTCCAAGCAGGATACCAGCAAGGTTTTACTCCTCTATGAATTGTCGAGGGAATTCTTCAACAGCGATATAGAGCGGGCGGAGAAGTACTCCAATCGAGCGTTGTTCCTTTCGGAAAGACTCGAGTATAAGCGCGGAATTGCCTTGTCATATAACAACCTAGGTATCATCAATTACTACAAGGCTATTTACAACGTGGCCTTGGGGTATCATGAGAGGTCGCTTCAGTTGATGACTGAAATTGGAGACCGGAAAGGAATGGCGGGGTCCCATAATAACAAGGGTACGGTCTATACCCAGCAAGGGGAGTACGCTCTTGCGATCGAAGAGTACCTGAGTTCTATCCAACTCCTCGAAGAACTCAACGACAAGGAAGGCGTAGGGAAATCCTACAACAATATTGGTCTGGTCTACTATCTCCAAGGAAACTACGGGCAAGCGAAAGAGTACTATAACAGAGCTCTGGATATCCTCCGGCCGCTCAGTGACCCGAATGTCATTTCTGACATCCTCAATAACATGGGTATTATCGCCTATGAGGAGGGTAAGTATGATGAATCACTCGAGTACCATTTTGAATCCCTCGGGGGAAGGCAAGGTTCAGGTAATCAGCGTGGTATCGCGTCCTCATTCACCAACATTGGTGATGTGTATGCCAAGGCCGAGGAACTGGAGCAGGCACTCGAATATCAGCGAAAAGCGTTGGAGATTCAAGAAGAGCTAGGGGATAAGAAAGGCATGCTGAGCTCGATTCAGGGTATTGCTCGCGTACAATCGCTTACGGGTCAGTCTAAAGAAGCCTTGGTCTCAATGCAAAAAGTAATCGACATCTCGTCGGAGATCGGAGCGAAAAAGGAACTCAGAGATGCCTATAATGAGATCAGTGAGATTTATTTACGTAATGGGGATTACAAGACCGCCTTTATGTTCAAGGATCGCTATGCGCAGTTGAAGGATACCTTGTTCAGTGAACAAACGCGTGAGATCGCTACGAATCTTGAAGCGAAATTTGAAAGTGAAAGCAAGACCAAGGAGATAGAGATCTTGAAACGAGAGAACGAGATACAGGATCTGCAATTGGCCCGAAACCGGATCCTGATCATTTCGTTCACGATCGGACTCGTCTTAGCCTTGATTTCGGTGGTGCTCTATGCGCGCACGAACAGAGAGCGAAAGAAGGCGCTTGAGTTGCTTCAGCGTCAAAATGAGAACATCAAGAAGCAGAAAGAGGAGAAGGAAGTACTCCTTAAGGAGATTCACCACCGGGTGAAGAATAACCTTCAGGTCATCAATAGCCTTATTCGATTGCAGTGTTCATACACAGATGACCAACAGGCGCTTGATCTATTTGATGAATGTCAGAATCGGATCATATCGATGGCCTTGATCCATGAGCAGATGTATGAGGCACATGACCTGAGTAACATCAATATTCAGGACTACATCAAGGAATTAGCCGAGAATCTTCTGCGGAGCTATCGATTGAACCAACATATCAATTTGGATATCGAGGTAGGTATAGAGACCATGACCCTGGATACCTTGATACCACTAGGATTACTCTTGAATGAGTTGATCTCTAATTCTCTCAAGCATGCGTTCAAAGACCAGGAGGAAGGAACCATTTCGGTGATCATGGACCGAAATCAAAATGGGAAATTTGTCTTGGAGGTTGGTGATGATGGTGTTGGACTCCCGAAGGACTTCTCCTTCAATAATGCCCACACACTTGGAATGGAATTGGTCGTCACCCTTTCATCACAACTCGATGGCACGGTAGAGCGGATCGATCGCCCGGGTACGCATTTCAGAATAGAGTTTATAGGACTCGAAAAGGAGCGTCGCGATATCAAAGAGGCGATGAAATCTTCGGAAGCCGAAGCTGTTTAGAGAGATAACAATCCCTCGATCTTAGAAGCCTTGTAGTAGCGAGCCACGACCTCATTCGGATTGAGCATGACCTCCTTGGCAGATACGCTCAGGTATTTTCCGGTTCGACTGGCGTTGATGGAGACTTGGGCTTCAGGGCCAAACAATTCCTCAGTTCGAGCCAGCTTTTGATTGTCATTCGGAATGATGAACTTGAACAGGTAGAGCTTTGGCCAAGGACCGTCTTGCTCTAGCTTTTCTTTCAAACCTCTGAATTTCTCAAGCGGATCACTCATCTACGATCAATTTAAACCCAACCCCGTGTACGTTCATGATCTTGATGCGTTCATCCAATTTTAGGTACTTCCTGAGCTTGGTGATGAATACGTCCATCGAGCGACCAAGGAAGTAGTCATCGCTGCCCCAAACCACCGTAAGGGCCATTTCTCGAGTGAGAACCTGGTCGCGGTGCAGACAGAGCATCCTTAGCAACTCAGCTTCCTTCTTAGTGAGGGTTCGCTTTTCATCTGCATGATCTAAAGAGAGGTTCTTGTAGTCAAAGGTGAATTGTCCAAGTTCGAACACATCTCGGTCGTTTGAGCTTTCGTCTTCTGCCGGCTTCGCCCTTTTCATGATCGCCTTGATGCGAAGATCGAGTTCGTCAAAGCTGAACGGTTTGGTCAAGTAATCATCGGCACCGAGTTTGAACCCCTTGATCTTATCCTCGGTCATGCTCTTGGCCGTCAAGAACAGGATCGGCACTTGCTGGTCGATCTTTCGGATGTCCTCCGCAAGTGTGAAGCCGTCTTTCTTAGGAAGCATCACATCCAGTATGCAGAGGTCGAATGCTTGATTGTAAAACTTCTGAAACCCAGCGAAACCGTCTTTCTCGAGATCCACTTGGTACCCTTCGTTTCTGAGATGGTCTTGAATGACGAACCCGAGGTTCAGATCATCTTCGACCAATAATACGTGTAGTCTGTCTTTTTTTGTCATGGCTATCCTTATCCGTCAATAGTCTTCCCAAAAGGTAGGAACACTTCAAAAGTGCTGCCTTCTCCCGGTTTGCTCTGTAATTTGATCCATCCGCCGTGTGCTTCAGCGATCGTTTTTACATAGTGCAGTCCAAGACCGAAACCCTTGATGTCGTGAACATTACCTGCCGGAATTCTATAGAACTTCTCGAAGATAAACTTCTGCTGGTCTTTTGGAATACCCGGTCCTTTGTCTGTCACTGAAAAGTAGATCCCGCGATCGTCATTTCTGGTGGTCAAGGTGATCTCAGGGTTTACTCCACCGTACTTGGCAGCATTGTCGAGTAGGTTGAATAGAATGTTCGTGATGTGCATTTCGTCCCCATAGATCTCATGCCTTTCAGCACGGAGCTCTGTGTCGATCATGATGCCCTGTTCGCCAAAGTTCATTTCGATCGTCGGCACGGCAAGGTCGGCTAGTTCGTGTAGGTCTACCACCTTCTTTGTAAGGTCAAGCTCCTCCTTATCCAACCGCGCGATCTGTAAAACACGCTCTACCTGAGTTTGTAGGCGTTGGTTCTCATTCTTGATGATGCGTGCATAGTTATTTAGCCGCTCCGGCTGATCTTCGATTCCTTTCTGCAGCAACACATCGCAGGAAAGTGCGATCGTCGAGATCGGAGTCTTCAGCTCGTGGGTCATGTTGTTGATGAAGTCGTTCTTGATCTCAGAAAGCCTTTTTTGACGAAGTATGATATTGATGACGTAGGTGAAAAAGACCAGCACGGCAAGCAATACGATGGAGGCGATCACCCAAAAGCGCATCTGACTGAAAATGACTGAATTCAAGGTGGGGAAGAAAACGGAGAAATAGTGACCATCGTCATCCCAGTCGATCGGTGGCGGAACGTCCTCGTTGACGCTTCGGGCCTCTTGAGCCATGTCTTCCGAAACGCTTTTCGTGAAGACCACAGAATCGTTGAAGCAGTTATAGATGCTGTATTGAAAAGGAAAATTGAGTTCTCGATTGAGTAGCTCGGTCTTCAACATGGACTCTAGGTAGACCGGTTGCAGTTCTTCGTTGATCTGAACCCGATAGAATTTAGGCTCAACCATTTTGACCGGGTCGATCAGAAAGGTAGAGTCACCGCTGTGCCGTTGGATCTGCTTGACCACATCGATCAGAGCCAGCTCGATCTCGTGTTCGAGTTGCTGCTGGGTGATCTCATAGGCCTTTTTCACCCAGAAGATCTGGATGGCGCTGAGGCCGATAAACAGCACCGTGGCTAGGACGATGATGATCCGGATGGTAGATCTACTCATGAAACACCAAAGTTAGAATGCTTCTCGTTTGTTCGTGCTAGGGATTAACGACGCATTAACGTCTGCGTCGATAGCGCAGGATGTCCATCTCTTTCGCCTCGGTTGGGTGGGGTATCTCCACCATCGGCGGATCGAAATCCGACTGAAACCCGGATTGGGTCAGAGATTTTTCTATGATCAAGGGCATGCTATCTCCATGGTCGATCGTGATTAGCAGCTGGTCGATGCTATCCGGAATATTAGAAAGATGGGCGCCCGAAACGCTTCGGGATCTTTCAGAGTGCCAGCTGCTGCCCACGGAGGGTAGGCTGGTGAGTAGATGAAGACCCGGAAGTTTGTTCAATGAGATCAATGCCGTCCGGTACAGGTCGAGGTCGTTCGTGCGCAAGGCAAAACTGAGCTCACGCTTGACGTGCGCCACACGAGAATCGACCATGATCGGGCCACCTTGCCAGACCTGGACGGGTTCCTTCAATTCGGTCAGTGGACCAGTGGTGCGGTAGGGGAAGAGGGTGTGTCCTACATAGGTTCTGCTTACAAGGACCACCATAGTTATCGCAAGAACAGCGGAGATGGCCGCTGTCAAGGTGCGGTCAGGGGTCACGAAAACGAAAAGAAGGAGGATCAGTACGTGAAAAACGATGTACTGCTGCATATGCACGTAGAGGTCGGCATTTGTACCTAAGGAGAGGAGAGGCGGTAGGCACCAGAGGATCAACATCCATGTTCCCCATTTTCTTGTTTGCTCGGCGTACAGTGTATACAGGCTAATGGCGGCGCTAAGTGCAATAAGAAAGATAAAGAACTCGGCACTTGTCGGGTAGAAGAGGATTCCTTGCATGTAGGCTTCGCGAATCCACATCCAGCCCGCGATCAAAATGGCCGGTACATATGCTAGAAGGAGCTTTCCTCTGAAGCTGCGTCGACGTAGCAGAAAAAGAGCCGCAATGGCGATGATCGAAGGTATGATCAGGAACCATCCATTTTCTAAGGCACTTGAGCTTCGCCTCTCGAGTGTGTGCAGGTAGTGGACCAAGGTTTCTTTGATGGAGTGACTCTGATCCAGCGACATGAATTGCTGAACCTCGTTCACCCATGTTAATGGAGAGTCGATGAACATTGAATACAGCGCAATCGTAGCGAGAATACCACCTGCATAGAAGACAAGAAATTTCCAAGATTCCCGGATAGGCTTGGTAATAATGATGAAGCCTCCTATGAACAAGCTGATCGCAATGCCCGAGGGGAATTTATTGAACACTTGTAGCATCACTAATACTCCGATGAAGAGGTAGCTCAGCCTAGATGATCGGATAGTCGCCTTGAGGAGGGTGGCGAGTACAGCTAGACCGATGATGAGGCCTATGCTATTGTATGAGATGGTACGAGGAAAGATCCCATAGCTTGCCAAAGCACCCAAGACGGTGATTCCCACTATGAGTGATATGGCAGTTCTGTCAAACTCGAGGTTCAATTCACTTCTGATGAATCTCGCAAGGACTACACCCAGAATTGAGCTTGCCAGAAGAGTGAGCCCGAGCCTTAGCCATCGGTACGTCAATATCCCTGGGTCAAATGGGGACATCAAGAAGGAGAGGATAACATTCCCTTTTCTCATCGGACTCGATGCCTCAGGAAGGAAGAGATCCATCAGGTACATGGACTCATCGGTAAGATCTAGACCACGATCACTCAGGTATAGAATCATTCCGGAAAGAAAGGTCACGGCGAGCCAAACCGCGGAGGTCAATGTGTATTTGACCCACGTTTTCATGTAAGAAAGGTCAGCACCTCCCTCCAAAATCGTTGCATAGGAAAGCCTACGACATTGTAGAAATCACCATCGATGCGGCGGATCCCGATCAGTCCGATGAATTCTTGAATTCCATAGGCTCCGGCCTTGTCGAAGGGCTGGTACTGGTCCAAGTAAAAGTCGATCTCCACTTCAGAAAGGGCGTTGAAGGTCACTTTAGTTTCTTCGGCGAAAGATCGCTGGGCTTTCTTCGTGGTCATGCATACACCGGTGAAGACCGAATGAGTAGCCCCTGAGATCTCGTTAAGCATCGCCTTCGCTTCGTCTCTATCTTCCGGCTTGTTGAGTGCACGGCCATTGATCCAAACGATGGTGTCTGCCGTGATGATCATCTCGCGCTCTCCGATGCCATCGGCAAAGGCTTCTGCTTTTTTTATGGCGAGATAGATCGGAATATCACCCCCTTTTAGTTCTTCGGAGAAGCTCTCATCTACTTCGTGCGTACGAATCTCAAAGGGAAAGCCCAGGCCTTCGAAGAGCATTCGGCGACGGGGAGATTTAGAAGCGAGTACGAAGGTGACGTCGGCAAGAGACTCGAAAGGGAATTCCTTACTCACGAGAAATACGTTTCAATGCTCAAGCGGATCAGGTACATGCTGAGAATGATGATCAGCGTGAGGCCATTGTTCATATTGGCAGAATACAAAAAGTGCTTTTTAGTCCTGGCTTTAAAGATCAAAGCGATTTCCGCAAGGAGAATGAGAACACCTACAAAGAAGACGGTGGTCATAACGAGGTGAACGTGAAGAAACTGGATGTAAACCCAAGTGAAAAGAGCGCCGAACAAAGCGTAAAGACTGATCAATACCGACTTGGTAGCTTTCACTCCGATCTGAATAGGAACTGTTTTAGATCCGAATATCCTATCCCCTCGGAAGTCGATGACGTCCTTGGTGATTTCTCGTGTGAGGGTGAGTAGAAAGATGGCTACGCTATAGCCCATGATCCAATAGGCCGGTACGTTGAAGATCGAATACCCAAGTTTTTCGATGATCTCAGGATGCGCTTGATTTTGTAGTGGAATCTCAAAAAGACCCACGATCAATGGAACAAATCCTGCCATCAGCGAGATCGCTAGATTGCCGGCTAGAAATTGATGCTGAAGTGTGGTTGAATAGTACCAAAGGGTGAAAACGGCAAAAACGAACAACGCACTCATCTGCCAAAGACCGAGTTTGTACGAAAGGTAAGTCGCCGTCACAAGGCCAAGTCCAGACAGCACCATATGCAGCATCATGGCCACCCGTCGCTTGATGTATCGATCGATGATGACCTTTTTGATCTTGTTCACCCGGTCGATCTTCACGTCGAAATAGTCATTGATACAGTATCCCCCGGCGGTGATCAACACGGTGCTAAGAACGAGGTAGCTGAAGTGACGCTCGTCGATCATGAGATCATACCCATTGATGGACAGCATCGGTTCTATGATCAGCCAACGAATACCATATTGGATCGCCGCGATCAGAACGAGGATCGGAAATCGAACAAGTCGCAGGTATGCAAGGACGGTTACCATGTGAATTCTGCTAAGTTATTACTGTTTTGTTCATGGTCGTACCACGTTCCCTGTGTTTTCATGATCAATTCAATGATCTCACGAACACAACCCTCTCCGCCGTCCTTTTTTGAGATATATCGACTGATCTCCTTGATCTCAGTAGCGGCGTCAGCAGGACAAGCCGGCAATCCGATCATCATCATGGCGGCTAGGTCCGGAATATCGTCACCCATGTACATCACTTCTTCAGGTTTGAGGTCGTAACTGTGGATGAAGTCGTCCATGGATTCGTCCTTATGACTGCTTCGTAAATAGATGTCTGTGATTCCTAAGGCAGAGATGCGCTCTTTCACTTGCATGCTGCTTCCCCCGGTGATGATGGCGACGTGATATCCTTTCTTTACCGCGATCTGAAGGGCGTAGCCATCCTTTGAGTGCATCCTTCGCATTTGCTGACCATCGGGCAACAAGGTTACCGTACCGTCGGTCAGCACGCCATCCACGTCAAATACGAAGGCCTTGATGCGTTGGAATGTATCCAAATAACTCATGGGCGATAGGTTTTTTGAATGCTTTCACTCAGAAGGCGGTAGATCTCTTGGGTGCATGGGTCATCCTTCAGTTGTTCCAAGTGCTTGCTTATCATGGACTCATCTCCACGACGCGCAGGACCGGTTTGACTTGCCTCAGGACTGTATTCGATCGCTTTTCTGAGTGTCTCGTGTAACAAGGGTTCAAGCACTTCAAAGGAGGTGTCGCCTTTGGCTAGGACCCGTTCCGCTAAGTAAAGAATGTGGTTCACAAAATTGGCGCCGAATACACCGGACATGTGAACAATCTTGCGTTGATCAGAACTCTTGACTTCAACGTTTCCACTCAGGTCTCGTCCAATCTTCAGGAGCAATTCTTCAAGTTCGGCATGATTACTTTCCACTAAGACGGGAATACCCTTCCAATCCGGTCTCACATGTTTGGAGAAGGTTTGGAATGGATAGAGAACGCCACTTTTTTGACGGTCATTCAGCATCGGAGTGCTGCCCGAAGTGTGAACGACCGCTACGGTTGGAGAAATGCTTTCAGCCGTGCGTTGGATCACATCGTCTGGAACACAGAGGATGGCTAGATCGATCTTTTCGTCTACCTGGCTGGGATGGTCCTTGACCTCAGCTCCAAGCTCTTTTGCCAAGTCATCGCTCGCGTTATGAGACTCCGAGATCAGAAGGGCGACCTTATAGCCAGCTTCATGCAGTCGGAATCCAAGGTTCCATCCTACATTCCCAATACCCACAATGGCAATACGCGGTGATGTCATAGGCGTCTGAATCGTTGGAATACAGCCATGAATGTGCCGATTCCCATGACGATGATGCCCAGCCAAAGTATGTTGATCCAAGGGAATACGATCGCTTTCATCACGATGAATTCGCGGTATCGAGGATCCTTTTCCAATACTTTGAAGGTGAAACTCTCGGTTTCTGGGTCGATGCCTTCGAAGGATACGCTCACTCCAACGTCAGGAACACTATCAGGAACCGAGAAGGAGTATTGACGATTGCGGATCACGAACAACGGCTCGACCTTGTGTGATCGCGTCTGGACGTCATACAGGGTGAAGCTCGCGCCTAGGGCGAGGTCATTTACCGTTAGGCCTTTATTTTGGATCTGGGGACTACGATTCAATGAGTCCAATACTAGGAAGCTGTTCTGTGCGAAGATTGTATCACCCATTTGAACGCTGTGCTCTGATTCTTTGGTCTCTTTTTTACGGTCTTCGATCTCGGCATAGGTGATGTGGGTATACACATCCTTGTTCAAGTAGTGTCGCGTATATGGCTCGGCTACATTGCCCATCCTTGGATTAAGCTGAATGAAAGGGTAGAGCGTGAAAACTTCCTCCAATTGCCCTTGCTCATTGGCCTGCATGTATTCGACCTCGTATCGGATGAAGAGGCCATCTTTCTCCTTGCCGCGATAGCTCACGAAGTAGTCACCCATCATGAGGGTGTCATCCTTCATCAAGAGGATATTCTCGTTGTTGTTGAAATCCTCACCCAGCACCTGTACATCGTACAAGCTCGTGTTTTGGGAGATCACATCACTCTGGCTGGTCGAGATCAGGGCTCCGAGGAGGATCAATCCAAAACCTACGTGAGCTACGCTCGCTCCGGCTTTGGCTAACTTTCCGCTTAGGATGCGAATGATGTAATCGAGGTTAGCGGTCACTGCCCAAGAAGATGTGAAGACCAAGAGCAGAACCAAGGGATTGGTGATGCTGAATACCACGCCGGTGAAAATGGTGATCGCTAATGAAAGACCAAGAGAAATGCCAAGTTGTCGAACCAAGGCACGGATGTCGGTCTTTTTGTATTTCATGAACTGAGTGAAAGCTACCATCGCTGCAATGAGCACGGCCAATGGGAGTTGCCACTTGTTGTAATGTTCGAGTCGCTCAGAGGAAGGCGCGAGATTGGTTCCGAAGATCTGGTTGATCACAGGGAAGGAGGTGCTCAGCTCGATCTGAAAGGCGGAGATCAGTAGGATCAAAGACCCCATGAACATCCAGAATTCACGCGACCATAAGTGGTCCTCTTTAGAGTTTCTAGGGAAGTCTTTGTTGCGCCAAATGATCAGACCCATCGACAATACAAAGTAAAATCCCAAAGAGATGGCTAGCTGCCCGGTCATGCCGAGGTCAGTAAATGAGTGCACACTGCTTTCACCTAAGACCCCACTCTTCGTCAAGAACGACGAGTATTGAATTAAGATGAAGGACAGGGTCGTCAGGATAAAAAGGGTCAGTACCGATGTCTTTTGCTTCCGCTGAATGAGCATGATATGGCCGGCGCCGACCAAGATCAACCAAGGAACCAAGGATGCGTTCTCAACGGGGTCCCAAGCCCAAAATCCGCCAAAGCTCAAAGCCTCGTAGGCCCATGCGCCTCCCATCAAGATCCCTGCTCCCAAGATTCCGATTCCAAGGAAGGTCCAAGGAAGTGCTGGTTTTACCCAATCGGTGTACTTTCTTTTCCAAAGTCCGGCGATACCATAAGCAAAGGGGACAAGCACCAAAGCAAACCCAAGGAACAGAGTAGGGGGATGGATGGTCATCCAATAATTCTGAAGCAGTGGGTTGAGTCCACGCCCGTCCAGTACGTCGATGTAATCGGGTATCTGAAAGATCGGGAGGTTAACGAAATCCGGATGCTCTCGCGTAAGGACAGTGAATGGATTGCTGCCGAGTTTATAATCGAACAGATAGATGCCAAGCAACATGGAGGTGAGGAATACCTGCACGGAAACGCCTACAGCCATGACGGAAGATTCCCACTTTCCTACGAAGCGGAGTAGAATGTTCAACACAATGACGTGCCAGAACATCCAAAGCATAAAGCTTCCCTCGATTCCTTCCCAGAAGCAGGAAAAGATATAGCGAAGAGGTAGGTCAGAACTGCTATGCTGCCAGACGTAGTGATACTCAAAATACTGATTGAAGATCATGGTGAAGAGCGTTCCCACCATACCTACAACACCTAAACTGTGTGACCAAAAGCTCCACCGGCCTAGTTTCTTCCATGCTTCGTCCTCATTTCGCTCCGCCAAGAAGTAGGCAACGGTTGAGAGTCCGCCAAATGCAAAGGCGATCAGGATGAAAAGGTTGCCTATCTCTCCGATGAGGAGGTGTTCGCCGACGTATTCCATGGATCAGATGCTGGCTTGGTCCTTGGCTTGTACTTCGCCATCCGTGTATTTGGATGGACATTTCATGAGGATCTCGTTGGCGTGGAATTGGTCGCCCTGAGCGGCCCCGATCAATACGATCTGTTCGGAGCGTTCAAAGTCTTGTGGCTTGCTTTTGTGGAGTACCACTTCCTTCACGTCGCCGTTCACATCCTTCATCCAAAAGGTAAAGAGGTCGGGATTCGTGGTCGGTTCGTACACCATTTCTTTCTCCTTGACCAATTGTCCTACCACATGAAACTCCGCATCAGGATTCGAAAATGCTTCGTCGAAGTCAGCGTATGAACTTGAGTCGTTGATGGCTCCTATCATGGCGCCTATCAACACGGCGATCAATACGATCAGAATTATGTGAATTCGTTTCATCCTTGCTTCGTTTCTTTCTCCACTTTACGTAACCTCACATCCATAAAGATCAAATAGGCGAACAACACAAAAAAGAACAGGATCAATACACCTACCACGACATAGATCTTTCCTTCCGCTCTCATGTGATCCGCCATCGATGCAGCGCGTACATCCATACTAAAGAACAATAAACAAAGTGCTATGGTTGAGAGCCATCGTTTCATATCAATGCTTTTTCAAAGTTGCGATTCGAATACGGATCTCGGACATCCACATCCCTAGAAGGATCCAGCCGATGATGGCAGGGTAGAATACCAATCGCATCGTGTTATCAAGGTCGTAGGAACTGAACGCCGGATTCCCCCCATTTCCAGGATGCAAAGAGTCGGTCATGCGAGGCAAGATGAAAATGAAGAGCACCATCATCACAAAGGCGAAGATGTTGTACACTGCACTCACTTTCCCGCGCTGGATCGAGTCCTTCAAGCTGTTCCTGAGAATTCCATAGGCCAGATATGCTAGCAACGCAATCGCAGCGCCGTTCAATTTTGGATCCGGGACCCAGTAGGCTCCCCATGTGTAGTTGGCCCATAGCATTCCGGTGACCAGTCCAGCCACGCCGAAGACCATGCCTGTCTCAACGAAGGTGCGTGCTTTCAGGTCATCCTCTTCTTTTCCACTGTTCAGATAGCGAATGCTGTAGGCGAAGGAAAGGATGAAGAGAAACACCATCGCGAACCAAGAAGTTACGTGGAAAAACAAGTTCCGAATGGTCTCGTTGAGAATGTCGAGGTCCGGAACATCCACCAGCAAGCCTGCGCTGATCGTAAAAAGAACCAGGAGGATCGAAAGGATCTTGAAGACAATGTGCAACCGCAATGTTGGACGGAATTTTATTCGCGCCAAAGGTACGGAAACAAGACAACTGAAAGGGCGAAACTGACCACATTCAGACCGCCAAGGACGAACAAGTATTTTGCTTGGATACTCAGGTCGATTCCGTCGATGGAATTCTTCATTAACGTGGTAGTGACCAACAGGATGGGGAGAAGGATAGGAAGGGCAAGGATAGCCATCAAGGTCAGATTGTTTCCTGCCTTCGAGGCGATGGTGGACAATAGACTCAAGATGATCGCAATTCCCAAAGCGCCCAAGACCACGGAGGTATAGAATAGGGTGGGGTCCTGGATCCTCATGTCGAAGAATACCCGATAGATCAGCACAGCGATCAAGGATAGGATCACCATGACCAATCCATGATACACAGCTTTTGATGAGATGAACGCGCCCGGTCCGGAAAGCGTGTACAAATAAAGCATCCGGGCTCTGGTCTCGCTTGTGAAGCTCTTGGCTACGGCGTTGAAGGCAGAGAAGAGTACCACGATCCAATAGATGGCCGTCCACGTGGCGGGGTCAGGGATGCGTTTAACAGTGATGTAGCAGACAAAAAGGGTGGAGAGCAAGAAGAGTCCTGCACCGCCCAGCACATAAGGGTTGCGGAAGTCAGACTTGAACTCTTTCGTTAATATTGCCAGAAATTTGTCCATTGCGACAACAAGTTTAGGTTTAAATCGGTTAAAGGTGCCATGGCATTAGAAAAAGTAGACATACTGGCGATTGGGGTACATCCGGACGATGTGGAGTTGAGTTGTAGTGGTACTATTTTGAAGGCTATTGCGGCCGGGAAGAAAGTGGGGTTGCTGGATCTGACCAAAGGAGAATTAGGAACTCGTGGTAGCGCTGAGCTCAGGTTGAAAGAGGCCGCTGCAGCTGAGGAGATCTTGGGAGTTTCCTTTAGGGTCAACCTTGGATTGAAGGATGGTTTCTTTGAGAACAAGGAGGAAGCCCAACGAATGATCATCGAGGTTATCCGTGCTTGTCGACCAGATGTGGTGCTGTGCAATGCACTGCGCGATCGTCATCCGGATCATGGTCGAAGTTCCGAACTTCAGAAGACGGCGACCTTTCTCTCTGGTTTGCGCAAGATTGCCACTGAATGGGATGGGGAGGATCAGTTGGAGTGGAGGCCTCGATTGGTGCTCCATTACATTCAAGACTACTTTTTGGAACCGACCATTGTGGTGGACGTGTCTGAGTTTTGGGAAAGGCGAATGGAAAGCGTCATGGCTTACGGCTCGCAGTTCTACAATCCTAAAAGTGATGAACCCGAATCTGCCATCTCGAGTAAGGCCTTTTTAGAGGTTATCAATGGCAAGGCCCAGATGTTTGGACGATATATTGGTGCTGAATACGGGGAAGGCTTCATCGCCGAACGCCCTATAGGAATATCCGAGATCACAGAGTTGATCTAAATCAAAGATATAGAGCATAAAAAAAGGCCCTCACATCTGAGGGCCTTTTTCATTGTTATCACATTCGGTCGTTACTCAACGATCACAGACTGGGTCATGTTGATCGCATCGCCACGGAGATTGAGTTGGTATACACCTGACTCAACACCGTTAAGGTCAATGACCTCGATGTTTCCTGAGTTCGCCGTTACATTGTTGCTGTAAACCACCTTGCCTAGAACGTCAGTCACTTCTACGTGAACCTTTCCAGAGAGGTCACCAAAGCGAACCTCGAATCGTCCGTTGTTTGGATTAGGATAAACAGTCACACCGCCATTAGAAGCTAGTTCTTCTGTGCTCAAGATCGCGCTTGACTCAGGGCTCTCGCAGCCGTTTTCGTCAACATAGATACATGTGATCTCAAGATTGAAGTAGTTCTGGTTGTTTGGAAGCGTATTTCCAGTGAAAGAAGTGATCTCTGTTCCATTCACGAACCAACGGTGAGTGCCTGCTCCCGTTTGAGAAGAGACGTACTCCGTTCCGTTGAAAGTCACGCTCGGCGCAGCAGGTTGAGGGTGGATGATCAAGGTTACCGTTTCTGTATCCTCATCTCCACAATCGTTGGTCACCGTCACGGTGTAGGTTCCAGACTCAGATGGCTGACTGATCGTCAACGTAGCTGAGCTAGAACCATTGCTCCACTCGTAACCGGAACCTCCACTTGCAGTAGCAGTCAGCTGACCACCTTCGCAGACCTCAGTCTCTGGAGCATCGATTGCTGCTGCAGGAGCTGGCTCTGTAGATACAGTCACTGAAGCCGTAGAAGTACCACCGCAGTTGTCCACCGTTACGGTGTAGGTGCCAGCAGCAGAAACGGTCACCGATGGACTAGTGCCACCTGTGCTCCATGTGTAGTTACCTCCTGTTACTTGTAACGCGGTAAGCGTAGTGCTTTCACCAGGGCAGATGAACAGATCACCTACGATGGTTGCATTTGGAGGATAGTTCGGTTCGAAGATCTCAAATGACTCTACAGTTGTTCCGCTACCACAATCGGTAACAGTCACAGTGTAAAGACCAGGTGCCGTTACTGTAACAGAAGGAGTGGTTGCGCTACCAGCGTTAGCACTCCACAAGAATGTTACTCCGCTCACAGTTGAGCTTGCAGTGATCACAGAAGTGTCACCTGCACACATGGTAGCTACAGAAGCCTGAACAGAAACGGGAGGTCCGCTAGTTCCTGTGTATTCTGTTACTTCAAACTCCTCTGTGCTAGATCCACAACTTGTGGTTACTGTACAAGTGTAAGTGCCCACTGCAGTGATGTTCACAGAGGCTGTTGTTGCGCTGAAACCACCTGGGCCACTCCAAGAATATGCACTAGCACATCCGATTACCTCTAGGTCGCCGGTTCCTCCAACACAAAGCTGGCTGTTACCGACGATCTCTACTGGACAGAGGTCGGTGGTGTCGAAGCGATCCGTGCTCTCAGTCAAATAGATCATCTTGTTCACACCTGCTGGATCCTCATCACCAGAAACGGCGATACCAGGTTCGTTGTCAGACATATAAAGAATGTGAACCAAGGTATCCACGTTGCGTGCGATAGTTGGATAAACACACTCAGAGAAGTTGTTAGCTGAAGCACCGGTTACATCGATTGGGAATGACCAAGTACAACCGCCATCGCAGGAACGCATCACGTAGGTGTGACGATAGTTCTGCGAACCATTGTCTAAGTCTTCACGGTAAGCCATGTAAGAAAGGTAGATACAGCCTTCATAATCGATACCCGCTTGTGGTTGTCCACAAAGACCTCCATTACCATAACGTCCTACCGTCTCAATTCCAGTACCTATGAAGTCCAAGGTGCCGTTACCATTGTAATCCAAAGCGCCGGTCAAGTAGATAGGCTCTCCTTCTGGATAGCTCTCATTCCAATAACTGATACCATTGGTCAATGGGAAGTATGTGAAGCTTCCATCATTAAGGTCGTCGTTCTCGATGAACATACGGGCAAACCATACGTGAGCATCACCGTTAGCGTCGAGCAATACAGCTACGTTACCGTCAGAGGTGAAAAGTCGATTGGTAGAGTCGATGAATGTTTCGTTTTCTACGAACCAGATGTCTGAGGTCAAAGCGTCTGTCTTGGTCCAAGATTGTCCATTGTTGGTAGACTTGAACAACTGAACTCCGCGACCGATCTCTCCGACAACGATCGCTACGGTATCACCTTTTACGTCGATAGCGTAAGCGTCACCGCCAAGTCCATCATGGTAAGCACTGTCCGTTCCAGGGATCTGGAAGTTTGAGATGTCCCATGATGTACCACCATTCGAAGAACGGAAGTAAAGTAGCGCGCCGTCCATACCATTGTAAACAGATCCTGCCAATGCGGTAGGCAATGTCATGCCGATCATGTGGATCGAATTCGTGCTTGGATCAGAGGTGGCTCGGTTCCAAACTTGTGCGTCCAATGAAGTTAGGTTAGCCTGTGTCCATGTTCCTGATCCTACAGAAGAGCGGTCGCTCTTACGAAGCACGTTGTTTGCTGTACTGTGTGAGATCACGATTTCCTTTCCGCTTGATACGGTAAGAAGACTTGGCCATCCCGTACGCTCTGATTCGATCTCAGAAGTAGGTGCAGTGCCCCAAGAAGACCCATTGAAATAGTTGTAGCCTGTTCCTCGTGTAGCCCAAGAGTTTACGCTACTGAAGGTCCAAGAAGCAGAAATAGTTCCGTTTCCATGATTGATCAAACGACGCTGAATAGCGGAGTTCGTTTGAAGGTCATAGCGCGTGTCGCCGACCTCCACTTCCGTGGCGCTGATCTGACGAACACCGCTGAATCCTTCACCTGTTTGGATGAAAGTAGGGTTCTGGTTAATTGGAAGTCGCTTGGTTGTAAGTGCCGACTTCGAAGCCATTTCAGGAGAAGCAGAGACCTTTAAGGACTGTGCGAATCCGGACATGGCAAACACCGCTACAAAGGCAGAAAGTAAAAACCTCTTCATAGTTTGCTGTTTAATTAGACTGAATGTGATTAGTGCATCTAGAACGTCAAATGTAATAAACGTCGTGCTTTGTCAAGCGATGCAGAGGATTGACCTTAAGGTTTGATTTTCCTCCAAACTTCCTTGACCAACACGAGGTCTGCTTTCCGGATCAACAGGTCTGATAAACCGATCGAGTGGTCTCTCTTCAGCATATGGAATTGATACCAGGTCTGAAGCATGTAAACCACTGAGGCAGTTAATGCAGCGCCAGCCGTTCCGTAGTATTGGATAGACGGATATCCGATGACAATGGTTAGCGTCAATCCAATGATAGAAGAGAAGGCATTGATGCGGTGTGAACCAACACCTGCAAAGAAGTGGCTGAAGGCATTGCTCATGCTTAGGGCGATCACTCCGGGCGCTAAAAAGATGACGTGCGATCTGACCTCTCCGAATTCTAATCCGAAGATCTGCTCATAGACGGAACTTGGTAGTAGACACAAAATGGCTACACCTATGGTGGTGACAACGGCGTTGACCTTGGTCAGAGTGAGTGAGATCGAGAGTCCTTCTTCCTTATTTGAAAGATTACTCACCTTGGCGTACTGTACGGTGCTAACACTTCTGGCAAATTGCCAAACGGCTTCGGCGACTTGCAGAGAGGCACTGTAGATTCCGATTCGGATGAAAGCCTTCTCAGGAGGGTGGATCAAGAATTCCAAGAAGAAAAAGCTCAGGCGGTAATTAAAGAGCTGCGCGATATTCCCCACTTGCACCCAACTTCCATAGCGGAGCGCCGAACGGATCGTTTCATAGATACTGCCGGTGGCGTGACTGCCTCGGTTTCCTCCCCTCAATTGGAAGAGTGAGAAGAGGAAGGCACCGAATAGACCGATTCGATAACTGGAGACGAAGGCTTCGAAGTTCAATACCTCTCCCATACTTCGCATTACCAACAAAAGGATGACCGTCAGCAATACTTTGATGATCTGGGTCAAATTGTGGTCCTTGACCCGTTCGCGTCCCAAGAGCATCATCGTGTTGGCGCCGACCAAGCTCTCTAATAGCGCTAATATGAACAGGTCCATGCCTCCTAGAGTGGATGGAATCAGTCCGCCCGAGATCAAGGATGCCAGCAAGACTGCCGTTATCGCAGACCAGGCATAGTTCAGAATGAACAAGACCCGAAAGGCATACCGCGGGATCAAATACACTAAGGAAGGACCGCCAAAGAGTCCGCTGAAGATGGCGGCGATGGAGAGGTTGAGGACCAATACGCTGATCTCACCTTTGTTTTCCGCGCCCATCCATTTGGTAGTGATAAACAGCAAGGCCAAATTGAACAGCGAGATAAGAAAGCGGCTGCTGAGGGTATGGATCAGGTTTCGGATCAACTTAGATTCGTTTGTCTACCTCACTCAAGATCTCATTTACACTGATCTTGGAAAGGCAAGAGAAGTCTGGACACAACGAAGGTACTTCGGTCTTGGATAGGTTCGGCTTGATCCAGCGACTACACGGACCACACGAAGGGTTCTTGTAGATCACCGTGTGCTTCTCTGCATCCACTTTGTGCCAGCCGTAGAGTTCGGGGTCTGATCCTCCCCAAATGCTCACCGTAGGTACACCGAGGCAGCCGGCCAAGTGCATGATCGAACTGTCGTTGCCTATGTGGAGCATTGCATCTGCAATGACTCCCGGGAGTTCGTCCAGCGAAGTCTTGCCGATAGCGTTGACCAGATTCGGTCTATTCGGAAGTCGATTTGAAAGTTCTTGCTCGGTTTCATCGCCCAGTACGACCACATTGATGTCGGGATGCGACACTGAGAGTTCGTCGATCACCTTGATCCACTTTTCGATGCGTAAGGTCTTCCATGGGGCAATGTTGTTACCACTTCCGGGTTGGAGCGTGATGTAGGCATTCTCAGAAATGCGCGAATGAGGCTTGGCATTCAGCTCAAAGAGAGATGAAGTCAACTGGTCATCCGTCCACGTATCATCGATATAACGCAGGTATTGACTGGCCTCGTGGATGCCTACGATCGGCTCGACAAAGCGCGTTCGAGTGAGGAACAACTTCGGTAATCGATGAGGGATCGTATTCGTCACCACCTCTTTGCTGTTGGTGAAGGCCAGTGCAATGTTCTTACGGCCAGACGCGAAATGGTCCAAATACATAGCCTCGAATTTTCTGCGAAAGGTGGCTGTGTTCTTCATCCAGTCTACCGTCGACGACATGGGGATGACTTCGTCAAAAAGTTCGTCTTCGAACCCTTGAAAAATACTATGTGATCCAAAGGGGGAAGTGCTGATCGCGGTGAGCTGTCCTTGTTCCTTGAGTCGCTTGATCAGCGGAACAAGGAGCAGGGCGTTGCCTATGCCGGATGATATGAAGATGGCACTTCTCAAGTGGTTTGTTTTCCTAGAACGAGCCGCAATCTTAATGAATTCCCAATGACCACCACATCACTGAACGCCATCGAAAGGGCGGCGAGCATGGGGTCCAGGTAACCGAGCGCGGCAAGCGGGATCGCTACCAGGTTATACGCGAAAGCCCAGAAAAGATTTTGTTTGATCGTAGAAACTACGCGGTCACTGATCTTGAAAAGGCGCTGCAGGTTGATCATTTTCTCGCCGAGAATGACCGCCTTTGCGCTTTCGGCAGCTAAGGCATTCGCATTTCCTATGCTGATTCCCACATCTGCTTTTGCAAGAGAAGGGGAGTCGTTGATCCCATCACCGATCATACCGACTTTACCTTTTTCCTTTAATTCAGAGATCACTCTGAGTTTGTCTTCGGGCAATTGTCTGTACTTGAATTCCGAAATACCCAATTCCTGAGCGGTCTGTTCGGTTTTCTCCTTTCGGTCACCACTGAGGATCATCAATGTTTTGCCCGTTGATCGCAGGAATCTGGTCACTTGATTCGCGTCTTCTTTCAAGTGATCTTTCACATGAAGAGAAGCCGCAAGCTGACCATCAACCACTAGACAGAGGTCTCCAACGTCAGGAGACTGTTCCGTGAATTCCGGCGTGCCGAAAAGAATCGTTTTTCCATTCCATTGGCCGGACATTCCCTTGCCTTTTACTTCTTCGATCTGCTCTAACGGAAGTTCGCTCACGCCTTCGGTGAGCTGCAGTAATTGATTGGCGATGGGGTGATTTGATCGTATCTCCAAGGCGCGGATCATTCCCCAAACCTGCTCCATGCTGAAGCCTTCTTGGACTTGGTCAAGGACGATGTCCAGATCCCCCGTGGTCAAGGTGCCAGTCTTGTCAAAGACGATCGTGTTGAGAGATGAGATCTCCTCAAAAGCTGAAGCACGCTTCACAATGATGCCGAGTTTCGCCGCTAGGCCTAATCCCACACTCACGGCTGTAGGCGTGGCTAAGCCCATGGCGCATGGACAAGCGATCACTAAGATAGCTATACTTCGCAGCAATGATTCAGTCGCTCCGGCGTCGAGTAGGAAATAGTTCATCAAGAAAGCCAGACTAGCGAGCGCCACGATAGTAGGAACGAACCAGCTACTGATACGGTCGGCTAACTTCTGTACGGACGGTTTATCTGACCGACTCGCTTTAACCAAGTCGATGATCTGTCCGATGGTGCTTTGGTTACCCGCCTGAGTCACCTTGATGGTGCCGTTTCCATCAGAGAGCACGCTTCCTGAGAGAACCGAGTCTCCCTTGCTCCTGACCATGATGTCTGCCTCGCCGGTTAGCATAGACTCGTCTAGCGACAGGTCTCCGTGGATCAATACACCGTCCGCCGGAACTCGATCACCGGTATTCACTAAGATGATATCGTCAGCTTGTAAGCTTGAACTCGGCACTACCTCAAGGTCCTGATTCAAACCATTCTGAACGAGCTTCTTAGCTTTCTCAGGTTTGGATTTGAAAAGATCTTTTAGGATGGTCGTAGTCTTTTGTACGGCTCGATGCTCGATCACATAGCCCAACAATACCAAAGTGATGATGGTGGAAGTAGTCTCAAAGAAAAGGAACTGATGGGCTTCAGGGGTTCCGCCGTGAACTATGGCTCCATATAGACTGTAGAAAAATGCACTGGTGGAACCGAGAAGGATCAGAAGATCCATGTTGATCTTGCCGCTCTTGATGGATTCGAAGGTGCTCTTTCCGAAATGCAATACCCCAGTGGCAAACACAGGAAGGCAAAGCGCCAATTGAACCCAAGCATTGTTGATCCACCAGTCGTGTGGAACGAACATGTGACTGAATAGAATTAGTGAGAATGGGAG
Organism: Flavobacteriales bacterium; assembly: GCA_038131955.1. Lineage (GTDB taxonomy): Bacteria > Bacteroidota > Bacteroidia > Flavobacteriales_G > Salibacteraceae > SHAN690. Next base: position 491,124 of record JAYPQK010000009.1, read on the forward strand.
TGTGAACGCAAATCGCTTTTCGATCGTGCTCCAGCCTGTGGCGGACGTGTTGATCTCGTCGGCATTGACAGTAGGATAACCTGCCGACTCAAGGCGCTTGATGATCTTGGCTAATCTTTCGCTGTTGTTCAGGTTAAAAATTGCTTCTCCCATCAAGTAATCCACGTGAATATCCGCTCCTCCTTCTTGCTGAATAATGCCACTCACCGTTGATGCACAGTGGTTGCACGTCATTCCCTCAACCTTCAAATTCAATCTACCTTCTTCCATACCCACTAATAATACTTCAAAAATATGGGGTCAAAAATTCTTCTGTGATATTGTATGTAAATTCGAACGATTATTTTCGCACCCCGTTTTTTAAATGGTGGTTGTAGCTCAGCTGGTTACCCGCCCGTACCGAGCGGTACGTTCGGGCGGGGAGCGCCTGATGAAGGTTCTCCTTTGGGTAAACAGAAGAAGCTAACACCAGACATACGGTGGTTGTAGCTCAGCTGGTTAGAGCGCCTGATTGTGGTTCAGGAGGTCGTGGGTTCGAACCCCATCTTCCACCCTTAAATGAAAGCCCATCTCTTTTCGAAGGAGGTGGGTTTTTTCGCTTCGCACATTTGGTATCGTGTTATAGCTGCTCGACTTTTTCTATTCTTGATCCGCATTCACAATTCGCAGGTATGAATAAGATCACGTTTTGGGCTGTTACCGCCTCACTCGCCGGCTTCCTCTTTGGATTCGATACGGTAGTCATATCCGGAGCGGATCAAACGCTTCAGGAGATTTGGGGTTCGTCCGATCTGTTTCATGGAATGGTGGTGATGGCGATGGCGCTTTGGGGTACGGTGTTGGGTGCGCTGCTCGGGGGAATCCCTACCGACCGATTGGGAAGAAAATGGACCCTCTTGGGCATCGGAGTGCTCTATGTGGTGTCGGCAATCGGGTCGGCTATGGCATTTGACCCATGGAGTTTCGGGATCTTTCGTTTCATCGGTGGGGTAGGTGTGGGTGTCTCCACGGTTGCGGCTCCAGCCTATATTTCAGAAATTTCGCCGGCTTCCAAGAGAGGTAGACTGGTTGCGCTTTACCAATTCAATCTCGTGCTTGGGATCCTGCTTGCTTTCGTGTCGAATTACTTGCTCAGTGAAATAGGTGAACATGCATGGCGCTGGATGATGGGAGTGGAGGCAATTCCTGCGGTGATTTACACATTGATGATCTTTTTGATCCCGGAAAGTCCACGTTGGTTGTTCATGAGAGGTAGGATAAACGAAGCGAAGTCGGTGATGAAGGTCATTGATCCGAGCCGTGATGTTTCCTCGATGCTAGAACAGATGGAGGTGGAGAAGTCGCATACCAAGGAGTCATTGTTCGCGCCCAAATACCGACGACTCATCATGCTTGCTTTTCTCATTGCGTTCTTTAACCAAGTGTCGGGTATCAACGCATTCCTCTACTACGCGCCGAGGATCTTTGAGATCGCCGGACTGGAGGCTAGTGGGGCTTTATTGAGTAGTATAGGGATAGGTGCGATCAACCTGATCTTTACCATGTTTGGCCTTTATTTGATCGATCGGTCGGGTAGGAGGTTCTTGATGTACATCGGTTCTTTTGGGTATATCATCTCCTTGAGCTTGGTGGCCATGGCGTTCTTCCTGGAGTGGAAGGGTCTAGCCGTTCCGATCTTCCTCTTTTTGTTCATCGCCTCGCATGCGATCGGGCAGGGATCGGTGATTTGGGTATTTATTGCAGAGATCTTTCCGAATAAGATCAGAGCTAAGGGGCAATCGCTAGGGGTGTCAACGCATTGGGTGCTCGCCGCGATCATCCCGTCTTTTGTGCCTGTGCTTTTCGCGACAGTTGGAGCTGGTGTGGTTTTCCTCTGCTTCGCATTCATGATGGTCTTGCAACTTTTGTTCGTGCATTTCATCATGCCAGAAACCAAGGGTGTAGCCCTGGAAACGTTGGGCGATGACCTTTCGAAAGACTAGGTCTTTTTCGCGCGAACGGAATAAATTCCTCACCTTCGAGTTCTCTTTTGAAAACGTTTTCATGAAAACAGCTTTCTCTATCGCGTTCGCCATTGCTGCAGCCGTTGTTATGACGGGTTGCTTGGATTGTGCCGATTGTTCGGACTGTGCAGATGCTTCTCGCGATACGGCATTGTGCTATCGCGATTACAAAGAGTACTACCGAGATCGCAGAGAGTGGCGCGATGATGTAAAGGCATACGAAGACGTATACCAGTGTAACTGTAAGTGATATAGAGGTTTTCCTTCAACCCGAAGCTTGGATCGCATTACTCACCTTGACGCTCCTTGAGATCGTTCTAGGTATCGATAACATCATCTTCATTTCCATCATCTCCAATCGACTTCCCGAGGAGCAACAGCCTCGGGCTAGATTCATTGGACTTGCCTTGGCCCTTATCGTTCGGGTCTTCATGCTCGCAGGGATCAGTTGGCTCATAGGTTTGACCCAGCCTCTGATCAGCGTCTTTGATATCGATTTTAGTGGCCGTAACCTGATTCTGCTGGCGGGAGGTCTTTTCCTTTTGGCCAAGAGTACCACCGAGATTCACGCCAAGGTTAATAATGTGGAACACGAACAGCGTGTCAATCAGAAGAAGAATGCGTTTGCATACATCATCTTCCAGATCGTTCTTCTCGATATCGTTTTCTCTTTCGATAGCATTCTTACGGCGGTAGGTATGTCCAATGACTTGCCCGTCATGATCGTGGCAGTGATCATTTCCATGATCATCATGATGCTCTTCGCTGGACGAATCAGTAAGTTCATCAATGGTCAGCCTACGCTGCAGATCCTTGCACTGTCATTCCTCATCCTTATCGGCTTCATGCTCATTGTGGAGGGACTACCTACCGAAGGTATACATGTGCCTAAGGGCTACATCTATTTTGCCGTATTCTTCTCCTTGGCGGTAGAGATGCTCAACATGCGTATGCGCAGTCGGCGTGAGCGAAAAGAATAGTCAACTCGAGTGAATTTTGCATTTTAGTAGGCAGAACTAAACCTGACCTACGTGCCAACCCACATTGCTCTAGAGTTTTCCGATCAACCCTATGATGATTGCGAGAAAAGCGTGGTCGTCCGTGTGACCGATCTTCATGGTCGATATCAGGAACGCGTTCGTATAGGTATCGTATCGGCTGAGGAGATCTATAAGATGATCGACTCCGGCTCCCCGGTCAACCTCGATCTGAGGTATGTAAAGGACTTTTCTCTAAATGACTATCGAGAGTCACGAAATCTGGGCGAAGATCAGGTCATTGAGCTCAAGGATTTTTCGGCGAGTTGGGGCTATTTTGATGGAATTGAGCCGACCGATTTCAGTCATGTGAAATTCACCGGAGCAATGACTTCCTTTTCGAACGCCCTATTCGGTGATTCACCGCTGTCCTTCTATTCATCAAAGTTCTTGGCGGGTCTTACTGACTTTTCACTGAGTCACTTTGGCGAGGGGGTCGCAAATTTCCAATACGCAGAGTTTCACTCAAAAACGATCAACTTCGATCATGCGATCTTCGAAACGGGCGATGTCCATTTCGTCAATTGTGAATTTGGGGATAGTAAGGTGAGCTTTCGAGAAGTCAACTTCGGTGAGGGTAAGGTGGGTTTTCACTACACACGTTTTGGTGAAGGGTTGATCACCTTTGACAAATCGAAGTTTGGAGGAGGTGAGGTCTCTTTTAAACGCGTTGATTTCGGTGAGGGAAAGGTCGACTTTAAACGAACCCACTTCGGAGACGGTGAGATCGATTTCTCTGAGGCAGAGTTTCGAAGCGGTAAGGTGGTGTTTCGCTCGGCTGTCTTCGGCAATGGGAATATCAATTTCCAAGAATGCGTTTCTTTTTCGGAGTTCATTTTTGACAATGCTGAATTCGGCTCGGGTACCTTGTCCTTTTTCAAAGCCCAAGCAGAACGACTCTCATTCAAGCTTTGCCAGTTCAATAACTACGTAGATCTGCGAGTGAAGGATGTTGGGCAGATCGATCTCTCTCATACGATCGTTAGGGATATCATCGACCTTATGCCTACGGACAGTGTGCCTGTTCAAATGAAGCAGATGTACTTCCATGGCTTGAGAAATCTGGGGCACCTTTACATCGATTGGGAGAGGAATGATGTTCTTAATCTGATCGCTTCACAAGGAGAGACTTCGAATCGCGAAAAATCGCAGCAGTTTCTTGTGCTGAAGGAAACCTACAATTCTACCGGGAGATACTCCGATGAGGATCACGCCTATGTCTGGTATAAACGCTACGAATTGAAGGCGGATCTCGAGTACTCACTCAAGCATAGGAAAGGCTCTGGATTTTGGGCGTATCCCACGGCCTTTTTCAAGTGGTTGCTCTTCGATAAGATCGGTCTGTATGCTACGGAGCCGCTTCGTGTCTTGTTTTCTGTCTCTGTGATCTATACCCTCTTTAGTATTCTATACCTCGTACTTCCTCTCATGTTCGATACCTACATCGAAACCGGTGGTGGTGAGGAGTTGACTAACATGAACCCTGTGTCGAAGGCGTTCTACTACAGTGCCATTACCTTCCTGACGATAGGCTATGGGGAATTCTATCCCGTTGGGATCATGCGATTCTTCGCTAGTGTGGAAGGGTATGTGGGAGTCTTCCTCATGGGATACTTCTCTGTTGCATTCTTGAGGAAGGTACTGAGGTAAAATGTAAAGACCCGTCCGATGGACAGGTCTTCGCGTAGCAAGGCGTTCTAGTGACGCGTCATTTCTTGGTGGTGTCTCGAAGTGACAGTGCGCTAGCCGTTCAACAGTCAGGTTAAGGGCTTGGATAGGTTGACGTCAACGCAGGAACAATACTCTCGATTCTTTCTGAAAAACAAGAGGTTCAGTTTCTGAATGGATCGTTTGGGTTTCTAAATGGAATTATTAAGGTGTTCGAGCAGCTTCTTTATTGCCAAATTGATATACAGTCCGGCGGCCACCTTGTTATTTATGCGTGCTTTCTTGTCATCCAGATCTGCCTGTTCTAGTTCACTGTTCCAAGTGGTCATTGCCTTGTTTAACTTATCTTTCGCCAGTTCCTCGTTGATAGACAGCTCTTGAAGACCTTGTGTTGCCATGAGGGCAGCTTGGTCTAGTGCTGAATAATCAAACTTATTTCCTTTTGCGCTGTAGATAGGACTGGTTCGTTCAACCCATCCATATCCCAACTGACTGTTGATGTCTTCAGAGAGAATTGCCAATCCAAAACTTCGAGCCTCGGCTTTTTTAGCGTCCAGCCATGTCTCATAACCCGTACCATTAACGAATTCATCGAATACAGCTTTCTCCATTTTATCCGTCTTGAATGTGGGGGTTGTTCTGCTTGCGATTCCAGCATTTCCGTTGGACACCGTATACTGAACAGAGCCTCGCAGTACAACCTGATCTCCCGCATCTTTTACGGTGTAGTTGATCGGGACATTGATATTGACACTACGATACCATTTTTCTCCAGAGACCTCATCCTTCATGATCAAGGTATATTCTGGCATATTGACATTCAAGGTGTAATGAGCTCCATCAGTTTGCTCGAACCCATCCCATTTGATGGCATTCGCTATTTCAGATTCAGTGGGAATGTCATTGCGAACTTTTGGCTTTTGTACATATCGTTTCTCGACCTCACGCTTTTCAGGTTTGCCACTTCCGTCTACTAGCATTCCCGTTAGGATCTTTGCTCCCGCTCCTCGGCAGTTGTAAGCTTCCATTGCGGCTTTGAAGTCCTCGTCAGCCTGCTTTCTATCTTCCTCATATTCTTGTTGAGCCTGCGCTTCATCTCGCTCATAGTTGGCCATGGCTTCGTTATATGTATCAGCATAAGGGATGTCGGTTTCCACAGTGTAGGTTCTGTTGCCTTCTGGAGTCTTGATCAGAGGAAGTCTATAGTACGTGTAGGTTACTTTGTCTCCTTTCGCTCGTTGTGCCTGAGCACTGGAATAGGAAAGGCTTAAAAGAAAAACAAGAATTAAGGGGATAGAAAATATCCGTATCATAAGTAATTGTAGATTAGGTTAATAAGGGGTTTAGTGTGAACAATACGAGGCTTTTTTTTAGATAGACCCAAGCCAGGCCACTTGGCATCCGCGCATGGGTCCTTCTTTTAGAGTTAATTCTTGCTCAATAGTCAGCCAATTCTTCTCCAGAATAGCTCTACCTTTGCCGCCCTTTGAAAGGATTAGAAATAGGACAGAAATGAGCAACATCAACATTACGCTGCCAGATGGTTCGGTGAAGGAATACCCGCAGGGTACTTCCGCATTGGATATTGCGCGTTCGATCAGTGAAGGCCTAGCGAGAAATGTGCTTTCCGCGAAGGTGAATGGGAAAGTGTGGGATGCCACCCGCCCGATCCAAGAAGATTCGACGCTGACGCTGCTCACGTGGGAAGATGAAGATGGCAAGGCTACGATGTGGCACTCCTCAGCACACTTGATGGCCGAGGCGTTGGAGTCCTTCTATCCAGGAATAAAACTGGCGATTGGTCCTCCGATCGAGAATGGATTCTATTACGACATCGACTTCATGGGTCACGAGTTTTCAGAAGACGACCTTCCGAAGATCGAGAAGAAGATGCTCGAGTTGGCCCGTGAAAAGAATGAGTACGTCCGTCAAGAGATCTCTAAGGCAGATGCGTTGAGCTTCTACGAGAAGCGCAATGATCCCTACAAGCTTGAGATGATCAACGATCTTGAAGACGGGGAGATTACCTTCTACACGCAAGGAAACTTCACTGACCTCTGCCGTGGTCCGCATATCCCTCATACCGGATATATCAAGGCCGTGAAGCTGCTTTCAGTGGCGGGTGCCTACTGGAGAGGGGATGAGAAGAACAAGATGCTGACCCGTATCTACGGAGTCACCTTCCCAAAACAAAAGCAACTCGAAGAGCACCTCGAAATGCTCGAAGAGGCGAAGAAGCGAGACCACCGAAAGTTGGGTAAAGAACTGGAGTTGTTTGCCTTTGATGATGACGTTGGACCCGGACTCCCTTTGTGGCTTCCTAAGGGTGCCTTCCTCATCGAGAAGTTGGAAGAGTTGGCCAAGGATACCGAGCGCAAAGCTGGGTATCAACGCGTCAAGTCGCCACACATTGCTAAGGAGAACTTGTATCTGACCAGCGGTCACCTCCCGTACTACAAGGACAGCATGTTTCCACCTATGGAGCTGGACGGGTCGACCTACTACCTGAAGGCGATGAACTGCCCGCACCACCACAAGATCTTCGACGCGACTCCAAAGAGCTACAAGGATCTTCCATTGCGCTTGGCGGAGTATGGAACCTGTTATCGCTACGAGAAATCAGGTGAACTCTTCGGTTTAATGCGTGTGCGCAGCTTGCAGATGAACGACGCGCATATCTACTGTACCAAAGAGCAATTCGAGCAGGAGTTCAAGGCAGTGAACGATATGTACCTCAAGTACTTCAAGATCTTCGGTATCGAGAAGTACGTCATGCGATTCTCAACCCATGATCCGGCACGCTTAGGAAAGAAATACGTAGACCAACCGGAGCTTTGGAAAGAGACGGAAGACATGGTGCGTAAGGTGCTTGTGGATTCTGGTATCCCATTCAAGGAAGTGGCAGACGAAGCAGCATTCTATGGACCAAAGATCGATGTGCAGGTCTACAGTGCCATTGGACGTGAGTTCACCCTCGCTACCAACCAGGTCGATTTTGCCCAACCTTTGAGCTTTGATCTTACTTACACCACCTCCGATAACCAACAAGAACACCCGATCGTAATCCACCGCGCACCACTTGGTACGCATGAGCGATTCATCGGCTTCTTGATCGAGCACTATGCCGGTAAGTTTCCACTTTGGTTGACCCCTGAGCAGGTGCGGATTTTACCGATCAGTGAAAAATTCAACGACGGATGTAAAAACATTTTACAATCCCTTGAAAATTACGATATTCGCGCCTCCGTTGACGACCGTGGGGAAAAGATCGGTAAAAAGATTCGCGAAGCGGAACTCGCCAAGGTGCCATTGATGTTGGTGATTGGTGAGAAAGAGATCGCTGAGGGTAAGGTTTCAGTGAGAAAGCAAGGCGAAGGAGATCAAGGATCCATGACCGTCGAGGAATTCGCTCAGTTCGTTCAGAACGAGGTGAAACATCAATTAGAAGTTTAACTAATAGAAGTAGATATTAGAAGACCTTACAAAAAGCCGCTAATAAAGGAGCCTGAGCATCAGATCAATGAGAATATCAGAGCTCCGAAAGTCCGTGTCGTTGGTGAAGGTGGAGAGCCTAGGGTAATGTCCTCACGAGAGGCCCAGGAACAAGCCAAGAGCCTAGGCTTGGACCTTGTTATGATCTCAGAGAAGGCGGATCCGCCGGTAGTGAAGATCCTGGATTACAAGAAGTTCTTGTACGACCAGAAGAAGAAGCAGAAAGAGATCAAGAACAAGGCCCAAAAGGTCGTTGTGAAAGAGATCAGATTCGGTCCGAACACCGATGAGCATGATTACGAGTTCAAGAAGAAGCACGCGATCAAGTTCTTGGAGGAAGGTTCGAAGATCAAGGCATTTGTGTTCTTTAAAGGAAGATCTATCCTGTTCAAGGACAAAGGAGAGATCCTCTTGCTCAAGTTGGCTACTGAATTGGAGGAACTTGGAGTAGTAGAACAAATGCCAAAATTGGAAGGTAAGCGCATGATCATGATGCTTGCTCCAAAAAAGAAGAAATAAGAATTCATCAAACGTTCAATAAATAGGAAGCGATGCCTAAAATGAAGACCAACTCCAGCGCTAAGAAGCGATTCCGCTTCACCGGTACTGGTAAGATCAAAAGGAAGCACGCGTTCAAGAGCCACATCTTGACGAAGAAGTCTACGGACCGAAAGCGTCGATTGACTCATGCCACGCTTGTACATCCTGCTGACCGTGAGAACATCCTAAAACTCATGGCCCTTAAATAAAGGTTTGTTCATCGCAAGGTGAACATTGTGTTTAACCCGGTTGCGAGTCTTAAGTCCCGAAAAACAAAAGGGCGCTTTCAACCAAAAACAAAAGAGAAATGCCAAGATCAGTAAATAGTGTAGCGTCAAGAGCACGCCGCAAAAAAATCATGAAGCAGGCCAAAGGATACTTTGGTCGCCGCAAGAATGTTTGGACCGTAGCAAAGAATGCTGTAGAGAAAGGAATGCAGTATTCTTACGTAGGTCGTAAGCACAAAAAGAGAAATTTCCGTAGCCTTTGGATCCAACGTATCAATGCCGGAACGCGAGAGCACGGTATGTCGTACAGCGAATTCATGGGTAAGCTCAACAAGAGTGGTGTCGAGCTAAACCGAAAGGTGTTGGCTGACCTTGCCATGAACCACCCAGAGGCGTTCAAGGCTGTAGTTGAGAAAGTGAAGTAAATAACTCGAACGTTTTGATGAACTTGAAGGGGGCTTATGGCCCCCTTTTTTGTTAAATTCGTTAGCTAAACCGAAAACGCCCCGTGATGAAGAAAGCACTACTATTGAGCGGATTGAGCCTGATGTATGTGATGAGCATGATGGCTCAAAGTGAGCCTAGCAAACCTACCTACGAGAAACAAGTATATATCAATGGAGATGGCGACATCTTCGTTCAGAAAGAACTTCCGATGTACCTGAAGTTCTCCACTACCCCGGATGGTAAGGACTACGACCTGAAATCCACCAACCCAAAGTATGGTGAACCGATGTACCTCGATACGGAAGGACCCAACTTCATTCGCAGCAAGTGGGCCGTGGATCCGGAAACGGGTCGTGCCGCTCAGCCGCAGCAAGAAGTGCTTTATGAAGTCAATGCCGATGGCTTAGCTCCGGTGACTTCACTTCGCTTTGACGGAGCTCCTAGATACGCGAGCGGCGGAACGGTCTACTATGGAAAGAATCTTTCTTTCTCCCTCACCTCGCGAGACGGCGTGTCGGGTGTGAAGTCGACCCAATATGCCCTCGGTGGCGGATACAACGACTACAGTTCGGATGTCAACGTAAGCAAGGAAGGTGCTCAAACGCTCTACTACTACGCGGTTGATTTTGTGGGTAACGCTGAGAATACAAAGTCTTCAGCCTTTACGGTTGATTTGACCGCTCCTAAGACCAATTACGAAGTGGTGGGCATCAATAAGGACGGAAATATCCTCGCTCCTTCTGCAAACGTAAAGCTGACCAGTACGGATAACTTGTCTGGTGTGCGTACAATGTACTACACCTTCGATGGGAACAATGCTCGTGTGTATTCAGGACCAGTCAACGTAGGCGGATTGAGCGACGGTGAGCACACCATCAAGTACTATGCAGTAGATAACGTGAAGAATATGGAAGGCGGAGAAGGTGGTGCCTCTGCCTCGACTTTCAAGTTCTACATGGATAAGACCCCACCGGTTCCAACGCACAAGGTGAACGGCGACCAATACAAAGGAAACTACCTCTTCATCTCTTCTCGTACGACCATCTCATTGGCGGCCACAGACAACAAGGCAGGGGTGAAGAACATCTATTACCGAATCGACGGTGGTGAACGCAATACCTATAATGGTGAGTTCAAGATGCCAGCCGTGCGAGGCACACACAACGTGAAGTACGACGCGAATGACTTGGTTGAGAATTTGAGTAGCAACCATTGGATCAACGTATTCATGGACGTGGATGCTCCTGAAACCGGGATCATCTACTCAAACCCTCAGTTCATGGACCGAGATACACTCTTTGTTACGAAGGATACCAAGATGTCTCTAAGATTCCGCGATGACGCTTCTGGTATCCAGAGGACGGAGTACCAAGTAGACGGTGGAGGCTTCAAATCCTATGACGCTTTCAGCATCGCGGCAGAGGGGCATCACACCATCGACTTCAAGTCACGCGACAACGTGAACAACCAAGAAGAAGCCAAGCACTCAAGCTGCTACGTAGACAACACCGCTCCGGAGATCTTCGTGAAGTTCTCGATCGAAGCCATCGGGAAGAAGAACGGAAAGCCGGTCTATCCAAACTATACCCGTATGTATGTTTCTTCTACCGATAAGAAGGTCGGTACGGAAACCATTACCTACGGTATGGACGGCGGCGCACAGCAACTGTACTCTTCACCTCAAACCTTGGATGCTTCCGAGGTGAGCCGCTTCCGCAAGAACAAGAAGTATGAGGTCAAAGTCGTAGCAAAAGACAAGTTGGGTAACACCAGCGAAAAGACCGTAGAATTCTACGTCGGAAAGGACGCGGAGTAACATTCTCGATCACTACTTTGAATGAGCCCTGATCTATTGATCGGGGCTTTTTCGTTGATGACCCTCTCTGTTTGATTGATGTATCTAAGGAGTAAAATTGATAAATCGCATGATGAGTAAACTGGATGCCGTCCTAAATTGCACGAGACTTATTGAAGGCAGCAACCACCACCCGTTTAGCCTTCATTGAAGATGAAGTATGAGTAAGAAAACTACCTCTTCTGATCTCACTCTAGTTGGGATTGGGGCCTCTGCAGGTGGATTGGAGGCCATTCAACAGCTTTTCGATCACCTGCCATCGAATACAGGCTTGGCTTTTGTGATCGTGCAACACCATGAGGAACAATTGGCCAAGAGAGTGCCTAGGAACTAATCAACAATCCTTCCCAATCCCTGCGCGGCCAGATCAAACTGAGGGTTGATCCGAAGGGCCTCACGGTAATCGGCTTCTGCTTTTTTTAGTTCTCCCATTTGCTCGTAGCTCAAGCCACGATTGTAATATGCTTCTGCATAGCCTTGTGGGCCGAACTGGATCGCCTTGGAGAATTGCTGAGCAGCGCTGTCGTATTCCTGTAGTTGCACCAAGTAGACATAACCCTTATTGTACCAAGCGTCAAAGTACTCTCCGGTGATCTCTAGGATGTCATCGTAGGTGTTCAACGCGTCTCTTGACCTTCCGATCGTCTGATAGAACAAGCCCTTTGCGTAGTGGGCCTCCACCGACTGTGGACGAACCTTCAACGCATTGTTGTAGTAATCCTCTGCGATCTCGTGTCCGATGGTAGAGTAGAGAAGGCCGAGCTGCAAGTAGGAGTCGTAGTCGTTCGGGTCCTGTTCGATCGCGGTTTGAAAACTTGAAACAGCCTTGGTCGTATCGCCGAGGTACTTGTAGTTGAAGCCCTTCAGACGGTAGGCGGTCGAATTGAACTTGTCGAGCAACAACGCCTCATTGAGATAGCGGAATGATTCGTCCGCATCCTGTACGATCATGTAGAGCTCACCAAGGCGCAAGACCACGTCGATGTCGGTTGGGTTGATCGCGTAGGCTTTCAACAAGGCATCACGCGAATCGCGGCTCTCCTTAGCGATGAGCTTCAGGTCGGCTAGCAACAGATAGTAGTCGGTCTTGCCGCTATCTAGTTTCAACGCGCGACCCACGTCGTTCATGCTCGTAGCTAAATCGCGGGCCTCGTAGTGCATCTTAGCGCGTTGGAAATAGAGATCCGGATTATTAGGGTCTTGCTTGATCAGGGCGTTGATGCTGTCAAAAGGCGTGACTTCACTCTGCGTTTGTCCGTCATCGAGCTTTGCTGTGTTCGACTCTTGACATCCCACCACGAAAACGCTCACTATCGCCGTTAACCAGAAGATCTTTTTCATGCGCCAAACTTACAAGCAAAAGGCCGAACATACTGTCCGGCCTTTGCGAGTTTTAGGATGCGGTAGAGACTATTCCTCTTCAGCTGCCGCTTCCTTCTTTGCTTCTGGCTTGAAGGAGTTGAAGATCTTCTCTTCGATTTCCAACGCCATTTCAGGATTGTCCTCAAGGAGCTGCTTCACAGCGTCGCGTCCCTGTCCGAGGCGAGTTTCACCGTATGAGAACCATGATCCACTCTTCTTCAAGATGTTTTGTGTCACACCCAAGTCGATCAATTCACCCGACTTTGAGATGCCGGTGCCGTACATGATGTCAAACTCCGCCTTCTTGAAGGGAGGAGCCACCTTGTTCTTCACCACCTTCACGCGGACGTTGTTTCCGATCGAATCTTCACCCACTTTGATCTGACCTGCACGACGAATGTCCAAGCGAATGGAAGAGTAGAATTTCAGAGCATTACCGCCCGTGGTTGTTTCTGGGTTGCCAAACATCACGCCGATCTTCTCACGAAGCTGGTTGATGAAGATGCACGTTGCGTGTGTCTTGCTGATCGAGCCGGTCAATTTTCTCAAAGCCTGAGACATCAAGCGAGCCTGAAGACCCACCTTACTGTCACCCATCTCACCTTCGATCTCTGCCTTTGGAGTCAACGCCGCTACTGAGTCAATGACCACAAGGTCGATCGCTCCGGAACGGATCAAATTGTCTGCGATCTCGAGGGCCTGCTCGCCGTTATCTGGCTGAGAGATCAACAGGTTCTCCGTGTCCACTCCAAGTGCCTCAGCGTAAAAACGGTCGAAGGCATGCTCCGCGTCGATGATGGCCGCGATTCCTCCTTGCTTCTGAACCTCCGCCATGGCGTGAATCGCCAAGGTGGTCTTACCCGAAGATTCCGGACCGTAGATCTCTACCACGCGTCCTCGTGGGTATCCGCCTACACCTAATGCTAGATCCAAGGAAAGGGATCCGGTTGGGATCACTTCCATCGCCTCAATGGCGTTGTCACCCATTTTCATGATCGAACCTTTTCCGTAGGTCTTCTCGAGGCGATCGAGGGTGAGTTGTAACGCCTTCAACTTCTCTTTTGATACTTCTGCTGCCATAGTGATCTTTGTTAGTCTTTTCTTAAAATGTGATTAGTTCATGTTCAATGCCTCGAGGATCTCTTCGGTGTGCTCCTTGGTCCTGACCTTGTCGAAACGCTTGATGACGGTCCCGTCTTCGTCGATCACATAGGTGATGCGATGAATGCCGTCGTACACCTTTCCCATGAACTTCTTTTCTCCCCAAACACCAAACGCGTTGATCACCTCTTTCTCGGTGTCTGCGATCAACGGAAAAGGAAGGCTGTACTTGTCGATGAACTTCTGGTGCTTCGACTCCGAATCAGCGCTTACGCCAACCACTTGTATGTCTTTTTCCAACAAAGCATCGTAGTTGTCTCTCAGATTACATGCCTCTGCCGTACAGCCAGGCGTGTCATCCTTTGGGTAGAAGTAGAGCACGAGCTTCTTTCCTTTGAATTGATCCAAGGTGATCGTCTCTCCATTCTGGTCTTTCGCACTAAAATTCGGGGCTTTTTCTCCTTCGTTAATTTTGTTCATGTCGCAAATTAATGGGTTCATAGGTAAAAACAAATCCTCGACAGATTGTTTAATTCGCAGACAAAGAAAAGAAGCGCAGAACGTAATGAATTTACGTTGTGCAACAGGTGATGAAAAAATCGGTAAATATTCGGGTGAAAGGTCGGGTTCAGGGGGTCTGGTTCCGAAAAAATGCCAAAGAGCAGGCGCTTTCCCTTCAACTTTTGGGATATGTGCGAAACGAGCTCGATGGCTCCGTATTTATTGAGGCTGAAGGCAGCCCGGAATCCATTGACGCATTGATCGAGTGGTGTCATCACGGACCTGAACTGGCGGAAGTGGAAGAGGTGTTGGTAACTGAAACTGAGCCTAAGGGATACCAGGCGTTTGTAATTCAACATTGATATGACCAGAAAGGAAAAGGCAGAATTCGTGATCGAGAAGTTGGAAGAATTGTACCCAACGGTGCCCATTCCTCTCGACCACACCGATCCGTACACCTTATTGATAGCGGTATTGCTCAGTGCTCAGAGTACGGACCTACGCGTCAATCAGATCACGCCGATCCTTTTTCAACGGGCCGACAATCCCTTTGATATAGTTCAATTGTCGATCGATGAGATCCGAAACATCATTAATCCCTGTGGTTTGTCCCCGGCTAAGTCCAAGGCGATCTGGAATCTTTCGAGGATCCTTCTCGATGAATACGGGGGAGAAGTGCCTCAGAACTTTGAAGGGCTAGAGGCCCTGCCGGGAGTAGGACATAAGACGGCTTCGGTGGTGATGAGTCAGGCATTTGGCGTGCCTGCGTTTCCGGTGGATACCCACATCCATCGTTTGATGTATCGATGGGGGTTGAGTAACGGAAAGAGTGTAGAGCAAACCGAGCGGGATGCCAAGAAGTTATTTCCGGAAGAGAAATGGAACAAGCTCCACCTTCAGATCATCTTCTACGGACGCGAGTATAGTCCGGCCCGAGGTTTTAGGATAAAAAAATCCCCGATCGACCAAACGATCGGGGTGAAGTCTCGGCTTCCTAAAGAAAAGTCCTAGTTGAGATTCTGCTCATAGCGGCCCAAGGTCTTGGATGGGCGTACGCTGAATTGCTTCGAGAAACCTAGGATCTTTTGAATGGTTAACTCTGAAGGTCTATGAGACCGTGGTTTCAAACCTAGGGATTCAAGTTCTGAATCTTCGTGTTGTACAAATTCGCTGAGCGTTTCTAGAGAGTAGTTGTGCTGCATTCAAATAGCTTTTTAGGTTGTTCATGCAGTAACAACGCCCTCCCTCGCGCGATATTGTACCCACGTCAGAAATTATTGTGACAAGACCAAGTTGTGCTCTTCGATCAGCTTGCGCAAATTGATCAAAGCATATCGCATTCTACCTAAGGCAGTATTGATACTCACATTGGTGTCCTCGGCGATCTCCTTGAAGCTCATGCCACTGTAAAGTCGCATACGCAAGACCGACTGCTGCTCCTCAGGAAGGAAATCGATCAACTTCTTCACGTCCGAATGGATCTGTTCTTCGATCAACTGTTGGTCGACGTTCTTCTCGTCGTCCTTGATAACGTTGAAGATGTCAAAATCGTCGCCGCCATCCACGGTAGGGAAGCGCTTGTTGCGTCGGAACGTGTCGATGACCTGGTTGTGCGCGATACGCAGGATCCAAGGAAGGAACTTGCCTTCTTCGTTGTAGCTGCCACGCTTCATGGTGGTCACCGCCTTGATAAACACATCTTGGAAAATATCCTCGGCTAGCTGGCCATCCTTGACCATCATTTTAATGTAGCCAAACACGCGATTTTGGTGTCTGCGGACCAGAGTTTCGAAGGCCGCTTCTTCTCCAGCCAGATAACGCCCGACGAGGACGTGATCGTCTTCATTTCTATACATCATAATATCAACCTTTAAGAGTTACGCGTAGAGGTTTTTCAAGGTAGATATGATGCTATAGGCTTAAAAGATTTTGGTTTGTTCTTAGACGACACTTAGTAACGAAAGGATAGTTTCTGTTATTGTATGCCCTTGAACATTTTGTTTTCGTGAATGTACGAATGAGGTGGCTACCTTTGCCCGCCGTATTCTAAAAATACCCTAAAAGGAGGAAAATTTGTTATGCAAAACGTAGATAAGTTGGACGCTCGAGTTTACATCGTGATCAAGGGAGCCAAGATGCATAACCTACGGAATGTGGATGTCGCCATTCGCCGGAATAGCTTCACGGTGATCACCGGATTATCAGGTTCCGGAAAGTCCTCGCTTGCCTTTGATACCCTCTACGCAGAAGGGCAACGACGCTACATCGAAAGCCTTTCAGCCTACGCGCGACAATTCTTGGGTAAGATCGAAAAACCGAAGGTGGACTACATCCGCGGGATTTCTCCGGCGGTAGCCATCGAGCAGAAGGTCAATACCCGAAACCCCAGATCTACGGTCGGTACGACCACAGAGATCTATGACTATGTGAAGCTCCTTTATGCGCGTATCGGAAAGACCTACTCTCCGATCAGTGGCGAAGAAGTGAAGAAGCATTCCGTTCAGGATGTGGTCAATGCGATCATGGATCACAGGGAAGGAGATCGACTTCTTCTGACTGTATCGGTTCAGTTTGAAGATCAAAAGGATCTAGAACAGCGCTTGACCTTGCTTGAGCAGAACGGCTTCACCAGAATATTGGTGGGTGATACAGTGGAGCGACTCGGAAAGCAGACCATCGATACGAATCTTGAATACCACCTGGTGGTGGACCGGATCGTGGTTGCACATGACGACGAAGGATTTAGAAATCGCCTGGCGGATTCTGTGGAGCTTGCCTTTTATGAGGGACATGGAACGATTGACCTGCGACCATTCGATTCGCCCGCCGACAAAACTACCTTTTCCAACCTCTTTGAGTTGGACGGAATGCTCTTCGAGGAACCGGATGTCCATTTCTTGAGTTTCAATAACCCTCGCGGAGCGTGCAAGCGTTGCGAAGGCTTTGGAAGCATTATTGGAATCGATGCCGATCTGGTGATTCCGGATCGTTCGTTGAGCGTCTACCAGGATGCCATTGTTTGCTGGAAAGGCGACAAGATGAGCGAGTGGAAGAATAGGCTCATTTCTCATGCGGCAGACTTTGGGTTTCCGATCCACCGGCCGATCGATGAATTGACCGCCAAGGAGGAGAAACTGCTTTGGACAGGAAATAAGTACTTCAAGGGATTGAATTCATTCTTCGAGCACCTCGAAGAGAAGTCCTATAAGATTCAGTACCGCGTGATGCTTTCGCGCTACCGTGGTAAGACTTTGTGTCCGGAATGCGAGGGAACGCGTTTGAGAAAGGATGCCAACTACGTGAAGGTAGGAGGGATGTCCATTTCCGAATTGCTCCTCCTACCGATCGATAAGCTACGCGACCATTTCGATGCCTTGGATTTGAACGATTTCGAAGCCAAAGTGGCCAAGCGACTCTTGTTGGAGATTCAGAATCGACTGAGCTTTCTCTGTGACGTGGGTTTATCCTACCTGACGCTCAACCGCCTTTCGAACACGTTGTCGGGCGGTGAATCGCAGCGCATCCAATTGGCTACCTCCCTCGGAAGCTCCTTGGTCGGATCGATGTACATCTTAGATGAACCGAGCATCGGATTGCACCCACGAGACACGGAGCGCTTGATTGGTGTGCTGAAGAACCTGCAACAGGTCGGAAATACGCTGATCGTGGTTGAGCACGACGAGGACATCATGAAGGCCTCGGATGAACTGATCGACCTAGGGCCGGAAGCGGGAGTGAATGGAGGGAATTTGATCTTCCAAGGAGATCAAGCTGCCCTTGCGAAGGAAGAGAAGAGTCTTACGGCACGCTACCTGAATGGAGTAGAGTCGATCGCGACACCGGAGAAGCGCCGTCCGTGGAAATACTATGTAGAGGTCTTGGGGGCGAGAGAAAACAACCTGCGCAACATTGACGTCAAGGTGCCTTTGGGTGTGTTGACGGTGGTGACGGGCGTAAGTGGCTCCGGAAAGTCATCCTTGGTCAAGAAGGTATTACACCCTGCTTTGGCCAAGCGAATCGGTGGTCACACGTCTGAGCAGTCGGGTGTTTTTCGCGCCATTGAAGGTCATTTGAACCGAGTGGACACAGTAGAGTTTGTCGATCAGAACCCGATCGGTCGATCATCGAGGAGTAATCCGGTGACCTTTATTAAGGCATTCGACGATATCCGTTCCCTTTATGCCAACCAGCCCTTGGCGAAGATGCGTGGATTCAAGCCGGCCCACTTCTCCTTCAACGTAGACGGTGGTCGTTGCGAAACCTGTCAAGGAGAAGGTGAGATCACGGTGGAAATGCAGTTCATGCCCGACATCCATCTGACCTGTGAGACTTGCCACGGTAAGCGATTCAAAGAAGAGGTGCTCGAGGTCAAGTTCAACGACAAGAGCATCAACGACATTCTTGAGCTGTCTGTAGACGAGGCCATTGCCTTCTTCGAGATGCATGCGCGCAAGGCGGCGGAGAAGAAGATCATTCAAAAACTACTTCCATTGCAAGAGGTGGGCTTGGGATACGTGACGCTTGGTCAAAGCTCCAGTACGCTATCCGGCGGAGAAGCCCAGCGCATCAAGCTGGCCAGCTTCATCGGGAAAGGTCAATCGGCGGACAATGGCGGTACATTCTTCCTATTTGACGAACCTACCACGGGTCTTCACGTCCATGACATCCGGAAGTTGGTAACGAGCTTCAACAAGTTGATCGAACTCGGTCACTCGATCGTGGTGATCGAGCATAACCTCGAGGTAATCAAGCAAGCCGACTGGATCATCGATCTAGGTCCTGAAGGAGGAAACGGGGGAGGGCAGATCGTCTTCGAAGGCACCCCCGAGGACTTGTTGAAGCAGGATAAGGGGCATACGGCACGGTACCTGCGAGAGAAGCTTTTGTAACTTCAACTTCAACTGCAAATTCAACTTCAAGGGGAAGGAGAACCCATTTAACCATCTGACCACCTGACCACCTGACCACCTGACCACCTGACCATTTAACTCTCTACACAAACTGCAGATCGTACAGATTCTTGTAGTGGCCGTCCTTTCTTAGTAGCTCCTGGTGGCTTCCCATTTCTACGATCTCGCCTTTTTCCATGACCATGATGATGTCGGCGTGCTGGACCGTCGCTAGTCGGTGGGCGATGATAATGCTCGTCCTGTCCTTGGTGATCTGTTCGATCGCTTCTTGGATCATAGTTTCGGTCTCGGTGTCGACCGAACTGGTGGCTTCGTCGAGGATCAGGATCGCTGGGTTATAGATGTAGGCCCGGATGAAGGCAAGAAGCTGACGCTGTCCAACGCTAAGCATGCCTCCTCGTTCCTTTACGTTGAAGTCGTAGCCCTCTGGCAAGCGGTCGATGAAGCGATGGGCTCCTACCTTATTGGCGGCTTCTTCTACCAATTCGCGACTGATCTTCGGGTTGTTGAGCGTGATGTTGTTGTAGATCGAATCGCTGAAGAGGAACACATCCTGCAAGACCACGCCGACCTGTCGACTCAAGTAGTCGGGATCGAAGTCGCGTAGTTCGGTTCCGTCGATGGTGATGCTTCCCTTGTTGTATTCATACGAACGACTCAGCGTGTTGATGATACTGGTCTTGCCTGCACCGGTGGCGCCGACCAAGGCGATCTTTTGTCCTTTCTTCACTTCGAAGCTCACGTCCTTGAGGACCCAGTCTTCGTCGTTGTAGGCGAACCAAACGTGATCATATTTGATGTTGCCTTCCAACTCAGGACGGAGGTTCTTGCCCGAATTGACGATCTGTGCTTCGGTGTCCAGGACTTTAAATACCCGCGCGCTGGCGACCATCCCCATTTGAAGCGTGTTGAATCGATCGGCGAGTTGACGGATCGGACGGAAGAGCATGTAGATGTAGAGCAGGAATGCGACCAGTTGTCCGTATTCAAACTCCCCGTTGACCATTTCTTTGGCCCCCCACCAGATCAGAAGAGCGATCGACATGGCCGAGAGGATCTCGACCACCGGGAAGAAGATGGCGTTGGCGAAGACCGTTCTCAAATGCGCATCGCGGTGGCGGGCATTGATCGCTTTGAACTTGTCCATCTCTTGTTTTTCTCGATTGAAGATCTGGACGATGAACATCCCGGTGATGTGTTCTTGGACAAAGGCATTGAGCTTTGAGACTTCATTGCGCACATCCTGAAACGCCAGCTTGATGTAGTTTTTAAAGATGTTGGTCGCCCAAAGCAGAAGCGGAATGGGTATGAGGACGATCAGGGTGAGTTTCCAATTCAGGAAGAGCATGAAAGCGATCACCACGGTCAGCTTGATGATCTCACCCAGAATGGTCAACACACCTTCAGAGAAGATGTCGGCAATGGTTTCGATATCGGAAACGGCTCGAGTGACTAGGTTGCCAATGGGCGTTTGATCGAAGTACTTCAGACGGAAGTGTGAGATCTTATTGTAAACATCCAGCCTCAAGTCGCGGATCACGGATTGTCCGAGCCAGTTGGCGAGGTAGGTCTGCGCAAATTGAACCACCGCTTCCAGTACCAGCATGGCCACGATCACCCAGGTCATGAATCCGAGGAGTTCTTCATTCGGAACCACGATCGAATTGTCCAAGGTGTACTGGATCAACCAGGGTCGGAGCGGGGAGATCGCGGCGGACAGGAGCACTAGGAAACCGGTGAAGACAAAGAGGGTCTTGTACGGGTTGACGTACTTCATCACCCGCATGAAGAGCTTCATGTCGAAGGCCTTGCCCGAAACCGATGAATCTTTCTTCTCACTCATGGGATCATGCCTTCTGGGTAGGTGATGCGGGTTAGGTAAAGTCCGTGGGCGGTAACAGAGAGGCCAGCCTCGCTCCGGTCTTTGGACTCGATGATGGTCTTGAGGTCGTCAAGGGTAATGGTTCCTTTTCCTAGGTCGACCAGTGTGCCGACGATGGCGCGTACCATGTTACGCAAGAAGCGATTGGCTGTGATGTCGAAGCGGATCTCGCTTCCTTCTTGACTCCACTCAGCATGGGTGACGTTGCACAGGTTTGTCTCTGTCTGCGTATTGGACTTAGAGAAACACGAAAAGTCTTCGTAGGTCTTCAATATGGCGGCTCCCTCATTCATTCGATTTAGGTCCAGCGCTTCGCGCATTTCCCATTTTCTCAAAACAGCGAATGGGTCTTTCTGTTGCGTGATGAGGTAGGTATAACTTCGGCTGGTGGCGCTGAATCTGGTGTGAGCATCCGGGGCAACCTCAAAGATGCGTTGAACGGCGATGCTGGGAGGAAGGACTCGGTTGCTTCGGTAGGTCAGTTCTTCAGGTTGGAAGGTTGTTTCCTCCACTTCAAAATGAGCGAAATACTGACTGGCATGCACGCCGGTGTCCGTTCGGCCACAACCTACCGTGTAAATATCTGTTCTTAATAGGGTGGAAAGCGCGGAGTTCAGGGTTTCCTGAATAGTTTTGGCGTTCGGTTGGATCTGCCAGCCGTGAAACTCGCTGCCGTCGTAGGAAAGTTCGATGAAGTAGCGTTTCACCATGAGCGTACAAATGTAGCCCGAAAGATGGATGTAGAGACACAGAAAGAAGGAGGATCGAAGGCAAAAGCTTGGTTGAGTGCGATGCGGTTGCGGACGCTACCGTTGGCATTGGCGTCGACCTTGACGGGAGGGTTTTTAGCGATGGAGGTGGTGGACTTGAACGGTTTGGTGCTTTTCATGACAGCGGTGACGACCATTCTTCTCCAAGTCAACAGCAATCTAGCCAACGACTACGGCGATTTCAGCCACGGCACCGACAATGAAGAACGCGTAGGTCCGCAGCGCGCGATGCAAAGCGGTGTAATCACGGAACCGGAGATGCGTAGAGCGATTTGGCTCACTTCTATTTTATCTTTTGTGGCCGGTGTGACGCTTTTGTATTTGTCTCCCTTGAGTTGGACGCTTCGTGCCGTACTGCTGATTTTTGGTGTCTCGGCCATTTTTGCTTCGATCAAGTACACTGCCGGAAGGAACCCCTATGGTTATCGCGGTTTAGGTGATGTATCGGTCATGGCCTTCTTCGGAATTCTTGGAGTCGTGGGTGCATTCTTGTGTCAAGTGGGCGAAGTTGGATTAGACATTTTGTTGCCTTCGGTGGCGATCGGTGCCTTTAGTACGGGGGTATTGAACATCAACAATACCCGAGACATCGAGAGCGATCGGAATGCGGGCAAGATTACCTTGGCGGTTCGAATGGGTCCAACGCGTGCTCGGATATATCACCTCTTTTTGATCCTTACAGGGTGTCTATCGTTTGTGGCCTACGCAATCGTGCACTTTGAATGGGGTTGGAGCTGGCTCTTTCTTGCTTCGTATCCGTTGTTCTTGTTGAATGCATTCAAGGTGTTTTCGATCAAAGAGGCTAAGAAACTCGACCCAATGCTGAAGCAGCTCGCGCTGTCCACCTTTTTATTTGCCCTTCTGGTGGGAATTGGCCTTTCGCTTTGAGAATGACGCCAAACGCTCATTTTGGTGCGAACGTCTGTGTAGAACAACCCTCTCAACGTTAGATTTGTAAGTATGAGACCGCATTATCCCCTTTTGCTTCTTTTTGCTGGCTTGCTGGTGATCAGTTCCTGCGAGAAAGACAATGAACCTTTCGAATACCCGGAAGAGAACATCACCGAACCCACGACAGTGACGCATATGGTGCGTGAGTTGACGGTACTGGATAACTGGACCTTAGATTACGCCGCTGATGGATGTTCGGAGTCTTTCCCAATGGAGACCTTTGTGCAAGCTGAATTTAGTCCGAGTCGCGGGTTCATTTCCATGTACCTCGTGCCCGACACAAACGTTTGCTCAGCCTTCATCAGTGCCGAGACCAAGTTTACTGCCGAGGAGGTTCCATCGGATTACTGGGATAACTGGCGATTTGAGTTCACGTTCTCTGAGCTGCAATTGAATGACACCTCAGAGCTCAGAATGGAGTTCGATTGGAGGGAAGTGTCTTTTGATCTTGATATAGCCGACATCACGCGGGAGCGCCTGACCAAGGATTCAACGGTGAACGATACCGATGGTGTCTTCGTGCTGGAATACCAAGGAGGTTTCACGAATTTCTACTTGAACGGCTACAATTTCTCCCCGGACTTTTCCGCAGAATCGGGCAATAGCTTCAGCAAGACGGCCAATGTTACTGTGCCTCGCTTCGCCCTGACAGCACGTCAAGAAGGAACTGATGAGCGCACGTTGATCGTCTTCAATTATTTGCGGGTTACTAGTTACGGGATTCTGGAGCAGTGATTAGGGAGTTGTTGATTAGGGAGTTGTTGATTGGGGAGTTGTTGATTAGGGAGTTGTTGATTGGGGAGTTGTTGATTAGGGAGTAGGGAATAGGGAGTTGTTGAATGGGGAGTCGAGGGGAGAGCAGTTAACACCATTCACCGTTCACCGTTCACTCTCTGACTATTCAACCATTTAACCACTTGACTCCAAACCCGGAAGATATGTCGCAGCTACGCAGCTTTAGTTGTCTCTTGATTTCCCCACGCTAAAGATGTGCCGCACCTAATTAAAATTCAACTCAAACGATCACCGTTCACCGTTCACTCTTTGACTATTCAACCACTCAACCGCTCAACCGCTCAACCACTTGACCATTTAACTATTCACCCACTTCACCATCCCCCACAATAGTTACGTTTGTGAACCGTGAATCCCAACCAAAACGATACCCCCTTAGCGGAGCGCCTGCGGCCCCTAACGCTGGACGAATACATCGGTCAGGAACATATCGTCGGGTCTGATGGTCCGATACGGTTGTCGATCAAGGCGGGGAATTTGCCATCGATCATTTTTTGGGGACCTCCCGGGGTAGGAAAGACCACGTTGGCTCAGATCCTTGCCGATGAATTGGATCGTCCGATGTTCGCATTGAGTGCGATCAATAGCGGGGTGAAGGATGTGCGTGAGGTGATTGAAAAAGCCTCACGAAAGGATTTGCTCTCCACTCAAAAGCCCATTTTATTCATTGACGAAATTCATCGCTTCAGCAAGAGTCAGCAGGACAGTTTATTAGGTGCGGTGGAGAAGGGGATTGTCACCCTGATCGGAGCGACCACCGAGAATCCGTCGTTTGAGGTGATCCCGGCCTTGCTTTCAAGGTGTCAGGTGTATGTGCTCGAGGCTTTCGGAGTAGAGCAGCTCGAGAAGATCTTGCAACGAGCCCTTGACGAGGACGAATGGTTGAAAGCACAGAAGATCAAGATCGAAGAGAAGAAGGCGTTATTTCAATTAAGCGGAGGAGATGGAAGAAAGCTTCTGAATACGTTGGAGTTGGTGGCCCAGTCGGCCATTGCAGATGAGAAACCGATCACGGATGAATTCGTCAAGAAGGTCGTCAAACAGAAGATGGCTCGGTACGACAAGACTGGCGAACAACACTACGATATCATCTCGGCCTTCATCAAGAGCATTCGAGGTAGCGACCCGAATGCGGCCGTGTATTGGCTAGCGCGGATGATCGAAGGTGGAGAGGATCCTATGTTCATTGCGCGGCGCTTATTGATCTTGTCGAGTGAAGACATCGGCTTGGCGAATCCAACTGCCCTCGTTATTGCCAATAACTGCTACCAGGCCGTGCACGCGATCGGCTATCCGGAGTGCCGTATCATTCTTTCTCAGACGGCAGTGTACTTAGCCACCTCCCCAAAGAGTAACTCTACCTACCAGGCCATCAACGAGGCGCAGGCTAAAGTCCAGGAAACCGGCGACTTGTCTGTTCCGCTACCCATCCGTAACGCGCCGACCAAACTTATGAAGGAGTTGGGGTATGGCGACAACTACAAGTATGCCCACAGTCACAAGGGCAATTTCGCAGACATGGAATTCCTTCCCGAAGAACTGAAAGGAGCGAAGTTCTACGAACCCGGCAAGAACAAACGCGAAGAAAGCGTGAGAGAGTTCTTGAAAGGGAAGTGGGGGAAGTATGGGTATTAATTTCAACCGCAATCTTAATAAGCGCTTTTCCCTCTGAAGAGGGAAAAGTTGGCTCTGTTCACACTCCCAATTCCCTTCGTGCTTCTTTCTGAACCGTTTATCCGATTTATTTCCAGAAATGATATTAAAATCATATCATTGTAGTAGTAGTTTAAATCACAGGGAAAATGAATCAGGAAAGAACAGTATCGGCCAGCAGTGGATACTTGATGTTATTGGTAACGACCGTGCTTCTGGCGGCATTGATCGTCTCTATTGTATATAAGATTTTAGCGTTGTTGATTCCATCGGCCCTGCTATTCATCCTTACTCTGCCAGGTTATTTCTTTATCAACCCGAACGGATCGATGGTGCTTACGCTCTTCGGAGCCTATAAGGGTACGGTAAAGGCCAATGGATTCTACTGGGCCAATCCGTTCTACACCAAGCAGCGCATTTCACTTCGAGCGCGAAACTTTGATAGTGAGAGAGTGAAAGTGAACGACAAGTTGGGTAATCCCATCATGATCTCTGTGATCTTGGTTTGGAAGGTGGAGAACACGTTCAAAGCAGCCTTCGAGGTCGACAACTACGAGAATTTTGTTCGTGTCCAGACCGATGCCGCGGTCCGCAAGATGGCAGGCCTTTATCCTTATGATGATTGGGAGGATAGTGAGGACTACAAGATCACGTTGCGTTCGGGCATGAATGAGGTGAATGATGCCTTGGAGCAGGAGTTGGGTGAGCGCCTTGAGATCGCAGGAATCCAGGTCATGGAAGCGCGCATCGGATACTTAGCCTACGCCGAAGAGATTGCTGGAGCGATGCTGAAGCGACAACAAGCCACGGCCATTATCGCAGCACGCGAGAAGATCGTGGAAGGAGCGGTTGGTATGGTCGACAATGCCTTGAAGCAATTGAAGGAGGGCGATATCGTGGAATTCGATGACGACAAGAAAGCGACCATGGTGAGTAACCTGATGGTTGTGCTTTGCTCCGATAAGGAAGTCACTCCAGTTGTGAATACTGGATCGTTGTACCAGTAAACCTTAGAAGAGATGGATAGATACAAGATCGTATTGAAGGGGGTGTTTCAAAGAACCTCCGCATTCGAAGAGCAGATCAATGGACTCGCCGCAGAAGGGTGGCGAGTCGTTACTGCCGGTGGTGAGGGTGTTCAGATCTTCGTTGTGATGGAACGTCAACGATGAATCTATGGCTAAGAAGAAGGCATTTGCCCTCCGGGTAGACGAAGAGATGATGAAGGCCATCGAGCGCTGGGCGAACGATGAGTTCCGATCCGTCAATGGCCAGATCGAATGGATGCTGGATCAGCAGCTGAAGGCGGCTAAGCGACACCCCAAAAAGTGATTAGTGATTAGAGAATGGTGAACGGTTGGTTTCTGTTTAGCGCCGAGAGGTCCAGTTGATTCCCAACTAATCACTGCTCTCCAATCACCAGTAACTAAAAAAGGCGACCCACAAGGATCGCCTTTTTCAAATGAAGTGCTTTGACGCTTATTTCTTGAACGGCATTTCGTCAGAAACAGTAAGGCGCTTGCGTCCTTTCGCGCGGCGACGAGCCAACACTTTGCGTCCGTTCTTCGAGCTCATGCGCTCGCGAAAACCGTGCTTGTTCTTTCTCTTACGTACTGAAGGTTGAAATGTCCGTTTCATGATTTCTCTTATAAAAGGGGCGCAAAGGTAACCCTCTTTATTAAAACTTCAAGGTTTTTATCGCATTTCTTTTACGATAGGTAGAGCAATTCGTTCTCCATCACCTTCTAGCAAGATAGAATACACGCCGGTTGGGAGATTGCTGATGTCGATCTCGAGTGGCTGATCGCCTTGAATCGCTGGATTTTCCTGGATATAAACGGTCTTGCCAAGCATGTCCACGATTGACAATCGATCAAGCGCGGTCGTGCTAATTCCAGTCTGCTGAACAAAGATCGATCGATACGCTGGCGAAGGAAAGATCTTCACTTTCATTGCGTCGATTTCGTTCACACCGGCGCCGACGATTACTACAGGATCCGACCATGGGCTCCAGCATCCTCCGTCATACACCCTTACGGAATAGATCGCATTGACGTAGTTATCGAAGCCTTGGGTGGTTACTCCCGTGATCGTATCATTTCGCTTCCACTTGTAGATGCTACCTACAACACTCGACTTGAGGCTATCCCATGATTGAATGATGCTAGGCGTAGCTGGCGCCGGCAATACATCCATCACAAAGATGTTAGAGTAGCCCGCGCACCCGTTGGTGTCGATCAATCCGACACGAATGGTATCACCATCACTTAGTGTGGTAGTGGTCCATGTGTGGTTTGCACTGCTTTGCTGGGAGGTGTCATTGACCATGAAATCATGCGTCACGATGCCGTCGCCGTCATTGGTAAATGTCACTGTATCGCCTTCGCAGATCTCCGAGCCTGAATTAGAGAAGATCTGAGAACTTGGCGAAGCATGTACGTTCAGCGGAAGGTCAGTGTCGTCTGTACATCCATTGGGATCGGTAATCTCAACCGTTACCACATCCCCGGGTTCTAGACCTTCGATATGAACGGTGTTGTTCGATCCAACCTGATAAAGGACGTTATTCAAGTAGAAGTCGTAATTGCTCATTCCAATATTCGCTGAAATGATGGCTGTATCCCCTTCGCAGTATTCGTCATTGATGCTATTGGATAACAAGACGGCAGCCGGAGTATTCACTACGAAGTTGCTCACGATTAGCGCCGAGTCAGACCCATTGCTGTTTTCTACATAGAGATATACGTTGTAGGTGCCCGCTTCTGTAAAGGTCAGTTTCGCTGGATTCGAGTTGGCATTGGTTCCATTCACAAAAGCGGCTCCTGATGCAGGATAAACGTTCCATCGAAGTGAATCCACCCCATAGGCACTGGTACTCAATAGGGTGATGATTCCCGGATCACAAGGTCCTGCGCCAGCGAGGGAGTGCTCTCCGATCGGGAAGGGTGCAATATTACCTGGGTTATACAGGTCACTCGACCATAGACCACGACCATACGTAGCAGCTCTGATCCTGCGCGCTTCCCAATCTCCTGGTACATGGTAGATCTCCAACTCGGTCACCTCAGCCGTGGTAGGAAGTCCATCGTAAAAAGGTACCCAATCCGTCAGGGTATTGTCGCGGTAATAGACCCCGGCATCCGTCCCAACGTAGAGTCCGCCATCCGTATAGGCGTCTGCCACAAGGCAGTTCTTGCTTACGTTTGGAAGACTACCATTGTAGTTGGTCCACGATGAACCGCCGTCCGTGGATTGATAGACGATGTTGCCCTTGATGATCCAAAGCTTATTGTTGCTTTCGGGAGAAGTTTCAACTTCTTGTAACCAACCACCTGGAAGGTTGCCGGAGAGGTCTTGCCATGTAGGCGAAGATGCGTAGGCGTTGTCTGTTCTGTACAGTTTATGATCACTGCGAACGGCGAAGAGTCTCGCTCCATTCACCTTACTCTGTCTTAATTGACGCATATTGGTAGAACCCAAACTGCTGATCTGTGTGAATGTGGGGGTGCCGGCATAGGCGTTCGTGGTTCGCCACACGTTCTTGTATCCGATGAACATCGTTTCCGGGCTCTCATTGTCTTGGATGTAAGGCGTAACCCATGCGCCGCCTTCGGTGATACCATTGACGTTCTCACCCGCGAAGCTGCCCATGCTGAAGCCTCCATTGGTCGAACGTGCAATGTTCCCATAATAGACCGATGCGTAGACTACGTTGTCATTGTTCCAGTCGATGATGCATTCCATACCATCGCCACCGCGTTCGGTGCGGAATAAACTCGCATCCCAAAGGGCCGTGCCGTTATCTTGGTAGCCATTGATCACAAAGTCTTCGGTATTCTGACTCACGCCGATCTTGTAGATCTGGGAGATACCGAGGCTGTCGGATGTTTCTGTGAAGGTTGTTCCTCCGTTGGCCGTGTAGTATAAGCCACCATCATTACAGTTGTACAGCCGACCATTGAGAGGTGAGAATTCCAGCCAATGGTGATCTGCGTGCACGGAAGCAGCCGTTGAACTTCCTACCCAATGCGCGACACAATCCCATGTCGCACCGGCGTTGGTCGATTTGAAAATATTCACTCCACCCACGTAAACGATGTCTTCGTTCGCTGGGTCTACCGCGATTGTTAGGTCATACCAACCTTGTCCGCCACCGCCAGAAGTGGGTGGACTCTCATTCCAAGAAAGAATGTTAGGTGTAGTGGACTGGGTGCTGAACGAAGCAGCACTGTTGTCAGAACGGTAAAGACCCCCATAGGCTGAGCTTTGCGAACATAGGATGTACACCACATTTGGATCAGCCGTCGTCACTCCGATCGCCATGCGCTGAGGACTAGAAGGCAGACCACTCGTGACGAGCGACCAGTTGTCTCCACCGTCGGTACTCTTCCAGAGGTTAGCGCCGCTTGAAGTCTCCGTGGCGTATACCGTATTCGGGTCACCTAGCTTGAATTTGATGTCCTTGAAGTTGTAACCACTCGTTTCAAGTGTCCATGAACTTCCTCCGTTCTGGGTTCTGTATATTCCTCCGGAGGTGGCTGCTAGGATGTAATTTGAGTTGCTTGGGTGCATCAACATCTCACCAACGGTCTTGTTTCCCATGCCGGAGTTCGACGCCGAGAAGGTGTTTCCTCCGTCCGTTGATTTGTAAACCCCTAGCCCTGGTGCATCACCTGCATCTCGGTCACCCGTTCCGATGTAGATGATGTTTGTATTCGTACTATCGATCAGGATGGACGAAACGCCAAGCGTAGGCAATCCGTCCGTGGTGGTGGTCCAAGAGCTACCTCCGTTGGTCGTCTTCCAGAATCCACCTGAGGGCGAACCCACATACATGATGTTGGGATTCGTAGGGTGGAACTCGATGTAGTTCAATCGACCATTGCCGTTTGGCTGACCGGTGCCGTTGTTTGGCTTGAAGCGTGGTCCGATCTCTTCCCAGTCTCCCGACTCACTTTCAGTGCCGAATTGCTGCTGGTTTCGTGCGATCTCGTATTCTTCAAATGCTCTGAGGGTGGCATCTGCAGGAGGGAAGCTGCCATCTTCGTTGACCCGCGACTCCCAAAAGTGCTCCCAGCGCTTGAATATCTTGTACCCATCGCCTTTTTGACGTTCTCGTCCATCCCAATAATTTTCGAACGCGCGCTGAGTTTTAAAGAAATTGGCGGAAGGATCTTGCATCATTTCCACCCAGATCGGGGTGTTGGCCGTGTCCACACTTTGGCTGAACCCGACCGAGGAGAGGGCCGTTAGGAAAGCCCCGAGTAAAACTTTTCTCATGGATACGAAAGTACGCATACGCGCAGGTCAAGCAATAAAAAAAGGCTCCACAATGGAAGCCTTATCGAATACTGGACCTTAGGATCAATCGTCAATTGTGATGTGTCCCCAGTTCTCGCCCGACTTGATTCGGTAGAGCTGCATCTCAGAGATGCCGAACTGTTTGGCAATGATCTTTAATCGAGTCTTTCGGTTAGGGTCGAAGATCTTCTTCTTCAAACGCTTGACCTGTGTCGCGTTGAGTTTGTGCCCTTTGTAAGGCTTGTTCTGCTTGCGCAGTTCGCGGGCCTTCAAGACGTTTGGATTGCTTTGTTGATGCATTTCCATTCCACGCTTGGTTACCCACTTCAGGTTGTCGATGTGATTGTTCAGCTTATTGTAATCCAAATGGATAACAAAAGTCTGATCCTCCTCGCTTCTCTCTCCGAAATACTCGGCAACGAGTTTATGAATGAATAGCTGCTTGTTTTTGATCGTAGTTCCTTTCTCCGTGCGATTGAATTGCTTGTAACGGAAAACAGGATATCCATCTACCAAGGATCCCTTTAAGAATCTTCCTTTATAGATCGAATCTTGAAAGCTTACGATCCTTCCGTAGTTGGAGATGGCGTAATTGTACCTCAGCTTGTCTTCTCCAAGATCGATCTCCTTCCATTTCTCATCCCAATACATTCTTGCCATGACGTTGTGGTATTTTGTGGTGTGAATTTGTTTGACTGCCTCAAGATTAGGGATTACTTGTGCTAACAGTGCGTGCCTACACCCTCTATGTTGTCAGTGGTGGTCTCTGCGTTGCGAATTGCAAATGATCGTAGCTGGAGCGGTGTCGTCTTGAATTAATTTGAGACTTTGTCGCCCCATGGAAAAACAGAGAAGAAACGCTTTTCGCGCGATGCATTTCGCCGCTCACTCCGCATTTTCGCTATGTGTGGCCGTACAAGGGTAAGTTCATTCTTGGCTTGGTCTTCCTATTCTTAAGCTCCGTTACCTATGACTTTTCCAGGTCTGTTGGGGCGACTCATCGGTAATGATGCTCCAGGATAGTCCGATCGATGCGTTTTTCAATCTGGAAAATATCGATCAGGTAGCTTTACTTCTCTTGCTTGCCTTTCTGCTTCAGGCTCTTTTTCATTCATGCGCATCTTTCTCTTTGCGGACGTAACGGAGCGCGCCATAGCGCAGTTGAGGATCGATACCTACAGTCACCTGATCAAGCTTCCAATGGCCTTCTTTAATCGAGAACGAGTAGGGAGTTGAGCAGTCGTATCTCGAACGACATCAGCATGCTTCAGGATACCTTCATGACCACGTTGGCTGAAATGATACGCCAACTGATCACGATCCTCGGTGGTGTTGCCCTGCTGTTCTTTTACAGCGTTGAACTCACCTTGGTCATGCTGATCTCGATTCCTGTGATGATGGTTGCTGCCTTTTCTTCGGACGCTTCATTAGAACGCTTTCAAGAAGACCAGGCAGAACTGGCGGTAGTCAGGTAGTGGTAGAAGAAACCTTGACTGCTATCCAGAGTGTAAGGCCTTCGCTAATGAAGTGCTCGAAATCACTCGTTATCACAATGTGGTAGAAGAAGTACGCAAGGTGGCCATGAAAGGAGCGAAATGGCGCGGGGCCTTTGCTTCCTTTATCATCTTCGGCTTATTTGGCGCAATGGTCTTGGTGATCTGGTATGGTGTGCGGCTTCGCAATGAGGGAGCCGTCGGATTGGATGAACTCACTTCTTTCATTCTGTATTCTGTGTTCGTTGGAGGATCGATCGGTGGAGTGGCAGACATCTTTGGACGGGTGCAGAAAGCCATCGGTGCTACAGAGAACCTCTTTGATATCATGGAAGAAACGGCAGAACCTATCCGAGTGGATGGCCAGCCCGTTGAACTTCATCTCCAAGGAGCGATCACCTTTGATAACGTGAATTTCGCCTATCCGTCCCGACCTGATAAAATGGTCCTGAATGGAATGAATCTCGATATCAAGGCGGGTGAAAAAGTGGCCTTTGTTGGACCAAGTGGAGCGGGAAAGACGACGATCTCCGCATTGATCCTACGCTACTATAAGGCTACCGAAGGTCGCATCCTTTTTGATGAAAAACCGGCACTCGACTATGACATAACGGCGCTTCGAAACGAGATGGCTCTTGTGCCTCAAGATGTGATCCTCTTCGGAGGGTCGATTCGTGAGAACATCGCCTATGGTCGACCGGGAGCTTCAGATGCCGAGATCGATGAGGCGGCTCGTAAGGCCAATGCTATTGACTTCATTCGATCTTTTCCGGAGGGAATGGATACGCTGGTAGGAGAGCGCGGAGTGCAGTTGAGTGGCGGGCAACGCCAGCGCATTGCCATCGCAAGAGCTATTTTAAAGGACCCT
Source organism: Flavobacteriales bacterium (assembly GCA_038131955.1). Taxonomy (GTDB): domain Bacteria; phylum Bacteroidota; class Bacteroidia; order Flavobacteriales_G; family Salibacteraceae; genus SHAN690. Next base: position 523,980 of record JAYPQK010000009.1, read on the forward strand.
CGAATCTTGATCCTAGATGAGGCAACGAGTTCATTGGATGCGGAAAGCGAGCGCTTGGTGCAAGAAGCCCTGGAGCGTTTGATGGAAGGTCGGACCAGCATCGTTATCGCGCACCGATTGAGTACCATTCGAAAGGTTGATCGTATCCTGGTTTTGGATCACGGCGTGATCAAGGAACAGGGTTCACACGAAGAGTTGATAACCCTAGAGAACGGAATCTACCGCAATCTCTCTGAATTGCAATTGCTGGACCTGAACTAGTGTGATAACCGCTTTTCGCGGATGTAGAGACTGCGGTAAATCCATCCGCACATGAGCCCTCCAAAACCTTGTTCGAAGGTCTGCCATCCCAGGTCAAAAAGGATGTGCTGCAGATCGACCTCAGCATTGAAACTGATTCCGAGTAGAAAGGCGATCGCGTATATGAAGATTCCAACGATCCCACCGATCGCAATCCCGTATTTGAAGGAATCCTTGATCTTCTTGAGCATGTAAGTGAGGATGGTCATTCCTAGTGCGATGCCGAAGTAGACCAATCCGGCAATGATCAGAAAGAGATCCTTCGGGTATGAGAGCTTGAGAAAGTCGTTCAGAACAATGCCGTGCCAGACATAGGACAAGCCGTACATGGTGATGAAGCACACCAGCCATGAGATGAAGAAATTCTTGTCCGGTTTGGGAAGAATATGACTCAATTTTCCGACTGCAAAAGTAAAGTCTAAAACTCAATACGTAAACGCAAAAGCAATGGTTTGAGTCTACTCTTTCGGACAGGTATTTTTAACACCTTTGGACTCCTTCCAATGGAAAGATCGATGATTCAAAATATAAGAGCACTCATACTGGTGCTTGTGGGCTTTGTTAGTTGCAATGGTCCCTTGGATATCGCTTCGTGGGAAGTGGAAGCTACGAGTCCGTTGGTCTACGGGAGAATGAATATCGCCGACCTCTTGGCGGTGAAGGAGATCTCTTCCGAAGGAGGGGTGCTTCAATATCGTGTCCAAGACACCTTGGTGCGACTCGGAGTCGATACCCTGATCGGGATTCCGGATACCACTCTGGTGAGTGAGTTCATGATCCCTGTGGGTGGAGTACAATGGCCGGCCGGCGTGCCATTCTATTCGGATACGATTCGTACTACCTTCAATCTGGACGGTGCGCAATTGAGTTTTGCAGAAGTACGGAAGGCGCTATTCTCCGTTTCGCTGAAGAACAACCTGAAGGAGCAGATCTTGGTGCGCTACAGAATCCTATCCGCTACGCAAAATGGCGACACTTTCGAATTGGAGGAACTGGTTCCGGGGAAGTCCACCTTCGAAGGCGATTTCGTTCTAGATGGATACAACTTAGATTTCAGAGGGTTGGATGGAACGCGGTCTAATACGCTCAACGCATACGTTGAAGCCATGATCGATCCGAATTTTACCGGCACCTACACCTTCAGTGCCGGGGAGTCGTTCGAAATCCAAAACACCTTCAAAGAGATCATTCCACAATATGCCCAAGGCTACTTTGGTCAGCAGTTGACCCAGTATGAAGACAGTGTGACCATAGACCTGTTCAAATCACTGGCATTTCGGTCGGCCGACATCCTCGAGTACGACGTGGACATCACCATAGACAATGGCATCGGAGCTGATCTGCTTTTTGAGATCGGTGGCGTTTCTACCTACAACTCGAGTAGTGTGGTGAGCCTAGGGCATCCGATCTTAGGTGAGCCTCAGCCGATTGGGCGCGCGATTCGCACTGCGGGTCTAGCATCTCCGGTGAAGCATATGCAGCAGCACTACTCCTTCACATCATCCAACTCGAACTTGGATGAATTGTTGGAGATCCGTCCGAATGGCATCGCCTACAACATGTCCTTGGAGATCAATCCGCTGGGCGACATTTCCCTAGGAAATGATTTTGTGCGTTTTGGTCATGATATCTCTGCCTCGATGGATCTTACGGTTCCGCTGAAGTTTGGGGTGGAGGGTCTTCTGCTACGCGACACCTTCGCGATGAACGTGGACACCTCAGATAGCGAACAGATCGATCGAATTCTAGGTGGCGTGATTCGCGGAAAGATCCTGAATGGATACCCGTTTGAAGCAACCGTTCAGTTGCTCTTTTTGGATTCGAATGGAGTGGTCACCGATAGCCTTTCGGATATCCGGCAGACTATTCAGTCCGCCGAGGCGAACGGGTTTGGCATGGTGATCAACTCGGTTGAGAGCGAGGTGGTTTTCCCCTTTGATCGCGATCGTGTTGATGCCGTACTGGGTGCGACACAAGCGGTGGTGTTGGCACGTTTCGACACCTATCAGTCTCAGATCGTAGAGCTGCGTGACTCGTATGAGATCGAGTTTCGCTTTGCGGCAGACCTTAATACGACGCTGCCATGAGGTGGATACTGATGTTGATATTGACCGGAATGGCTTGGGTTAGCTCGGCCCAGCGGCTAGACCGGTCTATGTGGATGGGGGTAGAGCGCAATGCTGCCGACCTTTCGATTCATCTTGGTGCGGTGGGCAGTGGCTTGACCACTTCCTTCGCCTCGGCGTTGTTGACCCAGGACTTTCTCGAACGAGAAGCGATTCAGGTTCAAAGGGATAAACTTCGAACGATCAACTCAGCCGGATTCGATTATCGAGCCGATGTTTTGGGGGTAGCTCAACTCAAGGATGGCTGGGCAGTCACCGCTGGGGTCACCGATGTGGCACATGCTTCTACCGAGTTTAGCGATGATGCCTTTCGACTCTTGTTTGAAGGGAATGCTGCCTACCGTGGGCTGGAGTTAGACCTGTCTTCAAGTAGTTTTCAATACCTGCGCTACCAAAAGTTCTCGGTCGGCTTGATGCGTAACAACTTGAATTCCTCGATGGGTTTTAGGTTGAGTCTGATCAACGGCCAACAATGGATCAATGCAAATGCGGAAAGAGCGAAGCTGAGTACCTCTGATTGGGGTGACACCTTGGGTCTTGACCTGATCGGTCAATGGCAGCAAAGCGGTCTAGACGAAGGGTATTTTGGTGCTCAGAATGGCGCGGGGGTCGGTTTGAATCTTTTCCTTTCTCATGACTGGGTCACGGAGGAAGGCACATGGAGGGCATTGATCGATGTTCGTGACCTGGGTTGGATACAGTGGTTCCCAGGATCACAGGAGTATCAGGTGGATACGGTGGTAACATTCTATGGAGTAGAGGTGAATGACTTTGAAGGAAATGCTGTCGGTGCAGGATTGGGAGATAGTCTCGATCGAGCCTTCCTCGGTTGGAGAAATACGGGAGTGATCAATACATGGACACCTTCGTGGATCCAATGCAGTGTAAAACAGGAGAGGGATAAAGGCTTCGAGTTTGGGCTCGGTGCAACGTGGCGACCATTCACCGTGGTCAAGACCTATGGCTGGATGCTAGCGGGTTATCAATTCAATCAGAAATGGTATGCGGGGTCTGAGATCGGTTACGGCGGATTCGGGCGAATGCAGGTGGCTATTGAAGGGATGTTTCATACCCGATCGGTTTCGGCTCGATTGCGTTGGGCAAATATGGAAGGACTTATATTCTCTGATCGCTTGGGTGGAATGATGATCACTGCAGGGATTCAATATCAATTTGGCTCATGAGAGGAGTATTGGTCATATTATTTTGGTTCTGCTCTCTACAGTTGGCTTGGGCTCAGGTCGATACGATCCACTACGTGAATATTGGAGGGCTGTCTGCCGAAGAAGCCATTCAAATGGAAGCGCTGACCGATTCGACTTTACTCGTATTGGTCAATAGTGGCGAAGACGGTGGAATCAATGATGCAGGTATCCATCTTCTAGAACTCGATGCTGACGGCAACGTGCTTTACGCCATGTCGGTAGGTACCTACGCGACGGATCAAGCCACGAGTATGGCCATTCAGGGTAACCTTGTGGTCATCGCCGGAAGATCGAACGGTAATGCCGGCAGCTATGAGGGTTGTTTGTACTTCGTAGACTGGTCCCAAAAAACGCTGATCAAAGAGGTCTACCGCTCCCTGGAAGGCAACTGGTCTGTGTACACGAGCGTGGCCGCATGGGGAGATTCGGTGGTCGCTGTATTGGAGACGAGCCTTGGATTGGGGATGCCTCGATTCGAAATATTTGACCTGAGAGGGAGTCTCACCGGTTCTCAGCAACTCGATTCTTTAGAGGGTCATCGCATTCATAAACTGACAACACTTAGACATGATCAGATGCGGTTTGTCCTGATCGGCGAGTCAGAAGAAAATGGTGATATCGATGCCGTCATCGCGGCGCTAGATCCGACGCTGAACCCGGGTTGGTACGCAAGCATTGCGCTTCCCGGGCAAGAAGCCTTCTTCGATGTGGGGCAACTCAGTGACTCTTCGTTGGTGGTAGTGGGTTATTCTTCCAGCTACAACGAAGAGGACGAGGATATTCTGTTTGCTAAGTATAGCAAGGACGGTCTACCCCTCGATACCACGAGGCGAGGGTATGACGTGACCGTGGATAATAAAGATGATCGGGGATTGGCGTTAGCCATTGGGGATAGCCTTATCTATTTTTCTGGCTATATGAATACGTTTGGAGCGGGCGGAAAGGATGCGTTCCTTTCCTACGTCGATTTTGACTTGAACTTCATTGCTCCTTCTACTACACAAGGAACATCGAAGGAAGAATACACGAGCTCGATGCTTTGCTTTGACGATGCAGTACTTGGAGTCGGTTTGACCACTTTTCAGGCTGGGGGCAAGTCAGACGCGCTTTTTTGGAGGAGAGATAGCATTACGTTTGGTTCTTCCACCAGCCTCATTCACTCCATCATCGGGTATCAGGTAGACGAGGTGATATTAGGTGTTGATGATCCTAAGGACACTTCTGGACTGAGCTTTTCTGTGCGGGGTGCAAATGATGCTCTTCAGATTTTTAGCCTAGATAGGTTAGATAGAACGATCTATGTCCTCGATGCATCCGGAAGAATCGTATGCGAGGAAAGATTGTCTGGCATGGGGGAGCTTGTAATCAAATTGCCCTCCGGGCTTTATTTGGTCTCTCAATCAGGGAAGCACGATCAGGCTGTTAAAGTGGTTGTGCTCTAACCTAAATTAGAGATTCCAGTTCTCAAATCCTGCCCCTTAGGATCGTCATATTAGACAATGGTGAATGCTGCACCATTGGTGTGACGCTTTTCAGGCGCAAAATGTATGATCCTCACTTCTTCATTTAGAGGCCTAAAGACATTTGTCCAAGGCTTACTTCTTCGCAGTAGCCCTCTTCTTCGCCGTTTTTCTTTTTTTCGAAGGCTTCGGCTTCACATCGCTGGCTTTCGCTGCGTAAGCAGGGTCGATCTCTCCGTCTTTGAACCACGTCTTGAGCGCGATGAACTTGATGCGCGTACCATTGGAAAAGGTGTCGATCTTTCGCTCCTGGGTACGTAGTCGAAAGGTAACGTTCACAATGGATTGACGAATGCTGACTTCTTTGTCCTTGCCTACGTTCGCAAACTTCATTCCCTCGGCGATCAATTCGTCGTAAGTCAACGGCTTATCTAGTTCCTTTAGCTTATTCAGAACGAAGTTTCCCCAGATGGATTTCGGACCGCGCTTCTTATTTGATTTCCGCCTAGTTGGTGCGGTTTTGGGACTCTTTGTGCTGGTTGATGTTGGGCTGGCAACGTTCACTTCTACATTGAACTTACTGCCCAGCTTTTGAAGAATATGCTCGATATGATGCAGTCGCTCTACTGTGGTGGCGAGTTCCTGCACATAGAATGCGTGCATGTCCTTCAACTCATCTTGAGAAAATTGCATGAGATCGTGGTGTTTTTGGAAAAATAATTAAAACTGGGGACAAATTTAAAAAAAGAAATGTTTACTCGATGATCTTAACTTCAGTTCGGCGATTCTGAGATCTGCCTGCTTCAGTATCATTACTTGCAATGGGTTGCGTTTGACCGTAACCTTGATATTCTAATCGTACAGCATCGATACCCGCGCTTACGAGGTAGTCATATACCGCCTTCGCACGGTTTTTAGAAAGTACTTGATTCGCCTCTGCCGAACCCTGGTTGTCGGTATGTCCCGAAATCTCAATTCGAATATTCCCATTGTCTTGCATCAAACGAGTCAGTTTTGTCAATTCAGTTTTTGACTCTGGCTTGAGGTCAAATTTGTCTGTGTCAAAAAAGACGTTTTTCAAAACCAAACTACGACCCGCTTGAAGTCGTTGTAAATCGATGTTCTTCGTGTAAGTGGTGAGCTCTTCTTCTAAGTTCAGGACAAAGTTCTCGCTGTGGTAGAGGTATCCGTTCTTTTCTGCGATCAAAGCGTAATTGTCGCTGGATGGAAGAACTACCAAAAACGCCCCATTCGTTCGATCGCTCGTGGCCGATATCACGGTATCTCCCGTTGCAAGATCGATCAGTTTGAAGCTCGCTTCTAGTGGCTGACCATTATCTGCATCGCGAATGATACCTTTTAGATAAGTCACCGGATTGGGACGCAAATGCTCCGGCAATTCGAAGCTGTAGAGGTCTTGACCGCCCAAACCACCTTCTCGATTGCTGGCAATGATGGCATATTTGCCGTTAGCACTGACGAAGAAGCTGTTCTCACGACCACTTGTATTGATCGGGTACCCCAAATTGACCGGATCTCCCCAAGAGCCATCCTCTTGCTTACGACTCATAAAGATGTCCATGCTTCCCAGTCCAAGGTGTCCCATGGAGGAGAAGTACATGGTCTTTCCATCGGGGTGAAGGAATACGGATTCTTCGTCTTCCTGTGAATTGATATTAGAAGGAAGAGCTTCTGCTCTTGACCATTTTCCATTGACCAATTCACTGTAGTAAATATCGGCGAATCGCTCCCGTTGACTGTTGTAGCGTCCTCGGATAAAGTACAGGGTTCTGCCATCAGAGGCAAAGCAAGGCTGACTCTCCCAGTTTCTCGAATTGATGGTTTGTCCCATGTTTACCGGAGCAGACCACTTCTTCCCTTGTCGAACGGAAACGAACAAATCACAACTCCCGAAGCCTTGCTTGTCGGGACCGTACTGTCCATAAAGATCACAGATCGTGAAGATCACATATTTGCCGTCGGGGGAGATCGTCGGTGCTCCTTCACGCCAAGGTGAGTTGATTGGAGGACCCGGGTTGTATGCCTCGCCCCAAGTACCGTCTTCTTGCTTTTCAGCGAAATAGAAGTCTTCGTCTCGACCATTTGGACTGTAGGGATTGTTCGGCGCAGGGATGTCTCGAGTGAAGATCAATAATTCCTCGTCGGCGGTCATGGCAGGGAAGTACTCGTCTTCGGATGAGTTCACGTTTTCACCCAGGTTCTGCGGGTCGAACGGAACGGGGTTTTCCATGGCCCATTTGGCAAACTCGCAATTGGCAGCGCCTCGTTTCGCCGCGATCCAATTGTTGGATCCCTCAGGGGCGATGGCCAAGTATTGCTCGTAGTAAGCCAAGGCTTGGTCATATCGCTCAGCTTGCTGCTCGATCAAGGCTAAGGTGACGATCAAGCTCGATGCGTACCGCGCGTTCTTCTCCACGATCGACTCGATCATGGCCTTGCCGTCGTAGATGCGACCGGTTTGCATGTAGAGTTCGCTCAGTTCGAATCTAGCATCCAAGAATTCAGGATCGCGCTCAATTGCTTTGAGCAACGTAAGCTCAGCCATCTCGACTCGTCCGAAGCGCTTGTGTTGACGACCTTCTTCGTAGTAGCCGTTCGCTTTCTTGTCGCTGCTTCCCCCTCCTTGAGCCAAGGCTGAGAGGGACAGGAGAAAGGAAAAAATCAAAAGAAAGATCGTCTTCATGGTATGTTCAAGTACTTGTGCGTCTGCAGTGAAATGCGCCACTGCGGATGATTTTTCGTGTATTCGATGATGATCGGCATCATGCGTTCGCGCTTCGACCACTCCGGCTGAAGGTAGAGTAAACACGAGTCATTCACCTTTTCAGCATGCTCCTCTGCAAATTCCAGATCGCTCGGATGGTTGATCACCACCTTCAATTCATGTGCCCCTTTGTAAATCGACGCGTGTGGCGCTTTGAATTTTTTTGGAGAGAAGGTGATCCAGTCGAATTCGCCCGTCAGTTCATACACGCCCGAGGTTTCGATATGGGTCTGCTTTCCAACTTTATGTAAAGCTTGTGTTATTTCTTTCAGGTCGTACATGGCTGGCTCTCCGCCCGTGATCACCACAATGTCACCCTTATGTTCAGAGGTTAGCTTGACCAAGTCTTCGATCGGTGTTTGAGGGTGCTTGTCCGCATCCCAGCTTTCCTTCACGTCACACCAGTGACAGCCCACATCGCATCCGCCGGTGCGAATGAAATAGGCGGCTTTTCCAGCGTGCAAACCCTCGCCTTGAAGCGTGTAGAAATGCTCCATGATGGGCAGGGTGTGAACGAGTGAGGTTTGACGTGGATCCATCGAGCCAAAGGTACGCGTATACCCATCAATCATTTGCGTTACGTTCTTTGCTCCGTTAATTTTGTGGGACATGACATCAGCCTCAAGTTCGAAGTCGACCACAACACAGCGTTCGCCTCAAGCGGTCTCTACGGATGCCCAGATCGAGCTATTTCAGCAAGGAACGAAGTTTATCAAGCTCCTAAGGCCTGCCAGTGTAGGCGGCGGAATCATTCGCTTGACGTCGGAGCAAAAGAAGAAGGCAGTAGAGCGATTTGAAACTACAGAAGGATTGGATCCGATCAAATTCGTTCCTGCATCGGGTGCTGCTACGCGCATGTTCAAACGAGTTTTTTCCTGGATCGAGAATCCAAAAGAGCACAAAAAGGAGATCGATGATTTCTTCGATCGGGCAGAAGAATTTGCCTTCTTCGAGCGATGGTGGAAAGCAGCGGATGATGCCGATGTGGAAACCTTTCAATCGGGACTGGATTCGAAGGTTCGATGGCTTCAGTTACTGGTCTCCTCGGAGGGCTTAGGCTTCGCATCCAAGCCGAAGGGGTTACTCGAGTTTCATCTCTACGAATCGCCCGCTACGCCTGTGGTTGAGCATTTGAAAGAAGCCATTCGATACAGTCGAGTAGGTGAGGTTGCTAAGGTGCATTTTACCGTTTCTCCCGAGCAGAGAGCTGACTTCGAAAAGGAGGTAGGACGTCAGATCAAGCAAGACCCATTCAACGAAATAAAATGGGAGATCAAATTTTCCTCTCAAGATCCTGCTACAGATACCATAGCGGTGGATCTTAAAAATAGTCCGATCGAAGAGGGAGGGAAGCTTGTCACTCGTCCGGGCGGACATGGAGCTCTGATTCACAATTTGAACGCCATCGAGGAGGACCTCATCTTCATCAAGAATATTGATAACGTAGCGTACGATCGACTGCTCGACGAGACGGTCGAACATAAGAAAGCGTTAGCGGGAATTCTCTTGGAATTGCGTGCAGATCTCAAACAGCTCTATGATGCACTGGGTAAGGGTTTGCTTGATGAAACCCACATCAATGAACTACGTGATAAATGGAAGATCCGGATACCTAAGGACTATCAAAAATTGAAGGCTTACTTGGAGCGTCCATTTCGCGTTTGTGGCATGGTGAAGAATGAGGGTGAGCCAGGTGGTGGTCCGTTTTATACCCTAGACAAATTCACGGGCGAGAGTCTGCAGATCGTCGAACAGGCCCAGATCGATCCCAAAGACAGCAGACAGCAGAGCGTCTTGGCTACTTCCACGCATTTCAATCCGGTCGACCTCGTCTGCTATGTGCGCAATTTTAAAGACGAGCCGATTGACCTCACCAAGTATGTCGATGATGACCTGTTTTTCATTGCTCAAAAGAGTTGGAAAGGAAAGGATATCAAGGCGTTAGAGTGGCCGGGACTATGGAATGGTGCCATGGCGCATTGGGTGACCTTATTCGTTGAAGTTCCGATCGAAACCTTCAATCCGGTCAAGGAAGCTTCTGACCTCTTGCGCCCCGCACATTTACCCGCCTAAATTCTAGTGATCTAAAAGGGCAACCCACCTCGTTTTCGAGCGTCCACTACGTGGAAAGGTGAAGAAGTGCTATTTTTACGAGCCTTTAGCACCTATTTCGAAACCTATCAAGTAATCAATTGGAAAGCGATGAAAGTGAAAGCAACGTTGAAGCAGCGCCTATTGGGGTTAAGCATTCTTGCTGTGCTGTTTGCCTGGGGATTTCAAGCCCAAGCACAGCTGCCCTACGTCATGCCTACGGATACGGCGGTCCTGCCCTACAATGTGAGTGAGATGGTTCAATTGATCCGCGACGCGTATGAAGCGCCGGTCCAGACCAATGCCTACGTCCAGATGGTCGAGGAAGATCAGGATTTTCCTTCCTTGACGTTGGGAGAAGCGTTTACGGACAAGAAGCTGAAGATGGTCACTAAATGGGTGAAGACCCATCCAGCTCAGATCGAGTCGCTTTTGATCGCTAGAAAGAAAAATCACGATATCTATTTCAATCCGGCCACCACTGGTTCATCCAATCAATGATCGATCGAATGAAGAGAATTAACGTTGAAAACAGGTCAAGGAGGTTGGTGCTACAACTCAGCTTGGCCTTGCTGATGTTCATGGGGTCGATGGCATCCTTTGCGCAGATCCAATTTGGTCCTGGTGCTCAGACGGCTTCCTATACCGACACCCGTGTGAGGGGTTACCATTTTACGGCACCTACCAATTTCAATATTTGTCAAGTCTATGTGGACAATGCCATGAACAGCAACCTCTGGCACGTGGAGGTCGTTCGATTCACCAGTGGCGCGCCACCCGCTTTCCCCGGAACGACAAATAGCTTTGTATCCTTGTTCTACGCCGATAGCGTTTCAGGAACGACTCCATTGTCGACGAACATACCAGTGTCGAGTGGAGATATCATCGGTATCTATGGCTCTCGCAGCGGAACGGGTAATAACATGGCCAATAGCTATGACGGTACACAACCAACGACGAATATCCTTGGAAACACCGTGACCCTTTACCGCAGTGGTATGCAGTTTCCGCTGAATAATCAGCAGATGCACGATATCTGGTCAGAGATCAACTTCAATACAGGCCGAATCTTCGGATTCCACAGCTGCTGTCCTACTCCTCCTGCTCCGCAAGGCCCGATCACAGGTGATACACTCGTGTGTCAAGGGGATACGATCACGTATTGGATCCCATGGGATAGCAATGCTGTTGAATACCACTGGGAAGTTCCTGTTGGGGACTCGATCATTTCAGGTCAGGGCGATTCGATCATTCAGGTGGTCATTGGGCCATTCTCGCAAGGTGGACAGATCTGCGTAGCAATGGAGGATACGTGTATCGTTGGTCCGGACACTTGCATTACTTACTCTATCAATCAGCCTGCAACACCAGGACCGATCACCGGAGCGACTCAAGTATGTGAATTAGATAGCTCTTGGTATTCGATACCGGCGCTAGCGGGAATTGAAGAGTACAATTGGATCCTTCCTACAGGATTTCAGTTTTTGTCGGATTCAGATAGCAATGTGGTACACGTGCAATACGGCACGCAGACAGGAGACATATGCGTCATCATTAAGGATGCCTGTGCATGGAGTGATACGACCTGTTTGACAGTGAACGTATCTAGTTCACCTTCACTTGCGAATGCGGGTCCCGATAAATCGATTTGTACGGGTCACCAAGCACAACTTGCTGCAGTATCACCTGCTGTGGGTACCGGTCAATGGACCGTGGTTACGGCGCCAGGTGCAGGTACTTTCTCTGATTCAACTGATCATAACTCAACCTACACGTCGACGGCACCGGGTCAGCACGTCCTACAATGGACGACGTCTTCGTCAGGATGTCCTAGTACATCCGACCAGATGGTGGTGACGGTCAATATCACGCCAACGGCAGACTTCAGTACGCAAAACGTGTGTGAGGGTGCTCCGGTCGGATTCCAAGATCAGAGTTCGGGCAATGGTGCCACCATCACGTCTTGGTTGTGGGATATGGACGGAGATGGAGTAGACAACCACGTGACTCAGAATCCTATCCACAACTACAATGGCTCGGGTGTCTACAACGTTCGTTTGATCGTGAACGCTCAAGGTTGTTCTGATACGTTGTACAAGAATGTCTTTGTGAATCCTCGTCCCGTCGTGGATATTGATGTTGAGGATCGCTGCTTTGAGCAGGCGGTCGAGTTCGAGAACAACTCTTCCATCAGCACAGGGGCAATTGACTCGGTCTTTTGGAATTTCGGAGATGGTTCTGGAGTTCAAGCGAGCGGATTACCGTTCTTGAATTTTGAGCCGGTCTATTTCTACAACCAACCGGGTACCTACAATATTGCCTACACCGCTCAGTCGGATAGTGGTTGTGTGTCCTCGGGGCAGCTTTCGGTAGAAGTCTTCCATCTACCTGTCGCTTCTTTTGAAGCACTCAATTCCTGCCAGTTCCAAACTACGGAGTTCATCGATGGAAGTACGGTGACCGGCGCCAACATCGACCGATGGGCCTGGGACTTCGGAGACGGTTCTGATTCCGTCATCGCACAGAACACAGAGCACGACTACGATATCAATGGTTTCGTTCCCGTAACGCTAAGAGTTTGGTCGGATGAAGGTTGTTATGACGACACCATCGTTCAGGTGGAGATCTTCCCTACACCCGTGACGGAGTTCAACTATTCTAATAAAGTATGTCTAGGGGATATGTTAGAGCTCGAACAGCAATCGACCATAGCTTATGGAAACCTGGTTGGTTTTGAATGGGTTGTGGCTGATTCCTTTACCTATTCAGGTGCAACCGCCACCCACCTGTTTGACGAGATCGGTTGGTATACCGTTTCTCTTACCACTGAGTCCAATCAGGGATGTAAGAGCTCACTGGAGAAAGAAGTTCCGGTCTACGAGGTTCCTCAGGCACATTTCACTTTTACGAGTCAGTGTCAGGACGTAGAGGTCGCTTTCCGAGATAGTTCGACTTTCGGTGCGGAAGGCGCCTTAGCTAAGTTCACTTGGGACTTCGGTGACAGTACCGAGTTGGTGAACCTTCAGTATCCTTTGCACGCCTTCGATACACATGGAGTCTATGACGTGAAGTTGGTGGTCGAATCCTACAAAGGCTGTAAGGATTCAGTGACCTATCCGGTGAACATTTATGAACGCGTTGCACCTCGCTTTACGATCACACCCGACTCGGGTTGTTCTCCGTTGTATGTGGAGTTCAATGACAGCACCAAAGCATACACCGGTCGCGACCTGCGCTATGTGTGGATGTATGGCGATGGTTTCATGCGTGAGGATACCGCCTATTACACATACGTGAATACCTCAGGGAAGACAAAGACATACGATGTGACCTTGATGATCTACTCTGATCAAGGTTGCGTAAGTCACTTCATCTTCGATAGCGCCGTTACCGTGCTCCCACAGCCGGTGTCGGCCTTTACCAATGATCCGGAGATCGATAAGCTGACCACGGTGGATCCGTTGGTGCAGTTTAAGAACGAATCTCAGCAAGCGAACTGGTACGTCTGGACCTTCGGAGACGGAGCTCGATCCAATGAGCATAATCCTGCCCATGAATACCGCGAGCAAGGCGACTATGAAGTCATGCTCGTAGCAAGAAACGTATATCAATGTGCCGATACGCTGCGGAAGATGGCCATCGTGAAACATGCGAATGTGCCTTTCATTCCTAGTGCCTTTACTCCGAATGGTGACGGGCACAATGAGAACTTCTTTGTAGAGGGTCTACAGGATGTATCGAAGTTTGAGATGTTCATCTATGATCGATGGGGTAACCTGATCTATCAAGATGAAGGATTGGATGCATCCTGGGATGGACGTAACAATCAGAATAAGATCGTTCAACAAGGCATCTATGCCTATCGCATTGTCTACTCCCATAACAATGGGGAAGACCACGAGGTCATTGGTAATGTCTCAGTAATTGGAATTGAATAAGACCATGAAGAAACTCAGCATATACATCGCTCTTTTTATAGCGTTCCTGGTAGGTGCTCCTACGTCAGAAGTGAATGCTCAGTGCGGACCGTTCAACTCGATCATGAATTTCAACAATGGTCAGGACGGTAACATGTTCATGATCACGGCGCTCAACTCGATCCGTATCGACTCATTCTGGTGCAACTTTGATGCAGGTACTATCCAAGAGGTAGAGATCTGGTACCGACAGGGAGGATTTGTAGGATTCCAGAACGCCGCCGCCGGTTGGACCTTGATCGATAGTGTGACGAACCTAACTTCTGCGGGAACGAATCAGTTCACCAAGGTACCCATCTTCGTCGATGTGGACATTCAACAGGGATGTTCGGCCTCGTTCTATGTAACGCGAGCTTGGTTGGCGAACGTCGGACCTTACATGCGCTATACCAACGGTCCTGCGGGATCTACGGCAGGAGGTAACTATTCTACTGGTACGGATTTGATCTTGTCCTACTCATATGGAAAGGATTATCCTTTCGGTGCAACGTTCAATCCACGAATTTGGAACGGTCGAATTCACTACACGTGTATTCCGAACAGTGTGCCGAATGCAACCTATACGAGCATACCTAGTGCATCTTGTTCTGGAGACTCTGTATGTTACTCTTTCATTCCGGGACCGGGTATGACCGCAGGTACTTGGACATGGAGTGCTGGTTCTTCCGGAACGATCGTATCTGCGAACAACGACAGCTCCACGGTGTGCATGACCTTCGATGGAACTACTGCATTTGATACGGTATGCTTGATCATGCAAGGTGGATGTAATCCCGTAGATACTTGTTTCCCGATCACCATCAACCCTCCAGTGGCTGATGCCGGTGATGATACGATCATTTGTTCTACTACCTATCAACTTGACGGTAACCAAGCCTCAGGATTCTGGGAAGTAGTGACCGGAGCAGGAACCTTCGCAGATCCTACCGTGTATAATACCACGGTTAGTGGTTTAGCACCCGGCGTGAATCAATTCAGGTGGAACGTTGCGAACGCGAGTTGCGATACGGTCTTCGATGAAGTAACCGTGCAGGTGTCCGCGATTCCGGTTGCCCAGTGGTTTGCTCCGAACGGTTGCGTCGATGGGGCAATAGCGTTTACAGACAACTCATATGCGCTAGCGGGAAATATCATCTCTTGGGCTTGGGATGTCGACGGTGACGGATCGGATGATTATACTACGAATTCATTCAATCATACCTATGGATCGCCGGGTACCTATCAGGCTAGGTTGATCGTGACGGCCAATGGACAAGGAGGGTGTAAAGACACCTTGACGAAAGCTGTGGTGGCGTCTCCGAATCCAAATGTGGATTGGGAGTACGACCCCGAGTGTGAGGGCAATGCTATGATATTCACTGACCTCACGTCTATTTCCTCCGGTAACTTGGACGAATGGCAATGGCAGTGGGGTGATGGAACGAATCCAAGTGCGGCGCAGAATGCATCGCATATCTATGCTCAAGATGGATGGTACGTTGTCACACTGACGGTGACCAGTGACTCGGGTTGTTCGGCCTCGCATAGCGACAGCGTGGAAGTATTCTCCATTCCGATCGTTGACTTCATTTCACCTGAGGTTTGTCAGAACGACACGGTTTTCTTTACCGATACGTCGATCTCAACACAGGGCATGATAAATTACTGGGAATGGGATTTTGGTGATGGCTGGCCGGTAGATTATAATCAGAATACGGCACACATGTATGCCAATCATGGCACGTACAGTGTTCGATTGACCGTAGCGACCGACAAGGGTTGTACGAATACCGTTGTGAAGCCTCAGCGTTCCTTCCCCGTGCCGGTTCCCAACTTCACACAAGATGGAGTGTGCGAACGCCAGCGTGTGACCTTTACTGATGATTCATACCTCGATTCCATCTATGGATCAAAGTTGATTACTTGGCATTGGGATTTCGGAGATAGTTCAGATGCGACCAACAAGAGTGTTGGACACTTCTATCAAGATCCGGGTTACTATACCTTGAGCTTGACTCCATATTCAAACTATGGATGCCATCATACGGA
The DNA here is from genome assembly GCA_038131955.1 of Flavobacteriales bacterium. Lineage (GTDB taxonomy): Bacteria > Bacteroidota > Bacteroidia > Flavobacteriales_G > Salibacteraceae > SHAN690. The sequence continues at coordinate 539,952 of JAYPQK010000009.1, forward strand.
AAGCTTCGAGATACTGCTTCGCCCTAAGCCTGAGGCGAAGATCTTGATCTTGGATGATAAGGTGTGCGCTGGCAATGAGATCACCTATCGCGATGAAACTCACTTTGATTATGAGTTCGACTCGACCGGAGTGATCTCGTGGAACTGGTTCTTCGGGGATGGGAATAAATCTCTCAAAGAGAATCCGAGCAATGTCTTCGAGGTCGGTGGCGACTACAATACACTCTTGGTCGTTGAGACCGGTTTTGGGTGTATCGATTCATCCTACCGCACGACCGTGGTCTACCATAATCCGGATGCCGACTTCCGTATCGATTCTGCAGAGGGTTGTTCGCCTCATTGTGTCACGTTCATCGATGAATCGAAGTTGGCTTCAGGTGCTGACCTGATGTACTACTGGAACTTCGGAGATGGTAACCTCAACCTAGAGGATGTCAATCCTACCTATTGCTACAGCGTAGAAGATGGAACGGGTATCAATCAGTTCCAGATCGAATTGGGTGTAACGTCGCCTCATGGTTGTTCGGATACCCTCAGACACGAGCAGCGCGTGATCATTCACGCTAAACCGATCTCGGACTTCGAAGTAAGTGCGGAGAAGGTGAGTATCCTCGATCCGGTCATTTTCGTGGATAATTACTCAGAAGGTGCCGATGAGTGGTTCTGGGATTTTGGTGACAGCACGACGAGTACTTTCCCCAATCCAAATAGCCACACGTATACGGAGCCTGGTACATACACCATTGGTTTGACTACGCGTTCGGATTACGGTTGCGTTGATTACTTGGCTAGGAAGATCGAAGTAGAGCGTCACCAGACACTCTATGTTCCTATGAGCTTCACGCCAAACGGTGATGGAAAGAACGATTTCTTCGAGATCAAGGCGGAAGACCTAGAGTATTTAAGGCTGTGGGTGTTCAACCGCTGGGGCGATGAGATCTTCTACGGAGAGAACGACGAGGCTAAATGGGATGGAAATTTCAATGGTCAGCCTATGCAGGTTGGTTCTTACGCTTATGTCATCGAGTATAAGCAGGTGGATCAGATCATGCAAAAGCGCCGAGGAAACATCATTATTTCAAGAAACGATAAGCAGTAAGCATGAAAGCAGCATTGAATAGAATAGTGTGGGTAGTGGCCATCATCTTGGCATCTGTGGCTACGGCGAATGCCCAGAGTACTCCTGATGATAGTGAATTGGGTACGGCCCATGACCTGCACGTGATTACCAATGAGTGGAATGCATGGTTCAACGAACCTACTTCTGAGAACGCTTATATAGGTGACTTTATGGATGAGTTCGCGGTGCCTCAGAGTGGCCAGAATGGTCTGAATCGTCTGGAAACTTGGTATTGGTGGGCATCACATCACCCGGCTGAAGTGAACGAGTACGTCGAGCGACGCGATGACGAACTCGGGGAGCAAGAATGACTTAACGACCTTTTCCGACTATAAACTGAGATCCTCTTTGATGCGTTCGATCGTATCGAAGAGGATTTTTTGTTGCTCAGCATAGGACTTTGATTCATCCCAGTCCTTGCGAACGCTGAAGTAGAATTTGATCTTAGGTTCGGTACCGGAAGGCCGAGCCGAGATCTTGCTTCCGGATTTCGTGAAGAACTGAAGCACATTGCTCGAAGGAAGGTCAATGGGGTGTTCGTGACCCGTCAATAGGTCCTTGGAAGCACCTGACTGAATGTCATCAACGCGTACGACCTCATCTCCACCAAGGGTAGCAGGTGGGTTGGTTCGTAGCTCCGTCATCATTTGGGCGATCTCCTCCTTTCCTGATTTACCCTTCTTCGTCAAACTGACAAGGTCCTCTTGGTAGATGCCGTGTTTCTTGTAGATCGTGTTCAATGCCTCTTCGGCATTTGATCCTTTGGCCAATGTTTCGCCAAGCCAATCGCAAAACAACAGGGCAGAAGTGAGGGCGTCTTTATCACGCACAAAATCTCCGATCATGTAACCGTAGCTCTCTTCACCGCCCCCGATAAAGGTCTTGTCTCCTTCGTGCTCGCGGATCAAGTTTGCAATATGCTTGAAGCCGGTCAGGCATATATCTGACTCGACACCGTATCCACGTGCTACATCGCCAAACAGCTCGCTACTCACGATGGTATAGGCGATGAATTCGTTGCCATTGAGATCGCTGTTGCGCAGCAGATAGTCTGTCAGCAGCACTCCGGTTTGGTTACCATTCAACAGCACCATCTCGCCGGAGGTATTGCGAACAGCCACTCCAATTCGGTCGCTGTCGGGATCTGTGCCGATCACCAGGTCAGCATTCTTCTCTTCCGCCAGGGCAAGCGCTATGTCCAACGCCGCGCGTTCCTCTGGGTTAGGGCTCTTCACGGTGGGGAAATTCCCATCCGGAGTCGCTTGCTCTTCTACGATATGCACCTGATTATAACCGGCTCGTTCCAGGAGTTCGGGCATCAAAGTGATCGACGTGCCGTGTAGAGAAGTGAATACGATATTGAGGTCCTTATTGGTGTGGCTCGATTTGCGCTGAGCCAATGAGGCCTTCAAGAAGGCTTCGTCCATGGCCTCACGGAGTTCATGAATCCGTTCTTCCACACGGGTGAAATCGATCGTAGAAGGATCGCTCACCTTGCGCACCTCATCGATGATGCCTTTGTCGTGTGGAGCCACGATCTGCGCACCATCATTCCAATAGACCTTGTATCCGTTGTATTCGGGTGGGTTATGTGATGCTGTGATGACCACGCCGCTCTGGCAACCGAGTTCGCGTACGGCAAAAGAGAGCTGTGGCGTTGGTCGAAGATCTCCGAATAGATAGGCGTCGATACCATTGGCTGAGAAGATCTCCGCCACCATACGGGCGAATTCCTTGGAGTTGTTTCGACAGTCGTGGGCAATAGCTACTTTGATCTGCGTGTCGGTAAATGACTTCTTCAGGTAGTTGGCCAATCCTTGCGTAGCCATGCCGAAGGTGTATTTGTTGACCCGATTGGATCCTACTCCCATCACACCTCTCATTCCTCCCGTTCCAAATTCCAGATCCGTGTAGAACGCGTCTTCCAATCGGGCAGAGTCGCCTTTCAGTAAGGCACTGATCTCCGATTTGAAGTCAGCGTCGAGGTTGAGGGAGAGCCAGTAGTTTGCTTTTTCTTGTGCCGTCATCATTCGCTCAAATTGGAAGGCAAAAGTACGGGCTATCCGAGGTATGGTCTAGTCAACCTTGTATTTCTAAACGACCCATTGTGAGTGACGTCCTTGTTTTTAAGTGTAAGTAGCACGAAAACAATAAGTTGAGTAGGATTTATGGTGTTCAGATTAACTAAAACTTAGCGTTTTAGGTGCTTGGGCGTAATACTAGGCGTCTCTGTCGCGACATTGCTTAAAACAAGATTAAGACCCATGTATATCGACCGATTTACAAGCGCCCGTCCTTTGTAAAAACATTCAGGTAATGAAATGGATAAAGCGAATCATACGAGCCATTGAGGTCAGCCTTTTCGAGGTGATGGCCTTTCAGTTGAGAACATTCAAGGAGGCTTTGCATTACCAAATCCCACCGCACACCAATACCACTACCCTAGATGAAGCTGCCAAAGCGTGAGATCGACCTACTCGTACTTTCTGATATTCACTTAGGAACATACGGCTGTCATGCCAAGGAACTTCTGAAATACCTCAAAAGCGTCCAGCCCAAGAAGGTCATTCTGAACGGCGATATCATTGACATCTGGCAGTTCAACAAGCGTTACTGGCCCAAATCACACATGCGTGTGATCAAGCATATGATGGGCTGGGTCTCGAAAGGAGTCAAAGTCTACTATATCACAGGCAACCATGACGAGATGCTGCGCAAGTTCGTCGGATTCAAAATGGGCAGCCTACAGATCGTTAATAAAGTGGTGCTTAAGCTCGGCAAAGAGAAGGCGTGGTTCTTCCACGGCGATGTATTTGATGTGACCATGCAGCATTCGAAATGGCTCGCGAAGCTGGGGGCAGTGGGCTATTATACTCTTATCCTCTTGAATCGCTTTGTGAATTGGGTCTCAGAGAGTATGGGTCGTGGTCGGATCTCATTGAGGAGTTCAACAATGAGACGGCAGAAATGACGTTTCAACAGAGCCTGAACATTGACTAAGTTTGTATAAAACACACAAGATGAGAATCCATATCCACCTACTGAGCCTGTCCCTTATCTTCAGTTTTATCGTGGTATCATGCGGCAATCCCGAAGCCGAACGCGCCAAGCAAAAGGCCAAAGAAGTCAGCCTGTTGCAAGTTCAGCAAGATTCGTTGCTGGATGTGTTTCGCGGCGAGTTGGAAGCCATTTCTGACATGGTCAGCGACGTTTCGTTACGCAACGGCATCCTGAATCTAGACACCACTGAAGGCGCTGTCCTTTCTAAAGAGGTCATCATGAAGCAGGTTGAGTCGTTGGATCAGCTGCTCTCCAAGAATCAGAAGCAATTGAACGACCTCTACGCTAGGATGCGTGAGAGCAAGGTCAAGAACAAGGAATTGGAGAACCTTATCCAGAACATGCAGTCCCGCTTGGCCGAAAGAGAAAGTCAGATCGACCAATTGATGGCGATGTTGGCCGACAAAGACATCTTGATCGAGAACATCAAGTATGCGGTAGACAGCATGCGTCGCAACAACATCTCTCTAACCGAGGATCTCATCCAAATGGACGAGGAGATGCACTTGGTATACTACGTCTTGGGCGAGAACAAAGAGCTCAAGGAGAAAGGCATCATCACCAAGGAAGGAGGCATCCTAGGCATCGGAGGAACCAAGCGACTCGATGCATCCCAATTGGACACGAGCCTCTTCACCGTAGTCGACCAGCGCGAACTAGAAAGCATTCCGGTCTATTCCAAGAAAGCCAAGGTCATCACCAATCACCCAGAGGCATCCTACGAGTGGATAGAAGACAGCGAAGGCCAGATCGAGAGCCTCAAGATCAAGGATCGAAAGGAGTTTTGGGGGGTGTCGGATTATTTGGTTATTGAAGTTGATAATTAGGGAACAGGGAGTAGGATTTGTTCCTTTTAGCGGTTGCGTTATTTACAAATCGCTGGGGATGTCCCATGAGATTTTGCCCTTGACATTGCGTTTTCGTGAGCTAGTTTGGTCAGATATTTAGTTCACATGGCAAGTTTTGAGGAGTTAAAAGTTTATCAAGAGGCTAGAGGCTTTCGAAAGGTGGTTTCAAGTCTTTCTAAGTCCTTTCCAGCGGAAGAAAAATATAGGTTGGTTGATCAAATAATAAGATCGAGTAGATCCGTTTCAGTTCAGATTGCCGAGGGGTATGGTCGGTTTCACTATCAGGAAAGTATACAATACATGAGAGTGGCCAGAGGGTCTTTGGATGAGACTCACGAGCACATCAATGTCGCCTTTGATGAAGGTTATATTGATGACGAGATGCGATCAGAGTTACTCGATCAAAAGCTCAAGATCATGAGGATGATCAATGGATATAACAACTACCTGAAGAAATCAAAAAGAAAAGAGAAATAGTCAAAATTTAGTATCCCATTCCCAGCTCCCTACTCCCCATTCCCCGCTTCCTCCTCGTAAGAGATGAACAAATTGATCCAAATTCCCCGACCCAAACGAAACGTCAGGGGAGCGAGTACCACGATGCCGATCACTATACCAATGAGGTATTCATAAAGTTCCCATGGACTGCCCAGTACCCACATGGCGATGAAAACAGCTACGGCAATGGCAACGGTGAGGGCGTAATTGACATACATCGCACCGTAGAAGAAGGACGGTTCCAGGCTGTAGAGTTGATCACACTTCTCACATCGCTCGGGCATATTCCAGATCTTGGTGATCTTATACGGATTGCGTTCTTCGAATAGCTCTCCTTCGTGACAACGCGGACACTTTTGGAAGAGGATGCTGTATAGTTTGGTGCCTTTTAACATGATGAAAGAGTAAAGACGACGAGACAAAGGACTGATCAACTAAAACGAGTCGCAAATTTCGTCAAACCTAAGCTTCCCAAAAGGTGACTTTGGTTACAAAGTTGCGAGAAGAAATGGCAGTTCAGCAACCATGGCATGAATGCTGCGTATCTTTGTAGACTGTTCTTTGGGGCTGACTGGTTTTGACAGCAAGATGAAGGATACTGTAAGCAAGTCGGGGGGTGAGTGGCACCTCGTTACTAAGTCATTCAAACCATATCTGGCGAGACTTCTTACGCTCTTGCAGCCTAATCATCCGATAGGAGATTACGCTTAATCCCGCACCAGGTGCGCGGACAAGACGTCTCCGGTGCAGGTAAGTCTATCCCCTGTACCAATGGAGGCGCGGACAATGATAGACTAGGTCAATAGGCGCTTCGACTCTTGATCGAACCTTAAGAAGATAAGCGGGAAGTGGCCTGCCTTTGGGCAGCTTTCCGTCGAAAATTCAAACACAGGCTAAGCTTGTAGAAGGCACTATGTTTCCTTGTTTGGACGTGGGTTCGAATCCCACCAGCTCCACTAGATGATAGCCTCCGCTGCATTTTGCAGCAGAGGCTTTTTTATTGCTGCGACCCAAGCTTGCTTGAGGGCGTAAGCAATGAAAAAGACTCTAATGAGCGAAGCGAATAGGAGGCGTGATCCATTTTGAATTATGCGGATATTGAGGATTTGCGCGATTTGGTTGATTTTAAACCTAAGGTTAATGTAAATGATGGAGTCCGGGAGTTTGTGAGGTGGTATCTTAAATTCTATCGAAATGCCAAGTAATTGTATGATGATAGAATTTGTTTCATCCTATCGTTTGGTACTGTCCCTTACTCTACAATCCAACGACTAGTGAAATGCCGTTATCTTTGCCAGCGTGCGAAGACTTCTCACATATCTATTGCTTGCCGCCGGAGTTCTCTGGGGTGCGGATACCTATGCCCAAGGTTACTTCTGGCAGAGCGGTCAGAAGAAGCAGAACTGGCGCTACCTCGCCTTCGATATCGGTCCTGGCTTGCGCATGTATTCCGGTGATATCCAGCAGAAGGGTGGTTTGTTCAATCCTATGAAGATCGCCTATGGTCTCGGTGCGCGCTACCAGTGGCGACCTAAGTGGGGCTTTGCTCTGTACGCTGCCGGTCGTAGGTATGCCGGTAAGGCGGAACACGGTGGCTTCCCAGATGCACTCGATCAAATGACGGGACGCATGTGGGAGTTCGGCGTTTCAGCCCAGTACAGTCTATTGCGCTGGGAAGATTTTCTGGTACGCTCTTTTACCGATCGTGATCCCGTGAGGAAGGCGAATGTCTTCATTGGGGTCGGCGGAGGGTTTTCGCTCTTCAATGCGGATTATACTTCAAGAAAATATGTGACCCAAACCTTTCAGGATACAGCGGGTAGGGATTCACTGGCCTTCATCCCTCGAGATGCTTCCGGTAGCGGTGCAGGATTTGCCTTCAGTCTGCCCATTACGGTTGGTGGACGTTGCCGATTCAATCCATCGTGGTACATGGGCTTTGAGTATACCTACAGCCTGTATTTCAGCGATAACATCGATGGGTTAGAGCGTGGGTTCAACGACGGCATGAGTCTCTTCCATGTGAAGGTTGGCTACCTGCTCGGACAGTCGAAACGCAAAGGGCAGATCGGACTCACGCCTAAGCAAAAACGGAAACTGAAGAAATGATAAGTTTCGGTGTAATTGAAGAGGGGAAGTCCCCAACAGATGAGCGGGTACCCTTGACGCCAAGTCAGGTTGCGGAACTGCTCGAAGAGCACAAGAAGATCAAGATCGCAGTGCAGTCGTCTAAGGTCCGTCGGATCAAGGATGAGGAGTACGTCCAGGCCGGAGTAGAAGTTAAGGCTGATGTGAGCGATGCGGATGTGCTGCTGGGAGTCAAGGAGGTGCCTAAGGCTGATCTCATCCCGGACAAAACCTACCTCTTCTTTTCGCATACCATTAAGATGCAGCCCTACAACAAGGAGTTGCTGCAAACCGTCATCAAGAAGCGTATTCGCTTGATCGAATGGGAGTGCTTGAAGGACGGTCGTGGTCGTCGTTTGATTGGCTTTGGTCGCTATGCGGGCATCGTCGGAGCCTACAATGGCTTTCGGGCCTTAGGTGCTCGCGATGGAAGCTTCTCCTTAAAGAAAGCCCACGACTGTGAGGACAGGGCGGAGATGGAGGGCGAACTGTCCAAGATCAAGCTCGGCAAACAAAAGATCTTACTGACGGGTAGGGGAAAGGTAGCCAAAGGAGCCATGGAAACCCTGGATGCCATTGGGATCAAGAAGGTAGGCATTCGCGACTATCTGCACCACGAGTTTGATGAGGCGGTGTATTGTCAGATCACGTTTACAGAATACTTCAAGCGCAAGGGGAATACACCTTTCGATATTAAGGAATTCTACGAGCACGGAGATCGCTATGAAAGCGACTTTATGCGCTTTGCCAAGGTGACGGACATGCTCATTGCCGGACATTATTGGGATTCACACTCGCCGTTCTTATTCACCCGAGAAGACGCCAGACACTCTGACTTCAACATCAATTTGGTCGCGGATATCAGTTGTGATATCGATGGTCCCGTCGCATCGACGTTACGTCCATCCTCCATTTCAGATCCATTCTACGCCTATGATCCGAAGACAGAAAAGGAAGTGGCCTTCAACGCCCCCGGTGCGATCACCGTTATGGCGGTAGATAACCTACCCTGCGAACTTCCGCGAGACGCCAGTCGTGATTTTGGTGAGATGTTTATCCACCATGTACTACCCAGTTTTCTGAATGGAGACAAGCACGACATCTTAAAGCGCGCAACGATAGCAGAAGGAGGGAAGATCACCGATGAGTACGCCTACCTGCGGGAGTGGGTTGATTGATGATCAATATTCACTATTTAATGATCAATGTTCAGTGAATATTGAACATTGAAAATTGAATAACGTGAGGTCATAGTAACAATCCTCCAGTCTCCAATCTCAACCACCCCCCAGCTTCACGATGGTCTCCTTCGGGTCTTCGGATTTATAGACCGTGCTTCCGGCGACTAGGACGTCGACGCCCTCTTTGACGAGGATCGGGGCATTTTCAAGATTCACTCCACCGTCTACTTCTATGAGTATTTCCTGCTCAACTTGATCGATCAACGACCGCAAGTAGCGTACCTTGCTGTAGGTGTGAGGGATGAACTTTTGTCCTCCGAAGCCGGGGTTGACGCTCATGATCAGTACCATGTCGAGGCCGTGGATGATCTCAGTAAGCACGCTGACCGGTGTGTGTGGGTTCAGGGCTACACCTGCCTTCATACCTGTCTGCTTGATCGCGTCAATGGTGCGGTGAAGGTGGGTGCACGCTTCGTAATGTACCGTGAGGATGTCGGCTCCCGCTGACTTGAAGTCTTGGATGTAATCGTCCGGCTTGGCGATCATGGCGTGCACGTCTAAGGTCTTTTCGGTGTGCTTTCGAAAGGCTTCAATGATAGGAAGTCCGAAAGAAATGTTGGGCACGAACACACCGTCCATGACGTCCAAGTGGAACCACTGGGCAGCGCTTTCATTCAAGTATTCAGCTTCTTCTTTGATCCGCGAAAAATCACAAGAAAGGAGGGAGGGAGCGACGATTGTTTTCATGGTGACGAAGGTAGAATATTGATTAGTGGAAGAAGATTAGTGCAAGAAGATTAGTGCAACGCCGTAGGCGTCCCTTCGGGAGGATTAGTCAGGCCTGCAACCAACACCAATCACCGTTCACTTTCAAACTATTTGACCATTTGACCATTTTACCAATCCCTAACCAAGGCACTCCTGGTTCACGCAGAGCTCGCGGACCTGCCTGACGGCAGTCAGGTTCGGCATATCCGTTTCCAAATCACCGCGATATGAATAGAGCATGTGCGCCCTGAACTTGTTTCAGGGCCGTTTGAATTGAATCGAGAACTTGTTGTGACACAGCCCCACTCCCCACTCCCAGCTCCCAGCTCCCAGCTCCCCACTCCCCACACCCTAATCCCCATCCTCAAAATCGATCCGAATGATGAGCGGCTTTCGTTCGAGGAGGTGGATCACGCCTCCGATTTGCTGGATGAGGAGTTCGATCACCTTCATGCCGATATGGGAGGAATTGGTGTTCTCGGGATCGGGGACGAGTCCGGATCCGTCGTCTTCATAGCGCAAGGAGAGGGTGTTGCCTTCCTTTCGGAGCTGCACGGCGATCATTCCTTCGGTCAATCCGGTGAAGGCGTGCTTCATGGAATTGGTAACCAGCTCGTGGATGATCAAACTCAATGGGATGGCTTGATCCATACTCACGCCGAGGTATTGGATGTCGATGTTGGTCTCGACTTCGAGTCCAGGCAGGCGATAGGAGGAGATGGTCTGACGGATGAGATCACTCAAGTAGGTATCAAACTCGACGCTGTCGTATTGCGACTCTTGATAGAGTTTTTGGTGGATCACCGAGATGGTTTGGATGCGCTGGTGGGCCTCATTGATCATTTCTCGTGCCTCTGCGTTTTCGGTGTTTCGCGATTGCAGAAAGAGCAGGCTGGAGACGATCTGTAGGTTGTTCTTTACCCGATGATTCACTTCGCGTAGTAGGACCTCTTTCTCCTTAAGTGACGACTCGATCGTTTCCTTTTGTACTGCGATCTCTTGGTTTTGTTTTTCTATCGCGACTTGTTGTAAGCTTTTTCTCCGGAATCGATATACCGTTCCCCCGGTTATGATCAGCGATAGCACGATCACCATAATGAAAAATAAGTTGGTGTCACGTTGAGTGTCAGAGGCCATCTCAAGTTCTCGGATCTTCTGTTCTTGCAAGAGTTTTTCGCGTTCTGTGATGATGGATTCATAGGCTATCATAATGTTTTGGGTGGTGACCACCTTTTGGTGATTCTGAGCCGAATCCTTGAAAAGCACGAGTTTTTGCAGTTCCCTCAATGCACTAGAGGGATCATTTATATGATCGAAATATTCTGACCGTCGCTGGTATAGATTGATCCAGAGTTCGGGGTTGTCATCTTTACGGATCAATTCGGATGCTCTTTCCAAGCAGCTCCAGGCAAGGTCCTTTTCGCTGATCGCCAGATAGCTTGAAGCGAGCTTGGTTAGACTTGTGGTTGCATTTTGCCGGTATTCGGCCTTTGAACTTCCCTGAAGACTCGCCTCAATATCTTGTCGATAAAGAGGGATTGCTTCTTGATGTAGCCCTTGCTTTGCGAGTATTTGCGCTCGATTTCCTAGAATTAATCCTTTCAGATATAGGTATTGCTTAATTGAGTTCGATCCGTTTTTTCCGATCTGGTTTTCAAGGATGTACTCCGCACGGAGGTAGTGACTAAGCGCACTGTCGAGCAGTCCCATTTTTTCGAATGTGAAGCCTCGACTATTGGTGTAGGAAAGTTCCCAATATGGCTTGCTGGCCTCTCGCATCTGCCGAATGGATGTTTTATAGGATTCCAAGGCCCGTTCATAATCTCCAATCTTGAAATAGAGGTTGCCCATGAATCCATCCGGAGCGTACCGCTGGTAAAAATCCGGGGCGTAATCCCAATTGATCTCTTGATGTAATTCGAAGGCCTTATCGATGGCGTCGAGATTCAAATAGTAGTCGCGTAGGATTATCGTGGCGCTGAACATCAATGAGTCGTCCGTATGCGGGCTTTTTCGAACTTGTTTTAGGATCTTGATGGCTTGGGATTTCAATCCAAGTGCGTGCAGGGATCGTGCTCTGATGATCTTGCTATGAATGATGTCGACCGAATCGCCATGGATCTGGGACCAATGCCAAACAGACTCCACTACCTCAGGAATTCCGGGCTCAGCGTGGATTGCCTCCTGTTCAAGATGCCTTACGGCTTTTTCGAACGCGGATCGAGTCGCGTTTGAGTCTACGTAGAAGTCCTCAATCTTCGGAGTAGTCTGTCCTATCGAAACATCGGAAATCCCAGCAAACACAAGCGTCTGGAGTAGAAGGAATAAGGTTCGTTTTGGATATGATCCCATAACTTCAAACATAGTGGATTAGGTCGTGGGGCGGTTCTGAGATATTCAGACTGATGGAGAGTGATTTGAGATTCATCGAAAACCCAGAAAAAACGGAACCTTTTCTACCATCGACCCGAGGAGGAATTACCTACCGATATAACTACCTCAGAGCGCGAGGAGCAAGAGATTGTTGGAGATTTCGGAACCGAGAAGTCAGATGAAGAAATGATGATCTCAGTTGGCGGCGGACAGGGTGAGGAGAAACCGGACTACCCGCTCACTCCTCCTAAGGATTCAGCAAATGAGTTTGTAAAGGTCTATGAGGATGTGGTAAGCAATACCGTGTTCGAAGAACCTAAGGTTGAAGAAGAACCAGTGAAGCCGAAGATGGCTCGCGCCGTATTGGATGAGTCGGATTATAAGTTGAAGAGCGGAATTGCACAGGTTGCTGAAACCAATCGTGGCTGGGATCTGCGCTTTGACTTCAATGAGTTCTTGCTTACTGATTATCAGATCGAGTACATCTATCAGGTGGTTATCCCAATGCTCAAGAAGAATCCGGATATGAAGCTACGCGTCGAAGGTCATACCGATAGTGTCGGAACCGACAGCGTGAACTACAAGGTCTCGATCCTGCGTATCTCAAACGTATTGTATCATCTAGAATTAGCAGGTATCGAGGATACTCAGATCAAGGTCTTGCCGAAAGGCGAGTCTGAGCCCACTGCTCCAAACGATACGGAAGAAGGACGTGCCTTGAATAGGAGAGTGGAGTTTATTAAGGAGTAGGCTCGTTTTAGTGCAACGCCGTAGGCGTCCCTTCGGGAGGAGAATGGTGAATGCTCAAGTGGTCAAATGGCTAAGTGCTCAAATCACTTTCCCCTCTAGAGAGGGGTGCCCGCCTGAGGCGGGCGGGGTGTGTTGGCGAAGGGACGCCCACGGCGCTGCCCTGCCACCGGGCACGGAAGCGCTGTGGGGACTACGCTCCCTCAATTTTACCACTGGCGTTTACGCGAAACAGATGTGGTGTTTAACCTAAATAGTCTTTGAGTAGCTTGCTACGAGAAGTGTGACGAAGTCGGCGGATGGCTTTTTCCTTGATCTGACGCACACGCTCGCGGGTGAGGTCGAATTCCTCGCCAATCTCTTCGAGGGTCATTGGATGTTTTCCAGTCAAACCGAAATACAAACGGATCACGTCGCTTTCGCGCTCAGAAAGAGTGGCCAAAGAACGCTCGATCTCACGACGAAGGGATTCGTTGAGAAGGGTAGACTCCGGATTGTGCTCCGTTTCACCCTCCATGAGGTCGTACATGTTTCGGTCGTCATCTTCAGCACCAGGGATGGGCGCATCCATAGAAACGTGTCGTCGATTGTTCTTGATGTTCTGGCTGATGTCTCCCTCGGCCATCTCCAATTCGTGCGCGATCTCATCCACCGTTGGTTCACGCTCGTGCACCTGCTCAAGGGCAGCATAGGCACGATTGATCTTGTTGATGTTGCCGATCTTATTGAGCGGCAGACGAACGATACGCGCCTGCTCGGCCAAAGCCTGAAGAATGCTCTGGCGAATCCACCAAACGGCATATGAAATGAACTTGAAACCGCGAGTTTCGTCAAATCGCTTGGCGGCCTTGATCAATCCAAGATTACCCTCATTGATAAGATCAGGAAGACTGAGACCCTGATTTTGATACTGCTTAGAAACAGAAACAACGAAGCGGAGGTTTGCTCGTACCATTTTGGCCAAAGCAACTTGGTCACCTTGCTTGATGCGGCGTGCGAGATCTACTTCTTGTTCGGCAGTGATCAATTCTTCACGTCCGATCTCGGTCAAATACTTGTCGAGGGATGCAGTTTCACGGTTAGTGATCTGCTGGGTAATCTTTAATTGGCGCATAGGATGGATTTTTCGCTGGATAAAGAAAATCCATACTCTACGGCAAAAAAGAGGGCGGTATTCGGATTTATAAATACCGCCCTGTTAACATAGTTATAATTATCAGCAGCTTACTCTGCTGGCTTTCGCTCTGGTCGTGGCATCAGCGCTTTTCTTGAAAGTCGAAGCTTACCAGTCTTTTGATCGATCTCGATCAACTTGACCTCGATCTCATCACCTGGCTTCAATACATCTTCTACCTTCTCGATACGCTTATGATCAATCTCCGAAATGTGAAGAAGACCTTCTTTACCTGGAAGGATCTCAACGAATGCTCCAAAGGCAGCGATGTTCTTCACTCGTCCTTTGTAAACTTCGCCAGCCTCTGGCTTAGCAACGATGCCCTTGATCCAGGCCATTGCCTTGTCCATTCCTTCCTTGTTATCGCAAGCGATCTGAACCACTCCTTTGTCACCTTCTTCCGTGATGGAGATGGTGGTCTCGGTCTTGGCTTGGATCTCTTGGATCACCTTACCACCTGGGCCGATCACCGCACCGATCTGATCTTTGTCGATCATGATGGTTTCGATACGTGGAACGTGTGGCTTGTAATCAGCGCGTGGCTCGCTCATGGTCTTCATCATCTCATTCAAGATGTGTGAACGACCTTCCTTGGCTTGGTTCAAGGCCTTCTCGAGGATCTCGTAGCTCAAACCGTCTACTTTGATGTCCATCTGACAAGCCGTGATACCATTGGTGGTTCCCGTTACCTTGAAGTCCATATCACCCAAGTGATCTTCATCGCCTAAGATGTCAGAAAGGATGGCATACTTACCATCAGCTCCCATGATCAATCCCATGGCGATACCGCTCACCGGACGCTTGATCTTCACACCGGCATCCATCAAAGCGAGTGTTCCCGCGCAAACCGTCGCCATTGATGACGAACCATTTGATTCAAGGATATCACTCACGATACGGATCGTGTAAGGATTCTCTTCAGTTCCAGGGATCATTCGCTTCAATGCACGAAGCGCCAAGTTTCCGTGTCCCACTTCACGACGCGATACGCCGCGGATCGGACGAGCCTCACCGGTAGAGAATGGAGGGAAGTTGTAGTGCAATAGGAAGTTCTCCGTTCCTTCTACCAACGCACCGTCGATCATCTGCTCGTCGAGCTTCGTTCCGAGGGTAACAGTGGTCAACGACTGCGTTTCACCGCGGGTGAAGATCGATGAACCGTGTGGTCCAGGAAGGTATCCTACTTCACACCAGATCGGACGGATCTCATTGGTCTTACGACCATCGAGGCGCTGACCCAAGTTGAGGATCATATTGCGCATGGCCTCTTTCTGTGTCTTGTGGAAGTACTTGGAAACTAGCTCAGCCTTTTCTGCTTGCTCTTCTTCAGACAGGGTAGACATGAATTCTTCAGCCAAAGCCTTGAATGCGTCAGAACGCTCTTGCTTCGCCGTTCCAGCGGTAGCGATTGCGTATGCCTTGTCGTAGCAATATGCGTGAACTTGCTTTTCTAGTTCTTCATCATTGGTCTCGTGAGAGTACTCGCGTTTAGTGGCAGCCTTCTCAACCTGAGAGGCAAGATCCAACTGAGCCTGGCAATGCAATTTGATCTCGTCGTGAGCGAACTTGATAGCCGCAAGCATGTCTGCTTCGCTTACTTCGTTCATCTCACCTTCGACCATCATGATGTTCTCCATGGTTGCTGCTACCATGATGTCGATATCACACTCCTCCATTTGCTTGAAGGTAGGGTTGATCACGAACTGACCATTGATACGTCCAACGCGTACTTCTGATACAGGGCCTCCAAATGGGAGGTCAGAAACAGCGATCGCTGCAGAAGCAGCCAAACACGCCAATGCGTCTGGTTGAGTTTCTTTGTCAGATGAGATCAAGCTCACCATGACCTGAGTGTCAGCGTGGTAGTCGTCCGGGAAAAGTGGACGAAGAGCGCGGTCGATAAGACGCATGGTCAAGACCTCGCTATCTGAGGGACGAGCCTCTCTTTTAAAGAATCCTCCAGGGAACTTGCCCGTTGAGGCATATTTCTCCCGGTAATCAACGGTCAGTGGAAGGAAGTCCACCCCATCTTTAGCTTCTTTGTTTGACACAACTGCCGCGAGCAACATGGTTCCTCCTTGCTTCACGACGACGGAACCGTCAGCCTGCTTGGCAAGCTTTCCGGTCTCGATTTCGATTGGATCACCATTACCTCCGGTGATCGTTTGATTCTTTCCGATTAACATAACAACAATAAAACGATAAGTGTAAATATGAAAAAAGGCAATTTCCATTGCCTTTTTACTTGTTCTTGAAGAGGATTACTTCCTCAGATTCAATTCTTTGATGATGCTTCTGTAACGCTCAATGTCTTTGTTCTTGAGGTAGTTCAGAAGGCTTCGGCGCTTTCCTACCATACGGATAAGAGCCTGTTGCGTATTGAAATCCTTACGGTTTTGCTTCAAATGCTCAGTAAGGTGTGCAATTCGATACGTAAACAACGCGATCTGCCCTTCAGCAGAACCTGAGTCTGAAGCATTGCTTCCGTGCTTCGTAAAAATCTCTTGTTTCTTTTCGCTTGTCAAATACATGCTTCAGCTATACTTTTCTTAAATAAGGGGCGCAAAGATAAGCATTTCTTACTCTGCGTCAATCACTTATTTAATTTTTAATCAGGGTGATGAATTGATTGAGTTTTTCGCGGAGATCCTTTCGATGAACGATGAAATCCAAGAAGCCGTGTTCCAACACGAATTCCGCAGTCTGGAAGCCTTCCGGAAGGTCTTTTCCGATGGTTTCCTTCACTACGCGTGGACCTGCAAAACCGATTAGGGCGCCGGGCTCCGCAATGTTGATGTCGCCCAGCATCGCGAAAGATGCGGTCACACCACCGGTAGTAGGATCAGTTAGGATCGAGATATAAGGAAGTTTCTTCTCGCTGAGCTGGGTCAACTTGGCACTGGTCTTGGCCATCTGCATCAAGGAGTAAGCAGCTTCCATCATTCGGGCGCCACCACTCTTGCTAATCATGATGAACGGACAGTTGTTCTCTATAGCGAAATCGATCGCACGGGCGATCTTCTCTCCAACTACCGATCCCATACTTCCACCGATGAAACCGAAATCCATCGCTGCGATCACTACTTTCTTTCGGTGTAGGTTACCATACGCTGTCCTAACCGCGTCGTGCAGACCGGTCTTGCGGATAGAACCACGAAGACGATCAGCGTATTTCTTGGTATCCTCAAATGAAAGAGGGTCACCGGAGATCATATGAGGATTAAGCTCGGTGAATCGGTTGTTGTCGAAAATGATCTGAAAATACTGGTGTGATCCTATGCGCTCGTGGTGTCCGCAGCTTTCACATACCCAAAAGGTCTGTGCATGCTCATCAGAACTCACCACATGGTTGCATTTGCGGCATTTGTACCACAATCCCTCAGGTGTCTCCTTCTTCTCCTTCGTTGGGGTCCGGATCCCCTCGGTCATGCGTTTAAACCATCCCATACAGTGTACTTTGGATCGTGCAAAGCTATACCAATATTTCTGACTTCATAATGTCAGAAAGGATAGTGGATACCGAGGTTGAATGTGAGTTGGGGAAGGTAGCTTCGTTCCCAGCGGGTAACCTTGTTCAGGCCGTTGGCCACCCTTAGTTCGTTCGCCGCCTGACGCAATGCCATCGTCTCGACTTTCGGGTCAAATAGCCATCGCTCTCCTTCCGGTAGTTGTGGATCTCGAAGCTGCAGGCCGAGATCACCTCGGAGGATGAAGAAGTCGAAATCGAGTCTCAGCCCTGCACCGGGAGCAATCGCGATCTCCTTGTAAAAACGGTCAAAGGCAAATTCTGCATTGAGTCGCGTAGAATCCTTGCGCATCAGCCAGATGTTACCCACATCGAGGAATACGGCACCCTCCAGCATCTTGATGATGTGAAATCGATACTCCGCGTTGAATTCAATCTGCACTTCACCCACCTGGTCGATCCCGTAGGTCTCGGTTTCCGATAGTCCTCCCGGACCAAGTGCTCGCGCCCTCCATGCTCGAATGTCGTTCGATCCGCCTGCGAAGAAGCTCCGTTCAAATGGGAGTACATTCAGATTGGTCAACGGAATGCCGATCCCGCCAAAGGTGCGGTACACGACCTTGCTCTGATCCGTCAAAACCTGATGCCATACGTAATCTGCGTCGAGCTTGACATATTGGGCAAAGGCGATGTCGTCGATGAGGTAAGAGTTGCGCTCTGCGTCATAGTTCAGTCCCATCAAACTGCTCGCCGCCCGCAGGAGGTTTCCAGCAGTCTCAAAGTTGATCTTATAGTAATGGAAGTTCTTGAGCGTATTGATCTCCTGTGTGGTGTTGGAGTAGGAGAGACGTCCAGCGGCAATAATGTGGTCATTGTAGCTATTGATAAGGAGCTGATTGTTGGTCAACTGTAACTGTCGCTCAAAGAAGTCTTGCTTGGTCAGTTCGATCACACTGAGGTCCACCGGTGCAAAGACCACTAGATCCTTTTCTCTCAATCGGAACGTGTACTGGTAGTTGGTATTGATCAACGTGCGCTCGTATTGAGGACGCAACTGACGGTCGATCGATGCACTGATGTTGGTCTTTGGTTCCTTGGCCCAGGTCATCTCCTTTCTCGAGAGTCGGAGCATGAAGTCGGGAATCGTTAGGCGGACTTGTGTACCAAACTCATAGGTGTTGAACGGTGCTCCATTGATCACCTCATTGACCTCTGCGTCGTTGTCGGTACTGTTCGTTCGTTGAGATTCTACCCCGCCGTAAATACTCCAGTCGAGCTGTTCGGCTCCTCGGAATACGTTTCGGTTCCTGTAATCAAGGCTAGCATAGATACCCATGTTGCCGGATCGATGGGTGCCCGTGGTTTCGATCACGAAGGATTGCTTGGGCATCTTGGTGAGGTTGACCAGCAAGTCTAAGCCCGCACTGTCAGAGCCGTCCTCCACCGAAGTATATCGCATGTCGATGAAGCGAAAGTTCCTCAGAGCATTGAGTCTTTCATAGGTGTAATTGGTTCTGCTCAGCGAATAGCGATCACCGGGTCGAATGAATAGGTTTCGCGAGAGTCGAGCAGGTCGAACGATCGGTTTCTCTCTGTAGAGGAAATCCATACCCTTGAATGTGGCCGTATCCAATTTGGTAGAGCTGCTCTTTCCGGCATTGTAGACCTCATTGACCGTGATCGATTGGATGTAGTGCTTTTGATGTGATTGCCTGATCAAGGTATCTCGACCTTCGATGTTCTTGGTTAGTCGGAGATCCCGCAAGCGCATGGTGACGACATACTTCTTACCCGGTAGGTTGGTGTCGACTTCATAGATGACGTGGATATTGTCGAAGGTGTAATACCCTCGATTCTTCATCTCCTGGGTCAGTCGATTCCGCTCGGATTCGAAGAGTTCGGTGTCAAAGCGCGTTCCTCTTTGAAACTTGGTGCTTACCCCTGATTTGAATTCTCGTGCGATGGCGGTGTCTTCGTAGGCAAAGCCAATGTTCTTTAGGGTATAGGCTTCGTCGCTCTCGATGTAAAAGTTGAGCTTGACCTTACGACGGATCGTATCGACTTCCGCTCGAACTTCACCGTCGAAGTAGCCGTCGTTGTGCAGCGCTACCTTCATCTGATCGATGGACTTCTGCAATAGGATCGGTTCGAAGATGGGCGGAGCCTCACCAACGGTTGTCTTGAGGTACGACCAAAGCCGGCGGTCTTGATTCTTGGTGCTTGCGAAATTCCAGACGCCTACATTGAAAGGGATCACACCAAACCAACGGCGGTATGGACGCATGCGCTGGGCGGATTCCAAGTCGTCGGCATCGCCCTCGTATTTGATCTTGCATTCTTCATTGATGTGGATCTTGCTACGTGAGACGATGTACTTTCCCTCTTCCACATGGCGGGCAGGTCGACAGGCCTGTACGGTTGCCAGTAGTGTAAATAGAGAAAATACAAAGGTTCGGGGCCTCATGCAGTCCGCTTATCTTTGGATCAAAACTAACGCTATTCTGCCTCCTCAATGATTTCGAAGAGCGAAATAAAACACGTGCGGTCCCTACATCGAAAGAAGGGAAGAAAGTCTGAAGGACAGTTCATTGTCGAAGGTGTCAAAGGTGTTGAGGAGGTCGTCAAGGCGGGATGGCGCGTACGCAAGGTCTATGTTCTCTCTACATTAGAGGTAAGTATCGAAGGCGCAAAAGAGGCGATTCCTGTCAGCGAAAAGGACATGGCTGCGATGACGGCCCTTCATTCTCCGTCGCCGGTGCTGGCTGTTGTGGATATCCCTGAATTGACCCCATCCGCTGCGGAAGGACGCATCCTGGCGCTCGACGGTATTTCAGACCCGGGTAATCTCGGAACCTTGATTCGTACAGCTGACTGGTTCGGCATCCGTCGCATTTGGGTTTCTCCTGACACGGTGGACGCCTTCAATCCGAAGGTGGTCCAAGCGACCATGGGAAGCCTTTTTCGCGTGCAAATGGTGGAGAAGGATCTGGTCACTGCACTGGAGAGTTCCGAAGGTCCTGTCTATGGAGCGGTAATGGACGGGGAAGGAATCGGATCGCTCACCTCGGATCGTGGAGTCTTGGTCATCGGCAGTGAGTCACATGGCATTCGACCCGAAGTTCAGGCAAAGCTCGATCATAAGATTACCATTCCAGGTGCGGAAGGGGCTGAGTCACTCAATGCATCGATTGCTGCGGGTATCCTGATGCACGCATGGACACAGTCCTAGCCCTCAAAGTTCAACGCGATAGCAAATATCCTTGAGTTCAATCCGACGAGAGGACTAGAATAGACGGTGTTGTCTTGTACGCTAACGTCGTTTATCCCATAGCTGAATCGGAGTTCAGGACTGAATTTGAAGTACTCCATAAAGAAGTCGAATCCCACACCGACCTCAGCCATGTAGTTGTTGCGCTTGAGCTTTACGATGAATTGTCCGCGCTCATCGATCTGATTGTCTACAAACTGCTGTGAAGCGAGGTCGATTGCATAGTTGAATCCCACAAAAACGTACTGGGCGAAATTATTAACGCGGGCTGATCGATACTTGAAATACAGCGGGATGTCGATGAAGGTCGACTCGATGGTACGAACCACAGGACTGGCAGCAGGAACTCCTTGGTCGGTGTACCAGTAATTCAGATCGCGTGCCGCAAAGGCGATGCCTGGTGTATGACGCAGGCTGAAGTACGGCCCCATGTGCAGCTCGCTCACGACACGGATGACGAATCCCGGTTGGGAACGATGATCTAGTCGAATCAAGGAGTCAGCCAGCGAGAGATCTTGACGGACCTGAAATGCGTTTTGACTGATGCCCAACTGAAACCCAAAGTGCAGTCTGCGCGCATCGAATTCCGGAAGGTTATCAGGAATATCGCGCTGCGCAAAGACGCTCATACTTCCGAGCAGGGAAGCGATCAATACTATGAGGGTACGATACCGCATCAGGTGCAAAGAAAAACGAAAGCGTCGCAACTATTATTTCTCTGCGAGATAGATCGTTGCAATTCCGAAGGTGAGACGGTACTCGCAAATGTTCTTGTACCCCACGCTATTTAGAATGTTCACGAAATCCTTTCCCTCCGGAAACGCACTCACGGATTCCGGTAGGTAGGTATAAGCGCGACTGTCTTTTGAGATCAGTTTGCCGATATTGGGCAGGATGTACTTGAAGTAGAAGTTGTACAACTGCTTCATCGGAAAGGTTCGAGGCTTGGAAAATTCAAGCACCGCAACTGGATAACCCGTTCTCAGAACACGCTTCATGTCCATAAGTCCGGCAACGAGATTCTCGAAGTTGCGCACCCCAAAGGCGACCGTGATGCCGTCAAAGGTCTCGTCTTCGAAAGGAAGGTTCTCGGCATCCCCAAGTTGAAGGTCGATGACGTTGTCTAGCTTTCGCTTGACCATCTTTTGTCGACCCACTTCCAGCATCCCTGCAGAAATGTCGATCCCTTTGATCTCATCAGGACCGAGCTTCATCAGCTCGACGGCAAAGTCGCCCGTGCCTGTTGCTACATCGAGCAGTCGCTGCGGATTGTATGGTTTCAATAATGAAACGGCCTTCTTCCTCCAAGCCTTATCAATGTTGAGGCTGAGCAGGTGATTCAGCAGGTCATAATTGCCCGAGATGTTATCAAACATCTGAGCGACCTGCTCCTTTTTGCTGCCTTCTTGATTGTACGGCTTGACCTTCTCTGCTGCGTTTTCTGTCATTATCCGACCATTAGGTGTTCTTCGGGATATGAATAGTTGGTACTGATGATCTTTCTGGAGAACGCGAAAATGATGGATAATGTTCCCAATCGTCCGATGAACATCGAAATGGAAAGGATCACTTTTCCTGAATCGCTCAGCATTCCTGTGATACCGGTGCTTAGTCCACAAGTGGAAAAAGCAGAGACTTCTTCGAATATCAGATCGATCAGTCCACGGTCGGGCATGGCGAGGATGTGCTGCTCGGTCAAGCAAAGCGCGTAGATGCAGACCAGCATTCCTCCACCAAAGGTGACCAACACGGTAAAGGCCTTGA
The DNA here is from genome assembly GCA_038131955.1 of Flavobacteriales bacterium. Taxonomy (GTDB): domain Bacteria; phylum Bacteroidota; class Bacteroidia; order Flavobacteriales_G; family Salibacteraceae; genus SHAN690. The sequence continues at coordinate 562,346 of JAYPQK010000009.1, forward strand.
GCATGTCATCGTTGGGAATCGTGCGACCCAAAACTTCCACCTTCTTTTTTCCACGAATGATCGACCAAGTATTGATGCAGATCAGAGCGAACGTTGAGGTTTTGATACCACCAGCCGTCGAAAAGGTGTTTCCTCCGACGAACATCATAAAGATGAGCATGAAGATCGTAGCCGTGCTCAGACTAAAGATGTCGGCGGTATTCAGACCGGCCGATCGAACCGAGACGCTTTGGAACATAGCGATGATCGATTTCTCGACGAAATTGTGCTCGGACAGTGTCGTATTCCATTCGGCAACGAGGTAGAGCACCATTCCGATCACGATCAATAGCATGTGAGTGCGGACGGCGAGGATAGTACTCATGTGCGGGCGCTTCCACGGATGCTTCAATCGATCCCTCATATTACTCGGAGTAAAGAGGTCAAACATGACTGTAAAGCCGAACGCTCCCAAGAGGATGAGGACAGCTACTACGATATGGATCAAGTAGGCGTCGCGGATGAAGGTCGAGTACATTCCATCTGTAAACGTGGAGAATCCACCGTTGTTAAAGGCAGAGATAGAGTGGAAAATGCCAAAGAAGAACTTGTCACCTTCGCTTTCGAAAGGCATGTCAGGGGTGATCAGGAAATAGATCAAGAGTCCGCCTACCAACTCGATCACCACACTCAAGGTGAACACCTTGATCAACATTCCCTTGGCGGTGAAGAAGGCGTCTTTTGTGATGAAATCCTCGATGATATCGTCCTGCTTCAAACCGAATCCGGCACGGTTCAGGAAGGCAGCCAAGTAAGCGAAAGACACGATGTTCAGTCCCCCCAACTTCATCAGCAACATGATGACGAATTGCCCCTTGAACGTGAAAAAGGTAGCCGTATCCTCGACGATAAGTCCGGTTACGCAAGTGGCGCTGACTGAAGTGAACATGGCATCAATGAATCCCATCGATCCATTATTGGTCGTCATTTCCGGAAGCATCAGGAGTACCGTACCTAATCCACAAAGCACCAGGAAACTAGCAATGAATATGCTGGAAGGGTGGAGCTTGATATTCGATATCAGGTTGGTATTGTCACTCAGCTCCAGCAGCACCACAATGAAGAGATAGACCTGCAGGAAGACCACACTCACCGCTGCGAGGCTTTCGAATCCGATAGATTTGAACACCGTCTGCAGGATCAGTGTATCGAAGAGGTTGTAACTGATCCCTTCAAGGAGCAGGAAGAGTACCATGATCCCTTCGAACCAGTTTTCCCGGATGAAGACCCGTGGCGAAAAGTCGTAGAAGACCTTAGCCAAGTAGTGGATCACATAGAATCCGAACGAGATCTCAACGATGCGTTGAAGCATTCGTTTAGTCTCCGTGTCGTGATTGAATCCGTGGTAGTAAAAAAGGCTTCCGATGGCGATCATCGAGATCAGGATGCTAAGCACCTTGAGTCGACGTAGGTTCTTCGTCTTACTGTTGTAGATGAAAAGGTTGATCTTTTCGCGAAGCGACCGAATATCCACTTTAGAGCAATTTTGCGACTTCGTTTGACAAAGCTTCTTGGGTAATGGAGACCACACCCGGATATTGGCAAACCCATCCGGCAGCTACATTCGAAATGAAAGCGATCTCTTCCAAATTGAGACCGGCATTCAACCCTGCTGTTGCCGTGGCAATGACCGTATCTCCGGCACCTGAAACGTCCGCAATGTTCCGCTTGAACGCAGGTAGGCGATGCGATTGGTTACCATCTGTGATGAACATGCCCTCGGCTGAAAGGGTAAACAAGGCAATATCCACCGGCATCTTGTCTCTCAGGAGGTGGAAGGCCATCATCAGGTCTTCATCAGAGGTCGACATTTCGGGCCAATTCAGTCCGTCTTTCAACTCCTTCAAATTGGGCTTGAACAAGGTCGCCCCGGTATAACCGAAGAAATTCCTACGCTTCGGGTCAACGGTCACCTTGATGTCGGATTCCTTCGCCACTTCCATGATCTGAGCCACGAGCGCTTCGGAGATCACCCCCTTGTCGTAGTCCTCAAAGATGATGGCATCCGGCTTTTCGAGGTGGATCACAGCCTTGATCCGGTCGAAGAGAATTCTATCGTCGTGCTCGCCGAGCGGACTGCGTTCCTCCTCATCGATGCGCAGCATTTGCTGATAGCCACTGATGATCCTCGTTTTTACCGAGGTAGTGCGTCGGCCACTAGGGATTAAGCCTTCGTCATTCAATCCAGCTTCTCGGAACAGATCGGTGACCTTCTTAGCGGTCGGATCATCTCCAATGGTCGAGCACATGATGCTCGTTACTCCGAGGTCCTTCGTGTTCAATGCCACGTTCGCGGCACCTCCTAGGCGATACTCCTTCGACTTCAGTTCCACGATCGGAACGGGCGCCTCTGGAGAGATCCGCGACACCTCTCCTCGGTAGTAGGCGTCAAGGATCACATCGCCGATGACGAGAACCTTTTGTTGAGTAAAGGAAGCGATCGCTTCTAGGATGCGGTTCTTATCCATTACTGGAGTTGCTCAATGGCCTTTCGGATACGATCCAAGGCTGTTTTTAGTTCTTCTTCGCTCGCTGCATAGCTGAGGCGAATGTAGTTGTCGGCGCCAAAAGCAGAGCCGGGTACCGTGGCCACGTGGGCTTCGTTGATCAGATACATGCAGAGATCGGTGGCATTCTCGATCACTTGGTCGTTGAATCGCTTTCCAAACAATTCAGAGACCTTAGTAAAGAGATAGAAGGCCCCTTCCGGACGATTGCAAACGAAGCCCGGTATGTTGGATAAGCCTTCGATCATGATCTCGCGTCGCTTCGAAAAGGCATTGACCATATCGCTCAAGTCCTCTGCTAGCACATACATGGCAGCCCTTGAAGCCATTTGACTGATGCCTGACGCTCCACTGGTGAATTGACCTTGCATCTTGGTGCAGGCCTTTGCTATCGTTTTATTCGCCGCGATATAGCCAATTCGCCATCCCGTCATGGCAAAGCTTTTTGACACTCCATTCACCACGATCACTCGGTCGTACAGCTCTGGGATCTGTGCCAGGCTGAAGTGCTTTCCTTCAAATCGGATGTGCTCGTAGATCTCATCCGAGATGATGTAGGTGTTGGGGTAACGCTTGAATACTTCGGCCAGTGCGCGCAATTCGTCTTCAGAGTAGGCGCCACCCGTTGGATTGGACGGAGAGGAGAACATAAATAATTTGGTATCCTCCGTCAGCGCATCGTCCAACTGTTGTGGGGTGATCTTGAAATTTTGTTCTACACCGGCATTCACCGTGATCATCTCTCCATCAGCGAAATTGACCATGGCTTCATATGAAACCCAATATGGTGCGGCCACGACCACTTTATCCCCCGGATCGATCAAACAAAGCACCACGTTCATCAGGCTTTGCTTGGCTCCTGTGGAAACGACGATCTGATCAGGAGTGTAAGATAGCTGGTTGTCTCTTCGGAGCTTTTCTACGATCGCCTCCCTTAATTCCACTAATCCGGGAACGGGAGTATAGTGACTGTAGTTGTCCTTGATCGCTTGGATGCCTGCCTCTTTGATGATGTCAGGTGTGTTGAAGTCAGGCTCGCCGAGGCTCAGGTTGATGACGTCGTGACCCTGGGCTTTGAGGTCTCGGCTGCGTTGCGACATGGCGATCGTCTCTGACTCGGCCATTCGCTCGATGCGTGAAGAGAGTATGCTCATCAATAGTGAATGTGTGACAAATCTAAAGATTTGCTTGTCTCATGGTGGGCAAATCAGGTAAGGTATTCAACAGGTTCTTCACGTAGCACACGACTTGTGTTTCGTGGGTAGAGCATCAGAAGATTTGTCATCTTTGCGGCATGAATGTCATGAGTGCAATTGTCTTTGTGGTCGCCGTACTGGGGACGGGCGCCGCGATCGTGGGAGTGGTCTATGTGATGTTGAAGCAATACTTCGACCAGCAGCAGGTACAGTTGGATCGAGAGTGGAAGGAGCGCAAGAAGAAGGATTACCTCCCATTACAGGTGCAGGCCTATGAGCGCTTGATCCTCTATCTCGAGCGGATCAATCCGGAGCGACTCGTCTTTCGTGTGAACAAGCCGGGAATGAGCGCTCGCCACTTACAGTCTGAGATTCTCAAGATCATCCGTGAGGAATTCGATCACAACCTAGCCCAGCAGCTGTACATCGGCGTCGATGCTTGGGAATCGGTATTAGCGGCGCGAAATGAGACCATCAATATCTTGAACAAAGCCGCGGAGCGGGTGCACAAGGACTCGAATTCCCTGGAGTTCTCTCAAGCGATCCTTGAAGTTTCGGGTAGCCGAGAAAAGCTTCCGACGGATATCGCCATTCGCATTCTGAAGAAGGAGTTTCAAGCCAAGGTAAAGGCCTAGTCTAGGGTCAGGTGCTTGAGTCGTTCGATGATCTGCAACGACGCCGAGAATTCATTCAATTTCCCCTGAAGTACGTCGTCTTTGAGCGATTGTACATCCCCAGAACGACCGAGTTGCTGTAGCACGTATTCGTAAATGCTCAGTTCAGTAAGCTTTTCGAAGGCTCTTTCTTGCTGTTCTCTGCGTCGTTCTGAAAAATGGTCGTTTGATCTCATGTGGTCGATCATTTGCTTCACGGAAGTCCAGGTCTCCTTCACCCCTTCGTCATGAAGGCCTGATGCCGTGAGTACTTTGGTTTCCCAACCATGGTGCGCAGCAGGGAAGAGGTGGAGCGCCATTTGAAGCTGCTTCTTCGCTTTTCTGGCCGCATCGATGTTGCTTCCATCTGCCTTGTTGATCACAATGAGGTCGGCGGCCTCCATGATACCCCGCTTGATGCCTTGGAGGTCATCGCCCGTGCCGGGCATGGCTAGCATAAGGAAACAATCGGTGATGTTGATGACTTCCGTTTCGCTCTGTCCTACACCCACGGTCTCTACGATGATCGTATCAAACCCCGCGGCTTCGCAAAGGAGCATCGATTCTCGGGTTCGCGCCGCGACACCACCCAGGGTGCCACTGGAAGGACTAGGTCGAATGAAGGCATTGGCTTCCTTGCTCAAGTCTTCCATCCTGGTCTTATCTCCCAGGATGCTACCACCGGTTTTTTTGCTACTAGGGTCTACCGCGAGCACAGCTAGCTTTCTTCCTTCTTGCAGCATGGTTTTGCCCAAGGATTCTATGAAAGTGCTCTTTCCTACACCCGGAATGCCCGTTATCCCCAATCGAATCGAAGGCGTGCGACGATCGTAGATCTTATCGATCAACTCCAATGCCTCCCTGCGATGCTGGGGCAAGGTACTCTCCACCAAGGTGATCGCCCGTGATAAGGTCAGCAGGTCTCCCGCGAGGAGCTTTTCTATGTCGATGGGATGAGCCATGAGGCAAAGAAATGGAATCCTATCAAGCTGACGCTTGGGTAGTACGGGAAGATTAGTGAATCAGGTTTTCTGTTTTCCGCCCGACTGAAAAGGAGGGTCACCCCGAGCGGAGTCGAGGGGCGGAAATACCACTGGCATTATTTGCAAATTAATGGAGAACGTTAGTCTGTAACTTTCGTTCTGATAACGTGGGATTATGTTCTGGTGTTACTATGCTTATATCCTAGAATGTTCAGATTCCTCTTTGTATGTTGGAATAACAAACGACCTTGATCGGAGGTTGTGGCAGCATAACAATTCAACGAAAAAGTCAACATACACTTATTCCCGCCGACCCTGTCATTTAATCTGGTCGGAAAGGTATTCCGATCCTAATCTTGCCATCAAAGTGGAGAAAATACTAAAGCGATGGAGTGCTCAAAAGAAGCGCGCGTTGGCCAATGGAGAATTGGATCTTTTGCAAGAACTTGCTCAATGTAGAAATCAGTCACATTCTAGGTTCAAGTGACGGTCAACTCGCCCCTCGACTCCGCTCGGGGTGACCCTCACATGCGTTCGGGCTCGTACATTTACCTTACAGTTTTGACCTCAGCTCAGAGTGTCTATCACGTGCGTTCGGGTTCGTGGTTCTTCACTAACAGAAGATGCTGTTGAATTTCCGCCCGACTGAAAAGGAGGGTGAAATGGCCTCCCCCCAATCACCAATCACTCCAAAGCATGCTGAAAGCTCACAACACGCGGAACGCAATTTCCTTTTGTGATCTCACTGACGACAACGCTGTATTGGTTGCCGATGCGGATCTGGTTGCGATCGATGAAGTCTTGGTCGATCTGCACGTCTTTCAGGGCGCCCATTTCTTGGTCTTCGAAGGCCAATTGACTTGCTTTGAAATCTAGGATGACTTCCAAACGACCTTCTTCGCTCTGGCTTTTGCGGATGTCGATGACCTCTGCCATGGTATCAACGCGCTCGTAGTAGCAGTCGTTGGATGCCGTTTTATCCTTGCAGCCATTGAGTAAAAGAAGGGAGAAAAGAAAAAGTAGGATGGTGGTCTTGACCGATCTACTTGATGAATCTACTGTTCCAAACATTCTCACTAAAGTCCTTTGAGTAAATGATGGCCGTAATGATCGCCATGGTCATCACCAAGCATGTGGTCATGCTGAAGATGAAAAAGCGATAAAAGAACTCGGCCTGTAAAGCTTCGAACTGTGAAGGTACGAGGAAAGCGATGATCAAACCTAACAAGCTTGAGGAAGCGGCAAGTGCACCGATGTGACGGAACGGATATTTCAGGATCTCCTGATACCACTTCATGTCATCGCCCCATTGGAAGATGTAATAGAATTGACGATTAGGAAGCTCTGCCATCAAGATGGGGTCTTTCGTGCTGTCCTTCAGGTCGAAGCGCTCGGCTGGAGCGATCACGCTGAAACGGTCGAATCGCATGCCTAAACTGGATTCCAATCGCTTCACCTCGCGAATGGCCTCGCTTGGGATGTCTCCTTTGAAGAGATCACTTTCGAGAAAGCGCAGTCGATACTTCGTGCAGATCTTTTCGATGGTCTCGATGTCAAAGCGTCTCTTCGAATCCAATCGTTCCAGACCGCCGAAGCGACTGGTGTTGGTCCCAATTCCACGTTGAATGCGGGCAGAGATGTTTTGCTCTGCCGCTAGATCCTGATGAAGAATGGCTTCTACTTCGCGGATGACCGCGTTTTGCTCAAATTCGATCTGAGCCTGTTCCAATTCCTGAAGAAGATTAATGTCTTGCATAGTCCGATCAGATAGTCTTGTTAACGTTCATTCAATTCTTTCTGGCGGTTGGAGAGGTTGCGCTTAATGCGTTTGATCTGAAACCAAATGAATATGCTAAAGAAAGCGGTGAGCATCAATAGGACGAAGGCCAAAACAGCGTATTCTCCAGGCTTCATTCTCTTTCAACGCTCAATATCACAAATGGTTCGTGGCAATCAGATCAATCCCAAAAATAGCAGTATGGAAATAATGATCATCAAGATCCCGACGATATTCTGAATAAATCCGATCGTGATCTTCTTCAAGAGGTAGCGACCTAATATCGCTCCTCCAAAGGCAGCCAGTGTGGCTCCGACCATCATGGTGGTCATCGACTCTAGTTGCGCCAAGTCAAAACTGGTCGCGTAGGTGGTGATGCGCATGGTGTCGACAAAGCAAGCAATGACCACTCCGGTGGCGATGAATTGTTCCTTGGAGAGGTTCACCTTTACTAGGAAGGCACTCCGCAACGCTCCCTGATGTCCGGAGAGTCCGCCAAAGAATCCGCTCAGCACACCGCCAGGAATCAACCACTTCTGGTCGAGTTGGACATCCTTCATCTTGGGAAGAAGCTCACTCAGGGCGAAGAATAGGATCAGTCCCCCTATGGCGAGGTTCAAATAGGTCGTCTCAAACCCGAGGAAGGAAACTACCGAATCACTTTCGCTTAGCCAACTCAAAAGCTTGGCTCCACCGTAGGCGCCTACTAATGCCGGGACGCCGAATTTCAACACTACTCGAAGCGCCGTATGACGACCGATGAGTACCAATTTGAACAGATTGTTGAGGAAATGGACGATGGCCGTGGCGGCAACGGCGATTTCAGGAGGAAAGAAAAGGATGAAGGCAGGCGTGAGTATCGTGCCGAGTCCAAAACCCGAAAAGAAGGTGAGCATGGAGGCGCCGAAGGCTACTAGGATGACGATGATTTCTTCCATAAAAAAAACCGGAGAGCGAACTTGCTACAAGCTGACCCTCCGGTGAAGCACCCCTAATTCCTGAAATAAGAATTACTGTAGAAACGGATGGTGAGCTTGGTCACGTATAAATTCGCACTCGTTTTAGACCATAGCGGTCAAAATTACGACAAGCACACTTCTAGACACACTGAATGATGAATCTGACACGAGAAGAATCGTTGGCATGGATCGCAAGACGACGATCTGTATTTCCAAAGGAATTTGAAGAGGGGCAATTGAGCATGGATGAAGTCAAGGAGGCACTGAGCGCAGCGAGTTGGGCTCCCACGCACAAATCGACACAGCCGTGGCGCTTCATAGTATTCACAGGGGAGGCGAAGGCCAAACTGGCGCAAGTGCAGATCGAGGCGCTATACAACAAGGCGGGAAAGAGTGAAGATTCTGATACGAAAGCGAAGAAATTCCAAATGATCTCGGATCGGTCGACCGCTATTGTAGCCGTAGTGATGAAGCGCGATGAGTTGGAACGCTTGCCTCAACACGAAGAAGAATGGGCCGTGGCGGCAGCCATTCAAAATGTCCACAACCACGCCATGTCCATGAACATCGGAATGTATTGGTCCACAGGTGCCGCGAAAGGACTTCCTGAAGTGCTGGAGTTGCTCGGCATCGGAGAGAAAGACCTTCACATGGGCTGGCTCTATATGGGACGATACTCGTCAACTAAGACACTGGTCAAGGAGCGAAATTCTGTGGAGAACTACGTAGAGTGGAGAGACTGAGTAGAATCTTTCAGCTACCTGCCCGATGTAACGTAGTGAAGGCGGGTCAACTATCAGCTTTCAGTTGTTTTTCTCTGCACTCTTAGCGATTTCCCTCCGCGCCCTTTGCGTGAACCCGAGTAGGTAGATTTCTTCACGCAAAGAAGGATTACAGACCCCCTAAAAGCGTATGTGCCCTCAGCCATTAAGGCATTGGGCACATACTATCAACCACCACTATGAAATTTCTATGTAAAGTGTCTATCTAGAAACTCGTTCTATTTCCGAGTTGCTTTATGAAACAACGCCTCTTTGACTTTGTTTGCGGTTTGTTCCCAAGAGAAGGAAATTATTTGCTTTTTTCCTTCTTGAATGAGTGTAAGTCTCTGATTATCATCAGATTCAATATTTCTCATCGCAGAAGAAATTTTTTCGTGATCGTCTGGGGAACAAAGAATTGACCCTGCGCCAGCGACCTCCGGAAGTGAGGTGTTGTTTGACGTGATCACTGGAATACCCGCTGCATACGCTTCAAGCACTGGAATACCGAAGCCTTCGAAATAGGAGGGGAAGAGCAGGGCTTCCGCTCCGCCCATGGCCATGACCAGATCGTCGATGTCCAATCGCCCGCTGAAGTGAATGTCGGCCTGGTTCGGACTTTCGCTCAGTGCTTGCTCCATCTCGGCGTACTTCCACAGAGGATTCCCGACGAGGACAAGTGCGTGTTCTCCTCCTTGCTTTCGGTAGAGGTCGTAAGACCGAATGATGCCATGAATATTCTTCCGGTAGGAGAAATTGCCGACGAAGATGAAGTAAGGTCGGCCGTTCGCAAAGCTTGTCTTGGCGGTGCTCTTTTCTTCTTCGCTCAATGGTTTGTAAGCAGGATTATATCCATTGTGAGCCACAGAGATCTTGTCTCGCGCAATGCCGTAGGTGTCGCAAATGTCTTGTGCTGAATATTCGCTAACTGTTATGATATGCTCCGCCTTCTTCGCAAAGCGAGGGAAGTAGTGACGATAGTATTTTCTGTAAGCCTTCGGAAGGTCCTGGGGCCGATGCTCGAAATTCAGGTCGTGGATCACGGGCACTTGAGGCACACTCGTGCGGGTACTCAAGAAACCATCCGGACTGAAGAAGAGGTCTGCCTTCAAGCCCTTGAGCTTGTGAGGAATGCTTCGTTGGAAGTAGAGTTGGTAGAGCAAAGGATGCCTTGCCGTGGGGTAGACCACTTTTCCTTCGACGTTCGGTCCATAGATGAATCGTTCGTCAAAGGGGCGGTCGAACAAGAAAGTGAACCTCCAATCGGGAAGGTCCTTTGTGAGACGGGAGAGCACTTCGTGGGAGAACCATCCAATGCCGTCCAATTTGTTCGGCAGGAGTAATCGGGTATTTACAACGATGTGCACGGAGCGAAAGTAAGGGGAATACTTCCTTTATCGGAAGGTGGCGACCAACGGCCGGTGATCGGAAAGCTTCACATCTTCTGTACTAAATGACGTCAATTGCAGGCTAGGATCAACGAGGATGAAGTCGATCCGTAGAGCAGGGAAGAGTCCCAAGTACGACGCTCCGAGTCCTTTGCCGTAGTCAAGAAAGGCATCATTCAGTCCTTCTGATATCGTGGCGTAAGCATAACTGCCGGGCGTGTCGTACAAGTCGCCGCAAACGATGATCGGATAAGGAGATTCATCCATATACGTGCGGATCACATCGGATTGTTTTGCCCGGCGTTTGAATCCGCCCGAGAGTTGCTTGGTCATACGCTGGATATCCTGCCACTGCGCGTCCTGATCGTTGTTCTCGATGTGCTTGCTCAAGTCCTGTTCGATTCCTGAAATGTGCACCGAAGCCAGGTGAATGTTGAATATGCGGATCGTATCCTCGCCGATCACCACATCGGTGAAAATGGCGGCATTGTTTGCGGCTGTGTCGAGCGGAACAACTCCTCGTTCGGTAACGGGATACTGACTAAGCGTAGCGATTCCGAATTTACTCTTGCCGGAGTGCAGGATAGCCGTGTAGTGGTCATGCACCTGATTCGCGGCGAGAAACTGCTTTAGCGTATCGAGCGTGTTGAAGTATTTGCGGTCGTTGGTGTGAAAGAATTCTTGGAAGCAAATGATGCCTGGGTCCTGCTTTTCGAGGTATTGAAAGATCTGATTTCGGGTCTGCTTGTTTCCACCCCAATTGTAGAGGTCAAACAGTCGCACGTTCATACTCATGATCTCGATATCCGTTTCGGAACGTTCAGGTGGAGTGGGCCACAAATTGATGTGACGCGTAACGGCTCCCCATGTCAGCACCAGGGCCAGCAGGCCGATGAATCCAAATCTTGGTTTAGTGAAGAGCCAAAAGACCATGAAGCCCATGTTCACCGCAAGAATGGGCAAGAAGGATAGTCCCAGAAATGCCGGCCAGAGAAAGGTGTTGGGGTCGACCCGAAAGGAGTTAGCGCTCAGGAGCAGGGCAATGGCTGCGCCGATATGAGTGAAAAGCAGAACGCGCTTAACCGATCTACGCAAGCTGAACCTACGCATCAGTCCTTGTTGCTGAGCTTGAAGAGAAAGTCTTTTTCCTCTTTGGTTAGGTTCTCATAGCCCGACTTTGAGATCTTGTCGAGGATGGCGTCGGTCTTCTTTTGGATCTCTTCCTCGGCGCTGGTCTTTGATGACGTCTTAGAAGTCTTTGTGTACTTCGAAGATCGTGAAGAGGACGCTGTTGAAGAGCGGTGATCGTTTGGAACCACGCGAAGCTTAGGTTTACGCTTGAAGATCTTGGTCGAATTTTCAAAGAGGGTATAGAACGACATGGCGTAATCTTTCCCTTTGTTCAGTCCCAATACATAGAAGTACCCCATCGCCGCTCCGCCGATATGCGCGATCTTTCCACCCATGTTGACATTGAAGTCCAGTAGCGTAGAAAGGATGAAGATCACCAAGGCAACGTACTTGAGTCGCACCGACCCTAAAAGCAAGAGGTTGACCGCGTAGTCCGGGAATCTCGCTCCAGCGGCGATCATCACTCCCATGATGGCTGCCGATGATCCTACTAGGAACATTCCACCCACCGCTTCACCACCCAAGAAGAGTAGATTGTAGATCACAAGATAGAGGGCGCCTCCGGCGAGACCGGAGAGGAAATATAGACCGATGAGTCGGGCTTCACCCATCATACTTCCGAAGATCCTTCCGAACCAGTAGAGCAAGTACATATTGAAGATCAAGTGCAAAAGTCCGCCGTGGGCAAACATGTAGGTGAAAACCGTCCACGGCACCATGACCAGTTCGTTGAGTCGAGCAGGAAGACCGATCCACTGATGAATGAGGAAGTCATTTCCATCAAGGAATAGGCTCGCGATCAAATTGACCAGCAAGAAGATGCCTGCGTTGATCAGGATCATCTGACCGATGAAGTGATTTCCTCTGAATAAGCTTTTAAGATCTTCCCACATGATGAATCTGCGACTGAAGCTAAGACGATTTTTGTTACTCTAACGCCAACGCACCCCGGATCGTTCCCAAATTTTTAAAATGATGAATCCAAAGAGCATTCCACCGAGGTGAGCGAAGTGGGCCACATTGTCGTTGGCTTGAAAAGCGGAGACAAACTCCATCAAACCATAGCCGATCACGAAGTACTTGGCTTTGATCGGGATAGGAAGGAAGATGAAGAACAAGCGGACGTTGGGGAACATCATTCCAAAAGCGAGTAAGATGCCGAATAGGGAGCCTGAAGCGCCTACCACATTGGGCATGTTCATGAACTTCTGCTTGTAGAGCTCCACAAAGTTTCCCGCTTCTCCCAAGAGAGTAGAGTTGTTTGAATCTTGAGTTAATGCAGGTAGTACTTCGGTATTGAAATGCTGCAGCTCGGTTCCGAGTCCTCGCATCTGACTTGGGTTGGGAAGTTCATTCGCATTGATCGAAGCGACGAACTCAGTAATGCTATTGGCCGTTGGATCGGAGGCGATGCGCCCTAATTCATCGATCACCGGAGCAATGTCCATGTAGATAGTCAGGTAGTGGAGGAAGGCTGCGCCAAAGCCGGTCAGGATGTAATAGATCAAGAACCGCTTGCTTCCCCAAGCGTTCTCTATGGCGTTACCAAACATCCATACGGCGAACATATTGAAGAAGAGGTGAGAGATATCGCCGTGCATGAACATGTAGCTCACGAACTGGAACGGACTGAAGAGCTCGCTTTGGAAATAATGAAGACCGAGGTAATCATACAAATTGATGCCCATCGACGCTTGAAACGTCACGGTGGCGAGATACATCAATCCATTGATGATCAAAAGATTCTTTACCACCGGAGGCATCATGCTCCATCTACCACCACCTATCTGCATCAATCAAAGAGTTTATCCAGCATACTTCCATTCATTAACACGAAAGTCGGCCGGCCGTTCAGATCGTGCTGCGGATCTGCACACCGCATCAACGATCGGAATAGGGATAGCATTTCTTGTGCCTGAAGCTCTTTTCCTGACTTCATGGCAGATTGTTGTGCCATACTTCGAATCACACGAAGCCGAAGTTCATTCGGTTCGGTGGGTTTGTCATGGCGTAGATCATCGATGAATCCACCGAGCACTTCTTCTACATTCACATCTGTGCAAGCGGCAGGAACAGCCCGAACGATGTATGAGTTTCCTCCAAACGACTCCAGCTCAAAGCCCATATCGTTCAGCGGCGTTTCCAACGTAGAAAGCAAGGCGGCATCCTGAGTCGACAATTCCAACGTAACCGGAAACAGACTCTGTTGAGATGCCTTCTTCTCACTCGACATGGATCGCTCGAACTCTTCAAACAACACCCGCATATGGGCTCTGTATTGGTGCATGAGAAAAATGCCTTCGGTGCTCTGGACGAGGATATATTTCAATCCCACCTGACGTACGATCGTATTGTCTTCGTCACCGGCAAGTTCGAGCACTTGCTCCGTGGGTTGGGATAATTCTTTGTCCTTGTTCAACGTGCGGTTGAGTCCTTCGTACAGCTTCTCCCAACGCTCGGTGGATCGGCGTTGTTGAAAGGTCGTGCCGCGCTCCCAATTCACCTGTCGTTGTTGCTTGCTCTCCTCGAAAGGATTGAAGGTAGGGTCAACGGTAATTCCCGGTCGAGGGATCTCGTTACCCGCCTTGGGAGGAGGGATGTCAAACGTAGTTTCCCGATCAAAGTCTAGGGATGGTGAGACGTGATACTGTCCGATCGATCGTTTCACGGAACTCCTCAAGATGGCGTAGATGCTGCGTTCTTCTTCGAATTTGATCTCAGTCTTGGTAGGGTGAATATTCACGTCGATGCGCTCCGGGTCCACTTCAAAATAGATGAAGTAGGAGGGATGGTACTTGGACGGAATCAGATCCTCAAAGGCCTTTTGAATGGCTGAATGGAAGTAGGGACTCTTGAAGAAGCGTCCATTGACAAAGAGGAATTGCTCTCCGCGCGTCTTTCTCGCTGCTTCTGGTTTGCCGATGAATCCGGTCACCTTGACCAGATCGGTGGCTTCTTCGACAGGAACAAGTTTTTCGTTGTAGCTCTTTCCAAAGATCGCCGTGATGCGTTGTCTGAGATTGCTCTTCGGAAGAAAGAACAGCTCCTGATCGTTGTGATACAATTTGAACTCGATTCCCGGATTGACCAGAGCCACCCGCTGAAACTCATCGATGATGTGCCGCATTTCTACGGCGTCGCTTTTCAAGAACTTGCGTCGAACGGGGACATTGAAGAACAGGTTCTTCACGGAAATGGTCGATCCCTGTTCGTGTGCACACGACTCCTGCATCTTGACCTTCGATCCTTCGACGACGAGATGTGAACCCACATTTCGGCTGGCCGAACGAGTCTTCATTTCCAATTGAGCTACTGCCGAAATACTCGCCAATGCCTCACCACGGAAACCCATGGTCTTGATGTGAAAGAGGTCTTCAGTCGATGCGATCTTAGAGGTGGCGTGCCGTTCGAGGCTCATGCGAGCATCCGCTTCGGTCATACCCTTTCCATCGTCCACAACCTGAACGAGGGTGCGCCCCGAGTCCTTAACGATCAACTGAACTTGCGTAGCTCCCGCGTCAACACTATTCTCCATTAACTCCTTCACGACCGATGCGGGTCGCTGGATCACCTCTCCCGCGGCGATCTGATTCGCCAACGAGTCCGGAAGCAATTTGATGATGTCTGCCATTCACCTGCAAAGGAAGAAACCTTGACGGAAAATGAAGAATGAATAATGAACAATGGTGAATTGATGTTTACTTCAACCTCAACTTCAACTTCAACTTCGAATTTGGAATTAGGTATTAGGAATTAGGAGGGAGGCGACTGCCTATCTGCCGAAGGGAGATCTCGCCACCTTGGAGACGTAGCACTGCGTACTTCCTACTCAACAACTCCCCATTCCCATCTCCCCAAATCCGCGTTACCTTCGCAGCCGTGAAATTCGAATTGCAAAGCACCGACCCGAAATCTTCCGCTCGAGCGGGTAAGATCACTACCGATCATGGCGAGATCCAAACGCCCATCTTCATGCCGGTTGGTACGGTGGCATCGGTCAAGACGGTGCATCAGCGTGAGTTGAAGGAGGATATCCAAGCACAGATCATTCTGGGGAATACCTATCATCTTTATCTGCGTCCCGGAATGGAGATCTTGGAAGAGGCCGGCGGATTGCACCAATTCATGAATTGGGATCGACCCATTCTCACCGATAGCGGCGGCTATCAGGTCTATTCTCTAGCCCAGAATCGAAAGATCACCGAGGAAGGAGTTACGTTTCAATCGCATATCGATGGTTCACGTCAGTTCTTTTCACCTGAGAGTGCTATGGACGTGCAGCGACAGATCGGAGCGGATATCATCATGGCCTTCGATGAATGTCCACCCTATCCATGTGAGAAGGATTACGCCGAGAACAGCATGCACATAACCCATCGTTGGTTGAAGCGCTGCTGTGATCATTTCGATGCTACTGACGGTAAGTATGGCTACAGTCAGACCTTGTTTCCGATCGTTCAGGGAAGTGTCTACAAGGACCTACGAAAAGCTTCGGCGGAGTATATCGCCAGCATGAACCGAGAGGGGAATGCCATTGGTGGTCTCTCTGTGGGTGAGCCGCACGAGATGATGTACGAGACCACCGACCTCGTCTGTGACATCCTGCCCGAGGACAAGCCGCGCTATCTGATGGGCGTGGGTACGCCGGAGAACATCCTCGAGTGCATCGCATTAGGCGTGGATATGTTTGATTGTGTCCTGCCGACTCGGAATGCCCGACATGGATTGATCTATACTTGGGATGGCATCGTGAACGTGAAGAATAAGAAATGGGAAAACGATTTCTCTCCTCTCCATTCGAAGGGCACTGCCTACGTGGATTCGGAATATTCACGGGCTTATGTGCGACACCTTTTTGCCAGTGGCGAGATGTTGGGTCCACAGATCACGAGCATTCACAACCTCGCCTTTTATCTCGATCTCGTTTCGCAGGCCAGACAACATATATTAGCAGGCGACTTCGCAGCTTGGAAGGAAGCGACCGTTCCTAAGATCACGCAACGACTCTAATTGAAGATCCTCGACCTCTATATCATCAAGCGGTTCCTGTTGACCTTCGTGTTCATCATGGCCCTCATCATGCTCATTGCCATCATCTTCGATGTGAGTGAGCAGATCGATGATCTGATACGCACGCGGGCTCCGCTCTCGGGTATACTCTTCAATTACTACAAGAACTTCGTGCTTTTCTATGGCAACTTGTTCAGTCCGCTACTCACCTTCATTGCGGTGATCTTCTTCACGAGCCAATTGGCGAATCGAACCGAGATCGTGGCGATGCTGAGTGGGGGGGTGAGTTTTAGTCGACTCATGTGGCCGTACTTTATCAGTGCCACCATCTTGGCTGCGGGTTCTTTTTACTTGAACAACTACCTCGTGCCGAAGGCGAATCGCGAGAGGATGGAATTTGAGTCGGAGTACATCCACACCTACAAGCGAACCTTGAACCAAGGGATCCACAAGCAGATCAAGCCCGGGGAGATGATCTACTTCGAGAAGTTCAATTCGAAGAACAATGTGGGATATCGATTCACCTTGGAGGAATGGGATGGCGTAGATCTGAAGAAGAAGCTGTTTGCCAACTATGTGAAGTGGGATACGGCCGCTTCTCAGTGGACGCTAGAAAATTATTACATCCGTACCTATTATGGTAATCACGAAAATGTAGTTGAAGGAAAAGCTCTGGATACGGTCCTGGCCTTTACGCCGGATGAGTTTGCTAGTCGGATCGAGGATACGCAACGGATGGATGTCAATGAGCTCAATGAATTCATCGAGGAACAGCGGCTCAAGGGCTCGCCGAATATTCCGTACTACCTAATCGAGAAACATACTCGGAACGCCTTACCGTTTTCGACCTATATCCTAACCTTGATCGGCGTGGCAATGAGTAGTCGGAAGGTGCGTGGAGGCATCGGGGCTCATATTGCCGCGGGACTGGCGTTGGCTGTGACTTACATCCTGGCGATGAAGGTGAGTACGGTCTATGCTACGAATGCGGGTCTCAACCCGTTGATCGCGGCATGGGTGCCAAATATTCTCTATGGTATCTTGGCGGTTTACATCTACATCAAGGCGCCGAAATAGCCTACAATCCGCATTCTCCTTCTTCGTAGTCAGGCACGCCGTTGCAACTCGCGCTACAAGCATTCCCGTAGGTCTTACCGTCACAGCCGCATACCGGATCGTACTCCATGGTGCACAAGCAATCTTCGATAGGTTCACTCGTTACACAGCGGTCGCAGCTCAACAGAAGGCTGCCAATTCCAAATACAAGGGTGAATAGCAAGATCGATCTCATAGCGGGTGATTTCAAGGATTTAGACGTAATTCGTACGTACAACGATGGAAAGTAAGCGTAAATTTTCCTTGAATCTCATTTTTTTGCTGGCGCTGAACCTGTTGGTGAAGCCTTTTTACCTGTTTGGGGTGGAAGTGGGTGTTCAGAACGAGGTCGGAGCAGAGGAGTACGGACTCTACTACGCCATGTTCAATTTCACCTTCCTATTCAACGTCCTGCTCGATCTGGGGATCAATAATTTCCAGAAGATCAAAGTAGCGCAGGACGAGTCGGCCGGCATCCAGAACATGGCGACGTTACTGCCTATGAAGATCATGCTGGGAGCGGTTTACATTGTGGTCACCGTATTGGTAGCGCTGATCATGGACTTCGAAGGGCGGTACTGGTTCTTCATCGGTTGGTTGATGCTGAATCACGTCTTATCGACCTTTCTGCTCATGCTTCGCGCTAACCTTTCCGGACTCCATCTTTTTATTAGAGACAGCATCCTCAGTGTCACGGATCGCTTGCTCTTGATCGGCGGGATAGGCTTTGCCTTGTGGTTCGGAGCCGATGCTTTTTCGATCGAACACTTTGTGCTCTTCCAGACCGGTTCGTATTCTGCAGCGATCATCTTGGCGCTGATCATGACACCGAAGCTCGGACAGTGGATGAAGTTCGATCTCAACCTGAAAGCGGTGATGAACATGGCGCGCCAGACTTGGCCGTTTGCGCTGTTGATCCTCCTGATGACCGCCTACAATAAACTCGATGGCATCATGCTCGAGCGCCTTTCCGATCAAGGAACATTAGAGGCGGGGATCTACGCCCAGGCTTATCGGATCTTGGATGCCGGCAACAGTTTTGCCTTTCTGTATGCCGGGTTGTTATTGCCGATGTTCGCACGATTACTGCACGCAGATCGAAGGGTGGATGAGGTGAGAGCGCTGGTCGATCAGGCTGCGCGTTTTCTCATCGCGCCGGCGGGAGTGGTGTTCATCCTTACGTTTTTCTATGGTGAGTGGATCATGGATCTGCTCTACGATGCCCATGCTGATGAAAGTGCAAAGAGCCTGATTTGGTTGATGGGATCCTTCGTGTTCATCGCCTCGGGCTATGTGTTTGGTACGCTGATTACAGCCGCCATGGACTTGAAATGGATGAATCGTATTGCGCTGGTGACGGTTCTATTGAATGTCGGACTCAATTTCTGGCTCATCCCGAGCATGGGAGCAGAAGGTGCGGCGATGACGAGCTTCGTCAGTCTGGGATTCATGGCGGTCGGACAGATCATTTACTCCATGGTCAAGTACCAATTGAACTCGTGGAACTGGGTGCTTCGTGCGGGCGGATTGTGGCTGGTTACGCTGTTGGCGGTTTACGGGGTAGCCAAACTTGGATTCTTGCCGCTATACGCCTTGGTGATCACGGCGGTGGTGGTTTCAGTAGCGTTTTTCTTGTTCGTGGCTGATTTGAAGGGAGTCCGAAAGCTCTTGCAGTCCCGAGGTTCTGATTCCGGGCAGGGATAGGAGCGGCATCCTCTGATGAGCGTAGTGAAGAAGAGACACAGCGGATAGCCCTGCCCTGAGCTTCGCCGAAGGGGCCCGCACACAAGAGAAGAAACAGACAATCTCCGCAAGCATTCTTCGTTCTCGCTCTCCACAGCAAAGCCTTACCTTTGCAAGCTTCAAATAAACCATTGACTGAACCCATGGAAGACAAGGAGTACCAAAAGAACTTCGACTCGACGAATTTGATCATGTTCCTCTTGCGCTATCGCAAGCCAATTTTGATCATTTCTTTCACCGCTGCGCTCGTTTCGGCGGTTGTTTCATTGATGATCCAAGAGAAATTCCTCTCTACGGTGATCCTTTTCCCAGCTGCGACGAACTCGATCTCGAAGTCTTTGATGGCGGAGGATTTCAGTGGTCGACAGGATATCAACGCCTTTGGTGAGGAGGAAGAAGCGGAGCAGTTGCTTCAGATCCTCAACTCTGACGAGATCGAAGGCTACATCCGTGAGAAGTACAATCTGATGCAGCACTACGGCATCAAGAACGACGAGAAGTTTGCCTTGACCAATACGGTGAAGGAATATCAAGACAACGTTCAATTCAAGCGTACAGAATTCAATTCAGTTCGTATCGACGTGCTAGACCACAGTGCGGATACAGCGGCGCTGATCGCGAATGACATTGCGGATCGACTCGATTACGTTCGTACGCGAATGCAGCACGATCGTGCCCAGCAGGGTCTGAAGATCATCGAGCAGGAGTACATCCAGATGCAGGAGTACATGAAGTCGATGGAGGATTCATTGACGGCCATTCGTCGTAAAGGACTGACCGACTTCGAAGTGGAGATCGAGCAGTTGACGAAGGCGTATTACGAGGCATTGGCCAAGGGTAATAGCAGTTTGGTGAAGGAACTTGAGAAGAAGATCGAGATCTTCCAAGAGTATGGTTCGGCATACCTGTCTCTAACGGAAAACTTGGAATTTGAACGCGAGCAACTGGCCTTGCTTCGTGCCAAGTACGAAGAGACCAAGGCGGATGCGGAAGAAAGCTTGACCACCAAGTTCGTGGTGAACCGTGCATGGCCGGCTGAGAAGAAGGCGTATCCGATCCGTTGGTTGATCGTGTTGGTGAGTACACTCTCGGCATTCTTGCTGACCATCTTGGGCATCATTGCCATTGAGAACTTCAAGAAGTTCAAGACCACCTAAGCCCAGCCCGTGCTCACGGAGGTTCAAAAACACCGATTGCTTTACGGCATAGGCGCTGCCTTCATTACGGCATTGGCGGTCTTCCTGTACTTTGAACAGTACTGGTTTGTCGGCATACCGATTGCCTTGGCTATTGTGGGCGTTTGCCTTTTTCGCTTGGATTGGCTTTTTCTGCTGATCACGATGCTTACGCCGCTTTCAGTGAATGTGGAGAACATCGGCGGTGGGTTCGGTCTTGCACTGCCTACGGAACCGCTGATCTTCGGGCTCATGCTCGTATTTCTCTTGCGGGTGTTCCACGACGGCTACTTCGACTCCAAGGTCATGCGTCACCCGCTGACGCTAGTGATCTTCATCAACCTCAGTTGGATATTGATCTCGTCCTTTAC
The DNA here is from genome assembly GCA_038131955.1 of Flavobacteriales bacterium. Taxonomy (GTDB): domain Bacteria; phylum Bacteroidota; class Bacteroidia; order Flavobacteriales_G; family Salibacteraceae; genus SHAN690. The sequence goes on from JAYPQK010000009.1 coordinate 583,134, forward strand.
CAGCGCAGAACCTTTGGTCTCCTTCAAGTTCTTTCTTTCGAGACTTTGGTACGTGACGGGATTCTTCTTCATCGCTACCCAGGTCTTCCGCGATCCGAACAACATTCGTCGTTTCTTGTGGATGTTCATCGTCCCACTGACGATCGTTGCCATCTACACCATTGTCGTGCATTCCACGCACAACTTTGACCAAAAGCCTGCGCACTGGGTGATGCAGCCGCTCTTCAAGGACCACACTTCCTACGGCGCAATCCTCGCGATGTTCTATCCGATCGTGTGGGCCTACCTTTGGAGCAAGAACCTGAGCCTGAACACCAAGATCGTGATCAGCGTCTTGATGGCCATCTTGACCTTGGCTATCATTCTTTCCTATACCCGGGCGGCCTGGGTGAGTCTGGTCGGTGTACTGTTGCTCTTCGGCGTGGTGCAGCTTAAGGTCCGCTGGTGGATCGTCGCCCTCATTGCTCTAGGCGGAGTAGGAGGCTACTTTGCCTTTGAAGAGCAGATCATGATGAAGTTGGAGAAGAACCGTCAGGATTCTTCGGACGACCTTGCCGAACATGTCAGCTCGATCTCTAACGTAGCCACGGATGCGAGTAACCTCGAGCGAATCAATCGCTGGAGTGCGGCCTTGCGCATGTTCCAAGAACGCCCCGTCTTCGGTTTTGGCCCGGGTACGTATAAATTCTACTACGCCGCTTATCAGCATTCGTCTCAATTGACCATCATCAGTACCAATTTCGGTGACCTCGGGAATGCGCATAGTGAATACTTCGGTCCGCTGGCTGAAATGGGCGTCCTCGGGCTCATTACCCTACTGATCGTCATCGGGGTGGCGATCTACAAGTTCATCATCCTCTACTACGACACGCGATCGAGGGAGATGCGGATCATCATCATGGGAACCTTTCTAGGCTTTGTGACCTACATCGTGCACGGGGTGCTGAACAATTACCTGGACTTGGATAAGGCGAATATTCCGTTCTGGGGATTCCTCGCCATTCTCGTAGCGATCGAGGTCTATCACAAGGATAAATCAGAGGAGGAGGCAGCTTACTAAGGCTACGTCGTCGATGTAGGGCACTCCATTGCGGAAGGCATCCAATCGCTCGATGATCAATTCGTTGACTTTGTCGATCTCCTGTGAGCCGGCATCAATGAAGCTCGTTAGCATGTCGACTTGCTCGAATTGAAGGTCTTCTTCGTTTTCCGTTTCAGAGATCCCGTCGGTGTAGAGAATGAAGAGGGTTTTTGGGTCTACCTTCTTCGTCTCCATCTTGATGTTCGGGATTTCTTCGAACATGCCGATTCCGGTGCAGGTAGGAGGGAGCTCGGTAGCCTGACCGTCGTGGATGAGCATTCCGGCAGGGTGTGCGGCATTCACATACTGCAATTCGTGTGAAGCACAATTATACTTCGCCAAGAAGCAAGTGATGTATCGCTCACCCATGGCGTTGTCCCAAACGATCTCGTTAAGTAGTTCCGTCAGCTTGACCAGATCGGTCTCGACCTTCAAGAGGGCGCGAAGGTTAGCTTGGAAGTTGGCCATGATGATCGCGGCCGACATTCCCTTTCCCGATACATCGGCCATACAAAAAATGATCTCGTCCTCAGATACCGTGATGATATCATAGAAATCGCCTCCAACCTCGGAGTGGGGTTGGTAGTAGGCGCTGACTTTTAGGCGATCGTTGTTAGGCAACACTTTCGGAAGTAGGAGCGATTGCATCTGGCTGGCCAAGTGCAGCTCTTGCAACATACGCTCGCGTTCGATGTTCTTGCGCTCCAAACGACGATTCTCTACCGCAACGGATGTGATGTTGGCCAAGGTCTGAATGAAGCTCAAGTGCTTGATGATCGGACTGGTGCCTAGGGCGTTCTCATCGAGGTCGCCCAGAAAGAGGTAGGCCAACAAATGTTGATGGTGGTAGACGGGAATGACAACATCAAAGCTGTTTGGGTTCCCTTCGTCGCTGGTATCGAGGACCTTAATGTCGCGAACTCCTCTCAGTTCTTCTTCGAGTTGGGGCGTCATCGACGAACGATGATTTCCATACTTCAATGGAATGCTCCATTCATCATCTTGTTTGAGAAAGATGACGGCCTTTCCGATGTAGAGTTTTTCTTGAAGGATCTCGCCGAAGGTGGTGAATAGTAATTCTTCCGGTAGGTTGTTGTTGATGGCATTGGTCAACTCCAACAACGTACTCAGTTTGAAGTCCTTGATCGATTTCATATGGATAGTCGGTGCCACGATCTTCAGGTCGATGTGACGTTAAAAGTAGTTGAAAAACTACTTCTTGTTCGCGAGTCCACTTAGGATCGCAACCTCTCGCATTTTTCTGCGCGCTTCTCCGGCCGGACTACCAAAGTACGATTGTCCACCTGCCAATGACTTTCCAACGCCAGCCTGGGCAAGAACTACGGCGCCTTCACCAATGGTGATGTTGGCGGCACATCCTGCTTGTCCCCACATGGTAACGCCGTCCTGAATGGTAACGCAACCGGCGATTCCTACTTGGGCAGCAAACAGACATCGCTTACCGATCTTGGTGTCGTGACCTACGTGCACATGGTTATCCATCTTGGTGCCTTCACCGATGACGGTATCGCCTGTTACTCCTCGGTCGATCGTGCATGCGGCTCCGATCTCCACATTGTTCTCAAGAATGACGCGACCAACAGACCGAAGTTTTTCGTGTTTTCCAGGTTTGCGCTTGAAGTAGAAGGCATCGCTACCGATCACTGCGTTGGCGTGGATGGTCACGTTATCTCCGATGATGCAGTGGTCATAGATCACCGAACCCGGATGGAGAATACTTCCTTGTCCTATGCTGACATACTTACCCACGTGAGCACCCGGCATTACCGTGGCGTCAGGATGAATCTGAGGAGAAGCTTCAGACGCTTCCTCATTGAGCTTCTTGAAATGCGAGGTCAGCTGATTGAAAGCGTCAAACGGGGCTTCGTGGATGATGAGTCCTTTGCCTTGCGGACAGGCAACTTCCTTGTCAATGATGACCACCGTAGCCTTCGAATCGAGGGTGGCATCGTAATACTTGGGGTGATCGACAAAGGCGATATCGCCCGATTCAACCACATGCACTTCGTTGATCCCCGTGACCTTGAGGTCGGCAGGACCGATAAAACGTGCGTCAATGATCGACGCTACTTCAGAAAGGGAAGTGGCCTGATGTAGGCGCATGCTTACTTAACTCGTTCAGCGTAAGAACCATCGCGCGTATCCACTCGGATCATATCGCCCTCGTTGATGAACAGGGGAACGCGGATCTCCGCGCCTGTCTCCAAGGAAGCTGGCTTCAAGGTGTTGGTTGCCGTGTCTCCTTTGATGCCAGGCTCTGTGTAGGTCACTTGAAGTTCAACGCGCGGAGGAAGGTCGCAGAACAAGGCGCGCTCTTCGTCGGCGTGGAATACGATCTCTACTTCCTGACCGTCCTTCAAGAACTGATAACCATTGATCAAGCTTTCACCGATGAAGGTTTGCTCGTAGGTCTCTCTGTGCATGAAGTGATAGCCTTGCTCATCCTTGTACAAGTACTGATAAGGACGACGCTCGATACGCACTTCATCCACCTTTGCTCCGGAAGGGAAGGTGTGTTCCAAAACTTTACCTGTGTTCACGCTCTTCAGTTTGGTTCGGACGAAAGCCGCTCCTTTTCCTGGTTTGACGTGAAGGAATTCAACGATCTGATAGATGTCGTTGTTGAAATGGAAGGTCATTCCATTCTTGAAGTCTGCTGTAGAAGCCATGCCTTGAATTTTACAGCGCAAAAGTAGAACCTTCCTCGGTTCTGAAGGCCGTCTTGTGAATTTTGCCTGAAACGTCGAAATCAGTTGCAAGATCTCGCATCGGTTTCGGGCTGACCCACTTTACCTTGGCCGCTATGAATGCGGGATTGAGGAACCTTGCTTTGCTATGGCTATGCCTTGGGTGTACGTCGGTTTGTGCGCAGGTGAACGACTATCTTTGGGTGCGATGCGGGCTACGGTAGGCAGTCTAGGAGCGGATGTTTGGAGTCCGGTGAATAACCCGGCGTCGATGTCCGAAATCTCTGAAACGCGACTTGGTTTCTACCATCGCTTCAGACCCTATACTGGCCTGCCGGGTTCCGCCGCATTCTCTTCTGTAATTCCGTTGAAGCGTGTATCTGTCGGCATAGCCGGAGAAGGGGAGGTATTCTCGACCTATCGACGCTGGCA
>JAYPQK010000010.1:0-239494 GCA_038131955.1 Flavobacteriales bacterium
GGTCATGGCTTGAGATCAGCATTGTCACCCCACGGTCGTGTTTGAGTTATTTCAACAGGTCTTTCAAACGAATCTGAGTGGATGGATCCATGTTGGCGAAGGGTTCGTCAAGCACAAGCACTTTTGGCTCGGGCAAGAGGGCGGCGGCAATTCCCACCTTCTTCTGATTCCCTTTTGACAAGTCTCGGATCAATTTCTTACCTCCGAGGATCTCTCCATTGAACAGTGGCTCAAAGGAGGCGAGTCGAGTATTCAGGTCTTCTTCGCCAATGTTGTGGATGGATGCGATGAAGTCGAAGTACTCCTCCGGTAAAAGGTGTCCCACCAAGAAATGCTCATCGAGATAGCTTCCGGTAACGTGCTTCCAAGCTTCCGAATTCTTGGTGACACGTCCATCTACCGTGGCGTGACCACTGTTTGGCTCGATGAGGTCGATGAGGCATCGAAAAAGAGTCGTCTTTCCAGCACCATTGTTACCAACCAGACCAAAGCTCTCGCCTGAAGGAATGGTCAAGGAGGGAATGTCCACGGCCATATAGTCGCCGAATGTCTTCGTCAGATCTGAAAACGTGATCTCCATGTTATATGCTATTGATTTCTAAAGTCGTTTGATATTTCGTAACGCTGACGGTGCAACCATTTCGCTAGGAATCCGATCCAAAAACGTGTTCCTGCCAGTCCTAAAAGACCGATCACACCGAGTAGGATCAAAGCTCCTGTGGACTCCCAAAACATCGTGCCTAGTCCGAAGATTCCTAATGGACCGAGCAAGATCGGAACAGCAACAAGAAACTGAGCAGATCCCACCCCCTGCCAATTAAAAACCGTACCCTGAGAAAGGTCGATCTTCTTTGGGTTCATAGAGCCGAAGAACATGACGATGTGCGAGTTGACCCCAAGATTGAAAGAAAGACCACAAAGAGAACCAGCAAGATCTCCCAACCGAAATAGGCATAGGGAATAGACAAGATCATGGCTGCACCACTTGTGATCGCGAAGAGCAAGACCTTGCTCAAGTAATAGTCTTTAAAGCTCACATTCCTGGTGAGGATGTGATCAAAATGATTCCCCTCCCAACCAAGAAGATATTGTCCATAGTTCAACATGAACATACCCGTGATGATGATGCTGAACATGATGTACATCAAATAGTTTCCCTGGTATTCCGGCTGGGGAAAAACAAGCAGTCCATACCCAAGAAAGAGAATGGTGATCAAGAGCACCGATCGCGGACGCTTGTTCCGCTAAATGAACTTGAACTCCAATTCAGCCAACTGACCGATCAGTCCAAATCGAGAAAGTATGCCTCCACCCACGTAGCTTACTTCGCTCTCCTTCGATTTGGAGATTCGACTCAAGTACATATTGACCTTCAAGTAGCGGAAGTTGATGTAGCAGAAGGCCGCAACCAATAATGCTGGCAAGACGACTGTCCATGGATGAAGGAAGAGCATGTTGAAGACCGAACTCGAAAAACCCTTGAAGTCGACGAGATCATGCCAGTCGAGAGCAAAGAGCGACGCTAATCCGACCAACATTCCTACGTATACGCGAGTATCAACATCTGAAGTGCGCTTCAAGAAGAGTAGAAAGTAATTAGCCGCAAACACACATAGAGAAAAGCCCGTGGACCAACCGATCGCCTCAGAAAATGGAAGGTTGTTGAACATCCCTACCATGAAAGGAATGAAAATGATGAAGTGGATGAAGTTGAAAGGGCTCCAAATCGACTTCACCAGCATAAAATGGACGAGGGATCCTTTTCGAATGGGAAGATGCAAATATGGTTGAACGAACATGGCCGGCAACTTTTGCATGAAGTAGCGAATGATAAAGTCGATGAAGAAGTAGTACAAGAGAAACTGATCCAGTCTCCGGACAACATAGTTCGAACCAAAGGTTTTGTAGTCGATACCGTCCATCGGAATCTTCATCAGAATCTCATCCAAGAAATATCCCAAAACGAACAAGTTCCCAACTAGGTAGAGCATCATCAAGGCAAAGAAGATATTGACCATCAACCTTCGATGCCAGATTGGAGAACGTAGGTTTCCCTTCCAGTCTAAGACCAGAATGCGCAGTAGGTTTCTCATAGCGTTCGAAAAAACAACTCTTCACCCTCATCTCCAACGAAAAAATGAGAAACGGTCATGCCTTTATTCCAGCGCCTTTTTCAACATATCTTTAGGTTATCCACAGTTTATCGACATCGCTGTGTCGTTTCATTTGGAGGAACTACCTTCGCCGACAATTTGAGCAATTGTAATTCCCACCTTAAATGCCTAGAGATAACAGCATCAAATCCGTCCTGATCATCGGGAGCGGCCCGATCATTATTGGTCAAGCTTGTGAATTCGATTATTCCGGAAGTCAAGCTGCGAAGTCGCTGAGAGAAGAAGGAATCGAGGTCACGCTGATCAACAGCAATCCCGCTACCATCATGACGGATCCGGTTACCGCGGAGAACGTTTATCTGCGTCCTTTGGAACCGAAGTATATCCGTCAGATCTTGGAGGAGCAACCTCAAATCGATGCTGTACTGCCTACTATGGGGGGACAAACCGCGTTGAACTTGGCGATCGAGTGCGACAAACAGGGCTTATGGGAAGAGTTCAATGTGCGCATGATCGGAGTCGACATCGCCGCCATCGATATTACCGAGAACCGAGAAGAATTCAGAAAGCTGCTCGATAAGATCGGAGTGGGTTATGCTCCTGCCGATACAGCCCGATCATTCTTAGAAGGAAAGGAGATCGCTCAAAAATTTGGCTTCCCTCTTGTGATTCGTCCGTCATATACGCTGGGAGGAACGGGCGCTTCTTTCGTATACCACAAGGACGAGTTCGACAAGCTTTTGGAGCGAGGGCTTCACGCTTCTCCGATCCACGAGGTCATGATCGACAAGGCGTTGTTTGGATGGAAGGAGTTCGAGCTCGAATTGCTCCGAGACAACAACGATAACGTCACCATCATCTGCTCGGTGGAGAACATGGACCCAATGGGTATCCACACGGGCGACTCGATCACTGTGGCTCCTGCCATGACCCTTTCTGATCGCACCTTCCAGAAGATGCGAGACATGGCGATATTGATGATGCGCTCGATCGGCGACTTCGCCGGAGGATGCAACGTACAGTTTGCCGTAAGTCCAGACGAAAAAGAAGAGATCATCGCCATCGAGATCAACCCACGCGTGAGTCGATCTTCAGCACTAGCTTCTAAAGCAACAGGCTATCCGATCGCGAAGGTGGCAGCCAAGTTGGCCATTGGATATAACCTCGATGAACTGAACAACCAGATCACGGGTAACACCAGTGCATTCTTCGAGCCTACCTTGGACTACGTGATCGTGAAGATCCCTCGCTGGAACTTTGACAAGTTCAAAGGTGCCGAGCGACAACTGGGTCTTCAAATGAAGTCCGTAGGTGAGGTCATGGGAATTGGTCGTTCCTTCCAAGAAGCACTTCAGAAAGCATGTCAGTCGCTGGAGATTCGCAGAAACGGACTCGGCGCAGATGGCAAGGAATTGAAAGATCAAGACGTCATCCTTGACAGCTTAGCTCACCCAAGCTGGAATCGACTCTTCCACATCTACGACGCAATCAAGTTGGGCATCCGCTTTGACACGATCTATGAGAAAACGAAGATCGATCCATGGTTCTTGCACCAGATCGACGAGCTGATCAGCATTGAGAAGAAGATCGAAAGCCAGACCTTGGAATCAATTCCGAGAGAATTGCTGTGGGATGCGAAACAACGCGGCTACGCTGACCGCCAGATCGCACACTTATTGCGATGTCTTGAAAGCCAAGTGCGAGAGAAACGTGTGGAGATGGGAATCAATCGCGTCTACAAGCTTGTGGACACCTGCGCGGCTGAATTCCCAGCAGAAACGCCGTACTACTACTCTTCTTTTGAGGGAGAAAACGAAAGCGAGAAGTCAGATCGCAAGAAAGTCGTGGTACTCGGCTCGGGACCGAACCGCATCGGTCAGGGTATCGAATTCGATTATTGCTGCGTTCATGGGGTCCTGGCCGCCAAGGAATGCGGTTACGAGACCATCATGATCAACTGTAACCCTGAAACGGTCTCTACCGACTTCGATACAGCGGAGAAGCTTTACTTCGAACCTGTATTCTGGGAACATATTTACGACATCATCGAACATGAGAAGCCAGAGGGCGTCATCGTACAGCTCGGTGGTCAAACAGCGCTCAAGCTAGCCGAGAAGCTCGACCGTTTTGGAATCAAGATCTTCGGAACCAGTTATGAGGCGCTGGACCTTGCCGAAGACCGCGGACGATTCAGCGATACGCTTAAGAAACTCGAGATCCCTTATCCAAAGTACGGGGCAGTTGAAACAGCAGATGAGGCGATCGAATTATCGCGTGAACTAGGCTATCCTCTTCTGGTTCGTCCAAGCTACGTTTTGGGTGGACAAGGAATGAAGATTGTGATCAACGAAGAAGAGCTCGAGCAGCACGTCATCAATATCTTCCGTGACATGCCAGACAATCGCGTCTTGCTTGACCACTTCTTGGAAGGGGCGATAGAAGCCGAAGCCGACGCAATCTGTGACGGAAAGGATACCTACATCATCGGTATCATGGAGCACATCGAACCTGCTGGAATTCACTCTGGGGACTCGAGCGCAGTGCTTCCTGCTTTCGACCTAAGCGAGAATGCCATCCGCCAGATCGAAGAGTATACGCACAAGATCGCAGTTGAATTGGAGACGGTTGGTCTGATCAACATCCAGTTTGCGGTCAAAGATGACACGGTCTTCGTGATCGAAGCGAATCCGCGTGCTTCTCGAACCGTACCATTCATTGCGAAAGCGTATCGAGAGCCTTATGTGAACTACGCCACCAAGGTGATGCTTGGAGAAAAGAAGGTGAAGGACTTCAACTTCCAGCCTCATAAGGAGGGATATGCGATCAAGCTGCCCGTATTCTCTTTTGACAAGTTCCCGAATGTCCCTAAGGAGTTAGGTCCAGAGATGAAATCAACCGGTGAGGCCATTTACTTCATCGATGATCTCAAGGACGAGTACTTCAAGAAGGTCTATTCAGAGCGTAACCTGTACCTGTCTAGATAATGGGATTGATCCGACTTCTCGGTATCATTCTCATCGCCTATTTGGCGATCCGGCTGATCACGCGGTATCTTCTTCCGTTGGCGGGCAGGTACTTCGTGAAGAAAGCCACGAACAACATGCAGGAGCAAATGCGCTCTCGAGAACAAGGCGAGAAGATCTACCAAGACGAAAAGGTAACCATCCGCAAAAAGGATCAGTCGTCCCCGTCCTCTTCTGACCAAGGCGAATACGTCGATTACGAAGAAGTGAATTAGACCCTTTGCAAGGAGCATGATTTCCTCCTCAGAGGATTCTTGAGCCTCATCGTCACACCAAGAAATAAAAGCGGTCAAACAACCGTCTTTTCTTTACTTATTCGTTTTTTTGAGACCCTGATTCACTCAGCAAACTTAATACTATGAGTTTCATTCCCGATCGCAAGTCATTGCTTACCTATCTCGGAAACATCGCCATCATGGCGGCCGTTGCACTCCTCTTTTGCTCTCCCGTCTTGCAGGGCAAACGTTTAGTGCAAGATGATATCGTCAAGAACATCGCTCAATCCCACGAAACGCGGGAATATAGAGACGCCATGAACGATGAACCCTTGTGGACCACCAGGGTATTCAGCGGAATGACCACCTTCCACATGAGTACGATCTTCGTCACCAATGTTACAGGACACTTGGATAGCGTTATCCATAAATGGCTGCCACGAACCGTCAACGTGCTTTTCGTTACCATGTTGGGATTCTACATCCTTTTATTAGCTCTCGGAGTCAACCCCTGGCTGGCGCTGGCGGCCTCGCTGACGTACGGACTCTCAACGAACCTGACCGTTTCCCTGGTGGCCGGTCACGTAACGAAGGTCATGAGCATTGCCTATATGGCACCTGCAATTGGTGGAGTGATACTGGCATTCAGAAACAAACGATTCATAGGTAGTCTACTGGCTCTGCTATTTGTCAGCTTGATGATCAACAGCAACCACTACCAGATCATGTACTATTTCTTCTTGATCTCCATGGTTGCAGGAATCGTGTATGGTATCTACGCGATAAAAGACAAAACACTTCCTGACTTCTTGAAAAGCACGGGAATTCTATTGATCGCAGGGTTGATTGCACTTCTTCCGAATGCAGGTAAGATGTACAATGCTTACTCCCATTCGGATGATACCATCCGAGGAGGAAAATCAGAACTCAGTACCAAGAAGGAAGGAGATAAAGGGGGATTGGATAAGAGCTATGCTATGGCTTGGTCATACGGTCCCCTAGAAACCATGACATTGGTGGTTCCTTCGTTCATGGGAGGAGCATCAGGCGAAGCACTTCCGGAAGGAGGGAATGTCGAGGAAGCCTTGCAAGGTTTCCAATTGAATAAGAGACAGAAGGAAGGCATTCTTGCCCAGGCTCCTATGTACATCGGCGAGCAGAGATTCATTCTAGGAACAGTATACTTCGGGGCAGGATTCATCTTCCTCTTCATCATGTCCATCTTCTTTGTCAAGGGAAGAACCCGTGTCTGGCTCCTGAGCATCATTGCCATGTCCCTGATCATCTCTTGGGGGCGACATGCCGACATCATCACCGGCTTCTTGTTCGATTATTTCCCGATGTACAATAAGTTTCGTACCCCATCCATGGCGCTCGCTATTGCGGGAATTTCCATACCACTGATGGGGATACTAGGCTTGCAACGCGTCTTGTCAGGTGAAGTCGATAAAGCGGAGTTCAAGAAGGCTTTCAGATTGACGCTTTATATCTCTGGCGGACTCATGGTCCTACTTCTACTCTATGGCTTGGCCAACGACTGGATCGGACCTAAGGACAGCCAGTATCAAGGTCAGAACTCGCCATGGGGAATTGACGCCATCTATGATGCACTTCTTGCGGATCGCAAATCCAGATATATCCAAGACTGGTTCATCAGTACACTGGTAATGGCAGTTACTGCCTTCCTTATCTGGTCTTACGAGCGCGGCAAAATGGCCTTGACCTCGGCGATCGCCATCCTTTCGGTGGCCTTCCTAGCGGACATGTGGCACGTGAGCAAGCGATACCTAAACAATGAAGACTTCGTGACGGAGAGAGACTTTGAGAAGCAGTTCAATCCAACTCCGTCTGACAATGCCATTCTCCAAGACAATGATCCTCATTACCGAGTGATCAACGTGACCAAGAATCCGTGGACGGATGGCATGACCTGCTATCACCATGAGAACGTCGGTGGACACCATGCTGCCAAGCTGCAACGTTATCAGGACCTGATCGAGAATGCCTTGTCCAATCAGCTTCAGAAGTTGAACAACGTATTGGTGCAGCAAGGAGAACGCATCATGGTGAACCCCGCTGCAGCGATGCAAATTCCTGTTTACAACATGCTGAACACAAAATACTTCATCGTACAGAGCAATGCTCCAAACGGTGTTGCCTTGAACGGTGCTGCATGCGGAAATGCGTGGTTTGTGGAAGAAGTCAGAGCCGTGGAATCTGCTGATGCTGAAATGGCGGCATTGGAAAACTTCGATCCCAACGTCATGGCGATTGTAGGTGAAGGGTTTGAATCTTTGGCTGATGGCAACTATGGCAAGTCAGGAAACTCCAAGATCGAATTGACTGAATTCGAGCCTAACCACTTGAAGTATGTATCCAACAATAGTCAAGATGGTCTGGCAGTCTTTTCTGAGATCTACTATGAGAATGGATGGAATGCTTGGGTCGACGGCGAGCCGGTAGACATACACCGAGTCAACTACGTTCTCCGTGCGATTGAAGTACCGGCGGGAGAACACACCATTGAAATGAAATTCGAGCCTTCGTCTTTCCAAACCGGAAAGAACATTTCCCTGGCCGGATCGATCCTCTTCCTGCTCTTTGCGGGTGGACTAGTCTGGATGGGACGGAAGAAGGATGAAGAAGGTTGATGCACTAATTAGGAAATGATGAAGATTGCATTTGTAGTTGGAGCAAGACCTCAGTTCATAAAAATGAATTTGTTAGTGAAGGAATTCGAGGCTAATGGCCACGCGACTTTTGTAATTCACACAGATCAGCATTATGACTACTTGCTTTCACAATCTTTCTTCGAGCAATTAGGTATCGATGAACCTGATGCTCATTTGGGGGTAGGCTCTGGAACACAGGGAAAGCAAACTGGTCGAATGCTCGAAAAAATAGAGGAAGTTCTTCTGGAGGAGAAACCCGATCTTATGGTGGTTTTTGGAGACACAAACTCTACCCTTGCTGTGGCCTTAGCCGCTTGCAAACTTCACATCAGAGTTGCCCATGTTGAGGCTGGTCTGAGGAATTACGACAAGAAAAAGCCAGAAGAGATCAATCGGATTGTGACAGATCACGTCTCGGACATTTTCTTCGCTCCGACTGAACATGCGAAGCGAGTCCTCCAAAGCGAAGGGATCACTAAGAATATACACGTAGTCGGTGATGTATCAAATGATGTTCTTCAATCCAACCTTGGTAGGGCTTTAGAAGTCTCTCGTTTTCTGGAAGATCAAGGACTCGATTCTAAAAGTTACTTCCTGCTAACCGTTCACAAATCGAAGAATACTGACTCTAGGAGAAATCTCGAAGCTATCATCAAGGCGATGGTCAAGTTGAATGAGAAAATTATTTTTCCCGTTCATCCAAGAACCAGAAAGGTTTTAGCCGAATATGGGCTCATGTCGAATATTGAGGGTTCATTAATCAAATTGATTGACCCTCTTACCTATTTTGACATGGTAGCAGCTCTTTATCACTCTAGAAAGATCATCACAGATTCAGGTGGAATTCAAAAGGAAGCCTATGCTCTAGAAATTCCTTGTATCACCTTAAGAAAAACTGAATGGGTTGAAACCGTAGAAGATGGTTGGAATGTTGAAGTGGATATTCACAACAAGGAAGAGGTAATAGACACTGTGAGGAATTTCTTACCTAATTAAGAGAGATCTAACTTTCTAAGTGATGGAAAATCCTACAAAAAGATCTTTCAGACGATAGATGAATGGCTAAAGTCCTGATCATAACCTACTATTGGCCTCCCGGTTCCGGACCCGGCGTACAGCGCTGGTTGAAATTCTGTAAGTACCTCCCCGATTTTGAGTGGGAACCCGTCGTCATCACCGTCAAGAACGGAAGCTATCCATCGACGGATGAGAGCTTGCTAGACGATATTCCTGAAGACCTGAGGGTGATCAAGACCTCGACGCTTGAACCTTTTGCGATCTACAATTCGCTTCGCGGAAAGAAAGGAAAGAGCGTGGAAGTGGGAATGGGCAACATCAAAGGGAAGACATCTTGGTTCGCCCGTTTGTCAAATTACGTCCGTGCAAACTTCTTCGTTCCCGATGCACGCGTGGGTTGGAATATCTACTCCCTCCCGGAAGCCTTGAAAGTCATCAAAAAGGAAAACCCGGATGTACTGATCACTTCCGGACCGCCGCACAGTACCCACCTGGTAGGAGAGCGGCTCCAGCGCGAGTTGGGCATCAATTGGATTGCCGACATGCGCGACCCTTGGGTGAATATCTACTACAACGCCTTTCTGAACAGAACACCATCCACGACAGAGCGAGATCAAAAGCTCGAAGACATGGTGCTGAGACAGGCCGACGGAGTCATCACTGCTTCACCAGGACTACAGAAAGAGTTTGAGGATAGGGCTAAGAAGATCACCGTCATCCCGAATGGCTATGACGAAGGCGACATCCTTCACTTGAATCCTAAACCGCGTTCGTCCTTCACCCTAGCCTACGTGGGTAACCTCAAGGCTGTGCAAGACCTTCCGACGCTTTGGAAAGCCATCCAAGAACTTGCAGCAGAAGACGCTTCATTCAAACAGGATTTTCGGTTCCAGATCACAGGAAACATTTCTGATGAGATCAGGGAGTCCCTTCAGGCCTCTGATATCATGGATCAAGTAGAGATTCTCCCGTTTGTCCCGCACCTTGAGGCCATCGAGCGAATGCTATCATCGCATGTACTACTCCTTCCGATCCCAAACCAAAAGGGCAATGAGGTAATCCTCACCGGAAAGCTTTTTGAATACCTCGCTACTCGCCGTCCGATCCTTTCTATCGGGCCAATTCTAGGAAATGCCGCTATGATCTTGAAGGACTGTGAAAAGGAACCCATGCTGGACTATGAAGACCTTTCCGGAATGAAGAGGATGCTGAAGAGTATGCACGAAGAATTCAAGGTTCACCATGCACCCCTCGTTACCGGTAACAACGTCTATCGAAAGTTCAGCCGAAAGGGTACAACGGAACAATTGAGCGAATTCCTAAACGAAGTCTTGTCATGAGGGCTTTTGTCATTGGAAGCAAGGAGCTAAGCTGCATCATTCTGGATGCCCTGCTCGAACAAGGTCATGAGGTGTTGGGCGTATACAGCAGGGATAATGAATCCGGTATGCAAGTATGGCTGAACGAACTTCATCATCGTTCATTGGCAGAACTTGCGGAGAGCAACAACATCCCGGTTCATTATGGAATGAAGGTAAACTCAGAACCTTCCTTGGAGCTACTCCGCTCCCTGAAACTCGACGTGATCTTCTCCTGCTTTTGGAGTGAACTTTTCAAAGAAGACATTCTTTCTATCCCGAAGCACGGGGTATTCAACTTTCACACAGCCTACCTTCCTAACAATCGAGGTTCTCGACCTATTTCTTGGGCGCTGATCAATGGAGACGAGTATTGCGGCATGTCCCTTCACCAAATGGAAACCGGTGTGGACAATGGTCCGATCCTAGATCAAGAGAAGGTGTTCATCGGGGAGAATGACACCGCGGAAAGTCTGTATGGAAAAGTCATGGATGCAGGAAAGCGCATCGTCGAGCGGTCGCTCCATTCATTTGAATCAGAAACACTCCCACTTCAGACCCAAGATGAAAGTAAAGCGACCTACCAATTAAGAGGAGAGCCTTACGGAGGACAACTCCATCATAGCTGGACAGCTGAAGAAAAGGATCGTTTTAGGCGCGCCATGTACTTCCCCCCCTTTCGGGCACATAGACCAGCTCCTCAGGAAGTTCATTCCGCTGGGGTTAGATTGACGATCATAACAGAGGAGGGCCAGATCGTCACAGGAAAGGAAGATAAGGTAGAAAGCATACAGGAGATTGACTGGTCGCCCTTCCAAATGACACTTACCGGCGGGAATGCAGAAGATCGAAAGGTGCTTAGACAGCTTTTTGCGGAGGTAAAAGACCGACATGTTTGGCTATCAGATCAGCCGGATCTACACCACGCCTTTCCAGTCCTTGAAAGCCTGCTTCGAAGAGGTGCGCGATCGGTAACTTCTAAGAAGTTTTCTACCGTGCCAGCTGACCTTAGCGGAATAGAGCCCTTCCGATATCACAATGGACTGCTCGAAATTCCACTACTCGAGGCGAATACACCCCAGGACGTCGTTGCCACAGTGAAACTACTAACAGATAGAGTAAAGGGATTCAACATTCCGGTCTATGTAACTCTGATGCTTGACGGTCAAATCGTGGATGAAACTTTCCGATTATTGTCAAAAGAGAACTTAACGCAAGACCTTCGCTTGACGGGAATTGCAGAAGTTTGCGACGAATTCGACACCGAATATGAAAACATCCGCTCTTAGTGCCTTTGATACGGTACTCGTATTAGCTCCTCACACCGACGACGGCGAACTAGGTTGTGGAGGCGCCATTCACAAACTCATTTCCTTAGGCAAACGGGTTATCTACGTGGCATTCTCCACCTGTGAAGAATCAGTACCTGAGGGATTCCCGAAGGATATTCTTGCTCACGAAGTGAGGGATGCAACCAAAGCACTGGGCATTCCCGCGAATGATTTGATCATCCTCAACTATCAGGTTCGCTATTTCCAACGAGATCGACAGGCAATATTAGAGGACATGGTCAGACTCAATCGCGAGTTGCGACCTGACCTTGTTTTCTGTCCTTCTAGTAATGACATCCACCAAGATCACATGACGATTAGTGCTGAAGCGAAACGTGCATATAAGTACACCACTCTCCTAGGATATGAGTTCATTTGGAACAACTTCGAATTCAAATCGCAGTGCTTCATCGAGCTACAAGAAGAGGATATCGCTAAAAAGGTGGAAGCCATGGAATGCTACAAGAGTCAATCCAAGCGCCTTTACGCTAAAGACAAGCTCATCCGTGGCGTAGCAAATTACCGAGGACTTCAGGCAAGTGTTGAATATGCCGAAGCTTTTGAGGTCATTCGATGGATCATCTGATGTCATCATCGATCCATACACTTTTCATCACCGGAACCGGACGTTCAGGAACGAACATCCTGAAAAAACTGATGGCGGGTCACTCCGCTATAGCTTCACTCCCCTTTGAGTACCGATTCCTCATCGACCCAAAAGGAGTGCTTGATTTCTATCGCAGCTATCCGGCTTGCTGGTCTCCCTACCGAGCAGACCAGTCCATCAAGGAACTTGAATCATTCTTACTTTCTCTCGCAAGACAGGACGACGACAAAAGAAACCGAACGACAGCCGCGAAGGCAAAAGACCCAGTTGGATTGACAATCAGTCCGCCACCCTACAGTGGCTGGGAACTAGAGGAATGGATTCCAGGGTACACCGAATACGTGCACGAACTTATCGGACAACTTAGATCGTTCTCCTACCCCGCTATATGGCCCGGGACAAAAGAAGGAGTCGAGAACAATGAGATGTACTTCACACCACCGGTCAGCGAAGCGGATCTAGACGCTCCCGTCTCTACCTTCATTCAAACGTGTTTGGAGTCCATTCGGAAGAAACAAGGTAAAACGATCTTCCAGGAGGATAATACTCACAACATGCTCTTTGCCTCTTCCCTTCTGAAACTCGTTCCGGAGGGAAAGATGGTACACATCGTGCGAGACCCTAGAGACGTGTTAAGCTCGCTCCAGCAGCAACGCTGGGCACCTACGGAGATCGAACATCTCATCGCATGGTACTCAGGGGTAATGAAGACTTGGTTCTCAGAACGCAAACATTGTCAAGCCGACAAGATCAAGGAGATACGTTTTGAAGACCTGATGGAGTCACCCAAGAAAACACTCAATGAACTTTGCTCATTCGTAGGTATCGAGTTGGAAGAACAAATGCTCTCGATAGACCTATCTCAGCATCACCAAGGTCGATACAAGGATTCGTTCATACCGGAAGAGGTGAAACTCATTGAACGGTCACTGGGTTGGGTGTTTGAGGAATACGAGTATCCTACTTCTTGATTCCTGCTTTTTTCAGCCCTAGTTCCACAAATTCTCGGAGGTCCGAGGAGAACTCAAATCGCATAAGGACGAACAAGAACGTGATGCCGACCACCAATGTACGGGCGCCCATTAGCATCAACGGATGTTCAAATGGATAGGGTAGATACACGGTGATCAAATAGATCACTCCTAGCCAAAACAAGGCATACAGGTTAGTCCACTTAAAAGGCTGCAAACCCATCTTCACCCACACGATCGTGAACAGCATGATGTTGTTGGTAAAGAAAGAGATGGCCGTAGCGATAGCCGCTCCCGTTATACCGTACTTCGGAATCAATAATAGGTTAGTAATCACGGCTGTGGCAATCAACACAATGCGTGTCCAGAGACTGTATCGGTAGTGTTCCGAAACCTGTAATATCTCAATGTTGCATCCCGTAGCGATCGAAAACAGCTTGGATGCACCGATGAAGAACACCACCCACTTACCCTCGCTGTAGATCTCCCCGTTCGGGATCAAGCGGAAGAGATCATCGACATTCACCCATACCAAGATGAAGATCACTCCTCCCGCGATCAGTTGATTGAGTCCAGTCTTGTGGTAGATATCCTTGATATTCTGAAGGTTATTGTTTTTCATCGCGCTGGCAATGACTGGAACAGCGATCTGTGTGAGTGAACGTCTTGGCAATTCGATCACCATTCCGATCGACAGGGCGATGACATACACGCCCGTAGCTTTCAATCCCGCCAAAGAAGCCAGCATCCAAGAGTCGATGTTGACGATCATAGAACCACTCAGCATATTGGCGATGACGAAAAGACCGTAGGTAAACATCTCCTTGCGAAGTATGGGATCGATCACATTCAAGTTGCGATTGATCTGCCATCGGCCCTCACCAATGAAATGGATGAGTAATCCCAAAAAGATCAAGGCAAAGCACAAGAAATAGAAGAATACCAGCCAGGCGACAGAGAGTTCTAGATAATAGTAGAGCAATACAGCAGCGATGAAGAATAGCTTCAAAATGACCGCTTCATACAAGTTAGGAAGTGTGATCTGGTAATCAGACCTATAGTAGGCGCGTAGCAATGACTCCCCTCCTACCATGAAGATCAGCACAGGAAGCCAGCCAAAGAACTCTTGAAGCAAGGGGGAATTCTCCGCAAATGAAGCAATGATCAGGGGTTGAAAGAGATAGAATAACACCAACATGGTGATGGTACCGACACCTGTCACCAATAGACTCATATATCGGAAAGCCCCTGCCTGCTCAGCATTTTCTGAGAAATAGGGATAATAGCGAACGAACGTACCCGGAATTCCGAGCAACAAGAATGGCGAGATGAACTTGGCCATATCCACCAGCACCCTGACTAACCCGATCTCTTCCGTAGAAAGAAACTTGGGATATATAAACAGCGAAAGCACAAAACCCAAGCCTATACCGGCATAGAGAATGATACTTGAAAAGGTGCTTTGTCTGCGAATGACGCCCATGGTCGGCCCTAGTGATTAATCAAGGATCAATGATAACGCGGCACAAGTTCCATCATTATCAACATTTCGGCAAATATGTAAATACATCTTGGTGTCTGTTTGTCCAGTAACACCTTTAAGCATATGCTTTCCAAGGAAAATTGGGTTTCTTTGCACCATGGAAAAGCAATCGGTTCTTGCAAATATGACCTTCGAAGAAGCCTTGGTTTCGGGAGGTGATGAACGTCTAGACCTCGACGATCAGGGATTGAATAAGTATTTCGTCAACCCCACCAAGTCGAAAGGGGTATTTAATCGTGGTTCTTGTACTTGCTCCTTCATCACGGAGGATGCGATGCCATCGACCTACAAATTGTATGAGTATCTGTGCGACACTCCGGATTATCGAAAGACTTACGATAACCTGAGAACGCGCATCAAAGTCGCTCTCGAAGAAGGGAATGAGCCTTTCGAGGTGTACTTGGCCCCTTCTGGAAGTGACCTTTGCTACTATCCATTGCTTTTCTCGGCGAGTCTTGCTCCTGACAAACCCATCTTGAACATTGTCACCTGCCCTGAAGAATTGGGTTCGGGGTCAGTTCTGGCCTACAAGGGAAATTACTTTTCAGAAAAGACTCAGATCGAAGATGTTGAACTGGCTCAACCGCTCAATACAAGCATTCAGATCGACTATATCCCCTTCCCGGCGCGCGATGAAGATGGTGTGATCCTGGATCACAGGAAAAAGATCATCGACTGCATTAAGAAGCACGAGAACTCTCATACCGTGATCGTCAATTTGGTGATTGGCAGTAAATCCGGAATTGAGGATAATATTTCGATCGTTGAAGAGTGCCAGCACCTCAACGTACAGTGGGTGGTGGACGTTTGCCAATTGCGCGTATCACGTAAGTTGATCCAGCATTTGCTCTCTCTGAATTGTAGCCTGCTTTTGACGGGGTCAAAGTTCTATCAGTCACCTCCTTTTTGCGGTGCCTTGGTGGTTCCACAAAAGTTGAATGACCTGATACAAAAAGGGACTTGCAATGACACGCTCGCCTATGGTTTCAACCGTGTCTTCTCGTCCTATGACTTCCCCGCGGATTCGATCTTCCTTCCCTACTTTCAAGACAAGGGTAATCACGGACTATTGCTTCGATGGGAAGCGGCCATCTTCGAATTCGAAGCCCTTTCGATCTATAAGGAAAGTGAAGTAATCCGCGTGGTTTCACGGTGGAACAACCGCATTCAAGAATACATGGAAGCGCATTCCGATGTATTCGAGCTGATGAGTGACCAAGACAAGACCAATAAGTCGATCATCTCATTCCGAGTGAAAAAGAATGGAGAGTATCTGACTCACGATGAGCTGAAGTCGCTTTACAAGCGAATCTGTCTGGAAGGCTATAATTGGATGCCGAAGTACGAGTTGATCACGATTGGTCAGCCCGTAGCGTATGCGGCAGGATCGTTCTTACGATTGGCCCTCGGCTCGTTTAATGTGCGCAAGCTCATTGATAGAGAGTTGGACTTGGCGGACGACACGCAGCTGTTAGATACACTTAGGATTATCCTGAATGATTCCTAGTGGGTCGAGTTGATGCTCATACCATCCATGACCAATTCAAGGCCGTCCTTTCCTCCCATCTGATCGAAGAGGAGGAGTCTGCTTTTATTCTTTACGACTTCAACGTTCTTGACCAACGTATTCAAGAGGTCAACTCCTGTTTTGGTGATCATGCAAAGCATACCGTGGCAGTGAAAAGCAATCCACTGCTTAAGGTATTGGAGTGGATCGGAAACATGGGACACGGAATGGAGTGTGCCTCATTCGAGGAGGTGTTGCTTGCCCAAAAGGCTGGAGCTTCCTTCATCGCGTGGGATAGTCCGGCGAAGACCAAATCGGAGATCAAACACTCCAATGAGGTGGAAGGACTGCTCATCAACGCCGACAGTCTCAAAGAGCTTCGATCGATCATCGAATTGAACGACCGCGCCGAGATCGCACTGCGGATCAATCCGCAATCTGAAACGGGTTCGCATGCTTCCATGACCGTCTCAGGTCAGTATTCAAAGTTTGGAGAACCGATCTCTAACAGAACGCAGATCATTGAAGCCATTATCGAAGCAGAAGACCGCGTCACAGGCCTCCATGTGCACAGCAGTTCGCAAACGGCTCGATTCGAAAAGATGTCAGAGGCGATCCGTAGGGTTATCGACCTTGCCCTAGACATCAACTCAAAACGCCCAGGCACGATCGAATTCATCGACATAGGAGGAGGTTTTCCAACCGCCTATACTGACCAAGAGAATTACGACATTAAAGCCTACGCGAATCTTCTTCGGAAGCTGTGCCCTGAGCTGTTTGACGGAACCTTCAGGATGGTGACCGAATTTGGTCGATACTATCACGCCAACGCAGGTTGGACCGCGAGTCGCATGCATGATGTCAAGTCATTTGATGGACATCAGGTGGTCATTCTTCATGTAGGAGCCGACTTGTTTCTTAGAGAGGCGTACAACCCAGGTATATGGCACCATGATATGATCGTCGTAGGCGCAGAAGATCATCCAAAGCTGACTACCGATGTCGGAGGCCCGTTATGTTTCGGTGGCGATTATATTGCTAAAGGAATCGAACTACCTAAAGCTCAGGCTGATGGTTGGATGATCATTCGAGACACAGGTGCCAACAGCTTTTCACTCTGGTCACGGCATTGCAGTCGTTCCTTTCCAAAAGTCATCGGATTTCAGAATAAGCCTGTACTGCTGAAGGCACGAGAATCGTTCGACGATATTGCGTCGTTCTGGTCTTAGGAGAAGGGAGTTCCTATCGATCGAGCTCTACCACGTTTGAATACAATCCGTAATCACTTGCCTTTCCGTGGCCCTCGATCATGCCGCGACCTGTTTTCTTTATAAAACGCCACTTCTCTTGAAGGTTAGTGGCAAATACTTCCCCCTTACTACCCTCGTTATAGGTGTATCCAAAGCGCTCCAAAGCTTCTCGCATGGAAAGCCTCGGCAGACCGTAACGTGAGGCATACTCAGGAGCAATTCGATAATCAAGCGTCTTCAAAAACAGATCCTTCACCTTTGGATCAATGGCTTTGGCATTGGGATCCCTGATCACTCCTACTTTATCCTGCACGGACCATGAAGTAAGCTTTGGAGAAGCACCATCGCGATAACTATTTCCCTCAAATCCTGCTTTCAACGATTCGGCCGTCACCTTATTCTGACCCAAGACATCGTTCAAAACTCCTGCGGTCAAACCATACGGATCTCGGACGATGTCCTCAAGCTTGAGAGTCACCACGTTTGATTCATCTAATGAATTCCAAGCTCGGGCCGTATAGATCAACCAAGTCACAGCGGAGGTATACACTCCCCATCCCCTATTCAGAAGACTATTGAAGACGTACAATGGGTCGCGCACCAAGTAGACAAAGAGATAATTCTTGTCCGAGGTAAACAAGTCAATGACATTCACATTCTGCGGTGTTTTCTCAAAGACCACCCCTTGATCCTCCTTATTCCTGAAAAGCAAAAAGTGACGAGAGAACGAGTCCATCAGATCATTAAGGTCCTTAGAACGATCGACCATTCTAAACCATTCGGCTTTGGTCAACCCGAAATGCTCCAATCGTTCATATCGAGGAAACATTGAGGTAGATCGTAAACTGAACAACCCACTTTTAGCCCTAGGATGCTCCTTAAAACTGCTAAAGTCAAAAACCTTCCGGTTGCAGAACCACTCGAACTCCGGTCCACACGCTGTGTATGGCGTGCTATCTACCAAATCAGCAAACATGGTGCTTCCGGAACTCGGTGCCGATCCGATCAATATCAAAGGTGACTTCCTCATTAAAAAGCGCGCTGGAATCCCAGAAGCCAGCGAAACTCCAAATACTCTTCACTGGCAGGAGGACGGTTGAGGAACAGTGGAAAGTCAGCTCTGATCTTCAGTGGCTTGAGCTCTGAAAGCTGTCCCCAACGCTTGATCTCTAAGGTCATTCCTAACCCGGCATCCATTCTTAATGCCGACCACTCGATACGCTCATCCGGCCGGTTGATGTTAATGATCCCCACGTCAGCGAAGAGGTAGGTTTTCAGTTCAACCATGCGCTTATACTTACTCAAGACTTTCAGTGCATCGTCAAATTCGATCTCGGTGCAGAACGAAGCCCCGCTCTGCCCAACATTTCCAAATCGGATCAAGCTATCACCGTTCAAAGAAGGCATCAGGTAGTTGTTATACCCTCGCAGGTTTAGTCCACCTCCGACTTGGTAATTTCCGGTATTCGCACCCATTCCATAGGCATCCGCAGGTAAGAATCCGACCGACCTCGTCAGGGCCTGATCCATCATAGCCTCAGGGTTAGCTCCTGCAGCAAAGAGTTGAGATTCAGGCGCCCAATCATCTCCGAGTCCAGCCTGAGCGAAGACTCGCGTCCGTACATTCAGGAAGGCGACTCTATTGTCATTGACCACTTCAAGATTCAGGTAGAAGTAATTGTAGTCCGACCCTAAGAACGGACTCCTCAATTCGCTCTTGATCACACCGGCGCTACTCTTTCCGTATCGATAGTTATGCTCTAACTCAATGGATGTGAAGTTGTTCCATTGATCTGCATTCCAAAACTCTGGATAATGCAAATAATTCAGGTCAGTATCAAAGGGACGATACAATCCGCCTAGACCAAAGGAAAGCTTCGACTTCTGATTGTCAAAACGATGGGTGAAGAAGAACTCATTGGCAAAAAGACCTTCCAGCCACCTCGACTGCCAGGTGTAACTCAAGCCAGAAGCTACTTTTCTAAGAGGGTCGGAATAGGAAAAGACATAGTTAAAGCGGTTAAACTGGAATTGATCCATCTCATCGAAAGCATTGAGCTGCTGACCAAGTCCGGAGTTGATCCAAAGCTGCAAGCGCAGTTTGTGGTACGTACCGAAATAGTCGCCCTTGAGCTCCATTCCCACTTTCACGCCATCATAGGCGTTATACCATGCCACCGGATTCCAGTCGATCTCATACTCCTGAGTAGGATATGTCCATTTGAAATCGTTGAGCTCCACACTCATCGGTGTACTCGTTGAATTATCCAACTGATAGACATCGGCCAGTCGCTTGGTCGGATCGATCTCTGCTTTATCGACCGTGGCGTCGAGTTCGATCGTGGCAGTATAGCGATCATTGAAGTCACCCCACCCGTACCACTTCGGAAGCACGGTGGCATCCGTTTCCTTCACGAAGTAGGTGTTTGGTATGTGATAGTCGTGCGTGGAACCATCGGCCGTCGTCAAGCGAATGTCTAATGGCATCGTAGCCCCTTTTCGCTCAAGTTGGATGCGATATTTTCCTTCGCCTGCCGGACGAACACTGACCAAACGATAATCGATCGTCTCTTCCGATTCCAGCCATTGGTCAAAGAACCAATTGAGATCTACCTTGGTGTATTGAATGATCGAGTTCCGGAAATCCTCGAAGTAGGGATGACAGAATTTCCACTGATCAAAGTAATGCTGAAGTGCCGCAAGAAAGAGTTCGTCACCCAAGATATACTGCAGGTTGTACAGCATGGTAGCTGTCTTGGAATAGACTTGTCCGTATTCACCGGGCTGGTCAAAATGGTCCGAGTGCGTGCTCAGCGAAGGAGAATGCCCTCGCATTATCGCCGAGAAATAGTAACCGTAGTAAACGGAAAGATCACGGTTCGATCGCATCTCGCCGAACGCATTCTCCCAGCCAAACAAGGCACTCCCCACTCCGGCGCTATCGCCTTCCAAATTCACCATTGCCCAGGCCGTCAAGAATTGAGTAAAACCTTCATCCAGGGAAGCTCGGTAGGTCTCATTGTTTCCGATCATTCCGAAGAACCAATTATGTCCGACCTCATGGGCGATCAACCCGCGGTAGTTGGGATCACTTCCTCCATCCAACGTCAACATCGGATATTCCATCCCATCTCGTGCATCGGCCACGATCATCTTATGGTATCCGTACTCACCGATATCCTTAGAATACAATTCGATCACCTTAGCCGTATACTCCGCAGCATTCTGCCATCCACTGGCGTGAGGCTCTTGGGCTAAGGAATAGCAAACCACCTTCTTACCGCTAGGCAGAACTGCCTCAGCCGAGCCGATGCGATAGGTTGGATCTGCGGTCCAGGCAAAGTCGTGCACATTCTCTGCGTGGAACTTCCATGTCTTTGTCTTTTCACTTCGAGCAACTACCACACTCGGAGCCTCATTCCAAGGCTTGTCTGCGAAATTCTCGATCGCCAATTTCTCCATGAGCTCCTTTGGCAAAACCTCAGCCCGGTTCAGAAGGAACCCCGTACCGTCCATGACGTAATACTCAGGCAAGGTCAACTCCACATCGAAAGCGCCGAAGTCACCGTAAAACTCATTTCCAAGGTGCTGGTCGGTAGTCCAACCAAATTTCTTGTCGTATACAGAAATGCGAGGGTACCAATGCACGACATTGAAGTGTTTCCATCCCCAAGCATTGTACATTTTCATTCGTCCGTGGATCGGGCCGAACTGGGTGGTAAAACTGCACTCGATGGTGACTCTTTCTCCAGACTTGACCGGGGCCGAGGGATAGACAAAGAGGATAGTATTATCCTGTTCACTCTTGGCATCCATAGCATTCACCGTAATATCCCCTACCTCGATACGCTGGAAGACCGTTTGGTCTTTGTCTGGTTTCTCAGCATTGAATTCCTGAGCATAAGATCCACTATCAAAGGCATTCTGATACAAGTGAAATACGAGTTGATCCAGCTCGTCAGGGCTATTGTTGGTATACTCCAATCTTAGGGTTCCGGAAATCCGATCTTGCTTATCATCCAGATCAGCCTTGATGGTGTAATACACATCTTGCTGCCAGTATCCCGCATGGGGCTTTTTATTCTTCCAATAGAACGGATTATCATCCGATTGAAAGGTGTTCGGAGGACTGAGGGGATCAAATTGAGCCATTCCCATCCAAGGGAGAATGGAGATCAAACCAAGAAGAAGATGCCTCATCACGAAATGATTTTTAAGCTCAAGTCGAGCGACTTGACGGAATGAGTGAGCGCCCCGACAGAAATGAAATCAACACCTGCCTCTGCGTAGTCTTTGATCGTAGCCAAAGTGATGCCCCCGGATGATTCAATTTCAAAGCGACCTCCGATACGCTCTACGGCTGTTCGGGTTCTTTCTACGTCAAAATTATCGAGCATGATACGATCTAGTCCGCCATGCTCCAAAGCCTCGTCGATCTCCTCGAAGGAGCGAACTTCCAACTCGATCCGGAGGTCTAGATTCTTATAGGTGAGGTAGTCGTGTGTGCGATTCAGAGCGTCCGTGATCGACCCGGCGCCATCTACATGATTGTCTTTGATCAAGATCATATCATACAGTCCGAATCGATGGTTTTCTCCTCCACCGATCTTCACAGCTTCCTTTTCAAACCACCGCAATCCTGGCGTAGTCTTGCGCGTATCCAATACCTTGGCCTTGGTGTGTGCAATCCGGTCAGCATAGGTAGCCGTGGTTGTGGCTATACCTGACATGCGCTGCATCAGATTGAGCACCAAGCGCTCCGTACTCAACATACTCCGGATCTTGCCCTGGACTTTGAAAGCGCGCTGTCCGGTCTCAATGCGAGCGCCATCATCTAGGATAGATTCGATCTCCAACGTAGGGTCTACGTGATGAAAGACGCGTTTGGCAACTTCCACTCCGGCCAACACTCCATTTTCTTTGATGATCAGTTCGGCAGAGCCGATCTCATCCGCTGATATACAAGCCAGGGTGGAGTGATCTCCATCTCGGATATCCTCCTCCAGTGCTCGTTTCACAAAATCGTCCAGTGAAAAGGACATTCCCTCACTCATGTTCAATCTCGATGCTTTGAATTAAATAGTTATCAATGGATCGGTGCAGATACAATGTCAATCGATAGCCACCCGTACTCGTGATCAGTTGCCCCATGCAATAGTGCACATCGCTCTTAGACTCACCCTTGTGCACGATCTCAAAGTGCTTGGGTTCGTTGTCCATGAAGAAGGTCCGCATTCTGTTCTCGGCGTCCGATCTACCAAGTGTGCTCAATTCATCGCCTTGACTGAACTCAACGCTGGCGTCGAACATCCTGCCCAAGGCGGAGGCATTTCCATCCGATACGGCATCGGCAATAGCATCATAATCTTGAGCAAAAAGTGCCGTTGACAAGAAGGTGAGAACTAGAAGGAATGTGAATTTCTTCATAAGAGTCGATATTTGCTGAAAGCCACCCAAAGATACCTGAACCATGGCGATTCGTGTCATTTCCGTAGGAAAAACCAACATTTCATTTGTCAAGGAAGGCCTTGAAGTTTACTTGAATCGACTCAAGCACTATACCAAGATGCAGTGGGTAGAGACCCCTGATGTAAAAAAGGTCGATCGTAACGATGCCGAGCAATTGAAAAAGAAGGAAGGTGAAGCCATTCTGGAGCAGATCGATCCGACTGATACGGTGATCTTACTCGATGAAAAAGGGAAGGCTCTATCCTCAGAACAACTGGCCACTCTGATCGAAGAATTCCAACTCTACCAGCAAGGGAATTTGGTGTGGATTATTGGCGGCGCATACGGCTTCTCGGACGAAGTCTATTCCCGAGCTAACCGAAAGATCTCTCTATCCGCGATGACCTTTAACCATCAAATGGTACGCGTCATCTTGGCCGAACAACTCTACAGAGCTTACACGATCATCAAGGGTGAACCGTATCACCACACTTGACCGCGTTGAGGTGCTGTTGCCATTTCCAAGCGGAGCTCATGGCATCTTCAATTGAGTGCTCAATATGCCATCCAAGGTTATCGATCGCCTTCTGATTGTTGGCGTAGATCATATCAACGTCTCCTTCTCGTCTTGGACCAACCTCATAGTTGAGTTTGATCCCTGTCGACTCTTCAAAGGCTTTGATCACTTCGAGAACCGTAACACCCGTACCCGAACCGAGATTGAGTACGTCGTAAGCACCTTCCTGCTTTCCCGAGCGCAAGTATTCAACCGCGAGCACATGGGCATGCGCGATATCACTCACATGGATGTAGTCCCGAATAGGGGTACCATCACGAGTAGGATAGTCGTTTCCGTGCACCTTCAGGTCGGATATCCAACCCGACGCGAATTGAGTCACCGCCGGAACAAGGTTGTTGGGTCGTCCTTTGGGGAGCTCTCCGTTACGACCGGAAAGATGAGCACCTACGGGATTGAAGTAGCGAAGCGACAAAGCCTTGAACCCTTCTTTTGTTTGAGAGAAATCAGACAAGATCTTCTCGCCTACTAGTTTAGTGTAGCCATAAGGAGATTCAGGAGTCTGGGTCGGTGTCGATTCGGTTACCGGTTGTTCTTTGACGTTACCATAGACCGTGCAAGACGATGAAAAAATGAAGTTCGAAACATCGAATTTCTGAACGCACTTCAATAGGTTGATGAGGCCATTCAAGTTGTTCTGATAATACATTACCGGCTTCTCCACCGACTCACCCACCGCTTTGAGAGCGGCAAAATGAATGATACCATCGATGCCTCGCTCCTTTTCGAAGAACTCGTGTTTAAGAGCCGAGTAGTCGGTCAAGTCGATCTCGTAATTCTTGACGCGCTTACCGGTTATCTTCTCGATACGGTCGAAGGTTGACTCATCCGAGTTCGAAAAATTATCGATGGAGACGACCTCATGTTCGGTCTGCTCAAGGATATCTATGATAGTATGGGAGCCTATGTATCCAGCTCCTCCGGTAACCACGATCTTCATTCCATTAGGTTGAACCGCAAATGTACCCCGTATTTTCATCACCTTTGAGCGGATCAACGGAATAGCCAAGAGCCAACTGTGGAAAGTCAATACTTTGAATTCTGGGACCTTCTGATCCTACCGATTTATCTGTTATTGACGTTCGGTATAGCCTACACTGTAGCTCCTCGAGATGATCGACGACTTTTCATGTGGGCAATGGCGCTGCGCATGGGAGGAGCACTTTTCTTCGCATCAATCTACCTCTTTTACTACAAAGGAGGCGACACGCTCGCTTACTATCAAACCGCCAAACCATTTGTATCTCTATTCTTTGATAGGCCAGGTGAGGCTTTTCGCGCACTTTTCTCTCCCTATTCCGAGGAAGCCTACTCTTTGTTTAATGCCAATACCGGCTACCCTCTCAGGTACATCTACGCAGACCCTCAAACTTATACTGTATCGAGACTGATCACGCCGATCCTGTTTCTAAGCTTCAATCGCTACCTAGCAGCAACGGTCATACTCAGTGCAGTTAGCATTATTGGACCGTGGAAACTGTACGTGCTCTTTAAAGACGCCTTTCCCGATCGTCGGATCGCGGCCATTTCTGCCCTCTTTGTTCCGAGCGTACTTTTCTGGGGTGCTGGAATTTCCAAAGACACGGTCACCCTTACATCTGCAGCATATTTTGTGTATGCGTTCTACTTCATCGTAGTCAAGAGAAACTTCAGCATAACACGACTCATCGTAGCATCCGTAGCACTCTACTTCCTGCTGGCAATTAAGCCCTACATCTTTCTTGTATTGTTGCCTGGAATTCTTCTATGGCTCCTTAGCGCCCCTGTGTCTAGACTGAAGAATAAATTCTTACGTCGCTTTGCCGTCCCGATCATCGCCTTGGCCAGTTCGCTCATTTTCGTTCTAGTATTCCAACAATTGGGCGATTTACTGGGGGAATATGGTGCCGAGCAAATCATTGAAAAAGCACTGATCACACAAGAAGATCTGAAGCGAGACTATTATGGGGGAAACACCTTTGACATCGGCGAGGTAGATCCCTCCTTTATCGGGGTTTTATCCAAGTTTCCCATAGCCACATTCTATGGGTTGTATGGCCCTACGCTCCTTGACGTCAGAAACATCGTCATGCTCTTTAGCGCCCTTGAGAACACCATATTGCTTGCTCTCACCTTGATGATCATTTTCAACTTCAAGATTCGACGACTGGCAAACAACATGCTCGACTCCCCCATCTTGACCTTTTGCCTCGTTTTCAGTCTTCTATTCGCCTTCTCTATCGGGTTTACTACACCCAACTACGGAGCGATGGTGCGATTCAAGATCCCACTTCTACCCTTCTTTGTCTTTTATTTACTCGTAATCAATCAAATGCGTCGATCTAAAAAAACGCAGATCAAAGAATGACCCTATGAAACTCATCTTCGCCTCTGGAAATGCGCACAAGCTCAGGGAGCTCAATGACAAGACACCCGCTGACATCGAAGTGATCTCAATGCGCAAACGTGGCTATGACGGAGATATTGAAGAGCCAGGCGCAACCCTTGAAGAGAATGCTAAGATCAAAGCCGAATTCATATACGACCTCTTCGGAGAAAGTGTCTTTGCGGACGACTCCGGATTGGAGATCGATCAATTGAACGGCGCCCCCGGGGTCTATTCAGCTCGCTATGCCGGTCCTGGTTGCACGTTTGCAGACAACAATGCAAAGGTGTTGAGAGAACTTGGTGAAACCGGAAATCGCACGGCAAGATTCAGAACGGTCATTCACCTCATCTTGGATGGTCAGCACCACCGCTTCGATGGCACCGTCAATGGTACTATCACAAAGGAGATAAGAGGAGTGGACGGTTTTGGTTACGACCCCATTTTCGTCCCTGATGGATTCGATAGAACCTTTGCAGAAATGACGCTAGAGGAGAAAAACGCCATCAGTCACCGAGCAAAGGCGGTTCAGGCCTTGGTTGACTTCCTAAGATCTCGCTGAATGCCGCTGAAACATTTCCACCACGGACAGGTCGAAGAAGGTATCTAGATCATACCCTGCATACACGGCTTGCTGGGGAAGAATACTTGCCTCACTCAGACCTGGAGTCGTATTGGGCTCTATCAGATAGATCCCGTCTTTACAAACCATGAAGTCAATCCTTATCATTCCCTTTCCATTTAGGATACCGTAGATACGCTCTGTGGTCTTCATGATCTCGTCATACACCTCCTTTTCGATCCTTGCAGGAGTGATCTCCTGCGTTTTCGCGTTGGTGTATTTTGAATCGAAATCGAAGAAATCATTCGCAGGAACGATCTCTGTCACCGCTAAGGCCTTTGGTTTTCCTTGAATACTGATACATCCACAACTCACCTCCACTCCATCCAGAAAGGATTCAGCGATGACGTCCGAACCTTCTTCCTGTGCACGTAAAACGGCGGCATCAAACTCCTCGCGAAGTTTAACCTTAGTAATTCCAATACTCGAACCACCATCCGTGGGCTTCACGAAGCATGGCAATCCCAAATCGTTGACAATGGCATCTGCATCATAAGCATGACCGCGCCTGATCATACGAGACTTCGCCACATTAATCCCAAAGGCTCCTAGATAAATGTTGCATGCCGCCTTATTGAAGGAAATAGCCGATTCGATCACCCCACAGTTGTTGTACGGGATGTTCATAACATCAAAATAGCCTTGAAGCTTACCGTCCTCACCAGGGGTGCCGTGAATCGCATTGAAGACTCCATCAAAGCGGATGTGCTCGTGATTCAACTGAAAAGAGAAATCGGTCTTATCTACAGGATAGACCTGTCCTTCGTGATGCACGCTCCACCCCTCCCTCGCGATGTCGACCATGAAGGAGCGGTACTTCGCAGGATCGAGATGTCTATGCACCAATTCGGCGCTCTTCTCTGAGATGACGCGCTCGGCAGAAAATCCGCCGTAGACGATCGCAATGTTTTTTTGAGTCACGAATATTGGATCAGGTCACTCAAAGGTAGAGTGAACCTCCAAGCACGCCTCAGACCCGCAGGAAGCTTTTCAACAGGTGAAAGCTTAATTCAGCAGTGAAGTATATACCACATTCAAGCCCTCAGGCAATTGGGTGTTCGGCTTATAATTCACGTAATCCAACAACTTGGATGAGCTTCCAAAACGGCGACCTACCTCGTAGTCGTATCGCTTCTTCGGAGCGTCGATGTACTTGATCTCAGAAGTCGAATTCGTCATCTTCTTGATCTCTTCGGCCAACTCGCCAATCGTAGACTCACGCTCATTGGCCACATTGAAGATCTCAAATCCCTTCACGTGCTCGGCAAGAAGGACCGTCGCCTTTACAGCATCATCTACGTAAGTAAAATCTCGCGTTTGCTCGCCCGTTCCGTACACCGTAATCGGACGGTTAGACATGGCTTGCTCGAAGAACCTAGGAATCACCATTCGATTATCCTGGCGCAATCCGTAGACGTTGAAGAAGCGGATCGCGGTGGAGTTGATGCCTTTTTCTTCGAATAGCGAGGCTAAGTAGATCTCATTATAGCGCTTGGCCATGGCATAGCTGGTACGTGGATCAACCAAGATCTCCTCGTCGACACTCTTTTCTAAGGCTAAATGGCCATAGACACCGCTGGTTGATGCATAAACAACCTTGTCGATGTGATTCTCGATGGCTGCGGCCGCCACACTCTGCATACCGATCACCTCTGTCTCCATCGTTTCGATCGGATTATCCGCTACGATGTCGACGCCTAAGATGGCCGCAAAATGAAAAATGATGTCGGCCCCCTTCGTTATTTCGATCACTTTCTGTCGATCCATTACATCGACCCGGTGAAACTCGATCTGCTTAAAAATCTCTTTTGGAATCTTATTACCGCGCAATAACGTGTCGATCACTACCACCTCATTCCCGGAATTCACCAACTGTTCAACCAAATGTGAGCCAATGAAACCGGCTCCTCCCGTTACTACTGCACGTTGATTCTTCATCTAAATTCTCTTTGAGAAACAAATGTGGCAAAATAGGTTCAATTCTTACCCGTTAACTGCAAGTTCTCTAATCCAAAGCAAGCTATATTTGACTCTTCAATGCTGAAGCTAATTTTTTCCAAGCGTTTCCTTCTTCATTTGGCCCTCGCACTCGTTGTTGTGGTTGGAGCCGTCGGTGGCGCATATTACTACTTGAAGATCTTTACAGAGCAGGACAGTATCGCGACCGTTCCTTCTCTCGAAGGCTATGACGCGATCGAAGCAGAAGCGGTGCTGAAAGAGCTATCGCTGGAAGGTATCGTGATCGACTCACTCTATTTAGCTGACAAGCGTGGCGGGGAGATTGTGGATCAAGAGCCGATCGCCGATTCCAAGGTGAAAAAAGACAGAAAAATATATCTCACCATAGCTCGTTATAGCACTCCTATGGTAAAGCTCCCCAACATCGAAGACCAAGGATTGGCGCTGGCATTGGCCAAATTGGAATCGTATGGTTTCAAAGTGGGAGAGTTGATCCCAAAACCGGGAGGCTGCTCAGACTGTGCTCTTGGTGTACAGATCAAGGGTAAATCCATCAAACCAGGTACTCCTCTATTCAAAGGTCAAAAGGTGGACCTACTGGTTGGAGAAGGAGCCACGGGCGAAGAAGTCCATATCCCCATGCTTTACGGACTCGATGCTGAAGAGGCAAGACAATTGGCGAACAGGGATGGATTGAACATTGGCGCAACGGTCTACACGGACTGCGAAGATGCAGCTGACTCTGCCATGGCTCGAATCTTTCGCCAATCCCCTGAACCAGATCCCAACGACCGTATCCAGATGGGCGCATCCATCAACGTGTACCTCACAAAAGATCTGACCCAACTGCCAGAGGTGAATCTAGATTCCATCAAAGCGCAAGTCCAATGATGAGGTGGACCTCATACCTTTTATTGATCTGTTTCGTCTTTACGTCATCTTTGATCAGGGCGCAAGAAGAACTCGTTGACCTGAAACAGGTCAAGGGAATGCCTGAAGAGAAGACCTCCGGCAACACCGAAAACAGCAGGATCAATCTCGTCAAGTACCCGTTTATCTATGTTCACGATACGCTTCCCCTCCCCTTCTTTGACGATTTCTCCACTAATCGGATCAAAATTTATGATGCAGAGAAGACCGATCCGAATGTCAGTCTGAAGATCAACTACGACTTCTCTGTCAATGGGAACAATCCCGACACGCTTTACTATCGATCCGATACCACCTATTCGATCTTGAAGACGATCGGGGGTGACATCATCTCTCAGAGCAACACGACACTCTTCATCACCTTCTATCAGGATGGGAAGGTGATCGGTTACGATACAGGTTGGACCAATGTCGTAACGGAATTCGATCAAGGGACAGGTTTGGTCACCTTCGACACCCTGCTTCCAGATTTCACCATCATCAACACACCTGACACCTTCTACAGGGTTGCGGATGACGCTACACTCTGGACTCCACCGATCGACACCTTCGACTCGGCACGCGCCGTTCCATTCATCAATAATCGTTTTGCCAAGACACCACTCACACAGGGGGTAGCCACCTTCGATGGAACAGATGATCGAGGCATGCCGTATGACATCAGTTCAGAAACATCATATGGGCTGGCAGATGTGCTTACCTCTAAGCCCATCTATCTCGACTCGAACATGGAGAATGTGTACTTGAGTTTCTTTTACCAGGCGGGTGGCTATGGAAACTATCCTGATGAAGAGGATTCTCTTGTGGTCGAGTTCTTCGATGTACTTGATTCCACTTGGAGATTCGCTTACAAGCTTCGCCCTCCGGTAGTGGAAGACTCGAACTGGACAGATCAGATCTTTCTCCAGATCGATGGACCGAGGTATTTGCGGCCAGGATTTCGCTTTCGATTCAAGAACTATTCAACCCTTTCAGGGAGTTTCGACCATTGGCATTTGGACTACATCCGTTTGGATCAAGACCGAGATACGACCGCAGACGACTCTCTGATTCAAGATGTTGCCTTCGTGCAAGGAATGCAAACCCTGTTCAAAGATTTCATGAGCGTGCCTTATCTCCATTACATTCAAGATCCTGAGGCATTTGATGCGCAAGAAGGATCCTTCACCTTGGTAAACCTCGGCCTTGAAGAGGTCGCGGTGATCGGTCTAAAATATCAGGTGTTTGATCCCAATGGCAATCTGATAGGGGGAGCGGTCACTGCAGAACCAAGTGTTCCTGCCAGCACTAGACTGACGTCGGAATTTCCGATCTCTGACTCCCCTATCTATCCTGACCTTGGAACTGATTTCGCCGACTTCATGATACGATCTAGCTACACGTCCGTAGGCGAGCAGAACCCATATTATATCAACGACACCATTTACAATCGTCAAGGGCTTCGTGACTATTATGCTTACGATGACGGAACCGCTGAGAAAGCTTACGGTCTTACGGGAGCCGGACTGGAACTCGCATACGGCTTCAATACACCGATCGGTGATTCCTTACACGCCGTTTACTTCAACTTCCCTCAGATCATCCATAATGACAATGAGGACTTACCAATTAGGGTGCTTGTGTGGGACAATTTGGAAGCTGATCCGATCTATGAAGCGGAACAATGGGTCGACCCACAATACACCGATGCCAATGACTTCTTCCGATTAGAACTCGATGACGCCGTATACGTTCAAGGCGAATTCTATGTGGGTTTCAGGCAGCAAGAAGCGAAGAAGGTATATATCGGTTTTGACGCCAATCGTTCGGCTCGTGAACACACCTACTATCGAATTGGCCAGGACTGGTACCAGAGTAGCTTAAATGGTGCTCTCATGATCAGACCAAGCTTCAATGAAGTAGAACTAGCCGGTGTGAGTTCGCCGAGAGCCGTAATGGAATCCAATTTTACCGTGTATCCGAATCCGGCGAGAGATCAAGTACAGATCCAAACCTCTTCGAAATGGAACTCTTTTCTTCTCATTGACATCTCGGGTAGATTGATCCAGTCCCATAATGGATCTTCTAGAACGATTTCACTGACAGGACTGCAGCAGGGAGTCTACTTTATAAGAGGACAGGCTGAAAACGGTGAGATGGTCACCACAAAACTCGTCGTACAACCATGAATCAAGACTTCGACCTGATAGATGGTGACGATGATTCAGATGAATCGTTTGAGCATTTTCAAGTAACCGCAGACCCTGGCCAAGCACCACTTAGGGTCGATAAGTTTCTGATCGATCGTATCCCTCACATCTCGCGAAGCAAGATATCAACGGCGGCCAAGAATGGGAATGTGGTTGTCAATGGAGAGTCGGTAAAGCAGAATTATAAGGTCAAGCCAAACGATAAGATCTCGCTCGTTTTTCCTCATCCAAAACACGAGCTCAAGCTCATCCCTCAAGAGATCGAGTTAGACATCGTCTATGAAGACGACGATCTGGTGGTAGTCAACAAACCCGCTGGCTTCGTCGTTCATCCCGGACATGGCAATTACTCGGGCACGCTGGTGAATGCCCTTCTCCACCTTTTTGGAAATCTTCCCAAGAACGCGAAGAGCGAAGTGGCCTACCCTGGTCTGGTTCATCGTATCGACAAGGATACCACCGGCCTCTTAGTGATAGCTAAGAAAGAAGACGTACTGACGAATTTGGCAGCACAATTCTTCAACCGGACCACCCAACGTTTCTATTACGCTTTAGTTTGGGGAAATGTTGAAGAAGAAGCAGGAACCATTACCGGCAACATCGGCAGATCCCACAGCGACCGCAAACAGATGACGGTATATCCCGACGGAGAAGAAGGAAAACACGCGGTCACGCATTACGAAGTGCTTGAACGACTGGGCTATGTAACACTCGTGAAGTGTAAGCTCGACACGGGTCGAACCCACCAGATCAGAGCGCACATGAAGCATATTGGGCATACGCTGTTCGGAGATATCCGATATGGCGGAAACAAGATCTTGAAGGGAACCACCTTTAGTAAGTACCGTCAGTTCGTAGAGAATTGTTTCCAGATACTACCACGACAGGCCCTACACGCTAAAACACTCGGATTCACGCACCCGAAGACCGGGAAATGGATGGAGTTCGAATGCCCACTACCTGAAGACATGGAGATGGTTTTAGATAAGTGGCGGGTTTACGTAAAAGCGAAGTCGTTCGACTAGCAACTAGAACTTCGCGCATGGGATGAAGAACCTACTCCTCCTGCGTTTCCTCTTCTTTCGATCACTAGCGATTTCGTAGATAATCGAGATCTCATGCGCACCTCCGGAATTGGTGATCGCCGCGGCATAGGTATGCGAAACAAAGGCAGGTGGAATGATAGAGGTCACAACGGTATTTGGACTACCGTCACCCCAATCGATGATCGTATAGCCAAAATTATTGGGGGATTGAACGTATAACGTAAATGCCCCAACCGTACAACTCACCCAAACCGGATTGTTCACTGCTTGCCCCTGCCCATCGTAGACCGTACACTGACCGTACGAGAGTCCACTAAGCAAGAGAGCGAAGAG
The DNA here is from genome assembly GCA_038131955.1 of Flavobacteriales bacterium. GTDB lineage: Bacteria > Bacteroidota > Bacteroidia > Flavobacteriales_G > Salibacteraceae > SHAN690. The sequence goes on from JAYPQK010000010.1 coordinate 33,078, forward strand.
AAGTGGAATCAAATTCCGCATAAGAAAGTAGGCGTATCCCAACGAAAATACGGGAGTTTCAGACGCCTTCGACGAAGACCCAAAAGGATATAACTTTTCCATAACCACAGATTTTCGGGTTAGTGGATAGCCATCCGGGAAAGAAAAGGGGAATGATCTTTCTATCTATATAGACTCCATTCCGGGGTCAACCGTTGCCTTAATCTTTCAATCACAAAGAACGGAAACTTTATTTCTCTACATTAGTGAAAGTAGAATCCCGTCCATTGGAACATTACGACATCTGTGTTATCGGAGGAGGCCCATCCGGGTATGCGGCCGCCATGAGAGCCATTGACTTTGGCAAAAAGGTCATCCTTATTGAAAAAGGCAAGGTCGGAGGAGCCGCCATTTATGACGGTGCCTTAACCTCTAAAACCACTTGGGAAATAGCCTCTCGGGTGTCTTCTATCAATGAGATGCTAGAGGCACAAGGAAGAAAACTCTTCGATCTGGAGTGGGAAGATGTCCAGCAAACGGTGCGCGAGGCCATCTTCGACCGAAAACAGCAATATTCAGCTCACATCAAGCTTTTGCAAGAAGAAACCTCGACCGTTCGATTTCGATATGCAAGAGGTAAAGCAAAATTCATATCGCCTACGGAGGTCCAGATCACCAATAAAAAGGGTGAAGAAGTGATTAAGGCAGATCATACGATCATTGCCACCGGAAGTAGACCAAGAAAACTACCCCATATCGAGACCGATGAGAAGATCATCATGACCTCTGACGGTATCCATCACATGGAAAACTACCCGAAGAGTCTCGTAATTCTTGGAGCGGGGGTCATCGGATGTGAATACGCCACCATCTTCTCCAACTTCGGAAAAACCAAGGTGTATCTCATCGACCGCGCAGACCGCATCCTGCCTTTTGAAGATGAAGACATCGCGAACATGGTCAGCAATAACCTGCACGAGAAGGGCGTCACGATCCATAGCACCGCAAAGCTCAACCGGATGGAGATCGTCGACGGTGAAGTAGAATATGAACTCTCTTACCCTAACGGCGAGATCGAGGTCATTCGCGTTGAAAAAGCCCTGCTCTCTGTGGGTCGCATCCCGAATACTGAGGAATTAGGCCTCGAAAAAGCGGGAGTTACGGTGACCGATCGCAACTACATTACCGACGACAACACCCAGACCAATGTTCCCAACATCTACGCAGTAGGTGACGTTTCCGGTCATATCGCACTCGTAAACATGGGAGAAATCGAAGCAAGGCACGCCGTTGAACGCATCGTCGGGTATCAACACGACAGCTCCGTATCCTACGACAACATCTGTACGATCATGTTCCTCAACCCTGAGGTGGCGGCCGTTGGTATGAATGAGCAGCAGTGCATCGAAAAAGGATTGCCGATCAAAGTGGTCAAGATCGATTACAGCTGCATCGCCCGCGCCATTGCTATGCGGAAGACGCAAGGATTCTTCAAGATCATCGTTACCGACGATGAAGAAATGAGGATACTAGGTATGCGTGCCATCGGGGAACACGCTTCCAGCGCGATCCAAGCGATCGGACTCCTGATAAAAATGAACGAGCCCATCGAAGTATTGGCTGACTTGGTTCACCCACACCCTTCTATCATCGAGGGTATTCAGGAATGCGTTAGAATGCTTCTCGGTAAATCGATCTTCAAATCGGCCGTCTTCAAAGATGCCATGCAATGCTATCGTCGAGAAGCAGAGGTCATCGAAGACCTCCAAGAACTGTAGCATCACTGTTCCGCAGGTACCAAGCTTGGGTTGTTCACAAAGGAAGAATCCGTCATGGTCTTTAAGAATGCAAACAAAGCTTCTTTCTCATAATCCGTGAGATTGACTCCACCTTGGTACGCAAACTCCATCAAGACATCCACATTGCGATTGTCATGCACTCCTTCGGAATAAAAATCGATCACCTCTTCCAAGGTCTCGAATCTTCCATCGTGCATATATGGCGCTGTGAAGACCAAGTTCCTCAGTGTTGGCGTCTTGAACTTCCCTTCATCTGATGGGTCACCTGTCACCTCCATTAGCCCTGCTCTTAGATTGGCATCATCATCCAAACCATTGTTGTGAAAGGAATTATCAGCGGCCAAAACTCCACCATGACAATGAAAGCAATCCGCTTCCTCACTGTTGAAAATGATCTGTCCGATCTCTTCCAGCTCCGTTAACTCCGCTTCTCCCCTAAGCCAACGGTCAAACTTCGTATCCGCGCTCACCAAGGTCATCTCATACTGAACCAAGGCCTGCACCACATGCATGGAATCGATCTCATCAATTCCAAAAACCTCCTTGAACAGAAGCGGATAAACGCCATGAGCATTGAGACGATCCTCGACTTCAGGCCAAGTCATATCCATTTCCAAAGGATTCGTGACGGGTTGTAAAGCTTGATCCTCCCTAGACTTCGCCCTTCCATTCCAGAAGAATTCATTCATCCAAGCGATATTGAAGATCGGCATCGAATGAAACGAAGTCTCCGTATCATTCGTTCCAATACTCTTCTTTCTAGGATCAGAAAAAGAGTTGGATTGAAAATGACAGGATCCACAAGAAACGTTCTGATTCCTGGATAAGATTGGATCGAAGAACAACCTCTTGCCGAGCGCCACCCCTTCTTCCGTCAAACGGTTCTCTTCTTTCAGGAAATAATCGGGAAATCCAGGCGGGATCTTTAAATGGTAAGGGGTCGGTCCAGAGGCATCATCCACCAGCGATGCATCCGTGATGTGTAGATCTTTCTCACACTGAACCAACGCGAGCGTGAAACCCACTAAGATGATCAACACTCCCCACTTTCTCATCGCATCAACTGTATTCTCTCGGTTCGCACCACACCTTCTTGCTCCACCTGAATAAAGTACAGGCCATTGTTAAGTCCTTCCAAAGAAACCTCACTTGGATCATGGCCTACCTTACCCTTCATATGAACTCTACCCAAGGCATCATAGATCAAAAACTCCGATCCATTTTGAACGCCGGATAAGAACAAAGTTCCATTAGTAGGATTTGGATAGATGTGCCAAACGTCACGCCCGGCCTCTTCAGCTCCAGTGGGCCAGCCTAAGTAGTAGGAGAAATCTCTCTTGCACCCATTGGCATCCGTGACAGTAAGTCCGTAGGTGCCTGTCGGAACATTGGCCAGAACCGTGTCTGTGCTTCCGTCGAACCACTCCATCGAATAAGGAGCTACTCCTCCCGAAACCTGAACATGCACCGAACCGTTAGTAGCAGAATAAGGACTTGGAATGGTTCCCGAAAGCGCAGCTTGAATCGAATCGGGTTCTTCGATCAGTACTGCCACTAGCGTGCTGCAGGCCGTAGTGGTATCAATCCCCGTTACAGAATAAAGACCTGCACTCATATTGGATCGAACGGCATCTAAGGACCCATCACTCCAAACGATCACCGTGTGCGAATCCAAGGCAACGACAGCCGAGCCATCCATTGCACCGGCACAAGTGATGGCTTCCGCATCCACAGAAAGCGTCGGACCTTCTTCATCCGAAACCACAGCAGTTTGGATGAGGGCCTCACCGCTGGCATCCGTAAGGGTCAGGCTGTATACTCCAGGACAAAGGTCCGAGATCAAAGATGACGTGTCACCGGTCGACCATGAGTAGGTGAAGGGAGCTTGCCCTCCGAGCGCTGTGGCCTCTATGGATCCATCGCAATTACCACATGTCGAAGAAGTAACATCTAGGAGCACCTGAGCGCACGTGTCTACAACACTTAAAACCGCTTTGTGCAGATTTAGTCTACCTCCTGTGGCCACCAAGCCATCCAGCGTACTCAACTCATCTACACCTTCGTTCAGAAGCTGATTTCGAATATAAAATGCGAGGTGGGCGGGTTGGTTACTGAGTTCGTCAAAGACGTCAGGACAAACCGCACTGTACATCAAAGCAATAGCACCGGCCACGTGAGGCGTTGCCATTGAAGTTCCCGTTAAGTTGCCATATCCGCTGACCGTTGTAGAACGAATGTTGGTACCAGGAGCACCAAGGTCGATCGTACTTAAACCATAAGCAGCTCCGGAGTTCTTGACATCTGAGCTCGTCGTATTCGTAACACTGAGTAGGAAGTTACTTCCACATGCGGTAGGAACATCCCCGGTCACGTCGATATTGATATTAATGTTTGCCGTAGCGCCTGCACTCAATACACCGGCTAGACCAAGTGAGTCGTACATAGCACACCAAAGTGGGTAATCAACAGGGTCGCCATAATCGACCCCAAAAGAGGCGTTGGTAGAAACCACATAAGCTCCGGCAGCACCTCCAGAGTTGTTGTACATGCGGCGCATATCCAACACATAGGCATACGACGCTAAAACGGTTGATTCGATCGAAGATGATCCGGAAATCGGCAGGACCTTCACATTCCAATTCACTCCGGTAAGTCCGATTCCATTGTTTCCAACAGCCCCTACCGTACCGGCAACGTGGGTACCATGGTTACTCCATGATGGCGTTCCGCTATTGGTGTATGTATTCCAGCCGTGTACATCATCTACGTAGCCATTATTGTCGTCATCGAGGCCGTTTGCAGGAATCTCATTGTGATTGGTAAATATGTTGGCTTCCAAGTCCTCATGATCGATCGAAAAGCCACCGTCGATGACCGCTACCACGATCGTATCACCTTCAGGGGTAACACCGCCAGTAGTGATATCCCAAGCCGCTAACGCATCGATATCTGCTGTTCCTGAACCGCCGTTGGTTCCATCGTTATAAAAAGCCCACTGTCCATCAAATTCAGGGTCGTTAGGAACATTGCGCTGAACCAAGTTTGTATGATTGAACTGGGCGACTTGAGTGGATGAAAGGCGCTCAGCCTGAAGAAAGGCTTCATGCTCCTCCACTTGGGCAGGGTCGAACTCGACCAACCAGAGGTTCATCGTCTGCGAAAGACGCTGTACAGGTTGGATCGACGAAACTCCCGCCTTGCTCATGTCTGAACACCAGCGCTCTACACTCACTTTTGGCGAGATCATCACCATCAACTGCCCCGGGACATGGTCATTAACCTCCGAATAGCATACTTGTGCCAAAGTGAGCGAGGCCATCATCCATACGCTCACCAGCACCATCAATACTTTTTTCATCATCATAATAATAGACGAAAATCGCAGAAATAAGTTGATTTTTAGGCCATGGATCTCTCCCAACCTTTTCTGGTATACAAAAGTTCTGCTGGTTCTGGCAAGACTTTCAACCTAGCCAAGGTGTATCTGAGCCTTATTCTGGGCACAACGGATCCAACCTATTTCCGACAGATATTGGCAATTACATTCACGGTAAAAGCCGCTGCAGAAATGAAGGATAGGATCATCACCTATCTCTCCATTTTGGCCGGAAATTCCTCACGATATCGCAATGACTCCGAGGCCATGATGGCTGTATTGATGGACGAACTGGGTCTTTCCAGAGAAGTCATTTCGGAGCGCAGCAAGCAACGCCTCGATCACATTTTACACCAATATGGTGATCTGCACATCGTAACGATCGATAAGTTTTTCGCACGTTTGATACGTGCTTTTGCGAGCGAACTCACCCTTTCGCCTGACTTCGAGATCACCATTGATCATTCTCAATTCGTGGATCGAGCAACTGAGCTGTTGTACGAGAGGATCGGCGAAGATCAAGACCTGACCCACCTAATTCTTCATTTACTCCACTCACGTCTGTCTGAAGATTCGTCGAACAACGCCGATGATGTGATCCAGAACGCTTGCAACACACTGCTTTCAGACGACTTCTACTTCATTCGAGATCGATTCAAGAACTGGGAACCTAAGGAGGTATACGAACTCAAGGACCAGCTTCAAGTCGAGTCAGAATCCATCAAAGAACAGTTCATTGCCCCAGCCAAAGCGGCCATGGAACTCCTTCGATCAAGGGGCATTGAAGCCGCTGATGTCGCCCGAGGCAACAGCGGGATCTATGCCTACTTCCGACAACTTGCGGATGGTGACCTGAGCAAGGTAGCACCCAATTCCTATGTCATTGCTACGATCGAAGAGGACAAATGGATGAGCGGAAAGAAGAACGAAGCCGTTGAGTATGTCAAGGATGAACTCAGAACGCGCTATGAAGAAATTCAAGCCTTCCTTCCACTTTATGAGCAATATTCATTGATCCAGGCCATTCTGAAAAGTATCTACACCTTGGGATTCTTTTCCGCTTTGGAAGAAGTCATTCAGGATATCCAAGAAGAAGATAATGTCAGGTTGCTGAGCGAGTTCAATACGATGATCTCGGATCAGCTTCAACACGAACAGACCTCCTTCCTTTTCGAGAGGCTGGGAAATCAGTTCCAACATATTCTCATCGATGAGTTTCAGGACACATCAGTCCTTCAATGGAAAAACCTCATCCCGCTAGTGGAAAACAGTCTCTCAGAAGGAAACACCTCACTGATCGTAGGAGACGCCAAGCAGTCGATCTACCGATGGCGCAATAGTGAACCCGAGCAGTTCGTGAGCCTTCCAACTGTAGAACACCCCGCAAAAGAATTGTTTGAAGCTTCGCATAAGGAAATAGTACTCGCCCAAAACTTTCGCTCGGCAAAGAATGTAGTAGACTTCAACAACCGATTCTTCGAGGCAATGAAAATTCAGTTGCTGGATAAAGCCCATCAAAATACCTACGACGAGCTCAAACAAACTCCCGTGAGCAAGAACCCCGGTAAGGTACGCTGGTGGATCGAAGCGGATAAGGATAAGAAGAAGGATGACTTGATGCTGAAGTACGTTGATCGTGTTCGAACCTTGGTAGACAAGGAGAAGGTAAGACCTGGTGAGATCTGCTGTCTCTTTCGAACGAACAAGGACGCCGCAGAAGTCGCATCGATGCTATTGCAAAGCGGACTGGATGTAGTATCTCAGGAAAGTTTATTACTGGCGTCCAATCCTTTGGTTCAACTCCTAGTCACGTCTCTTCATGCGCTCCAGCGTGAAAAGGATCCGTTCATCGTTCAGCTCTGGCTGTCTCGTATGCATCACGTGAAGCCCCTGGAGCATTACCATAACCTCGCAAGAAAGGCGAAACACGAAAAGTGGAGTTTTGGTCAAGCTTCTCAGTCAATCGGGTACAACCTCCTTACTCCTGAGATCAAACAAGGCGACACCTTCCAAAGGTCGATGGCCTTGTGCAGAGAATTGAAGCTGGACGTGACGAATCCATTCGTTTCGAAATTCTTGGATATCTGTCTCCACTACGAGCAAACGGGAGGCTATCTGAAGGAGTCATTTCTCGAGCGTTGGGAGAAACTTTCTATTGATACCAGTATTCAACTCAGCGAAACTCCTGATGCCGTCTCCGTCATGACCATTCACAAATCCAAGGGACTGGAATACCCGGTGGTTCTAGTTTTTCTTCCGGAGATCAAGAAGAAGAACACCAAAGTCAACGGTTGGGTGGAACTCAAAGCACCATTCGACATGGGCATGGTTCAACTGTCGCTCTCAAGCCTGAAAGAGACCCCATTCAAAGCTTTATACGAGTCAGAGGACGCCCGTTCTATGTTGGATATGCTCAATGTCCTCTACGTGGCATTCACCCGAGCCGAAAGACACTTAGAGATTCTCTCAAATGCCCCTTCGAAAGAAAGTCCACTTCATGAGATAACTACCTGGAACGAGTGGAACGAGGAAAAAAGAGTGCTCGAGATCGGCTGATCACTTCTTGAACTCTCCGAACATCTGAACCAACTTCTTCTCTCGAAAAGAGAAAATGTGCTCCAATTGTCTCTTGACGAAGATCCAATGTGCGATTCGCCCAAGTGGACCAAGAGGAAGGGCATAATCAACGATATCGGAAGCCAGCACTCCGCCTTCGATCGGTTCGAAGAAATGCTTATGGTGCCAAAAAGCATACGGACCAAAACGCTGTTCGTCTACGAAGTACTTCCCCTCCTCTACATGGGTGATCTCTGTGGTCCAACGCATCGGAATACCTAAAAGAGGAGTCACAATGTAGTTGATGATCTGTCCGGCGTACATTTTATCACCTCCTAAGTCGCTAAGGATCTTGAATTTCAGGTCATCAGGAGTGATCTCCTGCAGATTCTTCGGTGTCGAAAAATACGCCCATGCTTCCTCCATGGTAATGGGAAGCTTTTGAGTCTTGGCCAAACGATATACCTTCATACCCTTCAAACAACTTAAGCACCTTCAGGTTCTGTATGCGCGTTGACTTTTTTCGACTTAGCGAAATGGATGCCGCCCTTTGGCAAGAGGTGATGGCTCTGAGATCAGATGTGTTCGTTTTAGAACAGCAATGCGTATACCTCGACCCCGATAAAGAAGATACTGACGCCATCCATCTTTTATTTCGAGACGAGGAAACCATCACCGGATACCTGCGCATCATCGAAAAAGAAGATTGGCACCTCGGACGGATCATTGTACCCCAATCACACCGAGGAAAAGGGCTAGGCAAAGAATTGGTAACAGCCGGCGTCAACTTCTGCAAGCAACAAGCCTCGCAAAAGGACATTGTCATGTCGTCACAGGTCTACCTCAGTGACTTCTATTCTTCTCTTGGCTTTGCCGCCGAGGGTCACATGTATCTGGAAGACGGTATTCCACATATTCACATGGTTTTTAACGAAGCGTTGAAAGCTGCTGTGGATTAACCGTGTAGAAGTTTTTCTGTCGCTGGAGCTCCCTGTTTCTGCTGCCTTGGAATACACACTAAACCAGAGGGATCAAGATGCCACGTGGAAAAGAAATCCTAGCATCAAAGGTCTTCACCGTGATCGATTGATACCTTTGATTCATGGAAGAACCGAAGCCAGGATCGAGTCCTAAGAAGAGCGGACTTAGTGTAGTTAGGAAACAAATGGAAAGCCCTGAATATGGGAAACTTCCACCCCAAGCCGTTGATCTAGAAGAGGCTGTACTCGGCGCACTTCTACTTGACAAAGAGGCCCTGACGGATGTTATCGATATCCTTAAGAAGGAGAGCTTTTACAAGGAAGATCATCAGATGATCTATGATGCCATCCTAGACCTTTTTGAGCGCTCCGAACCGATCGATATCCTGACGGTCACGCAAGAACTGAAGAAAAAAGGCAACCTCGAAGTTGTAGGAGGAGCATTCTATATTGCCCAACTCACGAACCGCGTTGCATCTAGCGCCCACGTCGAAGCCCACTCAAGAATCATCGCTCAAAAGCACATTCAGCGCGAGCTTATCAAGATCTCCAGCGATACCATCAAGGACGCTTACGACGAAACGATCGACGTGTTTGACCTTTTGGATTCATCAGAAGCTCGACTCTTTGAAGTCGCGGAAGGAAACATCCGGAAGTCTTATGAAGACATGGATAAGCTCCTTCACAAAGCGGTAAAACAACTCGAGAAGATCAGCAAAGAAGAAGGGACGAGTGGTGTTCCTACCGGATTTCGCGACCTCGACCGACTCACGGGTGGATTTCAGCCATCTGACATGGTGGTTATCGCTGCGCGTCCAGGTATGGGTAAGACGGCGTTTGTACTTTCTCTTGCGCGCAATTCAGCCGTGGATTACAAAAAGGGCATTGCCATCTTCTCCTTGGAAATGTCGTCACTCCAGTTGGTCAATCGTCTGATCGCTTCCGAGACACAGATCTCAGCAGAGAAGCTCAAGAAAGGAACACTGGAGCCATATGAGTGGGAACAGCTCAATAGCCGCATCGGTAAGTTGAACAATGCCCCGATCTACATCAATGACACACCGGGACTCTCGGTCTTCGAATTACGCGCTCAATGCCGTCGACTCAAAGCCGAGAAAGACATCCAAATGGTGATCATCGATTACCTGCAGCTAATGTCAGGAAGCGCGAATAGCGGTGGTAACCGTGAGCAGGAGATCAGTACGATCTCACGTGCGATCAAGGGTATTGCCAAGGAATTGAATGTACCGATCCTCGCTCTTAGTCAGTTGAGTCGAGCGGTAGAAACCCGCGGTGGTGATAAAAGACCACAACTCAGTGACCTGCGTGAATCCGGAGCGATCGAGCAGGATGCGGATATGGTGATGTTCATCTATCGACCCGAGTACTATGGCATTCTTCAAGATGAAGATGGCAACAGCACACAAGGTTTGGGCGAATTGATCGTTGCTAAGCACAGGAATGGTGCTACCGATAACGTACGTGTTAAATTTGAGAACCACTTGGCGAAATTTGGCAACTGGGATCAAAACGCATTCGGCATCAGCACCGAAGCCGATGTTCAGGTAGAAGATGACTATGGAAGGCAAATACTCAAATCGGAGAATTGGGATAATGTGGACGACAGCGACGATGAGCCTCCGTTCTAGTCTACTGCTAGCCTTTTTATTGATCCTATCTTCTACCCTCTCGGCGAAGAAGATCTTGGTCCCTATGGACGAGGAGCAGGCAAACCACTTGAAAGCTTATGGAATTGCCTACTGGACGCTGGAAAAAGAGGTCGAAGTACAATGGCTTCTCAACTACCGAGGAGGAAGCTTCTTGATCGAACACTATCCCCAGATCGAACAGGAGTTGGTCATTCGCGGCATTTCCTATGAGAACATTCCGGACGCAAAGGCAGCGGGCATCCTACTCGAGATTTCGAATCCTGAGGTCAATATGGATGCGGTGAAGCTCGAAAAAGCACCAAAGATCGCGGTCTATTCACCTAAGAGCGCTCAGCCATGGGATGATGCCGTAACCTTAGTACTGACCTACGCCGAGATCCCCTACGATGTAATCTATGACGATGAGATCATCGATGGAAAACTTCACTTATACGACTGGCTCCACCTCCACCACGAGGACTTTACCGGTCAGTATGGTCGGTTCTATGGTTCTTATCGAAATCATAAATGGTATCAGGACCAAGTAGCCGAGTTTGAAGAGACCGCAGCCCGCCTAGGATTCACGAAGGTATCCGAGCTCAAATTAGCTGTAGCATTGAGGATCAAAGAATACACTTCTGGGGGAGGGTTCCTCTTTTCGATGTGTTCAGGCACTGATTCCTACGACATTGCCTTGGCGGCAGAGAATGTCGACATCTGTGAGCGCATGTTCGATGGAGACCCCGCCGACCCAATGGCTCAGAAGAAGCTGGAATTTGATCGTTCGTTTGCCTTTGAGGATTACAACCTCATCATGAATCCGATGGTCTATGAATTTTCAGAGATCGATGCCACCGAGATTCACGCACGAATAAGTCCGAAAGAAGACTTCTTTACGCTATTTGATTTCTCGGCAAAATGGGATCCCGTCCCGACCATGCTTTGTCAAAACCATCAACAGATCGTAAAAGGCTTCATGGGACAAACCACCTCCTATCGCACCGAGTACATCAAGCCGGAGGTACTTGTGCTGGCGGAGAACAAGGGCCTGGGAATCGCTAAATACATCCACGGGGAATTCGGAGAGGGTCAATGGACATTCTATGGCGGACACGACCCTGAAGACTATCAGCATTTTGTTGGCGATCCTCCCACGGATCTGAACCTACACCCTAACTCACCGGGATACAGGTTGATCTTGAACAATGTGCTATTTCCCGCAGCCAAGAAGAAAAAGCAGAAGACCTGATCAGTTCTTAAAGGTCCAGTCGATCTGGAACTCAATAAACCTAGGAATACTTGGGTAGCGAGGTCCGACCATCGGTCCGATAGGTAGAAGGCCATAGGTCGCATTCAACACTCGGATCTTTACATCGACAGACTGAACTGTGGCAATCACGTAAGGGTTCAATTGCAAATAATCTCCGTATTTCTCGCTAGTTTGGAGGAAGTACAGATCGTTGAACGGCATATACCCTCTAGCGAGGTATTCTGTAAAATACCAGCTGTCGGCTCCCGTTTTCAGATAGACACTCTTCTTGAACATTGGGAAGGCATAAGACAGATCAGCAATACCCACAAACATGGGTACGTCATAGATCCTATCCATCAGATTCACTTGGTAGCGGCCTCGAAGATTCAAGTCCCATCCCTTTGCCTTGAATCCGGCATTGGCATCAGCACCAACTATGGCAATAAGATCGGATGCCTGCTGGACCTGTAAGGCTTCATAAATATAAACGAATTGTTCCCTCGCCTGCGCCACCGCCTTGAACCCTGCATGCCAACTAGAACCAGCTCCGTTAAATCCAGCGCTGATGTCAAGGGCAGACATTTTGTTCAGTTCATTATCAAAGGAAAGAAAGTTCGACGCATAGGAAGTAAAGATCACCGCCGGCTCAACACGTTGGGCATTGATCCGTAACTCCAGGTCTGTCGATCGAGTTCCTTCTTCGGTCGATTCTTTGTTTAGGTGATAAATGAAGGTCGAATTCAGCTGAATATCGCCCTGATTGTAACCCGCCAAATAGGTCCTACCCATCGCATTCCAACTCAATTTATCTACCTCATGTCGATAAGCCAACTGGATAAGCGTATTGGTATTGAATCGACCCCGGTAGGTCGACTTATGATGAATAAATTGTTGTCGAACCTCGGCTTCAAGGAAGCGGTTCACTGAACTGTCCTTGGCTAATCGATAGGTCAATCTACCCCCAACTGCCCATTGGAACACCGAACTTGAATCCCTCACTTCGGAGAAGCTGGTATCGCTTCTGAGGCTATCGTAGTACACCTTATTCCCGCTATCATCATCATAGAGGAAACGTGAGTTGCTCAACTCGCCTATGACCGCAAATTGCAGACGCCGATTGATACGATAACCGATGCTTGTCTCTAATTCATTGGAAGTACTTCGATTGAAAGCTGAATTCAACTGGATGTCATTGGTCAACAAACCAAGGTCTCCCGCCTCGGAGAATGGATAATACGGTCTTCTAAGGCCACTATTGATATCACGATCAAAGATCCTTGAACGTGCGTCGATGACCCACCTTAATCTATCCTTGGCTAGATTCTTAGAGAGGAAGACCCTGCCATAAGTATAGCGGGATTGTGAGGACGCCATCCATCCTCTATTCGAAATACGTTGAATATCGATCAAAAGCTCCTCGTTAGGACTGAGTGGACGTTGCACTCTTCCGATGAGGGATTGATTCTCCGCAGTAGAAACGCGGTAGATAAGTCTTGAATAGGTATTGGAATCACCTTTAGCCACCGGGATGCTCAGATCCACAGGAGGCGGGATTACACCATAAGGACGAAAACGAAACTCACTTGGTCCTAGATGGGGAAGACCGATGATAGAATCACCGACCCAGCGTTCGTTTCCATAGGCATTAAAGGGTAGGTCTTGAGACTTTGTAAGAAGCGTCAAGAGCAGCAAGGGCAATATGGAAAGGATCCGAAGCGGAAACATGCTTGCAAAGCAATCAAAAAAAAAGCCTCGCTTTTGAAGGCGAGGCTTTTTAAAAACCGGCGACGACATACTCTCCCTGGTGTTACCCAAGTACCATCTGCGCTATTGGGCTTAACTTCTCTGTTCGGAATGGGAAGAGGTGATCCCCAATGCAATAGTCACCGTAAAATCATTGATTCTCTAACCGGAGTCAGGAATCCTGAATATTATAAAATCTTGAATAGTATAGATATGTAAAGAATCTACGGGTAATTAGTACCGCTCGGCTTTGGCATTTCTACCTTTACACCTGCGGCCTATCAACGTCATCATCTTTAACGACCGATAAAAGAAGTCTCATCTTGAGGAGAGTTTCGCGCTTAGATGATTTCAGCGCTTATCTCGTCCGAACATAGCTACCCTGCGGTGCAGCTGGCGCCACAACAGGTACACCAGAGGTTCGTCCCCTTCGGTCCTCTCGTACTAAAAGGAGGTCCTCTCAAACTTCTAACGCCCGCAATGAATGAGGGACCGAACTGTCCTCGCGACGTTCTGAACCCAGCTCGCGTGCCGCTTTAATGCCGGGCGAACAGCCCAACCCTTGGGACCTTCTCCAGCCCCGGGATGTGACGAGCCGACATCGAGGTGCCAAGCCTCCCCGTCGATGTGAGCTCTTGGGGAGATCAGCCTGTTATCCCCGGAGTACCTTTTATCCTTTGAGCGATATCTCTTCGCATAAGGAACCACCGGATCACTATGCTCAACTTTCGTTCTGTTCGACTTGTCAGTCTCTACAGTCAAGCACCCTTGTGCCATTACACTCTACTGCACGGTTACCAAGCGTGCTGAGAGTACTGCTTAAAACCTCCGTTACTTTTTGGAGGCGACCACCCCAGTCAAACTACCCACCAAGCAATGTCTCCATAAAGGATTAGAAATCAAACAATCATAGGGTGGTATTTCAAGGACGACTCACACCGACTAGCGCCAATGCTTCAAAGTCTCCACCTATCCTACACAATAATTATCCAATTCCAATGCTAAGCTGTAGTGAAGGTTCACGGGGTCTTTCCGTCCCATTGCGGGTAAGCGGCATCTTCACCGCTACTACAATTTCACTGAGCTCATGGCCGAGACAGTATCCAGATCGTTACACCATTCATTGGGTCGGAACTTACCCGACAAGGAATTTCGCTACCTTAGGACCGTTATAGTTACGGCCGCCGTTTACTAGGGCTTCAATTTAGAGCTTCGGACCGAAGTCCTAACCCCACCTCTTAACCTTCAGCACCGGGCAGGTGTCAGGCCATATACATCATCTTTCGATTTAGCATAGCCATGTGTTTTTGATAAACAGTCGCCTGGATCTATTCACTGCGGCCTCCTCGAAGAGGGAGGCGCCCTTTCTTCCTAAGTTACAGGGCCAATTTGCCTAGATTCCTTAGCCATGAATCACTCGAGCACCTTAGGATATTCTCCTCGACTACCTGTGTCGGTTTGCGGTACAGGTTGTATATACCTGAAGCTTATTGGCTTTTCTAGGAACCGATTTCCCTACTTCGCTTCGTCCGAAGACTAGGCTCAACGTGCATTTCCGTCAGCACGTAGCAAGTACGTCGATTCGTCCCCAAATCGCAGTATATACAAGTACAGGAATATTAACCTGTTGTCCATCGACTACCCCAACAGGTTCGCCTTAGGCCCCGACTAACCCTGATCTGATTAGCATTGATCAGGAAACCTTAGTCTTACGGTGTACGGTTTTTCACCCGAATTATGAGTACTTATGCCTACATTTTCTTTTCTAGCTGCTCCAGCATACCTCGCAGTACACCTTCAGCGCGACTAGAATGCTCCCCTACCATAAATCCACAACTTCGGTGGTATACTTATGCCCGATTATTATCCACGCTCGACCGCTCGACTAGTGAGCTGTTACGCACTCTTTAAATGAATGGCTGCTTCCAAGCCATACATCCTAGCTGTCAATGCAGTCAAACCTCGTTTGAACAACTAAGTAACACACTTAGGGACCTTTAATTGATGGTCTGGGTTGTTTCCCTCTCGGACATGGACCTTGCACCGCTTCCTTTTTCACTCCCGGATATATGTCATAGCATTCGGAGTTTGTCAGGGGTTGGTAGGCGGTGAAGCCCCTAGTCCCTATCAGTAGCTCTACCTACCTCTATGACACTCTACTCCGAGGCTGCACCTAAATGCATTTCGGGAGTACGAGCTATTTCTCAGTTTGATTAGCCTTTCACCCCTACCACAGCTCATCCCAAGACTTTTCAACGTCAACGGGTTCGGTCCTCCACTCTGTGTTACCAGAGCTTCAACCTGGCCATGGGTAGATCACTAAGTTTCGCGTCTACCCCCAGTAACTAAGCGCCCTGTTAAGACTTGCTTTCGCTTCGGCTGCATCCATCAATGGACTTAACCTTGCTACTGAGGAGTAACTCGTAGGCTCATTATGCAAAGGCACTGAGGTCACCAGGTGAAACTGGCTCCCTCCGCTTGTAAGCAAATGGTTTCAGGAACTATTTCACTCCTCTGTTCGAGGTGCTTTTCACCTTTCCCCTCACGGTACTTGTTCACTATCGGTCTCTCAGGAGTATTTAGCCTTACCGGATGGTCCCGGCAGGTTCAGACAGGATTTCACGTGTCCCGCCCTACTCAGGATACTACTAGGTACTGCAACTATTTCGTTTACGGGACTATCACCCTCTATGGTAGCGTTTCCATCGCTGTTCTACTATAATTACAGAGTCCACATTGTAGTCCTACAACCCCAACATTGCCAGAAACAACGTTGGTTTGGGCTAATCCCCGTTCGCTCGCCGCTTATGGAATCACTATTGTTTTCTTTTCCTCCGGCTACTTAGATGTTTCAGTTCACCGGGTTGGCCTCCTTTCGGATAATACAGCTTCACTGTACTGGGTTGCCCCATTCGGACACCTACGGATATTGCGCATGTTGCAGCTCCCCGTAGATTATCGCAGCTTGTCGCGTCCTTCGTCGCCTCTGAGAGCCAAGGCATCCACCATTTGCTCTTGATAATTCTTTCACTCTATACTATTCAAGATTTCAAAGAACAGTAATCTACCTTTTTGTAGATCAGTGTTGGTGATGGATTTGACCATCCAAGACTATTCCAACAACTTAGAAAACTAGGTGGAGGATATCGGAGTCGAACCGATGACCTCCTGCGTGCAAGGCAGGCGCTCTGCCAGCTGGGCTAATCCCCCAGGATCGTAGTCCCGGGCAGACTTGAACTGCCGACCTCTACATTATCAGTGTAGCGCTCTAACCAGCTGAGCTACGGGACTAACTTGAGTCCGAGCCCGTACTGCATCCCGAAAACCGGGATTCGGGACACAACTCAGTTTTCTAACGTTAAATTGAAAAGATAGAAGCTAACACGTATCGGTTGCATTTTCTCTAAAAAGGAGTATTCCAGCCGCACCTTCCGGTACGGCTGCAGCTTGTACGACTTAGCCCCGGTTACCGGTTTTACCTAGGCAGCGCCTTGCGGCAACCGACTTCAGGCACCCCGGCTTCCATGGCTTGACGGGCGGTGTGTACAAGGCAGGAACGTATTCACCGCGCCATGGCTGATGCGCGATTACTAGCGATTCCAGCTTCATGAAGTCGATTGCAGACTTCAATCCGAACTGAGATCGGCTTTCGAGATTTGCATCCACTCGCGTGGTAGCTGCCCTCTGTACCGACCATTGTAGCACGTGTGAGCCCAGGACGTAAGGGCCGTGATGATTTGACGTCATCCCCACCTTCCTCTCCGCTTGCACGGGCAGTTTCTCCTAGAGTCCCCGGCCGAACCGCTGGCAACTAGAGATAGGGGTTGCGCTCGTTAAGGGACTTAACCCGACACCTCACGGCACGAGCTGACGACAACCATGCAGCACCTTGTAATCTGCTCAAAGAAGACCTGTTTCCAGATCGGTCCAGACTACATTTAAGCCCTGGTAAGGTTCCTCGCGTATCATCGAATTAAACCACATGCTCCACCGCTTGTGCGGCCCCCGTCAATTCCTTTGAGTTTCATTCTTGCGAACGTACTCCCCAGGTGGATTACTTATCACTTTCAACAGCCACCGACAGTGTAGTTGCCGACAGCGAGTAATCATCGTTTACAGCGTGGACTACCAGGGTATCTAATCCTGTTTGCTCCCACGCTTTCGTGCCTCAGCGTCAATATTAGTTTAGTTAGCTGCCTTCGCGATCGGTGTTCTGAGGCATATCTGTGCATTTTCACCGCTACATGCCTCATTCCGCCAACTCCAACTAAATTCAAGGTCTTCAGTATCAATGGCAGTTTCTCAGTTGAGCTGAGATTTCACCACTGACTTAAAGACCCGCCTACGACCCTTTAAACCCAATGAATCCGGATAACGCTTGCACCCTCCGTATTACCGCGGCTGCTGGCACGGAGTTAGCCGGTACTTATTCGTATAGTACATTCAGCCCCGGACACGTCGGGGTTTATTCCATATAAAAGCAGTTTACAACCCGTAGGGCCGTCTTCCCTGCACGCGGCATGGCTGGTTCAGACTTTCGTCCATTGACCAATATTCCTCACTGCTGCCTCCCGTAGGAGTCTGGACCGTGTCTCAGTTCCAGTGTGGGGGATAACCCTCTCAGGCCCCTAAACATCGTAGCCTTGGTAAGCCGTTACCTTACCAACTAGCTAATGTTACGCATGCCCATCTTCAACCGCCGAAACTTTAAAATGTCTAACATGCGAAAGACATATATTATGGAGTATTAATCTTCATTTCTAAAGGCTATTCTCCAGTTGAAGGTAGGTTGCATACGCGTTACGCACCCAGTGCGCCACTCGTCATCAATCAGCAAGCTGATTATGTTACCGTTCGACTTGCATGTGTTAGGCCTGCCGCTAGCGTTCATCTGAGCCAGGATCAAACTCTCCGTTGTAAAAATTAAAAGTTACAACCCAGATCAAAGATCCCAATGGATACATGTTAGCTTCTATCTTTTCAATTCTTTCAAAGAACGCCCCTTTCGTTCAAAAGGGAGCGCAAAGATAAAGCGATATTTATTCCGTGCAAGCCCTAACAACAAAAACTTGAAGAAAATAGAGCTCAAATGCTGGTTTAATCGCTATATACTTGATTTTCAGATGTATAAATTTAACCCTCAGGATTAGATTTTGCCACCTGAATCAGCTTTCCACTCATAAATCGACCAGATCCATCCGCAAACTGCCTGATGTATTTCGCCATATTTTCAGGATCGACCTGTGAAATATACCCTGGAAAGGCCTCATTTAGCATCTCTGTATTCACCGCTCCTAAGGCTAAACTATTGAACGCTAGACCTTCACCCCTAAATTCAGCATCCAACACCTCAGTTAAGGTGATCATAGCAGCCTTGCTGGCCGAATAAGCAAACAGCCCAGGGAACTTCAATACCCCTTGAACTCCCCCCATGCTGCTGACATTTACGATATGTCCATTTTGACCAATTATATCTCTATTATAGAGGGAACGGAAAAGCATGAGCGAATTCCAGACGTTTGTCCTCATCTGAGCTTCAAAATCCTCATACCTAACTTCCAGAATTTTGTCCTTGATCAGAACACCGGCATTATTGATCAGCACTTCTACTTTCCAGCCCTGCTCCCTAGACATCCGTTCCAATACCTCACCCAATCCATCAAAGTCCTCCCAGTCGAATCCAATTTGAATATGCCCATCATGATCCACCATCTCCACTCCATTGCCTCGACTGACCCCAATCGTCTTAACCCCCGCTTCACGATACTCGTCGATCAATGCTTTTCCAATCCCTCTAGAAACTCCTGTAATCATTACTGCCATCATCATTCTTATTTGCGCTCCTCGAGCGATTACAATAATCTTTAATTTTACGGACTTGTTTGGTCAACTATTCTATTAAATGAATCGTCTACCAAGCGGAATTAACTTCTAGAAGTATATGATTCGATCTATTACGCTCCTTGCTCTTGCCACCCTACTGTCTATGTCAAACTCCATGGCGCAGCGTGCCGTGTGTCCTCAAGACACGGTGAAGTTCACCTTGGCAAAAGCGTCTGACTTTGACACTACCAGTTTCGACCCAACTCTTACTAGCGCCCTCTATCAATATTTTGAAGCTCCTACAGAGATCACTATCGATGCCGTGCGCTTTTATGGATTCAAAACTGACAGTATCAATGAGGGCACAGGGCTGACTGATAAGTTCATGTATTTAACGGTGGAGATCCGAAATGCTACGGCTGATAGCCTTCCAGGAACTACACTCTTGGGATCGGATAGCGTTCAGATTGCCTACGCTGACACGGCGGACAGCCTATATATTACATGGGGATATTTCGCTTACGTTGTGGATCTCAGCGCTTTCAATATTACTACCGATGAGCCTTATACCGTGATCGTAAAAGCACATCAAAACGAAGATGACTTCTCTTTGATCCATACTGAGTACGATGAAGTGAGTGGCGGTGGAGATGGTATCGAAGAATGGCTCAGTGGCGCCTTCCAAAGTGGATGGGTCAAATCTGATGTATTCGCACCTAACGTAAACAACACGCCTTTCGACGCCGACTTCCTGTTCGAACCTGTTGTACGCTATGATATGAACGCGAGCTTCATCAACGACCCAGAGTGTCTGTTCGATGAATTGGGTGATACCGTGGACTTCTTCAATGAAGCATTGGTCGCCGACAATAGAATGTATAATAGATACGCGTTCTATGGCTTCCCTGATCGTCAGATCTGGAACTTTGGTGATGGAACACCGGTTATTCCGTTTGTGAATCCTTCACACTTCTACCCTACCAATGGCCCTTACGCAGCTAACTTGACCACCAAGAACCTTTCCTGGACACAACAGCTCTGCCAGAGCACCGTGACCCAGATCATCAAGGAAAAGCCTGCTCAGGACTTTAGCTACGTAACCAACAACCTGGAGGTGACCTTCACCAACCAGACCCAAGGTCTGTTCTCTGACATCTATTACACATTCGGAGACAGCAACTACAGCTACAGCGAGAATCCTAAGCACAAATACTCGAAGCCAGGAACATACTGGGTATGCCAGACCATGATGACCTCATGTGGTGAGGTTACACATTGTGAGAATGTGGCAGTGGCTACCAATACCGCCCTCAACTGTGGTAAGGATAGCGTTCGCTACACGGCAGCTCGCGGAACTAATGTTCGTCAACTCAGACTTCAAGGTCAAGGTGGTGGACAGAAAAGAATCGGCCTCGGTCAACGATTTGACGCCCCTCAGTCTATGATCGTACACGGCTTCACATTCTACGCTACACACGAAGGTCTCTTCAAGGATAGCTACCCTGTTCTATGCCGCATCTGGGAGCGCTCCGGCGCTAATGTGCCAGACACCGCGGTTGGGCCACTCGCAGAAACCCTAGTTCGTATCAATAAGCTTGAGGTGGACTCAGCCTACAGTGACACGGTTCGCTATACGGCGATCTTTAATAAGGCTGTCAATATCAAGGCAGGCGACGACTATGTACTCACCATTGAATACGATGGGGCTGTCCCCGTTTTGATCAGTACTACAGATTGGGTTGAAGGAGACGGCGACGGAGACCTCTTGGCCGTGGCTAAGATCTCTTCATCTAATGATACGGCATGGGTTACACCATCTTCTGTTTCTGCATTCAATTGTAACGGATCCCCATGTGACATGGATGTCATCATTGAACCTTTAGTTGAGTACAACATTGACGCCAACTTCGAGTACCCATTCGAGTGCTTAATATTTGATGAGAATGGTAATAAACTGGTAGAGTTTGAAGACCTGTCTTCTCGTGTAGCTCGAAGCGAGATTTATAACAGTACGGTATTCTACAACTCGATCCTGGCGGCTTTTGCATGGGACTTCGGCGACGGTTCTGACACGAGCAATCAAGTGAATGCCTTACACGTATTCCAAGCTCCGGGTCCATTTGACGTAACACTCCAAGTATCTGTAGATGGTTGGACCATCGATTGTCAGAGCGAACAGACTTTGAATGTGCCTGTTGCTCCAACAGCAAATTGGGGTTACGATCAGATCCTATCCACGGTCAACCTGATCGACTCCAGCTACAATGCGGATGAGTACCTATGGACATTCTCTGATTCAACGATCAGTACGCTTAGCAACCCGATCCACTTCTTCCCGCGTGTTGGAACGTTTGAGGTTTGCCAATACGTTTCTAACGTTTGCGGATCGGATACGCTCTGTGATTCTATCGTAGTAAACATCCTTGGTCTCCCTGAAGAGTACATGAAGCACGTTTCAATCTATCCTAATCCCGCCCAGAACTACATTAATATCGATGCCGATGTAGCTCAATTCGGATCACTAGAAGTGGTCCTGAAGGACATGACAGGAAGAACCGTACGCAGCTATTCTACAACAGACTCATACGCTAGAAAGACATGGTATGTTGGAGACCTCGCAAGCGGATCCTATGTAATGGAAATTCAGATGGGTGACTATAGAGGCTCAAGGAAGTTTATCCTAAGCCACTGATCGAGTCACTAGAACCATAGACATTAAAAAAGCCCCACGCTGTTGCGAGGGGCTTTTTGTTTATAGTAATATCTATAGATCTATTAGGCCATCATCTTGTGCATGGCATTCATATAGATGTCCTTCAACTGCTCAAGAGAACCAAACGACTCTCCGTTAATATTCAGGCTATCGCCTCCTGTAGTACCGAGCTTGCTGATGTCCATACCGGCATCCTTGGCCTGTTGCATCACGGCATCTACGTGACCAGCCTTTACCGCGAGAACCACACGAGATTGACCTTCTCCGAAGAGAAGACCATCCATCCGCCCACCTGAGAGCTCAACACTCGCACCAATACCTAGAGGCAATGCCATCTCAAGAAGCGAGGTGAACAATCCTCCATCAGCCACATCATGAGCGGCGCTGATCTTTCCAGATGTGATCAAGTCATACAATACCGCTTGTAGCTTGTGCTCATAATCGATATCAAATGAGGGAGCCTTTGACAGGTCCTGCTTATGCCAGTGGATCAAGTACTGGGAGCTGTGGATATCGTCATTGTGCTTTCCAAGGAGAAGGATCTCTAATCCCTCTTCGCCAAAGCTCAGTGGAGTAATGTGCGACTTTGATTCGATCACACCAATCATACCGATGGTTGGCGTTGGCAAAACTGGAACTGTCTTGCCTTCGATCGTAGATTGATTGTAGAAGCTGACGTTTCCTCCGGTCACTGGCGTTTCTAACTTCTTACAAGCTGTACCCATTCCCTTGATCGCTCCAACAAATTGCCAGTATGCTTCCGGGTTATACGGATTACCAAAGTTCAAACAGTTAGTGATCGCCGATGGCTTTCCTCCAGAACATACAATGTTTCTAGCAGCCTCTGAGACCGCCATAGCACATCCTTTCTCCGGGTCCGCAAATACATACCGCGCATTGCAATCCACAGTGACTGCCATCGCTTTATCGGAATCCTTGAGATTCACGACACCCGCATCGCTTGGTCGGTTCGTTGACATATTGACCGTACCTACCATGGAATCATACTGTTCGGTAACCCATCGCTTGGAGGCCACATTCACGTGACCAATAAGAAAACGTGCCGCCTCTTTAAGATCAGACGGAACGGGAACCGTAGTCGCATCGAAGCTCTGAGCCTTTGCATAGTAGGCTGGTTCTAGATACTCCCGCTCGTACACCGGAGCACCACCACCCAAAACCAATGAATCAGCCGGGACTTCCGCCACTAGCTCGCCATTCATGAAATATCGAAGATTGGGGCCCTCTGTCACTTCACCGATCTGGACACAGTTAAGGTCCCATTTATCAAAGATGCGTAGCACCTCATCTTCCTTGCCTTTCTTCACAACCACGAGCATACGCTCCTGTGATTCACTGAGGAGGATCTCAAAAGGAAGCATATTCTCTTGTCGAGTCGGAACTCGATCCAGATGGATGTCCATGGCTACACCGCCTTTTTCAGACATCTCCGAGGTAGAGCAAGTGATTCCTGCCGCTCCCATATCCTGCATACCGATGACGCAATCGGTCTCGGCCAATTCTAATGAAGCCTCAAGCAAAAGCTTCTCTTGGAAAGGGTCACCCACCTGAACTGAAGGCAGATCATCCGCGCTATCGTCGGTCAGGTCACCTGACGCGAAGGTCGCACCGTGGATTCCATCTTTACCCGTACTAGAACCTACAATGAAAACAGGGTTTCCAACACCGTACGCCGTAGCGGAAATAGTTCGGTCGGTTTTTACAATACCTACCGACATGGCGTTTACCAACGGATTCTGATTATAAGACTCATCGAAGAAAACTTCTCCTCCTAGTACCGGAATACCGAAACTGTTGCCATAATCGCCAATACCCTTTACCACTCCCTTCAAAAGCCACTTGGTACGATCAGAGTTTGGATCACCGAAGCGCAAACTATTGAGCTGTGCAATAGGACGAGCACCCATGGTGAAGATATCTCGGTTGATACCACCTACACCGGTAGCCGCACCTTGATAAGGTTCGATGGCCGAAGGGTGGTTGTGCGACTCGATCTTGAATGCGCAAGCCAATCCATCTCCGATATCCACAAGTCCGGCATTCTCCTCACCTGCTTCAGCAAGGATCGCTGGCCCTTCCTTTGGCAAGGTCTTTAACCAGAGAATACTGTTCTTATAGGAACAGTGCTCTGACCACATTACCGAATAGATCGAAAGCTCAGTAAAGTTGGGCGTACGACCTAAATAGTCAACGATCTTGTCATATTCTTCAGGGAGAAGACCCAGTTTTTCTGCGGTCTCTTGAGGATTGTAGTCTGCGGGTTGACTCATGTTTTCAAATTGAGCGCCAAAATTAGTTTTTCAGTTTCGGTATCTCGTCCCAAGAATGCGAATTGTTATCAAGAAGGTTTACTTTGAACTGCGCAAATCGAAGGAACACTACTCAGCCTACTCGCGTATGGGATCTTCCTGTATGTCATGATCCGATCCTTTCGTGATTTTGACAAGAGTGTATTGATTGCATTATTCACGCTTAAGCTCCTGGGAACCTTCGCTCTGCAAGCACTCTTCACCTATTACTATACAGATCGATCTACCGCCGATATCTATCGGTTTTTCGACGACGGACTGATTCTCAGGGACGTTCTTTTCACAAACCCCTCACACTTCTTGAGGATCCTGTTTGGATCGGGCTAGATGATCCATCCTTGAAGGCATTGTACTTCGAACAAATGAACACGTGGATCAAACCGTTCGACTCGGGACTGTACAATGACAACCATTTCATGATCCAGCTCAATGCACTGATCGCCCTTTTCAGCTTCGGCTATTATGAAGTGCACGGTATTGTTTTCAGCGCCCTCAGCTTCCTCGGTGTCTTGTGGGTTGTTCAAAGTCTGATCAAGGAACAAGGTGATAGGCAGTTCGCTTTGGCCATCGCCATTCTTTTTCCCTCGAGTTTGATTTGGCTTTCGGGAGGACTCAAAGAGGCCGTTCTTCTCTGCGGAATTGGAGCGATTATCAAAGCTAGCCTTCACTCTTCTTTGACACTGAGGCAACGTATCCTCTATTTGTTTATCGCTCTCCTCATCCTTCTTAATCTAAAACTCTATGTAGCTGCCTTCCTCATTCCGGCCGTTGCCCTCGAACTCATCCGCAGGAAAAAACAATGGAAGCCGATCTGGGTCGTCATATCTTGGATAGCTCTCGGGCTACTGGTTATCTCAGTTACACACCTTCTGCACATTCCATTGGATGAATACCTGATCCGAAAGCAACATGAGTTCATCAATGTGGTACAAGAACTGAATTCAGGCAGCGGTTTCGACATGGAGCGCATGTCCCACGGCTACACCTCCATCCTAACGTCCATTCCTCAGTCGTGGATGAATACGCTTCTTCGACCTTGGCCATGGGAGATCAGTTCGATGCCAGAGCTATTGCTTGGGGCGGAGAATGCTTTGCTTTGGATCATGATCGGCTTAGGGTTGAGTGGAATGATCAAAACGAAAGGCGACTGGCGAACCATCCTTTGGGTGCTTCTCTTCTTGGTTCCCTTTCTTACCCTAACCGGACTGGTTACACCTGTATTCGGTGCCATCATGCGATATAGAGCATCTGCGATTCTTGTCCTACTCATCGCTCTCTCACCCTATATTCGCGCATCGGTAATGTCACTCCTTAAACGTCCCTCATGAGACAAACCCTCCTACTCGCACTCGCATCCTTCTTTCTTTTCGGATGCACACAAACCAAGCAAGCCGATCTGGTGATTCACAATGCGATCATCTACACCCTGGATGATGCCTTCTCCACCGCCGAAGCCATCGCGATCAAGGATGGAAAGGTCGTCGAGGTTGGAGCCGAACATCAGATTTTGAATGCTTACGCAGCAAAAGAAAAGGTCGATGCTCGACAGGCCGTGGTCTTTCCCGGTTGGATCGATGCGCATTCGCATTTCTTGGGTTATGCACTACAACAAGATCGGGTCGACCTCATAGGTACAGCTAGTTATGACGAGGTAGTACAACGGATCCAAGCATACATTGAATCTCATGACTCGAAATGGGTACTCGGCAGAGGATGGGATCAGAACGACTGGGAGCAAAAGGAATTTCCAACGAACGATACCTTGAATAAGCTCTTCCCTAACCACTTCATTGCCCTTAAGCGAGTGGATGGTCACGCCATTTTAGTCACGGACAACGTATTGGAACTCGCAGAAATTGATGCCAGCACGATAATTTCAGGAGGAAAGGTCTTAATGAAAGATGATCAACCCACCGGGGTTTTGATTGATGCCGCGGCCGATGCGATTGACGAGATCATTCCAGACCAAGAGCTCAGCACCAAGGCTAATGCGATGATCAACGCACAGGCTTCCCTCTTCGAGCATGGATTGACCTCGGTCTGCGATGCTGGTCTGAAGACCAATGAAGTGGCCTTGATCGATAGCCTACACCGTTCGGGTGACCTGAAGGTTCGAGTCTACGCCATGTATTCAGCATCGAAGGAACTCTTGACCAATATGATGTCATATGAGATCATGACAGACAAACTAACCGCACGATCCATCAAGGTCTATGCAGATGGAGCACTAGGTTCAAGAGGTGCTAGGTTGTTGGAGCCCTATGCAGACGATACCAATAATCTAGGTTTAGTGATCACACCGCAAGACTCCGTGAGCCAGTGGGCTGAGGCTTGCTACAAAGCAAATTTTCAGTTGAATGTTCATTGTATAGGAGACGGTGCGAACCGGATGGTATTAGATGCTATGGGTCAAGTACTGAATGGAACCAACGACAGACGGTGGAGAATAGAACACGCTCAGGTAGTTCACCCTGAAGACCGAGAGAAGTTTGGACGATTCAACATTCTACCGTCCATGCAGCCTACCCACACCACATCAGATATGTACTGGGCCGAAGAAAGACTTGGAGATCATCGGATTCATTACGCTTATTGTCTGCGTAGTCTGATGAAAGAGAACGGCCTCATCCCCTTGGGCACAGACTTTCCTGTTGAGGGTATTGACCCCTTGGCTACTTTCTATGCCGCTACGGCCAGAAAAGATGCAGAAGGTTATCCGCCAGGCGGATTTGGACCAGAAGAATCCTTATCACGAGAAGAAGCCATGAGAGGGATGACCATTTGGGCTGCTCTTGCTAACTTTGAGGAAGAAACACGGGGAAGTCTGGAACCAGGCAAATTTGCAGATCTGGTGATGGTGGACCGAGATTTGATATCCTGTGAAGAAAGTGAGATTCTGGAAACAGAAGTTTTGAAAACTTGGCTTGGAGGTGAATTGGTTTACGAGAAATAAGAATTGGATGATCGCCCTGATCATCGGGGTAATGTCCCTGCCCCTCAAAGCCCAAGATGATTTCTTTGCTCTTTGGCCTGACACCATCCTTTCAAAAGCCAACTCAGCTCTGGATGTCGACTATATGAGTCTCGAAGAAAAGGAGGCTGTCTACTACATGAACCTAGTAAGGATCAACCCTCCCCTCTTCGCGGAAACCTTTTTGACGGATTACCTCAAGAAGAATGACCTCAAGAATGACAAGGAAGTAAAGGGTTTGATCAAGGAATTGGAAAAGACGCAAAAAATGGAGATCCTTCAACCCTACCAAGCGCTCACTGACTTTGCACGGACCCACGCCAAGGACATGGGCGAAACCGGCAGAACAGGGCATAGCTCGTCAGACGGCACTTCGTTCAGGACGAGGATCGAACCGCTCACTCAGAGGTTCACGGCAATCAATGAGAATTGCAACTATGGAAACGATAAAGGCATAGATGCCGTCATCGACCTTCTTATCGACCGCAATGTTCCCAACCTCGGTCACCGCAAGAATATTCTCAATCCTGAAATGGAACTAGTGGGGGTCGCCATCGAGCCACACCGCAGATGGCGATTCAATTGCGTTCAGGATTTCGGGACGAGGAGCAAATAATTCTTGCTCGCAGCGCTCAGAAAAGTAAATTTGAGAGCACACCCAACCCAGAAATCATGGAAGTAACACGCTTATTCGATATACCTTACTATCAACTCTCGAAGTTTCCAAAGTCCGACTCCCTAGCGGCGAAGAGTGATGGAAAGTGGATTCCGACCTCGACAAAATCATTAATAGATCAGGGAATGATGGTGGCCAAGGCTCTAGTGAGCTTGGGTATAGAAACCGGAGATCGCGTTGCCATGATCTCGAATAACCGTCCGGAGTGGAACATCACGGATCTGGGCATCCTGATGGCCGGCGCTATCAACGTTCCGATCTACCCCACCATTTCGCCCAGTGATTACGAATTCATCTTCAAAGACTCTGAGGTCAAGGTTTGCTTCGTAAGTGACGCCGAACTGATGGGAAAGGTCAATGAGATCAAAGACCATGTTCCTTTCATGAAACACATCGTCTCCTTTGAGCACCTCGATGGTGTCGAGCACTTTGACGAGTTCAAACAGCGCGGAGAAAATGTTCCGACCGACGAGATCGAAAAGCGAAAGGCCAATATCAAAGGAGGTGACCTAGCTACCCTGATCTATACCAGCGGCACCACGGGCAATCCTAAAGGGGTAATGCTTTCTCACAACAACATTGTTTCGAATGTCCACGGATCAAGAGAGCGACTCCCTGTAGACGAGCATTCCAAAGCAGTAAGCTTCCTCCCTCTTTGTCACATCTATGAGAGAATGGTACTGTATCTATTCATGTATACGGGTGTTTCCATCTATTACGCCGAATCCATGGATACGATCGGTGACAACATCCGAGAAGTGCAGCCTCAAGTGTTCACTGCAGTTCCAAGACTCCTTGAAAAGGTGTTCGACAAGATCATGGCCAAAGGATCCGAGCTCACCGGCATCAAGAAAGCATTGTTCTTCTGGGCTGTACGATTGGGTGAGAAGTGGGAGCCATACGGACAAAACGGAGCCTTCTATGAGTTCCAATTGAGCATTGCCAATAAGATTATCTTCAGCAAATGGAGAGAGGCCCTTGGTGGCAACGTAAAGGCAGTCGCTAGCGGTAGTGCTGCGCTTCAGCCTAGACTCGCTCGCATCTTTAATGCGGCAGGTATTCCCGTGCTTGAGGGTTATGGACTAACAGAAACATCACCTGTAGTTTCGGTAAACTCCTTCGATAACAAAGGGTTCATGATCGGAACAACCGGGCGAGTCCTCAAGGACGTCACGGTGAAGATCGCAGAGGATGGAGAGATCTTGGTCAAAGGCCCGAATGTAATGATGGGATACTACAAGCGACAAGACCTCACTGATGAGGTCATTGACTCAGAGGGCTGGTTCCATACCGGTGATATCGGAGAGCTTGCCAATGGTGAATACGTGAAGATCACGGATCGAAAGAAGGAGATCTTCAAGACTTCAGGCGGTAAATACGTTGCACCGCAACCCATGGAGAATGTCTTTAAAGCGTCTCGTTTCATTGACCAGATTATGGTGATCGGTGAGAATAAAAAGCATCCTGCTGCGCTGATCGTCCCTGACTTTGAATTTTGCAAGGAGTGGTGCGAACGACACGGAGATCATTGTACAGACTTGGCAGGAATGTCTACGAATCAGAAATTGAAGGATCGAATCTGGGAAGAGATCGACGGGTTCAATCAGCAGTTCGGTAAGTTCGAGCAGGTCAAGAAGATCGAGCTTTGTGAAAAGCCTTGGGCGATCGATACGGGAGAATTGACACCTTCGCTGAAACTAAAACGGAAGGTCATTCTCCAGAAATATGCGCACCTCGTCGACAAGATCTATCAGGATTGATCCTGGCAAGCGCGCTAGCCTCATGGCAATCGCGATCTTGGTCGGAGTATTGATCCCTCGAACCAGCTTCGCTCAGTCGAGTAACGATGAAGGCAAGGTAGACCCCCAGTTTTACACGAATGTGAACGGAGGCTTCGGCCTTCTCTATGGTGGTTTTGGAGGAAACGTCGAAGCTGGTATGGGGCATTTAGCCGGTTTCGGAGCACTAGGATACGCTACTGAGCGCACTATTGACACTACCACAATCGCTTCGAGTATCAATTATCATTTTGGAGTGAGGTATTATTTCGATGTCGGCAGCGATCAATTTTTTCCGCGAGTAGGAATCGGTTATGGCTGGATCGCGAATTATTACAACGCAGACCTGAACCTGAAAGACTACGAGCAATCCGCAAAGGGACTGAGTCTTCACCTGGGCGCGCAGTTCTTCACCGTCGAAGGATTGGTCTTCAACTTTGATGTTGCGATGGCCTCGAATTACAGCTTGATACAGGCAGACAGACATCCCGATTTCTTTCCCTTCTACCTTCGGCCTTGCATCGGCATCGGATACGAGATCACTACGTTGTTTGACAAAGACGACGGAAGAAAGAAGATCAGAAATAAAGAGATCAACCCCTTTGGAAGTTGATCAGATCAAAAGAAGGTAGACACAAAGCAATATCATCAATGCAATAGCGATCAACCCGATCCGCGCGTTGATCGACAAGTAAGGCCGCTGCTCTTCTTGCTCAACTTTCCAGTGCTCAGACTCCTGAACAATGGTCTGTACCAGTTCATAATACCTCGGCTCATCCCTATTGACCATACGATCAGCTGACTGATCCTGTTCCCCTGCCGTCAAGAGAGCAATGCTACGAGGCCTGTACTTTTCTGGAAAGCCCTTCAACAAAGACGTTGTGGTCAAACCCATTTGCTGCTCAACTGCCAACACTAGAACGATACTTTTCTCCTTCCTCATCAATCCGATAGCGCCTTCTGCAGTCGTAGCAACATCCACGCGATAATGTTCCAGATTCTCTTCAAGCAAATTGGCTAAAACCATCATGTCCGCTTCGTTGGAACCGACGACGGCGATATGCGCTTCTTTCGCCATTACAGAAATGCGTTCTCCAGTCGAAACTCTTGAAAAAGCATCTTGATGACACCATCAGAAACTCCGAATTTGGGAACATAGGCTACCTCACATTTTCCCCAACGCATGATGGAGGTGAAGATCTTTCCCGCCGGAACGATCACGTCAGCGCGATCAGGATTAAGGTAGAGCTCCTCGATACGTTCATCCGTGGACATTCCTTTCAATCGCTTGTACAGGGTATGAACCTCTTCATAGGTCAACGCTTCTCCGTAGTCCTTCATCAAGAGCTTGCAATACTTATTGATGTTACCTCCCGAACCGATCAAGGCAATTTCTTTATTGACCGAACTACTTACGTCTTTGACCCATTGCTTCATTTCATCCCACTCTTCATCCTTCACCATTCCCATAAGCAATCGGATCGAACCGATGTTGAACGACTTCGACGTCACGGCTTCGTGATTGTTGAATAAGGTCAATTCCGTACTACCTCCTCCCACATCCATGTAGAGATAGGTCTTGTCGGCATCCATATTCTCACGAATTCCATTGGCGTAGACCACTTCGGCTTCCTCTTTCCCTGAGATCACCTCGATCTTGATCCCGGTTTCCCGGAAGACTTGATCCACCACTTCTGGCCCATTATCAGCTTCACGAAAGGCAGAGGTAGCTAGTGCTCGCATCTTGATCGGCTTGTACACCTCGAGCAAATGCTTGAATGCATGCATGCCATTCAGCAAGTCGGTCACTTTTTCTTTAGGAAGATGGTGATTGAGGAAGGCATCGGCCCCCAGTCGAATAGGAATACGCACCAAGGATTGCTTCTTGAACGTGACTCTCGGGCCGTTCTCGAAAACGTTGCTCACCAACAACCTCACAGCATTAGATCCTATATCTATCGCTGCGAATCGGTGGGCTCTCATTCTGTCTTGCTCTTATTCTTGTAGTATTCGTACAGGGCGTACTGTGAGCGAATATCCTTTTTCTTATCGTCTTTGACAACAATATATTGACCGTCGGGCTGTAGAGATCGCGCTTTGACGTTGTCAGAAAACTGAATATTGAGCATATCATCGATCTCTCGCTTTAGCTCAGGAGCATAGATCGGGCACGTCACTTCGATCCTGCGATCGAGATTTCTGACCATCCAGTCCGCACTGCTAATAAAGTAAAGAGGATCTCCATCATTACAGAAAACATAGCATCGAGCGTGCTCCAAAAAGCGATCGATGATGCTGATCACTTCGATATTCTCACTCATTCCCTTCACTCCTGGCACCAGAGAACAAATACCCCGAATGATCAAGCGGACCTTCACCCCAGCCTTGCTTGCTTGATAGAGTTTCAGGATCAAGTTCTTATCTACCAGACTATTCAGTTTCAAGATGATGTACGCTTCCTTTCCCGCTTTCGCATTCTTGATCTCTTTGTTGATCAATCGAACAAGACGGTTGCGCAGGTAAAATGGCGAAAGCACGAGATGCTTGAAGCGGTAGTTCGGCCAGATCGCATTCTCGAAGAGGTCGAAGACCTTGTGCACTTCTGACGTGATCTCTTTTCTAGCGGTCATGAGCGAAAGATCGCCGTAGAGTTTAGCCGTGCCTTCATGGAAGTTACCGGTACCCAACTTCGCGTAGTATTCGTTTTGTCCATTCTCCTTGCGAGTGATCAATAGGATCTTACCGTGCACCTTCATCCCAGGGAATCCGAAGTACACCTTGACACCTTCATCCTCTAGAATATTGGACCAATAGATGTTGTTTTCCTCATCAAAACGAGCCTGTAGCTCAAAGACCACAATAACCTTCTTTCCATTCCGAGCAGCATTGATCAATGCATTGATAATCTTACTTCGAGTAGCTACTCGATAGAGGCAGATCCTGATCGACTTAACCTTCGGGTCCAACGCTGCCTCCTTCAGAAGATCAATGACGTGATTGAAACTCTGATAAGGATAATGAAGCAGCACATCCTTCTTCTTAATGGCGGAGAAGTAGGAATCGTAATTATCGAAGTGAGGATGAGGGTTGGCCGGCAAGGATTCGTAGTAAGCCTTCTTCAAATTCACCCTCGGGAACCCCATCAGGTCCTTGAGATTGTGATAGCGACCGCCAGGGATAAAAGCATCCTCATCTGTGGTCAAAGACATCTTCTTAGCGAGATATCGCTGCATCTCCTTCGGCATGGTAGAGTCGAATACAAATCGCACCGGAGCCCCACGTCTGCGCTGCTTCAAACTCTTCTTCATCTTCTCCAAGAAGCTCTTGGAAATATCGTTATCGAGATCTAGCTCGGCGTCGCGGGTAATCTTAAAGGTGTATGCATCAACTTCCGTCGGTTTGAATACATCGAACACCGACTTCAGGTTATATCGAATGATGTCATCCAAGATCATGATATACTTCTTCCCGTCTTCCTCAGGCAACATGACGAAGCGCGGTAAAGAACTAGGAACCTCAACCAAAGCATACTGATCGGTTGACTTCTTTCCTCTCTCCAGAATAAGATGAGCTGCCAAATAAATCGCCTTATCCCGCAAATGAGGAAACTGCTTTACTTGATCCAACATGATCGGTGAAATGACCGGATCAACCTTATCGTTGTAATACCCTTCAACCCAAGAACGGTGTCTCTCGTTAAGTTCCTTTTCGCTCAAGATAAAGACGTCCCTCTTCTGAAGCTCGTGTAGAATGTCATGATAGATCTGCTCGTACTTCTGTTGCTGACGAATCGTGACTCTTTGAATTTGAGCCAAGATATCGCGAGGATCATCTTCCGTCTCCTCGATCTTTTCATTCAAGGCGGCCCACCGCTTAACGGAAGCTACCCGAACGCGAAAGAATTCATCTCGATTATTCGAAAAAATGCCGAGAAATTTCAATCGCTCGAGAAGCGGCACACTCGGATCTGCCGCCTCATTCAATACTCGGTCATTGAATGCCAACCAGCTGATCTCCCGGTTTATGATCTTGTCTTTTCTCGCCATCCTGAATGTTCTACAACGAAGGTAAGCCGTGAGTCACAGCCGACATAGCAATTCCTGTTAAGACTTAATCAAAGCCTAAGATTGGGAGCACAAATCCGTAACATTCTAACCCTCAGCACCCGTTGAAAACTCTGTTGATAAGGATATACACCCCCACCCGAAAGCCCCCTATTTATGGGCATACCTTTGATTACAACACTGACCCCAAGTACTGTTAGGACTGGATGTTTACCATTTTCAAAAAGAAAAAGCTTACAGAAGACCAATTGGCCAACTTCTTCGTGAACTCGATCCTAAGACTCGTGGAAGAAGGTTTTTCCGATGTGGCCGAGATCATCAACAATGATCCAGAGTTCTTGAAGAGCCCGGCGATCGACAAAGGAGATTTCGACAAGTTCCTCCTTGTGGTCATTGCTGGCAACATGAAGCTCATGGGCGCCCATTTCGCTTCGGTTCGAGATGTTCGCATCACCGAAAAGATCTACCGCAAGTTTGCCGTAGCGTTAAGTGTTGACCCCATGGTTCTTAAGGAAACGATCGCCAAGTATCAGTCTTGGATGGGACGGATCAACCACCCGTCAAAGAACACTCGTTATGCCATGTCGAAAGGCGTGTTCTTCAAGTACGATCTCAACCAGTACCAAACCGACTACTTCCGCAACATGAATACGCCCAATCCCATCTTCTTGAAAAGATTGGACGAAATCATCAACCAGTTCGTATTCGACTGGGAAGAGCTAAAGGAAAAGTATCGGGTCGTAGAAGACTAGGTCAATCCAGCTTGAAGTAGTTCGAAGCCATCTTTCTCACTTCCTCACCAATTGCCAAACATGCCGTTGCCGCCGGACTCGGAGCATTCAGCACATGTATGCAGTTGCCGTTGAATTCGATCTTGAAGTCATCGATCATGTTTCCGTCATCCGCCAAAGCCATAGCTCGGACACCGGCACGCTCTTCAGCAAGATCCTCCATTTCCAGTGATGGAATCAGCTTTCTCAAGGTATTCAAGAAAAGTCGCTTCGAGAAGGCCCTGCGGTATTCTTCGATTCCGAATCGCCAGTGCTTCGAGAAGAATTTCCAAGTGGCGGCATAGAACAGAGCATCCAACGTATCCTTCAAATCAAAATCCGTTTTGGAGTAACCTTCGCGTTTGAAAACAAAGACCGCATTTGGACCGCACTCCACCTCTCCATCCGTCATCCTGGTAAAGTGTACCCCTAAAAACGGAAACTTTGGGTTTGGCACCGGATAGATCAGGTGCTTCACTTTGTGTCGACCCTTCTCTGAGAGCACATAGTAGTCACCTCTGAAACCAAGCACCCTCATATCCAACTTCACCTTATCCTTCATGGCAAGTCGATCCGCTTGAAGTCCGCCGCAAAAGACAATGTATTTCGCTTCAATGTCACCACGTTTGGTTCGAAGCGTAGTAGATCCATCCCCATGGATCACATCGGTCACTTCATGATCTAAAAAGACACGACTTTGTGCTTGCAACTGCTCCATGAGCGTCGCAAGTTTCTCCGTTGTAGCTCGATAATCGATGATTCCGGTGCATCCTACATGAATACCTGCAATGCCCGCACAAAAGGGTTCGATCTCTTTGATCTCCTCAGCATTGATACGGCGCACATCCTCCACCCCATTCTCCTGGGCGCGTTGGTAGATGGTATCCAGATGCTTTAACTCACTACGGTCAGTCGCCACCACGACCTTTCCACAGATGTCATGGGCAATGTTGTGTTCTTTGGCAAAATCCACGAGTTCACGTCGACCATTCACACATAGCCTCGCTTTGTACGAACCTGGCTTATAATAGATACCCGAGTGGATCACGCCAGAATTGTTCCCTGTCTGGTGATCGGCCAATCGCTTCTCTTTTTCGATGACCGCGATGGTCTTGTCTGGATAAGCTTGTTGCAACTTGTAGGCGGTAGCCACGCCAACAATCCCCCCTCCAACTACTGCTATATCAAATCGTGCTATCACTTCTACCCATTTGGTTTACGACTTCAAAGGTGCGATCCTATCGTCTTTCTTCATAGTCATTAGCAACAGAAATCCGACTAAAAAGAAAAGCATTAAGACCAAAGCTGAATTTCTCATGCTCGAAGTCACTCCTTCTATAACGCCGAATAACAAAGTACCGATCACAATACCGAGCTTTTCAAGGACATCATAGAAGCTGAAGTAAGATGCATGATCCTTCGTGTCAGGCAAAAGCTTTGAATAGGTGGAGCGAGATAAGGCTTGGATGCCTCCCATGACCAAGCCAACCACGGCCGCAAGGATGTAAAAGTGCAGTGGTGTTTGGATGAAGAAGGCAGCTAAACAAACCAGCACCCAGATCATTAGTGCCGCACCTAACACTTTCACATTACCCACCTTCTTGCTCATTCGTGCAAACAGGAATGCGCCGAGGATAGCGACAAATTGAATGATCAGGATACTGACGATCAAACCCGCATCACCTTGATCCCCCCATTCAATCTCCTTCTTGGCAAAGAGCACAGCCATGAGCATCACGGTCTGTACACCCATGCTATACACGAAGAAGGATCGCAAGAAAGCTTTCAGGTTGAACTGCGTTGGCAACTCATTCCAGACTTTACGTAGTTCTTCATAGCCCTTGGCTATCATGTGTCGCTTTATCGGCTTGCGATCATAGACATTGTCAGGCAGATAGTGATACGTTACTTGGGCAAAGCCCGCCCACCAGAGTCCAACTAGGGGAAAGGCAAACTTCGCAATGTGGTTGCCTACCGTTTGAAGAAGAATGAGGATGGCGATCAAGAGCAACGAACTTCC
This sequence comes from Flavobacteriales bacterium, assembly GCA_038131955.1. Classification (GTDB taxonomy): domain Bacteria; phylum Bacteroidota; class Bacteroidia; order Flavobacteriales_G; family Salibacteraceae; genus SHAN690. The sequence goes on from JAYPQK010000010.1 coordinate 69,557, forward strand.
GAGATAGCCAAAGGCAAAACCTTGGGCACTGACGCGATCGTGCAAGGATGGTTCAGCAATCTCCGGCAGAAAAGCATTGTAAAAAACAAGGCTTCCCCAAAAGCCAATACTGGCCATCATCACGAAGAGCATGGACAACTCAAGGTGGTCCTCATCAAAGAAGAACAGCAAGGCACAGCCCATGGCCCCCAGGTAACAGAATGCTTTCAGGAAGGACTTCTTCTGCCCAGAATAATCCACGATCCCTGACAATAGGGGCGACAGCGCACTCACGATCAAGAACGATAGGGAAAGCACATAGCTGTACAACTCCGTATTTATGAATTCAAACCCAAAGAAACGCACTCGGTCCATGGTGGACCCGTCCTCTAAAACCTTGGACGTATGGCCTTGATAGAAGATCGGGAAAATGGCCGTGGTAATGACAAGAGGATAAACGGAGTTCGCCCAGTCATAGAATGCCCACGCTCGGACGGTAGTTGGATCGTTTCTCTTGATCATGCAGTTGAACGAAAATAAAAAAGGCCCCGATTTCGGAGCCTTTCTATTTTTGAGGAAAAGTCAGTGTTATTCTTTACTGATCACTTCGAATACCACTCTACGGTTTTGAGCCTGACCGGCAGGAGTCACATCCGTAGTAGCAGGATCAAAGTCTTGAACACCCACTGTTAGGATCTTATTAGGATAAGCACCCAACTCAACAAGCTTGTCCTTCACTGCTTGAGCGCGCTGAGCTGAAACGTCTCCTGTAACCTTAGCCTCTTCAACAGGATCTGTATGACCTGTGATCTTCACTTTGTACTTAGGATGCTCCTGAAGCAACTTAGCTACTTTCTTCACTGCAGCCATGTTATCTTCATCGATCTCTGAAGACATTTCTTCGAAATATACGCGCGACATCTCAATGTCTTGAGTAACATCCATTTCCATGTCGGAGCTCACTTCCTTAGAGTATTGCACCTTAAGGGCGCTTCCTGAGGCATCTACTTCGCAATCACACTGATCGAGTCCTGCCATGTTGATCACAGAAACATCATCGATGTAGTAATAGGCAGTTCGAGTTTGCTGACCGGTAACGCCACGTGGCTTTTTGATCTTCTCATACTGCGTCTCTTCGGTAGGAGCGAAGTTTCCAATGGTCACGTATCGTTCACCACCTTTAGCGATGAAGGATTGGCAAATCTCTTCCCAAGCGAACTGTTCTTCGAAAACGCGATTCTGAGAATGCTGGATCTGAGGAGTGATGGCGTAAGCCTCAAGAGCCTCTTCATCGACCGGCTTTTCGCTGATGTAGATACCCAAGTTATTGGATGCGTACTTTGACAACATGGCCAGCATAACGTGCATCTTCACACAGTAAACCTTCTCCTCTTCCAAGGGAGAATACAATTTCACTTGCAAGTAGGAACGTGGGTCGGTGTCCTTGTATGAATACATGACAACTCCGGCATATCCCTCACCACCGTGAGGATCTGCCTCACCGTACATATTCAAAGGAACTCCCCACTCTTCGCCTTTACTTTTCGGATTGAACAGATCTGGCTTATTGTCCGTCAAAGACTCCCATGGATCCGCCAATTCGATAGAACCAGCTTCCTTGATCTTCTTTTCAGGATCCTCGAATCCATAATTCGGCACTAGGTTTCCTTGAGCCATTGCTCCTGCTGTCACCAAGACAAATGCCATTGCATGGATAAATGATTTCATGATTATTGATTTGGGTTATTGGATGATTTGATAGTATCGATGAACAACTTCAACTTTTGCCACTGCGTATCCGGATAAACTCCGTGGCCCAAATTAGCGATGTGGCCTCCGCCACTAAATGAACTTAACATCTCGTTAGTCTTTTCTACGATCACCTCGTCCTCTGCATAAAGCACAGTAGGATCAAGGTTTCCCTGAAGGACCTTGAAAGGATTCAACGAACGAACTTCTCGAGGATCCATGGTCCAGTCTAAACCGACGGTATTGAATGATGAGGCCATCAGATCTTTCAGTGCAAAATGTGCGCCTTTAGCAAAGATCGTACGCGGAACCTGATCCACCTCATGGGCGATCCTCTCGATGTAAGGCATGCAAAACTCACGGTACAGATCCTCGCTCAATACTCCAGCCCACGAGTCGAACACTTGGTAAAGTGAAACTCCGGCTTCTACTTGGGCTTTGAGGTAATTGATCGTGGACATCGTGATCTTCTCAAGCAACTCGTGTGCCGCTTTTGGTTCAGCATGCAACCATCTTCGCGCATTGGAGAAGGTCTTACTCCCTTGCCCTTCGATCATATAGCACAGAATCGTGAACGGTGCTCCTGCAAATCCGATCACTGGAACACGTCCGTCCAAACGCTTTCGGGTTTCACGAATGGCGTCGTAAACGTAAGTGAGCTCAATGCCATCTGCGACATGCAACGACTTAATATCAGACTCACTCTGAATCACCTTCGGAAAATGGGGCCCCTTTCCCTTGATCATCTCATAAGGTAAACCCATGGCTTCTGGAATGACCAAGATGTCAGAAAAAATGATCGCGGCGTCTACTCCTAGAATATCCACCGGCTGAACTGTGACCTCAGCAGCAAGATCAGGTGTCTCCACTAATTCCTTGAAACCGGAAAGACTAGCACGCACCTCACGGTATTCAGGAAGAATACGACCTGCTTGTCGCATCACCCAAACCGGACTACGCTCGGTCTTTTCGCCTCGAGCTGCACGTATGATTAAATCGTTCTTCATTAGATACAAAAAGGCGGTTGACTGAACGCCAACCGCCTATGCTAATGTGTCTTAGGAATTGTTTTGCAGCTTGATCAAGTTCAATGCACTTCCTGCCTTGAACCATTCGATCTGAGCTTGATTGTAAGTGTGGTTAAGCTTGATAACATCCTTACTTCCATCAGAATGAACTACCTCTAGAGTAAGAGGTGTATCAGGAGCAAATGACTCTAGATCGATGAAGTTGAACGTATCATCTTCTCGCACCTTATCGTAGTCCGCTTCGTTAGCGAAGGTCAAACCAAGCATACCTTGCTTCTTCAAGTTGGTCTCGTGAATACGTGCAAACGATTTCACGATCACAGCCATCACACCGAGATGACGTGGCTCCATGGCCGCATGCTCGCGAGAAGAACCTTCCCCATAGTTGTGGTCACCCACAACGACAGTAGGAACTCCAGCCGCTTTGTATGCCCGAGCAGAAGCAGGAACTTCCATCTTCTCACCAGTCAATTGGTTTACCACTTCGTTAGTTGCACCTCCGAAGGCATTGACTGCCCCGATGAGCAGGTTGTTTGAAATATTATCCAAGTGACCGCGGTAACGCAACCAAGGACCCGCCATTGAAATGTGATCCGTAGTACACTTTCCTTGAGCTTTGATCAAGAGTTTAGCTCCGTTGATGTTCTTTCCGTCCCAAGGCTTGAATGGTGTAAGCAATTGGAGTCGTGAACTATCTTCTTTCACTACAACTTCGATTCCATTACCATCGGCAGCCGGAGCCTGATAGCCTGGATCTTCAACATCAAATCCCTTAGGTGGAAGCTCAAATCCTGTTGGATCATCCAAACGAACCTCCTCGCCGTCCTCATTCACCAAGGTGTCGGTCATTGGGTTGAAATCCAAACGACCACTAATAGCGATCGCCGCCACCATTTCAGGAGAGGTCACGAAGGCATGCGTATTCGGGTTACCGTCTGCTCGCTTCGAGAAGTTACGGTTGAATGAATGCACGATCGAGTTCTTCTTTTGATCTTCTGCACCTGCACGAGCCCACTGTCCAATACAAGGTCCACAAGCGTTAGTAAAGATGGTGGCTCCAAGGTCTTCAAAGATCTTAAGGATACCATCTCGGTCAGTTGTGTAACGTACTTGCTCTGAACCTGGATTGATACCAAACTCCGCCTTTGGCTTGAGGTTCTTCTCAACCGCCTGCTTCGCGATAGACGCAGCGCGAGAAAGATCCTCGTAAGAACTATTTGTACAAGAACCGATAAGACCCCACTCGATATCGGCAGGCCAATCGTTGTTCTTCAAGACCTCTTTCATTTGAGGCACCGGAGTAGCCAAGTCCGGAGTGAACGGACCGTTCAAGTGTGGTTGAAGCTCATCCAGGTTGATCTCGATCACTTGATCGAAATACTTTTCTGGGTTTTCATACACTTCAGCGTCACCCGTCAAGTGTTCAGCAACTTCATCAGCAAGTGCTACCACTTCCTCACGACCTGTTGCTTTCAAGTAACGTCGCATACTCTCATCGTAACCGAACGTAGAGGTAGTTGCGCCGATCTCAGCACCCATGTTACAGATCGTGCCTTTACCTGTGCACGATAGAGACTTAGCACCTTCGCCGAAGTATTCTACGATCGCACCGGTTCCACCTTTCACGGTCAGGATACCCGCAACCTTCAAGATAACATCCTTTGGAGCAGTCCATCCACTGAGCTTACCTGTCAATTTCACTCCGATGAGCTTTGGGAACTTCAATTCCCAAGCCATGCCAGCCATGACATCAACCGCGTCAGCACCACCAACACCGATGGCTACCATTCCAAGTCCTCCGGCATTCACCGTATGACTGTCCGTTCCGATCATCATTCCACCTGGGAAAGCATAGTTCTCCAATACCACTTGGTGAATGATACCTGCCCCTGGCTTCCAGAATCCGATGCCATATTTGTTGGACACGGAAGAAAGGAAGTTAAAGACCTCATTGTTCTTATTGATCGCATCCTGAAGATCCTTATCTGCTCCGATACGTGCTTGGATCAAGTGATCGGCGTGCACGGTAGAAGGCACAGCCACCTTGTCCTTTCCAGCCTGCATGAACTGAAGTAGGGCCATCTGAGCGGTAGCATCCTGCATAGCCACTCGGTCCGGTGCGAAATCGACATAGCTCTTACCGCGGGTAAATTCCTGCGTTGCAGGACCATCCCAAAGGTGAGCGTAAAGGATTTTCTCAGCTAGCGTCAGTGGTTTGTTGACGGCTTTACTTGCGGCAGCGATCCTTTCTGGATAACGCTGATAGACCGCTTTAATCATATCGAGATCGAAGATCATGATGGTGAAATTTTAATCGTTCACAATATTAAGGCTTGTGCAGCCAGTAATGTTTTGGTAGAAATAAAAAAAGGGAAGCCTATTGACCTCCCTTTCCTTATGTATTTCAAGTTTCAATTACTCGCCGACTACTTCAAATGAAATGGTCTCTACTACATCGCGATGAAATGCAACTTCAGCCTCATAGGTTCCTACCGCCTTAATAGTATCACCGATGATCTTGATGTGCTTGCGATCCACTTCGATGCCGCTCTTCGCGATCTCTTCTGCGAGTTGAATATTGTTGACAGAGCCGAAGATCTTGCCTGACTCACCCACTTTAGCACCCACCTTGATGGTTGTATTCTTGAGTTTGTCTGCCACCTTACGGGCTGCGTCACGCTCCTTCTTTACTTTCTGTGAACGCTGACGAACCGTCTCGGCGTGCACTTTCTTAGCAGATGAAGTAGCTAGAATTGCCAATCCCTGAGGGATAAGATAGTTACGACCATAACCATCCTTGACTTCAACTAGGTCATCCTTGTAACCTAGTTTTTCGATGTCTTGCTTGAGAATTACTTCCATGATCGTCTATCTCAATTATTTCAACATATCGGTAACGTAAGGCATCAAGGCCAAGTGACGAGCGCGCTTAACCGCAGTCGAAACTTTGCGCTGATACTTCACAGATGTACCAGTAATTCTTCTTGGAAGAAGCTTCCCTTGTTCGTTCACGAAACGCAACAAGAAGTCAGCATCCTTATAGTCAACGTACTTAATTCCGGTCTTCTTGAACCAGCAGTACTTCTCCTTCTTCGTCTCAATCTGAATAGGAGTTAAATATCTAATATCATCAGCCATCTCTTCTCGAATTAAGCGTTAGCAGTTTTCTTTGACTTGTTTCTACGGCTCTCAGCGAACTCGATGTGATCCTTATCCATCTTCACGGTAAGGAAACGCAAAACGCGCTCATCACGAATGAATTCAGTTTCGAGTGGCTTGATGAGTGAAGTCTCTGCTTCGAACTCGACCAAGTGATAGAATCCAGTGGACTTCTTCTGGATTGGATAGGCCAATTTTTTCAGGCCCCAGGTTTCCTCATGCACGATGCTCGCACCTTGCTCTTTGAGGTAAGCTGTGTACTTCTTGACTGCTTCCTTTGTCTGGTCCTCAGACAAAACGGGAGTTAGAATGAAAACAGTCTCATAACGATTTACCATGTGACTATATCTTTTTAAAAATGGGGCGCAAAGATACGAACTCCTTATCATCTGGCAAGTTGCAGACAAAAAAAGGCCGCCGAGGCAGCCTTTTTCATCAATAATTAGTTGTACGCTCTACTCCAGAACCACGATCGGAAGCTGTTTAATCTCCTCTCCAGCGCGGAAGCGTAGTAAGTAAGATCCACTGCTTATGCCCTTGGGCAATGAAAGTGATTGATCCACGGAACCTTGATCCAATGCATAAGTATGCATGACCCTTCCTTGTACATCAACTAGCTCCATCGAGGCTGGTACATCACTGCTTGTTGAGAAACGTACGAGAAAGTCTGAGCGGATCGGATTCGGATAGACACCCACCCCATTGTCGCGCACGATGTCATCGACGGATGTTGGCCAGATCTTGACTTTCGCGTCGTCGGAACCTTTACAGCCATTCACATCTGTGACCGTACAGGTGTAAGTTCCGGCACTATACACATCAAGCGTCTGTGTGGTTTGACCCGTATTCCAGAAGTAAGCGATGTAGCCCGAGCCCGCATTCAATTGAACAGGTGCCAAGCCTTGCTGATTCGTGATGTTGGGCTCTGGATTATCGACGATCTCCGTAATCGAAGCGGTGGCTGAGTCTGAACACCCATTAAAGTCCGTAACCGTAACACTGACGGTTGTTACTGTAGTGACTACTCTTAACTGCCCTGTACTTCCATCGTCCCAGAGATAGCTTACGAATGGACCTCCAGCATTGAACAAGAAAGTCCCTCCCTCACACAAGACTGTATCCCCTATCGTGATATTCGGTAAGGGGTTTACCTCGAGGTCCACCTGATCCGAACCCGTACAACCGTTGGCATCAGTTACGGTGACCGAATAGATACCGGGCGAAGTCACATTCAGCATCTGGGTTGTGGCTCCAGTGTTCCAGGAATAGGAGGCTCCTATTCCTGCATCCAGCCAATAATTGCCGCAAATGGTCGTATCCGGACCGAGATCAGGAGAAGGGTTCTCGTAAACCGTAACGGTGACGGACCCACCAAAAGTGCCAGAGTCGCCTTGACATCCCGTAGCATCCTCTAGTGACACGATCTCGTAAATACCACCGGTTGTTGCGAAGACGGTATGCGGACTTGTCACATTTCCAGCGGTAAAGTTCGTCGTACCGTTGGTATAGACACAGTCCCATGGCCCGGTTCCAGTGAAACTGAATTCAATCTCGATCAATTCACCCTGACAGTACTCACCGCCGCCACTAACGATCGCTCCGCCTGGAATGGCATAAGCCAAGATGTCGCCAGACAAAGTATCATTGGCCGCATTCACATCACCACTGTTGTCAATCTCAACCGTGAAGTCCCAGTAGCCTCCATTGGAAGCATTGATGGTTAAAACTTCTACTGTGTCACATCCGCATACAAACAGGGTATCCGGATAGGAGTATGTCACCTGCGTGCCATTCGTGTCCACTTGAATGTCAAAACCATATTTATCCTCGATGCTCTTGTTGCAAATTACTGCCGTGATGGGCAAGTTGGAACTTCCACAGATACTATCCTCATAGATCAGATCAACCAAGGAAATATCGTTCGATTCAGCGATGATGATATCATCAAAGGCAAACCCCTCATTGGTGGTGGAGCCATCCGCTGAGATCGCAAAACGAACCAAGAGAGAAGTGTCTTGCGACCAAGATGATAGAGAATGTCTCATATCTGCCCAACCTGAGCTCGACCCTGACCATCCTGATGTACTGCTTAGATTGGAGAGTGCAGAGACCGAACTAGCATTGTACCATGGTGAAGGGCTCGAAGACGAACCTACCGTGGTCCAAACGTAGCCACTATCGGATGACACTTGGAATACTACGCCATCCACGTTATTCTGCAGATCTCGATTGGTTTGAACCCGGATCATTGGGTCAACCAAAGGAGTAAGGTCCAACTCTACGCTCTGTACGAAGCTTATCTCACTATTGTTATGGTCGCCGTCAAGATTGGTCACCCAGCAATTATCGCCTGAGGCGGCAGAACTGATAGTCGTATTATTCGGTGTACCCCATTCCCAAGAAGAAAATGTTCCCGCAGCCGACCAGTTTCCATTGCTACCTTCAAAGTTCTCGCAATAGGGAAATTCGTTGATCACTAACGTGGTGTAATACATCTCCACCCTCGACAGGTTAGCATTCTCTTGCCAGAGGTTCTGAGGGTTCGTTGACTCGAGGTCATATTGCATACCCAGTCTTCGGAGGATCACGTTCTCACCCAAGATGTTTGATGTGAAGTTTCCTGCTCCGTATGAGTTGGTTGAGGTCGACCCTCTTGAACCCAAAATACCAATATAGTCTCCTTGGTATACTGGAATATTCACCGAGAGAACATTGTTACCCGAAATATTCTGAAATAACGCTAACGTAGTAAAGTCGTTGGTCGTAGTAGAGTACGTGGGGGGAGGTCCGCTGTTGAAACGAACAACTGCCACGCTCTGATTAGCCGAACTGGCCGTGGTCGGAACGCGAACGCCAACCATCATGAAGTCTACGGGAGCTTGAAACCAGTACCCTCTAGTATTTCCAGTGTAAGTGGTACTCTGATTGGGAATAGGCATGAGGGTTTGGGCGATCGATTCTGCCGCAAAGAGGAGTATGCTCACAGAAAAAACGAGCATACCGACCTTAATGAATCGAGGTAGGCGCATAGGTAGATAGTGTTTTTGGTACCTCGCAAAAATGGGATTCTCAAACTACAAATGCAAGGATTGACCAAAATTTGCACCCTGGTTTTCAATGTCTTACAACTGGTGAATCGAAAGAAACACCCATTTATCACAAAGCATATACTTTTGAGCCGATGGCAGATAAGCAACAAGGTTTTGTGGTTTCGGCACGGAAGTATCGCCCCGAAAGTTGGCAGGAAGTAATTGGTCAGCAGGCCATTACGGAAACCTTGCACAACTCCATCACACAGGACCACATGGCTCACGCCTACCTGTTTTGCGGCCCGCGTGGAGTTGGAAAGACCACCTGCGCCAGGATTTTCGCAAAGGAGATCAATCGTTCTGAAGATCATAGCGAGGATGAGGATTTCTCCTTCAACATCTTCGAATTAGATGCCGCATCCAACAACAGTGTAGAAGACATTCGTTCACTTACAGATCAGGTGCGAATCCCACCACAAGTTGGTAAGTACAAGGTCTATATCATCGACGAGGTCCATATGCTTTCCAAGCAGGCTTTCAATGCGTTTTTGAAGACCTTGGAAGAGCCTCCAAAGCATGCTATTTTCATCTTAGCTACGACGGAGAAGCACAAGATCATCCCTACCATCCTCAGCCGTTGTCAGATCTACGACTTCAATAGGATCACGGTCAATGACATCGTCGTTCAGCTGAAAAAGATCGCGGATAACGAAGGCATCTCCTACGAAGAAGAGGCGCTGCACGTGATTGGTCAAAAGGCTGACGGTGCGATGCGCGACGCGCTTTCGATCTTCGATCAGCTCTCAAGCTTCACCAATCAGAAGTTGACCTATGATGAGGTGCTGAAGAACCTCCACGTGCTGGATTACGATTACTACTTCACCATAACACATCACCTGCAGAATCGGGAGTTTGCCGATGTGCTCGTCATCCTCGACTCTATCCTGAAGCAAGGTTTCGACGGGCATCATTTCATCGGTGGCTTAGGAAGTCATTTCAGAGACTTGCTGGTCTGCAAAGAGCCTAAAACGATCGATCTACTCGAGGTGGGCGACTCGGTTAAGAAAAGATACCTAGACCAATCCCAAGAGGTTCCGGCCGACTGGCTGATTGACGGACTCAAGTTGGTCAATGAAACGGACTTCCGCTATCGAAATGCTCCAAATACCAGGATCCTCCTCGAGACGACCCTGTTGAGTCTGGTGAGCCTAGGGCTCGAAAAAAAAAACGACAGTCCTGACGTAGTCCATCTTCCCGAACCGGAGGAGAAAAAGAAACTGGAAGCCCTTCCTAAAAAACCTCTGGTGGAGGCTAGTGGCGAGAGTCGTTCTGAACCTCAACTTCAACCACAACCTCAAGTTGATGAAAATGAGAAGGTTGAAGAAGCAGAAGAAGTGCTCGATTCATCTGAATCAGAAGAAAATGCGGGACCATTGGAAGATGATGTACAATCAGAAGAACCCGAGAATCCTGACTCAAATTCCGAGGTCTTAGCTCTGGAACCTACTCCTGACCCTAGTCCTTCAATCAAACGAAGAGAGCGACGCCGGCCTTCGACCATCTCGTTGAACATTGATGATGAAATTCCTGAGACCAAGAAGGAAGCTTCACCTGAAGAAAAGACAGAGGAAAGTCAGGAGCCACCAACCGAGTCGACTGGTGATAAGGTCACCGTGGATCTTGGTGAGGCTTGGAAAACCCTAGCTAAAGAGGTGCTCGATGAGGGAAAAAGTGCCCTTTACAGCATCCTGGCCAAGCAAAATATTGAAGATCAATTCAAAGACGACATGGTTACCCTTCATCTCGCTCACGGGGTGGATGAGGAGGAATTCAACCAGCACAGGTCTGATATACTGGTTCGTCTCCGTGAATTGACCGGTCTACAAACCATTGGTCTAAACTCTGAGCGGATTGAGAGAAAAGAGGAGGCCAAATTGTTTACCCCTCAGGATAAATTCGAATATTTAGCCAAGCAAAACCCCTTGTTGAAAAAACTGAAGTCCGATCTGGACCTCGATATCACGTATTAACCAAATCTTCATTTCATGTTAAAGAAGCTGATCTACCTACCTGCTTTGATTGGTCTATTGACCCTATTCAATGCTTGTTCCGTCGGCGACACTCCATCGGATGAGAAAACATCAAAATACACCTACGAAGAAGTCGAGGGCGACCCTTTCGGATTAAGGATCTACACCCTGGACAATGGCCTAAAGGTTTATTTATCTGAAAACCATTCTGAGCCCCGCGTTCAAACCAATATTGCGGTCAGAACTGGAAGCAAGCAAGATCCGGCTGACGCTACTGGTCTAGCTCACTACCTCGAGCACATGCTTTTTAAAGGCACATCTAAGATCGCATCCCTGAATTGGGAAGAAGAAAAGAAGCACCTTCAGATGATCTCTGACCTCTATGAAAAGCATCGCGAAACCACAGATCCGGATGAGCGAAAGAAGATCTACGGTCAGATCGATAGCCTTTCACAGATCGCAGCCACTTTCGTTGCCGCCAACGAATACGACAAGCTGATCAGCGGACTAGGTGCCCAAGGAACCAACGCTTACACGAGTAATGAACGAACCGTTTACATCAACGACATCCCAAGCACGGAATTGGAAAAGTGGCTAGCCATTGAATCAGAGAGATTCAGCGAATTAGTGCTACGCCTGTTCCACACCGAACTTGAAGCGGTGTATGAAGAATTCAACCGTACACAAGACAGCGATCGCCGTCAAGCCTACTACAAGAGCCTTGATTTGCTCTTCCCTACCCACCCGTATGGACAGCAGACCACGATCGGAACAGGAGAGCACTTGAAGAGTCCTTCCATGGAAAAGATCCACGACTACTTCAAGCGTCGTTATGTACCTAACAATATGGCCATCATTTTGGCTGGAGATATTGACCCCGAGAAGACCATCGCAATGATCGATCAGTACTTCGGAGGTATGGAGTCTAAGTCCCTCGAAGACATCCAAATGCCAGTGGAGGAGCCGATCGCCGAGCCGCAGATCGCGGACGTGATGGGAAGCGAAGCTGAATTTGAAATTGTATCCTTCCGTTTGGGCAGTGTTCACACGAAAGACGCTATGTACCTCGAGTTGATGGATGGCATCCTGAGCAATGGTCAAGCTGGATTGATCGACCTCAACCTCAACCAAAGCCAAAAGGTACTTCGTGCATATTCTTCCGCATCTGTCAATGAAGATTACTCATGGATGATGATAACTGGATATGCTCGTCAGGGTCAAGAGTTAGAAGATGTAAGAGGATTGCTCCTCGCTCAGATCGACAGCGTCAAACAAGGAAAATTTGACGATTGGATGATCAGTGCGGTGGTTCGCAAGTTCAAGAAAGACTTGATGAGCCAAATGGAATACAACTGGATTCGCGCTTACATCATGTCTGACGCATTCATCATGGACCGCAGTTGGTCAGATGTCGTGGCATACTATGATGAAATGGGCAAGATCACCAAGGAAGAAATGATGGCTTGGGCTTCAGAGACCTTTAAGGATAACTACGTAGCTGTCAATAAGCGAATCGGTGAGAAGGATGTCTACAAAGTCGACAAGCCTGAGATCACTCCGGTAGAGATCAACCGCGACACCAATTCCGGCTTCTTCGCAATGATCGATTCTATGGAATCTATGCGTCTCGAGCCTCAATTCATCGACTACAGCACTGCCATCCAAAAGAAGAGCATCGGAGACAGAGTGGCCATGAACTACGTGCAGAACGATGTGAACGACCTGTTCAATTTGTATTACGTACTCGACATTGGAAAGGATCGCAACAAGAAACTCCCACTCGCTGTGGAGTATCTCCCATACCTCGGTACGGCGGATATGTCGCCAGCTGAAGTTCAGAAAGAACTTTTCAAGTTGGGCGTCAGCTTTGATGTATTCTCTTCAAACGATCAGGTCTATGTGATGCTCACAGGCCTTCAAGAGACCTTCGAGGAAGGAGTGAAACTCTTCGAGGATATTTTAGCCAACGTGATTCCTGATGAGGCGAGCTATCAAGAATTGGTGCTCGGAGAATTGAAGAGTCGAGCCGACAAGAAGCTGAATAAAAACCAGATCCTGAGCGGAGGACTTCGTAACTACGTTCAATACGGACCGAAGAACCCGTTCAATGATGTGATGTCAGAAGCGGATATGAAGTCCGTAGACCCAACTGAGTTGACAGATCTTCTGCACCAACTGACCAGCTATGAGCACCGCATCCTTTTCTACGGTCCACAAGGAATCGAAGAAGTAGCTAATGTGCTTAATGCAAATCATAAGGTTCCATCGGAATGGCTGCCCAACCCTGAGCCGATCGTATACGAGGAACTTCCCACCAATGAAAGCAAAGTGTACTTCGCCGAGTATGACATCGTGCAGGCTGAGCTCATGCTGATGAGCAGAGGTTCTATGTTCTCTGAAGCGTTGATGCCACAGGCTCGCATCTTCAATGAGTATTTCGGCAGCGGCTTGTCTTCGATCGTATTCCAAGAGATCCGTGAATCAAAGGCACTCGCCTATTCTGCTTATGCCTACTACGCAAGTCCAAGCGAAGCGGATGAGCACCACTATGTGCGCGGCTACATTGGAACACAGGTCAATAAGTTGGAAGATGCAACAAACGCGCTTTTGGATCTCATGAGTACACTACCTCGCGCAGAAAAGCAATTTGAACAAGCAAAGATCAGCGCGTTAAAGCAAATTGAGACCACACGTCGCACAGGATCAAGCATCTTGTGGGGATATGAGTCGGCGCAAAAGCTGGGCATCGACTACGACATGAACGAGAAGATCTATCCTGAGATCCAGAAGATGGACTTTGACGGACTTCAGGCGTTCTTTGATGCCAACATCAAGGGACGCACATACAACTACATGGTGATTGGTAAAAAGACCGAGATCGATTTTGAAGCTCTAAAAAAATTAGGGCCGGTTGAAGAGCTCAGCCTAGAAACGCTCTTTGGCTATTGATTCAATAATAATAACCGTCAGCTAGCTTTTATTTGGAGGCGCAGAAAACTAATTTTGCGCCTCCATTTTTTTGGTACGATACATCGAACAATCCGAACTATGAACCATCCCAAGATAATTTACACCAAGACGGACGAAGCGCCGGCTTTGGCCACTGAATCCTTCCTACCGATCATCAAGCGTTTTGTTGGATCCTCAGGAATCGAGATTGAAACCAAGGACATCTCGCTTGCTGGGCGCATCCTTTGCAAATTCCCTGAATACCTGAACGATGATCAGAAACAGGAGGACGCCTTAGCTCTACTCGGTGAATTGGTAACCACACCTGAGGCCAACATCATCAAGCTTCCTAACATCTCCGCTTCCATGCCACAATTGAAGGCGGCCATCAAAGAATTGCAAGGTCAGGGTTATGGCATACCTGATTATCCTGACTCACCGTCTAATGACGAAGAGACGAGGATCCGCGCGATCTACGACAGGATCAAAGGAAGCGCCGTCAACCCGGTCTTGAGAGAAGGCAACTCCGATCGAAGAGCACCGAAGGCGGTGAAGGAATATGCCCGAAAGCACCCTCATTCGATGGGAGCATGGGAAAGAGATTCAGCCAGCCACGTTGCCAATATGGAGGATGGTGACTTCTATGGTTGCGAGCAATCCTATGTCCTCAAGAACTCTGGCAAGGTGAAGATCCAATGGGTTGGACCTGATGGCACGATCAAGGTTTTAAAAGAATCGACCGCAGTGATATCTGGCGAGGTGATCGATGCCTCAGTCATGAGCGTCAATAAACTGAAAGCCTTCCTTGAGGCAGAAATTGCTGACGCAAAAGCGAAAGGGGTTTTATTCTCGGTGCACTTGAAAGCGACCATGATGAAGGTTTCTGACCCGATCATCTTTGGACATGTGGTGAAAGCCTACTTCAAGAACGTGTTCTCAAAGCACGCTGCCACTTTCGAAAAGTATGGGATCAGTGCCAACAATGGCATGGGAGCCGTACTCAACGGTATCGCAGATCTTCCTGTAATTCTCCGAAATGAGATAGAAGCAGATATTCAAACAGCCTATAAAGAAGGTCCTGCCCTTGCGATGGTAAATTCCGACAAAGGCATTACCAACCTTCACGTACCTAGCGATGTGATCATCGACGCGTCCATGCCGGCGATGATCCGAACATCAGGGCGCATGTGGAATGCTGAAGGAAAACCACAAGACACCAAGGCTGTTATTCCAGATCGTTGCTACGCCACGATCTATCAAGAAGTGATCACGGATTGCAAACTGAACGGAGCACTAGTCCCCGTAACCATGGGAAGTGTTTCAAACGTCGGACTCATGGCCCAGAAGGCAGAGGAATACGGTTCACACGACAAGACATTTGAGATCTCAGCGGATGGGAAAGTCCAAGTGGTCGACGAAGCGGGAAATGTGCTGATGGAGCACACGGTGGAAACCGGCGATATCTGGAGAATGTGCCAAACCAAGGACGCTCCGATCCGCGATTGGGTAAAGCTAGCGGTGAATAGAGCCAAAGCCACTCAAACTCCGGCGGTTTTCTGGTTAGATGAGAAGCGTGCTCACGACCGTCAGCTGATCGAAAAGGTGAAGCTCTACCTCCAAGATCACGACATCAGTGGTATCGAGATCCATATCATGTCTCCTCAAGAGGCCATTCGTTTCTCCTTGGAACGCATCCGCAAAGGCAAGGATACCATCTCAGTAACAGGCAATGTATTACGAGACTACCTGACCGACCTATTCCCTATCCTGGAGGTAGGAACCAGTGCTAAAATGCTTTCGATCGTTCCACTCATGAATGGAGGTGGACTTTTTGAAACCGGCGCAGGAGGGTCTGCCCCAAAGCACGTGCAACAATTCGAGCAGGAGAATCACCTCCGATGGGATTCATTGGGCGAGTTCTTAGCATTATCCGTTTCGCTCGAACATCTCGGGGATATGACCCAGTCGAAACGAGTCATCCTGTTGGGTGAAAGTTTGGGCGACGCAACCACAAAGTTCTTGATGGAGAATAAGAGTCCTTCAAGAAAGGTTGGAGAACTCGATAATCGCGGAAGCCATTTTTATCTGGCGCTATATTGGGCTGAAGCACTCAGCATGCAGTACAGAGACGCTGATCTTAAGGCAGAATTCACCGAGGTGTACAACAAACTACGTGATGCCGAAGGGACGATCGTTTCGGAACTCAACGAAGCTCAAGGTGTTACAATGGGCATCGGAGGGTATTATCATCCCGATGAAGCAAAAGCAGCCAAGGCCATGCGTCCTAGCGCAACGCTGAATGCAATCATCGGCTGAGTGTAAGGATATAGAAATGAAAAAGGCGCCTAACCGCGCCTTTTTTTATGACTAGAATACCGGGTTAAAACCCTCCGGATTCCCGGGAACCTTATCAGAATAGAAGCGTTCAAATTCCTTCTTATCCTCCTCCCAATCTCCCGTCGGATAGAACGGACCGTTCACTCGGAATTCCTTTCTCTTGAAATCAATGCTATGCATCATGATGGGCAATCCAGTATCCACAGCTACCCAATAAAAACCGGTCTTCCACTTGTCGACCCTCTTTCTCGTTCCTTCCGGAGTAAATACGATCTGCAAGCCCTTACCAGAGCTAAGCATGTCTTTTAGTCTTTGGGTGAGATCATTCTTCTTGGTCCTGTCCACAGGAATACCACCTGTCCAATGAAAGAACCACGCGAGTGGCCCCTTGAAGTATGTGTCCTTTATCAAGTATCTTGCATTAAGCCGAAACACGTTGCGCGCTAGGATACCCCAGATGAAATCCCAATTGCTGGTATGCGGAGCGACGGTGATAATGCAGCTTTTCACCTTGTCATAATACAGGTCATGGACAGTCCAACCAAAGAGACCCAGCACCCATTTACTGATCGTTGCTTTCACCATACAATAATGACTCTTTTTCTCAGACTTGGTTCAACAAAGACGGATGAAATCCTACGAAATGAAGTACTTCAGACGCCCTTGTCACCGCGGTGTAGAGCCATCGAAAGTAGGATAGATCCATCATTTCTTCTGTGAAATATCCTTGGTACAACATGACCCGCTTCCATTGTCCTCCCTGCGATTTGTGGCAAGTCACGGCGTAGGCGTATTTCACTTGAGCCGCATGGAAATAGGGGTTCTGATAAAACTTCTCCTCCGGATCATTTGAATCAACTACGCCTTCATCGATCAATACTTCTCTCAGCCGAAGCAGCTCACGACCAGGTATAGAAGGCCCTTCGTATTGAAGGGTGTTCAGCAGGATGATCAATTCAAAAGATGTTTCCGGATCATCAGTAAATGATACCTGAACCTCGGCGAACTTGAACGGACCAAATGTTCGTATCGCATGCACGCGTTCTACGCTGACCATATCACCATTCGCTAAGAAACTCTGCCACCTTCCCGGGATCTTCCAGTGGTAATTGTTCTTCACGATCATCAGTCGATCTCCCGCTTCTAATTCGTCTTCCCGCTGAAGGATCCTTGCCCTAACTTGGAGATTGAATTGGTTAGCATCCTTATTCGAGCGACATATGATCACGCTTTCATGCGGGGAGTCACCATGAAAGAATTGAGAGAGCAGGTCCTCCATATCATATGGATCTACATTCCGGCACGCTTCAGATCGTGAAACCTCGATCTGAAGATCTGAAAACTCACCTTCTCGAATTTGATCACGCAGTCGGGTAGCATTCTTAAGAATGAGGGAAGAAGATGATTGTCTCACTACCTGCGTGAGCACTGATTGATAGACAGGTCCATGTAAAAATGAGCTCACAAATTCGGCGTCCAAGGCAGGACTCTGCTCCATGCCCACCGGAGGCAACTGAGCATCATCCCCGATCAAGATCAACCGGCAACGTTCACCTGAATAGACATACTCACAGAGATCCTTGAGCAGTGACCTAGACGAAAAGCCTTCATCCAAATTACCCTCTCCGATCATGGAAGCTTCATCCACTATGAAAATGGTCTTCTCAGACTTGTTTTGCATCAGTTGGATCGTAGCACGTCCGAAATCATTCTCTTTCACCGTGTAGATCCGTCGGTGAATGGTCGACGCAGGATAACCTGAATGCTTGCTGAGCACCTTAGCAGACCTTCCGGTAGGCGCTAGTAATATTGTCTTTCGATTAACGTTGTGTAACCAACGGATCAAGGCACCCATCAAGGTTGTCTTTCCCGTTCCTGCATACCCCTTCAAAATGAACGCAGCATGCGGACCTCCCTCAAACAGGAAACGATAGAGCTGGATCAATGCTTCCAGTTGATCCTCTTTAGGTTCAAATGGCATATGCTTCGAAACCTCTCTTACAAACTCCTCTTGCTGCTTCATTGCGACCGAAAAATAGCCCGAATTGACTCCGAAGAAACAAGTATTTTTTAGGATGGGAAAAATTGTAGATTTGCCCATCTCTCAAAGAGCTTTGCCCATGAATGATATCAAGAAATTTGTTTTCCCAGCAGTTGTAACCGGTGGTGGCGTGTTCATGATTATTTACGCCAGTTTTACTGAACAGAATGCCGCATTCGTCTTAGGTGCATTTGCGGTTCTAATCGCTGGAGCAATAAGTCTTGTCGCAGCGCTTTCCAATCTCACCCAACAAGTACGTCTCATTTTAAGTGTGGTATTAGGGCTGCTTATTGCAGTATTTGCATTTATGGATTACAATTCGATCAAGGTTCCGATCGAATTCCAAGCGGAGAAAGAGCGTCGATATGCTCACGTGGTGCAACGACTAAAGGATATTCGTACTGCCCAGCTCGCACACAAGGCGATCTATCAGAGATATCTTGGCAACACCGATTCATTAGTTGCTTTCGTTAAGAACGATTCCATTCCTTTCATCAAAGCGATCGGTGAAGTTCCTGATACGCTTACCGAGGAAGAAGCTATCCGCCGAGGATTGGTCTCACGAGATACCAACTACGTGTCCGTGAAAGACAGCCTTTTCGGAAATACTGAGGATCGAATTCACTCATTCCTTCCTGACTCATTTGTGATCGTACCCTTCTCAGGTGGTACTCCATTTAAATTGGAAGCAGGCATGATCGAACGCTCTGGCGTTGATGTAGCTGTTTTCCAAGCAACTGACCCCGTTCCTTTCGATTCTCGTGACCCTATGCAAGTAGGCTCCATGACCGATCCGAAGACGAACGGTAACTGGGAATGATCCGTGGAAGGTTCAAAAGGAACCGAGGAGTTTTTCGACCTCACATTCTCTGAGGAACCCGCCTCGTATTACCATCTGTTGGTCGCCATCGATCAACATTGGTTACATGCGGCCTGGTACCACTCTACTAAAAACCTGATCACAGGCTATGCTCGCTACCCATTTCGAGGAAGCTTGCAGTCATTGCTAAAAGAGCACCCCTACTTGGCTTCAGAGTTCAAGGAGGTGATCGTCACGATACAAGCGGAGAATTATCTGGTCTACCCTAAGCACGTCCTGGACGGCTCAAACCCGAACATCTTCAGACTGACCAACACCTTCGAAGAAGATTCACAGAGCCTGCTAACAGAAGAACTGGTGAGCCTTCAGGCGTCCATTTCTTTTACTGCCCCGACCGACTTGGTCAACGAGATCTACACGCACTTCAAGCATGTGAGGATCCTCTCACACGTGCACCCAAGAATTGAACAGGAGTACAACACGGTTCGCTCATCACAACGCAATAGACCGATTTTTTCAGCTCATATCTGGAACGACCAGATCGATCTAAGAGCATATAAGGAAGGCAAGATCTATTTGGCAAACAGCTACTTCCAGAGCGGAAAGGAAGATGTGGCCTACTACGTCCTCTACGCATGTGAATTGCTTGAGATCGACCCGGAAGAAGCTAAATTGGTCTTCAGTGGTGATATTGAGATGGGCGATCCTACATGGGAATTGCTCTCGAAATATTGGAAAGAAATGGAGATCGTCGCGCCATTGGAGAATATCTCCATAAGTGATAAGTTGAGGGAGATCTCGCACCCGAGGTATGACTACCTAACCCACTCTTTGTTGTGCGTATCGTAAGTGGTTCATTAAGGGGACGTCGGATCATGGCCCCTCAAAACTTACCCGCCAGACCTAGCACCGATTACGCGAAAGAATCGCTGTTCAACATCCTGCAACATGAGATTCAATGGCCCTCGACAAAAATGATCGACCTGTTCGCCGGGATAGGATCTATCTCGCTCGAAGCTCTTTCCAGAGGAGCGTCTTATGTGTGGTCTGTAGATCAGCATCCCGGAACCATCAAGTGGCTCCAACGCATCACCCATGACCTGAAGGTAGACGACCGATCCAGTATAGTCAGAGGTGATGCACTTCGATTCATCCAATCATTCCGAGAATCAGTCGACTTGATCTTTGCGGATCCGCCATACGACTATGCTGACTATGACTCGCTGATCGAATCTGTGTTGACTCACGACTCCTTCAACGATAGTTTGTTCGTACTTGAACACAGAAAGACGATGAGTTTCCAAGAACATCCGAACTTTGTTGATGAACGAACGTACGGTGAAGCACGCTTTACGTTCCTAAGAAACGAGCCATGAGAACTGCCGTCTTTCCCGGTTCTTTTGATCCCTTCACGAAAGGGCACGAGGACATTGTACGTAAGTCGCTTGACCTCTTCGACCAGGTCATCGTTGCCATTGGTGTCAATTCAACCAAGCGCTATCTCTTTGACCTAGAGAAACGACAGCGATGGATCGAAACCGTATTCTCGCAAGACCAAAGAGTTAAGGTGGTAACCTTCGAAGGTTTGACGGTTGATCTCTGCAAGAAGGAGGGTGCCCAATTCATTCTTCGCGGATTGAGAAATCCCGCTGACTTTCAGTATGAGAGCAACATTGCACATATGAACGCAGGCCTTAATAAGGATATTCAGACCGTCTTTTTACTGTGTGATCCATCCTTGGCGGCAATAAATGCGAGTATTGTGCGTGAGATCTATAAGAACAAAGGAGACGTTTCTCCTTTCATTCCTGACGCGATCAACCTCTATGAGTAAAGTCCGAATTCTTCTGTCAGGAATTATCCTCCTGGTGTCGACGCAGGTTCTGGCGACCATGACGACCATTCAGGGGAATGCGTTCTATTACCGGGGGAAGATGATCGAATTCCACCAGTACAACGACCTGTTCACTTTTAAGAGTTCGGTACTCTCTAAAATGCTGGTTCCCCAAGATGGAAGCTTCAAATTCGAGCTTAACTTGGAAAAAGAGGGGCTCTATCTGATCAAGATCGGACGGGTGAATGCCCATGTTTTCATCCAACCGGGCGATCAATATACCCTGGTCCTACCCGAACCGATCACCGTGGATCGATATGACCCGGCTAAGGATGTCTTCATCCTACCAGAGATCTTTGAAGCGAAGGGAAAGCTCAACTACGACATTACAGATCTGGAGAAGTCACTCAACCAGTTCGTGATCGACCATTCGAATTTTTATGGTCGGAGCGTCAGTCGCCTGTTGATCCCTCTTGCCGATTCCTTGATCGATCTACTCAACGCAAAGTATGAGGATTATCCCGACCCCTACTTTCGAACTCACTTGCATTATCGCTTGGCTACGTTTGCCATTCAGACGAACCACGGACGAAACAAAGTATTCGATGAGTATTTCGCCAATCGCGAGCCGGCCTATGATCACTTGAGCTTTGCCAATGCCTTCAGCTTGTTCTATGATGAGTACTTCGACTACTTGAATCCGATCAGAGCGTATCGCTGGCAAGCCGATGCTGACACCGCCATCCAGCAAATGGACTACACGCGGATGATTCAAAGCATGCAGGTCGACCCACATCTTCCAAACAAAACATGGAGAGAACTACTGGCGGTGACGCAACTCTATGAACTTGGAGCAGAACGAAAATACCCCTTGCCCAAGATCATGTACATGTTGGACAGCTTGCTGATACGTGCGGAAGACCAAACTTGCCGCGTCATTGCCGCTAATGCTCAAGAACTCTTGAATCGTTTGGCTCCGGGCACCATGGCTCCCGACTTCGAATTCACTGATCTCTTCGGAAATATCAGTCGCCTTTCCGAATTCCGTGGGCGCTATCTCTATATCCAATTCTTCGATGACTTCGACCCTGAAACATTGAAAGAGATGAGCCTAATTAAGGTACTTAAAGATGGCTACGGCAGTGACATTGCCATGTTCAGCATCTCTACCGAGGAAAACATCCAGAAACTCAAGAAGATCTCGGATGAATATGACTTCGAATGGTTCTTCGCTAAAGCACTGACCCCAAGAGAGGTGATCGAGCAATACGACCTAAGGGCGTTTCCTGCGTATTACTACATCGATAAGGATCTGAAGTTCATCAAATCACCGGCATCCCCTCCAGGAGCCAAGATCGAAAAGTTATTTGCGAAGGCTTGGAACATGGAGCATCCGAATAAGGCACTCCATTTCAAACTACAACCCCCGGAGGTTGAACCGGAAGAGGTTCCCGTTCCTCCTAAGAATTAAAGTAATATAGCACTTCTCTAATGGACGGATAGGCCTGTTGCACTAGCTCGGGTTTGATCGGACGCTTCACCCATATAGCCTGTTCAATGTCCTCCTCATGCTGTGGTTTCAAATCCTGGTTCACCGTTCGCATACCAAACCAGACTGATTCCTTTAAGATCGACTTTCCCTTCTCCTCGTAGACATGGTAGGTCCGGAATGCATCTGTTGTGATCTTTAAATCGTTGACCCCGCATTCTTCTTCCACCTCGCGAACTGCACATTCCTCAATGGCCTCTCCCTTCTCCTCCTTTCCTTTTGGCAAGTCCCAGAACCCACGTCGATGGATCATCAAAAGCTCACCCCCTTCATTCAAAACATAACCTCCACCAGCACGGATCAGCTTGAAATTCTGGCAGATCAACGAAAAAATTCGATCGGGGTCAGCTACCCTTAGAACGAGTTCACCTTGCTCCTGGCTACTGGGATCCAGAGCACGAAGAATGATCCCCAACACCTCTTTTTCATCTTCCGCAACTCCCTGATATGACTCGAGAATCACGACTCTCTCCTTGTTGAAAAACTTATACTTTTGACGCATGAACTACAGCTTCAATTCGGCACACAAGGTAGCAGAGTTTTTACTTCAAATCAAAGCGATCAGCCTCCGCCCGGAACAGCCTTACACATGGGCTTCAGGATGGAAATCCCCGATCTACTGCGACAATAGAAAGACGCTCTCCTACCCAAGGATCAGAACCTTTATCCGTCAAGAGATCGTTAAAACGATCGATGAAAATTTCGGTCGTCCTGACCTCATTGCCGGTGTTGCGACTGGTGGGATTCCTCAAGCCGCATTGGTAGCTCAAGAGTTCGGTCTTCCACTGGTGTACGTTCGTCCAAAAGCGAAGTCCCATGGTACACAAAGTCAGATCGAAGGCGTTTGGGAAAGTGGACAATCGGTGATCATCATTGAAGACTTGGTTTCTACCGGGAACTCGAGTCTAGTGGCTGTTGATGCGCTTCGTGAAGCCGGTTGTACCGTGAAGGGAATGATTGCGATTTTCTCTTATGGTTTCGACTTGGCGCGTAAGAACTTTCTCGAGCATAAATGTCCGCTTGTGACCTTGACCGACTACCCTTCGGTTTTGGAAAAAGCTATCGAAAGTAACTACATCCAAGAAGACGATTTGGAATCACTCAATGAATGGAGAAAGAATCCGGCAGAGTGGAATCCTCAAACGACCTAGGATCATGGCAGCATTCGACAGCGACTCGCACGAGGTAGCCACTTCATCAGAAACCCTTTCTTCTTTCCTTTCCTCTCCGGAGAATCTTTACGAGATACTCCCTCAGGATCGTATAGAGAATTGGAAAGTAAATGGAGATCAGTGCTCATTCAAGATCAAAGGACTCGCAGAGATCTCGTTGCAGCTCGAGTCGTCCTCAGTAAATGAAGTGATCTATACTCCAACAAGCGACAAACCTTTCGCTTTTAAATTGATCATTAAGGCGCAAGGTGACGGGCCTTCTTCGCTCAGTGCTACGTTCGATGCCGATGTCAATAGCTTCATGTCCATGATGCTCAAGACACCGTTGACAAATTTCCTGAATTCCCTAGGCGTAGCCCTCACGAAGAAGTACGCCGGAGCTTGATCTCTCCGTTTAAAAACTTCATCTCTTCACCATCCTTGCTCAAGATCAGACGACCGTCAGACTCTACTCCCACGACCTCGGCTTCGAATAGATCATTCTGTCCTTGAAAGAGGATTTTCTTTCCCACACCAAAGAGCCGCTCTTTAAAGTCAAATTCTAATTGATCGGATTGCTGCATCTGAGTGACTCTAACCTTGATCGCCTCGATCAGTCGATGTAAAACTTCCTCTCGATCGATGATTCGGCCAAGTTCAAGCGCCATTGAAGTTCCTTCCCAATCAAAGTCGGAAAATGTCCGCTGGTTCACATTGAGTCCTATACCGACCACGCAAGTCTCCACTTGATCACCTTTCAATTGATTCTCGATCAACATTCCACATATCTTCCTCTCCTCTATGAGGATGTCATTCGGCCATTTTACATGAGCATGAATATGAAAATCGGCAAGAACATCACAGATAGCTACGCTCACTGCCATGGATATCAAGTACTGCTGACTGACTGAGATGCGAGGACGTAGCACTATAGACGCCATAATGTTCAATCCAGGATCGCCTTCCCAGGATCTTCCGCGTTGTCCCTTGCCTGCAGTTTGATGATCAGTCGTGATAACAGTCCACTCCGGAATGTCAGATTGGCTCAATAACCGCGTGGTATAAGAATTGGTTGACTCAACCACCGATAGATGGATTCTTTGACCGCTCATGTGTAAAATCGACAGGAAAGATAAGCGCTACAAAGGACGGTGAAGGAATCATTAACTTTGATACTCGTTTGAGTAAGCCCATGACAGACACAAATCGTGCTGCCACATCGGAAGATTTGGCAGATGCCATCATTGATGGTATCCGTGATAAAAAAGGACAGGAGATCGTTCGCGTCGATCTCAGAGAAATGCATAACTCGATCTCCGATTATTTCGTGATCTGCCATGCGACCTCAGATCGTCAGGTTGACGCGATATCTGACTCCGTTGAAAAATGGGTTAGAGGACGTTTGGGCGATCGACCTAATACGATCGAGGGAAAACAGAATGCCGAATGGGTTCTTATGGATTACGTGGATGTTGTGGTCCATGTTTTCAAAGAGGAAGTGAGGAGATTATATGCCCTGGAAGACCTTTGGGCCGATGCTCCGATCGAACAAATTCAAGACTAATTGATTATTAAGACATAAGTAGGACGAAGAGAGATGAGTGAATTCAACCAATACAACAACGGGCAGGACTCGGAAGACGGCGGGAAGAAAAAGAAGGGAAGCCCAAAACGACCATTCAATCCGTACTGGATCTATGTGGTCATAGCCGTGATATTGATCGGCCAACTTTTAGTAAGCTTCAGTTCCGGAACCAAAGAAGTAGAATGGAAGGAGTTTGTCAATGAAATGCTCTTGGAAGGCGACGTAGAAAAAGTGGTGATCGTTCGATACGAGAACATTGCCGAGATCTACATTACGAAAGAAGCCCTTGAGAGTGATGATCGCTATCTGCCAGTGAAGGAAAGAGCCTTCGGTCAGATTACGAATCCAGGCCCACATTATTTCATCGGCATCGGAACCGTTGAGCAATTCAACAATGACTTGGAAGAGGCTCAGGCAGATCTTCAAAAGAATGAAAGAATTCGTCCAAGCTACGACGATCGTAAGAACTGGGGCGGAGAAGCGCTGAGCTGGCTGATTCCACTAGCGCTGATGGTCGGACTGTGGATCTTCATCATGCGCCGAATGAGCGGTCCAGGTGGAGGTGGCGCCCAGATCTTCAACATTGGTAAGTCTAAGGCCGTGCTCTTTGATAAGAACACCCAAGTGAAAGTCACTTTCAAAGATGTAGCTGGACAAGACGAAGCCAAAGAGGAGATCGTCGAGATCGTGGACTTCCTTAAAAATCCCGATCGATACACTAAACTCGGCGCCCACATTCCTAAAGGCGTATTGCTGGTAGGACCTCCGGGTACGGGTAAGACACTTTTGGCTAAGGCCGTTGCCGGCGAAGCTCAGGTTCCTTTCTTCTCTCTTTCCGGATCAGACTTCGTGGAGATGTTCGTCGGTGTCGGCGCATCGTGTTCGAGATCTTTTCAAGCAAGCTAAAGAGAAAGCACCGTCAATCATCTTCATCGACGAGATCGATGCGATTGGCCGTGCCAGAGGAAGAAGTGCTGCACAGGGTTCCAACGACGAACGTGAGAACACCCTCAACCAGCTCTTGACAGAAATGGATGGCTTCGGAACGAACAGCGGTGTCATCTTGATGGCCGCCACTAACCGTGCAGACATTTTAGATCGAGCCCTTCTACGACCTGGTCGATTCGATCGTCAGATCCACGTGGATATGCCTGATCTCAATGAGCGAAAGGAGATCTTCAAGGTACACCTGAAGCCATTGAAGCTTGACGATAAGGTAGATATCGACTTCCTTGCTAAGCAGACACCTGGTTTCTCTGGTGCTGACATTGCCAACATCTGTAACGAAGCGGCCTTGATCGCTGCTCGAAGAAACAAGACGCAGGTCGAGAAGCAAGACTTCATCGACGCAGTAGACCGCGTAGTGGCGGGTCTCGAGAAGAAGAGTCGAATCATCACCCCTAAGGAGAAGAAGACCATCGCCTTCCACGAAGCAGGACATGCTACGGTAAGCTGGTTGACGGAACATGCTTCTCCATTGGTAAAAGTGACCATCGTTCCTCGGGGACGATCACTAGGTGCCGCTTGGTATTTGCCTGAAGAGAGACAGATCACCACAGAAGAACAGATGATGGATGAGATGTGCGCCGCTCTCGGCGGACGTGCCGCAGAGGAGATCATTTTCGGAGAAGTTTCTACGGGGGCCTTGTCTGACTTGGAAAAAGTGACCAAGCAAGCCTACGCCATGGTGACCGTATATGGCCTGAATGATAAGATCGGAAACATTAGCTATTATGATAGTAGCGGACAGAGCGACTACTCTTTCCAGAAGCCGTATTCCGAGAAAACTGCCGAGCTCATCGACGCTGAGGTTAAGCAGATCGTAGAGAAAGCCTACATCCGCACTAAGGAAATCCTCAGAGCAAATCATGATAAGCTAACCCAACTCGCCGAGTTGCTGCTCGATAAGGAAGTAATCTTCAAAGAGGACATGGAGAGAATTTTCGGTCACCGCACCTTCTTGAAAGATGAAGAACCTCTGATCCATGAGGGAGAACATCAAGAGAATAAGGAAACGGAAGATTCAAAGAATGAAGCTCCTGTTGTTGAAGAGTCTTTGTCGAAGAATGAAAAAGAAAGCTCATCTTCGGAATCGGAAGACTTAGAAAACAAAGAAGGAAAAGACACCCATGAATCAGCCGCCTGAAAATTGGATCTTGGTTTTTAAATCACCCTCGGAGTATGAGGTGAATATCGTGAAGGCTATGCTTGCCGATCACGACATCGTGGCAGAGATGATCAGCGATGCCGATCACTCGATAGATGCACTTAACATCAATCGAGAAGCCGCCCTCTACGTTCATAAGCAGGATCTGGATGCAGCAACGCGCATCCTTAAACAGTCAGAACGTTGAGTACGCTTGTCAAGCGAATCTTATCATCGATCGTATTCGTAGTCCTGATCATCGGACCACTTTTCATCGGTGCTAGGAGTGCATATAGTGTTTACGCGATACTAGGTCTGCTCACTACCAACGAGCTTTTCAACCTGACCAAGAAGACAAGAACATCACCGAACAAACCGCTAGGCTTTCTTCTATTCATCGCTCTCTACCTGATCATCTATCAGGTGGGATTCGGACATACCGAGATCATCTACTACATGCTGCTTCCGACTGCCGTGATCGGGTTAGCCGTGCTCTTCTCTGAGATTTTTAGAACAAAAGGAAATCCTTTCGAAAGTATTTCCATCAGTCTTGTTGCCCCTCTTTTTACCGCAGCATCGTTCTTAGCGATCGTCTACTTCATCGACTATCGTGACGACCTGCCACAGCCTTGGATGATCATCAGTGTCTTCACGCTGATCTGGGTGAATGACTCCGCAGCCTATCTACTGGGGAGAAAGATCGGAAAGAGGAAGCTTTTTGAACGATTGTCACCAAAGAAGACCATCGAAGGCAGTTTGTCTGGACTTGTGTTCTCTCTAGCTGCCGCGGCTGGACTCAGCTTTATCCCAGGAATGCCGTCCCTGATGATCATGCTTGCATTTGCGCTGGTATGCGTAGTAACTGGCTCACTCGGTGATCTGCTCGAGTCCAGAATCAAACGTGCCGCAGGAGTAAAGGATTCCGGAGTATTCCTTCCTGGTCATGGCGGTTTTTTTGATCGATTTGATGCCATGATGCTCGCCATTCCAAGTGCGATTCTTTTCTTTGAAATCGCACTACCCAAGATCTGAACATGAAATTTCATCGCGAAGGACGCGCATCCATCATTCTAGCTACAATCGCCTCGTTAGCTATTCTCCTTATCGCATACTGGGTTTTTGGAGATTACCAAGCTGCACAACCCGTTGCCATGATGATCGCTGCGTTCATCATGATCACGATTCTTCAGTTCTTCAGGAATCCGAGAAGAAGACAATTGACCATGCCAGACGCGATCATCGCACCTGCTGATGGAAAGGTTGTTGTGATCGAGGAAGTCCAGGATTCAGAGTACTTTGATGAAAAGGTTCGTCAGATCAGCATCTTCATGTCGCCGACAAATGTGCACATCAACTGGTATCCTGTTTCTGGCAAGATCGTGTACTCCAAATATCATCCGGGTAAGTATCTCGTAGCATGGAATCCTAAATCATCTACGGACAATGAACGTCACAGCGTAGTGATCGAGCATCCTTCTTACGGAAAAGTGCTGGCAAAGCAAATCGCTGGAGCCATGGCTCGTCGTATAGTCAACTACGCTGAAGTGGGTAAAGAGATCGCCCAAGGTGAGGAAATGGGCTTCATTAAGTTCGGAAGTCGCGTAGATGTCCTCATTCCATTGAGCGCCAAGGTGGAGGTCAACCTTGAAGATAAGACCATCGGAGGTCAGACCTTTTTGGCCTCATTCTCGCACGAATAACGCGGGCAATTCGTCCAGATTCGTTACAGAAGGTAGATCGTGCTTAACGTCAAACTCATTGTAGTGGATCGCATCCCAACCAAAGTCGAGCGCGCCATGCACATCAATGTCAAGGTTGTCACCGATCATAATTGACTCTTCCTTCTTCGCCCCTGTTAGCTGTTCTGCAAAACGAAATATGCGAGGATTAGGCTTCTTCGCACTCGCCTTCTCGGATGTGATCACCTCTTTGAAATAAGGAGCCAACCCCGAGCATTCCAACTTCACCAATTGGGTTTCGTGAAAGCCATTTGACAGAATGTGCAAGGTGAATTGACCATGTAATTCCTGCACCACTTCCATGGCGTGATCATTCAACTTGGTCTTTCGAGGACAAATGTCGAGGTATGCTTCGCCGATACGCTTCGCAAGCTTTTTATCATCGATACCAATGTCGAGCAGAGCCGCTTCAAACCTAGCCTTTCTCAGGCGTGACTTGCTCATTCGATTCTGTCTGTACATGTCCCACATCCGCTCATTGTGGAAGACATACCTATCGATGAAGTACTGACCTGAAGGAGCATTGGATTGTTCGAGATCAAACTCTACATACAGTTCATGTAGGGCCTCCACGCTGTTGGAATGAAAATCCCACAATGTGTGATCAAGGTCAAAGAAGATATGTCGATACTTACTCAAAGAGAGGCCCTAATAATGAAGTCAGTGTAGTAAGCAAAAGAGACCAAAACATCATCGCCCCGAGCAGAACGGGAATCGTTCTTCGATCGTTTCTAAAGTATCGCGCAGCCAGCAAGCTACCTATCGGTATCGAGAGTAAAACGGGTGTCAGAATGGCCACACCAAAGATGCCCCACGCCGCTTTGATTCGAATCATAAAACGATTCTTACGATTAAAGGTCCTCTTGGGCGTTCCCTCCCTGGAAAAACGATCCTTCCAGAATGCGAAAATCGCGCTACCTGTGTAAAAGAAAACGAGGATCCCAATAGCTCCTCCGATCATCGTAATAAGCAAGGTCTGCCAATAATTGTAGCCTGAGAGGTACACCGTCGAGGGTGCGAATAGAAATTTCACGCTACTGAATAAGATCAGACCGGTTATGCGGAGTACCTCGAGCATAGATCAATGTTGGAGCTTCTCTCCAAAGGAAAGGTCACCGGCATCACCTAGCCCAGGAACGATATACTTACTCGGATTCAGACTTGGGTCGATGGCTCCAACCCATAGGTCGAAATCTGTTGGCGCCTCATGGATGACATTCTCAATTCCTTCCTTGCTCGCGATCACTGAGGCGATCACCACCTTCTTAGGTTTTCCGTATTGAAGCAACACCTCCCAAGCAGCAAGCATCGAACTACCCGTGGCCAACATCGGATCATTCAGTACCAATACTTTGCCTTCCAAACTCGGACAGGCTACATACTTCATCTCAATGGTAAAATCATCGCCATCATGTTTGCGATAGGCAGAGATGAATCCATTCTCAGCGTGAGGAAAAACGTCCAAGATACCTTCATGTAAAGGCAATCCGGCTCGAAGTAAGGTGATCACAACGACAGAATCCTCGACCACTTGTTGGTCGTGCGGAGACAATGGTGTATTGATGCTTAGCGTCTTGTATGAGAGGCCCTTGCTAAGTTCATATCCGATCACTCGACCTATTCGCTTGACGTTCTCGCGAAAAACGAAACGATCCTGTTGCTTATCGACATTCCGCAACTCCTCCATGTAGTTATGAACTACTGAGTGGGATTTGGACAGGTCAAAAATGTTCTTCATTTGATCAACACATTCAATGGCCAGAATAGTCGGCTCGTTTCAGCTTGCAAATATACCTTGTCGGTACCGCCGAAACCCCGATAGAAGAATGCCAATTGATCGTTGTCACTCCCCTCAAAGTCAAACACGGCTGAAGCACCGGCATGGTCTTCAATTATCTTATTCAAAATTGCATGCATCGCTCCAACTTTCCGACCCTCTTCGTTTGAAGCGCTGAAAAACAACAACAAGCGGTGATTAGCACTGAGGAGCATTACCTGCGCAACACAGACTCCTTGATGATACGCGGTATAGGTCCGTGCCTCTTCCCTCGCCTCGAAAGCTCGATATATCGTTTCGACCTGCTTAAAGAACTTCTGATCCAGTTGTTTCAGCTGTTGTCCTCGCCCCTCCTGAAAGGAATGCAAACTCCACGGGTCAAATGCAGGATCACTCCCCACGGAGACCTGATTCTTCGCCGCCTTTTTCAAATTGCTCTGCACATTTCGATTATAACTCGAATGAAGCGTCGCTAGGTCAGTATTTAAGTCCAACTCCACGTTTCTATGCTCTACCACCTTTCCAGGTAAGGAAGGATAACGTTGATTGAACTTGATCCGCAACTGCCAATACTCTTTTGACAGCCAGTCCCATATCTCATGTAATCGATCTGTAGAAAGTTTAGTACCAAATGGCCCCAATTGCTGGGCCAACAAAGGTTGATACACACGCGAGACCGGAAACTTTAGAATCGGAAGAGGCCAAACCCACGAATAAGCCGGACCCACCAAGCCCGTCCATTGCCCGCCACATGCATCTAAAAAGTAGGTCAGGGCGTAATGTCTAAAAAATGGATCCGAACGCACAGTGGCATTCCATCTTTCATCATCGATCTGGTCTCGGCGGAGGTGTTTAAAGTCAGACATGCTCAATAAGGCGGTCAAAGATATTCCATGAAGAATAGTCTTCATTGCTCGCCACGAGAACTTCCGGATGCCAGGTTGTGATCAAATAACCTTTGTACTTCGCAGTGATCTCCTTAAGATCCAAGAGTTCCTGCCACGCATCTTCCTCACGCGGGTGAAGTCGAATGGCAGTAAGATCCATCCAAGCAGTAGGATATAGCGTAATGTCGACCACTTCTTCCTTTTCCAAGTCAAAGAGTTTGAAGGGCCAGCAGGTACCGGCACGAAAACCATTGAACTCGTGATATCCCATGCTGTATTCCTCTTGAATTCCCAAATCCGCAAGTTCATGAAATGTTCGGGGAAGCTGAAAGCGTAAGTAGTGCTGCCTGCTCACTTGAATGGATTCAGAAGTGATCTCGCGCAACCTCTCCAATTCCTTGGCGATCGTCCCTTGCTTGGTAGAACTGTAGTAACTCGGATGGATGCCAACTCGAGACCTTAGTGCGATCTCATTGATCCGTTGCCGGACTTCATTCAAATGAGGGGGATTGTTGATGTCAAACCTCGAGCTCTCACCCACCTGAAAGAAAAACAACGGTTCTACCACTGCGCTCTTGCACGATTCCAAGAGTCGATCATACATATCATTTGGATCAGGCTTCCTTCCAAGCATGACATTAGCACGTTGAATCCCTCTCCCCATCACCGTATCTTTCGCCGTAGCCACCATTGAACGAACCAAACCCTTCGCCTTCATCGCAAAGATCTGATCCACATCCACGGTGATCATAGGTTTGAACTCACCTCTCAAACCAGGTATCGAAGGATAAGACTGGTGCAACCACGTGGCCAGTTTCTCAGAATACATCTCAACCAGAGGCATATGCTGCCATTTTCTCTGGATCAGAATACTCTGATTGCTATCGTATCGACCATGCTCATCGCTGCGATGGGGTAAGTACTCTTCGTAGCGAGAAAGTAAAAAGAAAGAGGCCGCCAGCGGGTCAAAGCCCAGGGCATGACCTTTTCGGGGAAATAGGATCGGGAGCTCGGCATCCCCTGCTTCCAGATCCTGGATCTGTATCCTTTTCTCAAACAGGATACCCGAAGGAACAAGCTTTGGAATTCCTTCCGAGCTTTCTAGGTCGCTGTAATTGAACTTCGGCCCTGTCTGGGTCTCGAAGTCGTCAAGGTCCGTCCAAACTTTAGTCGTCAATCCTAATCTCCGCTCGAAAACCTCAGCAATGACATACATCACACGAGGCGTGCGCTTGCTGATCAGAATATGGATGGTTGTTGTCGACATTTAAAGAAGCCCCTCGTCTGCGAAGCTAAAGAACGAATCATCTCCAATAATGAGGTGATCCAACACAGAAATCTCGAGCAATTTACCGGAAGTTTTCAGATTCTTGGTGAATTGTATGTCGGATTGAGAAGGCTGCAGGTTCCCCGAAGGATGGTTATGTGCGAGTATCATACCCGAAGCCAGACGTTCAATTGCTGAGCGAAAGATCAGCTTGGCATCGGCTACCATTCCACTTACGCCTCCTTGACTTATCCGCAATGTATCCAGCACATTATTGGCCCGGTCCAACAACAAGACGTAGAACTGCTCATGGTCAAGATCGGATAAGAGAGGATACAAATGATGGTAGGCATCCGAGCTGGAAGTGATCCTAGACCTTTGTGTTTTGTCCTGATCGCGTCTCAGCCTGCCTAGCTCCAAGGCAGCCATGACCGAAACAGCCTTTGCTGATCCAATCCCTTTGAATTTCATCAACTCATGTACGGAAAGTTTCGCCACGCGAAAAAGGTCGTTGTCTACACTGGATAAAATTCGCTGTGCCACCTCGACAGCAGTTTCTGTGCGAGTTCCGGATCCAAGTAGAATCGCTATCAGCTCCGCATCAGAGAGCGAAGCCCTGCCCTTGTTCATGAGTTTCTCTCTCGGCCGGTCGTCCTCCGTCCAAGCCTTGATATTAAGTCGTACTTCCATTTCCGTAGCATTTAGGATGACGACAAAATAAAAAAGCCCTTCCAAAGAAGAGCCTCAAATATTGCAACTGACGCGTTCGCTTAAAGCGCAGCCACGTGCTTGGTCAAACTTGACTTCAAGTTTGCCGCCTTGTTCTTGTGAATGATGTTGTTCTTCGCTAAGCGATCCAACATAGATACCACCTTTGGTAGAAGCTCGTTTGCTTCTTTCTTGTCAGAAAGATCACGAAGCTTACGCACCGCATTACGGGTGGTTTTGTGATAATACGCATTGCGCTCACGACGAACAGCGTTTTGACGGATGCGCTTTAATGCAGACTTATGATTTGCCATAGTTCTTAAAACTTGTAGCCCGTAGGGGAATCGAACCCCTGTTTCCAGAATGAAAATCTGGCGTCCTAACCCCTAGACGAACGGGCCTTCTCTTAAAAAAGGACTGCAAATGTAATGATATCTACAATTACACAAGCAGCGGAAGAAAAAATTCTTAGAACTCTACACTATTCTCGTCATCGGCTTGAAACCTGAAGCCCAATCGCTTGGCTGTTTGTAGTTTCAAGTTTTGGCTCAACTGCTGAATATCACTTAGACTCACCACTTTGACAGATTGATATGGAGGAGTGTAAAGTTCAAAATCCAAAACATAATTCAATGCCGTACAAAGAATCTCATGCATCTCTTCCTTACCCAAAGTAGCCGTCGAAAAGTCATTGAAACGGATTCCAAGCTGTTCCTGACCTTCCACGAAAAAGTGTCGATCCTTATTCACGAAGATCCTTCCGATCAGATAGCCGGAGTCATTCGATCGTTGGTACCGAAAGGAGTCAGTTAAGAAGTTGTAGATATTGATGATACCACAATAAGCATTGGAAGGATGATCTTTCACGTAAGGACTCTTATGCACCATATGGTGCGGAGGAAAGGTGAAAACGTTGGTGTGCATGTGAAACACCACTGTATCCCCTGCTAGGGTCATTTTTATCTCAAAGTCACCCTCTGAATCCAAGGAAACCTGGATGCGTTCATCTACAGGATGCACTACATCAAAAAGATCCTGAGCCACTTGCGTCAAAATCCCTTTCATCTCGTCAAACACATCTCTGGTAACGGCGTAGACATCTTGCTTATCCCTCGAACGGGTGAGCAACATATCCTTCAATTTCCTAAACTGCTCCGTATGATCTGCCATACTAGTATGCTTTTGCGAACACCACCTTTCTAAGTGAAGGCTTCCCAGTCCTGATACAAACTCCAGGCTCATCCTTTCCATCGATCGGGATCAATCGGATCGTCGCCTTCGTTTCTTGCTTGATCAACTCTTCAGTCTCTGGGGTTCCATCCCAATGCGCCAACACAAATCCCCCCTTCTGATCGATGACTTCCTTGAAGGCATCGTAATCATCCACTTCAACCGTGTTCTCTTTTCTAAACTGAAGAGCCTTGTTGTAGATATTGTTTTGAATGGCATCCATGAGTCCCATGACGTGCTCTAACACATCTCCTTGTGCAACATATGCCTTCTCCAAGGTATCACGACGAGCAACCTCTACGGTACCTTTTTCCATGTCCTTAGGTCCAATGGCGATTCGCACAGGAACTCCCTTCATCTCATATTCCGCAAACTTGAAGCCCGGCTTATGCGTGTCGCGGTCGTCGTACTTCACGGAAAGACCGTTTGACAACAGCTCCTCTCTTAACCCATTGGCATACTCAGAGATCTGATCCAGTTGTTCTTGCCCCTTATATATAGGAACGATGACCACGTGGATCGGCGCCAGCTTTGGAGGAAGCACGAGGCCGAAGTCGTCAGAATGTGACATGATCAGCGCTCCCATCAGCCGAGTAGAAACTCCCCAACTCGTAGCCCAAACGAATTCTTGACCTCCCTCTTTAGTGGCATACTTTACATCAAAAGCTTTAGCGAAGTTCTGCCCAAGAAAGTGAGAAGTACCCGCCTGCAGCGCCTTTCCATCTTGCATCAAAGCCTCGATACAATAGGTTTCAATGGCACCGGCAAATCGCTCATTCTCCGACTTCACCCCTTGTAATACCGGCATCGCCATAAACTCCTCTGCGAACTTTGCATACACTCCAAGCATTCGCTCAGCTTCTTCGATGGCCTCCTCCTTAGTAGCATGCGCTGTATGGCCTTCCTGCCATAGAAACTCTGCCGTTCTGAGGAAAAGACGCGTTCTCATCTCCCATCGCACCACATTGGCCCATTGGTTCAAAAGGATCGGAAGGTCGCGGTACGATTGAATCCAGTTCCTGTAACTGTTCCAAATGATCGTTTCTGAGGTCGGACGAACGATCAATTCCTCCTCTAACTTAGCATCCTCATCCACTACTACTCCCTTTCCATCCTCTGAGTTCTTCAAACGATAGTGCGTTACAACCGCGCATTCCTTGGCAAAACCTTCTACGTGATCCGCTTCCTTGCTGAGGTAGGATTTCGGAATAAACAAAGGGAAGTAAGCATTCGAGTGTCCAGTATCCTTGAACATCTTATCTAGCGCTGCCTGCATCTTCTCCCAAATGGAATAACCATAAGGCTTGATGACCATACAACCTCGCACATCGCTGTTCTCGGCTAAATCCGCCTTTGTAACCAGCTCGTTGTACCACTGGGAATAATTCTCTTCTCGCTTCGTCAATTTCGCCATCGCGTCAGTCTTTCATATTGGTCGGCAAAAGTACAGACACTTGACGGTCAAGGGAAATAAAAAAAGGCGGGAAATCCCGCCTTTTCACGTCTTTTCAATTTAGATCAATGGAAGACAGCCACACGCTTTGTAAGTAACTCACCTTCTACTTCAAGCTGCACTACATATACGCCTGCAGCAAGCCCTCTGGTTTCAAACACCCAACGCCCAGAAGAAACAGACGGTGCGGGGGTAGCAACGATTTGTCCAGACAGATCTCGCAACACCGGCTGTACATCGGAGCGATCCTTGAAGTAAACCACATTCAATTGATCGGATGTTGGATTTGGATAAGCCGACATCTTCTGCTTTGCATTGAACTCAGCGATACTTAGAGGAGGTAGTGGATCAGTTCCCCACTCACGCTCTAAGTTCTCCTCCGATTCTACCTTCTCGCCTACAGCACCTTGGTAAATCGACTTATCTACCAAACTCTGCATGAACATGACCACATGTAGATCGGTGAATTCTTCCACCGAGTGCTCGGTTTCATGATCGATTGGGTCCAAAGCATTTGCTGGAAGTCTGTAATCTCCTTGAAACTGATAAGCAGTATCATACTCAATCACAGTTCCAGAGTCGACTTCGCCAATGATGATATCACCCAGTGAACTTGGCATCATTTTCTTGAACACGTTATGAAACTCTGTTTCGCCATTCGACTTCTTATTGTTATCAGTCAAATGCTCAATGATCGGAAGGTAAATGCGATGTGCCCCGTCTGTATAATCAGCCAACGCTTCGATACGAGCCCGCATTCTTACTGTTTGATTGGCAGAATCAATCATGTAGCGGAGTTCCATTTTCATGTTAGTGCCATGATTAAGATCGCTTTCGATAGCCGATTCAGTGATATTAGAATAGGGAGTCTCTGCACTATTCCTGAATACAGCAGGAACGCTGTTTACGGAGTAAAAACCTCTTCTTGATTGTCCTTCAGCCGTGTAATACGGATCCCCGGACCCAGGCCAGCTCATCTGATACTTCACCACCACGATCTGATCTTTAAACGGCTCCAAGATCGGAGACATATGATCGTTGGCAGGCTTACAGGGAGGACAGGTACTACTTGAGAAAATTTCATAAACAGGAACCTTAGGAACAACGTTTTGTCCTATACCTGTGAACGAAAGAAAAAGAAGGGTAAGTAAAGGTAAATATGCTCGCATGAAATTAAGATTTGCTCAAAGAACCGCTAAATTTCCGGAAGTTCATCAATACTTTTAAGGCATTCTTGATATCCAAAGCACGTGTAAACGCATTAACAGACTTTGGCATGGTATTCGAACGTTAATGGTCAAAGAATAGAAATCATGAAAACGCTCATCACCTTCTTCTCTGTCATCATCGCAATAATGATCAGCAGTTGTAGCAACCAGCGAGTTGTGACTGCTGAGACCGATGACATCTACTTTACAGAACGTGATCGCGCTGCATCCCAGACAACGAATGTGACGGTGATCCAACCCGAACCTGCGCCTGAATTTCAAGGAGCAGCGGCTAACGATGACGGTTACTTCATCAAAGGAACCCCAAAACAAGGGGCTGACACTACTGGTGATGTCTACTACTCCGAGGATGAGGCAGCCCGCTATTCTTCTACATCATCAGATGGCACTACCATCAATAATTTCTACGGCACTACGAACTACTATGAAGGTGACCAGAGCATGACCTACGCTACTCGTTTGCGTCGCTTCAACTCGAACAATGTGGTCGTGGGTTACTCATATTACGATCCTTTCTTCATGGATCCTTACTGGAACTATGGCTGGACTTATTGGGATCCTTACTGGGGAGGTACTCCTGCCTGGTCAATGGGATGGGGTCCGAGCTGGTATGTCGGCTGGAATAGCTGGTATGGTTGGAATGCCGGATACAACTGGGGCTGGGGTCCTCGTTGGAATAGATGGGGTCCTTATTACGGCTCTGCTTACTGGGATCCAAACTGGGGCGGAAGACCCTATGGTAATTATTGGAGCGGCTACAATCGCGGTTACTGGGATGGCTGGGGTGATGCTATGTGGTACGGCGATGCCGGACGCTCCACCACTGTCACAAGCAGACGCTGGTTGGCCAATGAATCAGGATTCGTAAGCAACTCTGGTTCACGTCAATCCAACAATCCGAATCGCGATATCGCGGATAAGGTTTCAGACCGTCCTGTTGGAATCGTAGATCGTGAGGTGGTTAGTCCAACTCAACGAAACACGATGTCAGCTAGCGCAGAACGATTGAACAAGACCTCCAAGTTGTATCAGGTCAATAATCCTGCAGTTGCAAGCCGAGTACCTGCTTCAGATGTTCGAAAGTCGACTGTTGCTAATCAGGGAGGAAGCGCTTTGAAGGACCATACAACTAGAACCAATATCGCTCCTGTAAATGATCGATCTAAGTACAACGCCAGTGAGTTGGCGCGTACTCCAAGAACTGATCATCGATATGGCGCGACCAGAACGATGAAACCAGAACGTGCGGTGAACTCTGTTAATCCGACTAATTCGGCAAGTCCTTCTAATAGTCGCGTCGACCGTCCGGCTGTGCCGATCAACTCAGGTCGTGGCCAGGAGAACGGAAGAACGCCAAACCAAGTTCGCAACACCACTCCTTCTCGTTCCTCTGGGACAAATCGAGATCACTACTATCGTTCACCAGAGCGACAGCAGCAAGATGTCGGAACCCAGAGACGTCCTGTGAGAGTGGAGACACCTGCGAGTTCTCCGAACAATGGACGAGACCGCTCGCCGAACTACCAGCGTTACGAGCAAAAGACTAGCAGTTATCCTTCTAGGTCTCGCACCTACGAGGCTCCAAGCGGAAGAGATCGTTCTCCTAGTGCCGCGCCTTCAAGAGGTAGCAGCCCATCTAGGAACACGTATAGTACACCGAGTCGTTCCAGCTCTCCGAGCAGGACCTACAGTCCTCCTTCAAGCCCGAGCAGAGGCTCTAGGTCTAGCGGCGGGTCATTCAATCGTCCTAGCAGAAGCTCTGGATCAAGTGGTGGGTCATTCAGCTCTCCAAGCCGAGGCTCTAGCAGTCCTAACCGAAGCGGAGGCGGTAGAAGATAATGCGAGCCTTCAAACACATATCGATCGTGGCGGTCAGCCTCATGCTGACCGCCCCCTCGTTCGCTCAAAATGAACAGGATGCCCTGTTCCTTTCTAGAGACGAGGTAACAGGAAGCGCGCGAAGTGTAGCCCTGGGAGGCGCATTCACCGCATTGGGAGGAGACATCTCCGGTGTCTATTCCAACCCCGCAGGAATCGGCGTCTACAGAAACAATACATTTTCGATCAGCGGCGCGTTTCACACGATTATTGTGCTTTCCGATTATTACGGCAATTCAGTACTCGACTCAAAGACCAATATCAATATACCCACCATGGGTATCGTTGGCGTGAATGAGATCAAGGCTAGTAAATGGAGAAGCACAGGAATGGCCTTTGGGATGCACCGCAACATGAGCTACCATCGCAACTACTCGATTTCTTCGAACGATATTCCAAGTTCATTGATCGATAGCTATTTGCAAACGATCTATGACAACGACATCCAACCCAGTGAGCTGCCTTCCTACACTTTTGATCTAGGGCTTGCGTGGAACACATATCTGATCGACACGATCAATGGTTATTGGTACAATGCCGCCGGCGTACTCCCGGTCGACCAATCCTATCGCGTAGAAGAAAGCGGAGCAAAAAGAGAGACCTTCTTTTCCTTCGGAGGAAATTATGACGACAAGCTCTACGTTGGCGCGAACGTTAATTTTTCGCGCATCAATTTTCAGCGAGAGTATGCGCACAGCGAAGACATCAATCCTGACGACACCCTCACTGTATTGCGAGAGTTCACTTTTAACTACGGTGAGGAGATCTCAGGCCTCGGAGCAGGTATTTCAGCAGGATTGATCTACAGACCGATCACTCCTCTCCGACTGGGTTTGTCGATCAAGTCTCCAACTGTGTATTCACTGGATCTAGTCTACAGCAGCTGGATGGTATCCACGTTCACGGAAGGGCGCGTATTCACTGCGCCGGACTATGATTTCACCGGCAACTATAAATTCAGACTAACTACCCCAGCAAAGGCCAACTTGGGAATAGCATACGTGATCGGAAAGTACGGACTGATCTCAGCGGATGCTGAATTCGTCAATTACACAGGTATCCGAATGCAGGGTATTTCTGACTTCTACAATTTCAATGCAGAAGAAAATGCCATTCGGAACAATCTTCAAGCTGGAGTGAATTTAAAATTGGGTGCTGAATACCGCGTAACCTCAGAATGGACATTACGTGGAGGCTTCGCACACTTTGGCGACCCTTACAGTTCATCCTTGGTAGACCAGGGAGCTTTTCAATTGTACAGCCTCGGATTTGGATACAGAACAGAAGACTTCTTTATTGACGCGGCCTATCAGCTGAAGACCCAGAATTCGATCAGGTATCTGTACAATCCTGATCTGGTCGAACCAGCCGACCTGAGCAGCACGGATAATCGCATTACCGCGACATTCGGG
Source organism: Flavobacteriales bacterium (assembly GCA_038131955.1). Lineage (GTDB taxonomy): Bacteria > Bacteroidota > Bacteroidia > Flavobacteriales_G > Salibacteraceae > SHAN690. The sequence continues at coordinate 110,523 of JAYPQK010000010.1, forward strand.
TTCAAGTTCTGATCATTGTACAACGAGACGCCCCGTCTCTAGAACCTCAGAGCGAGAACCGACCAGCTCATAGACCACCATACCCGCAGGCAGAGTAGAAACATCAATGGACGCTTTACCGGCAATCAAGCTGGCCGATTTGATCAAACGCCCTTCGGTTGAATACAATCGGATAACCTCTACCCTCCCGCTTGAATCTTCCACATTGAACTCGTCTCCTGTCGGATTAGGAAAGATGACGTATTCCAAGGAAGGCACTTCAGCTAGACCGAGAACCGATGTATCCCGATTCGCAAGGACATATTCCCCTGGAAGAATCTTATCCAACTTCATCAATCCAATGGCATTGACTGAAATGCCTAGAATGTCTTTCTCATAATGAGCATACTCATCCCAGTCTTCTGCCGGTGACTCGCGGTAAAGAAGGATCAAGCTATCCTCATTTTCGGTGAGAAGTGAGATATCGAGATAACCTTGAGACCCGCTGGAGCGACCATCGTACATGAACTGCCCCGACATTTGAACCTTGTCCAGATCGATACCGCTCACGCGCCAGTAGCGGTTGTCGTTCATACGAAAAGCCTTGTTGTTGTAATCCTTGATGATATCCGGATAACTCCAAATCTGTTCGAACCTGGCCAAAGCAGAGTCCTGAACTGATTCTACTTTAAGAGTCCAATACATGTTCTGAAGGTTCACATTCCCGGTATGAGAAATCACCAGTTGATCTGCCGTCCTGGCGTCAGCTAGCTGATAGTCTTCATTGATCGTGACAAGCACCGGTGTAAAGGGAGCAGAAACGCTGATGGTTCCTTTATCGCCAGACATGGCCCCCATTACGACTCCTTGATGGCGTTCCCAATTCGCACTGTAAAAAGTGTACTGAACAGGAACCTCGTCATGGTATTGCGCCCTGCCCTTTAGCTTCTGCTGAAGGTGAAGGGTCACGTTAGACCCATCGACAGAAAAAGAATCGAGCACAACCACACTCCATCCTGGTTGAAACACCCAGTCGCGGAAAAAGTAGGAGAGATCGACCCCGGTTTGCTCCGAGAAGTATCTTTCAAGTGTGTCACTACTCACGGGTTGGAATTGATATGCATCCATGAACGATGCGATGGTGGAAAAGAAGACTTCATCGCCCAGGTAACCGCGGAGGTTGTGAGCCACCAGGGCCCCTTTCTTGTAAACGTGATCACCATATACATACTCATGTGGCTGACCACTTACTGGACGATACCCCTCCTCGAAGTGATGTCCATACTGAAGCATATACCTCAGGTCTGACAAGAGATGTTCTTCATAACGCTCCCTACCATAGACATACTCATCAAACAGGTATTCCGAGAATGAAGCCCAACCTTCGTTGATCCACATATCCCCATCGGTTTGGCAAGTGACATTATCACCCCACCACATGTGCGCCAATTCGTGGGACATCAAGCTCTCATTCCCAAGTCCACCATTCGCTGCATAGATCGGGTAGGTGATATTGGTCGCGTGTTCCATTGCACCCGCTGTAAAAGGAACCAAGCTGTAGCCCACCTTATCGAATTTGTGATCACCATATCCTTCTTCAAAGGCTGAGATCGCATCATGTAGGTGAATGAAGGAAGCACTCAAGTTGGCGGTATCACCGGCTCGTGCAAATAACTGAACCGGAAAATTCTCGGCAACGCCTTGGTGAACACTTTCCAGCACCTCGTAGTCGCCGATCGCTACATTGACCAAATAAGAAGGTATTGGATCCTCCATCAACCAGTGATAGACCATGTGACCATTGGTATCCATGGTAGAATCTTGTAACGTCCCATTGCAAGATGCGAAATATTGAGGATCTGTTGCTATCCGAAACTCGTAAGTCGATCGTTCGATAAAGTTGTCGAAGCAAGGAAACCAAACTCGACCATAGCTATGAGGGTCAGCGGCAAAGCCGACACCAAGATTCCAAGCGAACTGTCCTGTGAAGTAAAACCCTCCCCAACCGGAAGCGTCTTTGATAGGAAATCCTTTGTAGAAGACGGTCAAGTCGATATCCGAATTCGTGGGAATATCATCGGAGAATTCAATCACCAATCCCATTGCCGTCTCCTCGTAACCAGACATGCCCGGAGCGGCAACGCTATCTACTCCTAACCCTTCCAGATCCAATCTTACTTGCTGCACCCCATTCATCTGAGCCCTCAGGCTGAGAGTGGCATACCCCTCAATGTGCTTGGAGCCCAGAGAAGATATATCAAGGTCGATGAACGTATGTCGGATATCAATCGAATCACTTCGAAGATCATCGATCAACAAACGTTTTCCTTCTGTCGATCCTATGTACTTGGAACAATAGATATGTGAATCCTGCGCAGAGCCAGACGACGATATCAGGATCATCAGGAGTAGAACGATCTGCTTCATACTTGAAATTTCATCAAAGTTACGCTCATTCACTCAGTCAACCGCGCCGTTTGGGTTTCCAAGGATTTTCATCGATGAAAAACTTCGATTGGTCAAAAATGTATGGATTCTTACACATCCTTTCTGCAACTTGAACCGTCTAGTGCATTGAGACCACCTCGCCCTAACCTTTAAAAGCAAGTGAAAGCATGAAACCGTCGCAAGAGCTATTTCGACTCATTAGGTCTCTAAGCAAGTCAGAGAAACGATTCTTCAAGCTGATGTCTTCTTTACAAAGTGGAGAGAAGAACTACATCAAGCTTTTTGATGCGATTGAAAAGCAAAGCGAATATGACGAGGAGGCGATCAAAGAGCAGTTTGGTGCCGAGACCTTCATCAAGCACCTTCCATCCGAGAAGAACCATTTGTATAAGCTCATCCTGAAGAGCTTGCGCCTTTTCTATGCAGAGAACAGTGTTTCAGCTGTGCTTGCAGAACACATTCAAAGCATCGAGATCCTTTACAACAAGGCTCTTTATGTTGAGTGCTCGAAGCTTGTCAAGAAGGCTAAGAAGATCGCGGCCGGTCACGAGCGCTTTTACTACCTATTTGAATTGATCAAATGGGAAAAGACCCTTTTGGAAGAGGAATTTCAAGCCGGCAAATTCGATCGCGACCTGACCAAGTTGATGAAGGAAGAGCAGCAGGTGATCGAGCGACTAAGAAACCTTGCAGAATACCAGATCCTATATTCGAAGGTCAATTATGTGTTCCGGCAAGGTGGCTATGTACGCAATGAGAAGGAGCGAGAGATCGTTCGGGAGATCCTTGAGCATACACTGATCAAAGGAAAGAACACCGCATTGAGCAAGCGTGCCGCAGCTACATGCTACTATGTAAAAGGTTTGTGTGCGATTACCAGCAACGAGGTAGAAGACTCATTCTCGAACTTCAGTCGAGTGGTGAAGATCTTTGAGGAAAACCCAAATCTCATTCAAGACATTCCGAAGCAGTACATCAAATCTCTCGGAAACCTCTTCTATTATTATATCGGCGCAGGGGATTACGATCGAATGTTTGAGTTGATCACTAAAATGAGATCCTTGAAGGATCAGCCCGGATTCAATCGCATCGACATCCAGATGCGCATCTTCATTTCTACCAATTACTTTGAGCTTCTAGCCCATGATCGTAGGGGTGAATACGTCCAGGCAATCGAGAAGGTGAAGCCGATCCGAAGGACATTGTCAGAATTCGGCGAGAAGCTGACCAAGGAGGACGAGGTGTTGTTTGGTCATGTGATCGCCAACATTTACTTCGGAGCACAACAATATCGGGATGCGTTGCGTCATCTCAATTTGGTATTGAACGATAATGAATCCAACCTAAGGCAGGATATCTACAGTTTCTCCAAACTCTTCAATCTGGTGATCCATTATGAGTTAGGGAATTATGACTTGCTCGACTACCTAGTCAAATCGACCGAACGATTCTACACCAAGCGAAGAAAGGCGCTAGGATTGGGATACGAGTTTGAAATGACCTTCATTCGTGACTTCAAGAAGATCATTAAAGCAGTAAAACAAGCGGACCGAACCACGGTCATATTCCAAGAGATGAAGAGTGATCTCGAAGCCCTGATGACAGATGACAATGAAAAAGTTGCTCTCGAGTATTTTGATTATCTCACATGGGTAGAGAGCCAGATCGAAGGTGTCCCATATGGTGAGATGAAAAAAAGCACGTTCAGAAGCGCTCAGCTAGCATAGATACGCTGACGAACCACTTCGTACAGGACGACGCCGCAAGCTACTGCTACATTGAGGGATCCTACCTTCCCCCGCATGGGAATCAACGCCTCCTCACCCGCCATGCGCACGAGATGCGGATCGATTCCTTCGCCTTCATTTCCGAATAGCATATTGACGGGCCTTTTCAAATCGGTCTGATAAATGGTTTCCTCAGCTTTCTCGCTGCAAGCTACAGTAGCCACTCCGGAAGCACGAAGAAGCCTTATCGTATCTCCTAGAGACATTACCTTGCATACTGGTAAATGGTGCAGCGCACCTGCCGAAGTCTTCATTGATTCTTCATTGATCGCAGCCGAACCCTTATGAGGAATGATAACGGCATGGCAACCTGCTGAAAGCGCAGATCGAGCGATTGAACCAAAATTTCGAACATCATTCACCTTATCCAGCATCAGAAAAAGCGGAATCTCGCTCCGCTCGAATACGCTTTGGATCACCTCTTCCAAGTCAGCGAATTCTACCGGAGAAGTAAAGGCTACCACTCCTTGGTGATTCTTTCTACACAGCTTGTTCAACTTCTCTCGAGGAGCCTTGATCACAGAAACACCAAGCTTTCTAGCCAACAATTTAAGCTCATTGGTTTGATCATTCTTTATATCCTGCTGCATAAAGAGCTTGTCGATACTTCTTCCGGCCAACAAAGCTTCCATCACGGGATGGATCCCGTAGATCTGATTGTTATTGTTCTGATTTGTGTTTGGTCTTCCCATCTATTCGTATTTCAAAACCCGTCCTTGACGCCAGAGTTCTACAGCTCGGTACCAAGATGTCTTCAAGCTGGCCATTCGATTCAAGCGATAGTCGTTATCTGTGAATGGATTTGTCACCTTGGTAAAGGTAAGCGTTAGCGCATTGTACCTTCCTTCTTCACCATAGACCCACGTCTCTGTTCCGGACTTTCGGTAAATCGCATCTGGCGGACCATAAACGACATAGCACATTCCTCGATCACTTTTCCAACCCTCCAAGTAGGATGAAAAATAGACATTGGCGTATTGCACACGACCATAATAGGCCTGAATCAACTCACGTGCTCTATTCGGACTCCCCCCGACCTTGAGCCAATATTCATCAACATTTCGTTTGATATTATCACCTTCGAAGAGAGCACTGTACTCTTCATTTGTGGTGACATATCGGAGTGGAAGAGCAAGATCCATTACGGTTTTGGCTTCAGGGAAATGAGGGCCGTAGTAATACAGTGTTGCTCCTGACCGACTTGCCGAGTCTTCTACTAAGTGATAAAACCCCTTTCGGATGATCGTGAATGTTGAAACTCCTTCCTTCCATGGTTCAAGAGCAATGATAGAATCAGGAGTAAAGTCAAATGGCTTAGGACGTGTTGAAGAAAACGGAGGAAGGGACACGGGAAAGGTTCTGTTATAATAGCGAGCCATGGTCGGCATCGCCCCTAAGGACGAAACGCGAATACTATCGACCTGCTCTACTAATGGGTGATAAAGCAACCCCTTAGAAGATGAATTGAGAATGAGTTTCTGCTCGTTCAACTGGTCGGATCGCGATATCGGAATGAAGACGGTATTCGATTGTGGGGTATTGAGATCACGGATGGTGCATTCCACGAGGTAACCTCTATTTTCCAATCCCCGAATGGAGAACGTATCAATCATATTTCCCGGTGCGGGCAACACATCCTTTCGGACCAGGTTCGCACTGTCCAGTGCTGTCGGTGACGAGTACGTGGTGTACAGACGGTATCGAATGCTGTAATTCACCCGGAGCGATCCATCCTCATACTCTGAGCGTTCGAGATCTTCAGATTTGAACTTCAAGTAGATAGTAGAGCGATCTTCGAAGTTGAGCACCTTGGTCTCGAGGTGAAGTACCGGCATTTTCCCTTCGTAAAGGAAGCTTACGTTTTTGCCTGCAACGCTCTTACTGACCGAACAAGAAGTCGCGAACAAAAGAAAGCACCCCACAGCTAGCAAGGCTACGGACTTCAGAAACTTAATTGACCTTCTCTTCTGACTCATGCAGCTGCAAAGAAATGACATCCAACGCCTGGCGAAACTGCTATGATCAAAAGACGCTGACAAATCCGAAATGCACTTTTGAAGCTCGCAGCAGAATAGGATTGTTTAGTTGACTACCCAACGAATAGGATAGCGTAAAATTTCCGGCGGGGGTTCCGAAGGCAATTCCGGCTCCGAAGCCAAATGGGGTGTCTCTTCTAGCCCCGATACGATTCAAAGAAGCGTTTTCATACCAAGCACCGTCAAAGAAGCCAAACAAATAGCCGTCTTGACCCAACTGAAAACGCAATTCATTTCGCAAGATGGCATAGCTAGTAGCGAAGATGGATTCCTCATCGAAGCCACGTAAGGTGATCAATCCACCGATTCTTGAAGCCTCGTTATTGAACAATTGATCATTCAATAAACCAGCAGACAGCATTTGCTGATGCCACACCCATCGCTTTATTGGAGAGACAAAGTATGAAGCCTTCATGTCCCCTCGCCATTGAAGACTGCGCATGGTCACGTCATTATAAACTACCTCGGGCAATCGTTGATTTCTCAGGATCTGCTTATCCCCCAGACCGAGGTTAATCTCCAGATGATATCCGCGAGACGGACTCAGGATCCGATCCAGTTTCTGCATAAAAAGTCCTACTCCATAGGTATTGATCGCTCGATCCAAGAAGGAAGGCACCCCACCGGAAGAATACGCCGAGGTGGAGATCAAAGAGGTAGTTTGTCGATCAAAGAAGAGACGCAAATAATTACCGGCTCCATAGCCGAAGCGAAGTCCTAGCTTTCGCATGACATCCGAGAAGAGCGTATCTCGGCGGTAGATGTTCAATCCCCCCTCAATACTCACGCTGCTGTTGAATACATAAGGAGTAATGACAGCAGCCTTGAGTTCTTGGGTACGCGCCTGCAGCTTTCTCCAGTTCAAATCTAGGGTCTCCCCCTGCTTTAGTGCATTCTCTAGGTGCAGTTTTACGTCACCCGTGATCAATAGACTACCATCACTTGGATTGGGGAGAAAGCCGACGATTCCATCAAAAGTGCTCGCGCTCCGTCGATTCAAGAATAAATTCAGCTTCGTAACATCCTCTTCGAAAGAAACCAGCGGGGGACGCACCTGCTGAACAAAGCGAACGCCTCTTAATCTATCCGGAATATCCCTGACCGCTCTCTCATCATAAGCGGAACCTTCTTTGACACCGAGGTAGTTGGTCAGATAGGCCTTTCGAACCTCTAGATCGCCTGTAATCACGACACTATCGAAGCGGACATACCGGCCTTTGTCAATGCTCAACCTTGCATGAATCTCCCCATCTTCGATATGCACACTATCTAAGGTCAATTCTGCGAAAGGAAAACCATGATTCTCGAGATATCCAATGGATCGTTCCATGGCCGCATTGAACCTTGTCTTAGACCACGCACCGCGACTCAAACGTTGGTGTCTCACCCCTGCTTTTGCGAGCACCCAACGTACTTCGTCGGACACCACAAGGCTTCCCCAGCGGTAGATTGGACCCACTTCATAGGTGAGCACGGTAGTATCGCCAACAACCCGCTCTATCTTGTTGTAGGAGATATGACCTCTTGATAGCAGTTCTGTTTCGACCTCCCGCTCCACACGCCATTTTGCGGATACATACATATCCTCCCTCTTCCATCGGTTCAAGTCCGATACATCCTCCCCTTCTAGCTGAACTCGAAGCAATCCTTCCACCGCGACACTGTCGTCAGGGACTGACTGGCTCAAACTTAGACTAGGAAGGAAGAGACCAATCCACAGGATCGATATGATGTTCTTCCAGGTAGGCATTGGCCTTACTAAAGTGATTGGAACCGAAATAACCTTGGTGCGCAGAAAAGGGCGAGGGATGGGCAGCTTCGAGCACTAAATGTCTTGATGAATCAATCAGTGACCGCTTGGCTCTGGCATAGTTACCCCAAAGCATAAACACAACGTGATCCCTCTTTTCTGAGATGGTTCTAATCGTTGCATCCGTAAACGACTCCCAACCTCTTTTCTGATGTGAACCCGGTGATTTATGTCGAACGGTCAAGGTAGCGTTCAGCATCATGACGCCTTGTTCTACCCATGGAGTGAGGTCTCCCGTCAGCGGCACTGAGATACCCAAGTCGTTGTTCAGTTCTTTGAAGATGTTCTTCAACGAGGGAGGAAACTTTTGACCAGGTAGCACTGAAAAAGAAAGACCATGCGCCTGTCCGGGGCCGTGGTACGGATCTTGGCCTAGGATGACCACCTTCACTTGAGGAAGGGGAGTACGGTTATACGCATTGAATATGAACTTGGAAGGAGGGTAGATCGTGTATTTGGAACGCTCTTCCACCAAGAAAGCCTTGAGCTCTCCGAAGTATGGAGATCGAAATTCATCTTCAAGTGCCTCGCGCCAACTTGGCTCAATATTTGGGCTTGCTTTGACCTGTAACAATTGACCTGCGAACGAATGGTTATCAACAACAAAGGTCAAAAACCTTTTTCAGACCAAACCAAAATAAAGAATGGAACGTTTACATTTGACATCACTTACCTCCCCTGAAGGAGATTCCAATTTAGAACGGATGAAAAAGATTGTACTCGGAATAACGCTTTTGTTTGTTTTGGCTGTAGCCATGTCATCTTGCAAGACACATGAACGTTGTCCTGCTTACGGCTCAGTTGAGCAAGCACCTAGCTTGGAAGATCAGGCTTAAGAAGGATTTCTTATTCGGGACAATGCACTCACTTTATGGAAGTGAGTCCTTCACCTAGTATGTGCGCCTAATTAACCCGGACCTCTGAAGAGGTTTGGATTTGTACTTTTGAAAGGATGCGTGCATTTCTAAACATCACACTATTTCTGATTGCGGGACTACCGTTTACATCATTAGGCCAACCTGATGCCGGCAATCCAATAGAAAAGCGTGCATTCTATCGCACCATGAACATGTATGGCGGGGAGGTGCACACGCGCGGTTTAGGGGCATACTATCGCAGGGGTTGGCGACAGACAGGCTTCTCTAACAAGATCTACCACGTTGAATTACTCAGCGTCAATCATCCCAAGCAAGAAAAAGTTGAGCCCTTAGACCAGCAGTACTTACGCTACTATGAAGGGAAGATCAATTCGGTGTTCTTTCTTCGAAATTCATTCGGCTGGCAAAAAACCATGTATGACAAGGTGGTAAAGCGTGGAGTTAGGGTCAGCTATTTCTTCCTTTTCGGACCTACATTGGGTATAGCCAAGCCTATCTACATGAACGTATCCTACAATAATTCCAGTGGAAACTCCAAATCAACGGAGAGGTACAATTACGAGAAGCATACAGGTGAGGCTCAGATCCTAGGTCGAGCTCCTTTTCTTTTGGGTACGTCAGAGATCGACATCTATCCAGGCATTCACACCAAGTTCGCCTTCAATTTTGAGTATTCAGGGGACGACGAGAATATCAAGGCAATTGAGACGGGCATTACGTTCGACGCATTTGCCAAAGAAATTCCTATCATGGCCATAACATATAATGATCAGTTTTACCTGACCTTCTATATTGCGCTTCACCTTGGTAAGAGATATCTTTGACCGGTCACCACCACAGGGTGACAACTAACCGTTTTCTAACTTGAACTTACAGTCCATTTAATTGTCCTTAAGAAAGGGGTGATTTTTATTTACATTGCAGCTCCATTTTCGGAACCTTTACGAAACAGAACGATAATATGATGAAAAAGCTACTTTACCCAGGAATTGGCAGGCTTTAGGACTCCTGATCACATCAGGTCTGTACCTTACAAAGGAGCCAACTTACCAAGCCCGCGAATCAAAGACGAGTGATCAAGGCGAACCCAACATGATGGAGTGGGCCAAGATCGATCTACGCACAGGAGAGTATAACCTTTCGCCTATTTGGAGGCTCGAAGTATAGTTGCAAACCGCGTTTTCGTGGAACACTTGGGTTGGAATGGTTAATGCGAGGTCCTGATAACGTGGGTGGTAGAACACGTGCGGTTATCGAGCTTTACAAGCAACCCGACACGTTGATCGCGGGGTGGTGTTACTGGAGGTTTGTTCTACAGTTACAATGGCGGTGGAACTTGGCAACCTCACGCCCAGTTTGACAACATGGACACGAATTCATCGATTATCTCATGTATTCACCAGGATACAGCCACCGGGACCATCTATTTTGGCACAGGGTCAAGCTTCGACGCCTATGCGAATTCTGCTCGCGTTGCTTGGCCTGGTTACGGCATCTTCGTCTCTACCGATGGAGGGGTTACTTTTTCGCACCTTTCTGCACTGACCCTGAGGATCGTTACAGCACACAAGGTGAGTCATGGATCGCTACGAACAGGATCCGCACCAACTCTGCCGGAATCATCTATGCGGCAACAGAGCGCGGTCTTCAGATTTCAACCGATGATGGAGAATCATGGACCAATCCGATCTACGTAGATGAGGCTCAGACGATTCCATTCAATCAGAAATGTGCTGATGTTGTAGTAGGCCATGATGACAAGGTTCTTGTTTCGTTCTTGGGCGGTGCTGTTTACCTCTCTGAGAATGGGACTGATTTCGTAAAGATCAACGATCGTGGCCTTCCTGCAACCGGAGGTCGCACTGTTGTAAGCATCCCGAACAAGCATCCAAACTACATGTACGTGATGTTCATGGATAATGAATCATGTTTCTCTTCCATCTATAAATCAACCGACGGGGGTGAGAACTTCTATAAGATGCTTGAGAAATTCGCTGAATTTTCTCCTATGCAAGGTGGTTCTTTCTGTCAGGGTATGTACGATGCGGCCATGATGGCCACGCAAGAAGATCCAAACACGGTTTTCATTGGTGGTGTTGAGCTTTGGCGCTTTGATGGTAGTCTTTCTCGCGTAGCTACAGAAGGTGGTTCTCCCCCCTTCCAGGATGTGCTTCCTAACTACGTCCACGCAGATAAGCACTATTTCTATCAAAGTCCCAATGACCCTGGTCGAGTATACGTGACGAGTGACGGAGGTATCGCTAAGACCGAGAACCGTGGTTCTACTTGGCAAGGACTCAACAAAGGATTCGTTACTACTCAATTTTACGGAATCGGCCACTTCAATGGAGGCGGTACCGTAGTTGGAGGAACTCAGGATAATGGCACCCTTGCCGTACTTGGTATCAATTCAAACGATCCTAATATCGGATATCAAGTCTTCGGAAACGATGGAATCGATTGCGACGTTTCTCAAGAAATGCCGATCGTATTTGCCTCATCTCAAAACGGACTTGTCGTTCGCGTAGATTTATCATCGGCATCTGAGGGTAATCTTTCTTCTCAACCTCCTTTTGCTTTCATGAGTGGTATGGGTTCTGGCGGACCTTTCCATACCGTAGTAAAGCTTTGGGAAAACACGAATGACTTGACAAGTAAGGACTCAATCGAGTTCTCTGTTGAGCCAACGGAATTTGCTGTGGCAAGCGGTAACGGTATCCTTCGCAACTTCAACGAGTCTTTCACCCCGATCCAGCCTGCTGCGATCGTGATTGAATCAAGCATTGAAGTACGCTCAAGTGGTATGGTATTGACGGTAGACCCGGAGAACCCAGGCGAATTGATCGGTGATGGTGAAGGAACCGTAACATTCAATGACGATCGAAGCATTGACATTTCTGCAACCTTCGACAACGCCCCTTCTGAGAATGCCAACGTACTTGTTAGCTACGAAGAGCGATTTGAGGCCAATGATGTTTTGATCATTGAAAGTCAAAACCTTCGTTCGCTTCAAGGAACTTTCACATTCGAGCATCGCCTAGAGAATGACCTGAATCCTGGCGACGTGATCAAGATTCAAGATCCTGTTCAGTCTCTTCTATTCTCTACCGGAGATGGAAGTCCGTCTGCCGGCGGAGCTATTCGTCTTTACAGAAACGTTCTTAATGCTCAAGCCCTTCCTCCACGTCCATTCGGTATCGGAGGAATAAGCGGAGCCGTGTCTTGCGTCGAATTTGCTAATGATGGCAACACTGCATTCATCGGCACACAAGGTGGAGCACTCTACAGAGTCAGCGGGCTTCAAGATGTGTACTCTCAGGATGACGCGGACAATCTTCAACCAGAGTTGTTGCTAAATATGGGAGGTAATGGCACACATACCGGAGGTGTTATTGGAATCGCTCTCGACTACAATGACAATAACCGCCTCGTAGTCACCGGAGGAGGATATGGTGCTACCAATCGTGTGCGCTATTCCGACAATGCTCTTTCTGCTACTCCAACCTTCGAGAACGTGCATGGCGACTTGCCTCCGTTCCCTGTATACGATGCTGAGTTCAATGTCAATGAACCAAACATGGTTCTTTTGGGAACTGAGTTCGGTATTTGGGCTACTTCAGACATCACGGCCGGTTTAGGTACGACTTGGTCTGAAGAGAACCATGGCAACACTTGGGTGCCAACATACGACATCCGTCAGCAGGCTCTTCCGTTTGATAAAGCAAGCAACTCTGGTGTCATCTATGTTGGAACTCATGGACGAGGTCTTTGGGAGTCAACTTCATTGGTTGGCACACCAGATGTTCCTGCCATGCCTGGTAAGGACAACTTTATTGCTGACATGATGGTCTACCCTAACCCTATCCAAAGCGAAGGAATGATCGCATTTGAATCAGGAATGACGGGTCAGGTCAATGTGATGATCTACGACATCAATGGTCGGCAGGTCAATGCATGGCAAGAACGTGTGAAGCAAGGCAACAATCGTCTTTCATTCAACGCACAGTCTTTGCGCTCCGGATCCTACTTCGTTGTAGTGGAAAGCCAAGGACAAAAGGAAACAGCGAAATTCATCGTGATGCACTAAAGCATCAAACGCTATTCGATAGAAGCCCTTCCATTGTGAAGGGCTTTTTTTGCTTGTACCTTTACCGCTTCAATTCGAAACATGAAACAGATCAAGATCGGCATCAATGGTTTCGGCCGCATCGGGCGAACCTTCACTCGAGTGATCCATGGGCACCCTCAATTCAAGCTCGTGGCGATCAACGACCTGGTTGATGCTGACAACCTTGCTCACTTGCTGAAATACGATAGTGTTCATCGTCGCTTTCCGGGTGAGATCCAGATCACGGAATCCGGCTTCCAGATCGATGGTTCTAATGTTCGAGTATTCAATGAACGCGAGCCTAAGAACATCCCATGGGGAGACCACGGAGTGGATGTGGTGATCGAGTCTACAGGCCTGTTCAAGAGCAGTCAACTGGCATCTGTTCATCTTGAGGGAGGTGCTAGATGTGTGGTCATTTCAGCACCCGCTACGGACAAGGAGACCAAGTCCATCGTGATGGGAATCAATGATCACTTGCTTGAGGCTGGCGACCGAATTGTTTCGAACGCTTCGTGTACTACTAACAGTGCCGCTCCACTTGTGCAGCTGCTCCACGAAAACTGGGGAATTGAAGAAGCCTATATCTCGACGGTTCACAGTTACACATCCGATCAACGATTGCACGACGCTCCTCACAAGGATTGGAGAAGAGGAAGGGCCGCGGCTGAGAGTATTGTTCCAACGACTACGGGCGCGGCAAAGGCGATCACCCGCATCTTTCCAGAGCTAGAAGGACACATTGGAGGAGCCGGGATCAGAGTCCCCGTTCCGAATGGCTCATTGACCGACTTGAGCTGTATGCTCCGCAAAGAAGCCACTACTGAGGAGATCAATACTGTTTTCAAAGAGGCCGCTGAAGGAAGGTTGAAGGGAATCCTGGAATACACGGACGAACCCATCGTATCCAGAGATATCATCGGTAACCCTCATTCCTCCGTGTTTGACGCACAGCTCACATCAGCCTTGGGCAAAATGGTCAAAGTAGTGGGCTGGTACGACAACGAGTGGGGATATACCAATCGACTCGTGGATCTCATCTTGAAGATGGATCAGCTTTCAAAAGCGTGAAGCGAAAGGTCTACACCATCGAAAACGGCATAGTTACAACTGGAGAACCACTCCCCTAGATTCACGTAACGCGAATTCTCGCCCACGGCTTCATCGATCACCAAGTGGCGGTGACCAAAGATGAAGTAATCGATGTGGCGGTGCTTAAGTTCATCTTTACAGTACTGTAGCAGATACTCCTTTTCTCCAAGGAAGACATCGTCTTTGTGGCCGGTCTTCTCTCTACTTAGTTTGGAAAAGAATCTTGCGAGAGACACCCCGATGTAGGGATGCAAAAAGGCAAATAGCCGCTGAGCGATTCGGTTGGTAAATACCCGCTTGATGAACTTGTAGCCTTCATCACCAGGACCTAATCCGTCGCCATGTCCAATGATAAATGTCTTGCCATTCCACGAACGTTCGATCGGAGCGGTGTAGATATGGGCATTGAACTGTTCGTTGAAATAACCGAACATCCAAACGTCATGATTACCCGTGAAAATGTGGATGGGGATACCTGCATCGCTCATTTCCGCCAGTTTACCTAAGAGGCGAACGAATCCACGAGGAACTACATACTTGTATTCAAACCAGAAATCAAACACATCTCCGAGCAAATACAGTTCTTGGCAATCTTCCTGAATCGAATCTAACCATCGAACCACTTTCTTTTCTCGCTCTAAAGGAGCAAGGTCATCCGCGAAAGAGCCTAGATGAAAGTCCGAGGCAAAGTATATGCGTTTCTGCCCGGCCATTAGATCTGAATTCGTTTTCGCAGCTCCATTGGGTTGATCCTGAAAAGGTCAAACTGAAACCTTATTAGGTCGAGCCACCCTCGTCCATTTGCAGAAACCTCTTGGGCAATGTTATCGCTGTAGATAAGAGGCAAGTATACACCAAAGATGTGACGCTTTCCGGTCAAGCAAAGCCCTGCGTCGTAGGCGAAATTCCCATTGAGATCATAGCCGACATCACCAAACAATCCTATTGGGAAGTTCATCACCAATATCTCCGTATTGTAGGCAATCAAGCCTAGGTTGGAGCTACCAACGGCTGTGGGTATTTTGAATCCTCCGTGGGTTTCGGTCAACTGTCGAGACAGGAGAGCATCACAGCGTGAGCGATCGACGAACAAACCATCATAGGCATAATCATTCCAAGCTGACTGCCCATCCATGCGGTAATTGTAAACCGGGTTATTCGAGTTATTGCTGAAGAAGGCTCCGACGAAGACTCGGTTTCTCATCTTCATGTAGTCATCCAGCTCGATCTGATTCACGATCTCGATGGTGCCTCGAAGAAACTCTTCGAACACCTCACCACCAAGTTTGAAATCCGTACCGTAGGCGGGATGATTCCAACGCCCTTGATAGGTGAATCGCGTAAAGATCTTGGAAGAAACAAATCGATCGACTTCAGGGGCTCCGATTAAACCCGCCAATTGATCCTCACCCACGATCACCGTGCTGAGTGTGAATTCGTCATCCCATAATCCACTGGGTCTATAAGGACGCAGATTGAATCTCACATAGGGCTCGATGCGATAGTAATTGAGGTGAAGCACGTCATTGTTCAGAAAGACATTATCCGCCGTAAACGAGCGCCCTCTCACGCCAAGGTCAATATTCTGAAAGAGCGATAGCTCGGGGGTTAGAGAATAATAGATCTCCCCCATTCCCGAAGCCGAAAGTGACTTGGTCGAGAACATGGGAGCAATGACCCAATTCAATTTTCTAACCGGGATGATCGAGTTATAAAAAGCCACCCCCGGCGTAAAGCCTCCTGGAACTGTAGCTGACAAGAGTGGCAGCCAATAAACCTCGCTCTTCGTGGGATCCTCCAGTTGTCCGACGAACTTAAACTCGATCGGCTCCATTCGTTTAAAAGTACCCGTGAGATCGCTATGGTTATTGTCTCGTCGGAGCTCAGGTACGATGCGGTCAGGGTCCAGTACGACGTGATCAGCATCTCCATTGTATTCAATGGTTTGTTTTCCGTTGAATCCTTCAAGCCATGTTCGATACACTTCCTTTCCCTCCATGTAAAAAGCTACAGGAATCGGTGAGGCAACACCTCCATTATTCTTTACCACCACCTTGGACACACTATCGGTCAGCGATGCACTCGAGATCTTAAAATCGATCTTAGCTGTACTGTCGATACCCTTATCAAAAAGCCAATCGAGTTCTTTCTTCGAAGTGGATTCCACGACCTGTTTGAAATCTTCAGGTGCGGGATGCTTGAACTTAAAAGCATCGAAATAGGCATGCATAGTAGCATCCATGAGGGAGTCACCTAAGTAGTGTCGCAGATAGTTAAACCAAACCGCTGATTTGGAATATACCACGGCGCCGTAGTTCAATTGACTGAACTTGGAGGACGTTGTATTCAGGGGTTGATCCGAATTGTCCCTGGCAGCAAACAGGTAGGTCAGGTAATGGATATCTCTTAAACGATATTGATCCAGACCTGCAAACTCGATCAGCTTACTATTAGAATTATTTCCAACGAACGGGTGACCATCCGGGTACTTCGTGTCCAAGTATCTCAATTCATTGTAGCTATTCAGGCCCTCATCCATCCAAGCGTATCGACGCTCATTGCTTCCCAAGATCCCATAGAACCAATTGTGTCCGACTTCATGCATGATGACGGTCTCGAGTGAAATAGCATCACCTGACGAGCCAATCACCGTCACATTCGGATACTCCATTCCTCCTCCGGCAGAAATGGTTCCATCCACAGCCGTAGCCTGCTGGTAAGGATAGTCGCCACTCCAAAGTGAATAGTAGTAGATCGCGTCGTGCATGTATTCGATGCTTTCCTTCCAGAGGCGTGCTTCCTTGTTCGTGAACATGGTCCATACCGTAGCCGAATCACCGCTTCCGGGAAGGGCGACCTTTCCATTCAATACATGGTATCTCTTATCGGCAAACCAGGCAAAGTCGTGGATATTATTCTGGGTGTAGTTCAAGGTCTTGTAGGTGTAGTCAGACTCTGGAAAATCCATTTCCTTGGAGGTCGTTGACCATTCATCATCTGACTCAACCTTTTCGATCCATTGTTTGGTCTCGGCTACTCGACTCTCCAAGAACTCGATTTCAGATCGTGTTTGCAGGTCGCCGGTAGCACCCACTACATAATTAGACGGAACAGATATGGTCACATCATAGCTTCCGTACTCTGAATAGAATTCCCCCAAGGTCAAGTAGGGCATCGCGTGCCATCCCTTCTTGTCATATACGGCTGGTTTCGGAAACCACTGCGTGATCTGGTAGCTTTGATCGATATGACCCAACCTTGATATCTTTCCAGATGGCAATTTAACGCGAAACGGAGTGGAGATCTCTACAGACTCACCAGGCAGCAGAGGTCTTTCTAAGTAAAGTGTACAGATATCGATGTGCTTAGGATGAAACTCCCAAACGCAGGGTTTTCCATCTAACTCAAAGGCTAATCCATCAATGAACCCAAGATCTTCCGGTAGGGCAAACAACATCTCGGTCTGTCCCATTCTAACGCTCTGCTTTGCTAAGGCTGTGTTGCGATTCTTATAGGCATTTGGCCAGAGATGGAAGATCAGGTATTCAAGCGTATCGGGGCTCTGATTGTGATACTTCACCGTCTCCTCTGCGAAGATCATGTGAAGAGTATCATCCAAAGTAGCTTTGATGGTGTGATCGACTCTTTGCTGCCAATAGGAATCGACCTGCGCTACGACCGGAAAGGTGGTCGCTACCCAAAGGACAAGCGCAAGATGTCGTTTTCCCATCATACCTAATCGAATATTTCGGCCAACTTCTGCTCAAGCGAAGCTCCCCGGAGATTTTTACCGATGATATTCCCTTCGGGGTCTACAAGATAGGTTAAAGGAATTCCCTTGATCTGGTATTCGGGCACAACGGCCGACCCCCAATACTTAAGATCGCTAACGTGCTTCCAACGAAGGCCATCCTGTTCAATGGCATTTAACCAGGCTTTCTGGTTCTGATCGAGGGATACACCCAAGATCTCAAAGCCCATATCATGGTACTTCTTATACACCCTTACCACATTCGGATTCTCTTTTCGACAAGGCCCACACCACGATGCCCAAAAGTCAATGAGCACATACTTTCCTTTCAAATCTGACAAACTCAGATCCTGACCATTGGGCTGTGGCAAAGTGATCTCGGGGGCAGGTGAGCCGATGGCCAGCCTTCTTTGAGCCATCACTTGAATTCTAATAGCTTGGTAGAACTCGTTTTGGTCCATTTTACCTTCAAGAGACTCAACGACCTTCAAATAGGTAGGAAACTCCGTCTCCATATCCATATTCTGAACAGCCGCCAGGGCCGACAGAGAAGCTGGGTTCTCATCAATGAAGGACTTTAGCTTCGTATTCACCTCTGCCATGATCCCTTCGTAATTCTCCATTACCTCTTCGAACATCTTCTGATCTCGCATCATCTGCGCATTCTGATAGGCCATGTTGATGGAGTCACGTGGGATGAGCATAAGATTCAGGTCCTTCAGTCTTTGACTTTCTTCTGAACCGGAAACCTCATATGATTGATAAATATCCGATCCATTGGCTTGAACCTCGATCTTATCCTCTGGATGAACGATCAGAATACACATGTTGCTCTCGTTCAGGCTGACCCTGTAATAACCTGGATACGTGATCTGAGTCTCAAACTCAAAGTTTCCTTGGTCGTCGGTCATGACGGTATCCACACCGACCATTTTAGATGCTGTAAGGTATTCGAGGTATACCGGTCTCTCGGACACACCAGTCAACGTTCCGGAAATCCTAGTAGGGCCATAACTAACCTCTTCCGTATTGTCAGCGGAAGATCTGTCTTGATCTTGAGCATCCGCAGAAGCTCCATTATCACATGAGACGGAGAGGAGTGTACTAAGAAGAATGAAAAAGAATAAATGTTTCATGATACTGCGTTTCCGCTTATGATTCTAGTGCTTTACGAATGAGTTCATTGGTGGTTTTCGGATCGGCCTTGCCCTTACTCAAGCGCATTACCTCTCCCATGAAGAGTCCGAGGATCCCTTTCTTACCGTTTCGGTATTCTTCCACCTTATCTGGGAATTTTTCAAGAGCTTCATTCACCCATTGTGCCAACTCATCGACGTCGCCGACTTGCACGAGTTCGTGCTTTTCTGCAAGGGTTTGCGCGGAGGCATCAGGTTCCTTCATCATCAACGGGAACAACTGCTGAGAAGCTAGCGTTTGTCCCATCTTCCCTTCCTCAACCATTCGAATGATCTCAGCGAGTTTCGCCGGTTTCAGTGGGAAGTCTTTGAACTCGATCGCCATCTCATTCACATACCCTTTCACCTCGCCCATCATCCAGTTTGCGGCTGATTTAGGGCTTTGGACATGACTTAGCAGTTCCTCGAAGTACAGCGCAACTTGTTTATCATCGGTCAAAACCCCTGCATCGTACTCACTTAAACCATGTTCATTAACATACTTAGCGAAAAGTGAGCTAGGCAGCGGAGGCAAGGTCTTTCGCACCTCTTCGATAAAGTCCTGAGTGATGTAGAGTGGTTGAAGGTCAGGTTCCGGGAAGTAACGGTAATCATCGGCTTCTTCTTTAGTACGCATTACCGCCGTTTCTCCGGTAGCGGCATTGAAGGTCAGTGTAGCCTTCTTGATCTCACCACCTTGCTCAACAACACCGATATGTCTTCTTATTTCGTATTCGATCGCGCGTTTCACGTTTCGAATACTATTCAGGTTCTTGATCTCGACACGAGTCCCATAGGTATCGGAGCCCTTCTTCATCACCGAAACGTTCGCATCGCAACGCAGGCTACCCTCTTCCATGTTACCATCACAAATCTCGAGATAACGGACTAGTTTTCGAACTTCAGTCAAATAGCTGTACGCCTCATCACCGGAACACATATCTGGCTCTGAGACGATCTCGAGAAGGGGAACCCCAGCGCGGTTGAGGTCGATCATGGTCTCAAACGGGGAAAGATCGTGGATACTCTTACCGGAGTCCTCCTCCATGTGGATACGGGTCAGTCCGATCCTCTTCTCAATTCCATCTGCATCCTTAATGGTGATTGAACCTCCGGTGCAGATCGGGGTCGTATCCTGTGTAATCTGATATCCTTTGGGAAGGTCAGCATAGAAATAATTCTTTCTCGCAAACTCATTACGCTCTCTGATATCACATCCGCAGGCCAGACCTAGACGAACAGCGAATTCGGCTGACTTCTCATTGAGAACAGGCAACGTTCCTGGGTGGCCCAAGGACACAGGGCTGGTGTTGGCGTTTGGCATACTTCCGTACTCATTGCGATCGGAAGAAAACGCCTTCGACTTGGTCAGAAGTTGCGCGTGCACTTCCAATCCAATTACGGCTTCGTACTGGTCGAGAATTTCCTGGTTAATATTCATGTTCCTGCAAAGTTAACGGGCTCAATGAGAAGCTGATGCAAAAGAGAATTCAGATAAAAAACGCCGGACGACGCGAGCCACTTTTGGTTCGGCTGCCTGGGCTGCTAATTGCACCTCTTCATGCGTGACCGATTCAACGTGTCCTTCGATGCCGAGGTCTGTGATAACAGAAAGAGCAGCCACGCGCATACCGAGGTGCTTGGCTGCAATGCATTCAGGCACCGTACTCATACCTACCGCATCTGCCCCAATGATCCGAAGGTATCGGTACTCGGCTGGCGTTTCGAAGCAGGGGCCAGAGACCCCGGCATATACACCCTCGTGCACTTCTATCCCCTCCTTCTTCGCAGAAGCTTTCAAGGCATCCCGGATCTCATGTTCATATGGTTCTGACATGTCAGGAAAGCGAGGTCCTAGACTATCATCATTCGGTCCGATCAATGGATTCGAAGGAAAAAGGTTGATATGATCTCTCAGCAACATGATGTCTCCAACCTTGAAAGCCGGGTTCACTCCTCCACTGGCATTGGAGAGCAAAAGATCTCGGATACCGAGTGCATGCATCACTCGGATGGGATATACCACTTCGGTCATATCGTATCCCTCGTAAAAGTGGAATCGCCCTTTCATGGCAAGGATGGCCTGTCCTTCCAGGGTGCCGTAAATCAACTTTCCATCATGACCTTCAACGGTACTTTGCGGAAAATGAGGGATCTCACTGTAAGCCAATTCTTTCTCCACCTGCAGCTCATCGGCAAAGCCGCCCAAGCCGGTTCCGAGAATCACCCCTAAGGCACCTTCCGGACGAAGATGGTTTTCAATGAAGCTAGCCGTTTCTTTGATCCGATCTGATAAATTCATCTAGTCGTTTTTCTATGACCTCTCGATCTGATTCAAACCACTCCTGACGGTGCTGAATGGCGTAGATCGGAAGGGCTGCGAATTTCTGATTTTGCATCCAATGCGCGAAGCGCTGAGCGTCTTTTTCTGTGGTCAAGATCACGGCCTTTCCAGGAGGAAAATTTGAATAGGCTTCAAGGATACGATCGAGGTCTTGCTCCTTGAAGTCATGGTGATCTCCAAAAGGAAGGTGTACCAACTGATGAGCACACTTTTCCTCGATAAATCCGAGCAGGGTACTCGGATCCGCGAGCCCCGTGACCAACACGACACTCTGGTCTTTGATCTTCTGCCAATCATGGACGGAGGAATCTCGCAGATCGGATAGGCCCGGATACGACTCAAATGCAAAGCAAACCTGCTGATGTGGTCGTGGGTTTACTTCTTGGATGATTCTCTTCCTTTCATCAAAAGCAAGTTTTTCAGGACATTTAGTAACCACAATCAAGTCCGCTCGAGCAGCCGAGCTACGATGTTCTCTCAATCGACCAACGGGCAACAGCCAGTCTTGTGTGTAGCGATCGTGGTAGGCGGTGAGCAAGATCAACAATCCCGGCCTCACCCACCGATGTTGCATCGCATCGTCAAGAAGGATCACATTTGGACGTGATTCAGACTCCAAGAGCATGTTGATCCCTTTGCTGCGTTGTTCCATGACTGCAACTCTCACCTCGGGGTTCCGCTGTTTGATCAAAAGAGGTTCATCTCCGGTCAAGGAAGCGTCATCGTCCAAATTCACTTCTCTCCAACCCTTTGATAAACGACCGTATCCCCGACTTAGAACTGCAGGATTCGATTTTCCACTCAGAAGCTCCAGAAGCGCAATGACCGTGGGGGTTTTACCTGTTCCTCCGACCCGAAGGTTACCTACTGTGATCACCGGGACATCGAACTCGTTCGACTTGAATATTCCAAGGTCGAAGAGTAGATTCCTGACTCTGATCACAAGTCCGTAAACCCAAGCAAATGGAAGTAGAAGGAAATTCACCAAACAAAGGTAGGTTCTGCTGTTATCTTTGACGCACACCTCGAAAACTGAAAGGTATGACCGTACGAGACATCATTCAAAGTCTGGAACATTGGGCTCCGGCCGAATATCAGGAAGGCTACGATAATGCGCGATTGATCGTTGGAGACCCTAACGCAAAAGTGGAGCAAGTGCTATGCACCCTCGACTGTACGGAAGAAGTGGTCAGGGAGGCGATCGAAAAGGGATGTCAATTGATCGTTGCTCACCATCCGATCGTTTTCGGCGGATTGAAATCTCTCACTGGCAAAAACTATGTGGAGCGCACCGTAATGATGGCCATCAAAAACGACGTCGCGATATATGCGATCCACACCAACCTTGACAACGTGTGGACCGGAGTGAATCGAAAGATCGGAGAAAAGTTAGGGCTACAAGACCTGAAGATTCTTTCCCCAAAGAAAGAAGTGCTTTTAAAGCTATTCACATTCGTCCCCCACGCGTCACTTGAATCTGTTAGAAATGCTCTCTTTACTGCCGGCGCGGGCTCCATTGGCGACTACGATCACTGCAGTTTTGGCCAAGAGGGGGCAGGAACGTTTAGAGGAAACGAGGACACCAACCCCGCAATCGGCACCACAGGGTCTGACCACACAGAACCTGAAACCAAACTCGAGGTCGTTCTACCCATTCACTTGCAACGACAGGTTGTTGCTGCCCTGATCCAGGCCCACCCCTATGAAGAAGTCGCCTATGACTTGATCAAATTGGAGAATATGTACCCCCGTCTCGGAAGTGGAATGGTAGGAGAATTGACTACCGAAACCGCCATGAGCTCTTTCATGAAAGATGTATCCAAATCATTCAAGCTCAAAGCCCTGCGTCACACTCCTATTCTGAAACAAAAGATCAAGAAAATAGCTTTCTGTGGCGGAGCAGGACGCTTTTTACTCCCGGATGCGATCGCTTCAGGAGCCGACGTTTTCATCGCTTCGGACGTCAAGTATCATGAGTTTTTTGATGCTGACGGAAAGATCGTGATCATGGACATTGGACACTTTGAAAGTGAGCAGTTTACACCAGAGTTGATCAAGGAATATCTGGATGAAAAATTTCCTACCTTTGCCGTCCTTTTGTCAGAGGCAGGAACAAATCCTGTTCATTACTACATTGCATGATATATGGCTAAGAAGAAAAGCACGAATGAAACCACAGCAGTGAGCTTAGAAGAAAAGCTTCGAGCACTTTACCGTTTGCAGCTTATCGATTCAGCGATCGACAAGATCCGAATCGTACGTGGTGAGCTTCCTTTGGAAGTAGAAGATCTACAGGACGAGATCGAAGGTCTTCAGACCCGCCTCAATAATCTCCAGACTGAATTGGAGGACCTTGAGCTCAAGGTATCGGATCGTAAGAATGCGATCATCGATTCAAGTGAAATGATCAAGAAGTACGAGGAACAGCAGAAGAATGTGCGTAACAACCGAGAATTCGATTCTATTTCGAAGGAGATCGAGTACCAGACATTGGAGATCCAATTGGCTGAGAAGCGCATGAAAGAGTTTGAAGCTTTGATCGCTCAGAAGAAGGAAGTGATGACTGTAGCTGAAGAAGCATTGAATGAGCGCAAGAAAGACCTCGATCACAAGAAAGAGGAGCTCGACAGTATCATCAAGGAAACTGAAAAGGAAGAAAAGGCATTGATCAAGGCTTCAGAGGAGGCCGAGAGCCATATCGAAGATCGTTTATTGAATGCTTACAAGCGTATTCGCGCTAGCGTTAAAAATGGTCTTGCTGTTGTGCCAGTTGAAAGAGGTTCTTCTGGAGGTTCTTTCATCAAGATCCCACCTCAGCGCCAGTTGGATATCGCAGCGCGCAAGAAGATCATCACTGATGAGCACAGCGGTCGCATCTTGGTAGATGCTGAACTCGCTGAAGAAGAATCAGAAAAGATCAAGGATCTAACTCAGAAGGCAATAGTTGCATAAAGAGTTGCTAAGAGAATAGAAAAAGGCTTCCCAAGGGAAGCCTTTTTTGTTTCTAGTCTTTCGAAAGTTGTCCGGTGATCACTGGATCGCCAATCGAGAGTGAGAGCTTCTTACTCCCTGAACGATGGACAATGTGTAGTGCCCCGGTGCTATTCCATTTTGAATTGGGAGAGCTACTACTCCGTTCTCAATAAGTCTTACTTGGTCGCGGAAGATCAATCGTCCGGAAAGGTCGATCAGAGACACCTCTGCTTTTCCTTCCATGTCGCTTCCTGCCTGTAAGTACAAAACATCTCCTGAGTTCACTGGATTAGGGAACAATGCTACGTCGATATCCGAATTCCGGATGAAGGGCACGAACTGAATTATCGAATACGAGGCACTTCCGTCGTAATCGACCTGCATCAATCGATAGTAAAGATCCAGCGAGCATCACAATCCGTGTCGTAACTCTGGAATTGTCCACTTAAGACGTAGTAGTAACCGGTGACAGAACCACTACAATCATATGTCAAATCAATTGTCCATGCGCTGGCCCCAGTATCAACCGTGGTAAAATTCGGCAGGGAAAAATCCTCATACCATAGAATCTGGGTGTGAGCTCGAACTGCAAACACCGTAAAAATCAATAGGAAAAAGAGTTGCCGTAGATTCGTCAATATCGTATGTATTTAAAAATCAATGCCTAAAATACGAAATTCAGGGGTTTTAGGTTTCGAAAGACACCCGTTTCGGCCTCTGTGAAGTCATTTTGCAGTCCCGATCAAAACGGGGAACAAAAAAAAGGCTGCCCAAAGGGACAGCCTCAATTTCTTAATAACATGTCATCTATCTTTTATTCAACGGAACATAATCCCGCTCATTCTCCCCTGTGTAGACCTGGCGTGGTCGACCGATCGGCTCGTTATTCTCACGCATCTCCTTCCACTGCCCGATCCAACCTGGGAGTCGGCCTAATGCGAACATGACGGTAAACATATTGGTAGGAATACCGAGGGCTCGATAGATGATACCAGAGTAGAAATCTACGTTTGGATAGAGCTTGCGTTCTACGAAATAAGGATCATTGAGTGCAGCCTCCTCCAATTGCTTGGCAATATCAAGCACCGGATCATTCACCCCGAGCTTACTCAACACTTCATTCGCCGCTTTTTTAATGATTCGAGCGCGTGGATCAAAGTTCTTGTAAACACGGTGTCCGAAGCCCATCAATCGGAATGGATCGTCCTTATCCTTTGCCTTCGCGAGATACTTAGCCGTATCTCCACCATCCTGACGGATCGCCTCAAGCATCTCAATTACCGCTTGATTCGCACCACCGTGAAGAGGACCCCAAAGCGCGTTGATACCTGCTGAGACCGAAGCATACAGACTAGCATGCGACGACCCTACGATACGTACAGTTGAAGTGGAGCAATTTTGCTCATGTTCAGCGTGGAGGATCAACAACTTGTTGAGCGCATTGCTGACCACCGGATCTGGCTGATAATCTTCAGCCGGAGTGGCGAACATCATTCGAAGGAAATTACCGGAGTAATCCAAGTTGTTCTTCGGGTATACCAACGGCTGGCCGATCTCATTTTTGTAGGCCCACGCAGCCAAAGTTGGTAGCTTAGCCAAGAGACGAACGATACTCATACGAACTTCGTCCGCCGATCTAACCGGATCCAGAGATTCTGGATAAAACGCGGTTAGGGAAGTTACCAATGACGACAACACGCCCATTGGATGTGCGTTAGACGGAAACCCTTGCAAGAGTGTCTTGAAATCCTCGTGAATGAGGGTATGGTAGGTAATATCGCGTCGCCAGCTCTCCAGCTCTTCCGCATTTGGAAGTTCACCATAGATGATGAGATAGGCTACTTCTGGAAAAGATGAGTTTTCAGCTAACTGCTCAATGGGATAACCGCGGTAACGAAGGATTCCCTGTTCGCCGTCGAGAAACGTGATCGCACTTTTGGTTGATCCCGTATTCTTATACCCAGGGTCTAGTGTGATGAGTCCTGACTGCCCACGCAGCTTAGCTATATCCAGTGCTTTCTCATTCTCTGACCCTTCTACGACCGGAAGCTTGTACACCTCCCCGTTATAATGCAATTCTGCGAAATCTGACATCTCTCTATAATTTGACGAATTATTCTATTAAGAACTCGAACACTTCCAACCTTGGGAAGTTCACGAAATTACAACCGAAAGGGCGTTTTTACAACCCTTCCAAGGTTATGCAAACTTGAAGGATCGTCCCGGATAATAGGCTGTTGACCCAAGTTCCTCCTCTATTCTCAGCAGTCGATTGTACTTAGCAATACGATCGCTTCGTGATGCTGACCCTGTTTTGATCTGCCCTGTATTCAAGGCGACTGCAAGATCGGCGATCGTGGTATCCTCTGTCTCACCACTTCTGTGGCTCATCACCGATGTGTAAGAATGAACTGAGGCCAAATTCACAGCCTCAATTGTCTCTGTCAAAGAGCCGATCTGATTCACCTTGATCAAGATCGAATTAGCCACGTTCTCGTCGATGCCCCGCTGAAGTCGTTCTGTGTTCGTTACGAAAAGATCATCGCCAACGATCTGAATCTTATCACCTACGGTTGCTGTATGCGCTTTCCAACCTGACCAGTCGTCTTCTGCCATACCGTCTTCCAGAGAAATGATCGGGTACTTACACGCCCAATCCTTCCAGAATTCAGCCATCGCCTCCGGCTCTAGTTCCTTACCCGTTGACTTCTTGAAGACATATCGACCTTTTTCCGCGTAATAGAATTCACTCGATGCGGCATCCATCGCGATGTAGATATCATCACCAGGTTTGTATCCTGCACTCTCGATGGCACGAAGTACGTACTCAATGGCCTTGTCGTTGCTCTCCAAGTTAGGCGCAAACCCGCCTTCGTCGCCTACGTTAGTGGAATAACCATCGTTCTTCAAAACCTTCTTCAGATGGTGGAAAACCTCCGTTCCCATTCTAAGCGCTTCACTAAACTGATCCGCACCCACAGGCATGATCATGAACTCCTGGAAGTCGATCTTATTATCCGCGTGCGAACCGCCATTCAGAATATTCATCATGGGTATAGGCAGCGTAGTGGCCTGTACACCTCCAACATACCGATAGAGAGGCATTCCATGATCTTGAGCAGCAGCTTTGGCTACGGCCAAAGAAACCCCAAGGATCGCGTTGGCTCCTAAATTCGATTTGTTCGGACTACCATCCATCTGGATCATAGCTCGATCGATTGCCACCTGACTGGATACAAAAGCACCATTTAGCTCCTTACCGATGACATCCCGAACATTCTGAACCGCCTTAAGCACGCCTTTGCCCATATATCTTGCGGGATCGCCATCGCGTAATTCGACGGCTTCGTGAACACCAGTAGACGCTCCGGAAGGCACAGCCGCTGTGCCAATCACTCCTGAGTCTAGGATCACGTCAATTTCTACCGTGGGATTACCACGTGAATCGAGAATCTCTCTTGCCAGTATTTGCGAAATGTAGCTCATGTCATTAAGCAGTTTGAAGTTTATAGGCTTTGATCATTTCGATGAAATCATCAAAGAGGTAACGCGAATCATTTGGACCCGCAGAAGACTCCGGGTGATACTGTACAGAAAAAGCCTGCTTGTCCTTGAGACGTATTCCAGCCAGAGTATCGTCATTCAAATGAATGTGCGTGATCTCGATATCTTCCCTTGCCTCGGCCTCTTCCCGATTCACCACGAAACCGTGGTTCTGGGAAGTTATCTCACACTTTCCAGTCTTTAAATTCTTGATTGGATGATTGATCCCTCGATGTCCATTGTGCATCTTAGACGTGTTCAATCCTACGGCCAAAGAAAGTAACTGATGACCCAAACAGATACCAAACATCGGTAGGTCCAACTTGAGTAGATCTTGGATCAATGCGATAGAGTCTTTCATAGCCGAAGGATCTCCAGGTCCATTACTCAACATGATCCCATCAGGATTCCACGCGGTGATCTCCTCAACCGAAGCCGTCATTGGAAACACTTTCAGATGACAACCTCGATCACTCAAGCAGCGAAGGATATTCATCTTGGTACCGAAATCGATCACAGAAACCATTAGCTCCGCGTTGGGATCACCAAATTCATAGACTTCCGTGGTACTGACCTTACTAGACAATTCCAACCCGACCATACTCGGAACCTTTGCCAGCTCACTCTTGAGTGAATCGATATCCAGATTCTCACTTGAAATGATCGCATTCATCGCGCCCTTATGCCTGATATGTCGAACTAGAGCTCGGGTATCCACATCAGAGATACCGACCAGATTCTGGCGCTCGAAGTAGACCTGGATCGACTCGTCTGAAGCCGGTCTGGAGAATATCTGTGAAAACTTCTTGCATACCAGTCCTGCGATCTTCACCGAATCCGATTCTACTTCATCCGGATGAATACCGTAATTACCAATATGCGAGGGAGTCATAAGAAGGATCTGACCGTAATAGGATGGATCAGTGAAGATCTCTTGGTATCCTGTCATTCCTGTGTTAAAGGCGATCTCTCCGGTAGTTGTACCGATCTTTCCTGCTGCCTTTCCTTCGAAGTAAGTACCATCTTCCAACAGGATAATAGCGCGCTGTCCTGGATTATATTTCATAAGGCAATATTGTCAATTTTTGGTCAAAAAAAAGAGGATAGGTATCACCCATCCTCTTTCAATATTAACGATATTGTAGGATCACTCCTAGTTCGAGGCTTCCTTTTTGTCGTCATCACTTTCTTCTGACTCCTCAGAAGACTCTTCAGCTGGAGCTTCCTCAGTTGCAACTTCTTCCGTTGCAGCCTCGGCGGTCTCTTCAACTGGAGCTTCCTCCTTCACGTCCTCTGCAACTTCTTCAGTGGCTACGGCCTCTTCTGCAGTCTCAGCAGCTGCTTGCTTTGGAGTAGACTCTGAAGTAGACTTAGAGCCTCCACCGCGACGTGAACGACGAGTCTTCTTCTTAGCTGAGTCTTTAGAATCAGTAGTGTACACTTCATTGAAGTCAACCAACTCGATGATGCACATTTCAGCAGAGTCACCCGCGCGGAAACCCGTCTTAATGATTCGGGTATATCCACCTGGACGTTCTCCCACCTTAGGTGCAACCTCACGGAACAGTTCAGCTACCGCTTCCTTGTTCTGAAGGTGACGGAACACCATACGACGTGAGTGAGTTGTATCATTCTTTGATTTCGTGATCAACGGCTCGACGTAACCACGGAGCGCCTTAGCTTTCGCTACCGTCGTAGAGATACGTTTGTGTGTGATCAAGGCATTCGCCAAGTTCATCATCAACGCATTTCTATGAGATGCGGTGCGACCTAATTGGTTGATCTTGTTTCGATTTCTCATTGCTTAAGTATCAAGCGTTCTTATTCCTTTTCCAACAAATATTTAGATACGTTCATTCCGAAGTGCAAGCCCTTCATTTGAACGAGGTCTTCAAGCTCAGTGAGCGACTTCTTACCGAAGTTGCGAAACTTAAGAAGGTCATTCTTCTCATAAGTAACTAGGTCACCCAGAGTCTCCACGTCAGCAGCTTTCAAGCAATTAAGAGCACGAACAGAAAGGTCCATGTCTACCAACTTGGTCTTGAGCAATTGACGCATGTGGAGTGTATTCTCATCCAACTCCTCTTCTGCCTTCTTCTCTACTTGATCCAATGTGATTCGCTCATCGCTGAACAACATGAAGTGATGAATCAAGATCTTAGCTGCCTCTTTCAACGCCTCTTTTGGGTGGATCGAACCATCTGTATCGATATCGAAGATCAACTTTTCGTAGTCGGTCTTCTGCTCAACGCGGTAGTTCTCGATCGTGTAGCGTACGTTGCGAATCGGTGTAAACACTGAATCCAAGAAGATGGTTCCAACAGCAGCGTTAGAAGTTTTATTCTCTTCAGATGGAACATAACCACGTCCCTTTCCGATAGAAACTTCCATTTCTAAGGTCACTTTCTCATCCATGTGGCAGATCACGTGATCTGGATTTAGCACTTGGAATGAAGTAGTGAATTGGCCTATATCTCCTGCAGTGAACTTATCCTGACCGCTCACTTTGATGCGAACTTTCTCAGAATCTTCTTCCTTGATCTGCTGCTTGAAGCGAACTTCTTTCAGGTTAAGTACGATCTCAGTAACGTCTTCGATCACACCTTTGATGGTGCTGAATTCGTGATCTACACCTTCGACCTTGATCGAAGTGATCGCGAAACCCTCCAAAGAGGAAAGAAGGATTCTTCTAAGGGCATTACCGATAGTGATACCATATCCCGGCTCGAGTGGACGGAATTCGAATTGACCTTTGAAGTCGTCCGCCTGGATCATAATAACCTTATCCGGTCTTTGAAAATCTAAAATTGCCATGTTCGTTTTCTTCAGTTTTAATTGAATTTAAGTGTCTTCGTTTAAGCAGCTTGAAGAAGAGCGCTCAAACATTTCTGCTTATCTCCAATGATGGTTATTGCTAATTATTTAGAGTACAATTCAACGATCAACTGCTCACGGATGTTCTCCGGAATCTGATCTCTCGTTGGAGGAACGATGAACGTTCCACTAAGCTCGTTTTTATCGAACTCAAGCCATGGGTAGCTACCAGTTGAGCTTGACGCCACAGAATTGGAGACTGACTCCAAAGACTTTGACTTCTCGCGTACGGCTACTTTATCACCTGCTTTGAGTTGATATGACGGGATGTTCACTACGTCTCCATTGACCGTAATATGACGGTGAGAAACGAACTGGCGTGCTGCACGGCGTGTTGGTGCAATACCCATTCTGAACACGGTGTTATCCAAACGCGACTCACAAAGCATCAGCAAGTTCTCACCTGTAATACCCTTGCGACGTGACGCTTCTGCAAACAGGTTAGAGAATTGGCGCTCAAGAATACCGTAGGTATACTTGGCCTTCTGCTTCTCTTGAAGCTGAATAGCGTATTCAGACTGCTTCATGCGACGCTTGTTAGGTCCGTGCATGCCCGGTCCATAGTTCTTACGCTCCAGCGCCTTGTCTGGTCCGAAGATCGGGTCACGAAACTTACGAGCGATCTTTGATTTTGGTCCTCTGTATCTTGCCATTTCCTGCTGTATTAAACTCTTCTACGTTTTGATGGACGACATCCATTGTGCGGCATTGGAGTCACGTCAACGATCTCCGTCACTTCGATGCCGTTGTTGGCCAAGTTACGGATCGCACTTTCGCGACCTGAACCAGGACCTTTAACGAACACCTTCACCTTACGAAGACCTGCTTCGTGGGCTACTTTGCCGCAGTCCTGTGCTGCCATCTGTGCAGCGTATGGGGTGTTCTTCTTAGAACCTCGGAATCCCATTTTACCTGCAGATGACCACGCGATCACATCTCCGTTCGTATTGGTGAGCGAGATGATGATGTTGTTGAACGACGCATGGATATGCGCTTCGCCAACCGCGTCTACTTTTACTTTCTTCTTTCTTGTCTGAGTCTTCGCCATCGAAAACGTATTCTAGTGATTATTACTTAGTTGCCTTCTTCTTGTTAGCAACAGTCTTTCTCTTTCCTTTACGGGTACGGCTGTTGTTCTTCGTGCGCTGACCACGTAGCGGAAGTCCCGCTCTGTGACGAACACCTCGGTAGCAACCGATGTCCATAAGGCGCTTGATGTTCAGCTGGATCTCTGAACGAAGAGCACCCTCTACCTTTAGAGTCTCGTTGATGAACTGACGCACACGCGCGAGCTCCTCATCATTCCACTCGCCAACCTTCTTATTCCAGTCGACCTCGGCGTTGGTGAGAATCTCTTGGGCTGTAGAACGACCGATGCCAAAGATGTAGGTCAGTCCTATCTCGCCTCTTTTATTTCTTGGTAGATCAATACCTGCTATACGAGCCATATCTTAACTTTTTACCCTTGACGTTGTTTGTGTTTTGGATTCTTCTTGTTGATGACATAAACGCGGCCTTTGCGCTTCACGATCTTGTCATCAGCAGATCTTTTCTTTACGGATGCTCTAGTTTTCATGATCCAGTCTATTTATACCTGTACGTAATTCTTCCCTTTGATAGGTCATATGGAGACATCTCCACCTTCACCTTATCTCCAGGCAATATCTTGATGTAATGCATGCGCATCTTACCTGAGATGTGAGCCGTGATTACGTGCCCGTTCTCCAGTTCAACGCGAAACATTGCATTTGACAATGCTTC
Organism: Flavobacteriales bacterium; assembly: GCA_038131955.1. GTDB lineage: Bacteria > Bacteroidota > Bacteroidia > Flavobacteriales_G > Salibacteraceae > SHAN690. Next base: position 143,082 of record JAYPQK010000010.1, read on the forward strand.
AGTAATCGTTCCGTCTTGTTCTATGGACGCTTGTTTCGCCATATATCTTTTTACGCTTCTACGTTTAATTTCTCTTCAATAAACTCGAATGTCGAGAGCACTTCTGCCTTTCCCTTGCGCACCACTATTGTGTGCTCATAATGGGCCGATGGTTTGCGATCTGCAGTAACGATGGTCCAGCCATCTCGCTGCTGGTGCACTTCTTTCACCCCTAGATTGATCATCGGTTCGATCGCTATGACCAACCCATCAACCAACTTAGGACCTCGACCCCGTCGACCGAAATTCGGCACTTCAGGAGCCTCGTGCAGTTTCTTACCCAGTCCATGACCAACCAATTCTCGCACGACACCATAACCACTAGCCTCTGCTTCTTGCTGAACCGCGAATCCGATGTCTCCGACCCGATTCCCTGCCACGGCTTGTTCTATTCCCAACTGCAAGCACTTTTTCGTGGTCTCCAGAAGGTCATTGACCTCTTTTGACACCTCACCTACTTTAAAGGTGTAAGCGCTATCGCCGTAGTAGCCATTCATCAGAACACCACAGTCTACTGACAGAATATCTCCATCCACCACTTCCTTCTTATCAGGAATGCCATGAACGACGGCTTCATTTTTGGAAATGCACAAGCTGTTTGGAAAGCCATTGTAGTTCAAGAACCCCGGTATTGCCCCGTTGTCATGAATGAACTCATAGGCTCGCTTATCCAGCTCAAGCGGGGTAACACCTGGACGAACCAAACTTGCTACCTCAGCTAAAGTTTTCCCAACAAGTAAAGAACTCTGTCGAACTAATTCGATCTCCTCTTCGCTCTTCCCTCTCAACATATCCCTCTCACACGTTCTTATCCCGCCATTCCAAAGGCAGAAGCAGAACGACCTTTTATTTTGCCAGACTTCATCAGTCCGTCATAATGTCTCATCAACAAGTGACTCTCGATCTGCTGAAGCGTATCGAGAATTACACCGACCATGATCAATAGAGATGTACCTCCATAGAAGTAAGCAAACCCTGTAGAAACCCCAGCGATCATGGCAAACGCTGGAAGAATCGCAACGATTCCAAGGAAGATAGATCCTGGAAGCGTGATGCGTGACAATACGTTATCCAAGAACTCAGAGGTCTTCTTTCCTGGCTTAACACCCGGAATGAACCCACCGTTTCTCTTAAGATCCTCTGCCATCTGATTTGGATTCACGGTGATCGCTGTATAGAAATACGTGAACGCGATGATCAGAATGAAGAAGATGAAGTTGTACCAGAATCCGGTGATATCACCAAATGCTGATGCGAACTCTGTAGCTGTGTCAGATCCCGAAAGACCAACAAAGGTCATCGGTAAGAACATCAATGCCTGAGCAAAGATGATCGGCATTACACCCGCCGCATTCACCTTCAATGGAATGTACTGACGAACGCCACCGTATTGTTTATTACCTACTACCTTCTTGGCAAAGTTGACCGGGATACGTCTCGTACCCTGGACCAGTGCTACAGTAGCGATGGTAACCAATAACAAGAACACCAATTCGATAAGAAGCATTACGAAACCTCCTGCTGAGGTACGCTGCTCGATCTCGAAGATGAAGGAACTAGGCAATTGTGCGATGATACCGATCATAATGATCATGGAGATACCGTTTCCGATACCCTTGTCCGTGATCTTCTCACCCAACCACATCACGAATACTGTACCTGTGATCAGCAACAGTGTGGTCGTGATCCACCAGAAGGTTGTATCACCACCTACTACCGCCTGCGCTGGAACCTGAGCTGAAATGTAAGAAGGAGCCTGAACTGCGGTGATCGCGATGGTTAGCATACGCGTCCACTGGTTCATTCTTCTTCTTCCACTCTCACCCTCACGCTGCATCTTTTGGATCGCCGGGACGGCAATACCCATCAACTGCATGACAATGGATGCAGAGATATAAGGCATGATACCCAATGCGAAGATGGAAGCACGAGAAAACGCACCACCAGCGAAGATGTTGATCAGATTCGCGAGACCCGAGGCCTGTCCGTTCACTTCACCCAGAATCTCCGGATCGATGCCTGGAAGCACGATGAACGAGCCCAGACGGTAGATCAAAAGAAAACCCAGGGTATTCAAAATACGAACCCTAAGATCCTCGATCTTCCAGATATTCTGAAGTGTTTCTATCAGTCTTTTCATCCTTATTCAATGATCTTAGTAGATCCACCTTTTGATTCAATCGCCTCTTTCGCTGTCTTAGAGAATGCGTGAGCTTCAACAGTCAACTTTGACATCAACTCACCACGACCCAAGATCTTCACCAAATCATTCTTACCGATGATTGACTTCTCGCGAAGAAACTCTGCATTGATCTCAGAAACTTTGTGTTGTTCAACCAAGTTCTCCAAAGTGTCAAGGTTGATACCGTGGTACTCCTTGCGGTTTGGATTCTTGAAACCGAACTTAGGAACTCGACGTTGCAAAGGCATCTGACCTCCTTCGAAACCGAGTTTCTTAGAATAACCGCTTCTAGACTTAGCTCCCTTGTGACCACGAGAGGCTGTACCGCCACTACCTGATCCTTCACCGCGACCTAGACGCTTATTGTTCTTCTTAACAGAACCCTGTGCTGGTTTTAAATTACTTAAGTCCATAATTGCGGGTTATTTAACTTCTTCTACTTTCAGTAAGTGATTTACCTTGTTCACCATACCCATGATCTGCGGAGTACTCTCCACTTCAACAGAATGATGCATTTTCTTCAGACCCAAGGCCTGGATAGTCGCCTTCTGATCCTTTGGGCGCTTGATGGTAGAACGTACCAGTGTGATCTTAACTTTTGACATAACTTCTTATCCGTTATAAACCGTATCCAGGCTCACACCACGCTGACGAGCAACAGTGTTCGCGTCTCTCATTAGTGTCAATGCTTCGATGGTAGCCTTTACAACGTTAGCTGGGTTTGAACTACCCTTTGATTTTGCCAATACGTCGGTCACTCCCACACTCTCGAGAACTGCACGCATCGCACCACCGGCAATAACTCCGGTACCGTGAGATGCAGGCTTCAAGAAGATGTGAGCTCCTCCGTAGCGTCCTTCCTGCTCGTGAGGAACAGTTCCGCTCTGGATTGGCACTTTGATCAAATTCTTCTTAGCATCATCGATGGCCTTTTCGATCGCGCTGGTGGCTTCTTTTGCCTTACCCAATCCCTGACCTACAACGCCATTCTCATTTCCAACCACAACTACGGCTGAGAAACCGAATGCACGACCTCCTTTGGTAACCTTCGTTACGCGTCGTACCTCAACGAGACGATCTTTCAATTCGATCTCGCTTGACTTTACTCTTTTAATGTTTTCGCTTGCCATTTCGTTGTGCTTAGAGTTTTAAACCATTCTCACGTGCTGCTTCAGCCAAGGCCTTCACGCGTCCGTGATACAAATAGCCGTTTCGATCGAAGACCACCTTCTCTACGCCAGCGGCCTTAGCCGCTTCAGCGATCTTCTTTCCAACTACACCCGCCTGTTCGATCTTCGAACCACTGTGGGCCGATTTATCGCCGAGGGAAGTAGCTGAAGCCAAAGTTTCGCCAGTCAGATCATTTACGATCTGAGCATAGATCTCCTTGTTGCTACGGAAAACCGATAGTCTTGGGATATCAGTCGTACCTGAGATCTTCTTGCGAATACGACGCTTGATGCGTGATCTTCTTTCCGGTTTGCTAAGTGCCATTTCTTCCTACTTATTATTTAGCTGCCGACTTTCCGGCCTTTCTTCTGATCTGTTCTCCTACGAATCGGATACCCTTACCCTTGTATGGTTCAGGCTTTCTCAGTGAGCGAATCTTCGCAGCCACTTGACCGATCAATTGCTTGTCGTGCGACTCCAGCGTCACGATTGGGTTCTTACCTCTTTCCTGCTCTGCTTTCACAGAGATTTCAGCTGGAATTTGGAAGACCACGTTGTGCGAGTAACCCAATGCCAACTCAAGGTTTTGACCCTGAACCGATGCACGGTAACCTACACCGACGAGTTCTTGCTGCACGGTATATCCTTTGGATACACCTTCTACCATATTGTTCACCAAGGCGCGGTACAAGCCGTGCTTAGAACGCTGATCCTTCTGGTCATTCTCACGAGCAAAGTTGATCACCCCATCCTCGATGGAAACGGTAATACAGGTATCAATGTCTTGCTTCAACTCTCCTTTTGGGCCTTTTACGTGGATGGTGTTTCCTTCCATCTTCACTTCGACACCCTGCGGGATCGTAACTGGCGCTTTTCCAATTCGTGACATTACTTCAATCTTTTAATAGACGTAACACAATACTTCGCCACCGACCTTTTGAGCACGAGCTTCCTTGTCGCTCATCAAACCGTGTGATGTTGATAGAATGGCAATACCCAATCCGTTCAACACGCGTGGCAGGTTATCAGATCCCGTATACTTACGGAGACCTGGCTTACTAATTCTCTTCAAGCCCTTGATGGCTGAAGTTTTGGTAACCTTATCGTACTTAAGTGCGATTTTAATGTTACCCTGTGGACCTACTTCCTCAAACTTGTAGTTTAGGATGTAGCCTTTTTCGAAAAGGATCTTTGTCATCTCCTTCTTCACATTCGAAGCCGGGATGTCGACCACTCTATGGTTTGCACGGATCGCGTTGCGAAGCCGTGTCAAGTAATCTGCTATTGGATCAGTAACAACCATTTCTAACTTTCTTTTTTCTTGCTTTGAATTACCAGCTAGCCTTTGAAACCCCAGGAATCAATCCTTTGTTGGCCATTTCGCGGAACAACACACGCGACACACCGAATTGACGCATGTAGCCACGTGGGCGACCTGTCAACTTGCATCGGTTGTGAAGACGAACAGATGATGAGTTCTTTGGAAGCTTCTGAAGCTCCTCCCAACGTCCTTCTGCCTTCAATTGAGCACGCTTCTCAGCGTAACGATCCACAAGCTTCTGACGCTTGCGCTCTCTAGCTTTCATTGATTCCTTTGCCATAACTTACTTCTTAAATGGTAGTCCAAATGCTTTTAGTAGTTCAAATGCTTCCTCATCAGTATCAGCTGAGGTCACGAACGTGATGTCCATTCCCGTTACTCGACTCACCTTATCGATGTCGATCTCAGGGAAAATGATCTGTTCCTTGATACCCATGTTGTAATTTCCTCGCTTATCGAAACCTTTTGCGCTAATACCGCGGAAGTCACGTGTACGTGGAAGTGAAACTGCCACAAAACGATCGAGGAATTCATACATCATATCACCACGAAGGGTCACCTTGGCTCCGATCGGCATTCCTTTACGCAACTTGAAGTTCGAAACGTCCTTCTTCGCGTAGGTAGGTACAGCCTTCTGACCTGAGATAAGTGTCATCTCCTGCAATGCGCTGTCGATTACTTTCTTGTCCGCAGTAGCGTCACCCAATCCCTGGCTCAAGACGATCTTCTTGAGACGAGGAACTTGCATTACGCTGCTGTATTGGAACTTCTCCTTAAGCGCTTTAGCAATCTCTTCGTTGTATTGCTTCTTCAGTCTTGGTTCGTATGCACTCATTTGATTACCTCCCCTGATCTTTTAGAGTATCTAACTTTATTTCCAGACTCATCTGTCTTTCGTCCAATACGACATGGCTTACCATCTTTTGGGTCAGCATGAAGTAGGTTCGAAATGTGAATTGAGCCTTCTTTTTTCACGATGCCCCCATCCGGGTTAGCAGCGCTAGGCTTAGAGTGAACCGATAGCATATTCACGCCCTCAACGGTCGCGCGCATCTTCTCGCGATTCACTTCCAGTACTCGACCTGACTTTCCTTTCTCGTTGCCAGCGATAACGACTACTTGGTCACCTTTCTTGATATGCACTTTCTTTTGCATTCTTTCGATTATTAAAGCACCTCAGGGGCCAATGAAACGATCTTCATGAATTGCTTCTCACGAAGCTCTCGGGCAACTGGTCCGAAGATTCGCGTTCCGCGCATCTCACCTGCCTGGTTCAAAAGCACTACCGCATTCTCGTCGAAGCGGATGTATGAACCATCATTGCGGCGGATCTCCTTCTTCGTTCGAACAACAACCGCACGGCTCACAGCACCTTTCTTGATGTTGCCTGAAGGTGTTGATTCCTTCACAGAGACAACCACCGTGTCACCAATACTGGCATAACGACGCTTGGTTCCTCCGAGCACCCGAATGCAGAGCACCTCTTTGGCACCACTGTTATCGGCAACTTTCATTCGTGACTCCTGCTGTAACATCTTAAAATCTTATTTAGCTTTTTCTACAATCTCAACTAGTCTCCAGCGCTTGCGCTTACTGAGTGGACGCACTTCCATGATCTTCACAGAGTCACCGATGCCGCACTCGTTCTTTTCGTCATGAGCAACGAACTTCTTCGATACGTTGACGAACTTACCGTACTTCTGGTGCTTCATCTTACGAGAAACAGTAACCACGATAGACTTGTCCATCTTGTTGCTGGTCACTACACCAATTCGCTCTTTTCTTAGATTCCTTTCTGACATGATCTCTTATTGTTGAGCTTCTTTGCTTCGTTTTGTCAATTCAGTGAGCAATCGTGCCACTTCTTTTCTCTTCTCCTTAAGAACCATAGGATTCTCTAATGGAGAAATCGTGTGTTGCATGCGCATTTTCTCAAGCGACTCGCGTGCCACTTCCAATGCGTCCTGGACCTCCTCGGTAGTCATTTCTCTGATCACATTCGACTTCATGATTCTTCTTAATTACCAGAGTAAGCTCTGCGTACAACAAACTTGGTTACTACAGGAAGCTTTTGAGCTGCAAGGCGCAATGCCTCACGTCCTGTTTCAAGATCAACGCCCTCGATTTCGAAGAGCATACGACCAGCTTCGATCTTAGCTGCCCAATGATCCAAGGCTCCTTTACCCTTACCCATACGGACTTCAGCTGGCTTCTTGGTCACAGGAACGTCTGGAAACACGCGAATCCATACTTGTCCTTCACGCTTCATGTAACGCGTTACAGCGATACGAGCAGCTTCAATCTGACGAGAGGTCAAACGGCCTGACTCCATGGCTTTGATACCAAAGGTTCCAAAGGCGAGTTGGTGACCGCGGCCTGCTACGGCCTTGATACGTCCCTTCTGCTGCTTACGATATTTCGTTTTCCTTGGTGATAACATCTTTCAATTCGCTTTTATCCGTTTGACTTTCTGCGTCCACCACCGCCGCGAGGGCCTTTGCCTCCGCCTCCGCCGCCACCTTTGTTAGGTGTACCGGAACCAACAGTAGTAGTAAGATCGCGCTTACCATAAACTTCACCCTTGCAGATCCAAACCTTGATTCCGATTCGACCGTACGTGGTGTGTGCTTCTGACAAAGCATAGTCAATGTCAGCACGGAATGTATGCAATGGCACACGACCGTCTTTATATTGCTCTTTTCTCGCCATTTCAGCACCGTTCAATCGACCGCTGATCATGACCTTGATACCTTCAGCTCCCATACGCATGGTTGACGCTACTGACATCTTCGCTGCGCGACGGAAGGAAATACGTCCTTCGATCTGGCGAGCGATAGAATCAGCTACCAACTTCGCATCCAATTCAGGTCGCTTGATCTCATAAATGTTGATCTGAACTTCCTTCTTGGTGAGCTTCTTCAATTCTTCTTTCAGCTTATCTACTTCTTGACCACCCTTACCAATGATGATTCCAGGACGAGCTGTATTGATCGTTACAGTAACCAACTTCAACGTTCGAGAGATGACGATGTGTGAAACACTCGCATTTCTCAATCGAGCATAGATATACTCACGGATCTTCTGATCCTCTACCAACTTGTCTTCGAAGCGCTTGCCTCCGTACCACTGAGAGTCCCAGCCACGGATAAAGCCAAGTCTATTGCCGATTGGATTTGTTTTCTGTCCCATTAAGCTTCGGTTTCTGATGTTTCGTTGTTGGATTCGCCCAGTCGCTGATTCAGCTCAGGATTGGCTGAAGCAAGAACCATGGTCACATGATTCGAACGCTTTCTAACTCGATACGCTCGACCCTGAGGTGCAGGCTGGATACGCTTCAATACACGTCCGCCATCTACCATGATCTCCTTGATGAAGAGGTCAGCCTCTTCCCATCGCTCACCAGACTTCTGCTCGAAGTTGGAGATCGCTGAACGAAGGAGCTTCTCTAGATCACGGGCTGCATGCTTCTTAGTCAACTGCAATACTGCAGACGCCTTGGTCACATCCATTCCGCGCACGAGGTCCGCTACCAAGCGCATTTTGCGCGGCGAGGTAGGACAGTTGTTAAGACGAGCGATATACTTCGTCTTACGATCCTCGCGGATTTTTTCGGCCATATTCGACTTTCGACTACCCATGACTTATCAATTACTTTTTCTTCTTATTACCGGCATGACCACGGAAATTGCGTGTAGGTGCAAATTCACCTAGCTTGTGACCTACCATGTTCTCTGTTACAAATACCGGAATGAACTTATTCCCGTTGTGAACTGCGATCGTCAACCCTACAAACTCAGGAGTGATCATGGAAGCACGGCTCCATGTTTTGATCACACTCTTCTTCCCAGAAGACTGAGCTTCATCCACTCGCTGCTGGAGCTTGTAGTGAACAAATGGCGGTTTTTTAAGAGATCTACTCATGCCTTAATTATTTCTTTCTTTTCTCTACGATGAACTTGTTTGACGACTTCGTCTTCGAACGAGTCTTATAACCCTTAGCAGGAAGACCCTTTCGTGAACGCGGGTGACCTCCAGAAGAGCGTCCTTCACCACCACCCATTGGGTGATCCACAGGGTTCATAGCTACACCACGAACTCGTGGACGGCGTCCCAACCAACGGCTGCGACCTGCTTTTCCACTTCGCTCAAGTGAGTGATCGGAGTTAGAAACGGTTCCGATGGTCGCCATGCATGTAAGAAGGATCATTCGAACTTCTCCACTAGGCATCTTGACCACACCGTACTTACCTTCCTTCGCCGTCAATTGGCCATAAGTTCCTGCACTGCGTGCCAACTTACCACCTTGACGCGGGTTCAATTCAATATTGTGGATGATCGTACCCAATGGAATATCAGAAATGTAAAGTGCATTTCCGATCTCAGGAGCTGCATTCGTTCCGCTCATCACTTCCTGACCTACTTGAATACCAGTAGGTGCAATGATGTATCGCTTTTCTCCGTCTGCATATTCCAACAAGGCGATACGAGCATTTCTGTTCGGATCGTACTCAACGGTCTGAACGGTCGCCTTCACATCTTGCTTATCACGCTTGAAGTCGATCAAACGGTAACGACGCTTGTGCCCACCACCTCGGTAGCGCATGGTCATCTTACCCGTGTTGTTACGTCCGCCTGACTTCTTCAAAGGTGCTAACAAGCTCTTCTCAGGAGTATCGGTAGTTACCGTATCAAAAGAGCTAACGACCTTTCCTCGCTGCCCTGGTGTCATCGGTTTTAGTTTTCTTACTGCCATCTCTCCTATTCTTAAATGTTAGCGTAGAAATCAATTACATCTCCATCAGCTACAGTCACAACCGCCTTCTTAAAGTGGTTGGTTCGGCCATCGAGGATGGCCGTCTTTGTGTAGCGACGCTTTGACTTACCCGCGTACACCATTGTGTTGATCGAAGTAACAGTTACATTGTACTGAGACTCGATCGCCTTGCGGATCTCTACCTTGTTTGCCTTGCGGTCAACGACAAAACCATACTGGTTGCGCTTCTCGCTAAGCTCAGTCATCTTCTCGGTGATCAGTGGCTTAATTAGTACGCTCATGTCTTATTTCTTTAGAACTTCATTGATCGCACCGAGGGCACCCTCGCTCACAACCAATACGTTAGCATTCATGATATCGTAGGTGTTCAAGTTGTTCGCCATGACAACCTTTGTCTTTTGAACGTTTCTTGAACTCATCACCAAATTCGCGTCTACTTCAGAAGTAACGATCAACGTCTTCTTTCCAGCGAGATCCAACTTCTTCAAGATCTCCACGAACTCTTTTGTCTTAGGTGCTGACATTTTGAAATCCTCCAAAACCTTTACACCGTCATTCTTAGCCTTCAAGCTCAAAGCTGAAACACGAGCCAATCTCTTGACTTTCTTGTTCAACTTGAAACCATAGTCACGTGGCTCCGGACCGAATGCACGACCACCACCAACGAAAACTGGGCTCTTGATACTACCAGCACGAGCTGTACCGGTACCCTTCTGGCGCTTGATCTTTCTTGTTGAATAAGAAACCTCTGCGCGCTGCTTAGACTTATGTGTACCCTGACGCTGATTCGCGAGGTACTGCTTAACATCGAGGTAGATGGAATGCTCATTTGGTTCAATGCCAAACACATCCTTGTCTAGCTTGACCTTCTTACCGGTCTCCTTTCCTTGTGTGTTGAGTACTGCTAATTCCATTATTTCTCAATTATGACATATGAACCCTTGGTTCCAGGAACAGCGCCTTTCACAAGCACTACGTTCTTGTCAGCAAGAACCTTCACTACCTGAAGGTTGATCATTTTAACTCGTTGTCCGCCCATACGTCCCGCCATACGTGTTCCCTTGAACACTCGAGCTGGAGTAGAACATGCACCAATAGAACCAGGAGCACGGAGACGGTTGTGCTGTCCGTGTGTAGCATCACCAACGCCGGCAAAACCATGGCGCTTAACAACACCCTGGAATCCTTTACCTTTTGATGTCCCTACTACGTCTACGAACTCGCCTTCCTCGAGGATATCGACGCCAACAGTATCACCTACTGCTTGCTCTCCTTCCCAATCGCGGAATTCAACAACCTTACGCTTAGGAGCAGTCTTCGCCTTCGCGAAATGACCAGTAGTTCCTTTCGTAGCATGCTTTTCCGAGATATCGTCAAACGCTAGCTGATAAGCATTGTAGCCATCAACTTCTTCGTTTCGAACTTGGGTAACCACGCATGGCCCAGCCTCGATCACGGTACAAGGAATGTTCTTGCCATTCTCATCGTACACGCTGGTCATTCCGACCTTCTTTCCAATTATTCCTAACATGACTTGTAGCTTTTAGGTGGTTACACTTTGATTTCAACATCGACACCACTTGGAAGCTCAAGTCCCATCAAAGCGTCGATTGTTTTAGATGAACTGCTGTAGATGTCCATCAATCGCTTATAGCTTGACAATTGGAACTGCTCACGTGCCTTTTTATTCACGTGAGGTGATCTGAGTACCGTATAGATCTGCTTTTGAGTGGGCAGAGGAATCGGTCCAGAAACAACAGCACCTGTTGTCTTCACTGTCTTCACGATCTTCTCAGCAGACTTATCTACGAGATTGTGATCGTAGGACTTCAGCTTTATTCTGATTCGTTGCGCCATGCGTTTTACTTATTATGCTTTTTCAAGTTTTCCTTTCACCTCTGCGATAACCGCTTCAGCGATATTCTTAGGACATTCCTCATAGTGAGAGAATTCCATGGTTGAAGTTGCTCGTCCTGAAGTGATGGTACGGAGTTGAGTCACGTAACCGAACATCTCAGAAAGTGGAACCTTCGCTTTGATAACTTTGGATCCGGCACGGTCGCCCATACCTTCAACCACACCACGACGACGGTTCAAGTCACCTACCACATCACCCATGTTCTCTTCCGGTGTCAACACCTCAAGCTTCATGATCGGCTCAAGGATGACTGGATTACACTTAGGCATTGCGGTACGGTAAGCCATCTTCGCAGCTAATTCGAATGATAATTGATCCGAATCCACTTGGTGGTAAGAACCATCAAGGAGGGTTACTTTCAAGTTATCTACCTGGTAACCTGCCAAAACTCCATTCTTCATCGCTTCTTTGAAGCCCTTCTCTACAGAAGGAATGAATTCCTTAGGTACGTTACCACCTTTTACCTCGCTACCAAACACCAATCCTGGATTCTCTGCATCCCCTGGTTCGATGCGAATGATGATATCGGCGAACTTACCACGACCACCTGACTGCTTCTTGTAGACCTCACGGTGCTCAGAAGTTCCAGTGATCGATTCCTTATAGTTTACTTGAGGAGCTCCTTGGTTAGCCTCCACCTTGAACTCGCGACGTAGACGGTCAACGATAATATCCAAGTGAAGCTCACCCATACCGCTGATCACGGTCTGACCTGTCTCCTCGTCTGTACGAACTTGGAAGGTTGGATCCTCTTCAGCCAACTTAGCCAAAGCCATACCCAACTTATCAACGTCCGCCTGAGTCTTAGGCTCAATTGCAAGACCGATTACCGGATCTGGGAAGTCCATAGACTCGAGTACGATAGGTGATTTCTCATCACACAGCGTGTCTCCTGTTTTAATATCCTTAAAACCTACAAGTGCAGCAATGTCACCACAGTGCAACTCAGAGATTTGATTTTGCTTATTAGCGTGCATCTGGAAGATACGTGAGATACGTTCCTTGTTACCAGAGCGAGTATTCAACACATACGAACCTGCTTGAAGGTTACCAGAATACGCACGAGTAAAGCACAAACGCCCAACGAATGGGTCAGTTGCGATCTTGAAAGCAAGAGCAGCAAACGGCTCATCCGGAGATGGTTTACGACTCTCTTCAGCCTCGGTCTTCGGGTTCTTTCCAACAATAGCTTCAGTATCCAATGGTGACGGAAGGATCTCCATTACCATGTCGAGCATAGCCTGAACACCTTTGTTCTTGAAGGCTGAACCACACATCATTGGAACAACTTTTCCAGCGATGGTAGCCTCACGAAGAGCGTCAAGGATCTCGCGCTCAGTCAATGAGTTCTCATCCTCGAAGTACTTCTCCATCAATGTCTCGTCAAACTCAGCAACTGCCTCAAGCAATTGACCACGAAGTTCGCGAGCCTCGTCAATGATATCAGCAGGGATCTCGATCTCCTGGAATGTCATTCCAAGGTCTTCCTCGTTCCAAGTGATTCCACGGAAGTTGATCAAATCAACCACTCCTTTGAAATTCTCCTCAGCACCAATGTTCAATTGAAGTGGAAGAGCATGAGAACCCAACATCTCCTTCACTTGCTTGCAAACAGCCAAGAAGTCAGCTCCCTGACGGTCCATCTTGTTCACGAATCCGATACGTGGAACATTATAATTGTTCGCCAACCGCCAGTTGGTCTCAGACTGAGGCTCAACTCCGTCAACTGCAGAGAAAAGGAACACCAAACCGTCCAATACACGAAGCGAACGATTCACCTCAACCGTAAAGTCAACGTGGCCCGGAGTATCGATGATGTTCACGTGATACGTCTTATCACGGTAGTTCCAGTTCAATGTTGTAGCAGCAGATGTAATGGTGATACCACGCTCTTGCTCTTGCTCCATCCAGTCCATGGTCGCAGCTCCGTCGTGTACCTCACCGATCTTGTGACTCACACCACCGTAATAAAGGATACGCTCGGTTGTAGTCGTCTTACCCGCGTCAATGTGAGCAGCGATACCGATGTTCCTCGTCAATGATAGATCTCTCTTTGCCATTTTAATTCTTAGCTAAACGTTCTTAGAATCGGTAGTGAGCGAAGGCTTTGTTCGCTTCTGCCATTCTGTGCGTATCTTCTTTCTTCTTATAAGCAGCACCTTCTTCTCTCGCTGCTGCAGTGATCTCATCTGCCAACTTCTCTCCCATGCTACGACCATTGCGCTTCTTAGCATATAGGATCAACCACTTGATACCCATGCTCAGCTTTCGTGACGCACGGATCTCTTGTGGGATTTGGAAAGTGGCACCACCCACTCGGCGGCTGCGAACTTCAACTTGTGGAGTTACGTTCTCCAAAGCCTTCTTCCAAGTCTCCAATGGATCCTCAACTCCCTTTGACTCCATGCGGTCCATCGCTTCGTAGAAGATCTTGTACGCTGTACTCTTCTTACCGTCTTGCATCAAGTTGTTCACAAACTGTGAAACTAACTGGCTCTTGTAACGTGGATCAGGGAGAATGATCCGCTCTTTTGCTCTTCCTTTTCTCATCTTCGAGCTTTATTTCTTCGGACGCTTAGCGCCGTATTTAGATCGTCTTTGTTTTCTGCCTTCAACACCCGCAGTATCCAATGCACCACGAACGATGTGGTAACGAACACCTGGAAGGTCCTTCACCCTTCCTCCACGAACAAGCACTATCGAGTGCTCCTGAAGGTTGTGACCTTCTCCTGGAATGTAGGCGTTGACCTCGTTTTGGTTGGTCAAACGAACACGCGCTACTTTACGCATCGCAGAGTTCGGCTTCTTAGGCGTAGTGGTGTACACACGTACACATACCCCACGGCGCTGAGGACAAGAAGTCAACGCAGCAGACTTGCTTGTTTTCTTCATCGTCTTGCGACCTTTTCTTACTAATTGACTTATCGTTGGCATTCGCTAAGTATCTTTTTCTTGACGTTAAGACATTATAATCCCCACTAAAAAAGGGGGCGCAAAGGTACACGATTAGTTTTTATACACAATATGGGGCTGATTATTTTTTTTCCTCCCCTCCAAATCAGCCGGTTAACACCCATCCAACAAGCCGATATCAGGGGGATGCAGAGGGGTCAGAAAACGCGGTGTTGAAAACTATGAACAGCACTTTTTTCGGTCAACCCGATCACGGAGGGTAACTTTGGGCGTCATTTTTCATTTTTCCGTGCCGATGTCTTACCTAGATGAGTTGAACGATGTGCAGCGCAAAGCTGCCACCCATACAGAAGGTCCTGTTATGGTGCTTGCCGGTGCTGGATCGGGCAAAACAAGGGTGCTCACCTATCGCATCGCGCATCTGATCGAAACGGGGATCGACCCCTTCAATATTCTATCCCTAACCTTTACCAATAAGGCGGCACGCGAAATGAAATCAAGGATCAGCGCACTGGTCGGTGAATCTTACGCCAAAGCGCTTTGGATGGGTACCTTCCATTCGATCTTCGCCAAGATCCTTCGTTATGAAGCAGAGAAGATCGGATACCCAAGCAACTTCACGATCTATGATACGGATGATTCAAAGAGCTTGATCAAGTCGATCATTAAAGAATTGAACCTCGACGACAAGGTCTACAAACCTCAACTGGTTCAGCGGCGAATCTCTTCCGCTAAGAACGGTTTGATCAACGCCACCGAGTATCAAAATGACACCTCTATATATCACGACGATGTTCAGGCTAAGAAACCTCTTCTAGGAAAGATCTATGGGATCTATGAAAAAAGATGTTTCAAGGCAGGGGCAATGGATTTCGATGATCTCCTCTTTAAAACGAATATTCTCCTTAAGAATCACAACGACGTTCTGCTGAAGTATCAGTCCAAGTTTCGATACATCCTGGTAGACGAGTTTCAAGACACCAACTTCGCTCAAAGCAACATCCTTAAGATGCTCGCTGCACGGCATGAAAATATATGCGTTGTTGGCGATGACGCTCAGAGCATCTATGCATTCCGTGGTGCTAACATTCAGAACATCCTCCAGTTTCGAAGCCTTTACCCCGACGTAGAGGTCTTCAAGCTCGAACAGAATTATCGTTCGACCAAGACCATCGTCACGGCCGCTAACCAAGTGATCGCCAATAACAAGGAACAACTTCAAAAGGAGGTATGGACATCCAACCAACAAGGCAATCCCATCAAGCTTATAAAATGCCTTAGCGAAACGGAGGAAGGAAACTTCATCGCCAACGAGATCATGGATGTGAAGAATGTGGAAAAGGTGACCGAGGAATCCTTTGCCATCCTCTACCGTACCAATGCTCAATCTAGGGCGATCGAAGAAGCACTGAGAAGAAAGAACATTGGCTACCGCATTTATGGAGGACTTAGTTTCTACCAACGAAAGGAGATCAAGGACCTGCTCGCCTACTTCAAACTGTGTATCAACCCAAGTGACGAAGAAGCCTTTAAGCGGGTACTGAATTATCCTGCCCGTGGCATAGGAAAAACAACAGAGACCAAGATCCTAACGGCGGCGATAGAAGAAGGAAAATCTCCGATGCAGATCGTCATGAATGTGGATGCAGCTCACTTGGCGATCAATTCCGGAACCAGAAACCGCATACATGAATTTGCCCGGATGATCCATAGCTTCCAGCTTTTGTCAAAGGAAAAGGACGCCTATGAAGTGGGACAGCACATCGCTTCCGCGACAGGAATACTGAAGGAATTCTACAGTGATCGCACTCCAGAGGGTATCAGTCGATACGAGAATATTCAGGAACTACTCTCCGGAATGAAGGAGTTCACCGAGATCGAACTTAGCGAGACTGAACAACAAGAGCCCAATCCAAGATCATTGGGGTTGTTCATGGAAGAGGTCGCCCTGCTCACAGACGTGGATGTGACCGACAACAAAGACGATGAAACCCCGAAGGTTTCTATGATGACCATTCATGCTGCCAAGGGACTCGAATTTCCATATGTTTTCATCGCAGGGTTGGAGGAGGATCTATTCCCGTCCCAGCTCTCGGTCAATTCCCGAGCCGACCTAGAGGAGGAAAGACGACTTTTTTACGTAGCTCTCACCAGAGCCGAACAACAAGCCTTCCTCTCATTTGCCTCTACTCGATTCCGATATGGAAATATGCAATACAATGAACCTAGTCGATTCCTATCAGAGATCAACCCCGATCTGATCGACTCGCCGAAGGTTCAAAAAGTGGAGAAGAGAGAACTTACATCAAGGTCTGGATACAGCCTCTCGAAGCATGTACAAAAGAGAAAGCTCATCAAACCCGATCAGAGCGCCAGAAGCTCTGTCGATACGGCAACGATGGAGCAACTTGCAGTCGGGGTTAAGGTGCGACACGACCGCTTCGGAAAGGGTGAGATCGTCGGTCTTGAAGGGGATCCACCCAACAGGAAAGCTACCGTAGAATTTCAAAACATTGGTAAGAAGCAACTTTTGCTCAAATTTGCCAAGCTACAAATCATTGATTGAGGACGAAAAAGTGAGCATGGAATACAATACAACGAAAGAACCTGTCATCCTTGGGGAGTACGGCAGATATGTTCAGGATATGGTGGAGCACGCCTTGACCATTCAGGACAGAGAAGAGAGAAATAAGGCGGCGAGGGAGATCGTTCACGTCATGACCATCATGAATCCTTCTTACAAGGGAAACGATGAGCTTCAACACAAACTATGGGATGACCTACACGTCATGGCCAAGTTTCAATTAGACATCGACGCTCCCTACCCGAAGCCAACACCGAAGGAAAATATCAAAGCAGAGAAGATCGACTACCCGAAAGGCGACTTTAAGTATCGTCACTATGGTAAATCGATAGAAGAATTGATTGCCCACGCGAGGACCATTGAGAAGGAAGATGAGCGTCAGGCTTTGACACACATGATCGCCAATCTGATGAAGCGGAGTTATTTGAACTACAATCGAGACTCTGTCAACGAAGAAATGATCATCGATCAGCTACGAGAGATGTCAAAAGGCGAACTCAAACTGGAAGACAATTTCAAATTCCAGCATACCAACGATATTCTTGCCTCTATGCCAAAGCCTCCGAGCAAATCAGGAGGAGGAAAGGGTAGAAAGAGAAAGTGGAAAAAGTAAAGACAGAGGAGCATGGGATCATTTCACATTGAGGGAGGTAAGAAACTAAAAGGAACCCTCACTCCGCAAGGAGCAAAGAACGAGGCACTACAGATACTTTGCGCCACGCTGCTAACTGACGAAAAGGTTGAGATCGAAAACATCCCAGACATTCGGGATGTCAACAAGTTGATCGACCTACTCGGCTCGCTCGGTGTCAAGATTGAAAAAAAAGGTCCTGGACATTATAGCTTTCAAGCAGACGAAGTCGACCTGGATTACCTAGAATCTCCTGAGTTTCACCAGAAGGGATCCAGCCTTCGAGGTTCGATCATGATCGTTGGACCACTTCTCTCTCGTTTTGGTACGGGATCCATTCCAAAACCTGGGGGAGACAAGATCGGAAGGCGCCGCTTGGACACCCATTTCATAGGATTTGAACGGCTCGGAGCGCATTTTGAATACAATCCGAAGACACACTTTTATACTGCTAAAGGAGACAAGCTTAAGGGAACTTACATGCTCCTGGATGAAGCGAGTGTGACCGGTACGGCCAACATCATCATGGCCGCGGTACTTGCTGAAGGCAAAACCACCATCTACAATGCAGCGTGTGAGCCGTATATCCAGCAGCTCTGCAAGATGATGAATGCCATGGGTGCCAATATAACGGGCATCGGCTCTAACCTAATCCAGATCGAGGGGGTTGAAAAGATGAACGGATGTCACCATCGCATCTTGCCTGACATGATCGAGGTGGGTAGTTTCATCGGTCTGGCAGCGATGACTCAAAGCGAGATCCTATTGAAAGGGGTTGGTTACGAACACTTGGGGATGATTCCTGAGATCTTTGGTCGCTTGGGTATCAAAATGGAACGCCAAGGAGCGGATGACCTATTGATCCCTGAACAGGAAGTTTATGAGATCGAGTCGTTCATAGATGGTTCAATCATGACGATCGCTGATGCCCCGTGGCCAGGTTTCACGCCTGACCTTTTGAGTATCGTTTTGGTAGTTGCAACCCAAGCGAAGGGAAGTGTTCTAATTCATCAGAAAATGTTTGAGAGCCGCTTGTTCTTCGTGGACAAACTAATTGACATGGGAGCGCAGATCATCCTATGTGACCCGCACAGAGCAACCGTCATCGGTCATGGCAGGAAGAACAGGCTTCGAGGAATTCAGATGACCTCTCCTGATATTAGAGCGGGAGTTTCACTTTTGATCGCGGCACTTTCTGCAGAAGGAACAAGTGTGATCAGTAACATCGAGCAGATCGATCGTGGTTATCAGAACATTGACACTCGCCTCAACGCCATTGGTGCGAATATTGTAAGAAGTGATTCATAACAAGGTCTAGAATCATGCGTATTGTCCTCACTTCCATCATTCTTCTTCTGGCGATCATCCCAACGTCGCGGTCGGTGACCCCGTTGTATCCGCAATCGCAAGGGGTAATGATAGGTTCCGTCGCGCCCGATATCGTCATGGCTGATCCGGATGGAACAGAGATGAAGCTTTCGTCTCTCAGAGGCAAGATCGTTCTTATCGACTTTTGGGCGTCTTGGTGTGGCCCTTGTCGCAGAGAGAATCCTAACGTGGTTCGTGCATACAAAAAATACCAAAAGGCAAAATTCAAGGATGCCAAAGGGTTCGAAATTTTCAGTGTTTCGTTGGATGCTAATGCACGAGCCTGGAAGCAGGCCATCGAACAAGACGACTTAATCTGGAGCTACCACGTGAGCGACCTTCGGAAATGGAAAAATGAGGCTGCCGAGACGTATGGCGTTCGGTCCATTCCCAGCAGTTTCTTGATCGATGCCAATGGGGTTGTTATCGCGAAGAACCTTCGAGGCGCCAAGCTTGACATGAAGCTAGATGAGCTTATCAAGTCGTTATAACTGACAGAACTCCCACTACTTACTTAGCAACATGCTGACAATATGTCCCTAATGGGACAATGGCAATACATTTGCCGCACCTAAACCGACTGAAATTTATACGTCGATGAGCGAGAAAGAAGAAGAATTGACAGTAGACGGGCAAGACAATGCGTCTGCTTCCGAAGAAAAGGAACAAGCGAGCAATCAGGAATCCAATTCAGAGGAAATCGTCTCGGAAGAGAGCGAAGGACAGGAAGAGCCTGTAGAGGAAAAAGATCCGATCGAGGCCTTGAAAGAACAAGTCAATGCGGAAAAAGACAAATATGTCCGCTTGTACGCAGAGTTTGAAAACTTCCGAAGGAGGACCGCTAAGGAGCGCATAGAATTGATCAGCTCTGCTACGGGAGACCTTATGAAGGAGATCATTCCTGTACTAGATGATTTTGATAGAGCCATTGGTTCTAACCAAGAAGCCACCGATCTCGAAGCCGTGAAAGCGGGATTCGAATTGCTGCACAACAAACTCTATCGACTCCTTGAGAATAAAGGGTTAAAGCCAATGGACTCCAAGGGAAAGGACTTTGACCCCGAGGTACACGAGGCGATTGCTCAGATTCCTGCTCCAAGTGAGGAAGAGAAGGGAAAGATCATTGACGTGGTTGAGAAAGGGTATCAATTGAACGAAAAGATCCTGCGGCACCCAAAGGTGGTGGTAGGACAATAGGACGAGTAGCGATGGCGAAAAGAGATTTTTACGAGATACTAGGCGTCTCTAAAGGCGCTTCTAAGGACGAGATCAAAAAGGCTTACAGAAAGCTGGCGATTAAGTATCACCCGGACAAGAATCCCGGGGATAGCGAGGCCGAAGAGAAGTTCAAAGAAGCAGCCGAAGCTTATGAAGTGCTAAGCAACGACGACAAGCGCGCCAAGTATGATCGTTTTGGCCACGAGGGACTCGGAGGCATGGGTGGATTTGGCGGAGGCCAAGGCATGAACATGGAGGACATCTTCGAGCATTTTGGTGACATCTTCGGAGGCGCCTTTGGATTCGGAGGAGGAGGTGGAGGTCGCGCAGGTCAACCTAGAAGTCGCCGTGGCACGAATCTCAGAGTACGAGTAAAGCTCACCTTGGAGGACGTAGCTCACGGAACCGAGAAGAAGATAAAGGTCAATAAGTTAGTCCACGCCGAGGGTGTGGAGTATGCTAATTGCAGCACTTGCGCTGGAACAGGACGAGTGACTCGAGTCACCCAGACCTTCCTAGGACAAATGCAAACAGCGAGCCCTTGTCCATCTTGTCAAGGAACCGGAAGGCAGATCAAATCGTCCAAAGCCGGGGTACTTCCTGATGGTCTAGAGCGTAAGGAGGTGATCATTCCGATCGACATTCCAGCTGGGGTAGAAGAAGGGATGCAACTTTCGGTTCGAGGCAAAGGAAATGACGGACCGATGGGAGGTCCTGCCGGAGATTTGTTGGTGGTGATCGAAGAAGTTCCACACGAACATTTCACCCGTGACGGGTCCAATATCCACTATGATCTGTACATCCAATTCGCCGATGCGGCTTTAGGCAATTCCTACGAAGTACCAACGGTGGATGGTAAGGTGAAGATCAAGATCACCCCAGGAACACAATCTGGAAAGATCCTTCGTTTGAAAGGAAAAGGACTTCCAAGCATCAATGGCTATGGCACAGGTGACTTACTTGTTCATGTCAACGTTTGGACCCCTCAAACCTTGAGCAGCGAAGAAAAAGAGATACTTGAGAAGCTTAGATCCTCTGAGAATTTTGCTCCTCAACCAGGAGAAAATGAGAAGGGCTTCTTCTCAAAAATGAAGGAATTCTTTTCTCACTAAGGAGCTTCCCGTAAATTGCCGCGGAAACGCAGTTGACATGTCGGTTCTGCTCCAAGCATCAAATATCGATAAATACTTCGGTGAACATCATGTTCTAAAGGACTTGAGCATTGCCGTATCTGACGGCTCCATCTTTGGGCTTTTGGGTCCAAATGGTGCTGGAAAAACTACGCTGATACGCACGCTGACGCGTATAACTGCACCCGATTCCGGTGAAATTTCCTACAAGGGAAACCCTCTTTCAGAAGAGGTTCGGTCACGATTTGGCTATTTGCCCGAAGAGCGTGGTCTTTACCGCAAAATGAAGGTCTGGGAACAAGCTCTCTATCTCACCCAGATCAAAGGTATTGAAAGGTCACGTGCCGAAATGAACTTGAATGTGTGGTTCGAAAGGTTTAGCATGGGTGGGTGGAAAAACAAGCGCGTTCAGGAGCTCTCTAAAGGAATGCAGCAGAAGTTGCAATTCGTCATCACCGTAGCCCATGATCCGGAGCTTTTGATCCTGGATGAGCCGTTTTCAGGCTTCGACCCGGTCAATACTGAGGAGATCAAACAAGAGATACTTCGACTCAGAGATGGAGGGAAGACGATTATCTTCTCTACCCATAATATGAGCAGCGTTGAAGAGCTATGCGATGAGATAGCTCTAATCCATCAGGGGAAAAACATCCTTCAAGGCCGAACAGAAGTGGTTCGTTCCTCGTTCAGTCAAAACGTTTTCGAAGTGGCTTTTGAAGGGAGCAAGGTGGCGTTCGCCAATGCTCTAGGACATCACTATGAGATTGACAGTATCCAAGAAAACGGAACCAAGGTCAAGGCCACCATTCGTTCGCACCACAAGGAAGGAAGTTCACACCTGTTAAAGTCATTGGCTGGGAATGTAGAAGTCACAAGTTTCTACGAGAAGATCCCTTCCATGCACGATATTTTTATCGCCCAAGTGAGCGAGCCTGAACCTCAAACAGAAAAGGAAGATGGGGCGTAGCACATGGCTGATCATATTGCGTGAATTCAGGTCGCGAGTTTTCAAGCGATCATTCATTTGGATGAGTATCATCGGTCCGCTAGTCATGGCAGGTGTTATCGTCTTTGCCTTTTGGTCAAGCCTCGAAGAAAGTGAAGAACAAAAAGTTCTAGTAGTAGATGACAGCTACCCATTCTTCGCTGAATTATCGGATACAAAGAAGGTCACCTTTGACGTTCAAGACATCTCACTGGCCAAGGCTGAGGCGCTAATCGAGAGTACCGATCATACAGCTATCCTTTACCTTCCCGACCGTATCCTAGCCAATAAATCGGCGCAGTTCATCTTTAAAAAGAAACCGAGCTTTCGAGTTCGACGACAGATCGAAGAACGACTCCAGGAATACTTAGAAATAAGTAAGCTGAGTGAATTCAACATCAGCGAAACGGACTACCGTAGAATGCAAGCGCCTGTGAGTCTTATCACCCTTCAGTACAATGGACCTGATCAAGCAGCGGAGGAGGTAGACCAACTTCCAGCCATCGTAGGCTTCACTTTTGCGCTCTTGATCTTCATGTTCATTTTCATTTACAGCGTGGGAGTGATGCGCGGAGTGATGGAAGAAAAAACCAATCGGATCATTGAAGTGATGGTCAGTTCGGTACGTCCCATTCAACTCATGATCGGAAAGATCATCGGGGTTGGAGCTGTCGGACTGACGCAGTTCCTGATTTGGGTAATCTTGACCTTTACGCTCGTGGGTTTCGGTCAACGCCTTGTGATCGGCGATCGATACTTGGCCGGCACTCAAGATGAAGGTGTCATGACCGAGATGGTTCAACAAGGCTTACAGCAGCAAGAAGCGCTTGAAATGCTTCAACTCAGTGAGGAAGACAGTCCTTTTCGAGCCATTCAAAGGATCAACTTTCCCTTGATGATCGGCATGTTCCTTTTCTATTTCCTGGGTGGCTATCTATTGTACAGTGCCTTGATGGCTGCTATCGGTTCGGCTGCGGATACAGACACTGACACCAGACAATTTGTTTTACCCGTGACTGCCCCGCTTTTCTTAGCCTACTTCTTAGCGTTTAGAATGGCCGAGAATCCTGACAGCGCATTGTCCGTTTGGATGAGCATCATCCCATTCACTTCACCTGTGGCCATGATGATCCGTGTGACCCATGGGATTGACACGGGAGACATTTGGCAGCTCTATCTTTCTATGGCGTTGTTAGTAGCCACCTTCATTGGCGCCGTATGGGTGTCTGCCAAGGTATACCGAGTTGGCATCTTGATGTATGGAAAGAAGGTCACCTTCCGAGAACTATTCAAATGGCTCACTTATAAATAACACAACATGTCCAAAGTACTGATCATCGACGACGAGCGCCCCATTCGTTCCACCCTTCGTGAGATCTTAGAATATGAGAAGATCAAGGTCGAAGAAGCCGAAGATGGAAAAAAGGGAATAGAGCTGGTCATGAAGGACGACTTCGATGTAGTGCTTTGCGATATCAAGATGCCCGGACTAGATGGTATCGAAGTGTTAGAGAGAATTCAGGCGATCAAGCCGGACATTCCAGTAATCATGATCAGCGGACACGGAACGATAGATACGGCAGTCGATTCATTGAAGAAAGGAGCGTATGACTACATTCCTAAGCCGCCAGACCTCAATCGGCTTTTGGTTTCGGTTCGCAACGCCCTGGATCGAAAAGTATTGGTGAAGGAAACCAAAGCTCTCAAGAAGAAGGCAGGAGAAAGGACGGCGAGTCCGATCATTGGGTCCTCGGCAGAAATCCTGGAGGTAAAATCGGTCATTGAAAAAGTGGCACCTACCGAAGCGCGAGTGCTGATCACCGGACCTAATGGGGTTGGAAAGGAACTTGTTGCTTCACAGCTCCACAAAAAGAGTCCAAGGAGCAAGGCCCCTATTATTGAGGTAAACTGCGCAGCCATTCCGTCGGAGTTGATCGAAAGTGAGCTCTTTGGACACGAAAAAGGAGCTTTCACCTCAGCCATCAAGCAACGTATCGGAAAGTTCGAGCAAGCAACAGACGGCACTCTGTTCTTGGATGAGATCGGAGACATGTCACTGAGTGCTCAGGCCAAAGTGCTTCGAGCATTACAAGAGAACACCATCACCAGAGTTGGGGGTGAAAAAGAGATCAAAGTGACTCCGAGGGTGATTGCTGCGACCAATAAGGACCTGAAGAAGGAGATCGCCGAAGGGAATTTTCGGGAAGATCTATTTCACCGCCTATCGGTCATCATCATTGAGGTTCCTGCCTTGAATGACAGACGAGATGACATCCCCACCTTGATCCATCATTTCCTAGAGCTCATCTCCTCAGAGCAAGGAAGTACGGCGCCTGCAATCGACGATGCAGCTATTCAGGCTCTAACGAAGCTAGACTGGAGCGGCAACATTCGTCAACTGCGAAATACCGTAGAACGACTCATGATCATGGCAGAAGGCAAGATTGACCTTGCTTTGGTCAACAAATACGCTTAGGATTCCTATTTCTAGGGATTAAAACCACAATTTCTTCAAAAGCAGATTAACCCCCTTCTTTAAAGGGATTGACATGCTTTTACCCATACCTCAATTCGGTAAAAATCGGTTTCTAGCGCACAAGACTGCATTTTTAAAAGATGAATCACTAGTTTTGATAGCCTAAATCAATTCTAATTCACATGAAAAAAGTTCTACTATCTTTAGTGGCAGGACTCGTATCGTTTGCAGGTTATTCTCAGCTGAGTGGAACCTACACGATCGATCCAAACGGCTCCGGGCCGACCAACTTCACAACCTGGAATGCTGCAGTTACTGCACTTGAGACCAATGGTGTCAGCGGTGCTGTTACCTTTAACGTGTCTGACGACACATTTAACGAATCGGTTCAGTTGGACGCCATCCCTGGTTCATCAACAACCAATACCGTGACGTTCCAAGCTGACCCATCTAATACGGGTGAAGCAGTGTTGGCTAACAACTCATTCTACGGTCACGTGCTCCGTATTGACGGAACGACAAACGTCACCTTCTCTGGTTTGACCATTGAGGCGACGAATTACTATTGTCGTCCTGTTTATCTCGCGAGTACAAACACCAACATCTTGTTCGAGAACAACAACATCCATGCGTACGCGTATTCGACAACTTCGAACTACAACGCATCGATCTACGGTTCTTTCACGACAAGCAACAATGTGGTATTCGATGGCAACGACATCGCGAACGGACAGATCTATCTGTACTATTCAGATGACGTAGTGTTCACCGGAAACAATATCCACGATACGTATTACTACGGTGCTTATTTGTACAACTGTGATGACACGTACTGGGAAGACAACTTCATCTCTGCAGGTGACGGTTCTACTTCTTATTACGGATACTGTATGTATATCTACTACGGTTCAGGACACACCATTCTGTCCAACGAGATCGCGGGTAACGGATATGGATACAACTACGGTATTCGCCTATATTACCACTACGGTACTTCAGGAAACCCAACTCGTATCGAGAACAACTTCATCTACAACCTGAGTAACAACAGCTACTACTCCTATGGTATCTACACCTACTACACAGGTAACATCGATGTGAAGCACAATACCATCTCTTCTGAGGGCGCTGGTTACGGTGGTTACAACATGTACATGGCGAACTATTCCTACTCATATGGAGGTAACACCGTCATGAACAACATCCTCCACAATCCATACGATGGTAATGGATACGGCTACAATGCATACTTCTATGCATATAATGCCACTTCCACTTACTTCGACACGTTAGACGGGAACGTTTATGATTACCACGGAGGTGAGTTCTACTCTTACGTTTACGGATCTGGACAGCAAACTTCATTGAGTGGATGGCAAACGGCTACAGGAAACCAAGAGGCTAACTCTGTTAACACCTCTGTTCCTTTTATGGGCGGTGGCGACTATCACATCAATCCATCAATGGCTGCATTGGCAATTGACAATGCGGGTGTACCTACAAACGTGTATGACGACATCGATGGAGAGACCCGTTACGCATTCAGCGCTAACCCAGACCCAGGAGCAGATGAATTTGTTGTTCCAACGAACAACGCAGCTGTTTCTGACTTGATCAAGCCAGACGCTCCTTTGTGTTCTGACGATACTACTGTGATCGCAGTTCTAGCTAACACAGGTCTTGTTCCTTTAACGAGCTGTACACTAACGTATGCCCTGAACGGTTCTGTAGTAACGACTATGGCCTTCTCAGGAAACGTACCTGTTGGAGGTGACACTTCACTAACCATCGTTTCATCGACCAGTTTCTCAAATGGAGACGAGGTGAAGGTATGGTCTTCTATGCCGAATGGTGTGGTAGATAGTAATGCTGCAAACGACACAGCGAGCGTTGAAATGATGGCTGGACTCACAGGAACCTTCAACATTCCAAATGATTACCCTACTCTTACAGATGCGGCAGCAGACGTAATGGATAAGGGCATTTGTGGACACGTAGTAATGGAGGTCTCTCCTGGTTCTTACAACGAGCAGATCATTCTAGGTGAGTTCGTTGGTGCTGGCGAGAATGCTACTCTTACATGGAGAAGCACAACCGGTAATGCGGGTGATGTAGATATTAATTACAACACTTCTGCTGCCGTGGTTGATCTGAACGGCGCTGATTGGGTGACATTCGAGAATCTCACTTTACGCAATTCAACTACATTCTACGGTTACACCGTACTGTTGCAGAATGGTGCTGAGCACAACACCTTCGATCACAACATCATCAAGGCTGGTGAGTACTACACTACTAGTTCTTCGTTGAGTCCATTCCGTTCAACTGGTTTGAACAACGACCTGACCGTGACCAACAATGAGATCCTCGGGGGTGGTTATGGACTGTACATTCAGGGTACCGGTTCTTCTTCACGCATTGAAAATGTAGTTGTAGAAAACAATCTCTTGAATCGAGCTACCTACAGGTCTGCTCACTTATACTATATCGATGGTTTCGAGTTCAATAACAACGAGGTGACCAACGATAGTGTTCAAAGCAATTTCTACTATGGAGTATACATGTTCTACGTTGATGATTTCAATGTAACAGGTAACTACATTGGTTCTGAAGCAAGCTACCCATATAGCACATTATATGGTGGATATGCATACCCACTCTACATGTACTACTGTGTTGGCTCTAACAACCCACGCAGCGAGGTATCGAACAACTGTGTTACTGCAGGTAAGTCAGGATCAAACTACTACGGTTACTATGGTATCTACTCTTACTATAGTGGTTTGTACAACTTCCACAACAACTCGGTTGCTAAAGTGGGCGGTTACTCAGGTTACTATGGTGGTATGTTCCGTTTGGGAGGCTTGGTTTCTGTGAAGAACAATAGCTTCCTCAACTATGTAGATGGCTTGGCCTTCTACGCAGACGGTTTCACCGTATCTGAGGAAGACAATAATAACTTCTTCACTACAGGTAGCCAGTTGATCTATTACGGAACAACTCAGTACGCTACATTGGAGGATTACCAAACCGCTTCTGGTTTCGGTGCCAATTCCATTGTGACAGACCCTGCTTATATCGATACACTTGGTTGTGTTACTTGTAACGACACCCTTGACAATGCAGGTACACCAACGCAGATGTATGACATCGATAGCAACATGCGTAGCGTGAATACTCCTGACATCGGTCCTAAGGAGTGGGTCTCTCCTGC
Organism: Flavobacteriales bacterium; assembly: GCA_038131955.1. Lineage (GTDB taxonomy): Bacteria > Bacteroidota > Bacteroidia > Flavobacteriales_G > Salibacteraceae > SHAN690. The sequence continues at coordinate 171,005 of JAYPQK010000010.1, forward strand.
TAACTTTACGTTGGGTGGCGACTCTACTTACTGTGCTGATGAAGTAACCATTGAGGCTGGTCCTGCACAGAGCGTTACTTGGAGTGTGAATGGTAACTCTTCTACTGCGCCTACCTTGACTCTTTCAGGTGGAAACGAAGCGGTTACTTACAACGTCCTTGTTAGCATCCAGACCGAGTTCTGCGGTTCTGCTGCCGACAACGCGTTGATCACCCTTGTTCCAAACGCTCACTTGGATAGCAACATCCACATCTGTGCGGATGACAACGCTACCCTTGATCCAGGAGGCCTTGCTTCCGGTTCTTACGCTTGGTCTACCGGTGCCATGACTCAGACCATCTTGGTGGATGAGCCTGGTACATACACTGTAACGAAGGATGTTCAAGGTTGTGTGAGTACAGCTACTACTGAGGTTACTCAGTCTGAGGCAGTTCAGATCATCGGAACAGAGGTTTGTTCTGACGACCTTCCATTGACCTTGGATGCGACTATCGCTAATGGTACTACGTATGCTTGGTCTGGAGGTGCTTCTCCAAACACAGCTACCAACACCTTCAACGATGGTGGTGCTTACACGGTAACTGCATCTGATGCATTTGGTTGTTCTTCTGTTGACTCTTTCGAAGTTGTTGTACTCGAAGAGCCTGAGGCAGTCATCACGACTCCTTCTTACAGTGGATTCATCTATGTATTCGACGCAAGCACTTCTCCTTACTTGACAGCTAGCAGCACAGTGAACTGGAACTTCGGTGCCGGTGCTTCTCCTGCAACTTCTACCAACGTAAGCGAGTCTGTGATTTATCCATGGAGCAATCCTTCAAACCCAACTACTTACTCAGTAAGCTTGGAGATCAACAACGGTTGTGGTGTTGACATCGCAACTCAGATCATCCAGCCTAGCTTGGGTATTGAGAATCTTGCAACCGGTGAGTTCGCCATCTTCCCTAACCCTGCAAACGATGTAGTGACCATCGCTACTAAGGATGTAGAGGCGGGTAATATCCAGATCTTGGATATGAGCGGACGCGTAGTAGCTCAAGCTCCTATGAGCGCTGGTAGCAACAATCACGATATCAACGTAAGCAGTCTTGCTGCAGGTGCGTACATCGTGAAAGTTGCAACTGATGCAAACACACAAATGCAGCAGCTGATCGTTCAGTAATCAGCTTCTTCATATTGATTAATGGAAAGCGCCTCCATCTGGGGGCGCTTTTCTTTTTCCCCGCTTTAGTTTTAAGGGCTGAAAAGTATTTTTTAATAGACCAAGACTAGTTTTTATCACACGAAATGGATTAAAATGTCAACTAATGAGTAAATTCGTTGATCTAATCAAATCATATATCTCTATGAGAACATCTACTTTATTCATGAATCTGGCGCTTGCTGCGATTCTGAGCATTATTGGCACCTCTGCCATTGGTCAGACCATCACAGTCGGTACAGGTTCAACTACTACGACTTCCACAACGGATTCACCTTACGGTACGTACTACATGGATGATCGCACCCAATTCCTGTATCTCGCTAGTGAGCTCACAGCAGCTGGCGGATTCGCTGGTTCTATTAGTTCGATCGCGTTCAACGTTTCTTCTCTACCGAGTATGTCGATGAACGATTTCAAGATCTCGATCGGCACTACTACAACGACCAACATCATTTCAGGATACGCTCCAACTACACTAGAGTTGGTTTATGGTCCTGTTACCCACACGATCTCTTCAACGGGATGGGTAACCTACACCTTCAGCACTCCATATCTATGGAACGGAACTGACAACATCGTGATCGATGTTTGTTTCGACAACAGTTCATGGACTTATCCAAATGGTGGTGTACGCGCTGACTATAACTACGGTCGTGTTTACAGTCGCTATCAGGACATTTCAAATGGCACACTTTGCGGTACTACTAATGGTTATGGAAGCACTGCATACTATCGTGCGCAGACCCAGTTCACCATCTTGCCTCCATACGCAGATGATGCTGGAATCGGTGCTATCTTGAGTCCAACACTTCCAACTTGTGATCTTGATTCAATCGATATCCAAGTAGTGGTTCAGAATGCTGGAATGGATACATTGAATACTTGTGATATCAAGTGGCAGATTGGAAACGCAACTCCAACTACGTACAACTTTACAGGAGCCGTTGCTCCTCAAGGTGGTACGGACACGGTTACTATTGCGAACTACAGTTTCACTAACTTTGATGAACTAACGATTTGGACAGAGAATCCAAATGGATCTCAAGATAGCTTGGCTAGCAATGACACCGCTCACCTCACTGTAGCAACAGGTCTTTCTGGTACTTACAACATTCCTAATGACTTCCCAACATTGACAGATGCAGCTACTGCATTGACCACATACGGTGTTTGCGATGACGTTGTTATGGAAATTAACTCAGGTACATATTCCGAGCAGGTGCATCTTGGAGACATCTTAGGTGCTAGCGCAGACGCTACCGTTCGTTGGACAAGTGCTACTGGCAACATCAATGATGTGATTATCGAGCAGTCTTCAGGATCAACTGTAAACCTTGAAGGTTCAGACTGGATAACTTTCGACCACTTGACCATCCGCAATACTAGTACGTTCTCTGGTATTGCCGTTGAGCTTGAAATGAATGCTGAGAACAACACGTTCGACAACTGTTTGATCGAGACGGGTGCAGGAACAACAACTAGTTCTGCTCACAACGCGCTTCGCTCTTTGGGTAACAACCACAACTTGACGGTAACCAACAGCACGCTTCGTAACGGTGGTTATGGTGTATACGTTCAAGGTTCTAGTACTTCAAGCCGCGTTGAGAATGTTGTTTTCGAAAACAACATTATCGAGGATGCTTACTATTACCAGACGTATATGTACTATATCGATGGATTTGAGTTCAACAACAATGTTGTAACCAATGACTCTAACCTTTACTTGTTTGCTTACGGCCTTCGTATGTACTACGTTGACAACTTCAACGTGACTGGAAACTATATCGGAGCGACTGGTACCTACTACAATAACTCTTCATACGGTGGGTATGCTTATCCATTCTACATGTACTACTGCTTGGGATCTCAAAACCCAAGAAGTAAGGTGGCTAACAACTGTGTGAATGCTAGCCGTCCAGGCGCTAGCTACTATGGATATTATGGTCTATACATGTATCAGTGTGGTGTCCTCGACATGGAGCACAACTCGTTCTCTAAGGTGGGTGGATACAACGGTTACTATGCAGCCTATATCAACGGAGGTGGACAAGTTGCATTGCGTAACAACACCTTCCAAAACTACATGGGAGGACATGCTCTTTATGCTCCTGGTCAATGGACGATCACCGATTCAGATCACAACAACTTCTACTCCAATGGTGGTACATTAGTATACTTCGGTACTTCTAACTACAGCTCTTTGGAAGACTATCAGAACGGATCAGGAAACGACATGCACTCAGTGAGTACAGATGCCGCTTACCTTGACACCCTAGCTTGTATCACATGTAACGACACATTGGATGGAGCCGGTATGGCAGGTACGATGTATGATATCGACAGCAACATGCGAAGCTTCGTTACTCCTGACATCGGACCAAACGAATGGGTTTCTCCTTCTACCTTTACATTGGGTGGTGATTCTACCTACTGTGCTGATGAAGTTACCCTCGAGGCAGGTCCTGCTCAGAGTGTGACTTGGAGTGTGAACGGTAACTCAAGCTCTTCTCCTACCTTCACGCTTGCTGGTGGAAGCGAAGCAACAACTTACAACGTATTGGTGAGCATCCAGACTGAGTTCTGCGGTTCTGCTTCTGACAATGCGTTGATTACATTAGTACCAAACGCTCATTTGGATAGCAACGTTCACATCTGTGCTGACGCAACTGCTACTTTGGATCCAGGAGGTCTTGCTTCTGGTTCTTACACTTGGTCAAACGGTGAGACTACTCAAACTATCGTTGTTGACGCTCCAGGTAATTATACCGTAACCAAGGACGTTCAGGGATGTGTGAGTACAGCTACAGCTAACGTTACCCAGTCTGAAGCAGTTCAGATCATTGGAACTGAGGTTTGTTCTGACGACCTACCTTTGACCTTGGATGCTACCATCGCTGATGGTGTAACTTACGCTTGGTCTGGTGGCGCTTCTCCAAACACAGCTACCAACAACTTCAACGATGCAGGTGCTTACACCGTATCCGCAACTGACGCGTTCGGATGTACTTCTGTTGATTCGTTTGAGGTTGTGATCCTTGAGGAGCCAGATGCAGTTATCGGCATCCAGAGCAACTCTGGTACTATCTACATCTTCGATGCCAGCGCTTCATCGTTCCTCACTTCTTCAAGCTTGGTGACTTGGAACTTCGGCGCCGGAGCGTCTCCTGCTACATCTAACAATGTAGTTGAGACAGTAACTTACCCATGGGGTAATCCATCCAATCCAACTTCTTACTCTGTAAGCTTGGAGATCAACAACGGTTGTGGTGTAGACATCTCTTCTCAGATCGTTACTCCAGATCCATTAAGTGTTGAAGAATTAGCGGCAGGTGAGTTCGTAATCTTCCCTAACCCAGCCAACGACGTAGTGACTATCGCTACGAAGGATGTTGATGCTGGTAATATCCAAATTTTGGATATGAGCGGACGAGTGGTAGCTCAAGCTCCTATGAGTGCTGGTAGCAACAACCACGAGATCAACATCAGCAGCCTCAGTGCTGGTGCTTACATCGTGAAGGTTGCAACCGACGCCAACTCTCAATTGCAGCAGCTGATCGTTCAATAATCAGCTTCTTCATACTGAAAAAAAGAAGCGCCTCCAACCGGGGGCGCTTCTTTTTTACCTCATCCTGTCACGATTTCGATCGGTAAGATTTCAATCTTACCCCTTTCCCTGTATCGACTATAATGATTTTCATCTATGATTTTCTTTTATTCATCTATCAACTTTACATCACACATCATGACTGACCCAGATCAACCTTCAAAGCAGTTCAATAGATGAGTAAAGCATGACATGAAATCCTGAATTACAGAGTCTTGATGAAAGTACCTTTCGAGCTCAATCTCAAAATTTCATTTCATGAAGAACTCTACTCTCTCTATGCTAAGCATGCTTTTGTGCTTGGTTCTGGGCTTTTCTCTTTCGAGTGAGGCTCAGGTGTATATCGTAGGCTCTGGTACCTCTGTGACAGGATCCGGTACCGGTGGCACTGGCGATACTCCATTTGGAACGTGGTACATGGACGACCAGACCCAAATGCTCTATTTGGCAAGTGAACTTTCAGCATCGGGAGCTCCCGCTGGATTCATGAACGCCATTGGATTCAATGTGACTCAGGTGGGAAGCCCGATCATGCAGAACTTCAACATTAAGATCGGTTTTACTTCAGCTACATCAATTTCATCGCTGCAGTCTACCGTTTCTTATGTAACTGTCTACAGTTCATCAGCTTACCAACCCACAATGGGATGGAACACGTTCAACTTCTCGTCACCTATTCTATGGAACGGAAGTGACAACGTAGTCGTTGATGTTTGTTTCGACAACAGCTCCTACAGCAACAACTCACACACCACAGCAGACTATCTTCCAGGTCGTGTTGCTTGTTACTACACGGATAACTCTAGCGGCCCTATCTGCGGTTTATATGGTGGCTACAGCTATAACTATCGTTCCCAGGCGGCTTTCACTATTCTTTCTCCATATGCCGACGACGCAGGAATTGGCTCCATCTTAAGTCCATCCCTCCCAACTTGCGATCTAGACTCTGTAGACATCCAAGTAGTAGTGATCAATGCCGGAACCGACACACTGACTTCTTGTGATATCAAATGGCAGATCGGCAATGGTACACCAACTACGTACAGCTTTAGTGGAGCAGTAGCTCCTCAAGGAGGTGTTGACACGGTTACCATCGCTAACTACAGCTTCACCAACTTCGACGAATTGACGATCTGGACCGAGAACCCGAATGGTGCACAGGACAGCTTGCCTCAAAACGATACGCTTTCCATGGTGCTGGCAACCGGTCTTTCTGGCACCTATAACATTCCAAACGACTTCGCCACTCTTACAGCTGCAGCTACCGCTCTGAATACGTTTGGTGTTTGTGACGATGTAGTCATGGAGATCAACTCTGCTATTTACACGGAGCAAGTGATCTTAGGTGAGATCCTAGGAACGAGTGCTGATGCGACTGTGCGCTGGACTAGCGCTTCTGGAAACATGAATGACGTGGTGATCCAATACAGTTCTGGCTCTACCGTCAACTTGGAAGGATCAGACTGGATCACCTTCGACCACTTGACCATTCGCAGCACCAGCGCATTCTCCGGTATTGGTGTGGAACTGGAATTGGGAGCTGAAAACAACACCTTCGATCACTGCGACATTTCTACTGGTTCCGGTAGCACTACTAGCTCAGCTCACAACGCATTTCGTTCGGTTGGAAATAACCACAACCTGACAGTGACCAACTGTAGTCTTCGCAACGGGGGCTATGGTCTATTCGTCCAAGGCTCCGGCACTACAAGCCGAGTGGAGAATCTCGTCTTTGAGAACAACACGATCAAGAATGCCTATTATCTGCAGACCTATTTGTACTACATCGATGGCTTTGAGTTCAATAATAACGTAGTAACAAATGACACGAATATGTATTTGTTTGCCTACGGCCTCTACATGTATTACGTCGACAACTTCAATGTGATTGGGAACTATATCGGAGCGGATGCTACTTACAGTGGTAGCTCACTCTATGGCGGCTATGCCTACCCTTTCTATATGTATTACTGCCTCGGAACACAAAACCCACGTAGCAAGATTGCAAACAACTGCGTGACAGCAGGTCGTCCAGGCGCTATCTACTATGGCTACTATGGTCTCTACATGTCGCAGTGCGGTATTCTTGACCTCGAGCACAACTCGTTCTCCAAGGTCGGTGGATACTCTGGCTACTATGGCGCTTACATCACAGGAGGTGGACAAGTGGCCATGCGCAACAATAGCTTCCTGAACTATTTATCCGGACACGCGCTTTACGCTCCAGGCCAGTGGACTATCACCGACTCGGATCACAACAACTACTATTCGAACGGAGGTACCTTGGTATATTTCGGTACTACGAATTACAGTACGCTTGAAGATTACCAAAACGGTTCCGGTAATGACATGAATTCCGTAAGTACAGACCCTGCTTACCTAGACACACTTGCTTGTATCACTTGTAACGACACCTTGGATGCAGCAGGTATGGCAGGTACGATGTTCGACATCGACAGTAATATGCGCAGTATGACCACTCCTGACATCGGTCCTAAGGAATGGGTATCTCCTGCTACCTTCACCTTGGGTGGCGACTCTACTTATTGTGCCGACGAAGTTACTCTTGAGGCAGGTCCTGCTCAGAGTGTGACTTGGAGTGTGAACGGCAACTCCAGCTCTGCTCCTACCATTACGCTTTCTGGTGGCTCTACCGCTACAACATATAACGTATTGGTAAGCATTCAGACTCAGTATTGTGGTTCGGCTTCCGATAATGCCTTGATCACTTTAGTACCAAATGCACACTTGGATAGCAACGTTCACATCTGTGCTGGCGCTACTGCTACTTTGAATCCAGGTGGACTCGCTTCAGGTTCTTACACTTGGTCTACTGGGCAAACAACTCAGAGTATCGTAGTTGGACAACCAGGTAACTACACGGTTACTAAGGATGTTCAAGGTTGTGTTAGTACAGCTACAGCTAACGTTACTCAGTCTGAAGCCGTTCAGATCTTGGGTACCGAAGTTTGTTCTGATGACCTTCCTTTGACCTTGGATGCGACTATCGCAAACGGCGTGACCTACGCTTGGTCGGGTGGTGCTTCTCCAAACACAGCTACTAACAACTTCAGCGATGCAGGTGCATACACCGTGTCAGCTACTGACGCCTTCGGTTGTACTTCCGTTGACTCATTCGAGGTTGTGATCCTTGAAGAGCCAGACGCTGTGATCAGCATCCAGAGCACTTCAGGAACCATTTACATCTTCGATGCTAGCGCATCATCGTTCCTTACCGCATCAAGTCTGGTGACTTGGAACTTCGGTGCAGGTGCTGTTCCTGCTGCTTCAAACAATGTGGTACAGACAGTAACTTACCCATGGGGCAATCCTTCTAACCCAACTTCTTACTCAGTAAGCTTGGAGATCAACAATGGTTGTGGTGTTGACATCACGACTCAGATCGTGACTCCAGACCCATTGAGTGTTGAGGAATTGGCTGAAGGAGAGTTCGCTATCTTCCCTAACCCGGCTAACGACGTAGTGACTATCGCTACGAATGCGGTTGACGCTGGTAGCATCCAGATCTTGGATATGAGTGGAAGAGTAGTAGTCCAAGCTCCAATGAGCGCTGGAAGCAACAATCACGAGATCAACATCAGCAGCCTGAGCGCTGGTGCGTACATCGTGAAAGTCGCTACTGACGCTAATACACAAATGCAGCAGCTGATCGTTCAGTAATCAGCTTCTTTATACTGAATAGAAAAGCGCCTCCTCCGGGGGGCGCTTTTTTATTTTAAGAGTTCAATATTCGACCGGTTCTGATTCACCTCAATCGTTTTTTCATCTACCAATAATTACGTTTCGTCTATTCGTTTTTATTATCACTCCATTAGAGAAAATCCCTAGGTATCAAAGGAGTGCAAGTAGTCCCCCAAAACGGAATTAAGGATAGGACGCTAATCGGAGTAGGTTAAAGTAATTTGTCCCAGTTTCATTTAAATCTTATCATATGAAAAAAGTTCTACTATCCTTAGTAGTTGGACTCGCATCGTTAACCGGTTTCTCTCAGTTGAGTGGAACGTACACGATCGATCCCAACGGTTCCGGGCCGACCAACTTCACGACCTGGAATGCTGCAGTTACAGCGCTTGAAACGAACGGCGTTAGTGCTGCTGTAACCTTTAACGTATCAGATGACACTTTCAACGAGAGCGTGCAACTTGACGCGATCCCGGGTTCATCTACTACCAACACAGTTACGTTCCAAGCTGACCCAAGTAATTCTGGTGAAGCAAAATTGGCTTTCGGGTCAAGCCAGGTTCTTCGTGTTAACGGAACAACCAACGTAACCTTCAGTGGTCTGACCTTTGAGTCAACTGGCGCATACACTAGGACCATTTATTTGTCGGGCACCAACACAAACATTTTATTCGAGAATAATAAGATTGTTGGTTATTTCTTGACGACAACGTCGAACTCGAATACTTCCATCTACGCGTACTTCACAAATAGCAACAATGTTGTATTTGATGGTAACGAGATCTTGAATGCATATGCTTACGTGTACTATTCGAATAATATTCAGTTCACGAACAACAGAGTTGAGAATACCTATTACTATGGCCTGTACTTGTACCAAGCGTCAAATAGCTTGATCGAGGACAACTACATTTCTGCCGGTGACGGAACATCTTCCTACTATGGATATGGTTTGATCCTCTACTATGGAAGTGGCAACAATGTTCTTGGAAACGACATCAATGGTAATGGCTATGGGTACAACTATGGTGTTTACATCTATTATCACTATGGTACTTCGGGGCTTCCTACTCGAATTGAGAACAACTTTATCCATGGAACTAGCGCATGTAGCTATTATAGCTATGGCATCTACACCTACTACTCTGGTAACCTAGACATTAAGCACAACACCATCTCTTCAGTTGGTTCTGGATATGGAGGTTACAACATGATGATGTATAGTTACTCTTATTCCTATGGCAACAATACGGTAGTGAACAACATACTTCACAACCCATATGACGGTCAAGGGTATGGTTATAACGCATACTTCTATGCTTACAACGCTACGACTAACTTCTTCGATACGCTAGATGGTAACGTATACGATTTCCACGGAGGAGAATTCTATTCATACGTTTACGGCACTGGCCTTCAGACTTCAATGAGTGGCTGGCAGTCGGCATTGAGCGACGAAGCAAACGGAGTTAACACAACTGTTCCTCTAGTAAGCTCAACTGACCTGCACATCAATCCTTCTATGGCTGCATTGGCCTTCGACAATACTGGTATTCCAACCAACGTAAACGACGACATTGATGACGAGGTGCGCTATGCTTTCAACTCTAACCCAGATCCAGGAGCTGATGAGTTTGTTGTTCCAACGAACAACGCAGCTGTTTCTGACTTGATCAAGCCAGACGCTCCTTTGTGTTCTGACGATACTACTGTGGTCGCAGTTCTAGCTAACACAGGTCTTGTTCCTTTAACGAGCTGTACACTAACGTATGCCCTGAACGGTTCTGTAGTAACGACTATGGCCTTCTCAGGAAACGTACCTGTTGGAGGTGACACTTCACTAACCATCGTTTCTTCTACTAGCTTCACCAATGGTGACGAAGTGAAGGTTTGGTCTTCTATGCCGAATGGTGTAGTAGATAGTAACGCAGCCAATGATACCGCCAGCGTTGATCTATGGTCAGGTCTTTCTGGAACCTACAATATCCCTAACGATTACCCAACCCTCACTGACGCAGCTGCTGACGTAATGGATAAGGGAGTTTGTGGTCATGTGGTCATGGAGATCGCTCCGGGTTCATACAATGAGCAGATCATCCTTGGAGAGTTTGTTGGTGCTGGAGAGAACGGCACACTTACATGGAGAAGCACTACAGGTAATGCGTCGGATGTAATTATCAACTACAATACATCTGCAGCAGTAGTTGATTTGAATGGATCCGATTACGTTCGATTCGAAGACCTTACCATTGAAAATACTACAACTTTCTACGGCTATACTGTCAGATTGCAAGGTGGAGCTGAGAACTGTTCATTCAATGGCAACATTATCAAAGCCGGTCAATTAGCAACTACTAGTTCTTCTCTTTCTCCTTTCTATGCGAATGGTTTGAACCACAACCTCACGATCACCAATAACGAAATCCTTCGTGGTGGTTATGGTCTGTACATCAATGGTTCAAGCACATCATCTCGCATCCAGAATGTAGTGATCGAAAACAACGATATCAAGAATGCATATTACTATCAAACATATATGCAGTACATCAATGGTTTCGAGTTCAACAACAACGTCGTAACCAACGATACCAACATCTACCTCTTCTCGTACGGTGTTCGTATGTACTACATCGACAATTTCAATGTAACAGGCAACTACGTTGGCTCGGATGCGGCGTATAGTGGTTCATCGTTCTATGGTGGTTATGCATATCCTTTGTATATCTACTATTGCGTAGGTTCTAACAATCCTAGAAGTGAGGTTTCAAATAACTGTGTTTCCGCAGGACGACCCGGTGCTTCTTACTATGGATATTATGGTATCTACTCATACTACAGTGGATTGTACAACTTCCACAACAACTCGGTATCTCGCCTAGGTGGTTATTCTGGATACTATGCTGGTCTATTCAACCAAGGAGGACTTGTTTCTGTCAAGAACAACAGCTTCTTGAACTACATGGACGGCCTCGCATTCTATGCTGACGGATTTACTGTGTCTGAATCAGACCACAATAACTTCTTCACAACAGGTAGCCAGTTGGTTTACTATGGAACAACAACTTACACCAACCTGCAGGATTACCAGAACGGATCCGGTTATGATATGCACTCTGTACAAACTGATCCAGCATACGTGGATACATTGGCTTGTGTGACGTGTAACGACACACTGGACAATGCAGGTACGCCGACGCAGATGTATGACATCGACAGCAACATGCGTAGCGTGAATACTCCTGACATCGGTCCTAAGGAGTGGGTCTCTCCTGCTAACTTCACGTTGGGTGGTGACTCTACTTACTGTGCTGATGAAGTAACCATCGAAGCAGGTCCTGCTCAGAGTGTTACTTGGAGTGTGAACGGTAACTCTTCTACTGCTCCTAACTTGACACTATCAGGCGGCAACGAGGCTGTTACTTACAATGTCCTTGTCAGCATCCAGACCGAGTTCTGCGGTTCTGCTTCTGACAACGCGTTGATCACCCTTGTACCAAACGCAAACTTGGATAGCAACGTCCACATCTGTGCTGATGACAACGCTACCCTTGATCCAGGAGGTCTTTCTTCCGGTTCTTACGCTTGGTCTACCGGTGCTATGACTCAAACCATCGTGGTGGATGAGCCTGGCACATACAGCGTGACTAAAAATGTGATGGGCTGCGTAAGCACTGCTACAACTGTTGTTACTCAGTCTGAAGCCGTTCAGATCCTTGGAACTGAGGTTTGTTCTGACGACCTTCCTTTGACCTTGGATGCGACTATCGCTAACGGTACTACGTATGCTTGGTCTGGAGGTGCTTCTCCTACCACAGCTACTAACACCTTCAACGATGCTGGCGCTTACACGGTAACTGCCTCTGATGCATTCGGTTGTTCTTCTGTTGACTCTTTCGAAGTTGTTGTACTTGAGGAGCCTCAGGCAGTCATCACAACTCCTTCTTACAGTGGATTCATCTATGTATTCGATGCAAGCACTTCTCCTTACTTGACTGCTAGCAGTACAGTGAACTGGAACTTTGGTGTTGGTGCTTCTCCTGCTACTTCTACCAATGTTCTTCAAACGGTAGTGTATCCATGGTCGAGCCCATCAAATCCAACTACTTACTCTGTAAGCTTGGAGATCAACAACGGTTGTGGTGTTGACATCGCTACCAAGGTGATCGCTCCTACCCTTACCGGTGTAGAAGGTCTTGAGGCTGGTCAGTTCACCATCTTCCCTAACCCTGCAAACGACGTAGTGACCATCGCTACTAAGGATGTGGATGCGGGTAATATCCAGATCTTGGATATGAGCGGACGCGTAGTAGCTCAGGCTCCTATGAGCGCTGGTAGCAACAACCACGAGATCAACGTAAGCAGCCTGAGCGCTGGTGCGTACATCGTGAAAGTTGCAACTGACGCTAGCACGCAAATGCAGCAGCTGATCGTTCAATAATCAGCTTCTTCATATTGATCTACGGAAAGCGCTCCCACTTGGGGGCGCTTTTCTTTTATCATTCAATTTTTCTATCTTGTTTACACTACCAATCATTCATCATTACCATGATCAAACCCAACCGACTCTACCTTGCATGTACATTTCTGCTATCCGTATTGATCTCTTCGCAGAGCTATGCGCAGTTCAGCGGAGTGTATGCCTCCGCCAACTGGTCGACCATTCAGGTCAGCGGCGCCAATGGATCCGTTAATGCCAACAACGCTCCGACAAGCATCGCTCTGACCGGACCTGACAATATCAACAATCAAGCTTGGACGCGCTATCAAATAAGCATTCAAGCAACCGGGTCACTTAGCTTTGATTGGTCCGTGGTTCACCAAGACCCAGGCTACGATGGATTTGGATATTGGCTAAACGGCACCTATGTAGAATTGACCGACATGACGGCAACCGGATCCACTAACATTACCGTGAGCCCGGGCGATGACTTCGCCTTCTATGGAGAGACTTTCGACGGTTGCTGTGGGACCTTCGTTGCAACGATCTCAAACTTCACGGCTCCATCCAATGTCATGAACGACGCTGGTGTAGCCGAAATAATGAACCCAACGGGAGACTTCTGTGCAGACTCCGCTGAGGTTCTGGTCAAGATCCAGAATTACGGAGCCAACCAGATCACCCCGGTGACGGTAAATTGGACCGTAAATGGAATGACTCAGACTCCAGTGACCTATAACGGCACCTTAGACACGCTTGGCGGTAGCGGACCCGACACGGCTATCGTTTCACTGGGCAATTACTACTTCCTTGATAGCAACTCTATCGTAGTATGGACGAGTATGCCGAATAATGTGAATGACACCACCAACATCAATGACACCATGTCCATCGACCTGGTCGCACCGGACCCAGAGATATCCTTAGGAGATACTACCATTTGTGAGGGTGGATTTGTTATCCTGAATGCTGAACCAGGATTCGTATCGTATATATGGAGCAATGGCTCTACAGCACAGCAAATTCAAGTCGTCCAAGGGGGAACCTATTCGGTCACAGTGACCGATGCTACGGGCTGTCAAGACTCAGCAATCTCGGTGGTTACCGAATTTGCAGCCCCAGACGTAGACCTTGGTGGAGACATCAGCGCTTGTGATAGTATCGAGCTCAACTCAGGCGTCATAGCACCTGCTTATGCCTGGAGCACGGGAGCTACAACACAGACCATTTATGCCACCGTGACTGGCTTTTATTCAGTGACAGCCACAAGTCCTCAAGGGTGTACCGGCTCTGATCAGATCCTAGTGACCATCTACGAATCCCCTACGATAGACCTTGGACCTAATATCAGCCTTTGTGTTGAAACCGGAGAAACAGCCGCATTAGCTGCTGGAAGTGGATTCGCCATGTATCAATGGAGCAATGGAGAGACCACACCTAACATCATTGTAGGCGGATTTGGAGGCAGCGTTGGAAGTCAGAACTTCTCTGTCCAAGTAACGAATGACAATGGGTGTACCGGTGCAGATACTGTTCGGGTCAACTTCATCAGTTGCTGGCCAACTGGTATCGATGAAAACCAAAAGGAAAGCTTGCTTCTATATCCAAATCCCACAAGTACCTCGATCAACGTAGTCGTTGCGAATTCAAAGGGAGCACTTGATATTAAACTTTTCGACCTTACTGGACGAGAAGTCGGTCACTACATCGATCAGAACGCCTCTGGACTCGGTACTAGTATCGATCTAAGCCATTTGGCACCCTCATCCTATATCATCATGGTGAGAGACGACGAAGGGAAAACGCACAAAGCCATCGTTCAAGTCCAATAATACTTCGGTATAAGTATGACCTACGTTAAACGCCTCCAATCGGGGGCGTTTTTCGTTGAGTGCCGCTTTATCGCCGTACTCTCCATGATTTCGACCAATTGCTACTTTTTTTCGACAAATGTTGGTTTTATTCAAATTAATCGTAACTTGGTTGAAACTTCTTCGCCATGGAACAATACTTAAACAGCTTAATGGAATCTTTACCCTTGTTCGATTCGTTCGGTTTTGGGGTACTCATACCACTTATTTGCTTTGCGCTTGTGGGCGTTCTCGCACAATGGTCATTATATGACAAATGCGGACTACCGGGAATAGATTGTATCATTCCGGTTAAAAATGTGATCACGTTCTTAAAGATCGTGGGACGTCCGGCTTCCCATAGTCTTTTGGTGATGATTCCACCTCCCCTGATCTTGGGAGCACTTATCGGAATTCCCGATACTATGATCTCCTATAGTGTTGCAGGTGTATTGGGCGCTGTGTGGGCAGTGTTCATGATCAAGGTGTACATCGAACTTTGCCAGAGCTTCGGACATTATCGAATGATCGACTACATCCTCGTTACTATTTTCAATGGATTCTATGTTCTCCACCTAGGATTGTCCTACACAGAGGAATATGAGGGTCCAGTGTACGGAAAGGAAAAAGAAAAAGCCCAAGACAACCTCGAGGGTCAACTAGCCTGAATTCTGATGATTTCATCAGCATGTTCAAGGGCTCTTCGGAGCCCTTGTTTGTTTTTACCCCCTGCCATCGCTAAGAATTTCTGACCGCCACCTCCGCCTTGGATATGAACTGCTAATTCTCGGATCAACTTTGAGGCGTCGTAAAGACCAGACTCGGCCAAAGGCTTACTCACTCCAACAATGATGTATGGCTTGTCTTCAGATTCCCCCACCACAATGGCTACTAGGTCTTCAAACTCCAAGGTCAAACCATAGATAGTATCCTTCACTGCCTTTCCATCCAAACCCTCAACCTGGGTCAGCAGGCGCGAAATAGACTCTCCTTTCTCCACCTTTCCAATGAGGTCACGCTTGAGTTGACCCTTTTCCTTCTCTACTAGCTCATCGATGGTCTTGTTTGCCATCTTCAAGTCGAATTGCAGCTTGGTCACCGTTGCGATCGAATCCTTTGGATTGCCTAATTCCTGCTCGATGGCGTGAAGCTTATTCAGCTGCTCATCCACGTATTCCTGATAAGCCTTACCCGTAAGCGCCTCTACACGTCGAACACCGCTCGCAATGCTCGATTCTGAGATCACCTTGAATCCTCCGATCTCTGAAGCACGATCCACGTGTGTTCCTCCACAGAGTTCGACAGAAGGACCAAACTTCACTACTCGGACCTGATCGCCGTATTTCTCACCAAAGAGCGCCATCGCCCCCATGGACTTAGCCTCCTCGATCGGCATTTCTTGAATGTTAGCTTCAAAATCAGCGCCGATCATCTCCCTGACATCTGATTCGATCTGAACTAGCTCCGCATCCGAAACCTTTTCGAAGTGTGAAAAGTCAAATCTAAGGCGATCCGGAGCGACTAAGGATCCCTTTTGCTCTACGTGTGCACCCAAATTCTTGCGCAACGCATGATGCAATAAATGTGTTGCAGAGTGATTCTTCCGTATCTCTCCGCGAGAGCCTCGATCGACCACCGCCTTCACTTCTCCGTCAATTCCTTCAGGCAGACGCTCTACGAAATGCACGAATTCATTGTTCTCTTTTTTCGTGTCGAAGACCCGAACATCAACGCCACCGATGCTTAGAACCCCTTTGTCTCCCACCTGTCCGCCACTCTCTGCGTAGAAAGGCGTTTTCTCCAAAACAACCTGAGCCGTTTCCTTGCCCTTCACTGTGGCCATGCGATATTTTGAAACTCGCGTAGTGCATTCCAGTTGATCATAGCCTAAGAACTCAGAATTCGGTCCTTCTACCAATACGGTCCAGTCTCCGAAAGAGGTTTTGGTAGCGCTCCTAGACCGTTCCTTCTGCTTCTCCAACTCTTGCTGGAATCCATTCATATCTACCGTCCAACCCTTCTCCTCGGCGATCAGATTAGTAAGATCAATCGGAAAACCATATGTATCATATAGCTCGAAGGCCACCTGTCCATCGACAGTGGTGTTCCCTCCTTTCTCAAACACGGCCTGCAACCTGTCTAAGCCCTTCTCTAATGTTGACAAGAAGGTATGCTCCTCCTCTCTGATCACCTTTTGGATCAAATCCTCGCCTCGCATCAACTCAGGGAAATCAGCACCCATTTGGTTGATCAACGCCTTGGCAACGGCATGAATGAACGGTTTTTTCATGTCGAGCTGACTGAACCCATAGCGGATCGCTCTGCGAAGCACTCTTCGCACCACATATCCAGCACCATTGTTAGAAGGCAATTGTCCGTCAGCAATACAAAAACCGATTGCTCGAACGTGATCCGCAATTACACGGAATGCAACGTCCTTCATATCAGCGGATCCACCATAGGTTGAACCGGTTTGCTTTTCAATGCTACCGATCAGAGCCTGAAACAGGTCTGTATCGTAATTAGATGACTTAGATTGAAGCACTCGAACCAACCGCTCGAGCCCCATACCCGTGTCGATGTGTTTTTCCTTGAGCGTTTTCAATTCGCCATTCTCCATGCGATTGAACTGCATGAAGACGAGGTTCCAGATCTCAATCACGGAAGGATCGTCTTGATTGACCAACTCTTTTCCATCGCGTTGTTTGCGCTCTTCCTCTGAACGCAGATCGACGTGGATCTCAGAGCAAGGACCACACGGGCCGGTCTCGCCCATCTCCCAGAAATTATCCTTCCTTCCGAAGGACAGAATGCGATCCTCTGAAATGTGCTTCTTCCAAAGGTCTCGTGCCTCTTCATCCAATCCAAGACCCAACTCCTCATCCCCACCGAAAACAGTGATGTAGATACGATCCTTATCCAGACCATAGACATCGATGAGCAGTTCCCAGGCCATATCAATGGCATCGGCCTTGAAGTAGTCCCCGAAGGACCAATTACCGAGCATTTCAAACATGGTGTGGTGGTAGTGATCCCTACCCACCTCCTCGAGGTCGTTGTGCTTCCCTGAAACACGCAAGCATTTCTGGGTATCGGCCACCCTTTTGTCCTTCGCATCCTCGTTTCCGACGAAAACACTTTTGAACTGATTCATGCCCGCGTTCGTAAACATGAGAGTGGGATCATCCTTGATCACAATCGGAGCACTGTCAACAATGGCATGTCCTTTTGACTTGAAAAAGTCCAAAAAGGTTGATCTGACCTTACTTGTGCTCCACTCCATATCTGTTAAATTCACTGAATTTCAGGTATCAAAAGGTGCAAAAGTAGCGGTTGTCCTATTTTTGCAGCGCAAATATCTCAAGCAACTTGGCGAAAGTTAGATATCAATACAACGAGAAGACACTCAGCTATGAAAAGGTCAAGGTGTCGACAGGGCAGCGATTCACACGGGCGTTGGTCTTCCTGTTGGCGTCGCTCTTCTTTGCCGGAGGCATCTATGTACTCTTCGAAACCGTCTACGATTCACCTAAGGATCGACAACTGAAAGCGGAGAACCAAGATCTCTTATTGCAACTGGAATTGCTCGACAAAAGAGTCGACCAGATGAGCATCATCCTAGCTGACTTGGAAAACCGAGACGACAATATCTATCGAGCGGTATTCGAAGTCGAGCCCATTCCTGACAACTTGCGCAGAGCCGGTATCGGTGGAGTCAACCGTTACAAGAGCCTAGAGAAATTCAAGGGGAGTGCGGACATCGTAGTTTCCACTACCAAGAAGCTAGACCGACTAGCTAAGCAGATGTACATCCAATCGAAATCATTCGATGAGATCTACGGCCTCGCCAAGCAGAAGGAAGAGATGCTGGCTAGCATTCCTGCGATCCAGCCCGTTTCAAACAAGGACCTTACTCGTATGGCCAGCGGCTTTGGGATGCGAATCGATCCGCACTACAAAACTCCAGCTTTCCATGAAGGCATGGATTTCACGTCACCTACTGGGACGCCAATCTATGCTACTGGCAACGGAAAGGTGGTTCGCGCTGACAGAAAGTCTAAAGGTTATGGCAACCACGTTCGAATAGACCATGGATTCGGCTACCTTACATTGTATGCTCACATGAGCGAGATCGCAGTGAAGCCGGGGCAGGAAGTAGCGCGCGGTGAGATCATTGGTTACGTGGGCAACACGGGGAAATCCAGCGGACCTCACCTTCACTACGAAGTTCACAAGAATGGTCGTCCTGTGAATCCGATCAATTTCTACTTTAGTGATCTCACGCCAGAGGAATACGATATGATGATTCAGTTGGCGTCTCAGGAAAACCAATCCTTCGATTGATGCCATCATGCCACTGAAAGAAAAGGAATCCTTCAAACTTTACTACTCCATCGGAGAGGTGGCTGAGTTGTTGGATGTGAACACATCCCTACTTCGCTTTTGGGAAAAAGAGTTTGACATCATCAAGCCTCAGAAGAACTCCAAGGGCAACCGCATCTACAAGGAACAGGACGTAAAGAACCTCAAGGTCATTCACCATCTCGTAAAAGAGCGTGGATTTACGTTAGAAGGAGCAAAGAAGAAGATCAAAGACCAGCACAAAGCTTTGCTAGAAAAGTCCGAAATGATCGAATCGCTCAAGCAGGTGAAGGAAATGTTGCTTGAACTCAAGGAGTCACTTTAAAAATTCACCCCCTTCTGTAGGTAGTTTTTAACGTAATCCTCTACGCCCCTCTCCAACTCTGTAAATTCTTTGTCATACCCTGCCGACTTCAGCTTGGACATATCCGCCTCGGTGAAGTATTGATACTTATCTCGGATGTCTTCCGGCGTGTCGATGAAAGAAATATTCTCTGGAGCGTCCAAAGCCTTGAATACCGCCTTAGTAAGGTCCAAAAACGTACGCGCCTTTCCGGTTCCCAAGTTATAGAGTCCGCTTTCCGGCTGCTGCTCGACCAGGAATTCGATCACGGAGATCACATCCTTGACATAGACAAAGTCTCGCAGCTGCTCCCCATCCTTGAAGTCCGGATTGTGTGACCTAAACAACTTCATAGCCTGGGTCTTCCTAATCTGATGGAATGCGTGAAATATCACTGAAGCCATTCGGCCCTTGTGGTTTTCGTTTGGTCCGTAGACGTTGAAGAACTTCAAGCCATACCAAGCACTAGGGCTTTCGGACTGAGCCAAGGCCCATTTATCAAACTCATTCTTGGAAACGCCGTATGGATTTAGCGGTTCTAACTTGGCCGACAAATCGTGGTCGTCCTTATACCCAAACTCGCCCGCTCCGTAGGTAGCCGCAGAAGATGCGTAAACAAGCGGAATTTGGTGATCAGAACAATACTTCCAGACACTCTTGGAATACTCTAGGTTCAGTTCTTCAAGAATGGAATAGTCAAGCTCTGTAGTATCGGTTCGCGCTCCGATGTGAAGAATAGCTTCAATATCGGCTCTATTCTCCAGCCAACTGAAAAGATCTTTTCGCTCCACCCGGGTCAAACCATCCAAGGCTATCAGGTTGGCTTCCTTCTCCGGATGACTAAAATCATCGACCAACGCAACCTCAACTCCTTTATCCTTCCAAACCTTGGCTAGACAACTTCCAATGAATCCCGCAGCTCCCGTGATGACTACCATTCCTTTCGCATTTGGGCACAAAGGTATTCAATGAACAATGCACCCTATCTTTGCCCGCAATTTCGATCATGGCCCAGACAATGTACATCACACGGCGGGAGAGGTTCTCCGCTGCTCATCGATTGAGCAAAGAAGAATGGAGCGACGAAAAGAACCTGGAGGTATTCGGTAAATGCGCCAATCCCAATTGGCACGGCCACAACTACGAGCTTTTCGTAACGGTCAAGGGACCGATCGAAGAAGAAACCGGTTTTGTCATGGATCTGAAGATCCTGAGTGACATCTTGAAGGAAAAGGTAATCGAGTACCTCGACCATAAGAACGTGAATGTAGACACGCCGTTCATGAAGGGAAAGATGGCTTCCACCGAGAACATCTGCCTTGCGATCTGGGAGCAGATCGAAGGCCCGATCGCAGAACACGGAGCCCAGTTGCACTACATCAAGCTTGAGGAAACCGAGAATAATTACGTGGAATACTATGGCTAAAGCAGGGCACACAGACAAGGGATTCGAGCGAACCGATGCCTACAACGAAGAGCATATCGACGCGTTGACCGAAAGCTTCAGTTCAATCATCACCAACTTGGGTGAAGACAACGAGCGTGAAGGGTTGCAGAAAACCCCAGAGCGTGCGGCAAAAGCCATTCAGTTCCTAACTCAGGGCTACGAACAAAACGCACAAGAGATCTTGGAGTCCGCTCTTTTTACCGAAGAGCACCAACAAATGGTTCTGGTCAAGGACATCGAGATGTACTCGCTCTGTGAGCACCACATGCTTCCTTTCTTCGGAAAGGCCCACGTGGCCTACATTCCTAACGGCAAGATCGTTGGGCTGAGCAAGATCCCCCGTGTGGTGGATGTCTTCGCCAGACGATTGCAAGTGCAGGAACGACTTACCTACCAGATCCGCGATTCAATCCAAGAAACCCTTAACCCACTCGGAGTTGCGGTCGTGATTGAGGCCCAGCATATGTGTATGCAGATGCGAGGGGTTCAAAAACAAAATTCAGTCACCACAACCTCAGCCTTTACAGGAGAGTTTCTCAAAGACTCAACGAGAAAAGAATTTATCAGTCTGATATCAGCAAAACTTAGCTAAGATGAAAACAGCCTATGTATTTCCCGGACAGGGAGCGCAGTTCTCAGGAATGGGAAAAGAATTGTATGAAACCAATGTCGAAGCAAAGGCCCTCTTTGAGGCAGCGAATGGCATCCTTGGATTCGACATCACCAAGATCATGTTCGAGGGCAGCGATGACGAATTGAAACAAACCAAGGTGACACAACCAGCCGTCTTCCTGCACTCTGTGATCCTCGCTTCTACGATTGCCGACTTCAAGCCTGATATGGTAGCAGGTCATAGCTTGGGTGAGCTTTCTGCCTTGGTGGCTAACAAGACGCTGAGCTTTGAAGATGGATTGAACTTGGTCTACAAGAGGGCGATGGCAATGCAAAAAGCCTGCGAGATGAATCCTTCTACCATGGCTGCGATCCTTGGCTTGGATGATAACATCGTGGAAGAAACTTGTGCAGCGATCGACGATGTTGTCGTCGCCGCGAATTACAACTGCCCTGGACAACTCGTGATCAGTGGAAGCAATGCTGGAGTTGATGCTGCGTGTGCTGCCTTGACAGAGAAAGGCGCCAAACGTGCCTTGAAACTTCCTGTCGGAGGTGCATTCCACTCACCTTTGATGGAGCCAGCCCGCGAAGAATTGGCAGCAGCGATCGAAAGCACCCAATTCAACAATCCGATCTGTCCGGTATATCAGAACGTCACTGCCAACGCTGTGAGTGACCCAGCAGCGATCCAGAAGAATCTAGTAGCTCAATTAACGGCGCCGGTTCGATGGACGCAGAGCGTTCAACAAATGGTAGCCGACGGAGCAACGCATTTTGTGGAGGTTGGTCCTGGAAAAGTCCTTTCGGGCTTAGTGAAGAAGATTCACCGTGAAGCCGAGGTGTCTCAGGCTTAAAGCGAGGAATTCAAAAGCTTTCCTGACGTAATCAGTTGATGCAATGCAGGTGTCCTTTGCGCCTGCTGCATCAATCCGATGTGACGGTCGTGGTGACAATCCGATCCCAGCAGACCGATCATCTCGTGCTTGATCAGTTTCTGTGACATTTGCTTGACCTCGGGAGAGTAGTGACCGGTAACACTGTTGATGTTCAGCTGGAGGATAACCCCTTTGTAGAACATATCCTGGTACTTATCAAACTGATGATGCCAGAACCCATATCGCTCCGGGTGGGCTAGCACGGGCTTGTATCCGGCCAACTGCATCTCAAACACGATCTCAGCTACATTGGGGGGCTCACTGAGGAAGGGAAGTTCAAACAGAACATAGTTATCCCCGAACGTTAGAAGCTCCTTGTTTTTGATCTTCGGCATCAGGTCAGCGTCGAGGTAGTACTCAGCCGCGCATTCAATCTCGATCTCGATACCCGCTTCCTCCGCCGCCTTAGCGATCCGATCACGACCTGTGGTAATGATCTCAGGGGTATTGCGATAATAGTCGCTCATGACGTGAGGAGTAGTGACCACCTTCCGGTAACCCAGATCTCGCATCCCTTGTAACAAGGTCAGGGATTCTTCAATGGTCTGGGCGCCGTCATCGATACCGTTGATGAAGTGCGAATGCACATCCACCTTCAATTGACCAAGGTCGATCGGGTCGAGCACAGGCTCCTTCTTTCCGAATAGTTTCGATAATCTTCCGAACATTGCACGCAAAGGTATTGTCATTCATGAAGAACCTAGACCGAATGAAAGGAACACTTATCATTTTTTTAGGAATCACGCTGACCCTTCTTTCTGCTTGCTCTTCACCTAGTGGTGAAAACCCCAAAGCGGAGAACATCGAGAAGAAGGAAGTAAAACAAGAGGCCCAAAAGCCAGAACAAAAGGTAGCTGAAAAGAAGTTGGCTCGCCCAAGGATTGGACAGGTCAAAGAGTTCTTCTTGGAATACGGAAAGAATAACCCTGAAACGGAGGTGCTTCTCATGACGCGGCTCGGAGACATTGAGATCCGATTGTACGAAGAGACGCCGATCCACCGAGCCAACTTCATTTACAACATCAAGGAAGAACTTTACCACCAGACGATCTTCTATCGTGTGGTACCTAAATTCATGATCCAAGGAGGGAATTCAGACTATGACCAGACCCTCGAAAAGAGAGAGGAAGCAGGGTCATATTACATTCCTAATGAAAGCCAGCAGGAACTCATCCACAAGCGCGGAACGATCGCCATGGCTATGAGTTATGACGACAACCCGGAATTGAAGTCGGCGCAATACAGTTACTACATCGTGATCGGCACACCGTTTAGCGACATTGGATTGGATGCAGTGGAAAAGGAATACGAAATCACCATTCCTGAATCATCGCGTGAAGTCTATCGAACCGAAGGGGGAACGCCACACTTAGACGGTGTCCACACGGTTTTCGGTGAAGTAATAGAGGGAATGGACGTGGTGGAAGCGATCTCGAATGAGAAGAGGGATTCAGGAGACTGGCCGGTCAACGACGTGATCATTGACTACAAGGTGCTCAAGTGATCACTTGCACTTGAAGTGGCTACCGGTAGGAGGACGCTTGTGGTAGCCAGAGGAAGAAGCACATGATTGCGCCAAGAAACCGATCATAGCCATGCAAATCAGCCATGCACCGACACGTTGAAATCGCTTCTTCTTCCCTCTCATACCTCAAAAATAAGGCTTGAAAAATTAATCACAGTTGCAGCTGGGCGAGATACGCAGCTTTGTCTCGGGCGGCAACAGGTCTTTGATCTCCAATTGGTAGCGCTCTCCCATTTGAATACCACGCAGATCAACCTCTTTGAGTTCGACCAACTCTGTCACCGTGGTTGGGAGGTAGTAGATATTATTACTCCAGAGCTCCAGATACTCCAGATGTCGCAATTCGCCGATTCGATCTGATACGTGAAAGATGACGTTGTTTCCGGCTTTCAGTCGCTTCAGTGAAGTCAGATCACCCACGCTTCCTTGCAAAGAATCCAGTTTGTTGCGAGTCAGATCGAATTCTTCGATATGGGACAGGTAGGAAAGATCGGTCGGCAGCTCGTGAATTTTATTGTGTCCAAGATCCAGTGTGACCAGGTTGGGGAAGTTCTCCAGTCCCTCAGGCCATTCTTTTAAGTGTTGGCGGCGCAACTTAAGGTGTCTCACATTCTCCGGTTCAAGCAATGCTTCATCGAGGTCTTTGTACACACCACTCTCCTGCGCCATGACCATAGCGCCATGGAACGCAAACAACCATACTATGAGCCATATTCTAGAGTCTCCGCGCATTCTCTTGATCGATCTTCATCTGAGCCGTGAGTTCGTCCACGTTCCCATAACGTTGTTCCGCACGCAAGTATTTCAGAAGACAAACTCGGATCTCCTGCCCGTAGATGTCGCGATCAAAATCAAAGAGGTTCACCTCGATCGACTTATCCATCCCGTTCTCGAAGGTGGGGTTGTACCCGATGTTCATCATCCCTCGATGCATGGCGCCTTGAACTCTCACATCTACCGCATAGACACCATTTCTCGGTATGAGCTTCGTATCATCGAGTACCTCAATATTCGCGGTAGGGAAACCGATCTCCTTACCCCTACTCTTTCCGGGAACCACATTTCCCCGAAACGAATACTTGTAACCCAGATAAGTGTTTGCAACCTCCACTTGCCCTTCCTGCAATGCCTGTCTGATCTTAGTTGAACTGACATTCACATCGTCAATATCCTTGGCAGCGATCTCGGTCACGTCAAACTCATACAGCGGTGCCATTTCCCTCAGCTGGTGAATATCCCCTTGTCTATTCCTCCCAAAGTGATGGTCGTACCCGATCACCATGTGCTTCATATGCAATCCGTGTACGAGGAGATCCCGAACATATTCAACGGCCGTGTAGCGAGAAAACTCACGAGAAAAGGGATGAATGATCACATCATCCAAACCTGCTTGCTCGAGCAGTTCCAATTTCTCCTCTATGGTGGTGAGCAGCTCTAAACCGTGATCATCAGGAAACAGCACTTTGCGCGGGTGAGGGTGAAAGGTCAACATGACACTCCTTCGTCCTTCCTTATGCGCAAAACCGTTCAGCATATCGATGATCTTTCGATGTCCAACATGCACCCCATCGAAGGTTCCGGTGGTCAAACATGTCTCCTCACTCCGACCGTACTGATCTATCCCTTTGAATACCCGCAATTTATTAACGCCTGTTGATTTGTTATCTAGTTGATTTTGTGATGATTACAAACGTCATCAACCAACCCCAAATGTATGCAATTAAAAAAATGATTCTCCTCCATTTCTTACAAATTGAAATACCTAGATTTGCACCCGTTTTAGGACGAATCGAATAAAAACGTAACTCGCTAAATCAGCATAGATGGCTGTAACAAAAGGAAAAATTGCACAGGTTATCGGGCCTGTAGTAGACGTGCGATTCAGCACAGAAGAAGCCGATCTTCCAAACATCCTTGACGCACTAGAGGTGACCAAGGCAAGCGGTGAGCGTGTGGTACTTGAGTGCCAGCAGCACATCGGTGAGGACACTGTTCGCACCATCGCGATGGACTCTTCTGAAGGTCTAACTCGTGGAATGGAGGTAACCGCCACAGGTCTTCCTATTACGATGCCAGTAGGCGACCAGATCAAGGGACGTACGTTCAACGTGATCGGTGGTGCCATCGATGGCATCAAGGAAGTGGACCAAGCAGGTGGTCGTCCGATCCACGCTGAGTCACCTAAATTCGAAGACCTTTCTACTTCAACGGAAGTTCTTTTCACCGGTATCAAGGTGATCGACTTGATCGAGCCTTATGCAAAGGGTGGTAAGATTGGTCTCTTCGGTGGAGCGGGTGTTGGTAAGACCGTACTCATCCAGGAGTTGATCAACAACATTGCAAAGGGTTACGACGGATACTCGGTTTTCGCCGGTGTTGGTGAGCGTACCCGTGAAGGAAATGACCTTCTTCGTGAAATGCTTGAATCAGGCATTGTGAAGTACGGCGATGACTTCATGAAGTCTATGGAAGAAGGCGGATGGGATCTATCTAAGGTAGACGACGCCTCTTTGAAAGAATCAAAAGCAACCTTCGTTTTCGGTCAGATGAACGAGCCTCCCGGAGCACGTGCACGTGTGGCCTTGACGGGTCTTACTGCTGCGGAATACTTCCGTGACGGTGATGAGGAGAGCGGAGGACGTGATATCCTTTTCTTCGTTGATAACATCTTCCGATTCACCCAAGCGGGTTCTGAAGTATCGGCTCTTCTAGGTCGTATGCCTTCAGCGGTAGGTTATCAGCCTACGCTTGCGTCTGAAATGGGTGCGATGCAGGAACGTATTACTTCAACTAAGCGCGGTTCTATTACTTCCGTACAGGCGGTTTACGTACCTGCGGATGACTTGACTGACCCTGCTCCTGCAACGACGTTTGCTCACTTGGATGCAACTACCGTATTGAGTCGTAAGATCGCTGAGCTTGGTATCTATCCTGCGGTTGACCCATTGGATTCAACATCTCGAATCTTGACTCCAGACATCGTTGGTGAAGAGCACTATGCTACTGCACAACGAGTAAAGGAGATCCTTCAGCGTATGAAGGAACTTCAAGACATCATCGCGATCCTCGGTATGGATGAATTGAGCGAAGAAGATAAGTTGGTTGTGCACCGTGCACGTCGTATCCAGCGTTTCCTTTCTCAGCCATTCCACGTAGCAGAGCAGTTCACCGGTATTCCTGGTGTATTCGTTCCGATCGAGGAGACCATCAAAGGATTCAACATGATCCTTGAAGGTGAGATGGACCAGTACCCAGAAGCAGCATTCAACCTGAAAGGTAACATCGAAGATGTGATCGAAGCAGGTAACAAGATGCTTGCTGAGTCTAAAGCTGAGTAATCATGACAATTGAGATCCTTTCACCGGAAAAGCAAATCTTCCAGGGAGAAGCGGACTCGATCCAGCTCCCGGGAACCAATGGTTCCTTCGGGATCCTTGAGAACCACGCACCTATCATTTCTACCCTCCAGTCGGGCGATGTCCGAATCGTGAAGGATGGAAATGAGCAACTCTTCCTTATCAAAGGCGGAGTTGTGGAAGTGCAAAAGAACAAAGTGATTGTTCTTTCTGACTAAGTCCCAACCCAAATAAAGAAGCCCCGAGAGATCG
Organism: Flavobacteriales bacterium; assembly: GCA_038131955.1. GTDB lineage: Bacteria > Bacteroidota > Bacteroidia > Flavobacteriales_G > Salibacteraceae > SHAN690. Next base: position 198,638 of record JAYPQK010000010.1, read on the forward strand.
GGGCTTTTTTTATGCTAATATATCGTGGTTCAGTGGTTAGAACAACCCATGCAACTCCGCGTCGATCTTGGTGATGATCTCTCCCAGATCCTCTTGGCTATCGATGAAGTTGTTGTTGTCTACATCGATGATCAGCAACTTACCCTTATCGTAAGTTGAGATCCAAGCCTCGTAGCGCTCGTTCAATCTCTTCAAGTAATCCAGACGGATCGCTTCTTCGTACTCACGACCACGATTCTGGATCTGGCTCACCAAACGAGGCACACTCGCTCGCAAGTAGATCAATAGGTCCGGTGGCTGAACGAAGTTGTCCAGAAGGTTGAACAAAGAGAAGTAAGTTTCAAAGTCGCGGGTGGTCATCAATCCCATCGAGTGCAGGTTCGGGGCGAAGATGTACGCATCCTCATAGATCGTGCGATCCTGGATCACGTTCTTCTTTCCCTCGCGGATCTCCAATACTTGATTGAATCGATTGTTGAGGTAGTAGATCTGCATGTTAAACGACCAACGTTGCATCTCAGCATAAAAGTCGTTGATGTAGGGATTTCCGTCTACATCCTCATAGTGTGTCTCCCAGCTGTAATGCTTTGCCAGCAACCCCGTAAGCGTGGTCTTACCGGATCCAATGTTTCCAGAAACTGCGATGTGAAGGTTGCCGTTCTTGTCGTCCATATTGAGTTGAATAATCTACGTTGCTTCCCCAAGGAGAGTCCTTGGAATGAGTGTACGAATTAAGATAAACCCGTTGAAAATAAAAAGCGCTCAGGGCTTGGGTTTGAAAATAAATATGCCCTTTTCCTTAGCGGTGCAGATCTGAGTGCGATTGATATCCCAAGATTGACCCAGCGGCTCCGAAAGATTCACCCATTCCTCGGATGAGTCGATCAAGTGCAAAGAATAAACCTTCTCTCCACGCTCAAAGAACAAGCGATTGTTCGCTATCCTCAGTGTTTCGATTTCTTTAAGGGGTATCCTCTTGACGTAGTTTCCGAAGACATCGAATACATACACCCCGTGCTTCGGGTCGGTCAGGTATACCTTGTTATCCACCTCCACCAGGTCGGTCGGGTAGAACTCTACTCTCAGCAGCTGCGCGATATTCAGCGACTCCCGCTCTTTCTTGAAGAATTGATCATACCGTATCAAGCGAAAATTGATCGGATCATACAGCCAAAAGCCATTGCTGTGCGAGGTCGCTGCCAAGCTAATCTGCTCATAGCCCTCGTTATACAAGTTGATCTCATCTCGCAACTCCGACATTCGCGAATCCAAAAAGATCAGTCGCATCTGTTCGGCTGAGAACACCAATACTTTCATCGGATTCATGACATCGAGATGCACATCTTCTCCGATCATCTTATTGCTATACCGAGTCAGCTCCTTCCCCTTCTCGTCCAACTTCACTAGCTCACCCCGCTGAGCCACATACACATTGTTCAACTGATCGAGGTAGACTGAAGTTGCCTTGCGATCGATCTTTCCGACCATCTGCCAAGAAGCTTCCTGTCCAAAGCCGAGGATGGACAGCAAATTGATCATCAGTGATATGGCAAGAAGTCTAGTCATGTCCTATAAAGTTCAACATACTTTCTACATGCTCTCGCGTATTCGACAAACGAGGCACCTTGTTCTGCCCGCCGAGCTTTCCCCTTGAGCGCATCCATTCATAAAACGTGCCCGACTCAACCGCATGGATTAGTGGTTCGCGCAACACCTTATCATGATAGCGCTTTGCCTCATAATCACTGTTCACGCTCTTCAAGGCATTGTCCAGCATCTCAGTAAAAAACTCCATATTCTTCGGTGCTTTCTCAAATTCGATCACCCACTCATGCCTACCTGCCCCGGCTTCGTCCATGTATTTAGGAGCAGCGGTGAACTCACCTACTACTGCCCCGGACTTTTTACTCGCCACTGTGATCGCATGTTCCGCGTTGTCAACGATGACCTCTTCTCCAAACGCATTGATGTAGTGTTTCGTACGACCGCTCACCTTGATACGGAAGGGATTCAGATCGGTAAACTGAATGGTGTCCCCGATCTGATAGCGCCAAAGGCCACCGTTCGTAGAGATGATCAGCGCATAATTCACACCCAACTGCACCTCATCCAACTGCAAGGTTTTGGGATGCTCCTTCCCAAGCTCATCCAAAGGCATGAACTCGTAGAAAATTCCATAGTCCAGCATCAGAAGCATGTCATCGCGCTCACTGCTGTCTTGAATCCCAAAAAAACCCTCGGACGCATTGTACGTTTCTGAGTAATTGATATCGCCGCCCATGATCTGTCTAAAGCGTTCACGATACGGAGTAAAGTTCACTCCGCCATGGACGTACCACTCCAAATTCGGCCATACCTCCAAAATGTTCGACTTTCCGGTCTTTTCGAGCACGCGATTGAGCAAGACCAACATCCAACTGGGCACACCCGACATGTTGGTGATATCCTGATTCACCGTGATATCGACGATTTGCTCGATCTTCTTTTCCCAAGACGGATTCAGCGCCACTTCAGAATCAGGCGTGCGGTGCAGATGCGCCCAAAACGGCAAGTTCTTGATGATGATCGCAGAAAGATCACCGTAGTAGCTCCCTTCATTCAATGGAACGAAATCCGAACTACCGCCCATCACCAGGGCTCGACCCGTCATTAATTTCGAATCAGGAAACTCATTGTAGTACAAACTCATGAGGTCTTTGCCCCCTTTGTAGTGACACTCTTCCAAGGACTCCTCACTGACCGGAATGAACTTACTCTTCGAGCTGGTCGTACCACTCGATTTCGCAAACATCTTGATCTCAGATGGCCAAAGGACGTTCTGCTCACCTTTCAACACCCGTTGTATGTACGGCTCAAGATCCTCGTAAGTATTGATGGGCACGCGCTCTTTAAACTGTTCGAGTTTCTGAATGCTCTTGTAGTCGTACCACTTCCCCCATTCCGTATCGTGCGCCGAATTCAGCAGGCGATCGAGCAATTCACCCTGCACGTCGTGCGGGTACTTCATGAAAAGCTCGATCTGATGAATCCGCTTCTTGATGAACCAACCGAATATGGAGTTGATGATACTCACTTGTTAGAGAATAAAGATTAGTGAATAATGATTAGTGGATTAGAATAGTGATTGCGATTTAAACTTGCAGTTGAGCCCGCCTGCCGAAGGCAGGGTTGAGGTTGAGGTTGAGATTGCTTTGGGCGCATCTCGCCGCGGCGAGACCGGGCTATTCCGTCCGTACCGGCACGGGCGGGCGCTACTACGCTTCGCCTCGCTTGCAGCGAGCCTGCAGGGTAACCGCTTCTATCCCTTGCGCTTTTCATGAGCGGAAGAATTTCAAAAGTTCGTCTAAGGGCAATGCATTCAAGCATCGATCCTTGGTCAAGCCTCCTTTCCTGGCTGCCATGACACCATAACGCATATGATCAAATCCCTCCACTCGGTGGGCATCCGGATTAATCGAGACATACACACCCTTCTCCATGCAGTAGGGAATCCATGTGTAATCAATGTCCAATCGCATCGGATTAGCATTCAACTCCACAGCTACTCCATTGGCTGCACAGGCGTCGATCACTTTCTTATGGTCGATCGGGTAGCCCGGTCTTGACATCAACAACCTTCCGGTAGGATGACCCAAGATCTTCGTCGCGGGGTGTTCGATCGCCTTGATCAATCGCTCAGTAGCAGTGGACTGATCCATCTTCAGGACCGAGTGCACCGAAGCCACCACAAAGTCGAAGGTGGACAATACATCATCCGAATAATCCAAAGAACCATCCATCAGAATATCGCTCTCGATACCTTTCAAGATCTTGAACGGAGACAGCTTCACATTCAAGGCATCTACTTCCTTATGTTGGGCTAGGATCTCATCCTCACGAAGTCCACCGGCATAAACTGCCGTCTTTGAGTGATCTGATATCCCAAAGTATGCATAGTCTTGATCCTTAAGGAAGGTGGCCATATCCTCTAGAGAATGCATTCCATCGCTGTAGGTAGAGTGATTGTGCAGGCAACCTGTGAGATCCCGATCAGTGATGAGCTCTTCCTCCGAATGGCTTTCAGACCATGATTTTCCCCAAGGGACATTCCTCATTTCCGGAATGACGTTCTCGGAGTCGCCCGAAGCATCGGCTGGCAATGAGTGTTGAAATACGATTTGATCAAACTCTGAAGTTCTGGCTTTGTGATAGTGAACGTTGATCCGATTCTCTGATGTATCGGGGAGCTCGGTCACGTCATCGGTGATCACAAACTCCAACGTATCTACGATCGGATCTCTTCGCAGCATGGCTCCTGTCTCGGATATCCGCGCATTAGGATTACGACTCATAACCCATTCCTTGATCTCATTCATCAAGGGCTCGATGCTCGCATAGAGAAACTGATCCTTGTGGCGCAGCATGAACTCGATCGCTTCCTTTACTTGCTGCTGGGTCTTTGCACCAAACCCCTTCAGATCGACTAGGCGGTTCTCGTTGCATGCATAAAGCAATTCACCGACCGACTCGATTCCCATCTCCTGCCAGATCAGTCGCACCTTGCTTGGCCCAAGCCCCTTGATTTTCATGATCTCGAGTACGCCATCCGGTGTTTGATCCAACCAGCGCTGCAAATAGCTCATGTTTCCGGTGGTCAACAGTTCCTCCAGCTTCGGTTCAAGGTTCTTTCCAATGCCCGGAATGCTTTCGTAGTCAGAAGGGTTGACATCAGCGATTCGTCTCGGATACTTTCCGATCTGGAAAGAAGCATTGGCATAGGAGCGAGCTTTGAACTTATTCTCCCCGTGCAATTCCATCAGCTGCCCGACCAGCTTGAATACCGATGCGATCTCCTTGTTTTCCATGCGTTGCGACGAAAATAAACTTCTCTTTAGAGCAAAAGAAAAGCGGGACCCGAATCTTCGATGTCCCGCTTACTCCATTTGGAGGTTGATGTCTTAAGGCGATCAATTCACCTTGAAATCCAGAAGCATTCGAGCCTGAACTCCTTCCATTTTCTTCATCTCTTCGACCTTCTTCCACATGGCGAGTTCTTCCTCGCCTAGGGTCATTTCGGCCACCCACATCTTAGTAGATCCCGAGATGTCTTTGATGAACTTTTCGAATGGATCTTCCTTCTTTGGCATTTCGATCACATCGTAATCATCGAGCTCGGCTTGCTCAGCCGCATAGGCCATCGCTGCCTCCAATCCACCGATCTCATCTACCAGTCCATTTACCAAGGCATCGTTTCCTGTCCACACCCGACCTCGACCGATCGAATCGATCACGGCATAGGTCGTTCCTCGACCCTCGGCAACTTTTGCAACGAACTCCGTGTAGATCTGCTCCAGGTAGCCCTCGATCAACCCGATCTCTTCCTCGTCAAAATCACGAGTCAAAGAACCAAAGTCTGCATGCTTATTGGTCTTCACTCCATCGAAGGTGATTCCGAGCTTTTCATTGAAGAAACCTCTAAAATTTGGGATCATTCCGAATGCCCCGATAGACCCAGTGATGGTAGTTGGTTGAGCGAAGATTCGGTCTGCGTGCGTACTGATGTAATAGCCACCTGACGCAGCAACGTCTCCGAAAGACACCACGAATGGCTTCGCTTCTTTAGCAAGAATGGTCTCTCGCCAGATCACCTCACTTGCAAGAGCACTTCCCCCAGGGGAGTTGACACGCATGACGATTGCTTTGACATCTTCATCCAGTCGAGCTTCGCGGATCGCTTTGGCTAGGGTCTCCGAACCAATATTCTCTTCATCTCCTTTTCCAGAATTGATACCGCCCACGGCATAGATGATCGCCAATTCACTCTTGTCTTTCCAACTTTTGGCATCATCTAATTTATCCATTGGTCCATCCAAACTGGCGGCGTACTTCTCAATGGAAATACTTGGAATGTCATCATCTTCCTCTAGACCAAGCTTTTCGCGCAGCTTCGCTTGTATCTCATCGTAGTATGCCAATCCATCGATCAAGCCCAGCGAAACGGCATCTTCCGGTTTTTTCATCGCCAGATCATCAGCAATGGTATTCAACTCATTCGATGACAATCCGCGTGAGGCTGTGATATCCATCAACATTTCGTTCCAGACATCATCCAGTATGCGCTTCACCTGCACCTTATTGGGCTCACTCATGTCCTCGCGATAGAAGGGCTCCACGGCACTCTTATAGATATTGTTAGGACCCTTGACGATGGTTGCGTCGATATTCAACTTATCCATCGCTCCTTTAAAGAAGGGAATCTCAGAACGCAGTCCTCTAAAATCCATGGTTCCCTCTTGGAACATATAAACCTCATCGGCGACTGACGCTACGTAATACGCTCCTTGGGTCATCATTTCCTCGTAGGCCATGACAAACTTGCCCGAACTATCCTTGAATTGCTGGAGGTGATCCCTCACCGTCTGCATGGTAGAAATTCCACCACCAAAGAATGATCCACGGATCAATATCCCTTTGATATTGGTGTCTTGTTCCGCTTCTTCCAACGCCGCGAGAAAATCGCGCAGTTCAATGCCATCTTGGGCATCCATGCCGTCGATCTGAAGGTTTTCAAATGGGTTGGGCGCCGTGCGTTCCTTGATCTCTTCTGAAAGGTCGATGACCATGACGCTGTTGGCTTCCACTTTGGTCGTCTTTTGTTTACCTGCCATCATTACCGCAGAACCGATAATACCGGTCAAGATCACTCCCCCGATAAAGAAGATCAGGATAAATCCCACGACAGTACCCAGGGTTGAGGCGAATAGGTATTTTAAGAATTGTTTCATCGATATGGTTTTTGATATTCGCACCAAATTTATGTGGCCACTTTCGGCAAATGGAGTGGTATATGACAAGTGGTTGATAATGGAATCTGAAAGGAAAATAGGTCATAAAGCGTACCTCTTACTAGGGTCAAACTTGGGCGACAGGGCAAAGATGATCGAAGCGGCTAGGGAGAAATTGAACGAGCAAAGTGAGGTTGTCGGCGCCAGTGCCATATATCGAACCGAACCGTGGAAGATGGATTCCGACCAATGGTTCTTTAATCAGGTCGTTGAAGTCGAGACGCCAATGGACGCTAGAAAACTCCTCTCCTTTATATTAGAGGTAGAGCGTTCCTTAGGTCGGGATAGAGATGGTGAACCCACGGAGGGTTACACTTCTCGCACGATCGACATTGACATTCTGTACTTTGACGATGAGGTGATCGACGATGATCAACTTACGATTCCCCATCCCAGACTCCAAGAGCGTCGATTTGCTTTGGCGCCTATGGTTGAGCTAGCCCCAAGTCTGCTGCATCCCGTTCTCAAACAAAGTCAATTCGAACTTTTGAGAAACTGTCCGGATCAATCATTTTTGGAATTGATTTGAGTTCGATCCTGTACAATAACATCACTGTGGAAGGCAACATCGGCGCGGGTAAAACTACCCTCGCGAAGGCCTTAGCCGAGGACTTGGATGGCCGATTACTGCTAGAAAGCTTCGAAAACAACCCCTTTCTCGAGCTCTTCTATCGTGAAAAGGAGCGCTATGCATTTCAAGTTGAGATGTTCTTTCTTGCTGAGCGATACCATCAGCTATCCAAAAACCTACTGGGTGACATCTTCCAACAGCACACCATCTCAGATTACCTCTTTGCTAAGAGCGCCATCTTCAGCGGAGTGAACCTGAACGGGTCTGAACATGAACTCTTTCTCAACCTTTTCAGGATCATGGATAGGTTCATGCCACGGCCTGACATCTTGATCTACTTGCACCTTCCATTGGACAAGGTACAGGCCCAGATCAAGGAACGCGGAAGAGAATACGAGCAATCGATACCCGTGAGTTACTTGGAGGAGATCGAATCCGCCTATTTCCGCTATTTAAAGGAAGAATCGAGGTTTCCGATCGTGATATTGGAAGAGGAGAATATGGACGAGCGAAACATCAACGTGACCTTATCCGTAGTTAAAAGACTCCTTCAGGAGGAGTGGCCGAACGGAATCACGCACTATACGGCGAAAACAGAAAATTGAAAGTCCGTTCAAAGTCACGCGTACCAAGTAATTATTCATTAATATTGCACCCGCGAAGACATAATTAATTTATGACTAAACGAAAACCAAATACGATGAGATCAACCTATGCTGCTCTTGCGCTAATAGGCGCATTTGCCCTTGTTTCAACGACGGGATGTAACCCGCTGAACAAGATGAACAAGAAACACCCGATCGTGAAATACACGATGACTCCGGATCCTTTGGAACTACATAATGATTCGGTAGAAATCAATGTAAGCGGTCGCTATCCAGAGAAGTTCTTCCCAAAGAAGGCCGTGGCCAACGTGAAGCCAGTGATGGTGGATGCCAACGGAAACGTGGTGAAGGAATTTGCAACTATTCGACTGATCGGTGAAGCAGCTGACGGTGAAGGAACGAAGATCTATAAGGCTGGAGGAAGCTTTAGTGTATCTAACGAGGTTCCTTATGAGTCATCTATGGAAAACGTAACCCTAGAAGTTCGCGTAACTGCAGGTTACAAGACAAAGACAAAAGAGTTTGATCCTGTAGCGATCGGCAAAGGAACCGTTACTACTCCATTGTGGGTACAGAGTGACGACATGCCAATCTTAGGTGCAGACAAATTCACTAAGATTTCTCCTCGTACGATCTCTGCTGAGATCAACTTCGACATCCAGTCTAGCTATGTGAAGCCATCTGAATTGAGTCAAGACGACATCAAGGCAGTTGAGGCGTTCATGGAGAAAGGCAAGGAGAATGAGTATCGCTACAACAGTGTTAACGTTACCGCTTATGCCTCTCCTGATGGTGAGACAGAGTTGAACGAAAACCTAGCTGGTGATCGTGCCAACGCAGCGTCTAACGCCATCATGCGCCTATTTACTCGTAAGAAGATCGAAGGAGGAGGCAAAGACGAGATCTACAAGAAGATGCCTAAAGGTGAGGACTGGGAAGGATTCAAGGCTAAGATGGAAGCATCTAGCATCGAAGACAAGGACATGATCCTACGAATTCTCGGCATGTACAGTGATGACAAGAAGCGTGAGCAGGAGATCAAGAACTTGGCTGCAACTTACACAGTGATTGCTGAGCAAATCCTACCTCCACTTCGTCGTGCTGTTGTGAAGATCAACGCTGAAGAAGATGCAAAGTCTGACGAGGAATTGAAGCAGATCGTGAAGGAGAACCCATCAGAGCTTACAGACGAAGAGATCCTTTACACCGCTACTTTGTACAACAACTTGAACGAGAAGCTTGAGGTTTACAAGGCATGTGCTCAAGCTCACGCTGATGATTGGAGAGGACACAACAACATTGGTTATGTGTACGTGCTTCAAAACAAAGTGGCTGAAGCTAAGGCTCAGTTCGAAGCTGCCAACAAAGCTAGCGCCAACGAGAAAGTGGTCATGAACAATATGGGTGTTGTTTCTCGCCTTATGGGTGATGAGAAAGCAGCTGCTGACTACTACGAGAAAGCAAAGGGAGCTGGCAAAGAGGTGAACTACAACATCGGAATCCTCAACATCATGGATGCTGACTACTCAGACGCAGTTAGCAACATGGGTACGTTCAACACATTCAATGCAGCCTTGGCTAAGGTACTTAACGGCGACCAAGACGATGCTTTGAATACCGTTGAGGCTTCTGACGCGAAAGCAACTGCTGAAGGTTACTATTTGAAAGCCATCATCGGTGCACGCAAGGGTACTGAGGACATGGTGATCCAAAACCTCAAAGCGGCTGTTGGTAAGGATGCAGCACTTAAGGACAAGGCTCGCAATGATGCTGAGTTCCTAAACTACCGTGATAACTCAAGTTTCACGGAGATCGTAGGGAACTAAATCCCTGATAAAACTGGTTTTCGAGAAAAGGGGAAGCGATCGCTTCCCCTTTTTCTTTGCCACATTCTCATTCCGGCGAAGAATCCATAGATATTCGCATATATTTGTCCGAGTTAATCAGAAGCATCATGAAGAAAGTCTTAACGATCGGTTTAGTAGCGTTTTTTGGGGTAACCTTCACTTCATGTGAGAAGTGTTCCACATGCACCACTATCTCTGAAGATCCGAACACCTTCGGACAAGAGATTTCCACAGAATTGTGCGATAACGGACGCGACTATGATGATCTGATTGAGATCTACACTCGTTCAGGCTGGGAATGCACTGAGAATTAAACTCACTCTTCTCCTCTACTCTTCCTGATTCTCTTAAACACCTCCCACAGGGCGATTCCTGCGGCAACGGTGACATTCAAGCTATGCTTTGTTCCTAGCTGAGGTATCTCCATGACCACGTCACTGATGTCTACCAGGTCTTGCTGCACGCCGTTGACCTCATTTCCTACGATCAGACATATCTCCTGACCTGAAGCGAACTCGAGGTCCTGTGGAGCAATCGTTTCCTCACACTGCTCCAGCGCAACGACCAACACCCCTTCTTTCCTAAGACCTCTAACCACTTCGATGGCACTTTGCTCATATCGCCAATCGACACTTTCCGTAGCTCCAAGGGCGGTGCGCTGGATCTCGCGATGCGGGGGACGACCCGTGATTCCACAGAGGATGACCTCTCGTACATTGAAGGCATCACTCGTACGAAAGATGGACCCGACATTCGATAGGCTTCGAATATCATCCAACAGCACGCGTATCGGGTACTTTTCTTGATTCCGAAATTCTTCTACTTCAGGTCGCTGAAGCGCGGCAGTCGTGAGTTTCTTGTTCATAACTATTAAAAACAAGGATAGCCAGAATTGGACAACCCGAGACACCCTGGTTACTTTTAAATTTCGGAAAATGGCGACCAAAGCGAAGAAAGATCCCAAAGAAACTCCCTTGATGAAGCAGTACTATGCGATCAAGGCAAAGCATCCTCATGCGTTGCTCCTGTTTCGCGTGGGCGACTTTTACGAAACCTTCGGAGAAGACGCGATCAAGGCATCAAAGATTCTTGGTATTGTCTTGACCCAACGCAAGAATGGAGCTGCTTCGAGCGTGGAGCTTGCCGGGTTTCCGCACCACAGCCTGGAGGTATACCTCCCCAAACTGGTGCGCGCCGGTGAACGAGTAGCGATCTGTGATCAGCTCGAAGACCCGAAGCAGACGAAGACGATCGTCAAGCGCGGGGTGACCGAGCTGGTGACTCCTGGAGTAAGCTTCAACACCACCCACCTCGATAGCAACAAGAACAACTTCCTGGCTGCAATACACTTCGATAAAGAGACACTTGGAGCTGCATTCCTTGACGTTTCAACGGGTGAGTTCTTCGTAGCAGAAGGATCGAGCCATTACATTGAGAAACTGGTGGCCGGCTTTTCACCCAGCGAGATCATCTTCGAACGGAATAAGCAAGAACGCTACTATGGCCTGTTTGGTAACGCGTACCATACATTCCACCTGGAGGATTGGGTCTTTCAACACGAGTTTGGTTACGAACTGCTGACACGCCAATTCAAGACCCATTCGCTGAAGGGATATGGCATTGAAGAACAAGATGCAGCTACGATTGCCGCTGGTGCAGCCTTGCATTACCTGAGCGAGACCCAGCATGACCGTGTACAGCATATCGCTCACCTTTCTAGGATCGACGGAAAGGACCATGTTTGGCTGGATCGATTCACCCAGAGAAACCTAGAGCTCTTCTATAGTTCCTCTCCGAAGGGAAAATCCCTTTTGGATGTGATCGACAGTACCATCACACCGATGGGCTCGAGGCTGATGAAGCATTGGCTGGCGTTTCCTCTGAATGACCTCAAGGACATTGAAAAGCGATTGTCCTATGTGGACATGTTCTACCACGAAACTGAGCTCAGAGGGTCGATCGAAGACCTTTTGAAGCAAGTGGGTGACCTAGAGCGTATGACCTCGAGGCTCGCGATTGGAAAATTAGGCCCAAAAGAGGCCATCCAGCTCGCGAGGTCATTGACTGAAGCCGGACCGATCGAAGGGCAATTGAAGCAGTTCAAAGCGGGTAAAAAGCTTGCGGAAGGATTCAGCGATTGTAATCCGGTGATCAAGGCCATCAATAAAACTCTGCAACCTGATCCTCCCGCGGTGTTGTCGAAAGGCAACGTGATCGCCAACGGGGTGGATGAGGAGCTCGACGATCTACGCTATATCGCATTTTCCGGAAAGGACAAGCTCGTGGACATCCAAGAACGCGAATCAAAGGCCACAGGAATCACTTCACTGAAAATCGGCTACAACAATGTCTTTGGATATTACCTCGAAGTCACGAACGCTCACAAGGATAAGGTGCCTGGAGAATGGACACGTAAACAAACCCTGACCAATGCTGAGCGGTACATCACCGAAGAACTGAAAGAATACGAGCAGAAGATCCTAGGAGCAGAAGAGAAGATCCTCGCATTGGAGACTCGCCTATACGAAGAGTTTCTTGAAGATTTGGCCAAGCACATCTCATCGATCCAAAAGACAGCGAAATGCCTCGCTGAGATCGATTGCCTAAGATCATTTGCCCACAATGCCATCACCTTCAATTATTGTCGCCCAAGCTTAGACGACAGCGACCGATTGGACATCAAGGCAGGACGCCACCCGGTGATCGAACGAGAAATGCCTTTGGGTGAGTCGTACATTCCAAATGACGTCTTTCTCGACAAGGATAAACAGCAGATCATCATGCTTACCGGGCCAAACATGGCGGGTAAAAGTGCCCTATTGCGTCAAACGGCCTTAATTTCTCTCATGGCGCAGATCGGAAGCTACGTTCCCGCCGCACAAGCTGAGCTAGGCATCATCGACAAGTTATTCACTCGTGTCGGAGCGAGCGACAACATCTCACAAGGTGAATCCACTTTCATGGTGGAGATGAACGAAACGGCGAGCATCCTGAACAATCTTTCCAGCCGGAGCTTGATCCTGCTCGACGAGATCGGTCGAGGCACGAGCACCTACGACGGGATCAGCATCGCCTGGTCGATCGCGGAGTACCTACACGGTCACCCGGGAAAGCCATGGACTCTCTTCGCCACCCATTACCACGAATTGAATGAGATGGCCGAGAAGTTCAACCAAATCAAGAACTTCACCATCTCCATCCAAGAGAACAAGGATAAGATCATCTTTCTGAGAAAGTTGATTCCCGGAGGTAGCGAACACAGCTTTGGTATCCACGTGGCTAAGATGGCCGGTATGCCGGAATCATTGATCACGAAAGCTCAGCTCATCCTGCATGAACTAGAAAAATCACAGCGCAGTGAGTTGGCGCGTGAAGGTTTGAAGGAAGCCAATAATGACATGCAATTGAGCTTCTTCCAACTAGACGATCCCGTACTCTCCCAGATTCGTGATGAGATCGCCAATATTGACATCAATTCTTTGACTCCGGTGGAGGCTCTGTTCAAGCTGAACGAGATCAAAAAACTCACTGGATCCAAGTGATGTGATTTTTTTCGCTGTAAAGCACTGAATATTCCAGAAACCTTTATTTTTGCCGTCCTTTTGCGAGAGTAGCTCAGTTGGTAGAGCACGACCTTGCCAAGGTCGGGGTCGCGAGTTCAATCCGTCTCGCTCGCAGTCAGGAAAGCCTTCCTCCAACCGGTGGAGGGCTTTTTTATTTGACTAAAGACAGGTGCCAAACCCAGTGCTCAGACCTGGTCTGAGTGCGGGTGACAGACGCGAGTTTGTCACTTGCCCGGGTGGTGGAATTGGTAGACACGCGGGACTTAAAATCCCGTGACCATTGCGGTCGTGCGGGTTCAAGTCCCGCCCCGGGTACAAATGAGATCAAAGCTGGTGCGAAAGCACCGGCTTTTTTTGTTTAGTGTGACAAGCGAATGCTTGCATTCAAGCGCAGTCAAACGAAACAAAACCCAGGCCAGCGAAGTGGGCATGGCTTTGATCTTTGACGTTGTCCGAACTGGGACTCGCCAGAGGCAACACCGCCCCGGGTACAAAAACAGAGCGAGAGCGAAGTGAACTTGCTCTTTTTTTTGCTCATAACGGGTCTTGGACAATAAAGTCAATTGACTTGACCCTTGATCCAAGTTAGGATGCTTTCCGTTGCTCCCTTTTGCTGGTTAAAGAAGCGGTCAAGTGATGTGACGACCTCCTCGCGATAGCCGTTATCACTAAGTGCGCGATCTAGTGCTTTCCCAAAGTCATCCGAAGAAGCGACTTCGATCCCGGCACCGATCGACTTCAATTGCTGAATCTCTTGAAAGCGTTTATTATTCGGGCCAAATATGACCGGAATGCGATAAACCACCGCCTCTAGGGTATTGTGTACTGCCTTCCCAAACCCTCCACCTACGTAAGCTACATCAGCAAAGCGATACACTTTGGATAAAAGTCCGATCGTGTTCAGGTAGAGTACGCGCGATGAAGTGAGATCAGCCGTCCCCGCCTCCGACCATAGCACCATCTCGTCTCCGAACACATTCCTCCAGCGCTTCTGCTGTTCCTCCTTCAATTCGTGAGGTGCAACGATCAACTTTAACCCCTTCCTTGCTTCAAATACCTTCATGATCACCTCGTCATCCGCCGGCCAATTGCTTCCCACAACCATGACCTGATTTTCGTTCGAAAAGCGTTCTAGGAAATCAGAATGAAAGGGTTCTGCGGCATTCGCCAAGACGCGATCTACTCTCGTGTCTCCAACAGCCTCCGCATTCATGATGTATACGCTATTCAACCGATTCACCGTATCCTCGTCCTGAGCGAAGATGCGGTCAAATTGAGCTAAGCGTTGTCCTAGATGAATGCCCAGCCATTGGGTGGTCCAATGCTTATCGGTAAGGTGCGCGCTGATCAGGATCATCGGTATACCACGACGCTTGATCTGCTCCATAGCGTTGAACCAAAACTCATACTTCACAAAGACGGCGAGGTCTGGCTTCAAGGTGTCAATGAACCTACTCATGACCTCCGGGAGATCCGTCGGCAGGTAGGTCACTACATCGGCTAGAGGATAGTCTTTTCGCACCTCATATCCACTCGAAGAGAAAAAAGTGATCGCGATCTGCCAAGTTGTATCCTGCTCTTTCAAGGCCTCGATCACGGGTCGAGCCTGTTCAAATTCACCAACAGACGCACAATGGAACCATGCTAGCTTATCCTGCTTCTCATAATCAGCAAGGTCTACTTTCCATTGATGGCGCGACCTAACCCACTTCCCAAACTTTGGATTCGTCCACTGAAACAGGGGTGCAATGGCTTGGAAGAGCCGGATCGCTAATGTGTACATCGCTAGCATCCGGACGAAAATAAATCAATAGAAATAGTAGTCGCGAGCCTGGCGCTTATAGATCGGGAAATACCATCGAACAACCAGACTTCCTATGACATCAAGACGCTGTCGAGTATCGGGCTGTTGAGTATCAAAATTGATGGTACGTCGGTTCTGGGTAAACCCTTCATAGAACTCCACTCCTACATAGTAATTTACGAATCGTGTATTACCAAAATGTTGATAGCCCAAGGACTGGGACAGACAAAAACCATTGGTCAATCGATCATAGCCTTTCTTATAATCTCCCTCCAATTGTGGCAAGGTCTCAAACTCCGGTTGGATCCTGATCTTGTACTGCATCACACCTCCACCTAAGGCCAGATGGATGCCACAGTTGGGGTTCGGTCCGATGACTGGAAAAACCTTACCGACGCGAACCGTGGACACAAAGCCGCGCTCAAATAAAAACACATCCACCGGATTCCCATCGCGACCAATAATGATCCCAGTCTCTGTCATGAGGTTTTGGAGAATCGTGTCCTCCTTGACCTGGTTCCCAAAAATGAACCCCACGTTCGCCTCAAGTGTCCAGTTCTTGCCGCTTTTGAACATGAATGATCCACCCGTCAGACCTCCGAAACCAAATCTAGGCTCAAGGTCACCCATAGGCATCTGAAGACCCAATTCGCCTCCAATGGCAAAGAATCGAATGGTGGTATCTTGAATGCTTTGCTTCTGCCCAAACGCGGTTAGTCCTGAGATGAGCAGAATGCTATGAAGGAATCGCTTTATCACGTCGCGAAAATACAAACTCAAACGCCCGTCATCACTCCCAATAAGCAAACTGTCGAAAGCTTCGAGAATACGGATATTCAAGCCGCCTAAAAGAGTATCTTCGCACCTCATTTTTCAACTGTATGAAACCCATCCAACTAGTTGACCTACACACCCAGTACAAGAAGATCAAAGAGGAGATCGACGCTGCTGTTATCGGGGTCATGGAAAGCACGGCATTCATCAACGGACCTGCCGTAAAAGACTTTGCTTCTGAAATGGAAGCTTACCTAGGGGTAAAACACGTGATCCCATGTGCGAATGGCACAGATGCACTTCAGATCGCTCTTATGGCGATCGGTACCCAGCCAGGAGACGAGATCTTAACGCCAAGTTTCACTTACATCGCAACAGCGGAAGTGATCGCTTTACTTCAGCTCAAGCCAGTTTTCGTAGAAGTGGATGAAGACACCTTCACCATCGATATTGAAGATGCGAAGGGGAAAATCACGGATAGAACAAAGGCAATTATTCCAGTGCACTTGTATGGTCAATGTGCACCAATGGACGAGGTGATGGAATTTGCTCGCAAGCACGGAATACGAGTTATCGAGGACACGGCTCAAGCGATCGGCAGTTCTTATCACTCCAAGGATGGTTCGACCCAAATGGCAGGATGCATCGGAGATATTGGAACTACCTCCTTCTTCCCATCAAAGAACTTAGGTTGCTATGGCGATGGTGGTGCTATGATGACGAATGATGATGAACTCGCGAAAAAGCTTCGCATGTTCGCCAACCATGGACAGCGTATCAAGTACTACCACGACATCATCGGCTGCAACTCACGATTGGACTCGATTCAGGCTGCCATCCTGCGTATCAAGCTCGGTCATTTGAATGAGTACATCCATGCTCGTCAAGAGGCGGCTTCTTACTACGACCGAGCCTTTGCAAACGTGGAGCAGATCACTACTCCGTATCGCGCACCCTACTCCACCCATGGGTTTCATCAATACACCCTCAAGTTGGAAGGAGTAGATCGTGATGGACTGCTGGATTACCTGCAGGAAAAGGGTATTCCAGCCAACATTTACTATCCCGTACCTGTGCATTTGCAAAAAGGGTACACCCAATATGGCTTCAAAGAGGGCGACATGCCCCGTACGGAAGCCTTAACCGCTCAGGTCATTTCACTTCCAATTCATACTGAATTGACGGAAGATCAATTGGATTATATCACAACACACATCAAAAGCTTTATCAACGGATGAACATCGCTGTAGTAGGTACAGGATACGTCGGTCTTGTGACCGGTACTTGTCTGGCAGAGACAGGAAATAATGTGGTTTGCGTCGACATCGACGAGGCCAAGGTGGAAAAGATGCGCAATGGCATCATTCCGATCTATGAGCCCCATCTCGACAACCTGTTTGAGCGCAACATCAAACAAAATCGTCTTCGTTTCACCACCAAGCTGCAGGATGCGGTCGATCACGCCAACGTGATCTTTCTAGCCCTTCCTACACCTCCGGGTGCCGATGGCTCTGCTGATTTGCAATACATCCTTCAAGTAGCTGATGACCTTGGTAAAATGATCAAGGATTACACGATCGTCATCGATAAGAGTACCGTACCTGTTGGCACAGCTGATAAGGTTCACGCAGCGATCGAAGCTAACTACAAGGGAGACTTTGACGTAGTTTCTAACCCAGAATTCCTCCGTGAAGGCTTTGCCGTGGATGATTTCATGAAGCCTGACCGCGTGGTGATCGGCACTGAATCTGACCGAGCAAAAGAGACTTTGGATGAGCTCTTCAAGCCATTTGTACGACAAGGCAATCCTATCCTCTTCATGGACGAGAAGTCTGCGGAGATGACCAAGTATGCTGCGAATGCCTTCTTGGCCACCAAGATCTCCTTCATGAACGAGATCGCCAATCTGTGCGAGCGCGTAGGGGCAGATGTGGACAAGGTCCGCATCGGTATTGGTTCTGATTCGCGCATCGGTAACCGCTTCCTCTTCCCTGGCATCGGCTACGGCGGAAGCTGTTTTCCAAAGGATGTACAGGCTATCGTGAAGACGGCGCGTGACAACGACTACAACCTCGAGATCCTCGAGTCGGTGATGCGCGTGAACGAAACACAAAAGACCATCCTACTTCCTTCTATAATTGAACACTGCGGTGGCGACTTGAAAGGAAAGCATTTTGCGATGTGGGGATTGGCCTTCAAGCCAGACACGGATGACATTCGCGAGGCGCCTTCTCTCTACATCATTGAGAAGTTGACTTCCATGGGCGCAACAGTGAAGGCATACGATCCGGAAGCCATGAGCAATGTCCAGCACAAGATCGGCGATCAGATCCAATACGCTTCAAACGAATACGACGCATTGGACAAGGCTGATGCCTTGATCATCTGCACGGAATGGTCCGTTTTCCGCACACCTGACTTCAATGAATTGAATGCTCGTTTGTCGGAGAAGACCATCTTTGATGGAAGAAACCTCTACGCTCCTTCGAAAATGAAGGAACGTGGCTATCATTACAAGAGCATCGGACGAGAGACCGTGTACAATAAATGAGTGCTATGAAAAGTGTTCTGATCACCGGAGCTGCCGGATTCCTTGGATCACATCTTTGTGATCGATTCATTTCAGAAGGGTACCGTGTCATTGGCATGGACAACCTGATCACGGGTGATCTTAAGAACATTGAGCATCTCTTTGAAAAAGAACAATTCAGCTTCTATCACCACGATGTGAGCTCCTTCGTTCACGTCCCCGGCAAGTTGGACTATATCCTTCACTTTGCCTCTCCAGCGAGTCCGATCGATTATTTGAAGATCCCGATCCAGACCTTGAAGGTAGGTTCGCTCGGAACGCACAACTTGCTTGGGTTGGCGCGCGCTAAAAAGGCCCGCATTCTGGTCGCTTCAACTTCCGAGGTCTATGGAAACCCACAAGTACACCCTCAGAACGAAGAGTACTGGGGGAATGTGAATCCTGTAGGTCCACGCGGCGTTTACGACGAAGCAAAGCGTTTTCAAGAGGCTATGGTAATGGCCTACCACCGAATCCACGGACTTGAGACACGCATTGTTCGAATCTTCAACACCTACGGTCCTCGAATGCGACTGAACGACGGTCGCGTCCTGCCCGCTTTCATTGGACAGGCGTTGCGCGGAGAAGATCTCACAGTTTTTGGAACCGGAAGTCAAACACGGAGCTTCTGTTTTGTGGATGACCTTATCGAAGGGATCTATCGTCTGCTTTTGAGTGACTACACCATGCCGATGAACATTGGTAATCCAGACGAGATAACCATCAAGGACTTCGCTGAGGAGATCATCAAATTGACGGGCACAGAGCAAAAGATCATTTACAAGGATCTTCCTGAGGGAGATCCAGAACAGCGTCAACCAGACATCACCAAAGCTCGCGACATCTTAGGCTGGGAGCCAAAGGTGAGTCGTGCTGAAGGATTGAAGATCACCTACGATTACTTTAAAGGCTTGTCAAAGGATGAGCTGTATAAGAACGAGCATAAGAACTTTGAAGCCTACTTCAGATAATTGAACATGTCGTATTTTGCACACGATACCGCCATTATAGACGAAGGATGCACGATCGGTGAAGGCACCAAGATCTGGCACTTCAGTCACATCATGCCCGACTGTGTGATCGGTGAAGGCTGCAACATCGGTCAGAATTGCATGATCTCACCAAATGTGGTCTTAGGCAAGAACGTGAAGATCCAAAACAATGTCTCCGTCTATACGGGTGTCATTTGCGAGGACGATGTATTCCTTGGACCTAGCATGGTCTTCACTAATGTGGTGAACCCTCGAAGTGGAGTAAACCGCAGAGGGCAGTATACCGAAACCGTGGTGCGAAAAGGAGCTTCCATTGGTGCCAATGCAACCATCGTTTGTGGTCACGATATCGGTGAGTTCGCCTTTATCGGTGCTGGTGCAGTGGTTACGAAAGAGGTACCTGCGTACGCCTTGGTGGTAGGAAACCCCGCCAAGCAGATCGGATGGATGAGCGAATTCGGTCATCGACTTCAATTCGATGATAAAGGCATCGCTGTTTGTCCGGAATCAAAAGAATCATACAAACTCGAGAATAACCGAGTACACAAAATAGAAACGTAAGTTCTTCAAGATGAGTAATCTATTCGACAAGATCGTCAACAAAGAAGCCAAGATCGGCGTAATTGGATTGGGATACGTTGGGCTTCCTATTGCCCTTGCCTTTGCTAAGAAAGTCCCAGTAGTAGGATTCGATATCAACCAAGAAAGGGTGGATATGATGAATCGGGGTGTCGACCCGAGTGATGAACTCGAGGCATCCGACTTTGAGAACAGCGACATCGTGTTCACTGCAAAGACCGAGGACCTGAGTGACGTGAATTTCTTCATCGTAGCGGTTCCTACACCGATCGACGAATACAATAAGCCTGACCTTCGCCCTTTGATCGGAGCATCAAAGACCGTCGGTAGCGTCTTGAAGAAAGGCGACTATGTAGTATTTGAATCTACGGTATATCCAGGTTGTACGGAAGACGATTGCGTTCCGATCCTCGAAGAGGTATCCGGACTGAAGTACGTAGATGATTTCAAAGTAGGTTACTCACCGGAGCGTATCAACCCCGGAGATAAAGAGCACACGATCACCAAGATCCTTAAGGTAGTATCAGGATGTGATGACGAATCCCTTGAGATCATTGCAGACGTTTACAAGATCATCGTAGAGCCAGGTGTGCACAAGGCGTCAAACATCAAGGTAGCTGAGGCAGCGAAGATCATTGAGAACACCCAGCGTGACGTGAACATTGCGTTGATGAACGAATTGTCGATCATCTTCAACCGGATCGGGATCAACACCTTTGATGTGTTAGAGGCGGCCGGAACCAAGTGGAACTTCCTGAAGTTTTTCCCAGGTCTTGTAGGAGGACACTGCATCGGTGTGGATCCTTATTACTTGACCTACAAAGCTGAGAAGCTCGGATATCACGCTCGCATCATCAACTCCGGTCGTTATGTGAACGACAGCATGGGTAATTACGTGGCCAAGACCACTGTGAAGAAGATCCTTGCCCAAGGCAAGAACGTAGCAGGCGCCAAGGTGTTGGTAATGGGAGCGACGTTCAAAGAGAACGTAAGCGACATCCGAAATTCGAAGGTCGCAGACGTGGTCAAAGAATTGCGTTCATTCATGGTTGACGTTGAAGTAGCGGATCCGTATGCAGACAGCGCAGAACTCGAAGAAGAGTATGGTTTCGGACTTTCGGAGATCAAGGATGGCGCGTACGACGCGATTATCGTAGCGGTCAATCACGACGAGTACGTAAACATGCCTGAGGCCACGTTTAGGAAGATGATGACTGACAGCAAGGGGATCTTTGTTGATGTGAAAGGCACCTTCCGTGGAAAGATCAACGAACTGACCTACTGGAGTTTGTAATATGGGATTCGATCGCAATATCATCATCACAGGAGGAGCAGGTTTTATCGGTTCGCATGTAGTTCGTCGGATGGTCAATAACTATCCGAATTACAGAATCGTAAACGTGGACGTATTGACCTACGCAGGCAATCTCGAAAACCTGTCCGATATTGAATCCAAGGACAATTATGTCTTCAAGCGAGCAGATATCTGTGATGCTGAATCGATCTCTCAGATCTTTGAAAAGTACTCGATCGACGGCGTGATCCACCTCGCCGCCGAGAGTCACGTGGATCGCTCTATTATGGATCCCTTGGCATTCATCAACACAAACGTTGTAGGTACAGCCAACCTACTTCAATGCGCTCGAACGTATTGGAATGGCGACTGGACCGGTAAGCTGTTTTACCATGTATCCACAGATGAAGTTTATGGTTCTTTAGGGGATGAAGGTTTCTTCGTAGAAGACACTCCGTATGATCCAAAGAGTCCTTACTCGGCTTCAAAAGCTAGCTCCGACCACATGGTTCGGGCCTTTGGTCACACCTATGGGATTCCGGTAGTTTTATCGAACTGCAGCAACAATTACGGGCCGCATCAATTCCCTGAAAAACTCATTCCTCTTTTCATCAGCAACATCGTAGACGAAAAGCCTCTCCCGGTTTACGGAAAGGGCGAAAACGTTAGAGATTGGTTGTACGTAGAGGATCATGCCGAGGCGATCGACCTCATCTTCCACAAAGGTGTACATGGTGAAACCTACAACATTGGCGGAGAGAACGAATGGAGTAACATCGCCCTGATCAAGGTGCTATGTGAACAGATGGATGAGAAGCTCGGCCGACCTGAAGGCAAAAGTGCTGAACTGATCACCTACGTAAAGGACCGTGCAGGGCATGATTTCCGATACGCCATCGACTGCACCAAGATCAAGAATGAACTAGGATGGAAACCAAGTATGACCTTTGAACAGGGCTTGGCTAAGACCATTGACTGGTACCTAGACAATCCTGATTGGATCCAACGGGTTAAAAGTGGCGCATACCAGGATTACTATACAGAGCAGTACGGAGACCGATAGGTTTCTAGTAGGCCCACATATCCAATTCTCTTTCCCGTAGCTTCTCGTGCTCTAATAGAGCCTGATATAGCGCATCTTTTGGGTCGAGGTACTCGATCAAAGAACGATCGTACACATTGGACACCTTCGTAATTCCAGCATCGAACTTTCGTTGTGCGAAGAGATCATCGTAGGAGATATACTGCAGATCATTGTGTCGATCATAGATAGGCCACTTGGCCATGGCATAGCGCGCTTCATTATAGTTGAGCCAGAAAAGAGTCTTCGTTCCTCTGAACTCCCCCGTTTCACCATCATAAATGGCTTGAACAGGCGCAATACTTATGATACCCACTCGAAGAACAGACTTCTCAGCATCGATGAACCAGCGTTCCTTGATATCAAAACCGATGATGTCTTCCGTCGCGATCCACTCCTCTACTCGGACCGTATCGATACTTCCATCCTCAAGAGATGGAGTCAATACGATCTTCTCCTCACGTAAAATGTTGAGTAACTCATCACGGTTTAGAGAGTCCGTAAACATGTCATTATCCCCTAAAGAGCCAGGACTATAGGCAGTGAGTACTCTCTCCTCGAGCAATCCCCTTTTGATGAACTCAAACAGGGACATCCTGCCTTGCGTTGGGCTTTGTGGAAAGCAGAAGTGTTGATTCATCTTCTGTCGCACATCGATTCGGCGCCAAACGGTCGTCAACCACAAAAGGTCATTGTCCCGCACAGCGGGTCTCGGAACTGGGGTTCCATCCAGGATCTGATCAGGGCCAGGGCCGTACTGACCATAGGACGGTACGGTCAGGATGAATGCAGAGAACAAGAAGAATATAACGCGGGGTGCTTGCTTTACTCGACTTCGGTATAGCATAATGCAACAACGCATATCCAACCCGCCTAGTATGAAGCAAAAAAAAGGAGGGCGAATCGCACTCCTTCTACTTCTTAACTCATGATAGAACAATCAATAACTCCACAAGTCATGCTCCATGTTCATAATCTTCGCCTTGATCTTTTCGGCTTCAAGGAGCGCATCTAGACCTGTCTCGTATTCAACGATACCACGATCATACACGTTGCTCACCTTGATGATATAACTTCCGAATTGACGCTTCCAGAACACGTCCTCATAGGTACGTCGTTCCACGTCATTGCCTCGGTTATATACTTCGCTCTTCACGAAGACGAAACGCGCTTCAGGGTAATATATCCAAAAGAGCGGCATCAAACCACGGAATTCACCGGTTAGATTGTCAATGTTCTCCTTCATAGGACAGATTCCAATGATACGCACGTCCATCACAGAACGCTGACGATCGAAGAACCATTCTTCCTTGATCTCATACCACTTGATTGCCTCAGACTTGGTCTCATTAGCGACGACTTTCATCTCCATTTCACCTGTCTCCAAGTTAGGAGAATATACCGTGTCCTTAGAGAACAACTTGTCGCGCACCTCATCTGTGGTCATTCTCTCGGTGAACATATCATTATCACCAAGCGCACCTGGACTATAAGCGGTGAGCGTACCATCATTGATAATCGCATCTTTGATCACGTCAAAGAGAGAGCGACGACCCTGAGCTGGTTCTACCGGATAGAACATAGGTTGATTGATCTTCTCACGCAGGTCAATTCGACGCCATACACGTTGAAGCCACATTACATCAGCTTCACGCAATGGAGCGTAAGGAATCACTCGGCGCTCAAGTGTGTGCTCCGGACGGTAAATTCCATCCAGTACATCCTGAGCGGATGCTTCATGTGACACCCCCATTAGAGTGGTCACCGCTATTAGAGAAAGAATCAATCGTTTCATGACTTCTCGATTTTGTCAGTTCTTAAATGACTGTCAGAGAGACCGTACCAAGATCACGAATGGTACCATCCGGTCCTTTCGCCTTGATCTTTTCAAAATAGATCTTCTGTCCTGACTTCATTGCTTGCTTGATCTCCTTGGCATCGCCCGATAGATAAGGACCATTACAAGGAGCTTCAACTACTTTACCACGGATCGTAGCAGACACAACGTAGCTTACGATATCAAACTTCAGGTCGAACTCGAAGTTCTCCATCTTCGCAAGGATACCTTGTGCGGCCAAGAGTTCAGTTCTAGGAATCGTACTTGATCCGGTCTTACTTCCTACGTAAGGCTTAGGATCCGGAACATTCTTCACACGGAATTCCTTCTTACCAAAATTCTGTTTCTTACCGTTGAGATCAGCACTTACCGTAATGACACACTCTGCACCATTACCTGGTCGAACCTCGAGGATACCACCGCTACCAGACTTGCTAGCATTGGTTATCGAGATCTGCAACTTCTCGGTTGGCACACCAGGAACGGAAACCTCAACTGGGTTCGCGAGTCCTCGGTAGAATACGTTCATTTTGGTAGGAGAGACAACCAACGCTGGCTTAGCAACTGTGTAGGTTTGCTTTGGAATCTCGTATGATTTCCAAGACCCATCGGGAGCCTTGATCTGGATCACACCACCCCACTCCTGAACACCTGTGGTATTCGCTTGAAGGGCATAGCGAGCAGCTCCTCCAACGATGGAGATATTAGAGCTATCCAGCTTGTCAAAATCATCCCATACCGGTGCATCGTTCGTATCGCTGAACTCAGTAGCTAAGCGCATGCGTGGAGGCTGAGTGGTACTGAAAGCGGCAACAATTACGTCAGCGATGAAGCTATCACCCTGGATCACGTAAGTAGATCGAGGAATAACCTTAGCTGCAAGCGTATCGAACTTGAAGTCGTCCGCGCTAATGTTTCGATAAAGCGCCTTAATGATGTCCGCCTCTGCGTTGCGGATATCCGCCTGCACCTTAGAAAGGTTAGTAATTACCGCTGCGAGAGGAATGTGATAGAAGTTCGCCGTGATCCACGTCTCAGGTGTACCGCTTGCATTCTTGAATTTCAGATCGGTATTCAACCCAAGTGAAAGTGCGTCTCTTTCCGCAGGATCATCGAACAAGTACAACATCTCTTGCTTGAAGTTGTCGATCTTGCCTTTCAACTCCACTGCAGACCACTGACCATCTCGTGGTGTTCCAGGGTCCCCACCAATCAAGTGAAGGGTTGGGATGTCATAGTTATCCTTCGAGTCGACATTCTTAAGATCGAAGAGCGAGTCTGCTTCCACCTCCTCAATTGAATTCTTACCACTGGTGGTCGCAATCAAGTATTTCTTCAGCTCTTCGATGTGAGTGTAAACTTCATCCGAAAGACCTTTTGCTCGCATTGCCTTGTTATAGAACTCGGCAACTTTCGCTGGGTCATTCGCTTTAGCTTTCTCAAACTGAGCATAGGTGAATTCATTCTTTGACATGAAGTTATGGTTCGTAGTTTCCAAACCTTCATTAATGATCACGAATGCATCAAGGATATCTTTAGATACGTTCATGGCCAGAAGTGCGGTGAGTACCAAGTACATCATACCGATCATCTTCTGCCGCGGGGTTTCTTTACCTCCTGCCATTTATTCTAATCTTTTCTTGTTGGAGTTAATGAAACGTTCAATTAAGCGTTGTTACCGCCACCCATGTTCATAGCAGCAAGCATGTTACCGTAAACGCGGTTCAATGCTGACAAGTTGCTAGAAAGCTCAGCGATGTTCTCCTTATACTGCTTAGTATCTTCCACTGAAGCTTGAAGGTTGCCCATCAATTCAGAAATACCAGCGTAGAACTGCTTTGTAGTTTCCATTTGCTCACGGCTTCCTTGAAGCTGCATATCGTAAACGCTATTCAACTCTTGAAGCTTAGCAGAAATGCTACGAAGGCTGTCAGCGTAATTTGAACTATCCTCAGATGACATGCTGATGCTGGCAAGGCTCTCAGAAGCTTTCGCATAATTTCCAGAAAGTTCCTTCACGTTGGTAGCCGCTCCGCGAACACTTTCAACATACTCGTTAGTAGCAACAGAAGCATCAGAAATGTTGCTCAGCTTGCTAGCGTTGTCAGAAAGTGAACGCAAACCTGATCCAAGGCTCTCGATCAATTCCGGACCAATCTTCGCTTCTTCTAGCATATTATCAAGTTGCTCTGTGATTGGAAGCTCTTCTGCTCCGTCATCAGAAGTGGATTCAGCAATTTCTTCGTGTGCCTCATCTGCTTCTTCCTCATGCTCCGCAAGCTCTGGGTAGACCAGTTCCCACTTTGGATCGTTGTGCAACGGCTCGAATGCCGAAAACGCGAAGATCACAGCCTCTGTAGATAGACCGATGATCAACATCGGACCTGCTCCAGGCCAGTGCTGAATCTTAAAGAGGGCACCAACAATTACAACAGATGCACCGAAACCGTACAGTTTCGCCATAAACTGCTTCCAACTCTTACTACCTGGTCTGAATCCTTTGACTTCCTTTGACATAATTGAAAATGATTAGGGTTGCTGTTTGTTTATTAAGTTATAAAGATCTTGTTCTGAATTTAAATGTCATCACCCTTGGCACGACCCAAGAAAGACATGACGTTACGGAATCCGATATAGCTCTTCGCTGTATCCTGATACTCATACGTGCGAGTTCCTGTTTGAAGGTAATATCCAATATCCTTCCAGCTTCCGCCTCGGATAACCTTACGCTTCAATACGGGAGGATCATCATCCTTTGCTTCGTACACATAATCCATATTCAGGTCATGTGCAAAGTCGTAAGATGACTCATCATATGCGTTGCTAGTCCACTCAGCCACATTACCCGACATACAGTATAGACCATAGTCGTTTGGAGAGTATGAGTTCACTGGAACGGTATGGAATCCACCATCATCTACGTAGTTACCACGCATTGGCTTAAAGTTCGCCAAGAAACATCCTCGTGTGTTTCGGATGTAAGGTCCGCCCCATGGGTATGGTGCAAGATCCAAACCGCCACGAGCCGCGTACTCCCATTCAGATTCCGTTGGAAGTCGGAAGTCCTGAACGCGTCCACCACCAATATTGCGGAGGTAGTTGTTCAACAATTCTGTTCTCCAGATACCGAAAGCACGAGCCTGCTTCCAAGTAACACCCACTACAGGATAATCATCATATGCCGGGTGGCTGAAGTACATCTTCGTCATTGGCTCGTTGAACGAGTAGGTAAAATCATGTACCCAGCACAAAGTATCCGGATAAACATTGATCACATCACGCTTGATGAAGATCGAACGGTCGGTCATACCACGCTGACGAAGTGGAGCACCAGGACCGCCTTTACGAGCTGCATCGCGGTAATCGATCCAGAAGTACTCGTAATCGAGCTTTCGAGAGTCGATCTCACGACGACCACGGAAACGTTCAAACTCAGGATAGTACATTACCTCAAGAGCTTCACGCTGATCGGGATCATCCCATTCGATACGCGAGTCCCAGTTGATGTGAGGAGGATCGATGTCTTCATCATAGTAGTTCACTGTGATCAAGAATTCCTCTTCATCTACTTCTTCACCGAGAATTCGGCGAGCGATACTATCACGTACCCAGTAAACAAACTGACGATATTCATTATTAGTGATCTCGGTCTCATCCATGTAGAATGCTTGAACCGAAACCGTTTTTGATTTTGCGGTGTGTGCATATGGCACGTCCTGATCGCTAGGTCCCATATTATAGGAACCCATTGGCAGGTATAGCATACCATAAGGATCGGGCTGATACCACGCAATGCGGTTTTGGACACCGATCAACTGACCATTTCCGGAGTTACCACAACTGCTCAGGATGAACGGCAACACTAAGGCCACCGCCGCTGAGTATTTGAGCAATCTATTCATAACGTCTCCTTTTTTTGGTTAAAATCTATTCTTAAGGGTTTTACCCAGAATTTACAAAAGTAAGTGAATACTACAAGAACCTGACGCTCTTATGTCTGGAAACAGGGGATTTCTGTTTGAGCTGCAAGCAGTACTGCAAGAAGATCTCATGCGATCCTGAATTACCTGAACGCAAGCGGCTCGTATTGATATCATACGCATAACCGGCGCGTACGGTTCCGGGGATCGTACCGGGTGCCCAGTTCACCCCTGCCATGGCAGCCACAGCATCGGTGTACCTGTATGATAACCCGCCCCAGATGAAATTATTGTATTCAAGTAGTCCATTTACATCCACTTGAGCTGAAACCAAGTCAGACTTGACATAGATCGAAGGCTTCAAAACGAAGAGTGGATTACCCAACACCACATCGTAACCAGCGGTAACGAAAAGGTGAGACTTCATGCGGAATCCCGTCTTCCACGGAACAACGTCACGATTATCGTCAAATGCTCCATTCTGGAAAACACCCTCACCTTCAAATGTTGCCTGATTCAAGTGAGACATGGAAAGTCCCACATAAAGCTTTGAAGTTTGATACCAAACTCCCGCATCCATATCAAACGATGTCGCTTGGAAACCACCATCAGGGATCAGAGGATCAGAATAAGATGGATCATTCGCTCTCCAGTTGGTACCCACTCCGAATTGAAGCATACCCAAAGAAACGCCAAAGCCGAGATGGCCAGGATCGCTGCCGATGATATTCAATGGAATGTGCGCACTGTACATTCCTTTAAGTGTGGTGAAATGTGTTTGACCAAGCGCATCACCCGCGATGACCAATCCACCTCCACTTCTCAGATCAATACCTGGAATAGTGAACGTACCGTGACCGCCAAACAAGTATGTCTCAGGACGACCTTCGAAACCAACCCACTGTTGTCTTCCTAGCGTATAAACGCAGATCCCGTTGTTCATTCCAGCGAATGCAGGATTGAAGAACAACTTATTGTTCATGTTCATACTGAACTGTGGATCCTGTTGTGCTTGCGCGGTATTCAGCGCAAAAAACGCCAGTAAAACGGAAAGTATTCCTAACCTAAGGTTCATACGTATTCTAATGCAGGTCTAGATTTTTGAGAATCGCTAAATTACTTAAAATTCATATGGTGTCAAGATTTTTCCACGAACACCATAGTTTTTCAACATCAAACGGTTGACTTCCCCGACCAAATAGGTTACATCATCTTCTTATAGGCCTTCCACCATCTTTCGGGAAGATCGTCTCGTGTAGCCACTAAATAGTCCTCGTAATTGCAAGGAACCAAGTGATGCTTTCTATACTTATTGGCATACTGAGGTGGAACAGGAACTTCCATCCACCAGCGGTCGGTTGCCACACTTTTATAAAAGATCAATTGAAACTCATCGTTACGCAGAGGAACACGGTACTTAAGGAATCCATCTTTCTTTCCTCCGGGTATCTCAGCTTTGCGACCATAATACCCATCGACCAAACACCACAAGAGTTCTGCAACCAACACATGATCACTCTGAGTTGCTCCAGACCCTGATAGTTCGCTTAGTAGAACCACCTTAGTTTTTTCAGCTATTCCAACGTAGCGGAGCATTTGGCATATCTCTTCCGCGTATACTCCATTTGGCTGTGGACTTACACTTCCACCGAAATCGGATGACTTCACCACATCCAATGAAACCGAGGTGATCTCCGCGCTTCTCAACACAGGTTCGATACTAACCACATCTCCCCGAACCACTCCTAAGCGGTAAGCATCGAAGTAAAGCTCTTCGGCAAGCTCGAGTTCTTCGGGAGACACAAAGTAGGTCTGATAGCCAACATTGGAATAATTGAACAGAAAATTCGGTTGTTCCTTAATGATTCGTCCGACGTAATTCTCTTCCCGACTTTCATCCAAGTTCAAATAGTTGTCGACCGACGTGATATTCACGATCTGCTCCTGCAGCTCGAATGCCTTATATAAGGAGTAGGTCAAGTTGCGTCCCCCGCCTAGAACAGCGGGAATCACTTTATTCTGAATCAGAAAATCGATTGTATCCGTAAGCCCTGCCTCCGTATCCGCGATCGTATTGCCAAGGGTAAAGACCCCCATCAACAGAATCTTTGGGCTATAACCATGCACATACAATTCGGCAAATTGCTCTATGGCTGAAGAAAAGGGATAAGGGTGAGATGCCCTTTCATTTTCGATCCATCGATTCTCTGGAACACAAAGAATGGCCAGATCAAAATCACGAACATCAACTGAATCGGTGTAGGGGGTTATGAAGGAGGACAGTCTCCCCGAGTTTGACTCTGGAAGCTCGATCGGCTGGAAGTAGTGGCTGAGTTCCATGGACTAAAGTTACTTCTTTGACTTACCTCTTCTTTTACCCTTGTTGGTCGGTTCAGAGTTCTCGATGATCTCCAGGCAACGCTCCAAGGTCAAAGCTTCAGGATCTTCGGTCTTCGGGAGCTTGTAATTATCCTTTCCGTAGGTCATGTAAGGACCAAATCGTCCTTTCAGCACCTTGATTGGAGGATCATTATCAAACTCATGGATGATGGCCTTCTTTGCCTCCTCAATTTTCTTTTCGATGATAACCGAGGCTTCATCCAAAGTAACCTCCAGAGGATCTGTCTCACCTAGGTTATAGAAGCCACCATTCCAACGAACAAATGGACCAAAGCGACCGGTAGAAGCCACCACTTCGTGTCCTTGGTATTCTCCTAGCGTTCTTGGCAACTTGAAAAGCTCGAGTGCATCTTCCAGTTCGATGGTTTGGATACTCTGCCCATCGCGAAGTTTGGCAAACTGAGGTTTTTCTTCATCCGAGACCTCTCCGATCTGGATCATGGGCCCATAACGTCCCAATCTTGCGATGACCGGCTTTCCCGTCTTTGGATCTTCTCCTAGGTGTCTTTCACCGGTAGCTCGCTCGGATGTCTCCAACGTCACTTCCACATTCTTATGGAAAGGCTGATAGAACTTCGAAAGCATATTGGACCACTCCAATTCTCCTCTTGAAATGTGATCGAACTCTTCTTCGACGCTTGCGGTGAAATGGTAATCCAAGATCGAAGGAAAGTGCTCCTCGAGGAAGTCATTCACCACCACTCCAATGTCGGTTGGAAACAACTTGTTTCGTTCCGCCCCTGTCATCTCCGATTTTGTTTCTTCCGTAATCGCACCATTCTCAGCGACAAACACCTTGTACTCTCTCGACGTACCATCTCGGTCTTCCTTGACCACATATCCTCGCTTCTGAATGGTACTGATCGTTGGCGCGTAGGTTGAAGGGCGACCAATGCCAAGTTCCTCTAGTTTCTTTACCAAACTAGCCTCCGAATAGCGAGGTGGATGATGGGTGAATCGTTGGGTTGCTTCAAACAAATGCGACTCCAGCGCATCTCCTCGATCCACATTAGGAAGATTCGCATTGTTTTCTTCTTCGGCTTCATCATCCGTTCCTTCCAGATACACCTTCAGGAATCCATCGAACGTGATGATCTCACCCTTCACTTCGAATTGTTCTTCCAGGCCGTCCGCACCAATGCGAATCGTGGTGCGTAGCAACTTTGCGTCACTCATCTGGGATGCGATCGCTCTTTTCCAGATCAGCTCGTACAGGCGTTGTTCGCGACGATCAGAGGATACCTCCATTCGATTGAAGTAGGTAGGGCGGATCGCCTCGTGCGCTTCCTGTGCATTGGCTGTCTTGGTCGAATATTTTCTTGGATTGACGTAGTCGTCTCCGAATTGACTCATCACTTCAGCCTTTGCGCCTTCGATAGCGGTGGCGCTTAAGTTGACCGAATCGGTTCGCATATACGTGATCTTTCCCGCTTCGTACAAGCTCTGTGCAATACGCATGGTCTGCGCTACTGAATAACCCAGCTTTCGCGCTGCCTCCTGTTGAAGTGTGGAAGTGGTAAACGGTGCTGCAGGAGATTTCTTTCCCGGTCGTTTATCGATCTCAACCACCGAGAAATTCGCCCCTTCGCAGCGCTTCAAAAAATCCTTTACTTCCTCTTCACTTTCGAGTCGCTTGGCCAGATTTGCACTGAAGCTTTTTCCCTTAGAAGAAAAAACGGCCTTTACCTTATAATAGGATGTCGCATTAAAGGCGTCGATCTCCTTTTCACGCTCTACGATCAATCGAACCGTTACCGACTGAACCCGACCAGCGGAAAGCGATGGCTTCACCTTTTTCCAAAGTACCGGACTCAGCTCAAAACCTACGATCCTATCCAGTACGCGTCGAGCTTGCTGCGCATCCACCAAGTTCTTATCGATATCCCGTGGATTCTCGATCGCATTCAAGATAGCCGGCTTGGTGATCTCGTGAAACACGATACGTTTTGTTTTGTCTTGTTTTAATCCGAGCGCTTCGAACAAGTGCCAACTGATGGCCTCTCCTTCGCGGTCCTCATCCGTTGCGAGCCAAACCGTATCGGCATCCTTGCTCAATTTCTTCAATTCGGTAATCACCTTTTTCTTGTCAGGCATTACCACGTAGTCGGGCTTGAACTGGTTCTCCAAATCCACTGAAAGCCCCTTCGTAGGG
Source organism: Flavobacteriales bacterium (assembly GCA_038131955.1). Lineage (GTDB taxonomy): Bacteria > Bacteroidota > Bacteroidia > Flavobacteriales_G > Salibacteraceae > SHAN690. Next base: position 231,450 of record JAYPQK010000010.1, read on the forward strand.
AGGTCTCGCACGTGTCCATAGCTAGACCTGACTACAAAATCTTTTCCCAGATATCCTTCAATTGTCTTTGCTTTCGCAGGAGACTCAACGATCACCAAATTCATATGCTACCTCGCGTTTCGATCAGTGCAAATAAAACGCAAAATAAATTGCTTGGTTTCCGAAGAATCATTCAGAAGGGTCTAAACCAAGCGTTTTTAACACCTGACATTTTTGCAGATAGGGTGAATCAGTACCTTTGCCAATCTTATTAAAAAGCAGATTGCATGAGCGAAGAAATGCTTGATGAACAAAGGCAAGGAGAAGCAACGGTCATCGCGCCGACCAGTATCCTGATGAATGGAAAGAAGGTCTACGTAGAGAGCTATGGATGTCAGATGAATTTTTCTGACAGTGAGATCGTCGCGTCGATCATGGGCGAGGCCGGTTATGAAACCTCTGCCACGCCGGAGGAAGCAGATGTGGTATTGATCAATACATGTTCGATACGTGACAATGCTGAACAGCGTGTGCGCAATCGTTTGACTCAGTTTCAAAAAGATAAGAAAGCGAATCCAGATAAGGTCATCGGCATTCTTGGCTGCATGGCAGAGCGACTAAAATCTCAGCTACTAGAAGAAGAAAAGCTAGTGGATCTCGTTGCCGGACCTGATGCTTATAGAGAACTACCGGAACTGGTTCAGGAGGTAGAATCCGGACAAAAGGCGGTCAATGTACTACTGTCTCGAGAAGAAACCTATGCAGAGATCAAGCCTGTGCGTTTGGACTCTAATGGTATAAGCGCTTTCATTTCCATTATGCGCGGATGCGACAACATGTGTAGCTTCTGCGTGGTTCCATTTACCCGAGGTCGCGAACGCAGCCGAGATCCAAAGTCGATCGTTGAAGAGGCGACGGACCTCTATAACAGAGGTTATCGTGAAGTGACGTTATTGGGCCAGAATGTAGACAGCTACCGATGGAATATCAGCAAGAAGGGAGAAGTTATCGATACGAATGAGGAGACGGTAAACTTTGCTCAACTTTTAGAAAAAGTGGCATTGGTTCATCCAGATCTCAGGATCCGATTCAGCACCTCCCACCCCAAGGACATGACGGATGAGGTATTACACACGATGGCCAAGTATGAGAACATTTGCGAGTACATTCACCTACCCGTTCAATCCGGAAACAGCGATGTACTGAAGCGGATGAACAGGGGATACACGCGTGAGTGGTACTTCGACCGAATCGATGCGATCCGTCGGATCATGCCCGACTGTGGTATCAGCACGGACATCATCGCCGGGTTCTGTGGAGAAAGCGAAGCGGAGCATCAGGATACCCTTAGCTTAATGCAGGCGGTCAGATATGACTTTGCCTACATGTTCTATTACAGCAAACGTCCGAAGACCTTGGCGGAGAGGAAGTACGAAGACGACGTGCCTTTGGAGGAGAAGAAGCGACGTTTGAACGAGATAATCCAGCTTCAGATGGAGCATTCATTGGAGAGCAATAAACGTTCGGTCGGAAAGACCTTCAAGGTGTTGATCGAAGGTCCTTCGAAGCGAAGCAACGAACAATACTGCGGTCGCAATACGCAGAACGTGATGTGCGTATTCCCAAAAACCGAGCATGGCGTTGGAAGCTACGTAAATGTGAAAGTGACAGACTGCACATCGGCGACATTGATCGGAGAAATTGTAGGAGAGGCATGACCATTCAACAGGCAAAACAACGCTTTGGGATCATCGGAGTAAGTCCGTTGCTCGATCGTGCGATCGAGACTGCACTTCGTGTAGCGCCCACAGACCTTTCTGTATTGATCACTGGCGAGAGTGGCGCAGGAAAGGAGCGTATGCCACAGATCATTCATCATAACAGCACGCGCAAGCACAACACTTACATCGCGGTGAACTGTGGAGCTATCCCGGAGGGGACGATCGACTCGGAGCTCTTTGGTCACGAAAAGGGATCCTTTACCGGAGCTCATGAAACGCGCAAAGGGTATTTTGAAGTGGCCGATGGAGGAACCATCTTCCTAGACGAAGTAGCGGAACTTCCAATCTCTACTCAGGTGCGTCTGCTTCGCGTATTGGAAACCGGCGAATTCCTCAAAGTGGGTTCTAGCAAGGTTCAGAAGACCGATGTACGGATCGTTACGGCGACGAATGTGAACATTCCCGAAGCGATCAAGAAAGGAAAGTTTCGCGAAGACCTCTTCTATCGTTTGAACACGGTTCCGATCCACCTCTCTCCGTTGCGAGAGAGAAAGGAAGACATTCACCTCCTGTTTCGAAAATTCGCCTCGGATTTTGGAGAGAAGTATCGTATGCCCCCTGTTCGCCTAGAGCCCGATGCCGTGGCAATGCTGGAGAGTTATCGATGGCCGGGAAACATTAGGCAGCTGAAGAATGTGGCCGAGCAAGTCTCGGTGATCGAAAGTGATCGAGAGATCAACGGACCAACTCTAGCTCGATATCTTCCAAACGCTCAGGCAAGCCAGCTCCCTATGGTGGTGGAGAAAGAGAGTCAGGCCGACATGTCGGAGAGGGAGATCCTATATAAGGTCCTGTTTGAGTTAAAGAATGACATGAACGACCTAAAGAAGCTCGTCATGGACATCATCGAGAACAACGGTTCCAACCTCGATTCGGACGCCATCAAGCGATTGTATCCGCTTTTGGAAGGAGGTGAACGACGCACGAGCGAAATGTCAGAGGTCATGCCAGACGTAATGCCGTATGTAATTCAGCGTTATGATCAGGGGATAGATCCCGAAGACCCTATCTACGATTCTGAGATCGTTGAAGAATCCCTTAGTATTGAAGAAAAGGAAAAGGAATTGATCAAGAAGGCCTTGGAGAAACATCGCGGTAAACGAAAGAGTGCCGCTCAAGAATTAGGCATCTCAGAACGAACGCTCTATCGAAAGATCAAAGAATATGGTCTCAATTAAGCATTGGATCTTTATCGCATTGACTGTATTGCTCTTTTCGGGGTGCAAGGTCAATTATTCATTCACAGGCGCGAGTGTTTCACCTGATGTGAAGACGCTTTCGATCGCTACGTTTCCTGCCTCCAGAACTCCCTTAGCCCCGCCGAGTCTTGGACAGACCTTCACGGAGGCGCTGAAGGATCGTTTTCTTCGTCAGACAAGTCTCACCTTGGTTAAGAACAACGGAGACCTTATGATCGAAGGTGAGATCGTTGGATATACGCAAACGGATGAAGCAGCTACCGGAGCAAACGCATCCATCAGCAGTTTGAGTCGACTGACGATCCAGGTGAAGGTGAAGTACATCGATACGAAGAACGAAGAGAATAGCTACGAGCAGACCTTTTCTCAATTCGAGCAATTCGACGCATCGCAAACGCTGTCTTCTGTAGAAGACGACTTGATCGACGCGATCAATGAAAAACTCACGCAAGACATTTTCAACCGATCGCTTGGTAACTGGTAATGAAGCTTACGCAGGAAAATATCACCCGATTGGATCAGTGGGATGAGGCACAGCTATCCCTTCTGCAGGACACCCTGAAGAAGCACCCATACTCCTCCACCTTGGCAGTAGCCTTGACCAAAGCATACGAGGTTCGAGGCGACGTCCGCTATGAAGACTTGATTCAACGCGCCGCTCTTTTGAGTTACAGCCGCAAACAGCTTCACTCCTTCCTTTTTGAAGAAGGCAAACGCTTAGAGCCTGCTCAATCGGAGGAAGAAGAGGTTCTCACAGACGAGGTTCCCAGCGCAGAGGAACTTGAATTGGTAGGGCGCGTAGATGAAGATGCTGACGGCACGGAAACGCTTCCTTCCGACATCTCATCTGACGAGCCAGAGATCACCCAAGGTCTGGATCCCTTAGAAACACAATATCTTTCTGAGGTGATCGCTGCCGGAGCCAGTCTAGAGCTGATCGACCGACTACCAGACGAAGAGGATCAATGCACAGTGTCAGTTGAAGAAGCGGTTAGAGAACTCGAGATCGTTGACCGACTTGGTTCAGATGAGGAGGAAGCTACTCAGAAGGCTGGAGAGGTCAATGCCGAAGAAGAAGATGCTCAGGAAGCGGATACCGTTGATGAAGTCGAAGAGACAGAGGAGATTGATAAGCCTGAGGTCATCACTACACCCCTACCCGATCGCATGTCTTTCTCGAGTTGGATGGGCGTATTATCGGATAATGCGGAGGTCGTGGCATCTAACGATGCCGAAGCACAAGAAGAGGAGAGTGCATCGACTGATATTCTCAACGAGCTCGAAAATGCTCAACGAAATGCAGAATCTTTTGCACAAGCTGCCTCGATCATTGACCACTTCATTGAGAAGGAAGACGATATCGTTCCAAAGCGCGCTGAATTCTTCAATCCCGCTAAGGCAGCCAAGTCCAGCCTGATCGACAACGAAGCGATCATATCAGAAACCTTAGCCCGAGTATATGCTGAACAAGGCAACTACATGAAGGCAATTTCGACCTATGAAAAGCTAAGCTTGCGGCATCCTGAAAAAAGCAGTTATTTTGCCGCCCTTATTGAAAAATTGAAGCAAGACAAAACGAAACGATCATGATCATCATTTCTATCCTCATATTCATCGTCAGCTTGTTGCTGATGGGTATCGTGTTGATCCAGAACTCTAAAGGAGGAGGATTGGCCGCCGGATTCTCTTCCAGCAATCAGATCGCCGGAGTGCAGCGTACTACTGACTTCCTCGAGAAAGGTACCTGGATCCTTGCGATCAGTCTTCTCGTACTTTGTTTGGTCTCCACTGCGATGATCAGCTCGAATACGGTAGAAGAAACTACATCAGAGATCGAAGGGATCATCACGGAGGTTGCTCCTGTCCAAGGTTTGGATGAGAGTGGCGCTACCCTTCCTGAGAAATAGTTGAGAGACCAAAAAACTGAAAGAGAATGTCAGCTTGTCACTACGGGCTGACATTTTTTGTGTCATAGCGTCTCAAATGGCAGCTTTTCCTAGTGGCACAGAATATGACTAGAGCTAGTCCGTAATTAAAACCTTCTAAAAAATGTCAGAAGTGAATTTCAAACCGAATGAAGACCGTGTGTTGGTAGAGCCAGCAGCGGCAGAAGAGAAAACAGCAGGAGGGATCATCATCCCAGATACCGCTAAGGAAAAACCACAGCAGGGTAAGATCGTGGCCGTTGGACCCGGAAAAAAGGATGAGCCGATCACGTTGAAAGAAGGCGATACTGTTTTCTATGGTAAGTACTCAGGTACCGAAATCACCATTGGAGGCAAGGAATATTTGATCATGCGTGCCTCCGATGTATTGGGAAGCATTGTCTAACTGAACAAGAACCATAAAATCTAAAAGAAAATGGCAAAAGAGATTCTATTTGATGCCGAAGCACGCGACGGATTGAAGCGCGGTGTGGATGCATTAGCTAACGCAGTGAAGGTAACCCTCGGCCCAAAAGGTCGCAACGTGGTTATTGACAAGAAGTTTGGTGCTCCGACCATCACAAAAGATGGTGTGAGTGTTGCCAAAGAGATTGAATTGAAAGACCCAGTAGAGAACATGGGCGCGCAGATGGTGAAGGAGGTTGCATCCAAGACGGCTGATGTTGCCGGAGACGGAACGACTACCGCTACCGTTCTTGCTCAAGCCATTGTAACAGCTGGATTGAAGAACGTAACTGCAGGAGCTAACCCAATGGACCTCAAGCGAGGTATTGATCGTGCGGTTGAGGCTATCACCAAGCACATGGCCGATCAGGCTCAGGCGGTGGGTGACGATTTCAGCAAGATCGAGCAAGTAGGAACGATCTCTGCGAACAACGATTCAACGATTGGTAAGTTGATCGCTCAGGCGATGGAGAAAGTTGGAAAAGAAGGTGTGATCACGGTAGAAGAAGCAAAGGGAACCGACACTACGGTTGACGTAGTTGAGGGTATGCAATTCGATCGCGGGTACCTCTCACCTTATTTCGTGACAGACACGGAGAAGATGATCGCGGAGTTGGAAAATCCTTTCATCTTGATCCACGACAAGAAGATCTCGAACATGCAGGATATCGTTCCTGTGTTGGAGAAAGTTGCTCAGTCTGGCGCGCCACTTCTGATCATTGCTGAGGACATCGAAGGAACGGCATTGGCCGGATTAGTGGTGAACAAGCTTCGCGGTGGCTTGAAAGTAGCTGCGGTGAAGGCTCCAGGTTTCGGAGATCGTCGCAAGGCAATGCTTGAAGATATCGCTATCCTTACAGGAGGGGCTGTGATCAGCGAGGAGCGAGGATACAAGTTGGATCAAGCTGACATGTCTATGTTGGGTCGCGCCGAGAAGGTGGATATCGACAAAGACAACACTACCATCATCAACGGAGCCGGAAACAGCGAAGACATCAAAGCTCGCGTCGGCCAGATCAAGGCGCAGGTTGAGCAAACTACCAGTGATTACGATCGTGAGAAGCTTCAGGAGCGTCTTGCAAAGCTTAGCGGTGGTGTTGCTGTCCTCTACGTAGGTGCTGCCACTGAGGTGGAGATGAAGGAAAAGAAAGATCGAGTAGACGACGCGTTGCACGCTACCCGTGCAGCTGTGGAAGAAGGCATCCTTCCTGGAGGAGGAGTAGCTTTCATCCGAGCTATCGCTGCTCTTGACAAGGTTAAGGGAGACAACGAAGATCAGGACACCGGTGTCGCGATCGTGCGTCGTGCTCTAGAGGAGCCGCTTCGTCAGATCGTTGCTAACGCTGGTGGAGAAGGAAGCATCGTTGTACAGAAAGTGCTTGAAGGAAAAGATGATTTTGGATACAACGCAGGAACAGGGGTTTACGAAAACCTCTACGCTGCAGGAGTCATCGATCCTAAGAAAGTATCACGCGTTTCATTGGAGAACGCTGCATCCATCGCAGGTCTATTGTTGACCACTGAGTGTGTACTTGCAGATGAGCCGGAAGAAGACGGTCCTGCGGGCATGCCTCCAGGTGGAATGGGCGGAATGGGCGGAATGATGTAATCACCACCACAGACCACATAAAAGCCCCGCGATTTGCGGGGCTTTTTGTTTGTATGATATCCTGAACTAAAGCTTCCCGAGTTCTTCCTTGACCAATTGAGAGATCAGTTTTCCATCGGCTTTACCTTTCAACTGACCCATCAGTGGTCCCATTACTTTTCCCATATCAGAAGGCCCAGATGCGCCGACTGCACTGATCTTGTCTTGCACTGCTTTTCGAACCTCATCCTCACCCATCATCTCTGGTAGATACTCCGAGATTACATCGGCTTGAAAGAGCTCTTCCTTGGCCATATCCTCTCGACCTTGCTCTTGATAGATCTGAGCAGAATCTTTTCGCTGCTTCACCAATTTCTGCATCGCCGTAACGGCATCCTCATCTGAAACTTCACTCCCTGCCTTCTCTGTAGCAATCAGCAAGATGGCGCTCTTGATGGCACGCAACGCATTTAGACGCTCTTTGTCTTTTGCAAGCATCGCTTGCTTGATATCTCCGTTGATCTGATCTACCATGCTCATGTCTCCAATTATTGAGCAACGAAGTTAATGGTTAAGCTTGTGGTGAAAATCAAGTGCTATGAGAAGATCTAAATCAATAATGCTCATCCTACTGTTCGGTGTCCTCGGAACCTCCTGTTCACTTCTCTATGCCTTTCGTGAGATCCAGGAGATCCCAGGTTGGAAATGGGCTTCCAGCGATGTACGCTCCTTTACATTCGAAAATCCTGAGACGCAAATTCTTGATGGAACCTTTCTTTTCAGACATGTTCATGGTTTCGGATATGCAAGCATCAATATCAGAGCTGAGATCATTTCGGACTCAGAACGAATCGACACCACCTTCACCATACCTATTCGAGATGAAAATGGTGATTACCTCGGTGAAGGGGCCGGTGACCTTTGGGATGTTGAACATACTTTTCTCCATGGGTACGAATTCAAACCGGGGACTTACACCTTGACATTCGAACAAAAAAACGCCGACCCCCTACCTTTGGTAATGGAAGTCGGCGTTGAACTCGCCGAGACGAGGTAGGCTAATTACCTCCCGATGATCAATCGCTTAGAAACGACTCCGCTGGCGTGA
>JAYPQK010000011.1:0-218381 GCA_038131955.1 Flavobacteriales bacterium
CAGTGACATCATCGTCAAATGCGGCTATGGCCCAGTGAGTCGGATGATCGTGAAGTTTCTCGACGAAGACATACCCATGTCGCATGCAGCCATCGTGGTATCCAAAACCGACGAGGATGCACAATTGGTACACTCCATCTCAGGAGAGATTAGCGAAGAGGACGGGGTTCAATCGATCGAGCTCAAGAAGTTCTTGAAAGATGTACGAAAGAATTCTTTTCGAGTCCTGCGCCATAAAGCGGATCTGGCAAAGCGCACCGAAGCGGCCGAGTTTGCTCAGTCCCTCCTCCCGCTTCATATCCCTTTCGATCAAGACTTCGATCACCGAGATAACTCAGCCCTCTACTGCTCCGAGATGGTCTACCACGTCGAACATGAGGTTTATGGCAACCAATGCTTCGACGTAAATTCCATCGGCGATATCGAAGTCATGCTGTTTAACAGCATCCTCGTGCGCCCCGAATACGAAGTCATCTATTCCTGGTGACAAGCCCCTCTGGCTTAAAAAAACGATATACTATTCGCTGATTAATCGTAATTTTCAGCCTAACCCAATCAATACTAACATGCTACGACCTACTCTAGCCCTTCTCGGAGCACTCCTGTTCCAATGTTCCGTGTTCGCTCAAAATGACATTCATCTATACGATTTTAGAGCCGACATTCAAGACCTACTGGATAATGCCACCGAGAATTACGGCATCGATGGTGCGGAGATCACGATCATCTATAACGACAGCTTTCCTGCAGAGACTTTCACCAGCGGATTAAGAACCCCAACCCAGGCCGTAGATCCGGCCAGACCTTGGCACTTTGCCGGGGCAACTGCCCTTTAGACGACCTACCTCATTTTGGACTTGATCGAAGAAGGCGCCATTGGCATGTACGACTCCATCGGCCAGCATATGAATACGACCAACCTCGGTTTGGATGGAAGCATCACCGTACATCAATTGCTTACAGCTACCAGCGTCCTAAATGAGTATTGGGTGACCAATCCAGCCTCTGACTGCTTCAATGAGATTTGGAATGACAACCCCGGTGTTCTCGGTTGTCCAGAAGACATACTCGACTGTCGACCCGCAGATAAGAGCGCTCCTGGCGAGTATGATTATAACAACATGAATTTCCTGATCATGGGCTTTCTGATCGATTCGATCACAGGAATGTCTGTGGAAGATCTGATGGCAGAAAAGATCTTCGAGCCTTATGATATGAAGAGGACCTATTTGAGTGCATGCAAGGTGGTGACCATCGATTCCATCAATGGCAGTTGTGAAACGGCTGGTCGAACAGCACGAGGGAGAAGTTACGGTTGAAAGCGAACACAGAGTAGGTACACAATTTGAATTCAGTGTCAGAAAAGACCTGACAACGAAAAACGGTAATCGAGCATGATGAATCAACTACAATTACTACTTGCAGACGACGATGAAATGACCTTGTTCATCCATAACAAGATCATGAAGTGCTGTGAACTTCCTTGTGATGTTCACTCCTTTCAATCCGCCGAAGACTGCCTCAATCATATGGCAGCCATGGGTGAAGAAGTAGCTTTTCTTATTCTTCTCGACATCAACATGCCCGGAATGAGCGGCTGGGAAATGCTCGACAAATTGAAGGAAACTCATAGCTCTTACCAAGTTAGCGTGATCATAGCGACCTCCTCTGTTGACTTCGACGACCGCAAGAGAGCCGAAGGCTACGATTGTGTTATCGATTTCTTTGAAAAACCCTTTTCACTCGATATTTGTGAATCGCTTCGGGAACTTCCGATCTGCTCCGGTCAAATCAATTCGCATTGAACGCTGAAAAAGAGATCCTCCTCAAATTGGTCACCGTAAAGATGCCCTTCGGAAAATACGAGGGCAGAAAGTTGCATCAACTACCCGTGAGTTACCTAGAATGGTTCGCCAGAAAAGGCTTTCCTAAAGGCGCATTGGGAGAACAATTAGCTTTGGTGCATACGATCAAAACGAATGGACTCGACCACATCCTTCATGAGCTGGAGCGACTCTAAACCTCGAGAATATCATCCTCCCTTCCTGCATCGCTGGAGACATCTAGCGACCATCCTACCCAACCAGCTCCGCCCGATCCGGTTTGAATTCGATGAAAGACTCACCTTCGAAACACCCGATGGAGACTTCTTTCACGTAGACCACGCGAAACACGACCCCAAACGCATCGCCATCGTGATGCATGGGCTAGAAGGGGAATCAAGATCCAATCACATCCTCGGAATGGCCAAAGCGTTGTCAATACATGGTTGGTCCATCCTAGCACCCAATCACAGGAGCTGCGGTGACATGCCGAACCGACTAGTCACGAGCTATCACAGCGGATTCACACAAGACCTTCGACAACTGATCGACGGCCTAGTTACAGATGTTAGCGTAGTGGTCATAGGGTTTAGCCTTGGAGGAAATATCGCCTTGAAATATGCCGGAGAGACTGCTCCGCCTCCACAAGTGAAATGCGTAGTGGCGATTTCCGTCCCCGTTCACCTTTCCAGCTCTGGCGTTGTCCTGGCGAAGTGGTACAACAGCATCTACCGCATTCGTTTCATGAGAAAACTCCGAAAGAAGACCATCGCCAAATGCCAGACCTTCCCCGATGCTGGCCTCGACGAACATGCGATTCGCTCATCGAAGTATTTCAAAGAGTTTGACAATGCTTATACAGCGCCCGTACATGGCTTCAAGGACGCTGAGGACTACTACGAGAGATCAAGTGCACTTCAGTTTCTTTCTCAAATACAAACACCAACGCTGTTGATCAACGCACAAAACGATTCCTTCCTGAGCTCGCAGTGTTTTCCCGATGTGGAGGCTGCATCAAATCCAAACATTCATTACTTGAAACCTCGCTTTGGTGGACACGTTGGCTTTGCCACAGACAATGCGATGAAGAAGGAATTCTGGCACGAACGTCAAGTCATTGATTTTATACAGACCTTTGATCCGTGAATTTTACAGAACTCGGCCTAGACGACCGTATCATCGAATCCATCTCTTACATGGGATTCGACAAGGCCACCCCCATCCAAGAACAATCCATCCCCGTTATCCTTCAAAACAAGGATCTGATCGCCTGTGCGCAAACCGGAACAGGTAAGACGGCAGCCTTCATACTTCCGGTCATGCATCAATTGATGCAGCTAAAGGAACACAAAGGCATTACGACCGTAGTGATCGTCCCTACCCGCGAACTGGCCATTCAGATCGATCAGCAGATCCAAGGCTTTAGCTACTTCACTCCTGTGGCATCAAAGGCCATATACGGAGGAGGTGGTGGAGACGATTGGGATGAAGAGAAAAAGGCTATCCAGCAAGGGGTTGACATCATCGTGGCTACTCCGGGAAAATTCATTGCCCACTTGAATATGGGCTACATGGACCTGAGTCAGGTAGGACACGTCATTCTGGACGAAGCAGACCGCATGCTGGATATCGGCTTCTATGACGACATCATTCGCATCTTCAAGCATATGCCGGAGAAGCGACAAACGCTGATGTTCAGCGCCACCATGCCTAAGAAGATCCGCGACCTAGCCTCGCAGATCCTGAAGGCCCCTGAAGAGATCAGTATTGCCATTTCAAAACCGGCCGAAGGTGTACTTCAAGTAGCCTACCTGTGTTATGCCCCTCTGAAAGCGAAATTCATCAAGCACTTGATCGCTGAAAAACCATCGTGCAAAAGCATCATCATCTTTAGTTCGACCAAAAAAGAGGTGAGTGAGATTGTGCGCACGCTCCGCAACCCGGAGTACAAGGTTCAAGGCATCTCTTCTGACCTAGAGCAGTCGCAGCGTGAAGAGGTACTCAACAGTTTCCGTGCGAAGCAAACACGAGTACTGGTCGCTACCGATGTGGTCTCACGAGGTATCGACATCAAGGACATCAACCTAGTCATCAATTTCAACGCGCCTAACGACGCCGAGGACTACGTACACCGCATCGGGCGGACGGCCCGCGCCGATACTACGGGTATCGCAGCCACCCTACTCGACCCAGAGGATATGTATAAGTTCCTCAGAATCGAACGCCTCATCGAGCGCGAAGTACTTAAACTTCCTATTCCACCAGAGATCGGTGAAAGTCCTGCTTGGGACCCGAACGCGAGTTCCAAAGGCGGACGAGGAAAAGGAGGTCGCAATGGCAAGGGTGGTCGTAGCGGAAACCGTAACCGCGGAAAAGGCGGCCCTAGAAAAGACCGGTAATATTCCCTCTCCATCGATGTCGATGCGTTCCGCCGCCGGCGATGACGGCAAACCTGGCATGCGCATGATGTCTCCTGTGATGGGGATCAAGAAGCCCGCACCATTCGCGATCTCGATCTCACGCACCGTCACGACAAAGTCCTTGGGGCGACCCAACAACTCCGGATTGTCGCTGAGCGACTTCTGCGTCTTGGCAATACAAATGGGCAAGTTTTCCAACCCCATGTACTTGATCTTCCTCAGATCGATCTTCGAACGACCCACAAAATCCACCGCTGCGGCACCGTAGATCTTCTTGGCTACCTTCTCGATCTTGGTGGCAATGTCATCCTCGAGGTCGTACATCGGCTTAAAGCTGCCACTGAACGACTCTACCGTTTCTGCTGCTGCTTGCGCCAACTGCTCTGCTCCCTTTCCACCTTCGCCCCAAACGTTGGCTCGAATGCATTTTACTCCCAAGCTCTCGCAAGCATCGATCACGGCTTGAATCTCCTCCCCACTATCCGTCACGAACTGATTGATCGCCACCACCGCAGGCACTCCAAACTGCCCGATATTTTCTAGGTGCTTTTTTAGATTGGGTAGTCCAGCCTTCAAGGCATCAACATCCGGCGTATTGAGTTCCTTTAGGTCCTTGCCACCGTGGTATTTCAAGGCACGGATCGTGGTAACAAGCACCACGGCATTAGGATTCAGTCCGGCATGACGACATTTGATATCAAAGAATTTTTCAGCACCGAGATCGAATCCAAAACCGGCTTCGGTCACGACATAATCACTCAACGATAAGCCCATCTTGGTAGCGATCACCGAGTTGGTTCCTTGCGCAATATTGGCGAAAGGTCCGCCATGAATGATGGCAGGATTTCCCTCCAAGGTCTGAACCAAGTTTGGCTTGATGGCATCCTTCATCAGCGCCGCCATAGCACCGTGTGCTTGCAGATCACGAGCAAAGATCGGTTCACGATCCATGGTGAAACCCACTAAGATCCTACCCATACGCTCTTTCAAGTCCTCTAAACCCTCTGCCAAGCAAAGAATTGCCATGATCTCGCTCGCCGCCGTGATATCAAAACCGGATTCTCTCGGCACGCCCATGGTGGTTCCACCCAATCCTACAACGATCTTCCTGAGCGCCCGGTCGTTCATGTCCACCACGCGCTTCCATGTCACCGTTCGCGGATCGATCATCAGGTTGTGCTGTCGTCGCTGAACGTCGTTGTCGATCATAGCCGCCAACAGGTTGTGCGCCTTTTCGATCGCGGAGAAATCTCCCGTAAAGTGAAGGTTGATGTCTTGCATCGGGAGTACTTGACTGTACCCGCCTCCCGTGGCTCCCCCTTTCATTCCAAATACCGGACCCAAAGAAGGTTCTCGAAGTACCACCGTGGTCTTCTTTCCGATCCTATTCAAGCCTTCAGACAAGCCGATCGAAACGGTGGTCTTTCCTTCACCCGCTGGTGTCGGACTTATGGCCGAGACCAAGATCAGCTTTCCGTTCTTCACTTTATTCTCATCCTTGAACGCCAACGGGATCTTGGCTTTGAACTTTCCGTACATCTCAATATCGTCCGGTGACAATCCCAGCTTCTTGGCGATTTCCCCAATGTGATGCAGCTTGGCTTGCTTGGCAATTTCCAGGTCGGTCATGGTTCTTTGTTTGTGCCGTAAATCTAAGTGAATCGCAGGCGTAAATCACACCCAGAGGAAAACTCACTTCAAATCTCCTTTAGTGCTGAAGCTTCCTACCTTTGTATGGTGGAAAAGCGTCCCTCAGACACCCTCATGAATGGACTTCCGACCCTTGATGTACGAACACCCAAGGAGTTTGCCCAAGGTCATACCCCTAGCGCTCTTTCATTTCCATTATTCACTGACCTCGAACGACACGAGGTTGGCACGAAATACAAACAGGTAGGTCGCGATGAAGCAGTTCTGCTGGGCTTAGAATTCGTAGGCCCGAAGCTCGACAACTACGTCAAAGAAGCACTCAAACTCGCCCCGGAGAAGAAGGTCAACATGTATTGCTGGCGTGGCGGAATGCGAAGCGGCTCCATGGCTTGGCTGTTGCGATCAGCTGGGTTTGAGGTCAACCTGATCGAAGGAGGATACAAAGCCTGGCGAACCCAAGTCGGCGAGCTTCTATCCTCTCCATTGAAACTCATCAACTTAGGAGGACTGACAGGAACCGGAAAAACCGATGTCTTGAAAGAACTGAGTGCTCAGGGCGAACAGGTTCTTGATCTCGAAGAACTCGCCAAGCACACCGGTTCGGCGTTCAATGCGTTTGAAGAAGAACAGCCAACTACCGAAACCTTCGAAAATGAACTCGCAGCCTCGCTGCTTCAAATGGACATGACTCAACCGATCTGGGTCGAAGACGAGAGTCGCAATATCGGCAAGGTGTTCCTTCACAACGCCTTCTTTGCTTCCAAGGATACCGCGCCCTTTGTTCTAGTAAATCGATCCAAGGAAGAAAGAGTGAAGGCCATCTGTGAGCTGTACGGCGATGTACCAAAGGAAGAATTGATTGCCTCGTTCAAAAAGATCGAACGTCGGATCGGAGGACAATACTTGAAGGCTGCTATTCAAAACATTGAGGACGGAGACCTTCCGTCCGCTGCACGGATCGCTTTACGCTACTATGACAAGGCGTACATGCATTCCATGGGGAAGAAAGATCGAAAGCCGGTGTTCTCACTAAGTTTGACCGGCAAAACCGCTACGGAAGCAGCGAAAGCATTACAAGCATGGAGGCAAAAGACGAACCTATAAGACTTACTCAATACAGCCACGGATCAGGTTGCGGTTGTAAGATCGCTCCGGCTGACCTCGAACGCATCCTCGCCAATGCCCGAACGGATCAGCAAGACCCTCGTGTTTTGATCGGAAACGGAACTTCTGACGATGCAGCTGTGATCGATCTGGGCGATGGCCGGGCCTTGATCTCTACGACGGACTTCTTCATGCCTATCGTGGATGACGCCTACGACTTCGGTCGTGTCGCCGCCACCAACGCCATCAGCGATGTGTATGCCATGGGTGGAGAGCCTCTGACCGCCATAGCGATCCTAGGATGGCCGTTAGAGCAACTCGGAGCCGATCTAGCCGGCCGAGTACTCAAAGGCGCTAAGGCGACCTGTCAGGAGGCCGGAATAAGCCTTTCCGGAGGACACAGCATCGAAAGCAAGGAGCCGTTCTTTGGACTTTCTGTGAATGGCCTAGTCCAAAAGAATCATATTACCAGTAATGCGGGTGCCCAACCCGGCGACCTTCTTTATCTCACCAAACCGATTGGGACCGGCATTCTAGCGACCGCACTGAAACGAGGACTTCTGGATGAAGGAGACACACAGGTGCTTACCCAAACCATGAGCAAGCTCAATGCCGTTGGCACCTCACTTGGCAAGGTAGCCAGAGTGAATGCGTTGACCGATGTGACAGGGTTTGGTGTAGTGGGTCATCTGATCGAGATGTGCACGGCAGCGAATTGCTCAGCTGAGATTAACCCAGTTAGCGTTCCCCTACTCATTCCTGAGCGTTTGAATGCATTGATCTCTCAGTTTGTGATGCCAGATAATACCATGCGCAATTTCAAGGCGTACAGTGCTCAATGCAGTAAGATGGATGCTCGCCAGCTGCAACTGCTCTGCGATCCTCAGACCAGCGGCGGCTTGCTGATATCCGTATCGCTTGAAGCGAAGGAAGAAGTAGAAAATTTACTCCAAGAGCACAATGCGTTCTATCCTCCCATCGGAAAGATCATCGCTGCCTCAGAGCCAAGAATACAGATCATTACTGCTTAGGAGAGGGTCAGTCCTACCGGACAGTGGTCACTTCCCTCTACTTCGTTCAAAATGAACGCATCATCCAAGCGATCCTTGAGCTTTTCACTCGCGATAAAGTAATCGATACGCCAACCAATATTCCTGGCGCGAGCATTGGCACGGAAGCTCCACCAGCTGAACTTCTCCTCTTCCGGGTAAAAATGACGGAAAGTGTCGATGAATCCACCTCCTAAAAAAGCATCCATGCCGTCGATCTCCTTTTGAGTGTAACCGGGAGTCTTGTCGTAGTTAGACTTATCATTCTTGATGTCGATCGGACGGTGAGCTACGTTCAGGTCACCACACACGATGACGGGTTTGGATGCCTCGAGCTTCAAGATGTAATCGCGGAAATCCTTATCCCACTGCACGCGATAGTCAAGTCGAGCCAGTCCATTCTGAGAGTTCGGAGTATATACGGTCACCACCCAATAATCGGCGTACTCAGCTGCTAGGACCCTACCCTCTTTATCGTGCTCTTCTATGCCCATGTCCGGTATCACTTGGATCGGTTCTTCCTTGGTGAGAATGGCGGTTCCTGAATATCCTTTCTTTTCCGCGCTGTTGCTAAAGATGTGGTAGTCGATCCCAAAGAGCGTTTCTCTCACCTGATCGTCCTGCGCCTTTGTTTCTTGCAGACAGAGAATGTCCGGTGCCATCTCATCCAACTTCTCCATAAATCCCTTACCCGCCGCTGCGCGAATCCCGTTCACATTCCACGAAATGATCTTCATACCTCGAATTTTGGCGTAAATGTAAATGCTCCTCATCGGGTCACCAACTGATAAGTAACGGATACGTCTATTCAGAAAGATTTCGGAGACTTGCACTTAGAAATGACACACATGAGACTCTTCACCCTTCTGTTCCTTACCTGCCTAACTCTGACCTCAGCAGGTCAAACGGTTCAGCACAATGTGACTATAGCAACATCTGCCGACGATGTGGAGCAACAGGGAGAGTTTATTGACCTCAATGACCTTGAGCTCGATTTGGGTTACACCTTGGAAGAGCCGAATGAGATCGGTCTTTTCTTCAATGACGTCATCCTCGAGAAGGATGCCCCGATCTTCTCGGCACGCATCCGCATGGTGCTGCAGTCTGAGCTACTCGGTGACAGTTTGAGGGCACTGATCTACTTAGAAAACGCTGCGTACCCTTCCAGATATACAGATACCGCGGGCATCACTGAGGGAAGAACCTACCTATCAAGCTTTGTTGATTGGACCATTCCTGGAGGTTCGCCCGGTGATACGGTCTACACACCCGATCTTTCGAGTTTGATCAGTGAGGTGGTCGCATTAGAAGACTGGAGTCCTTCAGCACATTTGAACTTCCACTTTTTACCGGAATTTTCAGGAATGGTAACGGATAGCACGTCTTGGAAGGCCGAATTCTATTCTTTCGATCAAAACGACCCCATGCGCCGGCCTACATTGGTCATTGAAACAGATCAAGGCTCGATCAATGGTGTTGAGGATGTGACCATTGAGAATTCGATTTGGCTTTTCCCGAATCCCGCTTCGGATATCTTGAATTGGAAGTACGCTCACCAGGTCGAAGATATCCAGATCCAAGACCTGACCGGAAGAACGGTCAAGAGTATTACCTATCCGACTGCTCAGTCGATAGAGATTTCAAACTTGCCCGCAGGAAACTACGTGGTTATTTTTTCTTGGAAGGAAGGAACGGACTACGAGCGCTTGATCATCCGTTAGATTCAGCGAACGACCCAGCGTAAGCTTTCCGTTTGGTTGCCGTTCGATACGGTAACGATATAAATACCTGATTGAGCTCCGATTGAAATCGGGTCGAGAATAAGACGAGCCTCTCCACGTCTATTCCATGAACCCATTTCGCGCCCCTGGATGTCATAGACCCGGATAGAAGCGTTAGCATCACTCCTTAAGTAAAGCTGAGAAAACCCATCTGTTGGATTCGGGTAGAGTTCCAACTCCGATGATAAATCGAGATTGATGGTCGATGTCAATTCGCTTATCCCAACAGAAGCGGTGGTTCCGTCAAAATCCGTTTGATCCAGTCGGAAAAGTGAACCTTCAGGAAAAACTCGATCTACTACCAATTCGCAGTCGGTCTCGAAATTGGAAGTTCCGGCTCCGTACTCCTCATCGATCAAAACCCAATTCTCACCGTCTAATGAATGATAGATGGAGAAATAGTCATTGTTGGTCTCCGTAGCCGTCGTCCATTTGAAGATGGTTGATTCTTGAGTGGCTTCAACGTCGAAGCTGATGAGTTCGATCGGCAGGATGAATCCTCCATAAGAAACCGGTCCGCTTAAGGGACCATCACCTGCCGTCCAAATATTGGTTCCACAGATCGAGATTAAGGTAGAACTTCCTCCTCCACCGCCCGATTCACAGACTAATCCACCTGTTTGAACACTGAGCAAGGAACCGCAAGGAAGCCTTACTTTATTTCCATTGGTGAAGGAGAGGGTTCCAGCTACATCAATAGCCATGGTAGACCCACACGCGCTGAAGTCATATTGTGAAGTCACGGTAACTTCATCGCCACTTTGAATCTGGATGGTGTCGCCACATTGAGGAATACGAGCTGTACCATCACACAACCAAGTAGAAGAGTTTCCCCAGTTTCCGGCGGAACCTTGTGAGATACACGTCTGTCTGAAAACAAAGGAACTTACGAGAGCAAAGAATACAGAAAATGCGGTGCGGGAAAGTCTCTGCATGAACAGTCAGTTACATGAACAGTCAGTTAGAGGTTTGGGGGTGTTTGTGGTAATTGATTTTCATCTTTGCGGTGTACGACTTACACTACTTAAAGTTTCGAAATTGACGTATTTTAACATAGGCTTGGATCATATCCTAGATCTTAACGGATATGACCACATGTTGTTCTTGATCGTCCTTCTTTCAGGCATCGAAATCGAGCGCTGGAAGAGCATGTTAGGACTCATTACCGCCTTTACCATAGGACACTCATTGACCCTCGCCATTGCTGTTGTGCATGCACCCATTTTGAGTTCAGCAACCGTTGAGTTTCTGATTCCCGTGACGATTTTGATAACGGCAGCAGCTAATTTAGTCAGAAAACAGACGGATATTTACCTATCGGTGATATTCACCGG
This sequence comes from Flavobacteriales bacterium, assembly GCA_038131955.1. Classification (GTDB taxonomy): domain Bacteria; phylum Bacteroidota; class Bacteroidia; order Flavobacteriales_G; family Salibacteraceae; genus SHAN690. The sequence goes on from JAYPQK010000011.1 coordinate 11,162, forward strand.
ACTCTTTGGACTCATACACGGGATGGGATTTGCGGGATACCTCTCTGCCTTGATGCCGAAGGATGCCAGCATTTGGAAACCCCTGTTCTTCTTCAACCTCGGTGTGGAAGCTGGTCAGATCATCATCGCTGCAGCCTTCGTATCACTCTTGTTCATTGCACAGTACATCTCAAAAAACGCCGTTCACATCGCACAAAGAGTCTTTTCTATTGTTGGGTTGGGGATATCTCTACTTTTAGCCGCCCAAAACTGGAATTTCTGATGAAGCAAACGCTTGTATCTACCGCTATGATAGCAATCGCGAGCCTAGGATTCGCTCAGTCCAAGTTCGCCCAACTTGGACAAGATCTCCCAACACCTAACGTTTATCGAACTGCCTCCGGTGCTCCAGGACACGAATACTACCAACAAAAAGCGGATTACGTTATCGATGTACGACTAGACGATGAGAAGCAACGCATTGACGGCAAAGAAAACATCACCTATACTAACAACTCCCCTGATGCGCTTTCCTATCTCTGGATACAACTGGATCAAAACATGCGCGCCAAGGATTCAGATTCCAAGAAGACATCTCAAATGGACATCACCGAAGGGTCAAACTTCGGGGAGATCAAACGACTGCACAACGATTTTGACGGTGGATTCAAACTGATGAAGGTGACCGATGTCGACGGAAAGGACCTTCCTTACACGGTCGTGAAGACCATGATGCGCGTCGACATTCCTGAGCCCCTGAAAAGTGGTGATTCCTATTCATTGAAGATCGAATACTGGTATAACATCAACGACCGAATGCAGATTGGAGGGCGATCTGGTTTCGAGTACTTTGAAGATGAAGACAACTACCTCTACACAATCGCTCAGTTCTTTCCAAGGATGTGCGTGTACAACGAAGTCGAGGGATGGCAAAACAAGCAATTCCTAGGCCGAGGTGAGTTCACTTTGCCCTTTGGCGACTACACCGTAAACATCACTGTACCAGACGATCATGTAGTTGGATCTACAGGAACACTTCAAAATGCTCAAGAAATCCTTACACCGACTCAATTGGAGCGGTTAGATGAAGCTCGCACCTCGAAAAAACCGGTGATGATAGTTTCACCGAAAGAGGTTCAGAAGAACGAAAAAGGAAAGCCGAAAGGAGAAAAAACTTGGACCTATTACGCCGAGAATGTGCGTGACTTTGCCTTTGCCTCTTCGCGGAAATTCATCTGGGATGCGATGGGTGTCGACATCGAGGGAAAGAACATCCTCTGCATGAGCTATTATCCGAAAGAAGGCAATCCTCTGTGGGAACAATACTCAACCGAAGTGGTAGCGCACACAATCCGCACCTACAGCAAGTTCACCAAACCTTACCAATACCCTGTAGCCATCTCGGTTCACACCGATCGCATTGGTATGGAGTATCCGATGATCTGTTTCAATGGAGGACGTCCTGAAGCAGATGGAACGTACAGCGAGCGCACCAAATACGGTATGATCGGGGTTATCATTCATGAGGTGGGACACAACTTCTTCCCCATGATCATCAACTCTGACGAGCGCCAGTGGACTTGGATGGATGAGGGACTCAACACGTTTACCCAATACCTAACGGAAATGGAGTGGGACCCAGACTATCCCTCTCGTCGCGGAAACCCGGTCAAGATCGTGGACTACATGAAGGGTGATCCAGCCAAGATCTCCCCTATCATGACCAACAGCGAGAGCATCTGGCAGTTCGGCAACAACGCCTACGGCAAGCCTGCTACTGCTCTCAATATCCTTCGTGAAACCATTCTCGGACGTGAGCTCTTTGATTTTGCATTCAAGACCTACGCAGAACGCTGGGCCTACAAACACCCAACTCCGGCTGATTTCTTCCGCACGATGGAAGATGCTTCAGGGGTCGATCTCGACTGGTTCTGGAGGGGCTGGTTCTTCACAACAGACCCAGTTGACATCTCCATCGACGAGGTAACGCAGTACCGAATTGACACCAAGGATCCAGACAAAGAATTGGCCTTCGATCGAGCTCAAGAGGAAGCAGAGCCTGAGTTCTTGGGAGACATCCGAAACCATGAAACCATTACTTCACCTTTAATAAAGGAAAAGCCTGAATTACAAGACTTTTACAACAAGTGGGATCGTTATGAAGCAACGTCGTATGACCGCAAACAATACCAGCGATACCTGGAAGGATTGACGGATGAAGAGAAGGAGATCTTGGGGTACGATTGGAAGTATTATCAAATGAAGTTTTCGAACCAAGGAGGTCTTCCGATGCCGATCATTTTGGAGTTCGTTTTTGAGGATGGTTCTAAGGAACGTCATTACATCCCAGCCGAGATCTGGAAGATGGATCAAGAGCAAGTGAGCAAGGTCTTCTATTCCAAGAAAGAACTGAAGGAGGTGATCCTAGATCCAAACCTTCAAACAGCCGACATCGATCGCAGCGACAACTACTGGCCAAACCGCACGCCGATGAGCCGCTTCGAACTCTACAAGTACGGCGGCCGAAACGGAGATCGTGGTGAGAGAAAGAATCCGATGCAGAAGGCGAAGGAATAGTTAGGGAATGGGGAATGGTAGAATAGGGAGTAGGCATTCCCAACTCCCAATGTAATACCCCCCAATCGTAGGACAGGAATTAGTCAAAGTTAAGTTAGATTGATTTACTGTTTTCATGCTGCTTAATTCTTTCTGATCCAATCATCTCACGCAAAGGCGCAGAGAAAGTTATCCACTTGCCCCCTAATCTTTAGTCTTTCGTCTTTAATCTTTTTTCCGCTGAGCTTCGCTCAGCATCGTCACCTTCCACAAGTCAAACCACATCAACCTTGGATTCGCCCCCTTCAGGTTCTTCATGATCTTCACGCGGTTGCGCTTGACCCATCGGGTGATCAACCAGATAAGCCACAAGCCATTCATCTTTTGGTAGTACCGTACGAGCTTGATCGAGTCGTCCACTTTGCCGGCTTGCATTAGCTTGGCAAGGTTTCGCACCCCATTGGCCGATTTCTCGATGAACACATCGAACTTCTCGATCCCGATATGCTCTAAGGGATTGTCAATATGCTGCACGGTAAATCCTTGTCGCTTCAGATCCATAGCAAACAAGGTATCCTCGTGACCGTAGCCCTTTACGGACTCATCCATCTTCACCTTTCGAAACACCTCTCTTCGTACCAAGAAGTTGTTGGTCATAAAGGATTTGTAGGGCGCCTTCAATCGCTCCTCAACACCTACTTCTTCCTTAGCTTTTCCAACTAACCAGTGAAACCTCAGCTCAGGATCCGTCGGTTCGACCGTCGGATAGACGCGGCCTCCATATACCACATCGTATTCACCCAGCTCAATGTACGCTTTCAGATAGTCGTCGCGCACCACCCTTCCGTCACAATCGAGAAATAATAGATTCTCATATCGAGCTTCTTCCTCGAGTCGATTTCGAACCGCGCTACGTCCTAGGTTCTCTACAGATTCGATGTAGTGCACATGTGGCAATTCATTCAAGCCTGCGTGCATTTCTCTAAAGGATGCGTCACTGGCGTCGTCTAGACAAAGGATCTCACACGGCACGGATAGTTGGCTTGCGTGCTTGGACAAGCTGGCAACAAAGGCTCGGACGTCAAAATTGTAAATGGGTATGAGTACGCTCAGCATCCTCAGTCATTTTCCTGAAGCGGCGGCTTGGGAGCATTTACACTCATGGGGCCTTCCAGCACTTTCCCTCCCTCGCAACGCACCGTACGATTTCCATACGTGTTCATTTGGGTGTAATCATGCGTTGCCATCAATACCGCTCTCCCCGACTTACTGATATCTGCCAGCAACTTGAGGATATTCTCAGAGGTCTCAGGGTCTAGGTTACCCGTAGGCTCATCCGCCAGAATCAGCACCGGATCGTTGATCAAGGCTCGGGCAATCGCAACACGTTGCTGCTCTCCACCACTTAGTTCGTATGGCATCTTGAAGCTCTTCGTACTCAAACCGACCTTTTCCAACACCTCTTCGATCCGCTCCTTCATCTTGTTCTTATCCTTCCAACCCGTGGCCTTCATCACGAAGATCAGGTTTTCGGCTACAGAACGGTCCGTGAGTAATTGGAAGTCCTGAAATACAATACCCAGCTTTCGTCGCAAGAAGGGTACCTGCTTTCGCTTCAGCTTTCGTAGGTCAAACTCATCTATCTGTCCCTCGCCTTCCGTCAATGGCAGTTCGCCATACAGCGTCTTCAACAAGCTGCTCTTACCCGTTCCAGTCTTTCCGATGAGGTAGATAAACTCTCCTTTGTTGATGTTAAAATTCACATCAGACAAAACGAGATGCTTGTCGATGAAGATGTTACAATTGCGAAGCGATACGATTGATTCCATAATCTCAGTAAACAAATGTAAGATTGCATCCATGCTCTGAACCGAGACGTTCTCAGAGTTGCCGACATACCCAATGTGAAAAAGTACCCATGAAGATCGGACTGATCAGCGACACCCACGGATACATCGATGAACGCATCGAACATCACCTCAGTATGTGTGATGAGATCTGGCATGCCGGTGATGTGGGCGACCAAGTGGTACTGGACCGACTAGAAGCTATCGCCCCAGTCAAAGGCGTGCATGGAAACATTGACGGGACCTCAGTAAGGAAACGTTTACCAGAATGGGAACTCAATGAATACGACGGTCTTCGGGTACTGATGATCCATATCGCAGGTCCTTTGGGAAAGTACAGTCCACAAACTCGTGCTTTGGTCCAAGAACATAAACCCGACGTGCTCGTCTGCGGACACTCACATATCCTGCGCGTCAAGCGTGACGATCGATTCAACCTGATGTACCTGAATCCCGGCGCTGCAGGCCGGCACGGATTTCACAAAGTGCGAACCCTATGCAGATTCGAGATCAAGAATGGAAAACTGGAACAGTTCGAGGCGATCGAACTCGGCCCGCGATCAGCGAAGTCGGTCCACTGACTTAACGAGGTCGTCATCCTTCTTGATCGCCTTCTTCGCCATCCAGATCAGCACGATCGCGATCAACGGCATAGCTGCCCCCAAGTCATAGGATAGACTCAGCTCACCCAACTCATTGTAAGATTCGATCTGCTGGTAGTGCAAAACACCGAACATCACGACGATCAAGAGCATGTCAAACATGGCCACATTGGCTAGCTTCATCTGCCCCTTTCGATCTTTGAATCGAGAGATCACCAAGACCAAGGTCAACATCGAAAGCCCAACCAATACATACATCACCATTGCCGGATTTCCGGTCATGAATGATGTAGAAGCCTCTTCCATGACATAAGTGACCCAGTCCATGACCAGAGAAACACCGACCGCGACCAATGCGATGAGTAAATAGAGAGTCTGTATTCTTTGAAGCATGCAGTTTCTATTTGCATGCAAAAATTAGAAATAGCACGCAGCTACCTAGAAAAACTTTAATATTGCACTGCGATTCCTCGCAAATCTCTTTTCCAACGCTTTTCTCGATCTCTTTCTGTTCTGAACGAACATCGCAGAAAGCTCCAAAAAGAATTTCATTTAACCCATTGATCTAAGTATCAATTTTCCAATTACCATGTACGACATTATTGAACTCAACGAGAAACTGGTAAACGAGCTCAAAGACATTGCTAAGACATTGAATATCAGCAAGTACGAGAAGCTTAAGAAGCAAGACCTCATCTACCAGATCCTCGATGCACAAGCCCTCAACCCGAAGGCCGTCGCTAAACCTCAAAGCGACAACGGATCGTCGACTCCAAAAGCTACGGAGAACCAAGACAAGTCCTCAGAAAACGGTCGAGATCAATCAGACAAGCCTAAGCGCCAGCGACGTCAATCTGACGATAAAAAGGACCAGCCAAGGGCATCCTCTGACGATCGCTCGAACGACCGACCAAAGAACGACAGCAACGACGGGGCTGAGACGGCTAAGGACGGCGACGATAAGCGCGACGATAAACGGGACAACAACCGTGGCCGTGGACGCAACAAGAGCGACAACGACAACAACCAGCAACGCGGACGTGACCGCGACCGTGACAACGGCGATCGGGACAACAAAGGAGTTGATAACAACGGTCGAGACAACAATCGAGGCCGACAGCCTAGAGAGAAGAAGAAAGAACCTGAATACAACTTTGATGAGATCGTAAGCGCTGAAGGGTGCTTGGAGATCATGAAGGAAGGTTATGGCTTCTTGCGCTCTGCAGACTATAGCTACCTTTCTTCTCCTGATGACGTGTACGTTTCACAATCGCAGATCAAGCTCTTCGGTCTTCGCACCGGCGATACGATCCGTGGAACGATCCGTCCTCCGAAAGAAGGTGAGAAATACTATCCACTGATCCGCATTGAGAAGATCAACGGATTAGATCCAGCCGATGTACGCGACCGCGTGCCTTTCGATTACTTGAAGCCCCTCTTCCCGGAAGAGAAGTTCACCCTCACCGGTCACCGCAAGCAGACCATGTCATCGCGAATCATCGACCTCTTTACTCCTATTGGAAAGGGTCAGCGTGGATTGATCGTGGCGCAACCAAAGACCGGTAAGACCGAGATCCTTAAGGAAGTGGCGAATGCGATCGCATTGAATCACCCAGAGGCGTACTTGATGATCCTATTGATCGATGAACGTCCTGAAGAAGTAACCGATATGGAACGCAGCGTGAACGCTGAGGTGGTAGCCTCTACGTTCGATGAGCCTGCAGACCGCCACGTGAAGGTGTCTAACATCGTTTTGGAAAAAGCCAAGCGTATGGTGGAATGCGGACACGATGTCGTCATCCTTCTCGACTCGATCACTCGACTAGCCCGTGCCTACAACACCGTGGCACCTGCTTCCGGTAAGGTATTGACCGGTGGTGTGGATGCGAACGCACTTCACAAGCCTAAGCGCTTCTTCGGTGCGGCACGTAACATCGAGCACGGCGGTTCATTGACCATCATCGCTACCGCCTTGACAGAGACGGGTTCTAAGATGGCCGAAGTGATCTTCGAAGAATTCAAGGGTACAGGTAACATGGAACTTCAACTCGACCGTAAGTTGAGTAATCGTCGCCTCTTCCCTGCTATCGACCTCGTTGCTTCCAGTACACGTCGCGACGACCTGCTCGTGGACAAGGAGACCCTACAGCGCGTATGGATCCTTCGCAAGCACTTGACCGACATGAATACCGTGGAGGCTATGGAGTTCTTGAAGCAGCAAATGCAGCACACGAAATCAAACGAAGAGTTCTTGATAGCCATGAACGGCTAAGGAACGATCCTGATAAACACAATGGCTTGCCGTATCTTCACGCCGAAGATGGCAAGCCATTTTTTATTGCAGTAAGTCATGAAGAATCCGATCCAAAATACCGCCCTTATCGCCGCTTTGGTTTCGATCATCGGCAAAATGATCTATCACCTTTTCCTCTTGGATCAGCCGGATTTTGATATGTACACCCACTTCTTCTATCTACTCTGCTTTCTCGCTGCCTTGTTTATCGGTCTGCGATCATGGAAGATCCAGCACCTGGGGTCGAAATTCACCGATGATATAAAGTCCGGGTTGAAGATTGCCTCGATCTACTCGTTAGTGATATCAGGTTTTACATGGCTATACTACGCCAAACTCAATCCAGAATACTTCGCGAATCGCATTGCCATGGCAGTCAAAGCGGCAGAAGACGCAGGGATTACCCTAGATGAGATCGAAAACGTACGAGACACGACGTCCTTCATCTTTGACGCTTTTACCCACAGCACGCTCACCCTATTTGGCTATATCGCCATGGGTTTCTTTTACACGATCATTCTGGTCATGTTCTTCCGCTATCGCCCGAAGGCTTTTGGAATCTAGCCTAGAACTTTCTGAGCAAAGGCATTGACATCGATTCCTCCAAAGTTTCCGGAGCTCATCATGAGCAAGTTCGCATTGGAATAATCGATCTCCAGCAAACGCTCCTGTAGTTTGTCAGATGAGGTGAACACCTCCAGGTCATCCCGGCGGAACGCTTCCTTCACTTCCTCCTTTGAGATTGGGTCTAGCTTCTTGTGAGCAATCGTTTCCTCCTTGAAGAAAACGATGGCGAGATCCGCCGAATCCATAGTATTGGCATATTCCAATAGAAACTCCTTGGTCAGACTCGAAAAGGTATGCAGCTCCATGCAGGCCACCAGGGTTCGATCCGGCCATTGCTCTTTGACCGCCTTCGTCGTTGCACTCAGTTTACTAGGGGAATGCGCGAAATCCTTGTAGACGACCGTATGATCGTTTCGACCAACCTCTTCGAGCCTTCGAGCCGCGCCTTTGAAGTCGGATATCGCCGTCCAGAAATCATCCTCTGAAACCCCTAGCGCTCGGCATACTTCAAATGCACCCATCAAATTCTGCAGATTGTGCTCGCCAAACACGGATACGGGAATGGATCGCTCCCCCCATTGCACATAGGTCCTTCCCTCCTTCACTTCGTAATCGGGAGCCTGATAGGGTCGACGTTCGAGGTGCTGGCCATACTCATAAACGGTCGCGTCCAACTGTTCATCCGCAATGCAATACGTCAATACTCCGTTGTCCATCATGTTTTCGATGAAGATCTCGAACTGTTCCAGGTAGTTCTCAAACGTCGGGAAGACATTGATGTGATCCCAAGCGATACCGGAGATCAGCGCAATATGAGGGTCGTACAAATGAAACTTAGGACGGCGGTCGATCGGCGAACTCAGGTATTCGTCCCCCTCCAAGATGATCACCGGCGCATCCGAGAGCCGAACCATGGTGTCGAAGCCCTCGATCTGAGCACCGACGAGGTAGTCGAAATCCTGACCTAGTTTCTTGAGCACATGGAGGATCATGGATGTGATGGTTGTCTTTCCGTGACTCCCGGCAATGACCACTCGTTCCTTAGCCAAGGATTCGCGGTAGATGAAGTCGGGATAGGAGAAAACATCCAGTCCCAGCTCCTGCGCTCGAGCCAATTCAGGATTATCCTCACGCGCGTGCATCCCTAGGATGATCGCATCGAGATCTTCAGTAATGCGCGACGCATCCCACCCCATGGTCTGAGGCAACAAGCCATGCGAAGCCAGTCGACCTCGCGAGGGGTCAAAGATCTGATCGTCGGAACCGGTGACTTCGTGTCCGTTCTGCTTCAAGGCGATGGCTAGGTTATGCATAGCGGCTCCGCCGATGGCTATTAAATGGATGCGCATAATTGTTGCTTTGAGTCAAATTTAGAGGGTGTAAGGCTGCTCTTTCTTCCTACGAGAAAGACCTTTCAACAATGCGATGAGCGTTATGAGAATGAGGGGCAATCTCGTTTGTTTCCCGACCTCAAATTTTACCTTTGCACCACACAAATCACAACCAAACTCGCCCGGCGAGAGAGACACTACATAAACCACTGAACCCATGGCAGGAGTACTGAATGCGCAGGAAGCGCTCCGACTTTTTGAAGTAGCAAAAGCAAATCAATTCGCCCTTCCGGCGGTGAATGTTGTAAGCACCCAAAGTGTAAATGGCGTGCTCGAGGCAGCAGCCAAAGCCAATTCACCTGTAATCGTTCAGTTCAGTAACGGTGGCGCCAGCTATTACGCCGGTAAGTCGATCAGCAACGAGGCAGAGCGCGCCGCTATCGCAGGAGCGATCTCAGGAGCAAAGCACGTACACATGATGGCGGAACTGTATGGTGTGGATGTCATTCTTCACACGGACCACGCTGCGCGTAAACTCCTACCTTGGATCGACGGATTGCTCGACGCGGGCGAAAAGCACTATAAAGAAACCGGGCGCCCATTGTTTACCAGCCACATGATCGACCTAAGTGAGGAGCCGATCGAAGAGAACCTGGACACTTGCGTGGAATACCACAAACGCATGAGTGCGATCGATATGGTTTTGGAGATCGAATTGGGGGTAACCGGAGGTGAAGAAGATGGAGTAGACAATACAGGAATCGACAGTTCCAAGCTATACACCCAGCCGAGTGAGGTAGATTATGCTTACGAGCGACTGAACGCGATCAGCCCAAACTTCACCATTGCAGCAGCCTTCGGAAATGTACACGGTGTATACAAGCCAGGCAACGTTGAATTGACTCCGGTCATCTTGAAGAATTGCCAGGATTTCATCAAAGAGAAACACGGAATTGCTGATGACAAGCCTGTGAATTTCGTATTCCACGGAGGTTCAGGATCCACGCGCGAAGAGATCCGAGAAGGCATCAGCTACGGTGTGATCAAGATGAACATCGATACCGATACGCAGTGGGCGTTTTGGGATGGAGTACGCACTTACGAAGCGAAGAACCACGACTATCTGCAAGGTCAATTGGGAAATCCGGAAGACGACGACAAACCCAACAAGAAGTACTACGATCCACGCAAGTGGCTTCGTTCAGGAGAAACAGCGATGGTAGACCGCTTGATGATTGCGTTTGAAGACCTTCAGTCGATTGGTGCAAATAAGCATTGGTTGTCTTAACTTCATACCCATCATTCTACAAGCCTATTACCTATGAATCTTCACGTAGTCAATACGGGATACTTTATGCTCGACGGCGGCGCCATGTTCGGTGTCGTTCCTAAATCACTTTGGAGTCGAACCAATCCAGCCGATGATAACAACATGTGCCGCTGGGCCATGCGCTCCCTACTCATCGAGGATGGCGATCAATTGATGCTCATCGACACGGGAATCGGCAACAAACAGAGCGAGAAGTTCTTCAGCCACTACTTCCTACACGGTGACGATAGTCTGGATGGCAGTTTGAAGAAATTGGGATTCAGTCGCGACGACATCACAGATGTGTTCCTAACACACCTGCACTTCGACCACTGCGGTGGGGCGATCGAATTCGACAGCAGCGCAGATGCCTTTCGTCCAGCTTTCAAGAACGCAACATTTTGGAGCAACCAGCACCACTGGCAGTGGGCTACCGAACCGAATCCAAGAGAAAAAGCGTCGTTCCTAAAGGAGAACATTCTTCCGATCGAAGAGAGCGGTCAACTGGACTGGGTCGACATCCATGGTCGGAAAACGCGTGAGTGGAGAGATGGCATCGATGTGTTCTTTGCGGATGGCCACACGGATAAGCAGATGATCCCGATCATCGACTACAAAGGCAAGAAGGTGGTATTCATGGCAGATCTCCTGCCTAGTACAGGACACATTCCCCTCCCCTACGTCATGGGTTACGACACCCGACCGCTATTGACCATGGAAGAAAAGAAACTCTTCTTGGATGAAGCGGCTGACAACGAGTACGTCCTTTTCCTCGAGCACGATTCAGTCAACGAGTGCTGCACCGTTCAGCATACTGAAAAAGGTGTTCGCTTGAAAGACACCTTTAAGCTCGGCGAGCTCTAGGACGATCGAATTGACCTGCCATTCGATGGCCACCCACAGGGTTAGGACCAACCAATGGCGGTGTTTATGGATTAGAAAAGAGACTACAAACCAAAGGAAGGCGTAGATGAGTACGAGCTCGATCCTCGTAATGCTTATTCCTTCGATCACCGCATAAGGCAACTCAGACACTCGTTGCATCGCAAGATGCATCACCCTAAGAATAATATCTAACGGAAGGGCAACCCATTCAGCTACGCCTTCGATGAGTGAAATCGAGAACGTCCCTACACCCAGTGGTATAAGCACGGAGACCAATGGGATCACGACAAAGTTGGACAGCAGGAAATAATTGGGGAACTGATGAAAGTAGTACAAAGCCAGCGGGGCCGTAGACAATTGAGCCGCCACTGAAACACTGGTCAGGCTCCAACCCCATTTCATAATACGCCATCGAGGCGACCACCACGCCTCGATCATAGGCTGAAGGATGAGAATGCCAATCACCGCTGCATAGGACAACTGAAAGCCCACGTCCACGAGGAAATAAGGGTCGAACAAGAGCATGACAAAGGCACTCGCCACCACGGCATGGATCGCATGAGGCTTTCGCTTCAGCATAGTGCCGACCGCTACAAAACTGAACATGGTCGCCGCTCGGGTCACCGAAGAAGAAAGTCCAGTAAAGCAGGCAAAGCCCCAAAGCAATAACACCGCAATCAAGGATATCCATCGTTCGCCGTTCCGAAGTCGTTTCAACGGCGCCAGGAGAGCGGAGATCATCATGTAAATGATCCCAACGTGTAGTCCGCTTACCGCTAGTACGTGCATGGCCCCTGCTCGTGCGAAGGAAGTACGCTGATCATCACTGAGGTCATCTTTCATTCCGAGGAGCAGCGCAGATAATATCCCTCGGGAAGAATCGCTAAGTGAAAGCGTTTTGATCTGATCGCGGGAATCGACTTGGAGTCGTCGCAACCAACCAAAAAGTCCAATTTCAGACCTCAGTTTTCGCCAAGCGTCGCTTCGAACGAATGTCGGATGGGTCACTTGTTTGTTCAGCATATACACCTTGAAGTCGAACTCGTCAGGACTTTTCGGTCCATCGATCTCGTACACATCTGCCATCACCAAGCAGACATCTCCGTATTCCAACTGCCGTGCCTCTGCTCCTTTTTGAAAGTAGGTCAGTAACCGACCCTCGGCTCGTCGCCACTCCCTATCGACAAACACACCCTCGATCTCGGCAATACAACGAAGACTCTTCTCGCGCTCTGAAGGAGGTTCGATGATCCTTAACTTCCAAACGGCACCATCGAGATCATATTCTAACTGGCTCACATAAGAATGGAAGAGTCTATCTGTCTTTAGGGTAGTGAATCCATACCCTAAGCAGGCAAACCCGATCATGAAAAGAGCAGATCGAAGCCGATGAAGCTTTCGCCAAAAATGAAGTAGAAAACTCAAAGTCGCCAGTGCGCCAAGGATGTATGAGGCATCCAAGGACGGCCATTGAATGGCTAAGATCATTCCACAGGTCAAAGGAAGAAGAAGACGCAACAGAGGAATGTGCGTCCTTGTTTGTTTTCGATTGGTCCTTATTCCGAATAGCATTTTTGGTTTGAGAGCCAAATAACACTGAGTGATCGAAGAGACCAAGGAAGATCATCCCACGAAAAATGAACGAATTATTGAATTATACCAATCGTGCCTAGCCTACCTACGTCGAATTGCCATTCTTGCCGAACCAACCCTCTTTGAGGGCAATCAACACGGCCATGAGTTGCACCCAAGGCAACAGTCGAACCTGGAGTCGCTCGTATACATTGGCAAGGACTCCGGTAATGGCCGCATTGAAGAAATAGGCCAAGAGGAAGACAATGAGCAGCAAGCCGAGCTCAGGAGTAAGTCTCTGCTGAAGAATCGCCCATGTGATCACTCCCAAGCCAAGGAAAAGACTCAAATAGTTTACCCATCGGAAAAAGTCCAGAGGCAGGTCATCACCCTTGTTTTGCACCGCTGTCAGGTATTCATTGAGCTCTTGCTTGTAGTGATTCTTCATCGGACCGTACGGAGGAGTCCCCTCTCCATAGGCGTATTGAAGTCCGCTTCCGACCTCAATCTGGAACATCTGCTTGACCGTTGCCTTCACCGAAGCGATGATCAGCCATTTCATGTAGCGCGGCTGCGTCAAGAAGTCCTTGACGATGACCGAATATTCTTCATTCGCTCCTGCCCAACCGCCCGGGTGTTGCTGCACCGGTCCATTTGGATCCCACAGGTATCCGTAAGTCTCAAGCGGTAGATTGTCCTTCAGATCGCATAGGTCCGTTTCTATCTCACCGCACTGTTCATCGAGGTAGAACTTCAGGATGCCCATCTCACCTAGATTGGCCGTAACGAATGCATTTGTAGCCAAGCTCAATCGAAATCCCATGCCATAGGCAGCGTTGAATGAGCACGTGATCAGGAAAGCTGCTACAAAAGGAAGGGCCATCGACACCCAATGCTTCATTCCTAGATCGATCCATGTTGACTTAAGTGCAAAGCGCAAGGCCACCAACGAGAGGATCAAGAGTATTAAAAGAGGGATGTGGCTCAAATGGGTAAGCAGTGCTGCGGTGATGATCAATCCATATGAGATGAACCAAACACGGGAGGAACTTCTTTCTAATAGAAGCGCTCCTAAGCTCAACACTAAAATCAAAGTCCAAACGTCGGGCATCAGCTGAGCTGCGTACCATGGCATCGCCGAAGCAAAACTTAGGATCAGGACAGTCAAGGCGTGTTTCCACCAAAGTCTCTCTGCGGGAAAGACACCACGTAGAATTCGATAGAGAAGAACACTAAGCAGTATCCCTTGAATAAAAATGATCGGCCAATTACTGACCACCATTCCGGTCATCTTCATCAAGAGCGGATAGCCAAACGCTCGGTGAAAACTCGGCTCGAGAATCTCGGACATCTCAATGTAGGCTCCACTATCGAAATACAATAATGGGTAGCGGTTATAGAGTGCAGGGGCAATGAGGGCCAAACTGCTCATCAAGAAGTATAGCGCCTTTGATAGATATGGAAGTGACCGCTTCAGCATATCATCCCAGGTATCGTTCACGGATCACCTTGCAGTGATGCAACGTGTGTCCGGAGTTTACATAGAACAATGCTCTCGCCTGGACACGATGACCACTCGCCTCTCCCGCTCGATCCAATTCTTCATCAGAAAAAGTATGGAACAGGTATTTAGTAGAGGTTCGAACGGCTCGAAAGAACTCAACCCAATCGGCTGCGACAAAGCTTCCGTGCTTTGCCATCTGAGCATAACGATCGTGATCAAAGCCCTTCATCGGAGTGAGTTCCTCTTCGCGGCATAGAGTGATCGCACGGTAGTTGAATATCATCTCCGTTTCGATGAGATGCTGAACTACCTGGGCAATGCTCCACTTTCCTTCTTCGTATCGGTAGACCAATTGATCGGAAGTCAATGGACTGATCAATCCTTCAAACTCAGCGAAAGAGCGGTCCAACTCAGCCAGAATATCCGTCTGCTTGATGTAGGATAAATACGTATCGTAATAGGAAGCTCGCGCGAGGAATTGAAGTTCAGCTAGCATGCAGAAGGCTTTTCACGAAGATGAGAAAAATAAAAAGCGGCTTGCGCTGCTTTTTCCCCTTAAACTTTCTTACGAATAGTTTACCACTAACAAGGCCTATTTACGTAGCCTGTTTCGGTAAGGTTTCAAAAAATCTGATTAAAAGTTGATTTTTTTATCCGATGGGTATTTGACCTCATATCGAAACTTCACCTCTTCCGTGCTACTACCCAAGATTACCTTGGTCCAGCGCAGCTTTCCGGTGACAGTGTCGAGCTTGGCATTTCCATCATCCACAAGAGACACTTCGATGTCTTTATCTGACGAGATCGGAATCTGATCTTCGATCACCATCTGGATCTTGGTATCCTTTGAATTGCGGACAGAGACCATGATTCCCATGGACTGCTTGGTTGCATTTCCAAGTTTCTTCGTTGCACTTTGATCCTTGATCTTCTCTCGTTTGATCGCAATGCTTTGGTCGCGCCCTAAAGAGAGATCAAGCGTATCACCGAACACCTTCGGATTGATATAGGCCTGCCCCACATACGTATTCGCCAAGAACAGGTTTGCCTGACCAGGAAGTAGGTCATATTGCTCAAATCCACCTACTCGTGCGATCAAGAATGCGGTCGGATCCAACTTAGGCGCTGTATAATACTGATACTTCGCCGGCATGGTAAAGACATCGATATTGAGTACTTGAGGTTTTCCGTTAGAAGGAATATTGTGCTTGGTAGCGATGCGGAACTGCGTCACCGCCTCATTGGCCGGATATTCGATCTGAGGGCCCATGTCAGCATCATCAGCCTTTATCTCCATAGCCTCGAGTTGAATGCTTGAAGCCTCTGGAGCCCGGCGATTGCTCATGGAATACGTCTCCAATGGAGCGGCTGGCTGAATGAAGTATAGTCTCCATGGGTGGATCTCAGGCTTCGTCCCACTCAAATTGGGATTGGCATTCGTTAGGGTCAAAGAGACATTCGACCAATCGATCCCTGTATTCTGATAGACCTGTGCATTATAGGAGACTTGAAGCGGGCGATCCACTTCTGACACGTTCACATTATACGCGGGGATCCAGCCGGCATTTCTCACCATATAGTTCAAGGTGAAACTTGCGTTTCCGTTGCTAGGCACTTGCACTTCGACCAATATCTCACCGGTAGATCGGTTGAGCTTTGAATTATATTCATTCAATTGCGCTCTAAGTCGCTGGATATTCTTTTGCAGTCGAGCCTGCTTTGTTTGTAGCTCCATTTCCTTCAGCATGATATCCGCCAAGCGATCACGGTAGAAGTCGGACAGGTCTTCCAAGTCTTCGATCACGAATTCAGAGCTCTCCCACCCTACTTTCTGATTGGCTAGGATCATCTTGCGTTCCTCTTGGAATACGCCTAGCATATTCTGATTGAACTTGACGTCGAATTCATAGGTCTGCAGACTGTCTTCCATTTGACGCACCATATTGGGCTTATCGCTTTGCTTGAGGTGGTTGATCTGGGAAGAAACGCTCAAAACAGATATCGAGCCTTCTGCAGAAACATTGATACTAGCAGGATCCAACTCCGATGCCAGACCTGAGAAGACCAACATTTGACGTCCAGCTGACAGGAACTTACTCCCTGTTCGCTCCACTTGAGCTCCCCTAGGGTATACGGTTACTGATTGCACCTTTGAGGTCACCTCAACGGCATCCTGAGCGAAAGAAGAGGTGCCAACTAAGATGGCGAGGGCTAATGTGATGTATCTCATATCGGGTCGTTAGTCGCGACTTCCTCCAAAGGCCATGATGAAGTAAAGCAGCTGCGTTATGGCCGCTAAGGTAGCGACAACATAAGTACTCGCTGCCCACTGGAGGGCGTTCTTGGCTTTGTCATACTCTTGTCCGACCGTGATCTTACTCATGTTGAGCCATTGCAATGCACGAGCCGACGCATCAAACTCCACTGGCAAGGTCACCAACGAGAAAAGCGTAATGACCGCTTGAGCTACGATGATCAGCATGAACATCTGAGGCACTAAGCCAAATACGGCCCCACCGAGGATGGCCATAATGAAGATGACATTCATGAGCTTCGAACTGAGGTTCACCACCGGAACCATAGCGCTTCTGAATTGAAGCATGGAATAGGCAGTTGCATGCTGAACGGCATGACCCGTTTCGTGAGCTGCCACTGCGGCAGCAGCAACGTTACGACCGTGATAAACAGCCCGACTCAAGTTGATCGTCTTATTCTTTGGGTTATAGTGATCGGTGAGTTCACCTTCTACGGACACTACCCGCACATCTCTGATGTTGTTGTCTCGCAGCATCTTCTCTGCGATCTCAGCTCCAGAAAGCCCACTTGAGGTTGGTACCTCTGAATACTCGCGGAATCTATTCTTCAATCTGCTACTTACAGCCCAACTCAAGATTCCAAATCCAATTAAAATGATCCAATACATCTGTAAATTATTTACAGTGAATATAGCAAGAGGTATGCCGTGGGCCTACATAAGAAATGTTGTCATGAAAAAAGCCCCTCCGAACCGGAGAGGCTTTCCAAAATGTCATGTTGTACTGTCGACTTACTTGACGACCACGCGATCAAAGTGATCACCAGCGTCTGTCTTCACCTGGATCATGTAAACTCCAGAAGGAAGATCTGTAACGTCAACGTTCAATAGGTCACGTGAAGTGAATGAAGAGTAAGAAACTTGCTTTCCTAGCAGGTCAGTCAAGATCACCTCTGCATCAACTGTCTGATTCATGCGAATATTAAGAATGTCTTTCGCTGGGTTAGGATACACATCAAACGAGATGCTTTCCACTTCTTCGACACCAATAGCCCATTCACTAGGAGGGTAAATAACCGGTGCGTCAGAACCATAACCCACTTTCAGCTCACCCTCTTGCCAGAGCTTTTGTCCATTGATATACCATAGATCAGTAGGATCAGCTGGATTCTCCATCCAAAGCGTACTCATGATATAGAGGTTATCCCAATCCCACTCGGCATCGGTCTCTATCATGAAGCGCTTCTCCTTGATATCTCCCGCAGAAGCTGAACCATCAAGGATGACATTGTTTGAGTCCAAAGCGGTAAACCACTTACGAACCACCATGTGATGGGCAACGTCCCCAGTTTGACCATTTTGTTCTTCCATTACATGATCCTCCACTACAAATACCTGTAAGTGGAACTTACCATTCACACCTTCCCAAAACTTCGTTTTGGTTTCAATGATGATCGTATCTTCCAACACGAGCTCGAGCGCATAGGCAGGAACAGCGATCACAGGTGCAGAAGCGAATGTATCAACGATAGCCGTAGCCGAAGCCACACTCGTACCTTGATCAAGTCCGTTACCAGCGAAGTTTGGAGTTCCTGAGAAACCGATTTCATTAGCAATTTCCTCAGCAGCCGTATTGTACAGCTTACTTGAAGAAGGCGCGTACATAGAAACAACGATGTGATCCTCAGAGTAATCTGCGATCAAACCTTCCATGGCTTCCCAGCCCCATGTTCCACATGGATTACACCATGTCGCCGTGATCTTAGTGAGCATACCAATATTTTCCTTTGGAACTAGCCACTCACTCTGAGCAAAGAGCCCAGATGAAAAACCTACAGCGCAGATTAAAGCATAAATTTTCTTCATAAATGAAATTTTAATTCGATGATGTTCGAACGGTTATGTATCGAAAGTACAAAGAAGCTCTAGACATTTAATAGGGACTAGTTATGATTTCATCAACAACACCCAACTAAAAACGAGCATCCTTGCTTTCTCAACGGTTATTGCCTTACTAGACGTCCGAACTTCTCAAAGGTTTGCCCTTGGATATGAATAATGTATAGTCCATTCGAAAGATCAGACCCCGAAACAGCCGCTTTCTGGTATCCTGCAGCTAATTTTTGATCATACACCTGCTTCACAAGTCGACCTTCCAAGCCATATACCTTGACGCTAACACGTTGAGTATTTGGTACCGTAAATTCTACGATTCCTAACTCTTTCATCGGATTCGGATAAACCCGGACTTCCTGATCTAAATTCACCTCATAAACTCCTGTAGGCCAGTAATTTGGATTATTCACACTGTTGGGATTGTTCGGATTATCCGGGTGATTTGGATCGGATTCATCCGATGAATCGTATTCGGTATAATCACTCGACTTAGCCGCGTTGATCACTCGTCTGCGGGTCACGTCTTGGTCGTTCCACTGAGCCACAAAACCCACAACCGTGAGGTCCGTAAGATCAACGCCACTTGGAATGTCAAAGGTGAACGCCCGTGTATAGCGCGAACCATTGCTGATCTCTACCGGAATGATATTCTCGATTCCACTTGGTCCACCGGGATTGCCGATCGCTACATCCTGATGGCTGAAACCATAGGTAGTATCATTGGTATCTGGCAGGATGGAGCAAAGAGCGGCGTTGGTATCGACCAATTGATCAGCCACCAAACCATTTTGAGTGATATAGCAGAAGAACCGGTAGTCTTCTAGCTCGATATTATCATCTTGAAAATCAACTTGAACCCTCGCATAGATCTCATCCGTTGCAGGATCGATCAACACTTCTGGCATCGTTACAAGACCGATGGAAGTGCGGTTGAGGCGAGCGGCGATCGTATCGGCCCAGTTCTCAGACGTTACAGAGATCAAATTCGTTCCGTTATAACTGACGCGGTCGATCACTCCACGGGCGAATGCGTTGATCCCAAGGGCTCCCGACCAGTTGTTTGATACGTTGTTGAAGAGAGGGTCTCCCCCATTGATCACATTATCGGTGTGATAAGAGATCACCGCCACATCATCAGGGTAAAGTGATTTCACATTCTCCTTGGCACAGATCACGGAACTCGTATTTGCGTCCCAAGTGGACTCCGTAACTTCCAGAAGAACAGTGCGTGGTGCTTGAGCCGATGCGGCTGAGATCAGAAGCGACATCATCGCTGCGATCAAACTAAAATGTCTCATACGTCGTTGATAGAATTTGCCGTGAATTTAATACAAATTCAACATCGCATTGGCTAGCTTCGCAACCACAGCATTCAACTGATGAGTAAGAGACCCCAGATCTTAGTAACAAACGACGATGGATACCACGCCCCAGGTATTAGAGCATTGACAGAAGTAGCTATGGAATTTGGAGAGGTTGTCAAGATTGCCCCTGACAAACCTCAGAGCGGCATGGGACACGCCATCACGATCAATTCAACTCTGCGCATCGAGAAAATGCCCCCGGAGGATGGATTTGTGGGTTATCAGTGCACAGGGACTCCGGTTGACTGCGTAAAGATCGGGTTGGATGTGGTACTTGATCGCATGCCGGACATTGTCTTGTCAGGAATCAACCATGGTTCTAATGCCAGCATCAATGTGATCTACTCCGGTACAATGAGTGCCGCCCTTGAAGGCTACATAGAAGGTGTACCTTCCATAGGGTTCTCGCTTTTGGATCATAGCGTTGAAGCTGATTTCACCGCATCCAAGAAAGTGGTTCGTGACGTACTTCAAATGGTGTTTTCGAAAGAGAAGACCAATTTCTGTTTGAATGTGAACATCCCTCGCCTACCGAGTGAAATGATCAAAGGCATTCGCTTCTGCAGACAGGCACATGCGAAATGGGTGGAAGAATTCGATCAGCGCAAAGACCCTTCGGGCAAGGACTATTATTGGTTGACTGGGCATTTCCAACCCTTTGAAGAACATCAGAAGGATACCGACTTGCATGCCTTGCAGAATGGGTATGTGAGTATCGTTCCTGTGTCCTATGACCTTACCCATTACGATCTTTTAAAAGAGTTTCGATCATGGCAAGCCTGAAAGAACGATATGATAAGTTTTGGCTGGGATTCATTTTAGGGTTGATCGGTCCTGTTTTCGGTTTTGTATCGTTCTATCTGTTCACCTCCACGCACCTGCCCTTAGTGAATTTTGCGAAATCGATCTTGAACACCTCAAGCACTCACAGCGCCATTATTTCCGTCAGCTTGATCTTCAATCTGGTCTTCTTCTTTGCCGGGAGTCGGCTTGACATGCTGCGTGTTTCACAAGGTGTGATCGGCGCTACCTTGGCTTACGCTCCTTTTGTGATCTACTTCAAATATGTCGCGTAAGATCTTCATCCTTTCCGGAGAACCCAGTGGCGACCTGCACGGGAGTAATTTGGTCAGTGCACTGAAGGCCCAGGACCCGGAACTAGAGATCGCATGTTGGGGTGGCGACCGAATGGCCAAAGCCGGAGCAACGGTCTTGAAGCACATTGATGAATTAGCCTTTATGGGTTTCGTCGAGGTGGTCGCGAATCTGAAAACCATCCTGCGCAACTTTAACCTCTGTGAGGAACATATTCGCTCATTCCAGCCGGACCTGGTGGCCTTCATCGACTATCCCGGCTTCAACCTGCGTATGGCCAAACGGGTGAAGGAAATGCAAATACCCACGGCCTATTACATCTCGCCACAGATCTGGGCTTGGAAGGAGTCGCGCGTATCGAAGGTCAAGCGCTACCTTGACCACGTCTTTGTTATTCTTCCCTTTGAGAAGGCCTTTTATGAAAAGTACGGCGTTCCAGCTGAGTTTGTGGGCCATCCGTTGCTTGATGAGATCGGACATATCCACGCTGACCCAGCTTCGTTTAGAAAGGAATTTGACCTAGACAACCGCCCTATCCTAGCCATTCTACCCGGTAGTCGCTCGCAAGAAATTCAATTGCTATTAGAGCCCTGCGCGGCGATTGTTTCTGAATTTCCAAATCACCAATTCGTGGTATCAAAGGTGCCTTGGCAGCCGGCATCTATGTATTCCGCCCTGCCATCTGGTGTCAAACTCGTGGAGGGAAGAACCTACGAACTCCTATCCTTATCCGAAGCGGCCATCGTGACCTCAGGCACGGCTACCCTTGAAACCGCTTTGATCGGCACGCCACAAGTGGTCGTTTATAAGGCGAATCCGATCAGTGTCATGATCGCGCGTTGGTTAGTGAAGGTGAAGTTCATCAGTTTGGTCAACCTAGTCATGGATCGAGAGGTGGTCACTGAGTTGATCCAAGCGGACGTCAACTCCAATCGCCTGAGGAAAGAAGTTCGTTCCATCATCGAAGGTGGTGAGCGCAGGTCGCATGTGCTACAAGAGTATTCTCAACTTAAAGCCAAGCTTGGGGAAAAAGGAGCCTCGAGCTTTGTTGCAACCCGATTGTTGAAAATCATTCTGGACACCAAACCTCAGCCCTGATTGACCCCGGTATTTTTGTGCTCTATGCGAGGATTACTTCTGCTTGTATTTGTCGGTTTACATTCTTGGACCTTGGCCTCCAACAAGGTGCTGGACATCGGTATTTTCTGGAATGAAGAACCAAGCGAAGTGAACGTACAAACGGGTCTGGGCAGCTATTCTGTCTATGGAAATGGCAAGCACCTGATCGACTTAAAGGAATCAACCATTCTCAGGGTTCAAGAACAAGGCGGCCTCATTCACCTTAGAACCATTACCCAGGATCTAGGCACATTCTACAACATCGAGCTCAAGCGCAATGTATGGGGAAGCTGTCTTAAGATTCAACCCAAAGGAGACAAGGCGCTCCATGAGTACCACGACAACTTCACGATCAAGCCTTTCAGCGGAAAGCTTCGCATCATCAACCACGTCTACATCGAGCATTACATAGCTGGTGTGGTGGAGTCTGAAGCCGGGACCAAAGAACCAAAAGAATACTACAAGGTTCAATCGGTGATTTGTCGAACCTACGCTCTTAATAATAGGCGTAGGCACGAGGCTGAGGGATTTCAACTATGCGATAAGGTGCACTGTCAGGTATATCACCGTAGGAGCATGAACAACCCTGACATCGTCAAAGGAACTCAGGAGACCATTGGGATCGTCATCGTAGATAGCGACATCAACTTAATCACAGCAGCCTTCCATAGTAACTGCGGTGGGTATACCTGCAATAGTGAAGATGTTTGGAGTGGAAGTTTGGAATATCTGCGTGCCCGAGAGGATGAATACTGTCTCCAAGAGAATCACTCGTATTGGAGAACAAGCTTCCCCAAGTCAAAATGGCTGAACTATCTCAGCGTGAAGCACGGCTACCCTGTATATGAAGAAGAAGCCAGAGAAGAGGCACTGGAATACTGTCCTGAATTCCGGGAGCACTTTTTGAATCCGGATGGCTATCGCATTCCATTCAAATCCATACGCTACGGCCTCGGACTGCAGAGCGCCTTCTTTTCCATTGACACCGTTCAGGATTCCGTGATCCTCGAAGGACATGGCTACGGACACGGCGTTGGGCTGTGTCAAGAAGGCGCTATGAATATGGCGAAGAGCGGAATTCCTTACAGCGACATCTTGCATTATTACTATAAGGATGTACACTTGGTAAACTTGAGTGTAATCGACTTTTTCCGAGCGAATTAATCCGAGTCGAGCGTAACGAAGTCGGCGCTTGAGGGTTGCCTCAGAACTAAAGGTTTAGCAATTTCTTTCATTTCCTAACCTCTCTTAGCGTATCGCTATTGTGCAGAGTTCTAAATTCGCGACCTCTCACAATTGAAAAAGAGAAGAATTCAGCTTATGAATTACAAACAGTGGAACAACATTCTAGGATGGCTCGTATTTGCCGTAGCCTCCTTCACTTACATCAGCACAGTAGAACCCACAGCAAGTTTCTGGGACTGTGGTGAATACATCGCTACATCTTATCGACTCGAAGTGGGTCACCCTCCCGGGGCTCCTACCTTCCTCTTGGTAGGTAGATTGTTTTCAATGTTCGCTGCACCAGAGAACGTGGCCTATATGGTCAACTTGATCTCTGCGCTGTCCAGTGCATTCACGATCCTTTTCCTTTTCTGGACCATCACGGCTTTGGGACGCAAGCTCTTCAGCCTTCGTACCGGTGAAGAAGAGTTGAATGATGGAAACATGATCGCCACTTTTGGCGCCGCCATCATCGGTAGTTTGGCCTACACTTGGTCTGACACGTTCTGGTTCTCCGCCACTGAAGGTGAGGTTTATGCACTCTCTTCTATGATGACGGCCATTACCTTCTGGGCCATCTTGAAATGGGAGTCCAAAGCAGAGGAACCGAAAGCTGACCGCTGGCTGATCTTGATTGCCTATCTGATCGGACTTTCGATCGGTATCCACTTATTGAACCTTCTCGCGATCCCGGCGATAGCTTACGTGATCTACTTCAAGAAATTCAAGCCAAGCCTCAAAGGCATGGTCATCGCAGGGGCGCTAGGAGTTGTTACCCTTGGCGGAATCCAGAGTGTGATCATTCCAGGAATCGTTGATTGGGCAGCCGGATTCGAATATGTGATGGTCAACTCCTTCGGACTTCCATTCCATATGGGTTCTGTCATCTTCATGGTGCTCTTCTTAGGCGCTATTGTTTGGGGTATCTCATTTACGATCAAGAAGCACAAGCCGGTTTGGAATACAGCCTTGCTTTCCTTGCTCGTGATCATCATAGGTTATTCATCGTTCGTTTTGATCATGATCCGCTCGAATGCCAATACGCCGATCGACGAAAACAATCCGGAGAACTTGGTAAACCTCCTCTCCTACCTCAATCGAGAGCAGTATGGAGACTTTCCCTTATTGTATGGTCAGTACTTCAACTCTCCCTTGGACCGCGAGGAACCTTACAAGGACGGAGACCCCGTTTACTTCCCTAATGAAGAGACAGGTAAGTATGAGATCGCAGACGACAGAAAGAATTCTGTTCCAAACTACGCCAGTGAATTCAAAGCCTTCTTCCCGCGTATGTGGAGCACGAAGAAGAACCACGTAAGGGCGTATCAAGAATGGTCGGACTTCAAGGGTAAACCGATCAAATACCGGGACGCTCGAGGACAAATGACGACAATTCGAAAACCGACGTTCGGTGAGAATATGTCCTACTTCTTCAAGTATCAGGTGGGATGGATGTACTTCCGTTATTTCATGTGGAACTTCTCGGGTAGGCAAAACGA
Source organism: Flavobacteriales bacterium (assembly GCA_038131955.1). Classification (GTDB taxonomy): domain Bacteria; phylum Bacteroidota; class Bacteroidia; order Flavobacteriales_G; family Salibacteraceae; genus SHAN690. The sequence continues at coordinate 36,058 of JAYPQK010000011.1, forward strand.
CACCCAAGGTCATGGAAACTTCCAAGACGGAAACTGGATGACGGGTGTGGACTTCATTGATGAGGCACATGTAGGATCTCAAAAGGATCTTCCGACCTATCTAGAGAATCAGAAAGCGAGGAACTTCTTCTTCGCCATTCCTCTCATCCTTGGTATTCTCGGCATGGTCTTCCACTTTAGGAGTGATGCGGAAAACGCATGGGTAGTGTTGCTGCTCTTCTTCTTCACGGGCTTGGCGATCGTGGTCTATTTGAACCAATATCCATTCCAGCCGCGTGAACGAGACTATGCTTATGCCGGTTCCTTTTATGCCTTTGCGATTTGGATAGGCTTCGGGGTGCTGGCGCTGTATGATGCAGCGAGGAACCTCACCCTGAAAGACCTGGGAACCACCATCGCCTACACGGCCGGTGGGTCTATCGGACTGATCTTGGTAGGTACGTTGTTCGGAGGTAACACTTCGTTTGCTTACCTCATGTTCTACATCGCTATTGTAAGCGCGGTCTTGCTTGGACTGATGTACGCTATCGGACAGGTGGTCAAGGATCAAAAGCTTCAGGCTGGATTGGCGACTGTGCTCTGTCTGAGTGGACCGGTATTGATGGCCAAGGATGGTTGGGACGATCACGATCGTTCAAATCGATATACAGCCCGTGCGATTGCGAAAAACTATCTGGATTCTTGTGAGAAGGATGCCATCCTCTTCACGAATGGAGACAATGACACCTTCCCTCTTTGGTATCTACAAGAAGTTGAAGGTTACCGCACAGACGTGCGTATCGTCAACCTCACTCTGGCCAGTACCGAGTGGTTCATCGACATGATCCGTCGCAAGGCGTATGACGGACTTCCGATCAAACTGAGCATGGAGAAAGACGACTACCGTCAAGGAACCCGCGATTACGTACCGATCGTAGAGCGCAAGAAATCTGATGCATACATCAATGTGGAAGACCTTGTGAATTTCGTCTTGGACGAATCGAACCAAGAGATGTTTGGTCAGGGTCAGAAGATGAACTACTTCCCAACCCGACGATTCCGAGTTCCGGTCGATTCAGCAACTGTTGTTTCTAACGGAACGGTTCAACCCGAAGATGCAGGTCGCGTATTGGACGCTGTTGAATGGGAAGTGGGAGGTTCGTACATCCTCAAGAGCGAGTTGGTGATGTTGGACATCTTGGCCAACAACAACTGGGAGCGTCCTCTGTATTTTGCTAACACCATGCCTAAGAGCAGCTACTTCGGACTTCAGGATTACATGCAGCACGAAGGATTCACCTACCGATTGGTTCCTTTCAAGGTGAAAGACGACAGAAACCAATTTGGCTACTTTGGTGAGGTACAGTCTGACATCATGTACACGAATATGATGGAGGAGTTCGAATTCGGAAACATGAATGATCCGGACGTATTCCTCGATGAGAATAACCTTCGATTCGTTACTAATTTGAGATTGAATTTCTCGCGCTTGGCGGATGCCCTGATCAACGAGGGAGACAATGAGCGTGCGAAGGCGGTACTCGATAAGTGTGTGGAGATGACGGTTACAGACAACACGCCTAAGGACGTCACCTTGATCCAAGTCACCGAGTCTTATTTCAAAGTAGGCGATAATGAAGGTGGAATTGCGTTGGCAAAGATGCTCGGAGACAACTACTTGGAGCACCTACGCTACTATTCTTCTTTGGATCGCAAGTTCACTTCGAGCGTCAATCGCGAATTGAACCAGGCCTATGCCGTGATCCAGCAATTGAAGAATTTGAGTAAGCAATACCAGGCAGAAGGTTTTGATGACTACATCGACCCTGTTCTTCAGGAAGCGCAAACCTATTATCAATCTTTGGTCGGAACATCCGGACAACAGATGTCACAATAGGACAATGTCAAATATTTTGACCCAATGAAGGCTTGCTGCGGCAGGCCTTCGTTGTTATACGGCTAGGATTATTAATTAACGAGCATTTTACCAGCGTTTTACTTGGTCTGAAGTAGCGAGATGTTACTTTTGAACTGCGGACTAACCCTATGTCCCTCGCCCCGTTTATAGGTGTTTCGACACTTACTTTCACTGGATCGAGGAACTACCTATAGCCCGCAGTGCTGACTTAATAAAAACTAACCTATGACTCGTTTGTCATTCCTCTGGAGGACGACTTTGGTCCTTCTCGTGCTTGTTTCATCTATTACGGTATCATGGGCACAAGCTCCTCGAGGCATGAACTACCAAGCCGTCGCCCGCGACGCTGATGGGAATCCTATAGCGGATAGTTCCTTGAGTGTAACGATCAATCTCTCCCAACTCCGACGCTGAGTGTCATTCAGTACACAGAAGTGCATTCGGTTCAAATCAATCCATTTGGATTGTTCAACTTGGTTATAGGGCAAGGCACTCCGACATTCCAGGATTTTCAAAGCGTGTCGTGGGAAACGGGAACGGTTTATTTGAATGTTGTGATCGGCTCATTGGATCTTGGGACCACCCAACTTCAGTCCGTACCCTACGCCCTCTATTCTGGCAGCACACAGAACCGCCGCGTGGAGGTCCGCTTAGAATAGGCCCAGCCTTGAAAGAAACTTTTATAGCCCTACACAAAATATTCATAAATTGGCGCCTTGACTGCATGTTAGTGCTGTTGATGTAACACCTACCTTTGCAGCAACTGAATTGTGAAGAAGCTACTCCTGCTTATATCGATTGTTCTGGGACTGACTTGGGTTTCCTATGGACAAACGTCCATGAATACCATGAACACCAGGGCGAAGTTCAAGTCGATGTACATCGTGAACTTCACGAAGTATACGGAGTGGCCTGAATCTTACAAGCAAGGTGACTTCGTTTTCGGCGTAGTCGGTAATGAAGATCTAGCGGCATTCCTAGAGCAAGCCGCCAAGACCAAGAAGGTAAATAGCCAGAATATTGTCGTTAAGAAGTTTTCAAGTCCAGATCAAGTCACGAAGTGTCACCTGATCTACATTGAAGGCAAGTCGGCCGGGCAGGTAGAACCTTACGCCCAAAAAGCAAAACAATACAACTGTCTTGTAGTCACGGAAGGTGAAGGTCTCATCAATGGGATCGCTGCCATCAATTTCGTGAGTTCTGCGGGAGCACAGCTGAAATACGAAATGAATAACGCGTTGATCCAATCACAGGATCTCGTGGTAAGTAAAACATTAGAAACACTAGCAACTAGAGTGATTAATTAACCCAATGAAACGACTCGTAATCATAGTGGTTATACTATTCTCGATGGTGCCGATTGGGCTAAGGGCTCAGCTCGATCCGGTATCGCTTGCGCTGCGCGCATATCAGAATAAGGATCTGCCCAAAGCCAAGGAGCTCATTGAAATTGCCGTAGGCGATGACAATTTTAATGGAATCACCAAGACTTGGTACTTCCGCGGTTACATCTATAAGGACCTTTTCAAGGATTCAAAAGAATCTAAGAACAGAAAAGAAGCCTTCGATCTCCGCGAAGAAGCGATCGAGTCGTACATGAAGGCCGTTGAGCTCGAGCCCCAAGGAGAGCTGGTCGAAGATTGCTTCAATTCCTTAAAATACCTATCATCAACTCTTTATAACGATGCTGCTTACTCGTTGGATTCAATCAACTTCGAGACAGCCCAGCAGCTCTTTGATCGTTACAAGGAGATCATCGCCATGACGAATCCAGAAATGGATCTTTCTAAGAGAACCATTGAGTTCAACCTCTATATGGCCTCTAAGTATTCTTACCTATTTGATAACCCTCGCCCTGGAGACGTTAAAGAAGAGATTGGACAAAAGGTGGTAGAGACCTATCAGAAGGTGTTAGACATCGATAGCAACAACATCAGCGCCAATTACAACATGGCGATCCACTACTACAATCAAGGAGTGAATATCATTGAGAACATGGACTATGAGCAGGATTTTGAAACCTTGTTCATGATCCAAGCTCAGGTGATGGAACTCTTCGGTGCAGCGCTTCCTTACATGAAGAAAGCATACAAGTTGAATCCTTTTCGCAAGGAGACGCTGGTCGGATTGTCAGGTATCTACTATGGTCTGAATGATATCGAGACATCCGAGATGTACCAAGAAGAGCTCAAGAAACTGGAAGGCAAGTAAAGCATAGATCCAAATGTTCTCACACTTCAGTATTGGACGTAAGATCAGCTTAGGCTTTACCGTGATCATCCTTTCGACGATCGTGGCATTCTATATCACGAATACCACCTTCGTGAATAGCCAGAAGATCAACGAAGAGATCACGACCAATCATACTCCTTCGATCGCGAAATTGGAAGAGTTGAAGCTGTTGATCGTTCGCTCCAAGATGCTCATCAATAACTGGGTCTATCTTGAAAGTCCGGCAGAGAACGAGGATAAAGTGGCCTTGAATCGGCTAACCGTCTCTGAATATCCCAAGTTGAGGATTGAGATCGAAACTCTTGCTAAGAACTGGGAAGATTCGACGAAGACCACGAGTCTTGATCCGATATTCGATAAGGTCGAAGAGCTTTGGTCTAATCACGACATAATCAAGCGGACTCTGAGCGGTGTGGAATCGTATCGCGATCCTTTCAATCTCTTTACCGCCCGATCCATGGTGGAAGAAGGTGGTGAGATCTATGTCTACTCAGACGAAATACTTACTGAGCTTAATATCCTCATCGACCAAAAGAAGAACACCACGGAGATCATCACAGCCGAGATGATCGATTCGTTCCAAGGTGTGCGTATGTTGATCAAGAACCTTGGGATCGGCCTTACCATTGCCGGTATTCTGATCGCATTCTTAACTACTCGGACGATCGTTTCTCCTGTTCGTAAACTTCGCCTTATCCTCCTCGATCTTTCTAAGGGAATCTTCCCGAAGAGTTGGGTCAAGTCAAGAGGTGATGAGATCGGTGAAATGGCTAACGCACTCGAAACCGTGGTTGCCGGTCTACGCAGAACCAAGGATTTTGCGATCGCCGTGGGTTCCGGTGGATATAATACTGACTACACTCCCCTTTCGGAGCAAGACGAATTAGGCCAATCACTCTTGGTGATGCGTAAAAACCTCAAGGAGTACTCCGAAGAAATGGAGGAAAAAGTACGTGAGCGTACAGCCGAGGTCGTTCGTCAGAAAGATGAGATCGAGAAACAGAGTGAGCAGATCGCTGAACTCTATGAACAGGTTAAGGACAGTATTCTCTACGCGAAACGCATTCAGGAAGCCATCCTTCCTTCCCGAGAGGAGATCAATCAGTCTTTGAAAGAGGCCATGGTACTATTCCGTCCGAAGGACATCGTAAGCGGTGACTTCTATTGGTTCTCTGAAAAGCACGATAGGATCATCCTTGCCGCGGCTGACTGTACCGGTCACGGTGTTCCGGGCGCCCTCATGTCGATGATCGGTTCTTCCCTGCTGAATGAGATCGTGAACGAAAAAGGTCTTACGCAACCAAGCGAGATCCTTTATGCCTTGAAGCACGGTGTGGTAAAGGCGCTCAACAAGCATCCATCGGCCGACCAAACCAAGGACGGTATGGACATGGGTCTGTGCTCTATTCCTAAGAAAGGAAATAAGATTGAGTTCGCAGGAGCCAACAACCCGCTTTGGTTGGTTCGTGACGGTGAGATCATTGATTACAAGGCTGACCGTCAACCGATCGGTATCTATGGAGACAACATGGAGATACCATACACCAATCATGAGGTAGAGATCCAAGCCGGAGACAGCGTTTATATGTTCTCTGATGGATATGCCGATCAATTCGGTGGCCCAAGCGGGAAGAAGTTCAAGTACAGCCAGTTCAAGAAGCTTCTCTTGCAGATCAATGGCGAAAACATGGAAGCCCAGCGCGAAATCCTAAATACGCGCATCGAGGAATGGATGGGTGACCAAGAAGAGCAGATCGACGATATTTTGGTTGTCGGTATTCATTTCTAAATCGCTTTCCCTTATTTGTCATGTGTCGCCCAAACCTGAGGACCATTCTCTTTGCATGCCTGCTATGCCTCTCCCCTCTTCTGATCCGAGCGCAGATCACGCAGATGGCTACGCTCTATAGCGACACAGATACGTTGATGACAACGATCAAGCTCCCTCTTTACAAAGGAGAACGCATTCATCAAGGAGAAATGCATTATGGAGTCAGCTTCAATCATCCTGAAACAATGGAAGTGATGAGAACAACCTCTTACAACACCAACAAAATCCAATGGGTTGATGGCAAGGACACTATCACCTGGGTCTCTGTTTATATGGAAGATCCGAAGGGGAAACTTATCAATCGATTCTTTGTACAACCGACAACCTCCGGTCCCGTAGAGTATTATCGTCTTTACAGACTTGACGGTTCATACCGCCCAGAAAAACTGAGCTATCACGTCTTTCATAACAGCGGAAGGACGGCTTTGGCCTTGCCAAAAGGAACGAGTAGAAAGCGAATGAAACGAGCGCTGAATGAATACTTGGAACCTTGCGCTAACCTAGGCGATCTGATCGATCAATATCACAAGGACTTCATTTCCATGATCGAAGCATATAACGACACGTGCTCGGCTTCGTCTACAATTCAATGATCAAGCCGATCGACGGAAGCAGTGTTCCTGAGAAGTTCTCCACTTCTTTGGTCAGGTAGCGCGATGGGTCGTTAGGATTTACCAGAGGCTCACCATTCTCATCTCTTTGCACGGTAATGAACGGTGCCAAAGGAGCTTGGTAGTTATAGATATTCTGAATATCCAAATACGCGTTGAGCGACCACTTCTTGAAAAAGAATCGTTTGTCAAGACGCACATCCAACTGATGCACGGCTCCATTCCTTTCCGTATTCAATCGGTTGTAATCAAAGACCCCAACGCCGCGAATGTCCCAATTCGAACGGAGTGCGGACAGCTCGGCATCAAACGGGGTATAAGGCGCACCGCCGAGGTAGCGGAATCGAACTCCCAGTTCCCAGTCGCCCTTGAACTTCTTACCCCCTGTGATGGTGACGATGTTGCCATTATCCCACGCAGACGGAACAAAGTCAACGTTCTTGTCCTGGAACTCACTGATCACCCACGTATACGCCAAAATTCCATAGAATCCTTTGAAGAGCTTCTGCTGCGCAAGAAACTCTACTCCATATGATCGTCCTTCAGAGAAGGAGCGTACTGGTTCGTTACCAATGACACCGAAATCACTACCCAGGTTGGCGAGGGAGATGCTATCTCTGAGTAGGAATGGATAGTCCGCATACTGCTTATAGAAGCCCTCGATGGTGATCTTCGTGTTCGTGCCTGGCAAGTATTCTAGTCCAGCCACTGCATGGTCGCAACCAATGTAGCTAACACCGTTCTGCTTATTGACCAAGTTATTCTGATTATCGCGATAGCCCAGAACAGTATATGGAGGAAGCTGATAATAGCGTCCTACGCTAGCGTTAATGCTCCAACGAGGAGCAAAGGTGTAGGAAGCAGAAAGTCGTGGAGATAGTTGATCGAGGATTTCAAACATCTCCTCATTGTAGTCGGAAAAATCGGTTCTTAGACCGAGTGACATCTTCAATCGATCATTGATGAAGCCTTTCGAGAACTGTGAGAAGAGTGCGAACTTATTCAGGAATAACTCAGAATCGAAGTCGATGATGAATTCATCTCCGAAGGTGGTGACAATCTTATTGTACGTTGAATTGGTATAGGTCGCGGTTTCATATCCTACACCCACATTCCACTTCCACCCCTTGTCACGCCAGGTATGCTCGAGTCGCAGCTTATTCTCGATCTCTTGACTTTTGTAGTCTAGGATCTTATTCTCTTCGATACTCTCGTCGTTGTCCTGGTACTTTACCGCCGTGTTATTCAAATGGTTACGACTGACCACGATCTGCTGAAAGCTCTTGTCTGCAAAGTGTTTGTAGCTCGCCCCTACCGTATAATTCCACTGCTCGTTGGCTGCAATGTTACCAAGTATGTACTGGTTCCGTTCCACGGTCGCCGGGTCATCTAGACCATCGTTGGCCCCTTCGTTCAACTCAAACTGATCCAATGCACCCAATCCAACGAAGGTGATCTCATTCTTGTCATTCAACTTTGTCTTCACCTTGAATTGACTGTCGTTGTAGATAGGCAAGAACGGCAGTCGAAGAACAGAGAACAAGAACTGGAGGTATGATCGGCGCACGGAGAGAACATAGGTGGTCTTATCTCCGAGAGGACCGTCTAAGGTCAAACCATAATCAGAGCTTCCTACTGTGAAATTCGCATTCAATCCATCCGGGTTGCCATCCTTTTGAGTGAAGTCGAACACCGAACTCAAGGCATTTCCTCGGTTCGCTGGAAAGGCGCCTGAATAGAACTCAACCTCCTTGATAAAGAGAACATTGATCAAACCCACAGGTCCCCCAGACGCACCTTGAGTAGCGAAGTGATTGATATTCGGAACTTCCACTCCATCCAAATAGAATCGGTTCTCATTGGGAGCACCGCCGCGGATGATGATGTCGTTTCTGAAGCTAGGGGAAGAAGCCACGCCTGGCAAGGACTGAATCACTCGACTGATATCTCGGTTACCTCCCGGGTTACGCTCGATCTCGGAAACACCGATCGTTCGCATGGATACAGGAGCTTCCTCTTTCTTACTGAATGGAGATGAAACCACTTCAACCGCTTCGAGCAACTGTGCATTCTCTACCATCTCAATATCAACAAAAACAGGTCGATTGTTGAAGGTCTGGATCTCATAAACGGTAGCCGTCTTGAAACCGAGCGAAGAAGCCTCGAGGTTATAAAGTTTTGGCTCTAAACCTTTGATCTCGTAATTGCCATCCAGATCAGTGCTGGCACCAATCGTGGTTCCCTGGATGACCACATTGGCAAATGGTATTGGCTCGTTGTTGATCGGGTTGAAAACCTTACCCTTGATCACGGCCTGTTGCGCCCAAACGGCAGTTGAGGCGACCAAGGCAAGGAGAACGGTGGTGATAGTTGATCTCATGGTGCAAATGAACAACCCCGACGCGGTTTTGTTCAGCGGAATCTGCTTTTTGTCCTATTGAGTTTAATGTAACTTTGCAGCCCGAAAAATTTCAATCTATGGCGCAAATCGAAGTGATCTTACCGAAAATGGGAGAAAGCGTTGCCGAGGCAACGATCACCAACTGGCTTAAGAGTGAAGGCGATATGGTCGAGGCCGAGGAGGCTATCGTCGAGATCGCTACCGACAAGGTAGACTCAGAAGTCCCTTCCCCAGCCGAAGGAAAGATCATCAAGATCCTTGTGCAAGAAGGCGAAGTAGCACAGGTAGGTCAGCCTATCGTCATCATCGGAAGTGATGGGGACGCACCAGCTCCTAGCAATGGAAGCGACAATGCAGCTGCTACTGCTACCCCGGCTCCCGCTCCGGTGGCCGAAGCCGTCCAAGAAATTGAAACCGGCATCGCCGAAGCTGCTACCGTGGTCGGCAGCGCAACAGCCACTGACTTTTCAAGCAGCGACCGATTCTACAGCCCGCTCGTGAAGAGCATCGCGAAAACCGAAGGCATTAGCATTGAGGAACTCGAAGGCCTTACCGGCTCAGGCAAGGATGGTCGCGTTACCAAGAAAGATATTCTCTCCTACGTAGAAAAGCGAAAGAATGGAGCTGCTCCTTCTCCTGCGCCAGCGGCAACTCCCGCACCTGCACCTGCGACACCAGCGCAGAGCGCTCCTGCAGCCTCTGCTGCGCCTAGCAAGGTGGAACCAGCGACCTCAATGTCAGGTGACGTGGAAGTGATTGAAATGGACCGCATGCGTAAGCTGATCGCCGATCACATGGTGAAGTCAAAACAGACTTCTCCTCACGTTACGAGTTTCGTTGAAGCCGATGTGACCAACATCGTCAAATGGAGAAACAAGTACAAAAAGTCATTCCAAGACCGTGAAGGTGAGAAGCTGACGTTCACCCCGATCTTTATTGATGCCATCGTACGTGCGATCAAGGATTTCCCGATGATCAATATTTCTGTTGAGGGAGACAAGATCATTCGCAAGAAGAACATCAACGTAGGAATGGCCGCTGCCCTACCTAGCGGAAACCTCATCGTTCCTGTGATCAAGAATGCGGCTCGCCTTAACCTTCTTGGGTTGGCCAAATCCGTGAATGATCTCGCCTCGAGAGCGCGCAACAACAAGTTACTACCGGACGAGATCAGTGGAGGAACCTACACTATTTCGAACGTTGGAACCTTCGGGAACGTCTTCGGAACACCGATCATCAATCAACCTCAGGTAGCCATCATGGCTGTCGGTGCCATTCGCAAGAAACCCGCAGTGATCGAAACTCCGGAAGGCGACACCATCGGCATTCGTCACTTCATGTACCTCTCACATTCCTACGACCACAGAGTCGTTGATGGTGCGCTAGGTGGCATGTTCGTTCGTCGTGTGGCTGATTACCTTGAGCAGTGGGATATGGATCGCGAGATTTGAACCAATGACTCTTTATTAACGAAGAGTCTACCTTCAAATTCGCCCTTGATATCCGCCTAATTTTAGAGGAATTCATTTACAATGAGATTTTTTTCGACCCTCTTGGTGGTGTTTTGGGGAGGCGTAGCCCTTGAACAACCCTCTTTTAAGCAGAATTACACTGAGACCAACATCTTGAATGAAGATAGATTGTTCTCGCTTGCCATTCGCTTGTATGACAAGATGCTGGTCGAGCAACCCGACAATGCGAATATTCACTACAAGGCAGGTAGAGCGTAGCTGGATATGGGTGTCGACAAAGGAAAAGCTCTACCCCATTTTCAAGCCGCTGCTAAAAGAATCGAGAACTTCTACGACCCTTTAGACCCGTACATTCAAACCGCCCCTGTATAGACCTACTACTATTTGGGGCACACCTTTCACCTGCTCTATGAATTGGATAGTGCCGAATGGTACTTCGACCTCTTCCTTGATTGAGCCAGCAAGCGACACTACTTGAAACCTACAGCACAGAGGGCGAAGGAGATGGTCGCGAATGCAAGGGAATTAATGCAGGATACGCTCCAAGTGGAGATTGTCAATCTCGGAAGGCCGATCAATTCTGAATACTCCGAGTATGCCCCTATTGTCGGCTTTGATGAGAATTCGATCTTTTTCACCTCGCGTCGGCGACGGGTTGACAATTCGAATGAAGGAATCATCGACATAACGACCGGCCTCCACCATGAAGATATCTACGTGTCCTACAAGAACTTGAGGGAGCAGTGGATGGAACCTGAGATCGTTGAGATCAATAATAATGAGAGGCACAGTTCGGTGGTCAGCATGAGTACGAATGGCTCGAAGCTCTACGTCTACAAATCGGAAGAAGAACACGGTGATCTCTTCGAAAGCGACTTCGAGATCGGCAGCGGGTGGCTTCAGCCTGTGCCCGTAGGATCGGATGTGAACACGGAAGCGGATGAATTCTATGCCAACATCGCCTATCATGAGCGTATTCTCTACTTTGTTTCGAACCGAAAAGGTGGACTTGGCGGAAAGGACATTTACTACGTTAAGCGTTTACCCGATGGAACATGGGGAAAGGCAACGAATATCGGAGCTCCGATCAACACGCCGTACGACGAGGATGTCCCCCACTTCCACCCGGATGACCGAACCATGTACTTTGCTTCAAACGGACACAAATCGATGGGAGGGTTTGACGTCCTCTATTCTCAGTTGAGAGAAGACAGCGTTTGGTCTGAGCCCACCAATCTAGGTTACCCCATCAACAGTACAGACGACGATCATAGCTACATTGCCTCCCCAGATGGCGAGCGCGGATATTACGCCAGCAAGAGTCACGGATCGATCGGTATGACGGACATTTTCATGGTCAAATACCTCGACGAAGAAACCGACCATCCCGACTTGGATCTCAGCGCCTTTGCCGTACTAAAGGGATGGGTGATCACGGAGGATAGTATTATCCCGGACGATTTTAAGATCGTTATGACAGATGCCAGTACCAAGGCGTTCTTCGGAATTGCTCAACCGGTGATCCAAAGCGGAAGTTTCGTTTTTATCGTCGAATCAGACGCCACATACAAGGTGAGCTACCAGTCGGGTGGGAAGGTCCTGTTGACCGAGGAGATCGTGGTAGAACCCGGCACAACCTAAAAGGAATTCAACCGAGAGATCTTCTTATTCAAGAAAAATGGTGAGTATAAGATTATTACGCTTGACGATGAGACCTTGGGTAAGGTGGTGAAGTGGAAGATAGCACTGAACAAAGCCTCTGAACTGGTGCCAGTGAATTAGAAGGTTTACTACCTCGATGAGAACGGCGGTGTCCTTGACAGTTCCTATATCAGTAAGAATGGGTACTTCTCATTTAAGCAGCTCAAGGATGGAATGAACTACATCCTAAAACCCTCGATTGCCGGATGTGACAACAGTGAGCTGAGGATCGACCTGATCGACGAGCGCGATGAGGTGGAAAAGATCGAAATGGTAAACCAAGAAAAGCTCTTTATTCAAAAAGATCTAAGAATCACGGGGATCACAGAAAGAGATACTCCCGAAACGATCAAACCTGAGGTCAACCCAGGCAAACCCATTGGTTACGAAGCTCCAAAGCCAGATGCCAAGGAAGAAGCCTACACCGTCACTTTCGATTACAACCGCACACAATCCAAAGAACAAGAGCTGTTTTTGAAAGATGTATTACGCCGCATCAAAGAAGAAATCGCCGAAAACGACAGCTGTAGCCTCAGCCTCATCGCAAGCGCATCAACCGTTCCTACTTCCGTGCCGGGTGGAAATTATGCACTAGCTGAGCGACGATTAAAGAATGGTAAATCCGCTCTATTTCAATGGTTTGAGAAGGAAGGAATAGATTTAAACAAGATATCGACAAAACGGGAATCCGCGATCGTTTCGGTTCCTGACTATTTCACAGACCCTTCGACTCCGAAATCGGTATTCGTTGAATATCAATACTTTAAGTTGGTGTTCAATTAACAAATTTCTGTTTATAAGAACGAAAGGGGCGAAAAATGCTGGCATGATAAGGGGGTAGATTTGTGTAAAGGCGATCTAAACCTCAATATTCATGCGGTATTCAGACAGAATCACCCAATCTTCTGCTCCAGGAAAGATCTTTTTCCTCTTGATATTCTTTTCCCTCCTGATGGCAATAACGGCCTTCGGACAGTCGCGTCAAGAGAGCAAGATGAGGATAAGGGCGGTCAAAGCGATCCAGCAGGGCAAGTTTCAAGAAGCACAGAACATCTACTTTGATCTGTTGAAGTTGTATCCTAACAACCCGGATTATAACTACGAGATGGGTCTCGCCATTTTTGAAGAGGGTGTGCAGCGAGGGAAAGCAGCGCCATACTTTGACAAAGCCATCACGAATACCAAGACGGATACGCTTCCAGACCTTTTTCTCTTTGCTGGACATGCTGAACAATTCGCCGGAAATTTTGACATCGCCATTGAGCACTTTCAGACCTACATGTGACTCATGAGAGAGACAGAAGGTTTAGCTCCTAATCAACTAGAGGAAGACATTCCTCGATACATCGAAATGTGCGAAAACGGTAAGGTTCAATTTGAAAATAACGTTGACTACGTACGGATCGAGAACATGGGCGGATGATCAACAGCGAGTATGCTGATTATTCTCCCGTTGTATCGAACGACGAGAGCGTCATTCTCTTCACTTCTCGCCGGGAGAATACGACCGGTGGCGACATGGACTCGGACGACAAGTACTACGAAGACATCTACTATTCGATCAATATTAACGGAACCTGGACACCTTCCACCAACTTCGATTCGACCAATCGCATCATGAATTCTGTGATCAATACGGATGATCACGATGCTGCAATTACCTATGGACTCAGCTCTACATCTACCGCGAGGAGGACGTTTGGGTGAGCCGCTTAGAGGATGGATTGTGGACAGTTCCAGTGCGTGACGAAGGCCGGATCAACTCAGCGAAAGGGTTCGAACCTTTCGTGTTCATTACAGATGACCATCGTACCATGTTTGTCGTAAGTGAGATCGGCACCGGCTTCGGAGGACGAGATATCTACATAACCAAGAAAAACGCCGACGGCTCTTGGCGTCAACACGAATCTCTAGGAAGAACGATAAACACGAAGTTTGATGAAGACGCCCCGTTCTTAACTCCTGATGGCAATACGCTCTACTTCGCTTCGAATGGACACAATTCCATGGGCGACTATGACATCTTCAAATCCGTGCTACAAGAAGATGGCTCTTGGGGAGTTCCGGAAAACTTAGGACCACCGATCAATACGCCGGGCCACGACAGATACTTCGTCACTACCGATGACGGGGCGATTGGATACTATGCATCTGATCGCGATGGTGGTTATGGCGAAACTGATATCTATCGCATTATCCTCGACTGTAAAGCCGTTTCAGCCACGATCATTCGCGGTGTAGTATTCAGTGAAGACAAACAAGCGCCGGTCGGAGCAGAGATCTCCATTTTCGAAGCTCGCACGGGCAAATTCATCAATACTTACATCGCAGATAGCCTGGACGGAAAGTATGAGATGCGTCTGAAGACCGAAAGATCCTATAAGTTCAGAATTGCAGCTGATGGTTACTTGGCTCATAGTGGAGAATTCACCGTCCCTAAGCAGTGCGACTACTTCTCTCTCTTCCAAGAGATCAAGATCGATAATATGGAGGACAGCCGTGGACGAGTGTACGCTCAACGGGCTTATATCAACAATGCCTTCTTCAACATCAATCAGAAAATGGAGGAAGATTTTGAAGATATCGCCATCGATGATCTGAAGGAAGATGAAAAAGACTCACTAAGAAGTGTAGTTGCGGCGAATTACAATCCCATGGAGCTGACGAATTTCATTCAGCTGATCGATATTCTCGACCCCAACGGTCAGCGCCTAAGCAGTGAGATCTTGGGTGAAAAATCAGTCGCAACTATTCAAGTTCGCGACGAGATCAAATCCAAATTCAACCAATCGATCGTCAAAGCGGACCAGTATTTCTATAACGAGAACATTCCTCAAGTAGAAGAGGTTGTCGAAGAAATTGCTGAGGTAGTTGAGCAGCCTATCGTTGAAGAGATCGTTGAAGAACCTACAGTGGAGCAAGTAGTTGAGCAGCCTATCGTTGAAGAGATCGTTGAAGAACCTGTGGTCGAAGAAGTAGTTGAGCAACCAGTGGTTGAAGAGGTCATCGAAGAACCTGTGGTCGAGGAAGTTGCTGAGACCCCTGTCGTTGAGAAGCCTGTGGTGGAAACACCTAAGGTCGAGCCAGTGAACACACCTGAGGCAGAAGAAACCATCGTTTTCCGAAATATCCTCTTTGATTTTGACAAGTCAGATCTACGGAAAGCAAGTGTCCAAGAGCTAAATAAAGTGTCTAGCTATTTGACCAACAAGACGGAAGTTGAACTTCGCATCGATGGTCATGCGGATTGGATCGGAAGTGAAGAATACAACATGGCGTTATCTGAGCGTCGTGCAAAGGCAGCCTACGACTACCTGTTAGATAAGGGAATCGCAGATGCTCGTTTGACGTATCAATTCTTTGGAGAGAGTAACCCGATCGCGCCAAATACAAACCCGGATGGGTCTGATAATCCTGATGGTCGTCAATTGAACCGCCGCTGCGAGTTCAAGCTAGACAAGTCAGGTACTGCTGAGAATATCACATTGAAGTTCTAATTTCTCGTTGCTGCCCGTACCTTTGGGCGCATGACATCGCTGAAACTCTCTCGTCCACTCGCCTTTATTGACCTTGAAACGACGGGGGTGTCCGTCGGTTCTGATCGAATCGTCGAGATCGCTATCATCAAGGTGAATCCGGATGGCAGCAAGACCGAACGTCTCCATAGAGTGAATCCAGAATTGCCAATCAGCGAAGAATCCACGCAGATACATGGCATTTCAAACGAAGACGTGGCGAACGAACCCACGTTCAAGGATCTAGCCCCAAGTCTTTACAAGTTTCTCTTCGAATGCGACCTAGCTGGATACAACAGCAACAAGTTTGATATTCCGATGCTCGTTGAAGAATTCTATCGCGCGGGAATCGAATTTGATTTTCAGGATCGCAAGATGATCGATGTCCAGAACATCTTTCACAAGATGGAACAGCGTACGCTAGTCGCTGCCTATCGTTTCTACCTGAATAAGGAACTTTCTGACGCTCACAGTGCCATGGCTGACACCAAGGCTACTTATGAGATCCTAGAGGCACAATTAGAACGATATAACGACACTTTGAAGCCGGACATGGAGTTCTTGGAATCTTTTTCACGTTATCATCACGCAGCCGACATCATGGGACGCATCGTGTATGACGACCAAGGTCGCGAGTGCATCAACTTCGGAAAGTTCAAGGGAACTCCCGTTGAAGAGATCTATGCGAAAGAACCCGGCTATTACGGATGGCTCATGCAAGGAGATTTCCCCCTCTCGACTAAGAAAGTATTCCGAGACATCATGGATCGATACAAGGAAAAGCGTCAGCAAACGAAATAAGCTCTATGAAGATCATCTGTGTCGGTAGAAACTATGCAGACCACGCCAAGGAATTGAAGAACGAGGTTCCGAGCGAACCCGTGATCTTCTTGAAGCCGGAGACGGCACTATTGCCCAAGCGTAACCCTTTCTTCATTCCTGAGTTCTCCTCCGATATTCATCACGAGCTAGAATTAGTGGTCAGGATCAATCGATTAGGAAAAAGCATTGAGGAGCGATTTGCGCAGCGATACTACAACGAGGCAACCGTGGGTATCGATTTTACCGCCAGAGACATTCAGAGCGCTTTAAAAGCCAAGGGGCTGCCCTGGGAAAGAGCGAAGGTCTTTGATGGAAGTGCTCCGGTTGGTAAGTTCGTTCCTCTCTCAGCGCTAGGATCTGTTCAAAACCTTGATCTACGATTAGAAAAGAATGACGAGGTGGTGCAGGAAGGCAACACGAGCGACATGCTATTCACGGTGGACAGGGTCATTTCCTACGTCTCCCAATTCATGACGCTGAAGATCGGAGATCTGATCTTTACCGGAACTCCGGCGGGTGTGGGACCGGTCAAAGAGAACGATGTACTCAAGGCCTATCTCAATGACCAAGAACTTCTGAAGATCAACGTAAGATAAGTTCGATCAGAACTTGAGGGAGATGTTGGTAGCCGTACCGCTCTCCTTCACTTCAAATTCACAACGACGGTTGAGCTGGCGTCCAACCGGATCGTCAGAACCATCTTGCTTCGCATTCGGTGTGATCGGAATCGCTTCACCGAAGAATTGATAATTCATACGTCCCTCATCGATCCCCTTGGTGACGAGATAGCTATACGCCTGCTTCGCTCTACGCTCAGAGAGTTCGAGGTTATATTCCACGGTGCCGATCCAGTCGGTGTGACCGTCTAATTGAAGCTCATAGTCCGGATTGTCCACCATGAACTGATAGATCTTGTTCAATTCTGCTTCACTCAAGGGTCTCAGATCACTCTTATCGAAATCAAAGTGAATGTTCCTAAATACGATCACGTCGCTCTCGTCCTCCTTCATTCGAGTGATTTCATCCAGTTTCTTCTGTGCAGCCTCCTCTATCCATGGAGCATCATCCACTCGCTTCTCTTTGACCTTTTTGTCCTGTGTCTTGGCGATGGACTCTCGCTCTTCTTCCTTACGACGCTCATCCGCTTTTTTCTGTGCCAATCTTCGGGCCTCTTCTGCCGCTTGTTGTTCCTTACGCTCTTTCTCTGCTCTCGCCTGTTCCTCAGACTCCTTCGCTGCTAGCTCAGCCTTACGTCTCTCCTCTTCCGCACGCTTCTGCTCTAACTCCATGGCGTCTTGCTTGCTTTGCTCCGCGAGTTCTTCAGCACGCTGCTGTTCCTCGTCCTCCTTACGCTTACGCTCTTCTTCCAATTGAGCCAGTCGCTGCTCCTCTTCGCGCTGCTTTCTGAGTCTTTCTTCTTTTATTCTCTGCTGCTCACGCTGTGCAGCTATGACCGCTTGCAATTCCGCTTCGTCCTCATCGCCCAGATCAGCAATGGTCTCTTGCTGCGCTTGAGCCAGATCCTGAGAATCGAAATTCAAATCACTGGAAGATAACCACCTACACGCCGTTGGGCCACCCTGACTGAATCCAAGCAAATGCAAGGGTTTCTGACCTAATCCCAGATGTTCCGCCAGACGAGAAAGGTACGCGACATAGTCTTAAATATCGGTTTCCCGATCCACCTTGGTCGTAGAAACGGTTGATTCCCTCGGGAGCGATGACACGAATGCCTCGACTAGGCAGGTGCTGAAAATTTCGGATAAAATACTCGGCAAGCTGCCGGTAGCCGTGGATCACCACTAGATCCGCTCGATGATCACCTTCTGGTTCAAGTGTGAAGTAGCGCGCCGTTCGCTCTACTTTCAAGTGATGTTGAATGACCTTATTTCTCTTCATTCAAATGAGCGTACCTCTCTTTGACTCGCTCGGAGATCGGTATGGCTTCTCCCTGTTCATCTATTCGAACGAAAGTGAAATTTGTGGAACAAACTACATTCTCTTCACCACTATAGACATTATGCTTGCGCGCTTCAACCTCAAGGGTCAGCGAGGAGTTCCCCATGCGTATCACCTGTCCGTAGATCTTCAAGTGGAAGCCTATTTTGACCGGACGCTTGAACAACACTTCGTCGATCTTTAGGGTCACCATATTCGGTGAATGGCACACCTCATAAGCCATGGTAGCTGCGGCTTCATCGAGCCACGAGAGCATGATCCCTCCGAAGAGGTTTCCGTGGATCCCAAGATCCTTCTCCATGCAAAGTCGTTGTGAAATCAATTGCATTGCTCTAGTGTGTTTTGGTCATGTTGGTTGGCGTCACTAAAATGACATCTCCTAGCTCTGCCCATTCTGGCTTGAAGGTCATGTCGTCAGCCTCAACCGCAGCGATCACCACGATGTCTAGCTTCGGATTCTTTGCTAAAAGGTATGGAATGATCCCTGCGCGGTACTGCGAGTGAAAAGAACCATTGAAGTGCAAAAACACGCCTTTCTCGGGCAAGGCACTCGCAATGCTGCTGGCCATGGTGTAGTCTTTCAACGCCTGGGCCTCCACCAAATACTCCATGTTCATTCCATGGCCGTGTCCTCCCATCATATCCATCATTTCAGAATAGCCGCGATCGCCTTTGGTCACCTCAAATGGAAGCTCGGGCAGAAAAATCGCCGCTCCATCCAAGTCCTTGAGTCCACCCTGTCCTTCTCTTGAAGTTAAGGACGCATAGCGACGAGGAACATTCGTAGCGATGAAGTCTAAGCCCTTCTCTTTGGCCACCTCTACCAAAGGGGCATAGTCCGTGTCATAATTCGGCCACACCTTAGCCTCCTTCTTGAGGTGTTCAAGTTTGATCTTCCCTTGCAAATACTCGTTCAACACGATCTGATCGTCGGTTTCGAACATCTCTGCCCCAAGCACTAAATCGCCTTCATCCATGAGCGCTTTAGTCAATTCGAGCTGTAGCCAGTGATCGATCGGATTGTTGTGCAATTCGCCGAAGAAAACCACGTCACTTTTTGCCGATTGCTTCATCAAATCTTTGAACTCCAGTGACTTTCCCTTCGCATCGTACAGCTGATAAGCCGCAAGGTCTGATTGCGCCCAAACCAAGTTGACCAGCCCCAGAAATAGGAGCATGAGAGTGAGTTGTGAACTTTTCATTCTTTGTAATGTTATGTTAATGTTAATTCAGGGTTACCTAAATATTGCATATATTAGCTCAATGTTGCGGAAATCGCTTTATATCATCGTTGTCTTCCTCGTTGCTTTCAGCTTTTCCCTGAGCGCAAAGATTGTACATGTGGAGTACTATCCTAATGGAAATGTAAAAATTGAAGTGATCAAGATGAAGAAAGGTCTTCATCGGGTCAATCAATACTTCGAAGATGGTACCATCATGGAAACGGGCTATACCAAGAACGGAATGTTCCAAGGTCGCTGGCTACGCTATGACGAGCAGGGCGAGGTGGTTGCTACGGCTTACTATCACAACAATAGGCGTATCGGGGCATGGCAACACTTGAATCCTTGGACCCATAGCTCCATGCAAGTGCGCTATGAAAACGGGAATGCCGTAAGCTTTAAAGAGTTTGACCAACAGGGAAAGTTGATCGCCTCTGGTGATCGGATTCCTTAAAAGTTATCCCCGTCGATCAAGTCTCCCAATCCACCCAGAATACTTCCTTCACCCTTTCTCTTCCCTCCCATCTTAGGAGCCGAACTGATGATCTTATCCGCGAGTCGAGAAAAAGGCAAGGATTGGATCCAGACTTTCCCTGGTCCACGTAAGGCGCCAAAGAACAGCCCTTCGCCACCGAAGAAGGTGTTCCGAATTCCTCCGACAAACTGAATATCGTAGTCAACATCCTTCGTGAAGGCGACGATACATCCGGTATCCACCTTGAGCAACTCTCCCGGAGCCAATGTCTTCTCGATGATCGTTCCGCCGGCATGCACGAAAGCCAATCCGTCTCCTTCGATCTTTTGCATGATGAATCCTTCACCACCAAAAAGTCCTACACCAATACGTTTCTGAAACTCGATGCCAATGGTTGTGCCCTTCGCAGCGCATAGGAAGGCGTCTTTTTGACACACCACCTTTCCTCCTAACTGAGCCACGTCTAACGCGATCACTTTACCGGGATATGGCGAAGCAAAGGACACATGCTTCTTTCCCGAGGCAGAATTAGTGTAAGCCGTCATGAACAGACTCTCGCCTGTCAAAACGCGTTTTCCAGCGGAAAAGAGCTTTCCGACGAAGCTCTGACTCGATTGTGCCCCGTCTCCAAAGATGGTTGCCATCTCCACCCCATCGTCCATCATCATAAGGCTACCCGCCTCGGCGATGACCGATTCCTGTGGATCCAATTCGATCTCGACGCACTGCATCTCTTCGCCGATGATCTTGTAATCTATTTCGTGTGTGTTGCGCATGTTGCTTTGATGTTTACTCAAAGATGCTTCAACACACCGTCAACTGGTCAACAATAATGACCAATGACCTCCGAAATGGATGACTGGAAAATGAAGTGGATGAACCCTTAGGACAATGCCGCGATCGCTGCCTCGTAGTTAGGCTCCTGACCAATACTCGGAACTTGTTCCGTGTAGATGACCTTGCCATCCGTATCGATCACCACTACCGCGCGACTGAAAAGTCCTGCCAAGCGACCATCAACCATCTTCACTCCGTAGGCCTTTTGAAAATTGTCGTCCTTGAACTCTGAACCATTCTGCACATTCTCCAGTCCCTCAGCGGCGCAAAAACGCTTTTGAGCGAATGGGAGATCCTTACTCACATTGAGTACGATCGTGTTATCTAAACTGGAAGCCTCTTGATTGAAGCGACGTGCGCTAGCCGCACACACACCCGTATCGATACTTGGAAAGATATTGAGCACCAAGCGCTTACCTGCGTAATCGCTCAAGGTCAGATCAGAGAGGTCTGTTCCGGTCAATGAAAAGTTAGGTGCTTGTGATCCTACTGCTGGAAGGTCTCCATTAGTATTTACCTGGTTGTCGCCTAAAAGAATGGTTGCCATAGTTTATTTTTTTCTTCGTTGCGAAGGTACACAGCGATAGCCGAAAAGCATAGTCCCAAACCTTCACAAATCCTCCCTTTCGAAACCATCCGCCCCTTAAGCGGGAATCAGTCTCTACGCTCGTATATATTTGTTCTTACCTACAAGCGAGACGCATGAAAAAACTACTCTTACTCTCCCTCGCCCTCCTCACTTTCGGAGGCATTCAAGCACAAAAGAAAGGTAACTCTAAAGAAGAAAAGAAAGCTGCCTCCCTCTCCGGGATGTCGTTTCGAGCACTGGGACCGGCGATCGTCTCGGGTCGAGTCATTGACCTCGCCGTGAATCCTGAAAATTCAGACAACTTCTATGTAGCGGCAGCTTCCGGAGGGGTTTGGAAGACCACCAATCATGGAACTACCTTCACACCCATCTTCGATGGACAGGGCTCCTACTCTATCGGATGTATCACTTTGGATCCTAGTAACCCGCACACGTTGTGGGTCGGAACGGGTGAGAACAACAACCAGCGCAGCGTAGCCTACGGAGATGGTGTTTACCGTTCACTAGACGACGGAAAGACATGGGAAAACATGGGACTGAAAGCGTCCGAGCACATCGGTAAGATCGTCGTGCACCCGGATAACTCGGAGATGATCTACGTAGCGGCATACGGACCACTCTGGTCGGCAGGAGGTGACCGTGGCATCTACCGGAGTGCTGATGGTGGAAAGAACTGGGAACGCATCCTTGACGTCAGCGAACACACCGGATTCTCTGATCTATGGATGGATCCTCGGGATCCGAATACGATGTACGCGGCTGCTCACCAGCGCAGACGTCACGTCTGGACCTACCTCAGCGGCGGACCTGAATCTGCTATCTACAAGACCACTGACGGTGGAGAGACTTGGCGTAAGATCATGAACGGTCTTCCTAAAAGTGACCTTGGTCGTATTGCCTTGGCCATTTCTCCTGCTAACCCGGATGTAGTCTACGCGATGGTCGAAGGGTTCGATAAGGAGTACGGAGGTTTCTATCGCTCGGACAATCGCGGTGAGCACTGGAATCGTCAGAGTGATTACTTCACTAGCGGAAACTACTATATGGAACTCATTCCGGATCCAAACGATGTGGACAAGGTGTATTCCATGGACACATGGCTGCATCATACTGAAGACGGCGGTAAGAACTTCAAGCAAACAGGCGAAAAAAGCAAGCACGTCGATAATCACGCCATGTGGGTGGATCCCAACAATACGGATCATTGGCTGGTCGGATGCGACGGTGGATTATACGAGACTTGGGATGGAGCAGAGAATTGGAAGTTCTTCCAGAACCTGAATCTTACTCAATTCTATCGCGTGGCGGTCGATTACGACACTCCGTTCTACAATGTGTATGGAGGTACGCAAGACAACAACACCATCGGTGGACCTTCACGCACCACCAACGTGCACGGCATCAGTAATTTCGACTGGTACATCACCCGAGGAGGAGATGGATTTGAGCCCGCGGTTGACCCTGAAGATCCGGATGTGGTCTACAGTCAGGCACAGTACGGTTGGTTGGTGCGCTACAATAGAAAAACCGGCGAGCGTGTGAATATCAAGCCGGTCGAGCGAAAAGGTGAGGATGCCTATCGTTGGAACTGGGATGCCCCATTGCTCATCAGTCCACACAACCACAAACGACTCTATTTTGCGGCGAACAAAGTCTTCCAAAGCGACGATCGTGGAAACACGTGGGAAGTGATCTCAGAAGACCTCACCCAACAGATCGACCGCAACAAACTGGAGGTAATGGGTACCACATGGGGTCCTGACGCAGTTGCGTTTCACCAGAGCACCTCGATCTATGGAAACTTGGTGGCCATGGATGAGTCGCCGGTGCAAGAAGGCTTGCTTTACGTTGGTTCGGATGACGGCATCATTCAGCGCACCGAGGACAATGGTAAAACCTGGACGAAGCTTTCAACCTTTACGGGGGTACCTGCCGGAACCTATGTGAATGAGATCATGTGCGACCTGAAGGATGCGAATGTGGTATACGCGGCCTTCAATAATCACAAGAACGGCGACTTCAAACCTTACATCCTCAAGAGCACCGATAAGGGAAAAACATGGACATCGATCAGCGGTGACCTACCCGAGCGAGGTTCGGTTTACACTTTAGCACAAGATCACGTGAATCCTCAGCTCTTGTTCGCAGGAACGGAATTCGGAGCCTACTTCTCTTCTAACGGAGGAAAGAACTGGGTGAAGATCGGCGGAGGTCTTCCGACCATCGGCGTAAGAGATATGGAGATCCAGCGACGAGAGAATGACCTCGTACTGGCATCGTTTGGACGAGGTTTCTATGTTTTGGATGATTACAGCCCTCTCCGCACGATCAACGACACGACAGGCAAGGGCATCATGATGTTCCCGATCAAGGACGCCTTGACCTTTATTGAGTCGAATCCTTTGGGTACGAAGGGAAAAGCCTCTCAGGGTGAGTCGTTCTTCACCACCCCTAACCCACCGGTCGGAGCGGTATTCCGATACTATTTGGGTGAAGCTCCAAAAACCAAGGAGGATCAGCGTCGCTCAGCTGAAAAGAAAGCGAGAAAAGACGGCGGAAAGGTCACCTATCCGAGCATGGATGAATTACGCGCTGAGGACCTAGAAGAGAAGCCCTTCCTTGTATTTGAGATCAGAGATGCACAGGGCGATGTGGTGGCTCGATACAAAGAAGAGAAAGTGGGCAAAGGCTTGAACCAGAGCGTCTGGGATTTCAGATTGGAAGCCACGAGTCCGGTACAACTCAAGGAAGGAGACGGAGGTCGATACGGATCTCCCGACTATGGTCCATTAGCGCTTCCCGGTGACTACACGGTGACGATCTATCAATTCCACGACGGCGAAATGACGAAACTAAGCGAGCCGACCTCTTTCAAGATAAAGGCACTTCACCAGGATCAGATCAGTCCTGCCGACGATGCGCAATTGACCCAATTCATTGCCTCGGTGAATGAAGCACGAAAGGAAATGCGCGCTGCCGCTGAGGAAGTCAATGAAATGAAGACGCAAGTCGACTACATGCGCGAGGCGATCATGAAGACGCCTGATGCCGATGCGATGTGGATCTCGGAGATCGATGCGATCCGAAAAGACATCATCGCCATCCAATATGAGCTCTGGGGTGATCGTTCACGAAGCAAGCGCGAGGTGGAAGCCTATCCGGGTATGATCAGCCGTGTGGAGGAAATCGCCTACAACATCAAGGCTCACACAGAAGCCCCTACTCAAAGCGAAATGCGAAGTCTAGAGGCAGCTCAAGATGAGTTTAAAGATGCAGAAGGCAAGATTGAGTCCATCGAGGACCGCGTTGATGACATGGCGGCGAAGCTTAAAGAAGCCGGAGCACCATACTTCAAGCATTAAATGATCACCATGGAATGGAATCTTTATCTCTAAAGAATCCTCCGGTGATCGACTGGTCTGCTTCTACCGCCAACCAAACTTGAGTTTCAGCACCCTGCGCCACACTGCGCGGGGCGGCTGAGCCTCCCATATCGGTCCGAACCCATCCCGGGTCCATCGAGTTCACCGAGATCTTGAGTGGTTTGAGTTCTAAAGCCAGCTGGTGGGTAATTCCGTTCAAAGCTGTTTTTGAAGCACAATAGGCAGTCGACCAACCTCCTGCGGGACTGGACAACATTCCTCCGCTGCTCGAAACATTAATGATGCGTCCGGGGGAATTCATGATCGGAAGGAAAGCCTTAACCATGCGAACCGGTCCAAAAACATTGGTGGTGAAAGTTGTGGTCAGCACGCGGTCACTGTCCTGAGTCAACGCTTGGTCTTCTGAAAGCAGCACGGCGGCATTGTTGATCAGCACGTCAATGGTCACGAACCGAGAACGACACGACTCAGCCGCCGCGAGGATCGAATCTTGATCCGTGACATCGATCTCTTGGATAAATGCTCGACTCATCTCATCAGAGGGCATGTCCTGCAATGCGTCTTGAAGCTTAGGCACTGAGCGACCGCCAAGAATGACCCTGTGTCCTTTAGAAAGCAGCTGAGAGGCCGTCTCTATACTAATACCTTCGTTGGCTCCCGTGATAAAAATGGTTTTCATGGGGTCAAGGTACAGCACCGCAGCTTTCGTTCAAGTTTTGAATTCCATATCGAAGTGTCTATCTAATTTTGCTCGCGAAAGCATCGTTCTATCTAACTATATGCCCAAGTGTTGAAATTGGTAGACAAGCTAGATTCAGGTTCTAGTGTCCGTTAGGACGTGCTGGTTCGAGTCCAGTCTTGGGCACCTGATGATCAAAGCCTAGTCGCGCAGCGACCGGGCTTTTTTCGTTTACTGAGCCGAACTCGTTCGAGCGAAATGAATAAGAAAAAAGTCACATGAGCGAAGCGAGATAATCCAGTCCATACCCACTGGCCGCTTGTGACCTACCTGCCGGTAGGCAGGCTTGAGACTTGTGACTCTCCTTCCCGAGCGAAGGATTGCAGCGGTACCCCTACTGGAGTACAAGCGGAAAGCCTGGTCTCGCCACCGGCGAGACGCGCCCTAAACATCCATCTAAAACCATGGCTCTTGGCGGTACTCTTTGTACCTAGATGCTGCTTCGCGGTTTTGCATGACGTAATGATTCCGGTCCTTTCGAATGCTGCGATAACCTAGGAGGTGAAAGAACTGCTTGGTCATGAAACGGGCAATCCGTCTGTCGACCACTAGAGCTTCTCGTTTCTCTGTGGCCCAGTTCACCCCGGGAAGCCATGTCAATAATCGATCTGCTTTACGCACTCTCAATGCGGAGGAAAGTCTAAGAAACAGTTTTGGAATAGGACGAATCGCAAAAAAACCATCGGATCCTTGGGCTTGATAGAACGGCATAAAAACCCTTGCATTGCGGTCTGCCAGAATTGGCTTTCCATCGCTGGTCGCCAATTGCTGCCCCAACTTGATCTTCTCGAAATTCTTGTAACCCGGATACATTGTAAAATCCTCGTCGTCCCTGATCTGGTAGCGAAAGAATATCTCATAAAAGCTATGCACCCCACGAGACGCTTTACGCAGAAGATCCCTATCCTTCACGACGGGCCACCGGCGATCATCGAGCATTCCGCAAAAGTGAATCGCTAGGCGTGCGAAGAAGAGGTGATGTTGAACCGAAAGCGGATCATCATGCTGGCCACCCTCGAATCCGAAGGCCACATATCCGAGTTCATTAACGTAGCTCAGCAGCGGGCCTTCCAAATACTCCTCGATTCCCAGGATGATCGGCAGCGGATAGAGTTCCGTGAATTGGCGGTTGATCAAACTGTCATTTACGAACACAAATGGGATAGAATCACTGGAGGTTGTGTTGAGATCGATGAAGTAAAACGGTCCATCGTGATCATTGAGGATATCTTCCAATAGATTCCAGATCTCCACCTGCTGGCGGTCATCACGGGCGACGAGAACGTGATCATGAGCGGCCAAGCGTTGAATTCGTTCTTTGGTCCACATGCGGTTAAGGTCTTGCTCGACGTACCGCATCTTTTTTTCGAGGGCATCTAGGTTCCCACCAATGGCATAGACCGTACCTCGAAGATGAGGTTGATGCTGTTCAAGTTGGGTGACCAGCTGCTCCAAAGCCAGGTATCCGGCCGGTTCATTCACATGAACACTTCCGATGAAAACGATGACGGGTCCTGCCGAATCACCTCCTACCTTTCCGATCACCCTTTTGAGGTGTTCTCTTTCGCCTAGATCGTCCATTGCTTGCACCTCCATTTCAACCATTATCTAGAGCTTTGACGTCTTGAATTGTCACAATCCCTATCAAGTGATGGTCGTGAACGACGGATAGACTTCCTATCTCATACTTCTTCATGACCCGGATAGCCTCGGTAATTTCAGTATCAATCTGAGCGGTGATCACGCTTTTGGTCATGACATCTCTGACGATAGAGCCCGTTACTTCTTTCCCTTTCTGGGCCACCCGATCGATGTGTGTATTGGTAAGAATTCCTGCTCTGCTCCGATCCGAATCCGATCGGATTCGATTATTCCCTTTTCGAGCATGATATCGAGCGCTCGAACATCGTTCAGCAGTTGGCGAATGAATTCTGCTCTCGCAAGTCTAGTGTCGCCTCCAGAAGATGCAGCTTCGGCCATAGGTCATGGTTTGGCACCGATGCGGATACACGTATCGACATTCCGAAAGAAGCGGGAAGCGAGCGAAAAAAACATGATGGCTATCCCACGTTCAAGTGAGAACCATCAATCATTTAGGTCGGTATACCGTAAATACGCGGCTGACGTTAAATCCAAAATGAATGTCAGCATCCAGCCAATTGCCTGTGGTTTGGGTCATGAATGCATGCTCTACCATCGCCGTAGAGTTGGTGAAGTGCAGCTGGAAGACATGTCCACCTGTTTCGATATCAAAACCTACCGACAGCGAGTGTGTGAGTCCGGCAGCCAATTGTCCTGGGGGCACATAGAAATACTCCACGTTCAGTGCAACCCGTTTGGTCAACTTAACCCGACCACCAGCTCCAGCGACGAAGACGCTGTTTTCTTCACCCGCGGTGAGAACAAAGTTTCGATGCACCAAAGACGGCATGAGTTGAAAGCTGATCGATTCCGAGAACTTACTACCGATGATCAGTTGATGCGTGTAGTTCAGGCGATGGCTGAAGAGATATGGATCCAGCGTCGTGTTGGTGTTTCTCTGCGAAACGATCGCCATGTCGGACACCAGTAGAGCCGAGATCGGAATGTTCTTCTTACCTGTCTGTTGGCGCAGGAACTTGATCTTGACGAAGCCATCATAGATCTTTTGGAAACTGCTTCGTCCGACACCCACATTCAACCATGGGGTGACTCCATAATCCAGACCGAGACGAATCGAAGCAGCATCTAGTCCGAACAATTCATACGCTCCCGTATTCAATCGTCCAAAGCGATGAGAGATCTTGAAATCCAAAACACCTTGGCTATTCATTTCAAAAGAATGGCCGTTGATGATCCTGGTGGTCTTGAAGCCAGCGGTAGCAAAGTTCACCTCGGGTTCTTCTTCAGGGAGAAGGTCAAGAAGGCTTCCCTCTTGGGCATATAGTCCAAAAGAAAAGAGGATAAGTACGGCAGCTAGTAGGTATCGCTGCATTCCTTATTTCTTGAGCGGAGCTAGCTCCGCTTGGATGGTCACTTTGATCTCCTTTGCGATATTATCACGAACCGCGTTAGGGATCTCGATCTTGTAGTCTTCAGGGTTCACGACGAATGCAGAACGAGCTGTGTACGTCTCTCCATTGGGCATGACCGTAACCGGAAGGATGACATCTTTTGTCACTCCATGGATCGTCATCTTGCCATGAGCAGCCATTTCCACTCCGGGAGGGAAGTTAGAGTTCTTCACACCGGCAAAGTCTTCAATCTGACCTTTGAAGGTGGCCTTTGGAAACTCATTCGATTCCATGTAATTCTCATTGAAATGCTCTTCCATCAAAGCTTTTTCGAACTCGAACGATTTGATGAGCACGGAAGTTTCAAACTCACCGGTCTCGAAATCGATCACTACGGTCATCTTTTCGTTCACCGCTTCGATATCTTCCATCGGTGTGTAAGAGAAGAACTCAACGTGACCATCTCTGGTGAAGTAGCGGTCTTGAGAAATACCAAGCTGTCCTAAACCTAGAACGAGCAACGCAAGTGTGATCGTCTTTTTCATATTCTGTTTTCTAATACAAGTCTATTTAACCAAGGCGGCTCTTTTCAATTCCACTACCCCGCCTGGCAACATGGAATCTTTATCTCCTTGAAATCCCGAACAAACGCCTTTGACTGTAATTCGCCCTTCTCCAATCGCATCAGGCTCCAGAGGATCCTGAAAGGTACAACTCACAATGCTGAATTCGTCGCTCGAAAGCTTTACTCCAATCACCTTGCCGTTTTCTTTATTCAATTCGAAAACAGGACCCGTGATCGCTATTACTTGGTCGTTAAATTTTTGATTGGATGCCACTTCGTCGTCCAAAAATTCGTTCACGATCTCATCGGAAGTCATCTCAAAAGCCGGCTTTTCATCTGCTGTGTCGGTGTGGCCACAAGCAGAAAAGGTAAATATTCCTAGTACGATTAAAAGGTTTGAGATGAAAATTCTCATGGTGGCTGGTTTTAGTTGTTTGGAAAATTCTGTTCGATCCAACTGAGTATGGCCTGTTTGTCGCAAGGCGCAAATGAACCAGAAGGAGGCATCGAACCTTCTTCAACCCTTCTGCGGAGATCATGATTCTCAATTGCATTATTCATATCCTCATCCGACTCCAGCACTTGGCGTCCACCGCCATTACCAGCCTGATGACAGCCGCTAGTAGCGCAGTTCGCAAGAACAACTGGGCGCACATCATCTCCCCACTTGTAGACCTGCGTCGCCGGCTCCGCGCACTGATCATCCACTCCATAGAGATCTTCGGCATTATCGTAATAGCAACCTCCAAGGATAGCGATACCTAGCATTAATAAGAAATAAACGAGTCGTTTCAAAGCTTAATTATTATTGATTCCTTGAGCGATCCATGCCTCAATCACTCGGATATCACACGTATCGATCTTGCCTCCTCCTTGGGGCATGGCTTGGTAATTCGGATCGTGGTTGATGGAACCAACCAATCGTCCGTTCTCGGCTACCGTCTTTGCCCCTTCATAGGTATTCAAAATGATATTCCCTCCTGAGTGACAACCTGTGCAACCATTCGATTGAAAGACAGGCGTCACGTCATTAGCGAACGAAATGGTTCCTTCGCCGCAACTCGCTTCTACTGTATCAAAATCGCAGGTACTATTCTTTGCGCCTTGATTGATCCATTTGCGGATGATATCGATCTGTTCTTGTGGAAGAGCTGGCTGGTTATATGGCATCCGGTCATTGGGATCTGAATCCACCAGCACCTCGTACAACTCGCTTTCGCCTGCATTTCCCACACGCACCTTAGCGGTACTCATGATCCGTGAATAAGAGGTTAAGACCACCCCATCTTCAGCGGAGACTTCATCGTGGCAACCTGTAATACATGATACCTGTAATATGGGCATCACATCCTTCTCAAAGTAGATCGAATCAGGGTCACACTCACCAGGAACATAAGGTTCTGGAACCACAAAACTGTCGTGCTTACACGACTCCAACACTACCGCAAGCAAAATAACGGTTGCGGACAGCAGTAAAATTGTTCGGTTGTACATAAAACTTAGCGTCGAAGATCGTAAAATATCTTCAATAGATGTACAAACATTCAAAAGGGTTGGTTCAAATCACAGCAAAATTTTTCAACAGCATGGTCGCATTGGGAGTTTGACAGACACCTTCTCTGAGCTTATAATCAAAATGCAATTCTCCATCTTTATGGGTAGACTCAAAATAGAAGTTTTTGAATGTTTCAGAACCGCTAGAAATCTCTGCGATCTCGATGTCATGGGTAGCGATCACCCCTCTCAGATTCATAGGTTCAAGTCGTTTCAAGAAGGCCATCGTACCGTTGCGCTTATCTTCTGAATTGGTCCCTCTCAAGATCTCATCGAACAGTACCAAACTCGGTACAACTCCATCTTGCATTCGGTCGAGGATCATTCTGAGTCGCAGCACCTCGGCCTGAAAATAGGATCGATCTTCATTGATGGAATCCTGTGGTTTCATACTGGTAAGAAGCTGAAAGGGTGATAGGCGAAAGTCCGTCGCACAGGTCGGCAAGGCATTAGCGGCAAGGACCACATTCAACCCCAAGCTTCGAAGAAATGTACTCTTACCGGCCATATTGGAGCCTGTTAAAACCTTCAGACGATGTTCTGAGAAATCAATCGGATTATCGACACGACGGTCCGATCTAAGAAAGGGATGACCAATACTCTCCGCCCTCAAACCCGTTGCGTCAACCAATTGAGGATAGGTGAAATCCGGATGGTGAAAAGCGTATGTACCCTTACTGATCCACACCTCTAGTTCCTCGATGATCTCAAGCCATTCAAGCAATCGATGACCATTGTCCTGCTTCCACCGCGCTAGTGACCGAACGACATGCAGATGGAACAAGAATGTTCCGTTCAAGATGATCAATCCCATGACGTTGTTCATGGTATCCAATCGCCCCAGGATATCCCCTAGTCTTTGGATCTCTTCGTGGGCCTTTACCTCACCTTCAAACAGTCTCTCATGAACTTCTCTTAACGATGTTGACTCGGGTGAAAACGCCTTAAAGCGTTGTATAAGATCGGCGTATACCTTAAGGGATTTGTGGACTCGATCCAATCCTTGGTACTGCCGCTTTAGATAGGTAGCACCCGCGCCCATCAAGATCAGGTTCAATACAAAAGCATAGCCGACCAGCGATAGATAGCTCCAGGCCCCGGTGATCGCTATGACGATAAACCCGATCGGAACTACAAAGGAGAAGGGCCAAATAACAAGTGATCGATAGCTCCACGGCACGGAGGACTCCGTACCCAACCAGCTGGACAGTCCCGGTCGAATGTTGAGATTTTCTACCCCCTCGAGCGAAGCGCGCCAATCTAGCATGAATAGTGGCGTTCGAGACAACTCACTTACAGCCCCCTGACGGTCCTTGAGTCGCTCCCACGACAAGTTCTTCAACGAAGATTGCATCTTACTCTTCCCTCCCAGCGTCTTTGCTCGACTGAGCCTCTGATACAATGAACCCGGACCAAAGACGTCGAGGTCATTCGCGTAGGAGTGATTCTCATCTCGAAACTCTGTATCACTATCTAACGATGAGAGATCTCCATTCAAATAGGCTTCCTCTAATGCCGTGATCTTCTGTTTCGCTTTTAAAAAACTCAGTCGCTCTCGTACCGCCTGATGCCTTTTCAACGCTAGCGCGAAAACCAAGACCAAGATGGAACCGACCCATGCCAATGCCGACATGGAAGTGGTCAATGAAAGATAGAAGCTGACGAATGCTCCCACACCTGCGACTCCTCGAATCACCGACCATTGAATATCCTTGCGTCTTGCTTCTTGGATTTCTGATGCCAAAT
The DNA here is from genome assembly GCA_038131955.1 of Flavobacteriales bacterium. Classification (GTDB taxonomy): domain Bacteria; phylum Bacteroidota; class Bacteroidia; order Flavobacteriales_G; family Salibacteraceae; genus SHAN690. The sequence continues at coordinate 68,603 of JAYPQK010000011.1, forward strand.
CCTCTGAAAGGCTACGATAAAAAGCTTTTGGATCCATACTTCAAAGAACTCAAATCCCTTGAAAACAGAAAGAAAAACATGACCATCGGAGGATTTTTTCAAGTAGTGGCAAATAATGGCGAAAACTTGCGCAACCCTATTCGAGTTCATACGACTACTTAAGTGTACTTTTAAGGCCTCTGTAAATGCTTATGGAAAGACGACTAATTCTAACCGTGATCTGGGTAGCCATTGCCACTGTGTTCTCAACAGAGGCTCTAGCTCAGAATAACCTCCTACCTCAACCTAGCTTCGAAAACTTCATCACTTGCCCTAACGGCTTGAGTGATATCTCCGAAGCGTATTGGGATAAGGCTCCGAACCACTCGGGTTCGAGCGATTACTTTCATTCCTGTGCGACAGTTGGGTCGTGTGACGTACCAAACAATACATTCGGTACCGCCTTTGCCAATACTGGACAAGCCTATGCAGGAGGATATTGCGGATTATCTACGGGAAGTACCTACAGAGAATATATCTGCGATACGCTCTCACAGACACTACAGGCCGGCCAGCAATACGTCGTATCATTCCACTATCGACTAGCAAGTAATGCGCGCTTTTCGAGTAATGACATGGGGTTCTACCTGAGTTCTACTCTTCCTTCCGGTACAGGAACCGGGGCCCTAGGAGTTACTCCTACTTCTTGGAACCCAACCGGAGGTCAGCTTCAGAACAACACTTCTTGGGCTTTATACATTGACACGATCACCGCAACGGGTGGTGAACAGTACATCACTATTGGAGCATTCAATACCAATCCAGCGACTGTCCTTTACAACTCGAGCGCTTCCATCGGTGGTGCCTACTATTACTGGGATGATGTGCACGTTTACAAGTTAGAAGGCGTCGGTGGTGACACGAATATCTGTCTTGGCGATTCCGGTCAGATGTATGTAATCGACCTTGATTCCGTTAGCTGGAGAGATTCAGCTAACCCCACGGTGGTCTTCTCAACGCAAGATACTGTGACGGTTGCTCCAACGCAGACTACCACATACATGGCGGTAGTTCCCGGAGACACCTACTACTTCACCATGAATGTGATCGCTCCGATCTTCGGATTCTTGGGCAATGACACCATCATTTGTGAGGGAGAAACGGTAACGAAAGTGGTTGATCTTGGAAACGGGTATAGCTACGAATGGTCCACTGGAGATACTGATTCTGCTCTGGTCACTCAAGATTCCGGACAATTCTGGTTGGAAGTAGACCTGCACGGCTGTCTTTCTTACGACACCTTCCACATCGGCTACTTTTTCTTCCCTGAGTACGATCTCGGACCGGATGTCACGATCTGTTGGTACGACAGTACTGTCCTGGATCCAAACGTAACGGGAGGACCACTGAACAGCTACACTTGGAATACCGGTCAAAACACTCCTACCATCACGGTTTCAACCCCTGGGACATATTGGGTCATGATGACCAATGACGATTGCAGCATGTATGACACTATCGAGGTAGATTATCATCCTACCATAGTGGTTGACCTAGGTCCTGACCAAGAGTTCTGTTACAGTCCATCTGAGCCATTGGTGCCTAATGCTCAAAATGCTTCCTCGTTTACTTGGTCAACTGGAGCGACCACTCCAACGACCAACGCTACAACTACGGGAACGTACTATGTCACCGCTACCGGTAATGGATGTAATGCATTCGATTCTGTGCACTACACTTTCTATTACGACCCATATTTCGACCTTCCTGAAACCCTGATGTACTGCGACTACGATACATTGGAGATCGGGACAGGACTCGACACTACCGGATTATCCTTTATCTGGAATGTGGGTGCGACCACTCCAACGATCGAAGTAGAAGGCGGAAGCCAAGGAAATTATTGGGTACAAGTAAGCGGCGAACACTGTAGCATGCGTGATACCGTGTATGTGGGAATGCACCCACCGATCGACCTTGAATTGGGAGATGACATTCCAGCCTGTGAAGGAGATAGCGTAGCGGTGATCCCGAATACGAATCCACTGTTTGACTACACCTGGAGCAATGGCTCTACTGTGAATCAACTATCGGTGACCGAGTCCGGTGTTTTTACCGTGACCGTTTCGAATGGTCCATGTGCGGAAACCGACGTGATTCGCGTATTCTTCTACGAGTATCCTGAAGTGGATCTTGGAGACGATATTACGCTCTGTGCACCGGGAGAACTCGAATTTGATGTCACATCACAATGGAGTGCTGTGAACTATCACTGGTACGACGGAACGACCACCCCGAAGCATATCATGTTCGTAGAGGATGATCAAATGATCTGGGTGCGTGCCACCAACTTCATCTGTACAACGGGCGATTCGCTTTACATCACTATGGCGATGCCGCCTACGATCCAATTGATCGACGACACGATCCTTTGTGAAGACAAGACGGCACGTGTCAAGGCAGAGGGAAATCCAATGTGGGACTATGCTTGGTCTAATGGAGATTCTACACAGACCTTGACAACTTCAGCGGGCGGCACCTACTCGATCACCGTGGATGATGGTACTTGTATCTCCATCGATTCCGTGAAGGTGTACGACCTGAGCGATCCTAACATCGACATCCTTGGACCTGAGTACATCTGTCTTGGAGATATCGAGTTCTTGGATGCTACGACCAAAGGCGCCTTCCAGTATCGCTGGAATGATAGAACCTATGATCCGATCTTGAACATCTATGATCCGGGAGAGTACACCGTTGAAGTATCCCATGCCTGTGGTATCGCTCGCGACACCATCTTCGTCAAGGATTGTGAATGTTTCGTTCGATTCCCGAATGCGTTTCGTCCGACACCTGCAGGTGTGAACAAGACCTTCGGACCCGAAGTCGAATGCGAGATCACGCTGTACAAACTTCGAGTGTTCAACCGCTGGGGTGAGACCATCTTCTACACCGAAGACGTCAACGAGACGTGGGACGGCCGTATAAACAACCGAAGAGCAGGCGTAGGATCCTATGGTTGGATCGTAGAGTACAAAGGACTGTATGACGGGGAGCGTATCGAAAGAACGCAGCAAGGAACCGTTTTCCTTCTCGAGTAATGCTTCGCATATTCGTGGTATGAAGATCTATCACAATCCACGTTGTCGTAAAAGTCGAGAGACTCTCGCTATCATAGAAGAGGCCGGAGTTAAACCTAAGATCGTTGAATACCTGAAAGACGTTCCAAGCAAGGAAGAACTCAAAGCCGTGCTTTCCAAATTGGGAATGAAGGCAAAGGATCTACTCAGAAAAGGAGAAGCTGACTACAAAGAGAATTTCAAAGGCAAAGAGCTGAGCGAAGAAGAGTGGATCGAGGCAATGATCACTTATCCCAAACTGATCGAGCGCCCTATTGTCATTAAAGGCAATAAAGCCGTCCTCGGGCGGCCTCCCGAGAATGTCAAGGCCCTGTTGTAAGGCTCTCTTTCTGACGGTTCAGCCAAACGATGAAATCATCAATGACCACATCGTCCTTCAAGATGCGACGATGTCCCACGCCCTCATACTTGTGGGTTTCGATGCGAGGATTGACTTCCTTCAGGACATCAAGGTGATAGACCGGCGCGTCTAGGTCATTCACGCCATGAAAGCCGATGCACGGACAATTGACGGCTTTGAAGGTTTCTTGCATAGTGACACTTTCAAAGGTCCTTCCAAACTCTTTTATCGCTCTCTCTTTCAAATGATCCGTAGTCGACTCTGAGGCGTTGACTCGATTTCGAAATTCTTGCAAGATATCTTCTCCGACTACCGGGGCTCCGAAGACCGCGAAGGAAGGAACCTCTGTTCCGTCATGAACAGCTAAGGAAATAGACGCCGCACCTAGCGAATGTCCCACCACGGCAACGGGTTGCTGGAGGGTTTCGAATACCTGATTGAAGGCCGCCTGAAACTCAAAGATACTCGTTCTTCCACCCGTACTCCTGCCATGTCCGGGCGCATCCACCAAAACACAGCGATATCCTTCTTGAACCAACCTTTCCGCGATCCTCCTGAACTGCATGGCTTTACCTGACCAGCCGTGCAAGCAGAGTACCTCGGGTCCTTCACCTTTTGAGTAGACCACCACGTCCTCCTCTCCTACTTTGATGGTGTACTGATCGAATGTCTTTGCCGCCTCAAGGTCAGCTGGCTTGGCGCGAAACCGAATGGGAGTAAGAAACAACCTGATCGCTAGAGAATGAGCAAAACCAGGCACCAACTTCTCCAAATAAGGAAATGCCATTCTCAGGAAGCGAAACGGCCACGGATATTCCAATGCTTGTCTTGCCATAATGCAGTGCAAGGATACGCTGACCTTAGGACAATCCCAATTGAAACGATAGCTTCGCAGCTTGCAGTACAAAGGCATCGTATACATCCTCTTTTCGAGCCTCGCCTATGCGGTGGTGAACTTTTGCGTAAAGTTCCTGCAAGACATCCCCACCCATGAGATCGTTTTCTTCCGTTCGGTCATCTCCCTGATGATCAGTATCGTGATGATCCGTCAATTGAATCTGCCCTTTTTTGGACACAATAAAAAGTGGCTCATCATCCGAGGTATTGCGGGCATGTCTGCACTATTCCTCTTTTTCACCACTATCAAGCATATGCCGCTGGCAAGCGCTACGACCATACAGTACATCTCTCCAATATTCACTGTTTTACTGGCGACTCAGATGATGAATGAGAAGGTGAAGCCGGTTCAGTGGATCCTCTTTGCGATCGCTTTCGTAGGAGTTTTAATGATCAAGGGGTTTGATGATCGGATTTCCTATACCTATCTCGGTGTTGGCATCGTCTCCGCTCTTATCTCCGGATTGGCTTACAATGCCATCATGAAGTGTAGAATGACCGATCACCCGGTGACGGTAGTTCTCTATTTTCCACTCATTGCCACGCCCTTGATGGGCATAGCCTGTCTGACGGTGAAATGGGTCACTCCTCAGGGTATCGAGTGGCTTTTACTGTTGATCATGGGAGTATTCACACAGATCGCCCAGCTCTACATGACGAAGGCACTTCACGCCGACCACAGCAGTCGCATTATGCCGTTCAAGTACTTTGGGGTCGTCTATGCGCTCGGCATAGGCTTCCTCTTCTTCAATGAAAGCCTTCCTTGGCTGAGTATAGCCGGTATCATTCTCGTATTGCTCGGAGTGATCTTGAACACCTTCGTCAAGAACCTAAATAAGAGGCTTCCTCCTACTCAAGGAGTCGTTTGATCAGCGCAGAGGAACGCGCTTCCCTCCGTTACTGATCGTAACTCGATCGGATATCGTCCGCAGCTCACCGTAGTGATCCCGATAGCGGATCGTGATGGGATACACCCCTTGCGGTGCCCATTTTCCATCTGAGAGTTTTCCATCCCAACTATCATCAGGGTGATCCGCTTCAAACAAAATGTGCCCCCATCGGTCGTAGATCTTCAATTCGAAATCTTCCGCTGAAATGGCCTCGCCAACGATGCGGAAGAAATCATTTTTGCTATCACCATTGGGGGTAAAGGCCGATGGATAATAGAGTACGGTTTCGTATTGATAGACGAGCTCCTTATAAGCGGTATCTGAACATCCGTCGCTAGAGACGACTACCTGTGAGATAGACATCGGCAACATCCATTCCTGGAATTGATATTCGAGAATATCTTGGTTGTAAAGCGTATCGTCACCGATGAACCATGTCACCTTCTTTGCACCGATCGAGCGGTCGTAGATGTTCAAAATATCATCGGTGTTCCTCGGCTGAACGGGGTCTGTCTCGATGGCAGCTATAGGTTGAGCAAGAATGCGCACAGCGCAAGACTCCTTGCTTCTGGCGTAGCAACCAAACTCGGTTACCGAAGCGATCTCAATGTCATAGCAACCCGGCTCATCGTACTTGTGAATGATCGAGTCTACCTCCGGATCGTCGATGATATTGCTATCTCCGAGATACCAGGTATAGTCGTTAGTAGGCTCATAATCGGCGATATGAATGACGACCTCCGTTTCTGCGCAGGCCTCTTTAGGCGCCACTTCGATCACCGCGGGATCCGGCTTACCGACGTAGATCGTCGCAGAAGCTTCTCCGGGTTTTGACAAGCAAAGGTCGCTGATCTCCACCGTGAAGGTTCGAGTTTCGTTGGGTCTGACAAACAGAATATTCTGCGTTTCACCATTGTGAAGCCAACGGTATTGGTACTCATCAGGACCACGCCATCCGCCCCTTCCCGAAGCGATCAAATGCGTCACTTCTCCTGCACATAAGGAATCATCCTCTACTCTTATGGTCACATCGATCGGAGAATATCCACCCACTTGCACCCAAATGCTATCCACATAGGAAGGAGTTCCACATTGATCACTCACCGTCACGTTGAACCAAGTGGGTTCATCAGGACTGATCGTGGCGTACTCGCCGAACGTGCCGCTACTCCACGAATAGGTATAGATCGAATCTCCTCCGAAACCCGTAACATGAAGATCGATTGTATCGTAAGGACAAATGGTATCGATCTCATCGATGACCGAGCTAAGCGGCGGCCGCACTCGCACCGTGACTTGGGATGAATCGCCCGGGCAGCCATTGGCATCGGTTGACTGAACGAAATAGGTGGTCGTGGTATCGGGGGAAACGTTGACGAATTCGTTGGTCGAGATCACCACACCGTTCGATTCATGGATTCTCCAAACGTAGCTGAACGGCGCTGTACCTCCGGTAGATGCCCCAATGATCGGTGTTGTGTTGGAAATACAGATCAAGGTATCACCGTAGGCTGTAGTCTGAATGGAATCAGGAATGTCGATCACCACAAAGGATTCGCTCTTACATCCATGGTCGTCGGTCACCGTTACCCAGTTGGTATCGGCACAAAGCTGTGAGGCGGTCGAGTTCACTTCTCCACTGGTCCACATGTAATAATAAGGGAATGTTCCTCCACTCGCAGTGGCGGTTGCACTTGCGTCACAGGTAAGGCCATCCGCACAAGAAGTGGTGGTTTCATTGACGATCGCCGATGTCAACTGCGCAGGCTCGTTGATCGTAAAACTTTCGATCAACGTACACAGATAGGTGGAAGAAGCCGTATCCACATCTTGAACGGTTACCGTATACGTTCCGGCACATAGCTCTGTAATGTCCTCCGTAGTATCGCTTGTGCTCCACTCGTACGTATACATTCCCGTTCCATTCACCACAGTGATATCGATCGACCCGTCACAAGAATCATTGCAAAGCGCATCTTCCACAACGCTAACGATATTGAACGTAGGCTGGATCACGTTGACCGTTACCGTATCGATCAGGGTATCGCAGAGGTAGGCCTCTTCCACATAGTAAGTCGTCGTGGTAGAAGGCGAAGCATAGGGATCACCAATACTGGTGGAGCTCAGTCCTGTGCTCGGAGTCCAGTCATATGAAACGGCTGTTTCCCCTGCATCCAACTGAACAGAATCCCCATTACAGATCGTAGCATCTTCAAGGTCATTCACCAAGCTGTCGATCACCTGGGTGACACAAAAGCGCTGAACGTTATTGGCTCCTCCCGTAGTACCCAAGAATCCCCAGAACACCGTGCTATCTCCGTTGAAGACGCTGTCGATCAGGTCGCCCTGATACTGAAGTCGATAGTCGCAATCCAAATAGACATCCAGCTCCTCAGACTGCGGGTCCCACCGGATGTTGAGCGTGTGATAGTTGCCATCCTCCACGTTTGCCGTAGTCGCAGATGCCTGGATAGGTCCTGCCAAGGCCGTAGCAGCCGTGTGATTTACCGAACCATTCTTGAATATTCCGATATGATCAGCGGCGATATCTCCAAAATTCCCATTGTACCAAGTGTCCACTTCAACACCTAAGGCATTCGATGTAAAACCGGTACCTTGAAATCCTAGCGCTCCTCCACCTTGTCCGATGTAGGGATTACCCAAAGAACCACGCAAAACAAATACGATCCCATCAGCTCCTCCATTGTTGGTTCCGAGGTAAACGCGAAACTTATAATCGAAGGATTCATGCAAGTTGAGTGCCGTCTGGTAATAGACATAGCCCGCTTGGCTGTTTGTCGCTGAAGTCAACTGGTAACACCCTCCGGATAGCGTAGACGCGGATCCTCCTACAAGGTATTGGGCCATCACATTGGTTCTCAAGCCTCCAAATACAAGGAAGGTCAAAACCATCAATGTGCGCAATGCGCGGATGTGCCAAGAGGTTGTTCGCATAGGTCTAGAAGCATCAAAAATACTCAAAGCAAAGCTTTGAACGAGTGTCACACATGGCCTCAGTTCCTAGACGTAAAGTAGCTTTGTGGGATGCGTATCGACAAATACCTATGGTGCGTTCGATTATTTAAGACACGTTCACTCGCCGGTCAGGCATGCACAGGTGAAAAAGTGATGGTCAATGATGAACTCATCAAGCCGAGCAAAGAGATCCGTCCTGGTGACAAGTTCAGTCTCAAAGAACCTCCCATCTGGCGGACATTCAAGGTGCTCGACATTCCCAAAAGCAGAGTGGGTGCCAAATTGGTGCCTGATCTGATGGTCGAAACTACGTCAGAAGAAGACTTGGCGGAGTGGGAATTAGTGAAGCGCATGAATGCGGAAAGTCGATCCTTTGGTATTGTGGGCCGACCCACAAAACGCCATCGACGAGACCTCGACAAGTTCAAGGGAGGTTAAATTACCTTCGCGCCGATACGTATATGAAGCATATCCTCTTTACCGTCACGAATGACTTGGTCTATGACCAGCGAATACAGCGCATCTGCTCTGCCCTCTCTGAAGAAGGATATCGATGTACCTTGATCGGTAGGCAAAAGCGTGACTCCGCACCACTTCAAGAGCATGTTTTCGAACAGCGAAGGATCAATTGCTGGTTTGAAAAAGGGAAGGCATTTTACCTCGAGTACAACTTACGCCTACTTTTCTTCCTGCTATTCCGCAAAATCGATGCGATCTGTGCCATTGATCTCGACACTGCATTGCCAGTATACCTTGTTTGCCGACTCCGCCGAAAGCCATTTATTTTCGACTCACATGAGTACTTCAGCGAACTAGAGGAGGTGATCACCCGACCTATGGTTCATAGGATCTGGCAGTGGGTGGAGCAATTCATCATGCGTCGATTCGATATGGGCTATACCATCAGCGTTGGATACGCCAAGCTCTTCAAGACACGTTACAATGCGAACCTGGAAGTGGTAAGAAATGTTCCGGTACTCAGAAAGGTTGCGCATCGGGAGCCAAGCTCCCCACCCTATCTCATCTACCAAGGAGCCCTGAACATCGGAAGAGGTTTGGAGGAATCCATTCTCGCTATGAAGTCGATCGATGGAATGACCTTGAGAATCTATGGGAATGGTCCGATACGAGAAAAACTCGAAGAACTGATCCGAGACCAAGAACTAAAGGGTAAGGTTACCCTCTGTGGCGCCCTTCCGCCCGATGAATTGAGAAAAGAAACCGCCCGCGCCTTTGCCGGACTCACTCTCTTTTCAGACACTGGCCTCCACCACCAACATTCGTTAGCCAATCGATTCTTCGATTATATCCATGCCGGCATTCCACAGATCGCCATCGATCATGCTGAGTACCACGCCTTCAATGATCAATATTCCATCGCTAGGCTCATTGCTTCCGCGACACCCGAAGCGATCACCGAGGCGATAAACGAGCTGCGAACGGAATCCATAACCTACGAGCAATTGCGTTCGAACTGTCAGCTCGCTGCTGAGGAAAATAACTGGCAGAAAGAATCCCAGAAACTACTATCAATCTACGCTCAATTATGAGATCCATCTTGCTAGCCTTCTCCTTGTTCATATTACTCTCCGTTTCTGGAAACCGAAAGGAGGAGCACGAGTTCTATGTTTCGATCAGCGAGCTCGCCATCAAGGATGACACGCTCCAGATCTCGATGCGACTCTTCACCGATGATCTGGAAAAGGCACTGAACGAAAGAAGCGAGACCAAGATCTTTCTGAATGACCCCTCTAGAACCGACAAGAATTTCATTCACATCAGGGATTATATTGACAGTAGATTCTCGGTTAGCAATGCGGCCAAAGCGGATCACATCCATTGGCTCGGACATGAGTTTGAAGACGATGTATGTTGGGTATACGGAGAAGTACCTGTCGATCCTGAACTACGAATCCTTTTCATCAAACACACGGTGCTGATGGACATCTACTCGCGGCAGCAAAACATATTGCATTTCGACCGAGCTGGTGAGATCGAGACCAAGCTAGCCACGAAGAATTATCCAGAAGTTCGATTCAGTCTGGAATAAAAAAAAGGCGCCTAAATAGCGCCTTTTGAATCTTCAGTGTTGCGGTCATAGCTTATCCGCCACGTTGGGCTCCACCCGCCTTACGAGGAGCTTTCACACTGCTTCCTCCTGACTTCTTTGGAGCTGCTTTACCTGCTTTGCTCTGTGCAGCGGTAGACTTCTTTGGAGCTGCCTTCTTTGTTGCGGCTTTCTTCTCCTTTGATTCGGCCTCCTGAGTCTCCGCTTCTTCCGCTGCCTCTTCAGCATTCGGATCGAAGGCATCGTGTTCGATCAAGAGGTTGTACCATCGAATCACCTTCACCATATCACTCGGATACACTCGTTCGCGATCGTAGTTAGGTAGGATACCTTCGAAGTAGGCCTTGATCTCGGCCTCGTCTTCCTTATGACTAAGCGCCTGCTTTCCGCCTTCCTTATCATAGATAGCCTTGAAGACATCCTTCAATGCCACCTCTTCGGTGTCGGTGTAAATACTGATCTCTTCAAGAGCACTCACCTTTGCAGCACCGTGCACAGGAAAGCGCTTTCCATCGACGATCGATTCTACAATGATTCCATTCTTCATTTGTCCAACCAAACGAAAAAGACCTGATTTACCTGAGATCGAAAGAATCTGTTCCAAAGCCATACAATCTTAAATAGGGCGCCAAAAGTAAATGAATAATTGATGTTTAGGGTGCTGAATATAGTATAGTGCGTACATCGCTCTCCCCTTCCGATTTCGTTTCCAAGAAATACATTCCGGATGCGACGCTAGGCATATCCAAATGAATCACGTTGATTCCGGCATAGATGGCGCCAACATTGAATTCGTGCACCAACAAACCCGTCGAATTGTAGAGGAAAACCTCCAAATCATCGGGGCGCTTCTTATTGAGCACCAAGGTCAATTCACCCTGAGTGGGATTTGGCCAGGGATCAGACAATTCGAATGCGCCTTCCACATCCTCTCCGGGTGCTTGCCCGAAATAACGGACATAGGCGGAGTCCGCGCTCCTAAGGACCGTTTCGATATCCCTACCTGCATGGATCGCAAAAACGAAGGTCTTGCTCTCGCCATTCAGGATGTCTACCCCCTTCATGGCGGCAACCTGGATCACGTCGTTTCCTTCACCCGTCTCACCTGCTTCTCCCGCCTCAAATCGATTCTCGGTGAGTGACTTGTACTTGCGACGAGAGGAAAAATTCTCTTCATCGTACATATTGATTCCGCCTACACCTCCATCCATATTGTCGATCATAAAGGAGACAAACTCGTGCTCACCCAAGGGTTGTATTCCTCCGGTCAATTGCTCATTTCCGGTGCGATAAACGTACCCTAATCGTTTGCCATAGGCAGTAGCCGCCTTATTCTTTGTGGCGTTCCCGATATCCCAATCGGCAAACATGCCGACACTCATGTCATACAGGGCCTTCCCTGATCTATTCTCAATGGTATAGGTCATCAAGACATAATTCTCATGGCCGGGATCCGTATATGCCATTGCCTGCTGGCGTATCAAAAGGCCGATCTCGTCGAGTCGAGCGCTGGTATCGGTAAAGCTTCCTTCCGCCAGATAAGCCTCCTCTCCTTCTGGCTCCTTTCTCACAATGATGTCATCTTCCCAAAAATCACGATCGTAGATCTCCGCACTACGCACGCGATCCACTACCCTCTCCCTCACTTCGTCTTTGTAGCCGATCATCAATCCCATCTCATACACAAAGTTTCCCGCGTTCTCGAATTGAAAACCGAGGCCGTTTGACTGAAAGATGTCCGTGAAGCCGACCAAACCGTTCTTAGAGACCGTCGTAGAAATGTTATTGACCGTCACGTTGACATAGGAAGGATTGATCAGGAACGTCACGTACTTGGTCATCTTGTAATCTGATGAAGTACTGTAGGCGATGACCTTCACTGCTACCTCCACATCAAAAGAATCAACCGATTGCACTTCCAATTCGAACGGGTTAACGAGGTTGTTCAACCTTTCGTTGGTTCCGAGATCACCCAGTATCCATTCGTCTGAGAGCACCGTAAGCCGTGGATCCTCGGACACCAACTTGACCCGAATGTCTTGAACCGGCTCTAGAAAATTGGAGATCTCCATTCCTAAGGTTACGATTTCACCAGGCACGAAAACCTCATCATCACCGTCACTTACCTCATAGTATTCAACCCGCAATGCCGGAGAATTGATGGCCTCTACCGCTCGAGCCAGGTCTAATCGGCCTGTTCCTAGTTTGTTGAGGTACGGTGCATTCTGGGGAATCTCGAAAATCGACGTGTCAGCGGTTACTCTGAGCTGTTCTCTGACTTGTAGGGCTGTGAGATCTGGGTAACGATGACGTATCAATCCTGCTACTCCTGCCGCGATCGGTGCTGACATGCTCGTCCCGCTGTCATAGCCATAACCGTCATTCTTCAGAGACAGTATCAAGCTTCCCGGTGCCAAGAGGTCAATGTCGTAGTTGTAGTTCGAAAAATCAGATTTCCAATCATTGGCATCGCTCGAGCCCACACTCAAGACTTCGGGGTAGCTCGCAGGATAAAAGCGATTCTCGCGATTATCGTTTCCAGCACCGCCGATGAGAAGCGCATCCAAATTGTAAGTTGCGTAGCGGACGATGTCGTGCGAAAACTGGGTGGGACCAAAGCTTCCCCAAGAGCAATTGATCACATCTGCTCCTCGTTCTGCCGCATATACAATTCCGTCATAACCATAAGGAAGCTGCAGTTTATCACCCGCCTTGATGCCCATGATCGTGCAAGCCCAGCCTGCTCCAGCCATACCAATGGCATTATTTGTACTCGCTCCAGCCAATCCGGCGACGTGGGTTCCATGTGAGAAGCCCGTCTCATTGATGTCATTATTGTCATCGTAGAAGTTCCAACCTTGGAAATCATCTACTAAACCATTGCCATCGTCATCCTCACCAGCGATCCCATTCGCTTCTATCTCATTCACCCACAGCTTTTCTACTAGATCAGGATGGTCCTTGTCCACCCCCGTATCAATGATGGCAATCACCACATCGGCTCCACCGGTATCGATGTCCCAGCCGTCAAAGGCATTGATGATGGGTAGGTAATAGACACTATCCACCAACTCGTCGTTCGGTGTATTGATCACGGTGGGAATAAACCAGGGTTCGGCGTATTCAAGCGTACCGGTTTCCTGAAGCTGCTTTGCCGCCTTCCTGACATCCCATCGCTCGTCAAACCGGATCTCGTAGATGAGAGAGATGTCGACTCTGCGATCAGGCCCTGCATCAGGATCGGGAGCACGATCAGGAATAAATGGCTGTACAAATGAAAACCTCTTCTTCACAGAAGTTTGCCCGAGTGCCTCCATGGCGGCCTGTAACACCGGATGCTCGATCTGCTCATCCGAGCACATTGCCCGATACTCTGGCTTCACCTTCACCAATAGCGCTCCCGGAACATGAGCATCCTGCGCATGGGCTAAAGAAAACGCCATCAGCGCGAACAGTACTATGATCAGTCTATCTCTCATTTAATCACTTGGCGAACGAGTCCACTACCTTCAGAGGATACTAATCTGAGGGTGTAAAGACCCGGCGCAATATCCGAAGTAAGGACGGAGATTTTGTCTCCTCGGATAGGCAGACTTCGAATAAGGCGACCGGATACATCGTGGAGCTCCAATCGTTGAAACGCTTCTACACCGATTAGGTTCAATTGATCCGAAAATGGCTGAGGAAAGACGCGCAGATCAAAATCCACCATGGAAGTCCGGCCAAGTGCATACACATTCAAGCTGTTTGATGCGTGCTCACATCCATTGGAATCCGTAAAAGTTGCTGAATAAACTCCCATTTCCGTGGGGCTCCACTCGAGCTGTGATTCACCGATCAATTCAGCACCATTCTGAAACCAAGTAACCGACGACACCAAACTGGAGTCGAGTGACAAACGGAGTCGGCCGCCTTCAATCAACGTGATGATCGCTTCAGGCATGGCAGGAAAGAAGTCTACATGGACTGTATCCGATATTGACGAACAACCAAAAGAATTGAAGACTTCACAGGCATACGACCCCGCTTCTGTAGCAAAAACAGACCGTGTGAACGCTCCATTGCTCCATGCATACCCACCGTAGGTCTGATTCGTACTCAAGACGACCGTATCTCCTGGACAAGCAGGCGACGATCCTGACATTTCGATCGTAGGGACCAACGGATTCGGCCGTTCGGTCACATAAACGCTATCGCTTCGTCCTTTGCATTGAAGGTCATTGTACACCTCGGCGTGGTACCAACCGCTTTGCGAAACGTCGATCGTTATTTGATCACTACCCGTGTTCCAGAGCATTTCCGGAAAGCCCTGAGTTAAGGACAGTTCGAGCGATTCACCTTCGCAAAACTCATCATCGGAGTAGAGCAACGAGACTTCAGGCGTTGAAGATCGAAGCGCGTCCAAGGCGTCTACTTTTCCATAGCCCCACCGATTGTTGGGTAACGAGCCGGTGTAGGCATCTGCATCCCAAGTCTCATCCAGCAAGGCTTGTTTCACATCCAGCCAATCCATTCCCGGACATTTCTCCAACATCAGCGCAGCAATACCCGCTACCACAGGTGAGGCACTGGAGGTTCCTCCGGCGCGGTGGTGCATCCCGCCCAGTCCCACACGAGATCGGGTGGACGGATAGGCCAGTAGATTTTCGAGCTGAAAGAATGCCCCGGCGGTAAGCGTATTATCGCCCGGTGCCGCCAGATCCGGCTTGAGCACTTGAGTCCGAGCAGGACCACGACTACTATTCGCAGCGATATTGCCCATTGTACCGGATGCACTGACCGTATTATTATCGACATCGATATATGAAGTCCGGTTGGTGAAATTGGCAACGGTCAAGACCTTATCGGAACACGCCCATGAACTCACGATACTTTGATCGAGATCAGGCAGAACATAGTCGGCAATATCAGGAAACTGTGAAACACTAGGCAAGTTTGACGATACCATATCGCTCATTCCCAACCACTGGGCAGACCACACATCAAATCGTCCTCTTCCCACAGTACTGAAGCGGTAACGATAATCCACCGAGTCGATGGCAGCAAGCCACACTTGAAGTCGATACGTGCCGTTCAAAGAATCCGCTGACGTGACAACGGTGGCCAACGAATTTCCTGAAACACTCCACAAGGTATCTGTATGTACCAAGTTGAGTCGATTCAGAATACTATCGAATGCCGTGTTTCCGCGGAAAACATAGGAGGGCTGAATCTGATCCGCACCGATCGAGAATTGAAGAGACTCCATGTCACCGACGTCCCCGTACACCTCGAAGAAGATGTTTCCATTTCCAGGCGATTGATAGGAAGGAACCTTAAACCAAGTGAATGACGTATCGGAACTTGCCTCGTAACCAAGATGGTACGGATCCTGATCTCCGGAATCGCCGGCAGCACATACCATGACACGCCCGCCTGTCTCTGTGATCAGTGCTTCGATCGACTGTGCCGCAAGATCCTTGGCATCGTGCGACCCCAAATAGGCACCAAGGCTTGCGTTGATCACACAAGGTTTACCCAGAGCCTCAGCGCGTGAGAAGATGTAATCCACGGCATCAGAAACAGTACTGGTCCACCCTAACGAATTGAAGTCATTCGATACTACGATCAACTCAGCACTAGGAGTCATTCCGCGATAGCCGGGATAAGAACTTCCATCCCCCGCTGCGATTCCAGCTGTATTAGTACCATGCCCAAACCAGGTGGCCTGATCCGTGTGCGGACAAATACTATCGTTGATCTCCGTGCTGTCCCAGACCTGTCCATATCCATAGGTCGGGGTACGCTGTGCATCCACAGGCAGAGTCTGGTCCCACAATTCTATGATGCGCGTGCTTCCGTCGGGATACTGAAAGTGCGGATGTTGCAATTCAATACCCGCATCGATCACACCGACGATAACTCCTTCTCCAGTGAATGAGTCAGGTAGTCCTCCAATCCCTTGATGGACCTGATTAACCCGAGCATGCTCTCTAGACTTCGAAAGCAGAGGCTGTCCTTGGCTACCATCAAAATGAATGTGCTGTAAGGAGCTGATCGATTCAAGCTCTTCTAGTTCTGACGCCGGCAAGGCGACCGAGAGATAACCTTTCACTTCCTTTTTAACCACCCCGCGGTGGGATCGCACCCATGTGGAAATATCGTCCAAGTCGCCTTTGAGGTAGAGATGAACCAATGGATCACCTTCGACATTTTGAAGCGCTCGAGTTAGACCCAGAGGGATCAAAGTGCGCTTCACCTGTTGGGCACTTCCCAAGGTGCAGGATAAAACCAATATGACCAGAAGTAGAACCCTCATCGGTAATTCGGCAATTCACTTTTATAGACGATCTCACCACTCGATGGTTGAATCTCCGCGAAAACGTGGTGCAGACCATTGGTCAAGACCAGCCATCGCGCTCCACTGATCGAGTAGTACGTCGCTATCTGTAAAAATACGTCTTCGTTGAGAGAAACGCTAGGAGCTTTACACTCCACCAAGATGACCGGCTTACCGCTTTGATCTACGAAACCGATATCGGGTCTCTTTTTTCGACCATGGTAGTTGAGTTCATATTCGAGCATCATCCTACCTGCGGGATACCCCAATTCCTCCACCATGAAATGTACAAAGTGCTGTCTCACCCACTCTTCCGGGGTTAAGACAAGGAATTTCCTGCGAAAGTCATCGTGGATATGGACTACATCATCCATGATTCTAACTTTGGCGTCGAAGGTCGGAAGGTTCAAGGGAGGATATTTCTTCTGGTCGATCATCAGCAAACTGATAGTGTAGTCTTGTATGGCGAATGTAACGGAGTATATGAACATCATGAAAGAAATGAGGGCAGGGAATTTCCGTCCTATTTACCTCTTGCATGGTGAAGAGCCTTACTACATTGACAAGATCAGCAAATACATCGAGCACCACGCGATAGAAGAGCATGAGCGCGACTTCAATTTGAACGTCTTTTACGGCCGTGATCTGAGCACAGAGAACCTGTTGGAAACATTGAAGCGTTTCCCTATGATGGCTCCTCGACAATTGGTCATCATGCGAGAAGCACAGGACTTTAGTGGAAAGTGGCCAGACTTGGAAGCCTATTTCCAGAATCCGGTTCAATCTACCGTCTTCGTCATCGACTTCAAGTACAAGAAGGTTGACGCACGATTCAAATGGGTGGATTACGCTAAGAAGAACGGGGTCGTCTTTCACTCAGCTAGACACTATGACTCGGATATCCCGCGCGTCATAGAGGAGTTTGCCAAACAGATCAAATACCGTATCAATCCTCATGCATCGCACTTGATGGCGGAGCACCTCGGAAATGATCTGGAAAAGATCGAGGGGGAGTTAAGAAAACTCACGATCAACGTTCCCCTTTCCAAAGAAATCCAAGCGGAGGATGTAAAAAAGCACATTGGGATCAGCAAGGAGTTCAGTCAGTTTGAGTACGTAGATGCATTGAGCATTCGAGATGCCGCACGCAGCTACCAAATCGCTTTTCAGATCGGACGAAACGACAAGAACACGCCGATGGTCTTGGTGATTTCGGCCCTCTTCGCCCATTTCAGCAAGATCATGATGTTTCACTCCCTGCAGGATAAAACCGCAAACGGGGTTATCAAAAGCATTCCGGGTGTTAGGAACGCATTCTTCGCTCAGAAGGTGATGAATTCGGCTCCCCACTACCCTTTTCCAAAAACGGCTCAGATCATCGAGAAGTTACGCGAAGTGGATGCGCGGTCGAAGGGGGTTGAGTCAAACTCGATCAGTTCCGTGGAACTCATGAAGGAACTGACCTACTTCATTCTGAACTAACGGGCTAGGTCGACCCAAACCACCTTCTTCGTCTCAAAGAAGGGGTCTTCAAACCAGTCTTTCATCTCCCACACCCTGAAATTAACACCGAGGTCGAGTAGTTCCTCTTCAAAATCTCCTCCCTTGATGTAGATCAAACCATTGGACAGATCATGGTCCTTTCCCCGATGGATCTTTCCCTTTAGCCAAGTTTGAATACGAGGCAAAGCTGTTACCGCCCTGCTTACGGCGAAATCAAAGGTCTCGGGAATATCCTCTGCTCGAAAGTGTTGGGCTCGAACATTCTTAAGTCCGATCTCGTCAACCATCTCTTGCACCACTCTAACCTTCTTTCCGATCGAATCCACCAATAGAAACTTCGACTCAGGAAATGCTATAGCGAGAGGGATGCCAGGCAAACCGCCACCAGTGCCGAAGTCAAGGACTTTAGTACCCGTCTTGAAGCGATTCACTTTCACGATGCTTAGTGAGTGCAGAATATGTTCCTCCCATACCCTGTGTTCATTCTTGCGCGAGATCACGTTCACGTTTTGATTCTTCTCGACCAAAAGCTTGGCATACTGCTCAAGCTGAGCGAGTTGGTCTTTAGAAAAATCAGGAAAGTAAGAGGCAATCAGATCTTTTCCGGCCATGCGTCAAATGTGCTTACGTCGGTGCTTCATGATCTCGAACATCAACTCTCGGGCTCGAAACAATTGTGCCTTAACCGTTCCAAGCGGAAGATCCATTTCATCAGCAATCTCATCGTAGCTTAGCTCACTCAAGTACCTAAGCTCTACTAGCTTCTTGTACTTCGGCTTCAAAGCGTCGATGAGCTTATGCATCTCCTCAATGTGCTGCCCTTTGACCAGCTCCTGCTCAGGATTCAATTCCTTGGACTGAACATCGAACGCAATAGAAGATTCGTCATCATCGTCTTGATCAAGCGATAACGTATCTGCTTTTTTCTTCTTCCTAATGAAATCGATGGCGTTGTTGGATGCTATCCTAAACAACCAAGTACTGAAAGCATACTCGGGATTAAACGAAGGCAGACGTTTAAAGGCTTTCCCGAAGACTTCGATGGTGAGATCTTCGGCATCATCCTGATTCCGAACCATCTTCAACATCATGTAGTAAATATTCTCACGATAGGTCTCCAAAAGACTGATATAGGCAGCTTGATCCCCTGCCGCTGTTACCCACGCCAAGTCGCGCTCGGCGTTTGAGCCTGCGGATCTCCCTTCCATGCCTTCTTTTTCACCCATAATGTCGCTACCGAAATTAAGGCATTCATCCAAGACGCCGGATATTCCAATAACCAAACTTGTGATGCTGAAGTAGCTCGACCTCCTAATTTTATGATTTCGTGAAGGTTAGTGAATAAAACAAGCATCCGAACCACAAAAAGCAAAAGGATTCCATTGGCCAATACCGGAGAAACCAGAGGCAGCAGAAGTAAACAAAGAGGCGAAAGAAGTACCGTCACATCATACAGCGTCAAGGCGAATAATACCGACCGCGGATAGTATCGAGAAGCACCTGTATGCCTGCTGCGTTGCCTCACCCATGTTCTGAGGTCGGCGGGAGGGTCAGACCAAGTAAATGCTGCTGGAACGGATTCGATCCGCGTGTCTGAATCAAAACTTTGCAAGAGCAGGTCATCCGAACCCGTCGCAAGATTGGAATAGGGCGCAAAACCCTTCGATCGATCAAAGGCCTGTCGGGTATAGGCCATGGATCTACCCACGCACATATACGGTTTGCCGAGTCCCACTACCGAGTGATAGAGCATCGAAGTCAAGACCTGTTGTGCGGCATATATGAGATGTAAACCATCATCTGACGAACGGTAATATCCAGTCCCGATCACCACCTCAGCGCCTTGAGTGAAGGCACTTGCGAAACGTCCCAGCCATTGGTCATCTGAAGGCACACAATCACCATCCGTGAAGACCCAATGATCGAATGTTGCCACTTCCATGGCATTCATCAGCGCAGCCTTTTTCCCAATAAAATGAGAACGATGAATCTCTTGGGTTTGGATGAGTTTGAAGCGTGCATGATCTTTCGTCCAACGCTCCATGATCTCATACGACCGATCAGTGGAACCATCATCCACGAGTATCAGCTCGAACTTGTCGTACACCTGTTCTTCAAGCGATCGCAGTAGATCCTCAATGGTATTCTCCTCGTTCTTGACTGCGACTAAGACGGACAGCGAAAGGTCCGTGGATGATTCGGAGGATGTTGGTGTAGGAATTTTCTTAAGCCCATAGAGGAGAATTAACTGTGCCAGGATCTGGAAGCCAAGCACACCGAGAGCGATCCAGACGAACCACTCGATCATCTATACAAAAGGAGATAAGCGATGATGGCCAATAAGCCGGTGATGATGAAGATGGTCTTGTTCGATTGCTTTCTCTCCCTCGTGCCTGAACCGTTTTTCCATGCGCTTTGCATGCGAGAGCGCAAGGCTTCGGGGCTGCTTTGTCCCGATTCCATTTCCACTTCTCTGCGCACGGCCTCAACGCGAGCTTGGAGACGCTCCTTCTGCTCGTTGTAGAAGCGAGGTTTGTAATCGAATCGCTTAGGTTTCGGCTGTTTGAATAAGAATCGGACCATGACTCAAAGGTAAAAAGGTTTTTATTCCTGATTTGTAACAGAACAATGATGAAAAGTACGTTAAGATGGCAGTACATCCCTGTAGAAAGATGGTATCTTCACGGGAGATTCGCCCTTTAGTATGAAACGCGTCATTTTGGTTTGCATTGTCTTCGTTTCACTCGGACTAGTTTCGGGTAATCCCCGCATGGTGCAACCCGACCGTGAAACTCCCTTTGCTCCAGTGAGTATGGACGCTGCGGATAGCCTACTGGCCACGATGGATCTGGATCAAAAACTCGATCAATTCTTCGTCGCTAGATCTTCAAATTCCGAGACCTCCGGGGCTCAGATCGTCCCTTTCTCGTCGATCGCTGAACTTGGAAATGATCACGGTTCGATCGGTATGGGATTGACTGGATTGGATCTGATCAATGATCCTTCAGCATACCAGCTATTGGGACTACCTAAGGCTCCTCTTCTATCTTCGGTCAAGGATCCGGAAGCGATTTTCGAATTCGCATATGAACTAGGATTGGTACTTCGATCCAAAGGAGTAGACTTCGTGATCGGCCCGTCGCTCGACATCGAGTTTAATGACGACTCTCCCTACACTGCCGAACATTCCTTTGGCAATAACCCAAAGATCGTTACTGAAAAAGCAAAAGCCTATGTGGATGGAATGCGTTCCGCTGGCATCATGTGCGTGGCAGGTCATTTCCCGGGACTAGGAAATACGCTGAGAGGACGCGACCCTAATCCGCCCATGATCTTTTCGAAGCGAAGCGAGTTCTTTGAGCGCGACCTGATCCCGTTCAAGGCCTTGATCAACAATGGACTACAAAGTGTCATGATGGCAAGCGCCTTCGCGCCGGGCATCGACAGCTCGCTAAACACCACCGCGGCATCTTCTCAAATCGCGCATAAAACCCTGACGGTTCAACTTGGTTTTAGGGGACTGACTTGGTGTTACCTTAGCCAAGAAGAAGTCTCTGAGTCATTGGTTCAGAACATGTTTCTCGCCGGAAATGACCTGCTCATTCTCCCCAACGGATCGGCCAGTTCAAAGGATGCTCTCAAGGCACTGATCAAAGAGGGCGCCCTAACCGAAGAGGAAGTGGATCAGCGCTGTAAAAGGATACTCCAACTGAAGCTTTGGTCTGCCCGTTCTGCTCGAAGTAAGAAAGGCGATTCAGCATCAAAAAGGATGGTTCGATTGGAAGTCAAGGAACGTCAACTCTACAGCGACGCTCTCGTCCTACTCGCGAATGATGGATCACTGCCGCTCCAAGGGTTGGACACCATGACGTTGGCGGTCATCAAGATATCTGCGACTCCGAATCCTCATCTGCTCGATTTGGTGCAACGCTATGCACCGGCTGAAACCTTCCACTTTGGCTATGATGGCTTAGAAGAAAGCTTAACAAAATTCAATCACCAGGCAGAAAGATTCAATCGTATCGTCCTCCTTGTCGAGCCGTCGGAAAAGGACCTGACCAGAAAGCGGTTCGGACTGAGCGAACACGCAGTGTCGATCATCGATCGTGTTTCGCATTTGGCTCCGACCACCTTGATCTGGAACGGAAATGCAAAAGCACTTCGGAACCTTCCTACGACTGTTGCCCTTTCTTCGATCGTGCTTGGCCACGAGGTTTCACCATGGTCGGATGATCTGTCAATTCAAGCCGTATTTGGAGGTCGCGAGATCAAGGGCGAATTGAATCGGAAGATCGATGAGCGCTATGCTCCTAATGAGCCACTCACCACCGAAAAGATCCGCCTCGGATACGGTCTTCCTGAGGAAGTTGGGATTGATCGAAACGACCTCAAGAAGATCGATTCGATCGCGAAGAAAGGGATCGATGAAATGGCCTATCCTGGTTGCCAGATCTGGTTTGCCAAGGATGGTATCGTTGTCGTGAACGAAGCCGTGGGTTCGCACACGTACAAGGACCGAAAACCCGTAAAGACCACGGACCTTTACGATCTAGCTTCCATCACCAAGATCGCCGGTTCGGTAGCTGGGCTCATGAAGCTCAGCGATGAGGGAAGTTTCAACCTGGATCACAATCTCTGCGACTACCTATCTGAATGGGTAGACACGACCGATTACATGCAACTGAACATGCGTGAGATCCTTGCCCACCAAGCTGGGTTGACGCCGTGGATTCCGTTCTACACGAAGACCATCACGAAAGGTGGCCCGCGCTATGACGTATACAGCATCGCGCAGTCGGAAGCCTATCCCCTTCGAGTAGCTAGGGAGTTCTACATCCGTGGCGACTACCCTGATCAGATGTTCCGTCAGATCTTGAATCACAAGCTGGCCACGGACAAGAAGTACCGGTACAGCGATATCGGCTACTATTTCGCTCTACGTATCATTGAAAAGCAAAGCGGTAAATCCCTTGATGCCTATTTGGACTCGGTATACTATCGTCCGCTCGGATTGACCACCATGGGATACAAACCACTTGATCGCTTCTTAAAAGACCGCATCACCCCTACAGAATTTGATAGAACATTCAGGAGTCAATTGGTGCATGGCGATGTGCACGATCCGGGAGCCGCCATGTTAGGAGGTGTAGGTGGACACGCCGGGCTTTTCTCGAATGCGAATGACCTCGGTATCATGATGCAGATGTATCTCAATGGTGGAAGCTACGGTGGTCAAAAATTCTTTGATAAGGCCATCATCGATGACTACACCAAATGTCAATTCTGTGAGAACGACAACCGGAGAGGTGCTGGGTTCGACAAGCCCTTGACGGATGGTTCAGAAGGTCCTTCCTGCGGATGCACGAGTTTGGATGCCTTTGGTCACCAGGGCTTCACAGGAACGGTCACGTGGGCCGACCCCGAAGAGAAGGTGGTGTATGTCTTTCTATCGAATCGGGTCTACCCGGATGCCGGCAATAAGAAGCTAGCAGAACTTAACATCCGAACAGATATCCAGAAGGCCTTTTATAGTGCCATCGAGAAGGGAAAGGATCTCGCGAATGAAGAATAGATCAACCTTGTGCAAGGTCAACTTTACGCGATTAAAATCGTTCATTTGCCAAGCTAAGGCAGCATCATGAGGATCGGTATAGTTTGCTACCCCACATTTGGAGGAAGTGGCGTTGTGGCCACAGAACTCGGCCTAGAGATGGCCAAGTTGGGGCATGAAGTACACTTCATCACCTACTCCCGCCCGGTCAGACTTGACGACGATGCTGAGAACATCTTCTATCACGAGGTGGTCGTGGCAGATTATCCTCTCTTTGATTATTCTCCCTATGAGCTGGTTTTAACCTCTAAGCTGGTCAGCGTAGTAAAGGAAAGGAAGCTGGACATCCTTCACGTTCACTACGCCATTCCACACGCTTCCGCCGCTTACATGGCGAAAAAGATCCTGCAAGAAGAGGACGGCATCAACTTACGCATCATCTGCACATTGCACGGTACGGATATCAACCTCTTGGGACGAGACGCCTCCTTCGAACCGGTGATCACCTTTGCGATCAATAAAAGCGATGGCGTAACTGCCGTTTCGGAAAGCTTGCGAAAAGACACCTTCGACCACTTCAATATCAATCGGTCCATCGACGTCATTCCCAACTTCATCAATTTGAGTCGCTACGAAGGGCTTCAGCCCAACGAAATGCGCAAGAAGTATGCACCCAATGGACAACCATTGATCATGCATATGTCGAATTTCAGGAAGGTGAAACGCGTTCCTGATGTCGTGAAAGTATTCGCCAAGATCCGAAAAGAAATCCCAGCTTCCCTCCTATTGGTTGGCGATGGTCCCGAACGATATAACGTGGAACAGCTCTGCCGTAAACTCGACATCTGTGGTGACATTCACTTCCTAGGCAAGGCAAAGAAAGTAGAGCAGGTTTTGGCGAACGGCGATCTCTTCATCCTTCCTTCTCAAACAGAAAGTTTCGGTCTTGCCGCATTAGAAGCTATGGCTGCTGGCCTACCGGTGATCTCTTCAAATTCCGGCGGACTTCCAGAAGTCAATAAACACGGATATTCAGGCTACTTAAGTGATGTAGGAGATGTAAAAGATATGGCTGCCAATGCCCTTCGCTTGTTGAAAGATCACCAAGAGCTTCTGCGTTTTAAGGAGCAGGCAAAAGAGCAAGCAAAAGAATTCACCCTACCCAAGGTATTACCGCTTTATCTTAACTTGTACGAACGTTTGAACCAAGGTTAAACATTTTTGGTATGAATGTTGAATTTCTCTCAGAAACAAGATTCGCTATGAAAGCTATTATCCCAGTATTCGCACTTGCGCTCTTCTTCTCTTCTTGTTCTACTTGCTATGAGTGCTATGAGCTCGTGCCTCAGATCGACGCCAATACAGGCGACACGCTTGATTACGTTCGAAACTCAGACTCGTTCTGCACAGCAGACGCAGCTGAAGTAGACGATCGAGAATCAGAAGGAGCGATCTGCGAGATCCAATAAGCTAGTTGAGAATGAATCCATTCTCCATACTCTTCTCTTGCGCTAAAAGAAGGTTCAAGTAAGCTATACTGCCTTTCAGGAATCGACTTTGCTTTTCGGCCGTATCCATCATGATAAGCTTTATTTTATCCTGATTGCTCAATGCGATGCTCGCCGCTAGATCCACGATACGGTAATTACGAATATTCGAAGGCTGCGGACGTGTTCCGTACTTGAGTTCAATGTACTTACGAAACACTTCGATCAATTCCTCCGAAGGGCGCTCTTGGAGGATGGGATTCTCCCAAGTCGAAACATAGCCACCCGGATATAGCTTTCCTTCATAGATCGCTTCGTAATCCTTCAACTCGGCAATACTACGGCCTTCAACAATGACATCAGACTCCCCCGATTCATAGCGCTTCACTACCCGGATAAGTCTGCAAACACTCACGAAACCCTGCTTCAACTCCTTGTCTTCGTATGGCAAGCCAAACTCTATCCCATTGTCTTCTGCCTCCTTGAATAGCTGGCGATACCGCGACTCAAAGATGTGCAATGGCAACTGCTCTCCGGGCAACAAGAAGATGTTGAGCGGAAAAAATGGGATATGAAGGATTTCGGGATCCATACTTCTTTAACGTCGGTAAGTATAAAAGAGTTTATCCGTTAAAACAATGACCAGATCCGATTTTGCTCCAAATAGCCCCCACGGATCGAGTTGGTGAGAATGATGGCCACCTTTTTCTCTGAACTACTCATCCAGAAATAGGAACGAAATCCTCGCCACCAACCGTTGTGAAAGATCAGGGTATCCTGTTCCATTGGTCGAATCCTCCAACCCAAACCATAGAACTGCCCCGAACCGGACCTAACCGAAGGCTGCATGGCCTCGGACAATAAATCCTCAGACCACAAGCTCGGGTCCTGAATCTCCTGATACAATTTGAAAAGGTCCTCTACCGAACTGAAAAGACTCTTGTCGCCAATCACCCCATCGAGATAGAAAGGTCGCTTCGGGTCTCCATTGGGATAGTGCCCGAGTACGGGATAGTCATCCGTAGGACGAGTCCAAGGATCCAGATAATGGGTACTATCCATGCCGATAGGATCGAACACCTCCTGCCGCATGAAGGTTTCGAACGTCAGTCCTGTCACCCGCTCCACCAACACCGGTAGCACAGCATAATTGGTGTTGCAATAATCGAATCGCTTGAATGGCGGATAGTACTTTGGCACCTGTTCACAGCGCAACATGTCGTACATATCATAATTGCTCATGAACGAATCGGGGTTATTCCACAAGCTGTCCGTGACGTAGAGATAGTTTCCCATTCCACTGGTATGGTTCAGCAAGCTGCGCAGTGTAATGCGACCATCAGGAAAATCAAAGAGATAGCGAACCAAAGGGATATCAAGAGCCACCTCGCCCTTTCCCACTAGGCGAAGTACGCCTAGAGCAGTGATGGGTTTGGAGAGGGAGGCCAATTGAAACACATCCGTAGTTCGTAGTTCCTGAGTATCTCCCAACACGCGTCTGCCTTTCGAAATGACGACCATCGAGTCGTTGTGAAAGAACAAGCCATTTCCGTTGAAGTGTCCCCTGTCATAAAGGGAGTCGAAATAGCCATTCAACTCATCCGAATCGACTACGTGGATCGATACCGTGTCTTCTACCGGTACAGTTTCAGGTTTCGGTTTGGGATCACCATTGCATCCAGTGAGGATGGTCATAAAAAACACCCACATCAGCGCATGCGCGGTAGACTGAAAGAAAAGATATGGTCTTATTGAACCTCCGAACACTTGCAATCGTATCCAAAGTCTTCGAATTCTCTTTGACAACGAGAAACATAATGTTCGTAGTCAGCCTTGGTCGCACAAATATCCGGATAGGTATACACCCCAACATTATCCTCATCTACAGCAGTGCATTCGTAGCATTTCTTGCAGGATGTAGTGAAGAACAGAAACGGGGTTAGAAGGAGTATGATCCAAGGTTTTCTCATCATCATGGTCTTTGTGGCTTCAACGAAGTCCGCACGAATATATTTAGTCTAGGCCGAGAAGCTCATTCAACAGCGCGATATTTACGTCACGGCCTTTCCATTTCTTCTTGACTTCGCCTTCTTGGAGAAAAAGTACCGTAGGAAACGTCCCGTCAATCGCGCCGATCAATTCCGAATCCTTGGTCCTGACCTTCACGAAATCTTGAATTCCAGTCTCTTCAACGAATAACTCATATCCCCCTTCGTTGCCCACGATGATGATCCTCAGGTCATCTTCAACGCTAGCTGGATCGAGGGTAGCTATGAAAGAACTCAGCTGAGCGCAATGCACACACGAAGCAAGCATGACCACTACGGTCTTGTCCCCTTCTTCCAGTGAAGAAGTCGCCTCAAAGGGAGTTCGTTCGAGCAGCTCGAGGTCCAAGGTAAAGTCAGCGTCATCAGCATATTCCGGAAGAGGTTCGATCAAAAACAATGCAGGTATGGCCAGGATAAGAAGCACCGGTCCTATCCATTTTAACGACCAATGTTTGGCTCGTTCTATTGTCAAGATCAATATCCCCCCAATGACCATGAAACCAAAGTTCTTGAGCATACTCATGGGGCCGTCGAGTGGAATCAATTCTCCAAAGCAGCCACAATCCGCGTCGCCCTCACCTTGAAGGATCTGAATGAGTAAGAAGAATTGGAATACTAGGAGCAGAATTAAGCTTATCCAAAGGGAACGCCTCAGCGCGAAACCAGAGAGAATGAACACGCCCAATCCAAACTCAAAGATCAGTAAGGCTCGAGAAAACAGTGGTACTAACGACCAAGACAATCCCACTTGATGGACAAGGATCAACTCAAAGTAATCAAGCGGAAACAGCTTCAGTATCGCCGACGCAATGAACAACGCACCATAGAACATGCGAAGTGAAGGTTGCAACCAAACCGCCTTTTTTCTTTCCTCTACGATCTCCTCCATTACATGTCTTCTCGCCAAGAACAATCACCCGCGTTCAAACAATCAATGCGAACTATCTCCGCCTCATCCTTCTTAAGTCCCGGGTAGCTAGTTGTCTCGGTCAGCACGGTATCTTCCGCGGGGTAGGTACATACGCACACATAGTCGGTGATACAAGACGTTGCAGCAAGCGCAACCAGCAGGATAATTGAATACTTCAAGCTTCGTAACATGTCGATCAGATTGTGACGCACAAAGTTATACGCTTGGATTCAGAGGTTGGCTCCGCATTCTCATTTCTTTACTTTCGGGATAAATCCGGTCCCATGGCGTACACACTGAAAGGAGTCAAATACGATGTCAAGGTTCTCTTGGCTTGGGGTGAAAGTATTTCAGGCAACAAGAAGATCACAGAGTTCTTGATGAAGAATGGCTACCCGGAACTCGGACTCTTTCACTTCGCCCTGCGCAATGAAGAGCGCAGTCGCGACTGGTTGATGGAAAATAAGTTTCCTCACCTCATGGCCCTGATCAACGCCATCGAAGGAAATAAGGATGCCCGAACGTGGCTAGAAGCGAATGAGTTCCATCTCTTGCTTGACATGGCACTCTCTGCCGACGGTGACGATGATGCTTACGAGCGCTTGACCAAAGCTAACATGAAGGTGTTTGCGGTTCTATCCAAGAAGATGCAGGTGGTCAAAGATGAGATCGAAGACCGCAAATGGGATCACCACCGCTATAGCAGTTCGCAAGGCGGTTGATCAGCCCTCGTCCTTGACCGGCTTATTGTCCTTGAATTCGCCTTTCCAAACCGAACCATCTACGGACTTTAATTTCCCCTTTCCGTGCATCTTGCCTTGCCTGAACTGTCCTCGATAGGCGCGACCGTCAGGCCAGTGCATCTCTCCTTTTCCATGGGGCTCGTCGCCTTTCCATCGACCGTCATACTCGCGACCGCTGCTCCATTTCATGTGTCCTTTCCCGTGGCGTAGTCCATTTTGCCAACTACCTTCATAGAAGCTACTGTCTGGCCAAACCATATTGCCTTTGCCGCTGAATTCTCCGTTGAAGATCTCACCGTAGTACTTGGTTCCGTTCTCCCAATAGATGGTATGATAGCCATCCGACATAGATCGAATGTCATCGCCGTTGAACTCTTGCGATCGACCCGTGAACGACAGGACGAAAACTAGTATGAATAGTGCGTAACTTCTCTTCCTCATTTCACTTGTTTGACCTCCCCTGCTCCAGAAATACTCTTGGTAATGACTGGGTCTCCTTTATACTTCACATCGCCTGCTCCTGTGACATCCACATCCAGCTTATCTGATACAGCGATCTCGA
The DNA here is from genome assembly GCA_038131955.1 of Flavobacteriales bacterium. Taxonomy (GTDB): domain Bacteria; phylum Bacteroidota; class Bacteroidia; order Flavobacteriales_G; family Salibacteraceae; genus SHAN690. The sequence continues at coordinate 98,016 of JAYPQK010000011.1, forward strand.
CTTCTCCGGCTCCAGTCACATCGATCGAGGCCTCTTTCACTTCTAGTTCCATTGCATCTATATCACCTGCACCAGAGATCTTGAAGTGAGCCTCATCGGCTTCCCCGGAGAGAGTCAACTCACCACCTCCGGAGATCTCCACTTCCAGATTCTTAACGTCAAAATCCAGCTCCCCATCGCAGGCTCCGGATACGTCAAACTCAAAGCTCTTGGACTTAATCGTTTTATCTGAGGTTATCTGAATGGCTCCCGAAACATCGATCTCCTCCAGATCATCGTAGAAGATACGAAGCAGCAACTGATCTGACTGCAAGTACTTGTCGTTGGTATTGATATCCAGCTCTCCTACATCGCTTTTGATGGAAATGTGCTCGTGCAGGTTCTCATCCGTGATCACTTCCACCTTGCTTCCTCCTTTGATCAGCTCCACTTCAAATACCCCGGATATATCAATCTCGTTGAAGTCATCTACATCGTGCGTAACCTCTACAATGTTTCCGTTTCCATGGATCTGTTCGCCACAAGAACTCAGTCCAAGGGCAAATAAAGAAAGTAGAGCAATCGTGAATAAATAAGCGGTCTTCATGGTGTGTTGGTTTTGTCCAAATGTCTAAAATGTTTCACATTTGACCCCTACCGCTTATGTAAAACACAAACCATGCAGCTACTCCTTCTCAGCAACTCTAGCATTTCAGGCCAACCCTATCTCGATTGGCCAAAGCCATTGATCAATCGATCCCTTTCAGAAGGAACGAAAGCGGTCTTCATCCCTTACGCTGCGGTGACCTTCTCCTATGATGAGTACGAAGAAATGGTCAGTAAAGCCCTGGCTGAGGTTGGTGTAAACGTGAAGAGCATCCACCATTCATCCGATCCGGTAACGAGCATTCAAGAGGCAGAAGCCATTTTGGTGGGAGGAGGAAACACCTTCCAATTGCTTTCGGAATTGTACCGCAACGGTTTGGTAGATCCGATCCGAGAAAAGGTAAAGGGTGGAACGCCTTACATTGGTTGGAGTGCGGGTTCGAATGTCGCCTGCCAAAGTATCAAGACCACGAACGACATGCCGATCACTGAGCCGCCTACGTTCGATGGACTTCAGTTGGTGAACATTCAGATCAACCCGCATTACACCGAGCAAACCATCGTTGGACACGGCGGTGAGAGTAGACTACAGCGCTTGATGGAATACGCCGCGATCAATGACACGCCGGTACTTTGCCTTCCGGAAGGTTGTGCCTTAAAGATAGAAGGCGACGAATGGAAGTTGATTTCTTCAGAGCCATGTAAGTTGATCCGTAAAGGCGGCGAAGTGGAGACTTTGCATCATGGGGTGATTTCGGCGATAGGGGAGTAGAGATTAGTAAGTTCTAAATATCGAAGCCACTTCGACGGGATGACAATCAAGAGAACTGTACCGGGCTAAACATTGCAACTTCCTTCTAATTCAATTGCATTTTATTAAATTGTCATTGAGGGTTGCATCCTCACATTTGATTCATGGAAACGAATCAAATTATTCCTGAACAAAGAATCTTAAGCAAGATCTACATGATCAGGGGTCAAAAGGTTATGGTCGATCGTGACCTAGCGGAGCTTTTTCGCGTTGAGACACGGGTACTAAAGCAAACCGTTAGGAGGAATCTTAGTCGATTCCCTGAAGACTTCATGTTTCAGATGTCTAAGGAGGAGTTTGAAAATTGGAGATCACAAAATGTGATGTCCAAAGAAGATAAGAAGGGATTGCGTCATACTCCTTTCTGCTTTACCGAACAAGGCGTAACGATGCTCTCATGCATCTTGAACAGCGATGTCGCTATTCAAGTCAATATCCAGATCATTCGAGTCTTTACCAAGATGCGAGAGATGATCCTCACTCACAAAGACATCCTCCTCAAGGTGGAGCAGATGGAAAGCACGCTAGCTGGTCAAGATGAAAAGATCGCCGCCAACTTTGAATACCTCAAGCAATTCATCAGACAACAAGAGGAGCCGAGACCAAGGATCGGATATTAGTTGACCACATTAAAAAAATTGGCAAGTACCATACTCAGAAAAGTCAGACCACTCCCTCCCAACCAATCACCGTTCACTACCAAACTATCTGACCATTTGACTATTTGACTCCCCACCCGCCCAAATATGTCGCAGCTGCGCAGCATTTAGTCGGTTCTTGGTTTCTCCGACTTTATAGATGTGCCGCACCTACGGCGCTTGCACCATGCGATATTTCAACTTAGTCCTTCGCTCTCACTGATGACTGATCACTGTTCACTATTCACTATTCAACTATCTGACTACTCAACCATTTGACCATTTAACTATTCAACTCCCTCCCAGATGTGTCGCACCTACGGCGCTTGCACCATATTCAAAATTCGACCCTGCCTCCGGCAGGCAGGCTCAACCAATCACTGTTCACCGTTCACTTTCCGACTATTCAACCATTTGACCATTTAACTAATCAACCCATTCCCCCATCCCCATTTCACCATTTAACCACTTCACCATTTAACCACTTCACCATTCCCCTATTTCCGAGCATTCATTTCTTTTGTGGCAAATTGAAATGATGATGCGCACTTACAGATTTGTCCTTACTCTTCTCCTAGCTCTTACCACCTTGCTATCCACGGCCAAAGAAGGCATGTGGATCCCAAGCATGATCGCCGATATGGTCGGTGATGACATGAAGGCCATGGGAATGAAGATCGATCCTTCTGATCTCTATGCCATCAATCAATCTTCGATCAAAGATGCCGTGGTGCATTTCAATGGTGGTTGTACTTCGGTCTTGGTGAGTGACCAAGCCCTTTTACTTACCAATCACCACTGTGGTTATAGTCGCATTCAATCACATAGCACGCTCGAACACAACTATTTGAAAGATGGCTTCTGGGCTTCGAGCTTGAAGGACGAGCTTGTCAATCCGGGAATGGACGCCTCTATCATCAAGGAGATCCGCGATGTGACCGATGAAATGTTGAGTGAACTGTCAGTAGACGCGACCGAAAGCGCAAGAGGCGAACACCTCAAGGAAAAGTCAAAGGCGCTCATCGAAAAGATCAAAGAAGAGACCGGTTACGAAGCGTACATCCGTCCGTTCTACCACGGGAATCAATACCTGCTTTTCATTGTGGAGGTCTTCACTGACATCCGACTAGTGGGTGCACCTCCTTCTTCCATTGGAAAGTATGGCTTTGACACGGACAACTGGGTCTGGCCGCGTCATACGGGCGACTTTTCTGTGTTCCGCATCTACGCCAACAAAGACAATAAACCCGCCGACTACAGTGAGGACAATGTGCCTTATCGCCCCAATCATTTCCTGCCGGTAAACATCCAAGGGGTTGAGAAGGACGACTTCACCATCGTTTACGGGTTCCCTGGCCGGACCGACAACTATATTTCTGAGGTCGAGGTGAACCATATCCTTGAGGTCATAAATCCGCTTCGCTTGAAGATGCGAGAAGCGTCCTTATCCGTAATCGATGACGCTATGCGCAAAGACGAATTGGTCTCCATCCAATACGCCGCCAAGCAGAGCCGGATTAGCAATGCCTACAAGAAATGGATCGGACAGTCGAAAGGATTGGTTCGACACAGAGCACTGGAAAAAAAGGATTCTTTGGAAGCCCTTTTCACGAAGCGGATCGAACAGAATCCGGAGTGGAAGCAAGCTTATGGCTCACTTCTCCAGGAGATCGCTGAAGTTGAAAACGGTAAGCTTCCCTACATGCTGAGTCGTGAATTCCTCATCGAATTCTATTACATGGGACCTGAGATCCTTCGGTATGCAGAGCGCTACCGTGAGTTAGTCGAAAAGAGCACCGACGAAAGCGTAACGGACGAAGAGATCGACGAATGGCTCCAACAGCAGCTGGATAAGTCGGGCTACTTCAAAAACTACAATACGCGTGTGGACAAGGACATCATGAAGGCACAGATAGGCTTCTTCATTGGCGAACAACCCGACGCTGATTTTTTAACGGGAATCAAGAAGGACAATGAATCCCTGATGGAGTTTGTAGACCGTCTTTTTGAGGAGAGCGCATTTTCGAGTGAGGAAAAAGTGGAAGCGTTGCTATCAAAATACAAGCGTGGAAATAACAAGAAGATCACCTCTGATCCCGCCTATATATTTTCCAAAGCAATCTCTGACCATTACTATCAAAAGACCCGACCAGCGTTGTTAGGTTATGTCACGAAAGGAGACAGCCTCATGAGGGTATGGATGAATGCTCAGATGAAGGTATTGCCTGAGCGCACCTACTTCGCGGATGCCAATAGCACCTTGCGAATCACGTATGGAAAGGTGGAGGGATACGAGCCCTTTGATGGTGCAGAATATTCATACTACACCACACTGGCAGGTGTCATGGAAAAAGAAGATCCGACCAGCGAAGAGTATGAGGTTCCAGCCAAGTTGAAGGAGCTGTATGAAAAGAAAGATTATGGTCGCTACGCCCATTCAACCGGTGAAATGCGTGTTTGCTTTGTGGCAAGCAATCATACCTCAGGTGGTAATAGTGGTTCCCCGGTGATCGATGCAAACGGAAACCTGATCGGACTCAACTTTGATAGAACATGGGAAAGCACGATGAGCGACATCATGTTCAATCCGACCATCTGTCGCAACATCACAGTGGATATTCGCTACGTACTCTTCATCATGGACAAATTCGCCGGCGCAAAGCACCTCGTGGATGAGATGAAGCTGGTGAGCGGAGTGAAGGGCTGATCAGTCCTCCCAAACCGTTTCTATCAATTTAGCCTCTTCCGAGAACTTGACGCCATCACATTCATCGTTTCCTGCGATCCCGCCGAGGGCGCAGACCGTATTGCATTGATCGTCGAGGACAGGACTCTGAAAGTCCGCTCCTCCTTCATAATTGACGACGTAGACCTCCTTGCTGTTGAGTTCGTATTTCTGAACACTCGATAGGTGGATCTCTCCGATCTTTTCTCGGCCATCAATTTCATCCTGTATGCACGAGGGTAGGTCCTCGTCCGCTTTGTTGCATCCGACGATGCTAATTTCAACGAATAAGGCAGAAAGTAGAAATGCGTTCTTGATCATAATGCGGGTTTGATGGAAGAAACGAGAGGCCATGTTTTATGGTATGTCGCTACGTCGCGATCTACAAAAAAGGGGATCAACCGTTAGCCAAAAAAGACATAGGCGATCACGATCGCCGCAATGATGCCGCAGAGGTCGGCGAACAGTCCGGCACCAAGTGCATAACGCGTGCGACTGATCGATACGGATCCAAAATAGACCGCCAAGGTGTAGAAAGTGGTTTCCGTAGATCCTTGGAAAGTACTAGCGAGTCGCCCCACGAAGCTGTCCACCCCAAAGGTGTCCATCTGCTCGATCATCATACCGCGCGCTCCGCTTCCGCTGAGAGGCTTCATCAATGCGGTCGGTAGGGCATCCACGAATCGAGTGTCGTTCAAGAACAGTCCGAAAAAGGCCCCGATGCCATCCACGATCAGATCAAGTGTTCCGCTGGTACGTAACAGTCCAATGGCCACAAGCATAGCCACGAGGTAAGGAATGATCTTAACAGAAACTTCGAATCCTTCCTTGGCTCCTTCAACAAAGGACTCATAGACATTGACCTTCCTCCAAAGGGCCAAAGCAAAGAAGGCAGCAATGATGGTCAGAATGATCCCATTCCCGACGAAACTGCCTACCTGCGAAGCCGCAGCTTGATCCAAACCAGATAGGTAGTACAAGGCCAAGGCGATCAATGCCGTAATACCGCCCAACCATCCCAGGATGACCGGCTGCAACAAGTTGATGCGCTGCTTGATCGAAACGGCCATAAGCCCCCCTAAGCTGGCGAAATACGTTGCCAATAGGATCGGCAGGAAGATATCGGATGGATTCACTGCTCCCTGAGCGGCGCGGATGGCCATCACGCTCACCGGTACAATGGTCAGCCCTGAGGTATTCAACACGATGAACATGATCATCGCATTGGAGGCTTTGTCCTTTTCCGGATTGATCTCCTGAAGCTCATTCATGGCCTTCAGCCCTAACGGAGTTGCCGCATTGTCTAATCCGAGCATATTGGCTGAGAAGTTCATCATCATCGCCCCCACCGCAGGATGGTCTTTGGGAACTTCAGGGAAAAGCTTCGAGAAAAACGGAGACACAAGTCGCGTAAGTACCCGAACGGCACCTCCCTCCTCGCCTACCTTCATGATCCCTTGCCAAAGCGAGATCACACCGATCAAATAGACGGCGATTTCCACACTGGTCTTCGCCATGTCGAAGGTATTCTGCACCATGAGAGAAAATATCTCCGTATCGCCCATGAAGATAAAGCGCACGACCGCTACCGCGATGGCAATAAGAAAAAAGGATACCCAGATGTAATTGAGGGCCATGAGATAAAGGTGAGGCTTCGAGGGAGTCCTTTTAAGGTAGGTGATCGGAAAGTTTTAACAGGGAGGGATGGAATAACTAGTCGGCAGTGCGCAGTTGGCAGTGCTACCTACTGCGTACTGCGCACTCTTTCAACTGCCTACTGAATAAGAACTTCTTCCACCCACTCATCCTTGAGGTGCTCATTGACGTTGCGCATGATGTCTTCGCGCTGGTAGTGGAGTTCGTGTTTTAACGCCGCTGAATCGACCTTGATGATGAGCTTGCGTCCTCTGAGGAGTACATCCTGGGTGTGTCCTGCGATGACATGACCTACGATCTCTTCCCAATTGCTTTTGACCGTGATCTCGGTGAGTCCGCTTTTGAGTCGATAGACTCGCAGCAGCCGATCAATGGCGTCGCCGAGGGATTCTTGATTGCTTTTTCGCTTCGAGGACATGGATCAAAGTTCTTCAATTTGACCTTGGTCCACGCGGAATTTTTTCAACGGAACATTCTCATCCTTGAATAGATCTGGGACACGGTGCAAGTTGGCATCCGTGATGAAGATCTGTCCGAAATGATCCTCGCTGACCAACTTCATCAAGGCGGCCACGCGGTTGTCATCGAGTTTGTCGAAGATGTCATCCAAGAGCAGGATCGGTTTACGCTGTTTGAGGTCCTTGAGGTAGTCGAACTGCGCCAGGCGGAGCGCCGTAACGAAGCTTTTCTTCTGGCCTTGGCTGCCGAATTTCTTCATGGGGAAATCACCGATGGTGAACTCGAGGTCGTCTTTGTGGATACCTTGCGTGGTGTATTGGGCTCGATAATCGCGTTGACGAGCTTCACCCAACAATTCCAATAGCGGCATTTCTCTTAGTTGGCTATCGTACTTGATACTCACTTGCTCCGCACCTCCGGAGATCAATTGATAGAAGTTTGAGAAGATCGATAGGTATCCTTCTAAGAACCTGATCCGCTCTTCGTAGATGTCCATGCCCAAACCGCTGAGTTGTTCATCGAACACATCCAAACTGGTGGAATCAAACTTTCCTTCAGCCCACTGGTGCTTCAAAAGGGCATTGCGTTGCGCAAGGATGCGATTGTACTGCAATAAGATATCTAGGTAGCCCTTATTGTATTGCGAAATGATCCCATCCATGAACTTGCGACGCGTGTCGCTGCCTTCGCGGATCAGTTCACCGTCGCTGGGAGCGATCATCACCAGCGGAATGACACCGATGTGGTCGGCTAGTCGCGCATATTCCTTTTGATTGCGTTTGAAGCGCTTCTTCTCTCCGCGTTTCAGTCCACAAAAGATTCGTTCATCCTCATCCTCGAGAACAAAGCTGCCGTCGATCACGAAGAAGTCAAGGTCATGCCGAATATTTTGGGAATCGATCGGGTTGAAAAAGCTCTTACAAAAGGCGAGGTAATAGATCGCATCGAGCATCGTGGTCTTCCCCGCTCCGTTGTTACCGAGGAAGCAATTGACCTTTTCAGCAAGCTGCACCGAAGCATCTTCGATGTTCTTGAAATTGATGACGCTAAGCTCTTGTAGATGCATGGGGCGAAGATAGTTGACAGTCGGCAGTCGGGAGTAGGCAGTTCGCAGTGCACAGATTTGGAGTTTTAGAGTTTTAGAGTTTGCGAGTTAGGGGTTTGCTGGTTTGGGGTTGAACATCAACTCACAAACAGAGGAGCGAATGCGACGACCCAAACCCACAAACAGAGGAGCGAATGCGACGACCCAAACCGCGCTAGGGATAGAAGCGAATACCCCACAGCGAGCATAGCGAGTGAGGAGTAGCAGGGCCCGCCCGTACCGGTCCGGACGGGAATAGCCCGACCCGAGTGATGAGCGAGGGTAGCGCCCCAAAAATTGAAGTTGCAGTTGTAGTTGAGGTTGCAGTTAGAATGAATATATTTGCAGCCTCATTTTTTAAGGCATGGCGAAAGATCAAGAAGAGATCATTGTTGACGTAAACGAAGTCTACTCTAAGACTGAGCATTGGGTGGTAGAGAATCAGAAGAGCCTCAGCATTATCGTGGGAGCGATCGTGTTGATGTTGCTTTCCTTCTTTGCGTATAAGAATTTCATCCTTGCGCCACAGGAGCAAGAGGCGAGTGAGCAGATCTGGCAAGCGCAGCAGGCTTTTGCGATCGATAGCTTGGATCGAGCCCTTTACGGTAGCGACGTAGCTTATGGATTCCTTGACATCATCGATGAATACGGGATCACTGAAACCGCCAACGTTGCACATTACTACGCTGGTATCAGCTACCTCCGACTTGGCAAATACGACGAGGCCATCGAATACTTGGAGGACTACGATTGTCGAGACATCATGATCTGCGCTGTGGCTTACGGTGCTACAGGCGATGCCTACATGGAATTGGGAGAAGTGGACAAGGCGATCTCCTACTACAAGAGCGCCGTTGAGCACTCCGAAAATGATCTTACTACGCCTGTTTACCTTATGAAGGCAGCGCGTGCACACGAGGAAGTAGGCGACTACAGCGAGGCCCTTGACCTTTACAAGGAGATCAAGGAGAGCTACCCAAACAGCAACGAAGGGCAGCTGATCGAAAAGTTCATTGCTCGAGCTGAAGCGCTCGCAGGTGCGTAATGGCTACGGCTAACCAAAATCTTTCTGAATTCAACGACCTTCCTAAGGTCAATCCGGAATGGCGTATTGCCGTTGTGAAATCTGAGTGGAATCACGAGATCACCGACGGACTGTATGACGGCGCCATGGATCTCTTGACCAACGCTGGTGTTTCAGGCAACAATGTTGAATCCATGACCGTTCCGGGCAGCTACGAACTTCCACTCGGAGCTCAATGGGCGATCGAAACCCTAGATGTAGACGCTGTTATCTGCTTGGGTTCAGTGGTACGTGGCGAAACCGCCCACTTCGACTATGTCTGTCAGGCCGTTTCTCAAGGCGTCAAGGACGTTTCCCTCGAAACGGGAAATCCCGTGATCTTCGGTGTGCTTACCGACGACAATATGGATCAGGCACGTGCCCGAAGCGGCGGAAAACATGGAAACAAAGGCATCGAAGCGGCGGTTAGTGCTTTGAAGATGCTTGCTCTACGCGAATCGTTGGAGCACCGTTCTCGCTGATTACCCCTCCAAGATCTTCTTGATATTCGGCTTGAAGTACTGATCGCTCTTCAAGACCTTCCCGTCTTCGCGGTAGATCGGCTTACCATCTTTGTCGAGCTTACTCATGTTGCTTCGTTGAATCTCCTCGAACACCTCTGCGATCTTGTATTGCATGCCATGACTCAAGATCGTACCGCAAAGGATGTAAAGCATATCACCCAGCGCATCTGCAACTTCGACCACGTCGCCATTCTCGGCGGCTTCGAGATACTCTTCATTCTCTTCGCGCATCAATTTGTACCGAAGTAGGATGATCTTATCATCGATGTGTGCAGTCGGCTCCTCTCTGTTCTCTATTCCAAAAGCATTGTGAAAATCACGGACGTGATCGATCACCTTTGAGAGAGGTAGGTCGTGGGTGTTTTTGTCGGCCATATTGCTGTTAATCTATCTAAATTTAAAAAAGCCGAAATGTAACAGAACCCTAGGTTTTACAAGGCTTTCAGAGGGAATTAGTTCTTAACATTGTTTAACAGCGCATAGCCTTAAAACGGGGTCAAATGTTAGGATTTTCGCGTCGCTCAGAAGGAAAATCAACTGTTGAAAATTTGAAGGATATGGAGAACGCAACTGATATCAGGGAATTGAATGAGAAGATCGAGAAGGAAAGTGCCTTCATAGAGTTGATCAACCGAGAGATGGACAAGGTGATCATCGGTCAGCGCTACATGATCGACCGGATGATGATCTGTCTTCTGACCAACGGCCACCTCTTATTGGAAGGTGTTCCTGGATTGGCGAAGACCTTAGCTATCAAATCTCTCGCCTCCACCATCCACGCTGATTTCAGCCGGATCCAGTTTACCCCAGACCTCTTACCTGCCGACCTCATTGGAACCCAGATCTATCAGGTGAAGAAGGATGAGTTCACGGTTCGCAAGGGACCGATCTTCGCCAACTTTGTTCTGGCAGACGAGATCAACCGCGCTCCAGCCAAAGTGCAGAGTGCACTACTCGAAGCGATGCAAGAGAAACAAGTGACCATCGGCGACGAGACCTTTATGCTACCGAAGCCGTTCTTGGTATTGGCTACTCAGAACCCGGTGGAACAAGAAGGAACCTACCCTCTTCCTGAAGCACAAGTCGACCGTTTCATGTTGAAGGTAGTGCTCGATTATCCGAAGAAGGAAGAGGAACGCCAGATCATCCGACAGAACGTCGGTAAGACCGAATTCCCAAGCACCTCTGCCATCCTCAAGACCGAAGACATCCTGAAAGCACGCGATGTGGTTCGCGAGGTGTACATGGATGAGAAGATTGAGCAGTACATCGTCGACATTGTCTTTGCGACCCGAAACCCTGAGGAGTACGGAATGAAGAACTTCAAGGACCTCATCAACTTCGGAGGTTCACCCCGTGCGAGCATCAACCTGGCGCTTGCGGCTAAGGCCTATGCCTTCATCAAGCGTCGTGGGTACGTGATTCCTGAAGACGTTCGTGCAGTTAGCAAGGATGTGCTGCGCCACCGAATCGGCTTGACCTACGAAGCCGAGGCGGAAAACATTACCTCTGAACACATCATTGACGAGATCCTGAATCGTGTAGAAGTGCCTTGATCGGAACATTGGAAACCACACCTGTGTAACCCCATCTCACTGAAACGATCAAATGGAAACGTCGGAAATTCTCAAAAAGGTAAGGAAGATCGAGATCAAGACCCGAGGTCTGAGCAATCAGATCTTTTCGGGTGAATACCACTCTGCCTTCAAGGGAAGAGGTATGGCATTCAGCGAGGTGCGCGAGTACATGCCCGGCGACCCGATCCGGTCCATCGACTGGAACGTGACCGCTCGATTGAATCATCCTTATGTGAAGGTCTTCGAAGAGGAACGCGAGATCACCATGATGCTCATCATCGACGTGAGTGCCTCTGAAAATTTCGGAACGAAGACCATGCTCAAGCGAGAGCTGATCACAGAAGTGGCTGCGGTGTTGGCCTTTTCAGCCGTGCAGAACAACGATAAGATCGGCGTCATCCTCTTCAGCGACCACGTAGAGAAGTTCATTCCGCCGAAAAAAGGAAAGACACACATCCTCAGGATCATTAGAGAATTGATCGATTTTGAACCGGAAGGAAAAGGCACTAATCTGGAGGAAGCGCTGCGCTACTTCTCGAATGTAACCAAGAAGCGAAGCATTGCTTTCCTGATCTCGGACATGATCGACAAGAATTTTGAAAAGCCGCTTCGCATTGCGAATCAACGTCACGACCTGGTGGCTTTATTGACCAGAGACATCGCAGAAGATCACTTGCCGGATCTTGGGTTAATCCCTTTGCAAGACTTTGAAAGCGGCAAGACCATGTGGGTGGACACCTCGAATAAAGAGGTACGACTTCACTATCAAAGGGCTCGTGAGAAAAAGCATCTGGAGACGACCGAACTGTTGCGCAAGACAGGCGTGGATTACACGGAGATGTATACCAACCGGAGCTATGTTCAACCCTTGATGCAACTCTTCAAAAAACGGGAGGCACGACGATGAAAACTTGGTTGATTCATATCACCCTGATTGGAATGTCGATCTCAAGCTTCGCCCAAGAGCGTTCAGTGACCGTGCAGACAGACCGTGAAGAGATCATGATCGGAGAACAGATCCAGATGACCTTGACCATTCAGTCATCGGCGGCAGATACAGTCATGTTCCCCTTGATCGGCGATACCTTACGCAAACAGGTCGAGGTACTCTCAAGGTCGAAAGTCGATACCTCATTCGAAGGTGCTCAACTCGATCAAAAGGTCCTTACTCAGTCCTTTATCTTGACCAGTTTTGACTCTGGATATTTCCCAGTAGAGCCGCTGCTCGCCACTATCAATGGCGACACCTTCGCCTCCAATCCTTTTTTGGTCGGTGTGCAAACGATGAAGATCGACACCACCAAGGGCATTGTAGACATCAAGGAGATCGAAGAGGTTCCTTTCGCATGGAAAGAGTGGATCCAAGAGAACTGGCCGTGGATGGGATTGATTATCTTGGCATTAGCACTGATCACAATGGTTTCACTCTACTTCGCCAAGGAACGCGAGAAGCCAGAGCCTGTAGCACCGAGCATTCCGACGAGACCTGCGCATGAATTGGCATTGGAGCGATTGGATAGACTTCGAGAAGAAGAGCTCTGGCAACAAGGAAAGATCAAGGAGTACTACTCCGAGCTTACGGAGATCTTGAGAGCGTTCATCGAAGATCGCTTTGCCATTCCGGCGATGGAGCAAACCACCGATGAGATCGTACAGGCTATGCGACATTATCCGGATTTCACCGATGAGAATCGCACCAAGGTCAAGCGACTCCTCTTCTTGGCTGACCTTGTGAAGTTTGCGAAGGAGAAGCCGATCGGTCAGGAGAATGAGACGCATTTTACGACTGTAGAAGAGTTTGTACGGGAATTCGTGCCGGTTGAGACGGCATTAAAAAAGGAGGATCAAGATGTCTGATTGGGAATTCGCACATATTGAGTTCCTGTGGCTCTTCGCCCTGCTCCCGTTGGTGATTGGCTGGTATATCCTCCGGTATTGGAAACGGCAACCGGTGATGGGTTACTCCACCACTCAATTCTTAGGAAAGCAGACCGGTTGGAAGCCATATTTGGTTCATTCTCTGTTTGTGCTTCGACTCTTGGCTATCAGTTTGCTCATTGTAGCCATGGCTCGTCCACAGAGCAGTTCGAGTTGGCAGGACGTGAAAACAGAAGGAATTGACATTGTCATTGCGATGGACATTTCCGGTTCCATGCTGGCTAGGGACTTTGATCCGGACCGACTGGAGGCGTCGAAGAATGTAGCGGCGGAGTTCATCCGAAATCGCCCGAATGACCGAATTGGTCTAGTGGTGTACAGTGGTGAAAGCTTTACACAGTGTCCCTTGACCACGGATCACGATAAGTTGATCAACCTGTTCGACGAACTCAAGAACGGCATGATCAAGGATGGAACGGCCATTGGAATGGGACTGGCTAATGCGGTGAATCGATTGAAGGATTCCGACGCTAAAAGCAAGGTGGTCATTCTCTTGACAGACGGGGAAAACAATGTGGGTTCGATTCCGCCGATCACCGCTGCTGAGATCGCGGCCACCTTTGGTGTGAAGGTGTATACGATCGGTGTCGGAACTAAAGGTCAGGCGCCGATGCCGGTGTCCGACATGTTTGGTCGTCGACGCTATCAAATGATGGACGTGAACATTGACGAAGAAACACTGGAAGAGATCGCCGACCTCACTGGAGGTAGCTATTTCCGTGCGACCGATGAGAAATCCTTAGCTCAGATCTATGCGCAGATCGACAACATTGAAAAGACCATCATTGAAGAAACTCAATACGAGAAAAAGTACGAGGAATTCTTCCCCATCGCCTTGGCAGCCTTAGGGTTGTTACTGTTGGAGGTCTTACTACGCCGAACCCTTTTCACCAATGCCATTGCCGATGTTTAGGTTCGAACATCCATACCTGCTTTACGCGCTGGCCATCGTGCCCTTGCTTTGGTTGATCCAGATCTGGGTACAGCAAAGGAGAAAGAGAAAACTATCGGCCGTGATCGACCCAACTCTGCGCGAGCGATTGATTCCGATGGCGAGTAACGCGAAGGTGTGGTTAAAGCTCTCGGTCTACAGTTTAGCACTCACCATTTTGATCTTGGCCATCGCCAATCCACAGTTTGGTTCGAAAACCGAGGAGGTGAAGCGCAAGGGAATCGACGTTATGATCGCTTTGGACATCTCGAACAGTATGCTTGCGGAAGACCTCAGTCCGAATCGCTTGGAACGAGCCAAACGAAGCATCGAAGAGTTATTGGGATACCTGAAAAGCGACCGAATCGGCATCGTGGTCTTCGCTGGCGAAGCCTTTGTTCAGTTGCCTATCACTACCGACTATTCCGCGGCCAAGCTCTTTTTGAGGAACATCGAGAGCGAATTGATCACGACCCAGGGTACCGACATTGGAAACGCTATTGAACTCTGCATGAACTCCTTTGATCTGGAGAGTCCGACGTCCAAGGCCATTATCGTGATTTCTGACGGTGAGAACCATGAGGAAGCAGCCATTCAAGCCGCCGAGGAAGCCAAAGCAACTGGAGTGATCATCCATTCGATAGGAATGGGATCGAAAGAAGGAGCTCCTATTCCGATCTATCAAGGAGGACGTCGCGTTGGATTCAAGCAAAGTCAAGACGGTTCGACGGTGGTCACCAAACTCAACGAGCAGATGTTGGCCGAGATAGCGAACTCGACGGATGGTGTTTTTATTCGAGCCACCAATGGAGAGAGCGGCATGCGCTACATCTTCGATGAGATCGAACGCCTGGAGAAAGTAGAGATCGGAACCAAGGTGTATACCGACTATGAAGATCGCTTCCAGTACTTGCTCTTACCCGCCATCTTACTTCTCCTCATCGAGTTAATAATTCCAAACACCAAATCACTCTGGTGGGAAAAACTGTTTGATTCGCAGAAGGCATGAGAAGTCTATTGATCATACTACTCGGAATTCTTCCTTTTTTGGCGACAGCGCAAGGGAAGCTGGAGCTGTATCGCGGAAATCAAGCCTACCTGGACGGTGATCTGCAAGAAGCTGAGAATCAATACCGATCCTCATTGAACGAAGCTCCCGGTCAATTTGAAGGAACTTTCAACCTCGGCAATACCTACTATCGAAAGCAGGATCTATCTAATGCGAATTCGCACTACCAACAGGCTATCGAATCTGAATCTGATCCGATCAAGAAGGCTCGTGCGTACCATAACATGGGCAACTCCCTCTTACAGAACAGTAAGATCGACGAGTCTATAGAAGCATACAAGAACGCCCTTCGGCTAAATCCATCGGACGACGAAACTCGCTACAACCTAGCGTATGCCCAGCGCATGAAGCGGAAGCAAGAACAACAGGAACAACAGCAGCAACAGCAAGAGAACCAGAGCGAGGAGAACCAAGAGGAAAACGAAGAGCAGAATAAGAGCGAGAATCAGAACGAGAGCGAAGACAATCAGGACCAGGAGGGCGAGGATCAGCAGAACAAGAATCAGGACGAGAGCGAGGGCGATGAGAAAGAGGATCAAAAACCTGAACCGAAGGATGGTGAGCAGGACGAAGAAGGCAAGGAGCAAAAGAAGCCCCGTCCTATAGAACTTTCACCACGTGAGGCTGAGCAGTTGCTCGAGGCCGCTAAGAATGAGGATGAGCAAACATTAATGGGATTGCGAAAGCAAAAAGGTTCCGATCGAAAAATTGAGAAGGACTGGTGAGACTATTGGCATCCATAGCGTTGGTCATGATGTGGACTTTGACGAGTGCGCAGAGCTTCACTGCACGCGTCAATCGCACCAACGTTTCTGTGGATGAGAACTTCCAGTTGATCTTCGAATGCTCAGGAGATGGAGAGCGCTTCTCCCCTCCTCCACTCGACGACTTCATGCTCCTGTCGGGTCCGAACAAGTCATCCAACATGCAATGGGTGAACGGTAATTTTTCAAGCAGCGTCTCGTATTCCTTTATCCTTCGTCCTAAAGATGTGGGCGAGTTTGTGATCGGTCCGGCTTCGATCAAGGTAGACGATAAAGTCTTAGAGACTGATCCGATCAAAATGACCGTTTCACAGGGCAGGCAGCGTAGTTCCACACCCCAACAATCGGTACGCCCTGGTCAGTCACAAACGCAAGCGAGACAGACGGAAGAAGCCCCGGATGACGTGAGTTCGAATGTCTTCTTGAAGCTCTTTGTCACGGACAAAGATGTGTACGTTGGGGAACAGCTCCTGGCTACCTATAAATTGTATCTGAGTGTCAACGTGGTTGACTACGACTTCAGCAACCTCGTCTTTAACGGCTTTTATTCAGAAGACCTAAAGATCGATGTAAGCAAGGGAGTGGCCACTGAGGTCATCAATGGTCGACAATTTCAAGTTCATACCCTCAAACAGACCTTACTCACTCCGCAGAAGTCGGGTAAGATCGAGATTCCCGCCTTGGAAAGCGAGATGGTGATCCAGGTGCGAGATGGTCGCCGTCAACGGAGTCTTTTTGACCAGGTCTTTGGCAATTATCGCAACGCCAGGATCTCTTTGAAAAGCAATACGGAGTCAATCAATGTTCGTGCACTTCCTACTGCGGATCAGCCATCAGACTTCACGGGAGCGGTCGGTGAATTCTCGCTCAAGGCCACGGTCGATCATGACGAAGTAGGAACCAATGAAGCGGTTAATGTGAACGTACAGATCGAAGGTAAAGGTAATTTGGACCTGATCTCACCACCTAAGGTGGAGTTTCCTACTGACTTCGAGTCGTATGACCCGAAGGTGAAGAACAATGTTTCCACTAGTGCTTCAGGCTCCAGAGGAAGCAAGGGGTATGAATACGTTGTCATTCCTCGCTATGCAGGAGAATACGAGATCGGACCTGTCACCTTTTCCTTCTTTAATCCGGCCACGGAGAGCTACATCAGGCTAAAAGCCGATCCTATCCAACTCACGGTTAATGCATCGGGCGACGAAGAAGGAGGTGTCGCGTACGTCGCTCCGAAGAAAGAAGATGTTCAGATCATCGGTAAGGATATCCGATTCATCCATACCGAATCCCCGGATCTGAGAAGAAAAGAGTCTCGATGCTTTGGTTCACTCTTGTTCTATATGCTCTGTATACTCCCATTCATGGCGATGGGAGCTGCGATTTACGGCTACAGCTTTTATCGAGCTCAGCATAGTGATTCAACTTCTGTAAAGAGTCGCCGTGCTCGCGGCATGGCGAAGAAACACCTAGCCGAGGCCAAGAAGCGCTTGTCGGGAGACGATGGTGCTTTTTACGAAGCGATCTCCTCGGCTTTGTTTGGTTATATCGCCGATAAATTGGCTATTCCAAGGAGCGACTTGAATAGAGAACGCATTGAAGATGAACTCCGCTCGCGGGGAGTCAGCGATGCCCTACAGCAGGAACTGAAGAAAGCCTTGGATGAATGCGAAATGGTGCGATTCGCACCAGGTGTGGTTCGTGGTAAACAAGAGATGCTCGATGCGAGTGTCAAGATCATTGAAGCCTTGGAAGATGAACTATAGAATCCTATACATATCGATCCTGAGCGTCTTGTTGAGCTTCAACTCGCTGTTTGCCGATGAACACTACGATGGACTATTCATAGAAGCGAATGCTGCGTATAAGTCCGGACAGTACGACTCCGCTAAAGCGTTGTATTCAGAGATCGCACAGAACGGTATGATCTCCAAGGATCTCTTTTACAACCTTGGAAACACGCATTTCAAGCTAGGAAATGTTCCGACTTCTATCCTTTTCTACGAGCGCGCCTTGCGCATGGATCCGGGAGATGAGGATGTACGATACAACCTTCAGATCGCCAATTCTATGATTCCCGACAAGATCGAAGCTATTGAGAAGGTATTCTTCGTATCCTGGTGGAATGCTCTGGCACAAGGATTCTCGATCCAATTCTGGTGTATTCTTATCATTGTTCTACTCTTCCTTGGTGCTGGTCTTCTCACCTTCTTCTTCGTTGCATGCAACCCGAAAACCCGGCAGCTTGGATTGTTAGGAGGAGTAGCTGTTTTCTTTACTGCAACCATTGTGTTCTTCCTAGCTCAAACCAATGCTCATCATTTGGATAAGCCTGAAGCTGTTGTTTTCGCGCCTAGCGTGAAGGTGAAGAGTGAGCCATCCTTGAATGGATCGGATCAATTTGTGATCCATGCAGGACTCAAAGTGGAAGTGACAGACACCGATGGGGATTGGTCAAGGATAAAATTAGCCGATGGAAACTCCGGTTGGCTTCCAAGTCAGTCGATAGAAGAGATATAACTGTCGATTAAAGTCAGCTATTCGTTGTCCATCCATGGCATTCCGGTCGATATAGACTATTTTCGCGCGAGCAAGAACGAGGGGAAGTTTTAAGCTAGGAGATTATGATAGAAACGTTGGACATTGACATCACCACCACACCTGAGTCACGATTGCCTCAGATAGACTTTGACAATTTGCCATTCGGTCGTGTTTTCTCTGATCACATGTTGATCGCGAAATACAAGAATGGCGCGTGGTCCAAAACTAAAATTCAACCTTACGGCAATTTATCCCTCTCGCCTGCCTCTTCCATGATCCATTATGGTCAGTCGATTTTCGAAGGGCTGAAAGCATTTAAGGCAGATAACGGCGAGGTGATGATCTTTCGTCCAGAGAGAAACTGGGAACGAATGAATCAATCAGCTGTACGTATGTGTATGCCTGAGGTTCCTCGCGAAATGTTTGTGGAAGGAATGCGTCAACTAGTGGCGTTAGACCGCGGTTGGGTTCCTAGTAATCCTAGCTGTTCACTCTATATCCGTCCATTCCTATTCGCTGTAGATCCGGCTCTGGGAGTTCGTCCGTCGGATGAGTACATGTTCATGATCATAACTTCTCCTGTTGGCCCTTACTACAGCAAGCCGCTTCATCTTAAGATCGAAACGCAGTACACCCGTGCAGCGCTCGGTGGTGTAGGTGCTGCAAAGGCCTCTGGTAACTACGGAGCAGCGATGTATCCAGCAAAGCAAGCTCAGCTTCAAGGTATCGATCAGTTGATCTGGACGGACGCCAAGGAACACAAGTATTTGGAAGAAGCCGGAACGATGAATATGATGTGTGTGATCGGCGATACTCTGGTCACTCCTCCGCTTACCTCAACCATCCTTCCTGGAGTTACGCGAGAAAGCTTTTTGATCTTAGCAACTGAAGCAGGCTACAAGGTGGATGAGCGACGTATCAGCGCGGAAGAGATGATCTCTGCGATCGAAAATGGGGAGCTTAAGGAGTTGTTTGGCGTAGGTACGGCAGCTACTACCGCACAAGTAGAGAAGCTAACATTCGGCGAGAACACCTATGATCTTCCGGCCGTAGAGGAACGTGAGATCTCAAACAAGATCGGAGCTCAACTCCTACGGATCAAGAAAGGTCAGGAAGAGGATACACACGGCTGGAACCTTCGTTTCTAAGCCGCTGAAGTATTCTTTTTGTTGAGGCGAACCTCGGCCAAGAGCATGCGTTCGATCTTGGCTTCTAGCAGATCATTCTTCTTGTTTCGCTTCAATTCCAAGCCCATATTACGCACCTCGATATTCACTTCGAGTTCGCTGTTCTTGAATTCTATTATACGCAAGCTTAGATGCTTCTTGCTTCCGACACGTTTACCTTTCATCGCTTCCACCTCGAGGTGAAAACGATCAGCGTACAAGATGTCGAAACCATTTTGTTCGGCCACATGACGCATCATGTCGAAGACTTCCTGTCGGTTGGGTGATATGAATGTGATTCTCCTCATTTCCGTTACAAAGGACTATCAATTTCCGATACGCAATGTGAAGGAATCATCAATTCTTTCAAACACGTACTTTGCATAATTCTTGGAACTGCGAATCAAATATAAGGTAACTGGTAATGGACAGACGCTGTTGTTTATTCACGGAGCGTACATCAATTACGAAATTTGGGAGCGACAGGTTCCATTCTTTTCGAAAAACTACCGGGTTGTAAGCGTACTTCTCCCCTCGCACAGTGGAAACTCGAGTCTACCTCTTCGAGAATATCGCGTCGGCGACTTCACCGATGAGATCATCCGAATGCTCGATCACGAGGGAATACAAACGTGTGTAGCCATAGGCCTTTCCCTAGGTTCGATGATCGCGCAGAATTTAGGAAGTCGATTTCCGGATCGTGTCGACGGCGTCGTATTGCTAGGCAACGTGGCATCCATGCGACTCACACTACTGGAAAAAACAGTAACTGCCGTACTCTTTCCGAAGTGGCTAGCCATGGCTGTCTTCGGAAGTCTTACCACGAAGCAATTCCTCAAACTGTCCTTCATGATGACCTGGTTCATGCGGGGTAATAAATGGCTCGGAAATAAGGATACGCGCCAAAAGATCCGAGACATGATCGCACGGACGGAGCGCGAAGAGATCAAGAAGATATTTGCAGCGGTACACACCTTTCGTGAGCAGAATCTTCACTCCGGTGACTTTCCAATTCTACTGGTAAATGGTCAATACGACAGTCCGGTCATGCATCAACACGCGCGGCACATGGTCAGGTCCTATCCGGATCGTACGCGATTTGAGCTACTACCCGGGTGTGGTCATGCTTGCAACTATGACGATCCTGATGCCTTTAATGAGTTAATGGGAAAATGGTTGATCGAGGTAGGTGTTCCCCCGCTCGACTCGCTGGCTAGCGAAACAGGTTATACTTAAGAATACAGTAGATCGCACGGAAACCGTCCTTCCAGTTGATCTTCTTTCCCTCTTCGAAGGTGCGTCCGTAGTAGCTGATGCCCACCTCGTAGATGCGCACTCCTTTGATGCGGGCAAATTTCGCCGTGATCTCTGGCTCAATGCCAAAGCGATTCTCCTCAAGGGTGAAGTTATCCAACAAAGATCGACGGAACATCTTATAGCACGTTTCCATGTCGGTCAAGTTCAGGTCAGTGAACATGTTGGAAAGGAAGGTCAGAAACTTGTTTCCGATACTGTGCCAGAAGAAAAGGATGCGATGAGGGTTTCCGCCCATGAAGCGGGAGCCGTAGACCACATCGGCAACACCATTGAAGATCGGCTTGAGCAGGATGTTATATTCTTCAGGATCGTATTCCAAGTCGGCATCTTGAATGACGATGACATCTCCCTTCGCCTCTTCAAAGCCACGTCGGATGGCAGCTCCCTTACCCTGATTGCGCTCCTGTTCGTAATACTTGATATCTACACCTGCCTGTGACTCAATAAACCGAGCGATCGCCGAACGAGTATCGTCTTTAGAGCAATCATCCACGATCACGATCTCTTTCTCTACTCCATCAATCAAGTTAACCGCCACTACCTTCTCCAAGATCAGGTGGATGGTCTTTTCCTCGTTGTAGGCCGGTATGACAATAGAAAGTTTCATCGACGCGGCGAATATAATGCTAAGCGTTGCGTTACTGCTCTGAAACTTACATTTGTGCCATGCGACGAATCTTCCTTTTCGCGTTGATCGCTTCCTTCATCCTACCGCTAAGCGGTTGCTGGAAATGTTACGATTGCACGGCACAGTCTATCCATGGTGAAGAATATCAAGAGGTCTGTGGCCGAAAGCGTGATATTCAAGGACTCATTCAAGCGCTCGAGACGGATACTGCCGATGTAGGGCCTTGGATCTGTGAGTAGAAGGAATTCGGTACTCGGAATTCGTTATTCGGAATTCGCTATTCGGAATTGGGCCTATCCTTCGCTCTCGCTCTGATCTTCGCTTGGCACTTCGCTTTGCTCTTGCTTCATGCCTTTGAGTGTCAGATCGATCTTCTTCTTTTTCTCCTTGAGTGACTCGATCCCCTCCTTAACGCCATCGATACGTTGGAGCAACTCTTTCTTCAATGGGTTGGAATCATCCGAAAACTTGAAGAAGTCAAGCTTACTCTCCTCTTGAGCCAAGGCTGTCTGCTTGTCCCGGATCTGCTGATTGATGTTGGCTCGCTCACGCTTGAGTCCGTCATCGCCGCGGTCGCTTTCAGAGAGAGCTTCGATCTTACTTTCAAAACGCTTTTCTTCGACCTCCTCCATGCTGATACCTAGCGACTTGTACGCTTTCGTCACAGCGGTCTCAAAGGCTTTATCCACCTTCTGGCGCATTTTGAAGGGAACATCACCCCAAGCGTTCCACTCTTCTCGCCATTGGTTGATGGCGGCCTCGCCTTCTTTCTCGATACCTATTTCGATCTTCTTACTCACCTCGATCAAGAAAGCTTCCTTCGCTTGAAGGGCCTCTTTGGCTGCTTTTATCGCTTGCTCAGATTGCTTCTTCTTTCGATTGAAGAATGCATCGCAATACTTGCGAAACTCTTTGAACATCTTGTATTCCTCATGCGGAAGGAGCTTGCCCGATTGCTTCCATTGCCGCTGAAGTCCTTTCAGTTCATTGGAGATCGCCTGGTAATCTTCTCCTTCAAGAATCTCTTTCGCACGGTCGATCAAGGCTTGCTTCTGGCTCTTGGTCTTTTCAAACTCGGCACCATGTGCTTTCATGAAAGCATCACGCTTTGAAAAGTAGGAGTCACATGCTCCTCTGAACTCTTTCCAAATGCGATCATTCTTACCGCGACCAGCATACCCGAGTTTCTTCCACTCTTTTTGAGTGTTGATCACTTCACGCGTGGCATACTGGAGCGCCTTTACATCATCATATTCAGCCTCAGCAATGGCCTTCACCTTATCGACTAGCTCTTGCTTCTTGGTAAAGTTCTCTTGGTGTTCGCCTTTGACCTCATTTCGGTGTTCTCTGATGCGGTCGAACACTTTACCCACCTCTCTTTTAAACTCTTCACGGATCTTCTCCCACTCCTCACGGAAGGTTGGTCCGATCTCGTCCCACTCATGGAGATACTTATGAATGAGAAAATCCACCTGGTTGATCGACTTCTCGTTCTCAAGCAATTTGATCTCCGCGATCACGGCCTGCTTGAGTTCTTGATTCTTCTTCAGGTCATTGATCTGAAGTTCACGGTAGATGTTGATGTTGTAGTAAAACAACTCGATCAGACGACTGTACTCGGCCTGTAGCTCGCGTCGCTCAGCATTTGGCACCGGACCGATCTCATTCCACTTCTGCTTGATCGCGTTGAAGCGTTTGTAGGCCTTACCGATGTTCTCCTCGTCTTGGATCACCTCGTTGAGTTCCTTGACCAGATCTTGCTTCTCCTTCAAGTTCTGATTCATGGATTCGGCCTTGGCCTTATCAGCCGCACGACGCTTGTCGTGGTAGATATCCATCAGTTCCTTGAACCTACTGTCATCGTGATCAGCATGATATTCGAATGCAGCTTCTTCTCCACCCTCTTGGATGAAGGCCTCCTTCTGCTCCTGCTCAGTCTTCTCGCGCAGGGCATTGAACTCAGTGGTCAGACCCTCGACCTTCTCCTTGTTTGGAGCAAAGTCGTCAGCCGTAAGCCAAGACTGAAGTTCATTGACGATTTCTTCTTTTGACATCGTTACCGTGTTGTTGCATTCAAAAGTAACAGATGAGCAGGGAAAACCGCGGTTTGCGTAGAAAAGATAATCTTGAATTGGTACTTGGAATCAGGAATTAGGTACTAGGATGAATGAATAGTTATTAGTGAATAATGAATAACAAAGTCTGCCAACACCGTTCACCGTTCACTTCCTGACTATTCAACTACTTGACCATTTGACCACTCCCCAAAGAGATATGTCGCAGCTACGCAGCTTTTAGTCGTTTCTTGGTTACCCCACGTTATAGATGTGCCGCACCTACGGCGCTTGCACCATAACTAAAACTCACCCTGCCTTCGGCAGGCTGGCTCAACCAATCACTGTTCAGTGTTCACCGTTCACTACCTAACTATTCAACCACTTGACCACTTGACCATTTGACTACTCAACCACTTGACCACTTGACTATTTAACCATTTACACACTTAACCTTAACCAAATACTAGCTTTGCACGCTTATGCTTTTCGTCAATATTCATAGCATGGACCTGAGCGAAGACGACTTGTCTTGGCAGAATCTCTTCGAGAAGACCTGGCCTGCCTATGAGCGTTGGTTTAGCAAGGAAGGATTGACGGCGCGTCCAGGGTACCTGAGTTCGCTCATGGCTTTTGAGGCTACGTTTCCTGAATTGACCACCATATAAACGCATTTATGCGAAATGGCGGGAAACTCGGACCTCACATCTCGATTCTTGAGCATGTACTGTCCTCCTCCCTACATGAGTGGTTGCAGTCAGGTGGCTTGGACTAAGGATCAACCCGCTTTGATCAGAAATTATGATTACAGTCCGCTATTCTTCGAGGGCGCGGTGATGAAGACCAACTGGCTGAAACCAGTGATCGGAATGAGCGACTGCACTTGGGGATTGCTCGACGGGATCAACGGAGATGGATTGGCCGGGCAAGCAGTTGCACCAATCTTTTGATGAATTCAGAAGTGGCAAGGTCGGCATCACGCTCAAGACCAACGCCCACCGGAAGATCTCACTTTGATCAGCCGTGGATGTGTTCCTTCTTTCCGTAGCGCTTCATCACCTCAGCCTCGTGCACTAGGAACTCCTCCCAAAGTGCATCTACATCCATCCATCCTTCACCAAACTGGCGGGCAAACTTGAGGAACATGGTATAATGCATGGCTTCGCTGCGCATGAGATCGGCATAGAATTCTGACAATTCCGGATCCTCAATTCCCTTAGAAAGCACCTTGAATCGTTCACAGCTTCGAGCTTCGATCATAGCAGCGGTCAGCAGGCTGTAGATCATATGGGTCTTTCTTCCTGCTCCGCCTTTTGCCTTGAAGAATTCACGCAGATCATGGACATAAGGATCCTTTCTTTCTCTGCCGAGCACGAGACCGCGCTTCTTTAGGTGATCGTGAACGCGTTGAAAATGCTCCATTTCCTCTTGAGCCAACTCCGTCATGGCATCGACAAGGTCAGGATACTCCGGATACTGCACGATGAACGAGATCGCCGCGCTCGCTGCCTTCTGCTCACAAAAAGCGTGATCGGTCAATACCTCTTCGATGTTTTTGGATGCGATGTCAACCCAGCGTGGGTCGGTCGGGAGTTTCAGCCTGAGCATTGCGCTTGATTTGGATACGCAAAGGTACCAACGCACGTTAAAAATCTGAGATACAACCGCGATATTTGTAGCCATGGCAAGAGCCTCTCTCATAGTTTTAGCATCCCTGATCTGGATGGTCGGCTGCCGTGATCGTTGTAAGCGACTCAACGGTCCGAGGGAGCGCTACGAGCAGATGTTGCAACGGACTGATGCCTTTGAACTGTACACTCCGGCTGAAGTGACCTTGCATAAGGACAGTACAGTGCAGAGCCAGCTTGAGATCTTCGCACAGCCCGAAGTCTATCATGTACTTGAAAGCGAAGTGATTGACAGTACCTGCTTCATTCAAATGGATGCCTGCTTTCGGGATCAGCAAGCTATTCTCATCAATGCCACTTTTCGGAGTCTCAATAAGATCTACTTTGAATCGGCCGGTGAGATTCGGTCGGGTGAGTTGATCGAACAAGACACGATTCGGATCGAGAACACGGGCCTGGGTGACATCGACATGGCCTTAAAAAGTGATCAGATCATTTCCCATATCACGTCTTCCGGCAACATCATACTTTCAGGAACTACCCACCGCTCGGTCAGTCTTGCTGCCAGTTCGGGAGAGATCGAGGCGATGAATTTGATCGCCGATACGGCCATCGTACATACGGTGGGTAGTGGGATCATCTCGGTTCATGCCGACCATCGTCTTGAAGTCCATTTTTACAAGCCAACCACGGTGCGCTATCGCGGCAATCCGTCAGTGATCGAAGTCTACGGCGAAGGAAACTTGGTAGACGCTAACCTTTGATCTATTTCATGTTGCCCGAACCGGCTCAACTTTCTACTTTGGAGCCCTCTAGTTCATTATGAAACACATGCATTGATGCACACAAGATTTATCACCCTACTGATCGTACTGGTCTCTTTGGCCTCCCCTATTTCGACACAAGCTCAAACCCAAGAGTTGACCTTAAAAGACGCCGTTCTCAAGCGTTTCAGTCAGTTTTACCAAGAAGGGATGCAACAATTGCAATGGGTGAAGGGCACTTCTGTGATGAGTTACGTAGATCAAAACGACGGTGAGCCTGCCCTCTTCATTCGACCAGTGGATGGAGATGCATCGCCGGTATTGCAGGTGAGCGAATTGGAAGGTTTGATGGGCGACGACGTCAAGCTCGGTTCCATTCCTCGCATCACTTGGCTTGACAACCGATATTTTCAGTTTCAACGCGGCCCGGTGGTCTATCAATTAGACCTTCAAAAGAAGTTTCTCACCAAGGCCTTCACCTTTCCAGAGGGGGCCGAAGAAACCACCTTCAATGATGACCGAAGCGCTTGTGCCTTCGTGAAAGATCAAAACATCTACGTCCTACTCAAAGACGGACGTCAAGATCAGGTCACCGCTGATGGCACTCCTGGATTGGTATATGGAAAGGCCGTTCACCGAAACGAGTTCGGCATCAACAGCGGGCTATTTTGGTCAGATAATGGAAAGAAACTCGCCTTCTACCGAATGGACGAGTCCATGGTAGAAGACTATCCGATCGTCAATACCAACGTGCAGCCAGCCAAGGTCGAGCCGATCAAGTACCCCATGGCAGGCCGACAAAGTCATCACGTGACTCTGGGCAGCTATGATTTGAAATCCAAGCAGACCGTCTACATGCAAACGGGTGCTCCTGAGGATCAATACCTCTGTTCAATCACTTGGTCTCCCGATGCCCAGGACATTTACATCGCTGTACTCAATCGAGACCAGAACATGCTACAGCTCAATCGTTACGACGCTGCTAGCGGCGCATTGGAAAAGACGCTCTTCACGGAAGAAGATCAGAAATACGTGGAGCCAGAGCATCCGCTTTGGTTTATGCCCAATGATCCATCAAAGTTCATCTGGATGAGCGAACGCGATGGTTTCCAACATATGTACCTCTATGATGTGGAAGGGAAATTGATCCGTCCTTTAACTCAAGGAAATTGGGAAGTGCATTCGATCTATGGTGCCGACGAGAGCGGGCGCTACCTATATGCAAGTGGCACCGGAGAATCTGTGTTCGACGGTCCTGTGTTCAAAGACGAACGCAACGGGATGCAGCAATACACCTATCGCATCGACGTGCAGCAGGGGGTTAGAGACTTCGTGGATGACCGAAAGGGGACCCACTATGCTTCAGTGAACCACGATGGTAAGTACATCATCGACCACTTAACGAGTTCAACCGTACCTTGGGAAACGAGTCTTTGGAACGGAACTAAGAAGTCGGCTACGTTGCACACGGCAAAAGATCCATTGGCGGATTACAAGATCGGCACAACCGAGATCGGGCACCTTCCGGGCGATGCGAATGGACATAGACTTTACACCCGATTGATTAAGCCAAGTGATTTCGATCCGAATAAGAAATACCCAGTCTTGGTCTACGTGTATGGCGGTCCGCATGCTCAATTGATCACGGACAGCTACTTGAATGGAGCTCCGTTGTGGATGCATTGGATGGCCGAGCAAGGCTACATCGTAGCGACGATGGACAATCGAGGATCCTCTAACCGCGGGATCGACTTTGAGCAGGAGACCTTCCGAAACCTTGGAACACAGGAGATGGTGGACCAAAAGGCCTTTGCCGATTACCTCGGAGATCTTCCTTATGTGGACGCAAACCGCATGGCGATCCATGGCTGGAGCTTTGGCGGTTTCATGACGATGAATATGCTCCTCACCTTCCCCGGCACTTTCAAGGCGGGAGTAGCTGGAGGTCCGGTATGCGACTGGTCGATGTATGAGGTAATGTACACCGAGCGCTACATGGACACGCCAGAGTTCAACCCCGAAGGCTACAAGCAAGCCAACTTGGTCGACAAAGCCGATCAACTCAAAGATGACCTATTGATCATTCATGGCACGATCGATCCCGTGGTGCTTTGGCAACACTCGCAGGCCTTTGTGAAAGCCTGTGTGGACAACGAAATTCAGCTCGACTACTTCATCTATCCCGGTCACGAACACAACGTGCGCGGGAAGGATCGATATCATTTGATGGAGAAGGTGTTGAAGTGTGTGGATGAGCGGATTGGAGGGGAGTGATAGGAGACATCATATTTGATATTTTCTATTTGATATGTATTATGTGATACGTGTGGGTTAGGTCACATTTCTAATATAGCAACGGTTTAAGAGATTTTCCGACCTTTGATAGATGCGAATTGAAGAACTCATAGAAATTGATACTACCAAGCGATTTGGTAAACCCATTTTGAAGGGTACTCGGATTACTGTGGCTGATGTTCTTAATTGGCTTGCCAATGGGATGACAAGAGAAAAGATCATGGAGGATTTTCCAGAAATCTCCGAAAGAATGATCAGCGCTTGTTTGCTTTATGCAGCCTCAAGAGAAAATCATTTGGGCTTCGCGTCGTGAAACTCCTATTCGATCAGAATATCTCTTTTCGCCTCGTAAAGCAAATTCAGACGCACTTCAAAGAATCCACCCAAGTTCGGCTCGAGGGTTTGGAGAATAGTTCCGATAGAGAAATCTGACAATTTGCCAAAGACCATGACTTCGTCATCGTGACATTCGATGCCGACTTCTACGATTTCTCCTTGGTTTGGGGTCATCCTCCGAAAGTAATTTGGATCAGATCTCTTGATCAATCAACCGATGTGATCTTTAAGCTTCTGATCGAACGCAAGAATAGTATTGAGGCCTTCATATCGAACTCCGACCTCGCATGCCTGGAGATAATAAAAACGTGACCTAGCTATCGGCTATAACACATTGATCCCTGTTGCAGTTACTCCGCAACTAACGCTTTAATCTGCTCCACCACCTCCTCCGCTCCCCAATCGGCTGCTCCGAGATATTCGTACACGATCTTACCCTGGGCATCGATCAGGTAGCTCGCGGGTATGGCTCTTGGAGTCAATTCTTTGGGCAAGGCACCGCTTGCACGGTAGAAAGGCAATTCAAGTTCTGAACTCGAGACAAAGGTTTGAAATGGCTCTTCCTTTTCGATGTTCAACACCACCATCTGTAGCTCGGGCAGTTCAGCATGAAGCTTTTCTAGTCCAGGAAATTCAGCCCTGCATGGCATACACCAACTCGCCCACATGTTCAAGAAAACAGGCTTTCCTTGTAGGTCGGATAGAAGCAATTCCTCACCTTGGATATTGGTCAACCTGATCTCGTATCGATAGAGCGTCTCTGAAGGATTCTCGGCTCTCACCACTACAGGTTCATCAAGCTGCCATTGCGTGTATTTGGTCTGGATCCAACGGCCAACCGGACTGAAGAACAAGATCACGAGAATCACAAAGAACACCAAGTTCTTTGACCTCGGCTTACTCCACCACTCTTTCACATTCATTCTACCCTAATTTTTCACCGTTATCACAAGGCCGTTCCGTTGATAACAAAACTACACCTTGCTTTGTGTACACGCCCAAGATCAGGCATTCACTCATGAAATCAGCGATCTGTCTGGGCTCAAAATTGACTACACCGAGCACCTGCCTTCCTTTCAAATCTTCGACTTGATAGAGTTCCGTGATCTGTGCGCTTGACTTTAATTCTCCGATCTCCGGTCCGAAATCTACCCATAGCTTGTGCGACGGATTTCGAGCTTTTGGAAAGGGTTCAGCCTTAAGAATCGTACCCACGCGTATATCAAGCGCCTGAAATTGAGAGAAATCTGCCTTCATATGAAATTGATGCGCAAACGAAATTTGATTTGTAAATTCGACGGAATCCTACTATGCTATGAAACAATATTACGCCCTATTACTCATCCTCCTATTGCCTTTCTGGATGAGCGCCCAAACGACTGTATACGCAGACGACTTTGAAAACGGATTAGGAAACTGGACTACCTCCGGACAATGGGGTACGGCAACCTCCTATGTGTACAATGGATCTTATTCCTTGGCAGACAGTCCTTCTGGCCTATATCAGAACAACCTGACCAGTACGTGTACCCTCGACAGCGTCATGGATCTCAGCGCGGCTTTGGACGCTAATGTCTACATGCGAGTGAAGTATGACATCGAGAATGGATTCGATTACTGCTATCTCGAGATGTCTCCTAATAACGGTTCAAGCTGGACCACGCTCTACACCTTCAACGGACAGAACAACCTCAACACTTGGACTAACCTGGAAGTGAGTGCCGGAGGTATGGTAGGAAATAGTTCCGTCAAGCTTCGCCTGCGCTGGTACTCAGATGCAGGTTTTCAAGCATATGGCATCTACATCGATAGCTTGCGTATTGTGAGTGATACTACCGACAATGCGCCACCGCTGATCGTGCACGAACCAGACTCTCACTTTGAAGGTCAGTCTGACACCAACTACCGCGAAGTGACGATCACGGACATTTCAGGAGTGGCTAGCGCAACGCTAACCTATACCGTTGACAACGGTCCACAGAACGTCCTGAATCCTATCGACACGAACGGTGATGTCTTCACCTTTGCCATTCCGCCTCAAGATGCGGGAGCGTGGGTGGACTACTTCATTTCAGCCGTAGACTCCTCTGCTCAGCAGAACGCGGCCAATTCCCAGATCTATCAGTACATCGCCGGCAACTACATCAAGCATGATAATGGAACCGTCAGCTTCGTACAGAGCTTCAGTTCTTCCGGAGGATTCACGGGAGCAGCAAATCGCATTACGCTTGATGGCCAGAGCACGTTGGTAACCGCTTTGATCCGAAACTACACGGACATCAATAACCCGAACGACAGCATTGAGATTCACATCTGGAGTGACAACAACGGTAATCCGGGCACTGACTTGATCACCCCGTTCAACGTATTCCCGGAAGCTAACCTTCTGGAGCCTCAACGCATGACACGAATCGACCTGAGAGACTATGAAGCCCAGCTGGATAGCCTTCAGGGCAGCATCTTCGTCGGGTTCTTGGTGCCACAAGGAACGGCTTGGATATGCGAAACAACAGGAGCTAATGGACGCGGAAGGAATTACAATGGAAGCACCTGGACCAATGCCAGCTACACCTATCACTTCCGAGCCATTACGGATGACCCGATCACTCCTCCCGTGGCCTTGTTCAGTGCGGATACCACCGGTGACCCAACCTTGGTCTTTACAGACCTCTCCTCTGGTAACCCGACCAGCTGGCATTGGGATTTTGACGATGGAGACACGAGCAACGCTCAGAATCCAACTCACACCTACGAGAATCCAGGAACCTACAATGTGTGTCTGACGGCAACCAATTTTGTTGGCACCAGTGCCGCTTATTGCCAAGATGTAACCGTTATGAATGCTGCTCCAATCGTATTGTTCATTGTCAATCAATCCAACGACCCCACGGTGATCATGGATGAGTTCTCGCTCTACAATCCTACTTCATGGGATTGGGATTTTGGCGATGGTAATTCTAGCACTCAGCAAGAACCTGAGCACACCTACGGCAGCGCTGGATCGTACGAGGTTTGCTTGATCGCGAGTAATGCATTCGGCAGCGATACCGCTTGTCAGACAATCAACATCAACAATGAACTTCCCATCCCATTCTTCCAGTATGAAGTACAGGTGAACAACATTGTGACATTTGAGAACCTCACTTCACCAGGGACTCCGACCGCGACCACCTATCACTGGGATTTTGGAAACAACGGAGATACCTCAGACCTGGAAGATCCAACCTATAATGGCTATCCATTGACAGGAGGCGTTTACACGGTTTGCCTTACAGCGACGAATGCCGTAGGTAGCAGCAACCCTTATTGTACAGATGTAGAACTGGATGACCTTACCGTGGGAGTGAATGAAATTGGAATGGGAGGTTTTGTGCTCGCACCGAATCCGGCTATTGATCTTGTACAGATCACAGCACCAGAAGGAAGATCAATTCAAGGACATCGCATCATTGCGGTGGACGGCTCTCTGGTGCAGGCTGAGTCCACGACAATCAGTTCAGGAGTTCAGTTGGATGTCTCTTCGCTTTTGAAGGGAATCTATTTCGTAGAACTCAAAACAGATCAAGACGACGCTAATAGACTTCCACTCGTCATACAATAATTCGAGTAGAGAATAGAACCAAAGCCCCTTTATCTGGTTGAAGATGAGGGGCTTTTTTTATTGTTTACATGATAAGGTTTAAGATTTAACACTCTTTCCTAGCCTCCCATCGTTAGAGCTGTAACCTTTGTCGAATTCCCGCGTTATAGATGCAGGAGACCTGTAGCTTTGAAAACAGATAGCGAAAATCATGAGTATGCGTCGTCAGATCGGAATTAGTGAAAAGGCATTGAGCATCAACCTTGACCCAAGTATCTATGGGTCGTTTGCAGAAATCGGTGCGGGACAAGAAGTGTCCGCCAATTTCTTCGAGGCGGGAGGGGCATCGGGAACCATCGCGCTGGCCACTTCAGCTTACGACATGAAGATCTCAGATTCAGTCTACGGGGCTTCTAAGAAGTATGTGGCTGAACCCAGATTGCTGACCATGCTCGATAAGGAGTTTTCGAACTTGACCCAGAAGCTGGATAACCGAAAAGAAGATACCCGCTTCTTCTCTTTTGCGAATACGGTTGAGATCCTCAATTACTACAAGACCAACAAAGGTCATGGATGGATCGGCCTTCGATTTCAGCTGAACCCTCAGAGTCCGCCCAATGAATGCGTCCTACACGTGATCATGAATGACAATGACGGATTGATGCAACAGAAAGCACTCGGTCGCATTGGTGTGAACCTCATCTATGGTGTTTATCACTATTCCGACAATCCGGAGGCGCTGCTAAACAGCCTATTGGACGGTCTCGGCCAAGGTCGTATCGAAATCGACATGTTCCGCCTTTCCGGACCCGACTTTGATCACGTAGACAATCGAGTGCTCAGCCTTCTTCTCGTGAAGAATGGTATGACCGACTCGGCGATGTTTGGACCGAACGGTGATGTGCTACAGGCATCTCAAGCGCTTTACAAGAAGAACATTTTGGTACTCCGCGGACGTTTTCGTCCATTGACCCATGTCAACCTCGACATGCTGAAGATGGGATTGAAAGAGTTCCGCAAGGAAGAGGATGTTGATGTGGATCGGATCCAAGTCCTTTTCGAATTGACGTTGAAGGATCTCAGCGCCGAAGGACACATTGACGAACAAGATTTCTTAGATCGCGTCGACATCATCGGAAGCTTAGGATATACCGTTCTGATCTCGAACTACCAGAAATACTACACGCTCGTATCGTATTTGAGTGATTCCGTACGCAACCGCAAGGTGGGTGTGATCTTGGGTGTGGACAACCTGAATCTGATCTTCGACGATAAGTACTATGACCTTCTGAAAGGTCGACTTCTAGAATCCTACGGAATTCTTTTTGGACGAAACGTTAAGCTCTACACTTACCCAGCTCTAGCGAAAGACGGAGAGAACCTGCGTACGATCGAAAACCTAGAATTCGAAGACAAATCGATCTATCACTTAATCGACTACTTGAAAGTCAAAGGCAAGCTGGAGCAGATCCGTTGTTCGAATACCGACATCCTAAACATCTTCTCAGACAAGGTGATCAAGATGATCAAGGATAACGAACCCGGATGGGAGACGATGGTACCAAGCATCGTAGCCAATATGATCAAAGAAGGTCGTTTGTTTGGTTGCGAACCAGAAGAGTTGATGGCTGAATCTGACGGCAAGTCTGTTTAGTGAGCCAACGGTCCTTGCCAGTGACTTAAGCTATGCCAAGCTTGAGGAACATCCACCTCTTTCATGAACAAGCCGTATACAGAAGATCCGCTTCCCGTCATCTGAGCGTATTCCGCTCCGAGCGAATACATTTCATTTTTCATGGTTTCGATCTCCGGATAATTCGGAAAGATGCTCTTTTCGAAATCGTTATGGATCAGTCCTTTCCAGTCCTTCACCTCCAATGTGGAAAGCAAATTCAGGTCGATCGGTGGCGGCGTTGGATTCACCCCTGAGTAGGCTTCTTTGGTAGAAATATGGATGCCGGGATTCACGACCAGCATATAATAACCACTTAAGTCAAGCTCAATAGGTCGCATTTGTTCACCCCTACCGAAAACGAACATGGGTCGGTCCTTCCAGAAAAAAGGACAGTCGCTACCGATCTCGGCTAGGATATCCATAGCCTCTTTATCGGATAAGGTCAAATTGAAATACTCCTTGAGCGCTTTGAGCATGAAGGCAGCGTCGGAACTTCCTCCTCCCAGTCCGGCACCAATGGGAAGTGTCTTCAAGAGATGAACATCGATTGCAGGAAGGTTGAACCACTCCTCCAATCGCTGATAGACTTTGATGCAGAGATTCTCTTCCACTTCTCCTGGCACTTCGATCCCATACGACATGAATCGAACCTTTCCCGCCTCGGCCTTTTGAACGATCTCTTCAGATTCCCAAGCCGTTTCATATCGATCACAGATCTCGAGTGTCTCCGCCCAAGGAACAGGATAAACCACACTCTCGATGTTGTGATATTCATCGGGACGCTTGCTCGTGATGTAGAGTCCGATATTGACCTTGATGTGAGGGAATACGACCATAGCGCGAAGATAAACTTCGGGTGGGGATCGGTTGAATGGTTAATTGGTTAAATAGTTGAATGGTGAATAGGCTAAATGAAGTGCTGAACACGATACACTTGAAACTTGAAACTTGAAACTTCAAACCTGAAACTTAGAACTCATCCGTAGTTTTGGACCAAACAAGAACACATGGCAATCTGGTTCAAGGAGGTGCCCGTTGATCAAGCGGACACGATGCGTAAAGGAACGATGTTGGAAACGCTCGATATCCGCATGACGGAGATCGGGGATGATTACCTGAAAGGAACGATGCCTGTGGATCACCGCACCACTCAGCCTTACGGCATCTTGCATGGTGGGGCAAGCGTAACATTGGCTGAAAGCCTTGGGAGTGTGGCCGCACATTTAACTGTGGATCCGGACAAGTACTTCTGCGTAGGTCAGGAGATCAATGCGAATCATATTCGTCCGGCAACGAAAGGACGAGTCACAGGCACTGCTAGTCCCATTCACATTGGTCGATCCTCACAGGTATGGAGCATCGAGATCGTAGATGAAAATGAAAAGCTCATTTGCACCAGCCGAATAACCATGGCTGTTGTACCGAAAGAAAAACTTAGAAAGTGATGAAGGGATTTTGGGATGAACGATATGCAGAAGAAGAATTCGCGTATGGCATTGAGCCGAATGCATTCTTCGGGGAAGAACTGAAGAAGCTAACACCGGGAAAGATCCTATTGCCCGCAGATGGGCAAGGTAGGAATGCCGTGTATGCCGCCTCATTGGGTTGGGATGTAACCGCATTCGACATGAGCGCTGTGGGTAAAGAACGAGCCCTGCAATTAGCAGAACGCAAGGGAGTTGCCATCGACTTTCAGGTAGGGACCATCCCCAACATTGGTTTTCCCGGGGACGAGTTTGACGTTATTGCTTTGGTTTTCGCGCACTTTCCGGTAGAAAAGAGAAGAGAATACCACCGTTGGATGATTCCTTTTCTCAAGCCAGGGGGAACCGTGATCATCGAAGGATTTTCCAAAGATCATATTCGATTCAACAGTGTTCGTCCGGAAGCGGGAGGACCCAAAGATGTGAATATGCTCTTCAGCTGTGATGAACTAGAAAAGGACTTTGAAGGCTTTCATCTCATTCAGTCCGAAGAGACCATCACGCATCTGGAAGAAGGGCCTTATCATCGAGGTGAGTCCGCCGTTACCAGATTAGTAGCTAAGAAAGGTTAGGACACAAAAAAGACCGATGCTTTTTAATCACCGGTCTTCGAACCTAACTAAACGAACGAGAGAACAATTCTTAATCGATCTCGATGCCTCCTTGGGAAACCTTGATCGTGACCGTACGCTCTCCTGGATTGGCTCCGACCGTTCCGTTGAGCGTTTGATTGAGGTGGTTAGAACTATGCACCACCTCTGAGTTTATTCCTTTAGGACCTTCGATATCTCCCGCACTGGCGGTTGCGTTGAGCGTATAGGATGCTTTATCGTCAAATTCGATCTCCACACTACTAAACTCCGCTTCGATCTCTACTTTCTTGAAGTCAGCCGCGATGTGATCGATCTCGAGGCTACCATAGGTTAGCATAGCCTCGACCGTCTTCCCTACGCGATCGATCTCAAACGCTCCGAAGAATGAGGTCATATCGAGGATACCGACTTCATCGATCTCATATCCATCGTAGCTCGATGAAACATTGAGCATTCCGACCTCGTCCATATCCACCGCTGAGAAAGAGCTTTCTAAGTTGATCACTCCAGCTCGATCGACATTCAAGCTACCGTATTGGAGCTTTACGTCGCCCTGAACGATCGCATCGATCTCTGCGCTGCTGAATCCGAGTGTGAGTACATTCTCTTTTGACTCCAAGGTCTCCACACGAAGGCTTCCGTACTCGATATCGAGGTTGGCCTTTCCTTTCAGACTTGCCACGGAACTGCTTCCGAAGTCATTCTTGAGATCCAAGGCAACTACAAGGTCTGCCACAACGAGGTCCTCTTTACGGACGCCACCATCTTGGTACACCTTGACGACCAGCGATGGACCTACCTCACCAACAACGGACTGAACGTGCTCAGTTCGCGGGATGAACGCTTTTATGAAGACAACCGCACGAGCTTTGACATCCTGACCAAGCGCAGCACGCTGATCTCAGGTTCATCCGAAAAGGAACGCAGCAAGGTGTTCAACAATTACCAAGTAGCCATCTCCCAAATACGCAAGCGCATCGAGATCGCGATGCAGTTGGGGATGTGAGTTTAGGGCAAGAAGAACCCCGTCGAGGTGAACCAGCAATTCGAGAAGATCGATGACGTGGTGGTTATAGGTGTTCGAGTGGTTTGACCACCTGCTTTCTCAGTTCTATTCTCACGCGAACTTCCCTTGCTGATAATCCATATAGGCTTGATAGATCTCCTGTTCTGAATTCATCACAAAAGGTCCTTGAGCCACGATAGGTTCTCCAAAAGGTTTAGCATGGCCAAGGATGACCACCGCCTGTTCCGAGGCTTGGATATTCACTTCTTCACCTTCGTGCTTGAACTGCACCAACTCGCGCATCTCCACCGGTTGGCCATTCACTTCAACCTTACCCCTTACTACGTAGAAGAAAATCTCATCTTCCACCGGAATGCTGCGTTCAAATCGACTTCCTTCTGACAGGAAGAGCGTCCCCATCCAAATTGGATATGACGGCTCGAATGAACCCTTCGTTCCTTCCCACTCCCCGAAGATCAACTGAAGACTAGATTGATCTCCAAGGTCATCCTCAACCATCTCATGGTGCTGTTTACCCACATAACGAGGCTGGGTCATTTTCAGGCGTGAAGGTAAGTTCAACCAGAGCTGTAAGATCTCCAACGGTCCACCTTTCTCCTTAAACTCTTCACTACTCACCTCCGAGTGGATCAAGCCGCTACCTGCGGTCATGTATTGAATTCCCTTAGGTCCGATCAACTCTTTGTGTCCTCCCGAATCTTCGTGTACGATATCTCCTTCCAGAATGAAGGTCACGGTCTCCATTCCGCGATGCGGGTGAGGCCCGAAGGGTAATCCATTGTTGTTCGCAGGATATTCTTGGTATCCGTGATGGTTCAGGAATAAGAACGGATCAATGTGGTTCAACCGCCGAGACGGCATGGGACTGTAGGTAACCAAGTCATCGATGGGACGATACTCTCCTGGGTGGATGGTTTGAATGGTTCGTTGCATAGCCTTGAAACTATTGAATGGCTCGAAATGTTCGATTGGGGTTGGTTCTGATTTTTAATGTGACGCGAATTGCGCAACCACGAAGTAGCAGCGAAGCTAATTACGCGAATTGTGCGAATTACCTTTTCTAGCAACCCCACTTGAAACTTTCAAACTTCAAACATGAAACTAATTCCCCCTAGCTTTGGGACAAATTTGAAACGATGAGCTGGACCGAAGAAAGCATTGGCGAAGGAAAAACCGGATTGATGAGAACCTTTGAGTTTGAGGATTTCAAGGAGGCTTGGGCCTTCATGAGCAAGGTGGCTGAATTGGCGGAGGAGAAGCAACATCATCCTAACTGGACGAATGTCTACAACCGAGTGACCATCCTCTTGAGCACGCATGATGCAGGTGACGTGATCACCGACAAAGACCGTGAGCTGGCTGCAGCGATAGACGAGGTGCTCTGAGTATGATCGCCGAACGTGTCATGACCTTGAAGGCCCACAGCGGGCCGCTCTATGCCTTGGCTGAAGGGAGAAATAAAAACCTTCTCTTCTCCGGTGGAGGTGACCACGTCGTGGCCGAATGGGACGTTCAATTAGGCACTACCCAACCCTTCGGGATTCGCACGGACAACACGATCTACAGCCTGCTGAACCTGGATCGAAAGACGCTGCTGATCGGAACCAGCCAAGGAAGCATACACGTCATCGACCTGGAAACCAAAAAAGAAAAACGCCACTTAAAACTGCACGATAAGGGAATATTCCACCTTGCTTATCTCCCAGAGAAGAATCGCGTCTACGCTGCTTGCGCCGATGGTTCAGTGAGCATTTGGGAAGCATCTCAGTGGTCATTGCTTTGGCATTTGGAATTGAGCCAAGGTAAAATTCGCCGCATTGCATTCGATTCCGAAGGGAAGCTCGCCGCATTGACCTCAGGGGATGGTCGCGTGTTTATTTTAGATACGAACGAGCATAAGGTCAAGTATTCGATCGAGGCCCACGAAGACTCCGTAAACAGTGTGGCGTTCCTACCTAATGGCAATCTATTGACGGGAGGAAAAGACGCTCACCTCTCGATCTGGGACGGAAAGAACCACTTTCGGAACCTGAGGAAGATCCCCGCTCACAACTATGCCATCTACGATATCTTGGTTCACCCGGAAGGAAAATGGGTCGCCAGCGCGAGTCGTGATAAGACTGTGAAATTGTGGGACATCGACCTGATGGAAAAACCGATCCGACTGGACCGCAAAGGTCACGAAGGCCACACGCACTCGGTGAATCGCTTGAACTATTTGGCTGAAGAAGACATGCTAGCATCGTGTTCGGATGACCGCACAATCTGCTTGTGGAGGGTCAAATAGGAAGGTCGGTCAATCGCTTTTCGAAACATACGCTGTTGTCATCGTCCACGTACGGACCAAACCTTTCGATTTTTCGATAACCCGCCATTTCATATAATCGGATCGCTGCCGGTTGACTTTTGCCTGTCTCGAGCACACATCGTATGTAGCCCAACTCCTCGCTCCACCGCTCCAATTCATTCAACACAACAGCCGCAAGTCGGTGTCCTCGAAACTCGGGATAGGTGTACATACGTTTCACCTCTACAGCTGTGTGGTCGAACTCCTTCATGGCGCCACAAGCCACCGCTTTTCCATCCACTCTGACGACGACGGCGTGCTTGATATGTTCAAGGCCATTGTACTGATCGTAAAATGCGTGCTGCTCACCATCGATGTGGGCCAACTCTGCATCCAAGGCATTGATCAGCCCTCTGAACTCGGGTGAATCGGCGGCTACTCTATCGGTCTCAATGGTCTTCATGGGCTCGACCAAAGATTGGGTTATTGTGGCGTTTTTCAAACGACTCTGCCCGCTCTTTTTCGATCTCCTCCAGAACCTCAGGATCGATGGGGATATCGAGATTCGGTTGACCCGCTTCCACCCATGCCGAATACCAAAAACTCCCGATCGTGATGATACTTTTTCGCATGCGTCGCTCAACCATTCCATCCAAGACCTGATGGTAACTAGCACTGAAAGGACGGCTCTAGGTTTGCACCGTACTGGCACCGCGCTGGTCGAAGGCGTATTTCTGCGAAGGATCGAATTGCTCTGAGATCATTCGCTCGAGCTGCAAGACGGAATCAACCGCCGTATGACTTTCCTCTACAGCCCTCCAGATCACTTGAAGAGGATCATCCAACCAAGTGGCTTGTCCTACCAAGAAGTCATAGTCGTCAGCAAAGAGTTCGGGCAACCTAGATTCCCACAAGCCATGAATGCCGTGCTGCCCTGTGAGTTGCCCGTTATAGTTTTCCGTCGTGTGGAGCGGAACATGAGCATCTGCAATGTAGTGCCCTAGGTCCGCCGCAGTCTTCAGGATAAAAGGAATATCCCGCTTTCGGTAGGCATCGACCAGGCGATAGTACATGCGTTGTACGTGCCACGGGACAATGCCATAGGCGAGCAAGGTATCTTCTGAAAACTTAGCCACCGCGGAATCCCATCTTTGCGGAACCGTTTCAAACGGCCGCTCTCCGTAGTGATCGATGTCGATGTAATGCCGTGGCGCCTCTTCAGGCAAAGCATATCGTCGCATATCCGGATCCACAGCATGGTATTCCAGGAAGTCGATGTGGCGCTTGTAGAACTTCATGAGTTCCGTCGGCAAAGTGAAGACGGCGAGCCTATTGATCGAGCGGTGACCAAAGAAACGCCATACGCCCGCTTTGATCGGAAGGATGAGCAATAAGAGAACGAGACCCAGAGCGTTCCCTAGCATGACAGCAAGGTAAAATGAAGTCGCCTGGGAAGATTGGTATATTTTGTGCTCTGTCTGGCGCAATCTTCAGATTTTGCAACTGATGTTCTCAAAGCTCAAAAATCCATCTCCCATCATACTGACGAGCCTAACGCTCCTTCTCGTTCTTTCTGCACTGTCTCAAGGTCATGCGCAGATCTGCAAACCGTGCTTTCGATCGGCTGCCCTCGAAGCAGATAAGGATACAGGCACGGTGAAGGTTTATAAGGCGGGAGCCGATCCATACGGTAACACGTTTGAGCGGCTGATGATGGTCAACCCGGACCTGGCAGGGTTCAAGGATTTCTTTATTTCGGTGAGGAGGCGATGAGAATCTACCGAGAGGCTGATGCCTCTCCGTAGCACTTGACTCATTACCCCTTAAAAAAAGGAAACTTCACCACCTGAGCCGGAAGCACCTTGTTGCGAATGATGATGTTCACCTCGCTTCCTTCTTTGAAGTGTGGTCGATCCACATAGCCCATCGCGATGGCCTTGCCTAAGCTCGGCGCCATAGTTCCGCTGGTTACAACCCCGATCGGATTGCCTTCCTTGTCTTGGATCTCGTATCCGTGACGTGGGATCGGTCCTTTCTCAAGGATGTCAAAACCAACCAAGCGACGTCCAACGCCCTCTTCCTTCTGCTTCAGCAGGTTCTCAGAGTTCGTAAACTCTTTGGTGAACTTGGTGATCCATCCCAATCCTGCCTCTAGAGGTGAGGTAGTATCATCGATGTCATTTCCGTATAAGCAGAATCCCATTTCCATACGAAGGGTATCGCGAGCACCGAGTCCGGCAGGCATGATGTTTTGGTCTTTTCCTGCTTCAAACACAGCGTCCCAGATCTTCTTGGCATCCTCGTTCTTCATGTAGATCTCGAATCCACCGGAGCCGGTATAACCCGTGGTCGCAACAATTACGTCATTCACACCAGCGAAGATTCCGACCTGTGCCGTGTAGTACGGCATCTCATCCACATTGATATCGGTAAGTGAACGGATCGCATCGGCTGCTTTTGGACCTTGAATGGCCAGAAGAGAGTATTCTTCAGAACGGTCGATCATCTCGACGTTCTCGGTATTGAACTTTTGGATCCATGCCCAGTCTTTCTCCATGTTCGAAGCATTCACCACCAACATGTACTTATCGTCTCCCAGCATGTAGACCAACAGGTCATCCACGATTCCGCCATCCTCATTAGGCAAACAGCTGTACTGCACCTTGCCTGGAGTCAATTTCGAAGCATCATTCGAAGTCACGCGTTGGATCAAGTCAAGTGCTCCTGGTCCATTGAGAAAGAATTCACCCATGTGAGACACGTCAAAAACGCCAACGTTCGCACGGACGTTCTTGTGCTCTTCACCCAAGTTGCTGTACTGAACCGGCATTTCGTAGCCTGCAAATGGGACCATCTTCGCACCGAGTGAAACGTGCAAATCGTAAAGGGCTGTCTTCTTCATGGTTTGTGTTTTAAATGAGGCGGCAAATGTAGTATGGTCAAACGGAATTACTCCCCTAAGACCCGGTCAAATACCTCCAATCGTTTCGGAGCATTCACCTCGACCGAATACTTCTCTTCCACCGTCCTTCTTCCGGCCGCACCTAAGGTCTCGCGAAGAGAGGCGTCTTCGATCAACGAGCAGAGTTTATCGAACCACTCGTCTTCACCAAAAGCGAGCAATCCATTGACGCCATCTTGGACGATCTCTGTATTCACTCCAACGGGCGACATGATCGTAGGAATACCGCTCCCCATGTATTGAAGGCCTTTAAATCCGCATTTCCCTTTCGACCATTCATCATCGGGCAAGGGCATGATGCCTATATCCATGCGGAGGAGGTCTTCGGTCTCGGTCTCGACATTCCAGGCTTGACCTTTGATTGCGAGTCCTTCGTGTTCGAAGCTAGGATCACCGATGACCAAAAAGGAAACCTTGGGACCATACTTTTCTTTGATCCGAAGCAGGACCTCCTCTGCACGATTGAAGTGCTGGATCGTGGTGATGCTACCTGTCCACCCGAGGGTCACCTTGCCCTGGGTCTCGCAATGCACCTTCGGCTGGTAGAGGTCCGTATCGATACAGGTTGGGATCACAGAGACATTGGGATTGAACTTCAAGGCATAGTCGGCCAAGTACGCATTGCCCGCGATCACGTGATCGGAGACTTGAATGATCCGGGCGGTCTTTTTTGGATCCTTTAGAAAGTTCAGGGAGCGATTCGCATCCTCCTGTCGCAACTTGAAACTCCTGGCTAACATCTGAGCCTTCTTGGTCAAGTTGCCTTTGCTGTACAACGCCTTGTCATCCTCCTCAGAAATGAGGTAAGAGTAATCATAGTCATATCCGCTGGTCGCGAGCGCATCATGGAATTGCTCAAAGCGATAGCGCTGAGAAGGCGAGCGATTCAGGCGGTGCGGTGCAACAAAAAGGATACGTTTTCGGCTCATCGATCAGCTTTTCCAGATGGGTGGGATTTGATCATCGATCTCGATGGGGCCAAATGTCGAACTCTTTCTAAAACCGACCTCCTTTGCCCAGCGAGCCATTTTCTCAAGTCCGCGTTGAAGGGGTACATACTTCTCGAGTTGAAAGATCGTCTTCGCCTTGGAGTGATCAGCAAAGGCATGGACCACTTCATGTCGGGCAGATTCGTATTGAATTTGACCCTCCATTTCCATCGCCTCCATCACGGCGTTGGCGAGCGTGTTCACCGAATGGTGGTGATCTGATCCAATATTGAATACTTCGTTGTAGGCAGCCTCTATCTCTACCGAACCTGCAATCACTGGCGCCACATCATCGATGTAGGAAAACGCTCTGGTCTGCTCACCATCACCAAAAATGGTCAGGTCCTCCCCGCGCATCAATTGATTCATGAAAATCCCGACCACATTTCGATATCGATCGCCGATGTTTTGATTTTCGCCATACACATTATGCGGGCGAAAAACGATGTAATTCAGACCAAACAGGCCGTGTGCACTCTTCAGGTCCAATTCAACCGCGTACTTCGCAATGCCGTAGGGATCGATCGGTTGCGGTGTGAACTGTTCTGACAAGGGCGATGGCTGATCTCCATACACCGCGATCGATGAGGTGAACACGAAGCATTTCACTTTGTGCTTGACCGCCGCGTTGATCAGATTGACACTTCCGATCAGGTTATTGGTGTAGTTGAACCTTCGGATGAAATGACTCAACCCCTCTGCCGCATAGGCGGCTAGATGGTACACATAGTCGAAATGGTGTACTTCGAAGACGGCATCCACTAGCTTGTGATCGTCGATACTTCCTTCGATAAATACCACTCGTTCATCAAGGTTAGTTCGGTCACCTCCACTGAGATCGTCGAGCACGACCACCTCACACCCCTTATCCAAAAGGGAGCGAACTACGTGCGACCCTATGAATCCTGCACCTCCAGTAACGATTGCCTTTTTGCCTTGCATCCGGAACTAAAATAACACAATCTCCGCCCCCGCTTGAAGCAAGACATCAATAGATGAAAGGATCGCGGCGCATCCATCCCGTCACGCTCACCCTGGGTTTGTTGGCGGTTAGCACTTCATGCAACACCGTATCACTTCTGAAGATCACGGTCCGTCCGTGCAGCGGAGCCACGTCGATGTAGCCTCCATCCTCATCGTGAATACGCAATTCACCCCCGTCTCCTTCTTGCCAGTCGGGATTAAGGTAGGTAATGATCGAAAAGATCCGATCTGCCTGTTCGCGAAACTGATCCACATGTGGAGCATAGAAAGCTCCTTCCGAGTAGACGGCGAAATGTAGTTCAGTGCGTTCAAGGTGAACACGAAAGAACTGCGAAAGAA
The DNA here is from genome assembly GCA_038131955.1 of Flavobacteriales bacterium. Taxonomy (GTDB): domain Bacteria; phylum Bacteroidota; class Bacteroidia; order Flavobacteriales_G; family Salibacteraceae; genus SHAN690. The sequence continues at coordinate 142,486 of JAYPQK010000011.1, forward strand.
ATTGGCGGAGCACATCCACGTAGAACCAATACTCTGATTGAACTTCAGTTGCCTCTTCCCTCTGCCACCATGCTACTCGATCCGATCGAACCTCTTGTATCCTCTTTTTTTCAACCCCTTTCCCGACGGCTGCTCGATGGAATGCTCCAGCCTCGTAGTCCTGCAAAGCTCCTTCGCGAAGCGCATCCAAAAGATGCTTCGATGATGCCTCATCCAATACCGCCCAAGAACGACCTGCCAACTCATCACCGAGCTGATCGAGGTCCAAGTTGAACTCGTTCACTTTGCAAAATGAATCCAAAGTTCTTTTGGTTGTACCTCTCGACCTGTGTTAATTTGATCTCATGTCCCCATCTGATCGCATTAGCATCCTCATTCCCTTCAAGAATGCCGCTCCCTGGATCAAGGATTGTTTGAGGTCGATAGAGAAGCAGTCCTGGATAAACTGGGAATGCCTTTGTGTCGATGATCATTCGGATGACGAATCAAAAGCCATCGTTGAACAGATCGCTTCAACAGACCCTAGAATCCACCTGAACAGCAACGAGGGTGCTGGGATCGTAGATGCATTGAATACCGGACTGGATCGAGCCTCGGGCGATTGGATCACACGGATGGACGCAGATGACCTGATGACTTCGAATAAATTGGAGTTACTGTGGGAGGCTCTTGACCAAAAAAAGGGACGTGTGGCAACCGGTAAGGTCAGGTACTTCTCGGTCGAGCCTGTATCCGAAGGATATCGCAAATACGAAGCTTGGCTCAAAGACAGGATCGATCATAAGGATCATTGGAAGTGGATCTATCGAGAGTGCGTGATCGCCAGTGCCAATTGGCTGACCCACAGAGACCATGTCTTTTTCGAACCCGGAGTCTACCCGGAAGACTATCACCATGTCTTCGGATGGTATGAAAGCAAGCTGGAGGTCAAGAGCGTGGACGCCGTGACGCATTTATGGCGTGAGCATCCACACAGGAGATCCAGGCGGTCAGATGATTATCAGCAAGAAGCCTTCTTCCAGCTGAAAATGAGCGCCTTTCTTCGACTGGATCGAAAGGAAGAGTCACCGCTCGTCATCTTAGGATCGAATGTGAAGACTCAGTTGATGATACCCTTTCTTAAGGAACGGGGCGTGCCATGTGTTCAACTGACGCAAAATGATGCGCATCGATTGAAGTCAATGGAGTATCCGCAGATCCTAGTTGGTGTTTACCCCTCGATACAAGAACAAAAAAAGATCGTTGAATACCTTGGAGGACTTGACTTGAAGATGGGTCGTGATTGGTGGTGGATGTAATGAAATCGGGGCCGTATGCAAATAGAATGAGAATTTCTTTTTCTTTGTACACGACCATGACACGATTACTCTTTTGCTCCTTTTTGATCATCAACATTCTCCATCTTTCTGTGGATGTATGGGACTTAGGTTCGATTCTAACAGAAATGAACGAGGAAATTGAGGAGGTGATAGAAGATTCTGTGGTTGAAGATGTGATCGTTGAGCTTTCGCAAGGCGAGATGAGTACCCCTCTATCAAGCATTGCGGATATCTCATGTCAGCGGCACACTCCTTACGCGATGCATGGAGCTGCTTTTGAGATCGACTCGCCTCCTCCTGAATGGGTGTAAATTGATCTTCGAATTCTGCCCGCTCACGGGCATCCACCCGATTGCTAATTTTTTCGATACATCTTTCCCACCATGTTCAAACACCTTGGTAAAGACCTACCTGCAAGCCTAGTCGTTTTTCTCGTTGCCGTTCCACTCTGTTTAGGCATTGCTCTCGCTTCGGGCGCTCCCCTTTTCTCTGGCATCATAGCTGGTATCGTGGGAGGTATCGTCGTTGGAATGATCAGTGGCTCATCTCTTGGGGTCAGTGGACCTGCTGCTGGTCTCGCCGTGATTGTTGCCGATGCCATCCAGCGATTAGGAACAGGCGCTGACGGTATTTTCAGCATGGACGTGGGATTTCCTCTCTTCCTCACTGCTGTCGTTATCGGTGGATTCGTTCAGGTCATCCTGGCCTTTGCGCGTGCTGGAATCATCGGTTACTTCTTTCCTAATTCCGTGATCAAGGGAATGCTATCTGCGATCGGAATCATTATCATTCTCAAACAGATACCACATGCCCTTGGGCATGATGTGATTGCGGAAGGCATCGACAGTTTTTGGCAGAGTGATGGGGAGAATACCTTCACCGAAGTTTGGGTATCCATCTATGACATCAACCCTGCAGCCGTGATCGTCACATTGCTCTCCATGGCCATATTGATCCTCTGGGAGCAATCATTCATGAAGCGACAGAAGGTCTTTCAGGTCATCCAAGGCCCTCTGATTGTCGTGGTCTTGGGTATTTTCGCGAGCGCGTTTTTTGAGCGTTTAGATACGCTCGGATTCGAAAGCGACGAAATGGTTGGGATCCCATTGATCTACGAAGCCGGCGGGCTACTGGGTCTTTTGACTTTTCCTGACTGGTCTGGACTTATGCTCTCGGAGGTATGGATCACCGGAATCACGATCGCCATCGTGGCCAGTTTAGAAACACTGCTTTGTGTGGAGGCTACGGATAAACTAGATCCTGACAAGAATGTCACCCCAACCAACCGAGAATTGATCGCCCAAGGCTCTGGAAATATCTTGTCGGGATTGATCGGCGGACTTCCGATCACCCAAGTTATCGTTCGTAGTTCTGCCAACATCCAATCGGGAGGTAAAACCAAGCTGGCCACCGTCTTCCATGGCATCCTCCTTCTGCTCTCGGTCTTGGCTATTCCGAATGTGATGAACATGATCCCACTTTCGAGCTTGGCAGCCATTCTATTCCTTGTGGGATATAAACTCGCTAAACCGACCATATTCAAGGAAATGTACCGACAAGAGCGAGCACAATTCTTTGCTTTCATGGTCACAGTACTGAGCATAGTGTTCACTAACTTACTCCTGGGTATCTGCATCGGCCTAGCGGTCGGCATCTTCCTGATCTTGTACAAGAATTACAGCGTTCCATTCTCATTTACTGAGCGTGTGGATGAAGGAAAACCCTGTGAGATCAAGCTTTCAGAGAACGTCACTTTTCTTAACAAAGCAAGTATCATGCAGGCCTTGAAGGTGATCCCTGACAACTCAGAGGTGATCATTGACGCGACGGCCTCCCACTATATTCATCCGGACATCATTGAGATCATTCAAGACTTCATTGCTCATGCTGAGTATCATGGGATCCAAGCGACGATTCAAGGAAATTTCGACGAGGTCAACATCAACCACTTGGAATACTTCAAGAGTCGAGTCTCCGCAGACGGCAACGAAAAGACGCCTTACTTCAAGTCGATCTTCAAGAACTAAAAAAGGCCGCAATTGCAGCCTTTCCATTTCATAGTAAGATCAGGTCAATCCAAGTGATAGATCTCTTGGATCCTGCCTAGGATGGATTCAAAGTCGATCTTGAGATCGATGAGTCTTCCCGTCGAAACGTCGAACACCCATCCGTGCACCGTCAGTCCACGATCTCGATATGCACGCTGCACCACGGAAGTTTTGAGGACATTGACACACTGCTCTTGGACGTTGAGCTCGACCAATCGGTTATAACGTTCTCCCTCGTCCTGGATATCATTGAGCTCTTTGTTATGCAAACGGTAGACATCGCGGATGTTCCTCAGCCAAGGGTTCAATATCCCAAGGTCAGCTGATTGCATGGCCGCTTTAACACCGCCGCAGTTGTAGTGACCACACACTACCACATGCTTTACTTTGAGGTGGGCTACTGCATACTCGATCACCGACATTGCGCTGAGGTCTGTGTTCGGAACCATGTTAGCAATGTTTCGGTGTACGAAGATGTCTCCCGGGCCCACGCCCATAAGTTCTTCTGCCGCCACGCGGCTATCGCTACAACCGATGTACAATATTTCAGGTGACTGCCCCTTACCTAGATCTTCGAAGTAGTTGCCATCGATACCCAGTTTATCCTTGACCCATTGCTCATTGTTGCTAAAAATGCGTTCGATATTCATAGTAGTTCGTTCGGAATGATGCGACCAAAGATGCGGCGGACAATCATATAAAGCAAACCCGAGGGTCAAAAAACATCAAGCGCCCCAACCGTTGGACGGAGGAGCGCTTGATATCGATACATCCCGAACTAAACTATAACGCATTCATTCTGTGCGCATATTCTTATTGGCCTTGCCCGAGGGAGTAAGCGGGCTTGCCATCGAATTCATATAGATTCTCAGTCTTGATGACATCCATTCCCAACTGATCTGCGTGGGTCAGGACATCGATGAGTTCCATTTTCTCGACCACGTGTCCATTCTCTGTGCTGAATCGACATCTCCAGTGGTCCGTGCAGAAGGTTTCCTTGAAGCCATTAGGCCACACCTTGATACCGCGGTTGGTGATCATGGTGAGCTTGAGGTGCTTCGTAGTGATCGAAGAAAGTACATCACCCAACTCATTAGGATCTGTTCCATTCCAGTCGATGAAGGCATCCATTCCCTTCAAGGTCTTGTCAGCGATGTGACGGCGCTTGTAAGGAGTCAATCGGATTCCTTCCGTTTGCTTGTAAGTCACAGCTGCCAATTTCTCAGGCTTCTGACCGAGGCGAGCGATCACTGCATCGGCGAACTCTTGTGTCCCTACCTTCTCAGAACTCAACTCCGGCTTGTAGATATCACCCGTGTGAATACCATCTTCGAGGGTCTTCAGCCACGCATTCTCGATCTTCTCCGCTACATCGTTCTGTCCTAGGTGGTTCATCATCATCACACCTGCCTGGATCAGTCCAGATGGGTTAGCGATGTTCTTGCCTGCAATGTCAGGAGCTGATCCGTGGATCGCTTCGAACATAGCACACTCTTCTCCGATGTTGCTTGAACCTCCAAGTCCAACCGACCCTGCGATCTGAGCTGCGATGTCTGAGATCACATCGCCGTAAAGGTTCAGTGTAACGATCACATCAAAATCCTCAGGAGTATCAGCCAAACGGGCCGATCCGATATCGATGATGTAGTGATCATTTGCGATATCCGGGTACTCAGGAGCAATCTCGTTGAAGACCTGGCGGAACATACCGTCCGTTTGCTTCATGATATTGTCCTTGGTGAAGCAAGTCACTCGCTTGCGGCCGTTTTGACGAGCATATTCGAAAGCGTAGCGAACGATCTTCTCACATCCTGGGCGGCTGATCAACTTCAAGCACTGAACTACCTCATCGGTCTGTTGGTGCTCGATACCTGCGTAAAGGTCTTCTTCGTTCTCACGGATGATCACCAAGTTCATATGCTCATGCTTGGTCTTCACGTATGGATGGTAGCTCTTGCAAGGTCGCACGTTGGCGAAAAGACCCAAGGTCTTGCGCATCGTTACGTTCAAGCTCTTGTAACCACCTCCCTGAGGAGTAGTGATCGGTGCCTTGAAGAATATCTTGTTGCCTCGGATCTTGTCCCAAGAGTCTGCTGCGACTCCGGAAGTGTGTCCAGCCAAATAGACCTTCTCACCGATTTCAACTTCGTCGATCTCAATGCGAGCTCCCGCTGCTTTGAGGATTCGTAGGGTAGCGTCCATGATCTCTGGACCGATGCCATCACCCTTTGCTACTGTAATTCGTTTTGTATCCATGTCTGATTTTGGACTGCGAATCTATGGCGAGTAAATCATGTACCATCAACTATCTTATTTATACTTTACATAAATTTCGTTTATGTATATCAAACAATAAAAGAGTCGATCTAGATTCTGACTGGGTTTAGCCGGAAAAGAAATAATCTATCTTCATCCTATGGCATCCACCGACTACATTCTCGGAACCCACCAAGAAGAGCTTGAACGATTAGGGTTCCAACACCGCGTCTGGGCGGATGACGCGCATCGACTATGGAAACTGGCTCGCTTCAGAAACGGTCAGGATCTACTAGACCTTGGCTGCGGACCTGGCTTCACCACCTTTGACATGGCCGAGATCGCGGGTCGGCACGGATCTACTACCGGTATCGACAAGAGCTCCGATTACATCGCTTACGCTCAACACAAGGCTCAGGCAATGGGCATGGAACATGCGTCATTCACCTGTGCGGAGTTCAAGACCATGGAGTTACCGACCCTTGCTTTTGATGGCGCTTATGCACGGTGGGTATTCTCATGGACCAATGATGTGGACATCGCGCTTGAAAAGGTTTACCGGTCGCTGCGTCCCGGTGGCGTATTTGCCCTGCAGGAATACATCCATTGGGGAACGTTTCGCATGGTTCCCGAACACCCCGATGTGAAGGTGATGATAGAAGCTTGTCGTGAAAGCTGGAGACAGATGGATAGCGAGATCGACATCGCTAATTCGTTGACGGAAAAACTAGAAAAAGTTGGATTCAAGATCACTCATATTGCTCCGCTGGAAAGAACGGCACGCCCCGGGGATCTGACCTGGCAGTGGCCTACGAGTTTCTTGAGGATCTACGGTCGTCAGCTCATAGAACTCGGTCTATTGACGGAAGCGCAATGGGAAAGGTACAATGAGGTATTGCCTGAAATCGAGAAAAAGAAAGGTGCCTTTATCGTGACACCACTCATGGTTGAAATACTGGCCGTGAAGGTCTGATCCCGAGCTTCGCATTCATTCAGTGTAATGCATGATCAGAATGATCCACTTAGCCGCTGTAAGGACACTGAATGAGACTACATTCGCTTTTCATTTATTCTGAAGAACACCATGGGCAACCTTACCATTGAAGTGATTGAAACGGCGGCCGTCGTCGTTTTAATGATTGCCGTTCGACTCCTATCCAAGAGTGCGATCAGTAGAGCGTTACGACGCTTCAAGTTCAGCTACCAACGGCGCAAAGTCATCATCAAGTTGATCAATCTCTTGGTGTTCATAGGCGGAGCTTTGGTGATCACTGCCATTTGGGGAGTAGATCAAGAGCGCTTATTCCTATTCCTAAGCTCGGCGATCACGGTAATGGGCATCGCCTTCTTTGCTCAGTGGTCCTTGCTTTCAAACATCACGGCAGCGCTGATCCTGTTCTTCAACCACCCCATCAAATTGGGTGATGACATTAAGATCTATGACAAAGACTATCCTGTAGAAGGCACGGTCAAAGACATCGGCTACTACTTCGTTCGCATCCAAACTCCTCGCGGAGAGCACATAACCATTCCCAATTCGATCATCCTTCAGAAGATGATCTCCGTGCGAGAGCCTTGATGAAGGCTTTTATTTCGCATTTTGGCATCATGGAATTAACCAAAGAACAAAAGCTCAGCCTCCTAAGCGAACTGATCAGGCTTGCCAACGCAGATGGAGAACACCGAGATGAAGAATACGACATGCTTCATTTGGTCGCCCAAACGCTGGAGGTGGAACCCATGGAGATGGAGGAGTTGTTCTTGCGTTCAGCTCAGTTTCACCCCCCCAAAGAGGAGGTAAAACGCATCGTTGTTTTTTACCATATGCTGCGTATCGTTTGGGCAGATGATCATCTCGATCCTGATGAAGTGCATTTACTCAGGGAATTAGGAGCCCAGCTCAGCCTACCCATTCAGGCGATGGATACGGCCATCAAGCGTTCTAAGATCTACCCACAGGGCAATATTCCTGACCAAGAATGGATCGAGATCTTTCAGGTACACCACAATTGAACCCAGCTTCCATTTATCATTTCAGAACGCCATTGAAGTAATCCCGACGGAGACTCCCATGTCAGCACTTACTTTCGTTGCGCTATGCTCAAGAAACTTCTGCGTTACTCTGTCATCGGTTTCCTAACCCTAGGTATCCTTCTGACCCTTGCCACCATCCTGGTTCTTCGTTTACCCCAATTTGGAGTTGCACCTAGCGGCGCCTACTTGGAGTCGCTACGTAAATCACCACAGCACAACGGCGAGGTGTTCGAAAATGAAGGGAAGATCAAACTGGAAATGAGTTCAAAGTTCGGCCAGATGATCAACGCGTACATGAATCTTCCCGAAGGAATGCGACCCGATAGTCTACCGATACTACACCCAGACATTGAGGATGTAGCGGAGGACACGACCGGAGAATACCACTTGACTTGGTTCGGTCACAGCGCCTTTCTCCTGGAGGTAGACAACAAGCACATCCTCCTAGATCCGGCATTGGGACCATCGTCATCGCCATTCAGTTTTCAGGTAACCCGATTCAACCCTGAACTACCCATTGCCTTGGAAGAACTTCCGGAGATCGATGCCATCGTTTTTTCTCATGACCATTACGATCACTTAGACTACTCGACCATCCTAGCGCTGAAGGATAAGGTGAAGCGATACTTCGTACCCCTCGGCTTAAAGGGACATTTAGTCCACTGGGGAGTCGACTCAAACTTGATCACCGAACTCGATTGGTGGCAAGAAGCCAAGTTGGATGACATTTCCTTTGCCTGCACTCCCTCCCAGCATTTCTCAGGAAGAAGTCTGAACGACCGTGGTGCTACATTGTGGTGCTCATGGGTCATCGATACACCTAAGAAAAAGATCTTCTTCAGCGGAGATTCGGGTTACTTCAAAGGTTTTAAGGAGATCGGAGAGAAATACGGTCCGTTCGACCTAGCCCTTCTGGAGTGTGGACAATACAACAAGATGTGGAAGGAGATCCATATGATGCCTGAAGAAACAGCCATGGCAGCCGTGGACCTCGGCGCCAAGCAGATGATGCCCATTCACTGGGGTATGTTCGAACTGGCGATTCATCCATGGAAGGAGCCAGCACAGCGAGTTGTGGTCAAAGCTGAGGAACTACACATGCCGATCCTAACTCCTCGCGTTGGACGACGTCTATCTTTAATGGAGCCTACCTCTACCGAGCATTGGTGGGAGTCTCTTTGATCACGATATTCGTAGGACGATGAATAAAACGATTCGAATCTTCTTTATTCTGGGTAGCCTTCTTCTCTTGGAGGGCTTTCAACTGACCGTTTCTGCCCAAGACTTCAGCGGAGGACTTGAAACTGAGTCGACGGATGACGAAACAGGAGACGATGCTTCAGAATACAACCTCCGGGAACACCTTCGTTTTGGTGGGAATGTCGGCGCTCAATTTGGCAACGTAACCTTCATAAACGTTTCCCCGATGCTCGGCTATCAATTCAACGACCGGTTCATGATGGGGGTGCGCGGCACCTACCAGTACTTCCGACTTCGTGGGTTAAGTCAGTATTCTTCCAACGTCTTGGGAGGAAGCGTGTTTTCGCGCTTATTCGTGATCGAGAACCTCTTCGCCCACGGCGAATACGAAGTACTCAATGGTCATTTCGACAATAATTTTGGAAGAGATAATATTCCCTTTCTCTACTTCGGCGCCGGGTACATCTTCCCCATATCAGAGAAATTCGGAGTGACCTCCATGATCCTCTACGAGGTGTTGCGTCCCCGTTTCTCTCCATACGGTTTTCCCATCCTAAGAGTGGGAATCATAGGCGGACTGTAATTCGCCGAGTACGTATACTTGTAATCTAAAATTGTAACTACCATGAAGGGTCTATATGCTGTACTGATCGCTTTCGGATTGATGATCATTTCCATACCCACTATGGCTCAAGGAGGCTGCTCTAGCATCCTCGAATCGATTGAGGCAGCTTCGCTGGACGAGGCATCACAAGAATTCTTGAGACTGGGTTCATACAAGAATCCTTACTGCGACACGACCGGCAGTGACTATGAGCAACTCATGAAAAAACTAGAGGTCCTGTTGACGCAAGCCAGTGCCAGCAAGGAGATGGTGGTTGAAAAGATGGGCACACCCTACTATCAAGGCGCTCTCGCAGAATATGAAAATCAAAAGCTGACCATTGGTCGAAATGGCAAGCCGATGGGCAAAGCCTTGCCACCTTCTTACAAGATCCCAACGGGCGAGTACTTCATCGTCTATCTCTGGAGAAACAAAGACTACTTGGTATTTGCTTTGAAAGGAAACAAGGTCACCGAAGCTCGGTGGTGGGAAAAAGGAGACTACCGATAATGACTAAGGCCCCGCAAGGGCCTTTTTTGTGGATCGAATACATTTTACTTGTATATACACTTTTTGTTTATACATTTGTATATTATTTCATAGTAGGTGGGTTATTTGCCCCGAAGCACCTCTCCGGTTCTTCGGGGCATTCTTTTTTCAACAAGTTGAGAGCGATTCCTAGGGGTACTTCTGTTTGTACAAACAGAACCCAGCAATTATGAAAAGAATACTCATGATCTTCGCTCTTCCTCTGATCCTCGCATCTTGCGGAGGAGGGGAGCAATCTGCAACGGATTCAAACGATGCAGCATCGCAGGAAGCTCAAGCGTCCGATGAAGACATGCAAACGGTTGAAGAAACGATGACCATCGAATCAAAGGTGGAAGACGTTAACCAGGAGGTAGACAGTATCCTCAATACCCTAGGAGAATGAAACAGATCATTATGACACTCATGCTTTTACTTGCTACCATCGGTTTGACCATGGCACAAGGACAAGGTAAAGGCAAAGGAAAACAAGGCGAGCAAAGCAAGAAGGAGCAAATGCGCGAGGACGCAAATCGCGACCAAGAAAAGGCTCGTGAAATGAAACAAGAGCGAGAGCACAAAAGTCAAAAAGAGGACGACGACGAGGATGACGATGATGGTGAGGACTTTGACGACAATGAAAAGGGCGGAAAAGGCAAGGGCAAGGGCAAGGGGCAAGGAAACGCCTATGGCAAAGACAAAGGTGACATGACCGGCCGAGAATTCGGTCAGAACCGCGCTGCCGAGGCAAAGTCTAAAGCTGAAGCTGCTGATGAAGCCGAAGAGAATCTCAACGAAGCCGAAGACAACTTGAAGCAAGGCCGAGAGAAGATCGAAGAAGCCAACCGCAAGGCCGAAGAGAAGAAAGAGAGTGGCGAACTGTCAGAAGACGAGTTTGGTAAGGTCAAAGAGGCTTTGGACAAAGCAAAGGAAGACCTAGATAAGACCGAACAAGAGATCGAAGAAGAAAGAGAAAAGGTTCGACGCATGCGCGAAATCCTAGAAAAGGACTCAAAAATGGATCGTCCTTAATCGACCTCCTCACTTAACCACATCTAAAAGCGCCTTCGACGAGGCGCTTTTTTTGTTCCATAGATCGAATAATCATGATATTTGAAGCATGAAGAAAGTCCTACTACTCAGTGCATTGATAGCTATTGTGGCCGCCTGTGCCACCCAAGGCGACCAAACCCAAACGAAGAAAGACGAGGTTCCCCATGACAGCATTACCGTGATTAACGGGGTTGAGCGAAGCGAGCTGGCTCTTTTAATGCGCAAGATGTACGACGAGATGGCTTTGGTGAAGGACTCACTGAAAGAGGGGCACACCGTACGAACCAACTTTCTTGAAGAGTTTAAACGCATTCAGCACGCCCACGCTACAGAACCTGAGAAGATCGACGAAACCTATCAGGCTATGGCGGAGGCTTTCTTATTCACCTATGAGCAGTTTGAAGTAAGCCAAGAAAAGCAGGTAGAAGCGTTCAACCAAATGCTTCAGAATTGCTTGGTTTGCCACGAAAACAAATGTCCCGGTCCCGTTAAGTCGATCAAGAAACTCCGCGTGAAGCCTACTGGTAATGTAAACCAGGGGTAGTCGCTACCTTTTAAGTACAACTTCGATCCAATCACATGACGTCGCGATGAGTTCATCCGTCTGTCGTGGCAAGTGATCTTCCTCCCAAGGATGACGTCGCCCGAACGTGTGTCCCGCCCCCTCGATCTCTACTTGATCTGCCTTTCCATCTGACCAATCGCTCAATTCTTGAGCTTGTGAAAGAGGAACTGCCTCATCTTCGGTCCCGTGCAGGATCAACCAAGGCACCGAAACCGTGTTGGTCACCTTCGGCATATCTAAGCGAGAACTATGCTTTAAGTATTCTTCCCTCAATTGATGCCCGATCGGCATGTCTTGTCCGGTGCGCCCATTCTTTACGTAAACTACCCCTTCTACCTCCCACTGCCTCAAACAGTCTTGATCCCATCTTGACCAAGGCGTTTGAAAATTGCTCGGAGATGCCCAAGTGATCACTGCGTCGATTCCTTCATTCTCGGCGGTATGAAGCAACACATCTGCCCCACCTCGAGAATGCCCGATCAAGATGAGCGGGATTTCTTTCCTTTTCCACTGCGAGCTTACAAAAGCATGAACTCTTCGCAGTTCTTCTTGCCTTGTTACATAATTATCCTCACGATATCGATCAAGGTGTACAAAATCCAACGGAAACTCTGGTGAAGTTCCATTGCATGAATAGTTGAATTTCACGAACCCAATGCCACGATCTGCAAAGGCTTTCGCTACTTCATTCATTCCTCCCCAATCCTTGAAACCACTGATCCCGTGAGCGTAGACCGCTAGGGCCTTCATCCGCTCGGGTAAATGAACATCCCAGAGCATGGGACCTCAAACACCCTCGATCGTTCCCGAATTGCGCTGGATCCCTTCCATCAGCGAACCATCAACGGCTCTACGAGCCATCGTGCTCCTTGACGAGCCTCTACGTAGTACGTACCGGTGCGAAGTCCTCTCACATCGAGCTCTACTGTTCCACCTGGGGTCAATCGCGGAGAATAATGCTTCACCTCACGACCGATTTGATCGTAGATCACGACCTTGACTTCACCCGTCTCGTAACCACTCAAACGCAGTTCCACACGGTCATTTGCCGGATTTGGAAAGATCGACATATCGTAGGACGACTCAAGCTTACCCTCTACTCCTGCCGGAGCAGGTGGTGTTGTCGTATCGATCAAAGTCACGTGTCCCGCGTACATTCCTTTACCGTGGGTTCCGGCCACCAGCCAACCATCCGAAGGACGATATTTGAGCATATCCACCACGGCATTTCCAATGGTTTGGCTTCCTTGTCGGACCCATTCTGTGTTCTCGCCATCGAGCTTTGATGTAGAGAAAACACCTACGCTCGTACTGATGAAATAGATGTCGTCATTCGAATCCGTCGGTACGATGTTCGCCCAACGAATCGAGGGACCATTGCTGATCCACCACAGATCCTCCGGTACTCCTTCGTCGCGCTCTCCGACCAAGTTACCTTCTACATCCTCCCAGTCAGCACCGCCGTCTTCGGTATACCAAATGCTTCGACAATTGTAATTGCTAAAGATCGCCATGGCCTTCATAGGATCATTGGGGTGCACAGCGATGCATGCCGTATATCCCCCATTTTGGATGCTGTCGCTCGCAGGAATCAGCTGAGCGCTGGCAAAGACATGAGCGCTATCCAATCGGAAAATTCTGCCGTTGGTAGTTCCAACGTAAACCACACCCTCTGCCGCCGGACTCGTAGCAATAGCCGTTACCCGAGAGCCGACGTCGGCGATCTGTTTCCAGCTGCTGAACAGTTCCGTACTATCCGTTGAAGTGATCTTGGTATTGCGCCAAATCCTACTATCGTTCGGTAAGTACATGATCTCATTGTTCGCTCGGTCCAAGGTGAATGGATGAACAAAGAGCCAGCCGGCTCCCGCTCCCCTTCCCAGCTGCTTGGGCATGATGTTCTCTGCCTCGGTCTTCTCACCGTTCTCATCGATCTTGGAACGCTCGATGTTCGCGTACTGCGTACTCATGTAGAAATGCCCACCACCGTCTTCAATGTCGCAATAGGCGCCATCGGCACCTCTCACATGCGTCCAAAAGTGATTCTCATCGGCCACATTGGTCCAATGCGTACCTCGATCCTGGGTTCCACCGATGACCACTTCAGAACCTGCGGTTTCTTCATCGATCGCGATTCCGTAGAACTGGGTCACGTTGTAGCCGTTCAGCAGACCGATCCATTGCATGGTGTCCATCATGAAGTCCTCGGCGAGGTGAACTCCCGCATCCGTCGTGCTCAACAGTACATTCGGATCATCCGGTCTGAAAGCAATGTTCTGCTGATCCGGATAGTGCTTCCCTCCCCCGTTGAAATAGTTATAGATGGTATCACCCTCAATGGCATATCCGCCGATCTGGGTGACCTGATTCGTGTCGGCGAAGCCATTCTTAGAACGGATCAAGTTGGTCGCTCCGACGAACACTACGTCTTCGTCATCCGGTTTCACACCGAGCACCATGTTGTAGCCACCTTGCATATTGATGCTAGACGACACCAGTCCAGAGGTTCGGTTCTCCCAGCTTCCTCCTGCTCCGGTTCCATCACCACTCAAGTATTCATATCGGAAAAGAACCGCTCCGTTGTGTCCCGCACCGGGCGCATAGGTGTAGAAATAGACCACGTCCTCATTCGATGGCGCTATCGTGATGATGGTACGATCGTGGGAGCCCGGCAATCCTCCGGGGGTGATCTCCACCCAATTGAGTCCATCCTCTGATCGCCAAAACCCATCATTGCCCGAGGCATCATTAGAGATGGCCGCATAGAAGACTCCGTCGCTCGTAGAAGTCACCCTTGTGAATTCGGCGCCGGTTCCGGCTTTAAGGCAGATCGACCAGGTCTGTCCACCGTCATTGCTGCGCGCAATTCCCCGCTTCACGGAAGCATACACAATATCGCTATCGTTGCGCGTCGGATCCATGCAAATGTTGTGCACGTGCGCCCAATCTGAAGTCTTATGCTGGAGTGCCGCCGTACTTTGAAGGTGCGACCAAGTCACGCCCCCATCTGTGGATTTCCAAATACCACTTCCACGAAACATCGCACTGAAGCTCTTGGAAGCGGAGTTACCAATGGTCTCTCCCGATCCGTAGTACCAAATGTTGCCTTTTCCACCACGTGGATCCTGATACACATAAGAGGTGGCAGGTTGATCCATGCTGTTTGATACCCGTGTCCACGACTGCCCCGCATCGGTGGTGCGCCACATTCCGCCCGAAACTCCGCCGGCTAAGTAGGTATTGGGTGCCGTTCGGTCGATCGCAAAAGCCCGAGTTCGTCCTCCGACATTGTAAGGACCAATGCTCTTGAAATCCACAGCCACAGAATCGCGCATGACGTCCGCGCTTGGAAGTCGACTGGCATACACCATTTCACGCATTCGAATGTTCTCAGGAATCTTTCCGGTCACAGGATCTGCCAATCGCTCATACAGGTAGTCCCAACGCCCTTCGTGGGTCAACTCATCCTGATGACTCTCCGTTTCATGAAGAGAGCTGTCGCTCGGCCACGAAAAGTTGAGCCAGGTGCACAGACCCGTCAGTCCTAGAACTACACCAATCCCCATCCATTTCAATATCGTTCTTGATATCATTTCAATTTCTCGTAAAGTGTTACCCGAAATCGATCGGGGTCGTTGGTGATGGTAGATTGGCGCAGAGGTGCCTTAAAATAGTCCCCTTCTTGTAAACCACTGAAAGGCTGATTGAGTTCAGGAAAAAGATCTGAAGTGGGTTCCAAGGTGAGGTCAAAGTGAACTTCAATCAATTCTCCCTCCTCGAATTGCCCGTGAAAGTCGCTCCCTATTTGAGGAATGGCAATGATCTCCACCATGGCCTCACACGGCAGTGAGTCGCAGGGATGCTCATCGCCTTCGAATCGCTCGGCATCCACCGAGCGCTCGATGATCTTTCCCAGAATTAGCGTCTCTTCCACTCCAGCCGCACCGCCCATCTCTTCAGGCTGTTCCGTCTGGGTCTTCGACTTCTCTTCCTTTATCGGCTCGGCTTCAGCCGCGCGACGATGACAAGAGGATCCGATCAGGATCACCAAGGAAAATACTAAGGTTCGCGTCAGGTTCACCCTTCAAAAATAACGGGCGCGCGAGGATTCTGTCGAGAATTATTGATAATTCGAGGAATTCCATTCCATCTAAACAGTGATTCACACAAAAGCCCGATCTGCCAATTCAAACCTATATCCTCCATTAATCTTCTGCCGCTCCTTTGGCTTACTGCCCGTCCGGCCATGCGGGCACCCAAAAGAACCAACCGAACGAAGTGAGCTCACGCAAGTAAAAACTCAAGGCTTTGGAATCGTTGAGTAATTCGGCCAAGGCGGGGCAGGCTCTGCTCTTCATTCAGCGAAGCCTTCCCAGTCTAAGAGGTGCGTGAAGCGGACCTGAAGTTTCGCACGACCCCTGTCAAGGGAGCCACTAAAGATTTAAACCCACAAAGTATGGTCTCAAACGCATGAAGCGAGCGCAGCCTCAGTCTCGCTGCAAGCGAGATAGACCTTGAAGGCTTCTTGATTCTTTGCTTCTTTCCCATCAAGGAGAAAGAAGGGAGAACAAAGGGTCTGGGAGCTCCTACCAATTAATTGGATAATTGCCGTCCGGAGGATCACAATTTACGTCTTGGAACAATAAAGAATTAACTTCATCGTCTCTTATCCAAGCTAACGGAACACAACTATGAAAATCTACGCCCGACTACTCACACTAGCCTTATTCATCGGAATGTCAGTTTCTGCCTTTGCGCAATTGGAGACGACCGAAACTGAACCTACTTCGAGTCAAGATCGTTTTCGGTACCTCAAGCATTCTGTAGGTTTCGGCATCGTCGGTGGAGGTGAACTCAGATCGAACTATCGCGGACCTTTCTGGCCCATGCCGGGACTGGGTTATAAATACCACACCGAAAACGGCGCGTTTCGTGTCATGGTTGGTGGCATCTACAACAGCAGTGTCTCAGGTGGTTGGGGCTGGGGTTCCAACTACTCCGAAGGAGGCTTCAATGGACGAATTGGTTATCAATACCACGTAATGGTAGGGCGATTCATGCCGATCATCGGAGTAGATTTGGCAGGCGGATACTCAGAGTACACTTCTTCATGGGAAACAGGAAAAGAGGAGTACACCACGATGGTATTCGGCATTTCTCCTAACCTAGGATTCGAGTTTTGGATCACACCTAAACTGAGCGTTTTGATGGACACTCGATTTGACATCTCTTACATTGACAACGAAACCAATTTCGAGAACAATGATCCATGGGGCGGTCCTCAAAACAGCTTCACCAGATCACAGGGAATGGGAACACACATCTCCCCCATCTCGAGCTTCATGGCGATCTTCCACTTCTAAGCTTAAGCCGATTCATATAGATGCGGTGTCGGATGGTTTTTCTACTTTAGAAAGAACCAAAACCACACCTATGGAAACGCTAAAAGGCGTTTTTCTTAACCACGGTGAACCAACGGCAAGTCATACCTTAAAGCTGAAGTTGGAGGATGAGCTGGGAATCGAAACCGTGGTGGTCGAGCCGCGTAAACACTATCAGATCAGCGTTAGAGACGACGCTAACTTTGCCAAGGAAGACGTCGAATAAATCAGTATCCTTGAAGCCTGAAAGCAGTGCCTCCAAAAGCACGTTCTATCGAGAGAAAATCACCTTGTTGAGGTCATGAAGAAGAGAGTTTTTGTCACCGGAGCCAATGGCATGTTGGGAGCCAACATTGTGCGACTGTTGATCCAGGATGGCTATGAGGTTCACGGTTTGATCTATCCCAATAGTAATCGTGCTGTTCTTGAAGGGCTGGACATAACCATCGCGGAAGGAGACCTCTGTACCGAACTCCCCCTCGATACTTGGCTGAAGGATTGTTCATTCATCATCCACGTTGCAGCCTCCACTTCTATTTGGCCTCGGCGCAATCGAAAGATCTGGGAAGTAAATTACGATGCGACGGTAAAGCTCGCTGATGCGGCGGTTCGACAGGGTGTGGAACGCTTCGTTCACATCGGCACGGCGAATTCATTTGACCGTGGCACAAAGGCCAAACCCGGCGACGAAAAAGAGAGCAAGTATCTTGCTCGGAAATGGGGCATGGATTACATGGATTCCAAGCAGGCCATACAAGCTGAATTGGTCCGTCGCCATAAAGAAGAATCATTCCCTGTCGTAGTGGTGAACCCAACGTTCATGATCGGACCTTACGATTCTGGACCCACATCGGGAAGGCTTATCCTGAACGCTTTAGAAGGCAAGGTTCCGGGATCATCTTCGGGCGGTCGAAGCTTCGTATACACAGGGGATGTAGCAAGAGCTACAGTCAATGCGCTGCACAAAGGGCGATTAGGAGAATGCTATCTGGCCGCTGGAGAAAACCTGTCATTCGACGAATTCTTCCGACTCGTATTTGAGCGACTCGGTGTGACGCGCCGCATCATCAAAGTGCCTCAACTCTTCGCCTTGATCGGAGGCGCTAGCCTTTCCATCATTGGACGGATCAACAAGGTTCCACCACGGTTGAGTTTTACCATGGCAAGGATGTCTTATGACGACACGTACTACTCGAATAAGAAAGTGGTAGCAGAACTTGACATGCCTCAGACACCCTTGGATCAAGCGATCGACGAGTGTGCCAAATGGCTGAAAGACAATGGTTACGTAAAGCTTGGCAAGGGATATGCCGGTAAGACGGTCATCATCACGGGTTCTACTCAGGGAGTTGGCAAAGCCCTGGCGCATGCCTTCCTTTCTAAAGGTGCCAATGTGTTGCTCAACGGGAGATCGGAAAGTAAAGCGCAAGCCTTGAAGGAGGAATTTACCTATGCTCGAAGCCGAGTGCTTTATGTTGCGGCCGATGTCACCAAGGAAGAAGGCGCTCGAAGCATTATCGATCAGGCCATGCAGCAATTCAACCGGATCGATGTACTCATCAACAACGCGGGAATGTCATCATATGGCGACCTCGAGGACAGCAGTCCACGGGTGATCCGCGAAGTGCTCGATTCTAATGCAACCGGATCGCTGTTGGTGACGCACTACGCGCTACCCTTCATTCGTCAGACAAAAGGTCAGATCCTCTTCATTTCCAGTTTGGCTGGACTACACGGGTTGGGCGGCCATACGATCTATTCCATGGCGAAAATGTCTCTTATCGCCCTTGCGCAGGGACTTCGCAAAGAAGTGAAGCGACACGGGGTTTATGTCGGCTACACATGCCTAGGCTTCACCGAAAATGATAGTGTAAAGAGAACCTTGGCACCCAATGGGGAATTAGAGCCGATTCCATCCCGTCCCGGGATCAAGCCTGCATCTAAGAAGTATGCGGTCAGGATGATCATGCGCCAATTGAATCGCAAGAAATTCCGATCGGTTCACACCCTTCCGGGAAAGCTACTCTTTGTTGCCTCGCGCATTTCAGAAGGCCTTCCAATGTTCGCCTTGAAGAAAGGTTACGACGCGGAACGTAAGTTCTTAGAAGGTATTAAGCAAAAGCGTGAGCAAGCTGCTAAGGCGAACGAAGCAAAGTCAGAATCCTCTCAATCTCAGGAGAGAGAGTCTGCTCGCTCTTCTTCGGATGTGGTAAGTAAGGGATAAACCCAATTACATATTCCTCCTATACTGACCTCCCACTTCAAATAGCGAGCTGGTCACTTGACCCAAGGAGCAATACTTGCAGACCTCCAACAATTCTTCGAACATGTTGCGGTTGTTGATCGCCGCCAATTGAAGCCCACGAAGTAACTCCTCTTGCCTGTCGCCAAAGGCTTCGTGCAATCGGTTCAGCATACTGATCTGGTACTCCTTCTCCTCGGTGGTCGCGCGGATCACCTCCTTCGGCAAGATCGTCGGACTTCCCTTTGAACTCAAGAAGGTGTTCACCCCAATGATCGGGAACTCGCCGGTATGCTTCAAGGTCTCGTAGTACAAACTCTCATCCTGGATCTTTCCACGCTGATACATAGTTTCCATGGCGCCTAGCACCCCACCGCGCTCTGTGATGCGGTCGAATTCTGCCAGTACGGCTTCTTCTACCAGATCCGTGAGTTCTTCGATGATGAAGGAACCTTGAAGTGGATTCTCATTCTTCGCCAAGCCCAGCTCCTTGTTGATGATCAACTGTATCGCCATGGCCCGACGCACACTCTCCTCCGTTGGAGTCGTGATCGCTTCGTCGTAGGCATTGGTGTGAAGTGAGTTACAGTTGTCATAGATCGCGTATAGCGCCTGAAGCGTAGTACGGATATCGTTGAAATCAATCTCCTGCGCGTGTAGGCTTCGTCCACTCGTTTGGATGTGGTACTTCAGCATCTGTGCGCGTGGGTTTGCACCGTACTTCTGCTTGAGCGCCTTCGCCCAGAGTCTTCTAGCTACACGACCGATCACGGCGTATTCAGGATCGATACCGTTGCTAAAGAAGAAACTCAAGTTCGGTCCGAAGGCATTGATGTCCATGCCTCGACTCAGGTAGTACTCCACATATGTGAAGCCATTCGCCAAGGTGAAGGCCAACTGCGTGATCGGGTTTGCTCCGGCTTCGGCAATGTGATAACCGCTGATCGAAACAGAATAGAAGTTACGCACCTTGTGAGCAATGAAACTCTCCTGCGCGTCTCCCATCAATCGAAGGGCAAACTCCGTACTGAAGATGCACGTATTCTGCGCTTGGTCCTCCTTCAAGATGTCTGCCTGAACCGTACCTCGAACCACGCTCATGGTCTCAGCCTTGATCTTCGCGTACACGTCCTTATCCAATACTTGATCACCCGTTACGCCGAGTAGCATCAATCCAAGTCCGTCATTTCCTTCCGGCAGCTCCCCTTGGTACTTCGGACGCTCGAGTCCCTTGTCATCCCAAAGGTCTTTCAGCTTGGCTTCCACCTTTGACTCAAGACCATTGGCCTTGATGTACTTTTCACAAGCCTGATCGATGGCGGCATTCATGAAAAATCCGAGCAACATCGGAGCCGGACCGTTGATGGTCATCGATACCGAAGTCTTCGGGTCGGAAAGGTCGAATCCTGAATACAGCTTCTTCGCGTCGTCGAGGCAGCAGATGCTCACACCGGAGTTACCCACCTTACCATAGATATCAGGACGATGATCCGGGTCGTTACCGTAAAGGGTCACCGAGTCAAATGCCGTACTCAATCGTTTGGCCGGCATACCCAAACTCACGTAGTGGAATCGTCGGTTGGTACGCTCAGGTCCACCCTCTCCGGCGAACATTCTCGTAGGATCTTCTCCTTCGCGCTTGAATGGGAACAATCCGGACGTGTATGGGAACTGACCAGGCACATTCTCCTGAAGGCTCCAACGGAGGATGTCTCCCCAACTACGGTACTTCGGCGTAGCCACCTTCGGGATCTGAGAATGACTCAAGCTCTCGGTATGGGTCTTTACCTTGATCTCCTTGTCGCGGACGGTGAAGGTGTAGAACTCATCCTTGTAGCGCTGCATCTGGTTTGCAAAGTCTTGAAGAAGATCCCAGTTGTGCGGATCGAGGTCTTTCTTGACCTCATCAAATTTCTCTTGAAGCGACTTCGCTAGATCTCCCTCACCAACTTCATGGATGGTGCGTGAAAGGGCGTACAAGCGATCTGCGATCTCGCTTTGTTCCTTGGCCCATTTGTCATAGGCGCGGTTGTTCTCAGAGATCTCACTGAGGTAGCGCGTTCTGTTCGGTGGAATAATGAACACCTTTTCGCTCATCTCGTCGGTGATCTCGAAAGTGGAAGTCAACTCCTTGGCCCCCGCCTTTTCGACCAACAAGTCCATGATCGCTTTGTATAAGGTGTTCGTACCTGGGTCGTTGAACTGACTCGCGATGGTACCGAATACCGGAATATCCTCTTCCTTGGCGTCCCACATCTGGTGGTTACGCTGGTACTGCTTCTTCACATCGCGGATCGCATCCAAGGCACCGCGCTTGTCGAACTTATTCACCGCAACGATGTCGGCGAAATCCAGCATGTCGATTTTCTCGAGTTGGGTGGCAGCACCGAATTCAGGAGTCATCACATACAGACTCGCATCGCTGTGATCCAAGATCTCGGTGTCACTCTGACCGATACCAGATGTTTCGAGGATGATGAGGTCAAATTGAGCAGCCTTCAGGATGGAAAGTGCTTCTTTCACATGCTTGCTCAAGGCCAAGTTGCTCTGACGAGTCGCAAGCGAACGCATATACACGCGCTCATTGCGGATAGCATTCATGCGGATACGGTCACCCAATAGAGCGCCACCGGTTCTTCTCTTCGATGGGTCTACCGAGACGATGGCCAAAGTCTTGTTTGGAAAATCTATCAAGAAGCGACGGACCAATTCATCCACCAACGAACTCTTCCCTGCTCCACCTGTACCAGTGATACCGAGGATGGGTGCGTTGCTCTTGTCCGCCAACTGACGAACCTTCTCCATTTCCTCCTTGAAGCCGTCGGGATTATTCTCTGCCGCAGAGATCAGTCGAGCTATGGATGGTTTATCCTTCACAGACAAATGCTTCACCTCACCATTCAGGTTCATCCCCGTAGCGAAGTCACACTTTTCGAGCATGTCGTTGATCATGCCTTGAAGGCCCATGGAACGACCATCGTCTGGATGATAGATGCGAGCAATACCGTAGTCGTGAAGTTCCTTGATCTCCTCAGGTAGGATAGTACCGCCTCCACCGCCAAAAATGCGAATATGCTCTGCCCCTTTCTCTTTGAGTAGATCGTACATGTATTTGAAGTACTCCATGTGTCCACCTTGGTAGCTGGTCATCGCAATGGCCTGAGCATCTTCCTGAATGGCCGTATTCACGACTTCCTCCACGCTGCGGTCGTGTCCGAGGTGGATCACTTCTGCTCCGGTGCTCTGGATGATGCGGCGCATGATGTTGATGGCGGCATCATGGCCATCAAAGAGAGAAGCTGCGGTTACTACGCGGATCTTATGCTTTGGTTGGTACGGTGCTGCTTGTTGCATGAAACGTGCGGTTTGTGAGGCTTGCAAAAGTAAGAAACCGCAATGGTATGGAAGGGTTCATCCTAACCCCAAGAATCGACTAGAACGTATCACTCATTCACGGTAGGTACCTTCTTGCTGGATTTCTCCTCACGTGGTACTCCCGGCCGGTCGCCTGGCAAAGGCATCACGGATGCTCCTCCTTCACCATCCCTGGCTTTCTTCTGGCGCATCTCACGCTTTGGTGGCTCCGGGATAGGACGACCCAATACTTTTCCTTCTTCAGGAGCATCCATCATCGGAGGAAGTTGGAGGATGTACTGATAATGGTAGTGATAGCTCTTCTTGTGCTTATGCGTGCTCACGCTGGTCGCCTTCACCTCATAACCCGCAGTTCGATAATTCTCAATGATGCGAATCAACTTTTGCTTTGCTGTCAGAATATCAACGAATTCCTCCGATTCGATCGTTTGTCGTGCCTCCATGATATGGATTGCGGCAGTGTTTTTACCAGAGTGTTCCGAATAGTCGATGAACATGGTTTGCGCTTTCGAAGTGAACGAAAAAGCAAGAACAAAAAGGATGGATGCAATCGTTTTCATATCTACTAAAATTGAGGCGAAAGATAGATAGAGTTTCAACTCCATTCAATGCCTAAAATCATGTCCTACTCAGAGCGGACCAAAGAGTCCATAGTCCCGATCTCTTCCTTGTTCTCCAGAGATCATGATGTGGTCGATCTGAATGCTATCGCCTTCCGGATTCCAGACATAGGCCTTCAGCGTACCGCCGGATTCAAAGCCAGGAAGTTCTTCCAGGTTCCCACCAATGAAAACCGTTTGGTTCGGGCCCGCCTGACGAAAATCTCGTAAGTGACTGGAGCGCCATGCTTCTCGGCCATCTTCTGATTTCCATTCATACACCAACTGGCTACTACCCACCTTTCCCTTAAAATCTGCCATGACCTCAAAGAAGGTGTAGCGATCATCCCAGTCAGCCGCGAAGGTGTAGGATATGGCCCATCCAAACTCCTCGTCGGTCAACGCATGTGAAGCAGTATCTAAAGCAAGTACGGTTCCTGTGTTCATAGGAGCGCGAAGAAGGAAGTTAGCACCGGCCGTGTGATAGCTTCGTCCACTGAAAAAACTTGGATAATACCACTGAGCCGTGGTCAGGAACTCAGGAACCGAGGCCGGTGTGGTAACGATCACGAGTCCCTCGGTAGAAGTGGTGTCCAAGTAGTGACTCCACAACCCTTCGTTCCATATCGGTTCGATGAGCTGGACCTTACTAAAGTCAGCGATCCTTTCGCGCTCCAAAAATTCGGCCGCATCCTGTCGGATATCCGCTACTACTTTGATCTTGATATCCTTGAATTCGTCGGGAAGCTCTGACCTCACATCCTCAACAAAGCGAAGCGGGTCTTGATATTCGGTTCGCAGATTATGCCCTACATGATCGCGCGGACCAAATAGGGTGTATCCTCCCAAGACGATGAATGAGAGGGAGATCAACTTGACCGTAGTGTTCTGAAGGTGTTCAGAGAAACTCGCTACCAATAATACCAAGAAAGGAAAGGTGAAGAACATGCTACCATAGTGCATCAAAGCGCTGACGGCGTGCGAATACCAAAAAGCGATCAAATAGGGAATAAGCCACATCCCTAGAAGAAGCATTCGATCCAGCCAGATCGATCGCTTCAGATCAAATTGAAGCATACCGCTCAGGATAAGAAGCAAGGCTAATCCGCCGACCAACCATGAGTAGTGAAAGCTGTAGGCAATGAGCTCCATCCAAAAGTCTCCTGCCGGAGGTTGCAACCAATCTCCAATTCCCCCTATGGAAAGATGTCCGAGTGTAATATTGAGATGAGGGAGCCACAACACAACGGCGATGAGGGCCCCGACGATCAAATACTTCAATTGTCGCCGGTCTGCTTTGAAGGGGGTTATCAAAAGACTCACCACCAGTACCTGTAGCAATGCGAAATAATGGGTGTATCCTGCTAGGGCTGCTGCTAGCGCGAAGGCAACCAATTGTCCGTTCTTCTCCTCTTTCAGATAGCGCAACAGAAAAAGCGCTGCCAGTAGAACAAAGAACAATCCACAAGCATAGGGTCGCGCCCACTGGCTGTAGGTAACTCCGTACTGCAACACCGCCATCAAGGATGCAGAAACCCAAGCCGTACGGATGGAAAACATCGACCTTGCTAAAGCAAACATGACCCAGACCGATGCGATACCCGTCAAAATGAATGGCAGTTTTACCACCCACGGGGAATATCCGAAGAGACCGGTCCAGACCCAAAGGAACCATTGCACTAATCCGGGGTGACCATCAATACGGATCCCCTGATCGATGAGTTGATCGAAGGAATCAAATCGCGTACGGAGCAAAGCGCTGATCTCGTCGTGGTGGAAATCCATGACGGGAAATCCATAAAAACGTACGACAGCCGCGACGAAAAGAATGAATAAGAGAAACCGATGTGACTTGAACCAGCCCACGGATCAGGACTTGGTAGCTTTTACGTAGATCGACTGATAATCGTCCTTTCGGGGAGGAAACTCCGGATACTTTGCAAGTAAAGCCGCCTCATCTACCCGCTCGACCTTCTCGAATCCTGCTTGCTGCAAGGTCCAGGTCAAAAGACCCTCATCAAACAGGTTTCGGTGTTCCAGCGCTTGGTGGAACATATCGTTCATGAAATGCTGATCCGGTAGTCCGCCAAGGTCCCAATGCGGAAGACGTTCCTGTCGATCCTTGATCATGTCAGTGTTATTATGTTCGATGTATGAGCGCGCTACCTTTTCCATGTCGGGGGTAGACAACCAGAGTTCTCCACCTGCGGACATACATCTATGACATTCTTTGAGCAAGGGAATGAGCTCGTCTTGAATGGTCAAATGTTCAATGACGTGCTGGCTCACCACATGGTCGAACTGCTGATCTTTGAAAGGAAGCTTTCCTATGCCAATATCTAGATTGAGATCGCTACCCACGAGATCCACATTGAGCCATCCCTTCAAGTGGCGATCGCCACATCCCAAATGGAACTTTTTCAGGTCGGTCTCGAAACGCTTCGGAGAGCCAACTCGACATCTCCAGCGCTTGAACTCATAGCTCAGCATACGCGCCAATTCATACTGACGGATCGAAAGTTTTCTCTTTAGGAATGATTTCATAAACTTGTGGATACTACGGAGGCAAAGGTACGGATTCAACTCTCTGAAACACGCGTCGTTTGTGACTTTTGTCACAGTTTACGAGTCAATTCGACGGCTGACAAATGTCATGTTTTAGGCCCTATCGCACCTCTACTTTCGTTCCGTGATCAATAGCCAACAAAACAACTAATCATGAAAAAAGACATTGTAATCTTGGGAGCCGGTACTGCAGGTACGATGATGAGCAATCACCTTCGCAAGGCCCTCAAGGATGACTGGAACATCACCGTCATCGACCAAAGAACTGAACACCATTACCAACCTGGTTACCTTTTCGTTCCTTTTGGAATGTATGAGCCCGAGGACATTGTAAAGCCCATCGAGAAGTTCATTCCCAAAGGAGTTGACTTGGTCTTAGGAAAGATCGATCGTATCTATCAGGATAAGGACCGTGTAGTAATGGAGAATGGCAAGGAATTCAAGTATGACATCCTCAACATCGCTACAGGAACCGATATCGCTCCTGAGGAGATCGAAGGCATGAGTGGCCCACACTGGCACAAGGATGTGTTTGACTTCTATAACCGTGCTCACGGTGAAGGAACCCACCTGATGTTCATCTGATCACAGAACATCGCTGAAATGAAAAAGCCCTTGAATTCAAGGGCTTTTTTCGTTTACAGTCTTTTTGTTTCGAGGTAGTTATTCCGGTCAGGCGAAGACCTTGAAAGTAGTTCTCCCAAAAATCCAGAGAGGAACAGCTGCACCCCGATGATCATGGTTGCCAAAGCAATATAGAACCATGGACGGTCCGTGATCAGCGGAGCCTTGATCTTTTCATTCAAGTAGTAGAGCTTCTCTAAACCCAAGTATAGAGTAAGGAAGAAACCGATGATGAACATGAGCGTTCCGATGAGTCCGAACAAGTGCATGGGCTTCTTGCCGAAGCGCCCCATGAACATGATGCTCAACAAGTCGAGCGGTCCATTGATGAAGCGGATCAAACCAAACTTGGTCGTACCATACTTCCGCTCTTGATGCTGGACCACCTTCTCACCGATGTGATTGAACCCGGCCCACTTGGCGATCACCGGAATGTACCGGTGCATTTCTCCATACACCTCGATGGACTTAACCACATCTACTCGGTAGGCCTTGAGGCCACAGTTAAAGTCGTGCAAGTGGATGCCGCTCATTCTGCGCGTAGCCCAGTTGTAAAGCTTGGTGGGAATGGTTTTCGAAAGTGGGTCATAGCGCTTCCTCTTCCAACCCGAAACCAGATCCAATCCATCCTTGGTGATCATGTTATAGAGATCCGGGATCTCTTCAGGACTGTCTTGTAGGTCGGCGTCCATCGTAATGACGACCTCGCCGTTCACAGCTTCGAAGCCCACGTTCAATGCAGCCGACTTTCCGTAGTTCCGCTTGAATTTGATCGCACGGACATTAGGATCTTTCTGATGCAGCTCCTCAATCACCTTCCAAGAACCATCGCGACTTCCATCGTCGATGAACCACACCTCATAGGTGTAGCCATGCTCATTCATGACCTTCCTGATCCAAGCATGGAGTTCTGGAAGAGACTCCTCCTCATTGAGAAGGGGAATGACGATCGAGATGTTGGGTTGATTACTCATCGTCTGCAAATGTCGGAGGTTTTTGTTTTAGAACCGCCGCCACGATCAAAGCGATCAGGAATCCTGAGGTGGTTTTTTGCCAAAAATCGGTAAGTGCCAGGTTGGATAGTCCGCGTTGCTCGAGCATCTCTACCTGAGCATCGATATCCAACAAGCCTTGCATTCCTTGTGCCTGTAGCATCTCCAATGCTCGGAGATCATAGGTATTCGCGAATTCCACGAAGCTCGCATCAATCAAACTACCAAAGAGAAACATCATCATCGCGGCGAGCGATGAATAGATGAAGGTGAACATGACTCCTACTTGAAAGGCTTCTCCATATCGAATGAACCCTTCTCCTTCCTCGATCTTATAACGCTTGATCGCTCGATACATGAAGATGATGGGAATGATCACACCAAAGATCCGAACACCTCCAAAGGGGTGGATGCGAATCGTGAGGCTCTCCTGCACGAAAGGATCGTCAAAATGGGCTAGCGGATACTCTACTCCCATCGCCAAGTAGAGAACCAAGAACCAACCAAATGCCACCAGGCCGGCGATGCTGCCACCGTTCAATATACTTATGTACTTCCCCATACTCGAAATGCGTCACAAATGTAGCATTCAGGAAAGCATTATCCCCTTGCGAAACGTGCTTGTAGTTGTACCTTTGCACCCTTAAGGGCAAGTCTTACGACCAGCTCCTGGTGAACTCCCCAGGTCAGGAATGAAGCAAGGGTAGCCGGTCGTAGCGGTGCGATGTAAGTAGCTTGCCCTTTTTTCCTGCCCAATAGTCTGATCCTGTGGATGGAACCGTTGATAAGAACACCTCCCCCCTTCCCCATGCCCTGCAGCTGCTTTCTACCTCCGGTAGATGATTTTACGTTCACTCTTTTTGCTGGCTCTCTTGCTTTCGATGATATCGTCGATGCAAGCCCAGCTGATCTTTAATAAGACGGAACACGACTTCATCTTCAGGAATACCGGAGACCAAGCCACCAAGATCCTATCGGTTCGATCTGTGATGCCTTCGCTTCAATTCATCTTTACCCGATCTGAAGTTCTTAGCGGAGAATATGGCTTTGTCAAAGTGAAAATCTATCCGGATTCTCTCGAAAAGGGTTTGTTTCACGACGAGGTATTCATCACGATGAAATACGGCGAGGAGGTCAAGAGCGAAGTGCTATACATCAAAGCTACGCTCGATCCCTCTGGAAAGAAGCGCGACAACCGAGCCTTTGAGGATGGGGCAATCAGCACGTCAGTAGAGGTGTCACCGAGCGATATCGAGACCATGGAAGGTTTCATTGGAGGCGATGGAAACCGCTCAGCGTTGATCAGCGGATCACAGTGAATTTGACGGTGTGAACATTTCCCTCAGTCAGGTACTGGGCGAAGTAATTGCCCGATGGCAATCCCTGTACTTCCGTTCCATTTCTTCCGATGATCTGAGTCTCGTAAACGCGCTGTCCGGTGTGATTGTATACCACCAAAGTTCCGCCGGTGACCAATCCTTCTTCTAGCATGAAGGTCGTGTTGCCCGCACTAGGATTTGGATAGGCGGTCAGCTTTCCGTTTGTAAGTTCTCGCGTCCCGGTTGGGTAATCCATGGTCTCTTCATCTCCGAGTTCGTATCCTACGGTGAAGGATAACAAAGCCTCACAGCCAAATTCAGGATCGAACTGGTGTAAAGGAGGGTAGAAATTGGCGGGGTCACCGGATGGGTGCAGCCAAATTCTTCCGTTTCCGTCGTTGTTTGCGAAAAAGCTCAGTCCATCGCATCCGATATCCTCGATGATCAAGGTATAGCATCCTGTGTCGAGTCTCACGGTATCCAAGAACTGTGTATTGGCCAAGGCACTCGTTCTACTGAACACGGTCTCTCCTCTTTCGCTCACCACCTTGTAACGGGTTTCAGAAGCCGCTGCATTGTTATTGAATGCAATTATGAATTCCTCGGGCATCACCTTGGTATCCTCGAAGAAGCTCTTGAAGTGGTTGTTTCCTGCATATTCATCCGCCTTGTTATTCACGGATGTGATCTCGACGTGGAAGACATTGTTGGTCTTTTCACCAAACAACCATTTGTTATAAGAAGGCAATACCAGCTGCTCGGACTCACCAGGCACCAACGCACCCTTCCACTCGTATCGGATGATCTCAGGCGAGCCTTCCACCCAAAAATCAAAGGTCACTCGAGTGACATTACTCGAGCCCGTATTCGTGATAACGATCTCAGGATTATTACAGATCGGATTCATTTCCCAGAATCGATCTTGCTTCGATGGACGGATTACATTGTCGATCGCCACGTCATTGGCAAAGTTCCAGGCTGCGTATTGGAAGATGGTCGCTTCAATACCGTACTGTGGATCAAAGCCCGCACCGCCGGTGTAGGTGTAGCTTTCCCAGTCCACGTCAAACTCCTCGGTCTGGCCAGCTTCCACAATGTGTCCGACCTCTGTATCGAATCGGATAGCTTCATCGCCAGGACACCATCCCGCACGATTGTAGATCCACGTACCGGTCTGGCCTTGCAATGCATTGCTTCCGCAATCGTCTCGCCATACATCTTCTTGCACAGCGGTGGAACCATTAATCTTCAGCTTATACCATTTTGCGCAGAACTCTGCGCAGTTCTCATTTCCTCCAAAGCTGTGTCCTGATGCCACCATGCGGAACTTGGACGACTCCATATCCTGATGCATTTGGATATCCTTAGGGATCAAGTGACTTTCAATAGGATCATTGGTAAATCCGTAACGGTAGGTTCCATCATACAGCGTATTAACCTCCAACACGTTGCGAGGAGGAGTACCCTCGATGAAATCAAAATCGATGGTCACGGTGAATCCGTCTTGCCATCCTCCATATCGAGCTGCAACCACGCGTTCTCCGGTCAGGATCGGCGCATAGTCGGTCACGTCGATGATCCACTCGTGCTTCCAGTTTTGGTTCTTGTCGCCCGCATACGGGGTGATGATCTTGGTAAGTTCCACCCATCGGGTAGTCGA
The DNA here is from genome assembly GCA_038131955.1 of Flavobacteriales bacterium. Taxonomy (GTDB): domain Bacteria; phylum Bacteroidota; class Bacteroidia; order Flavobacteriales_G; family Salibacteraceae; genus SHAN690. Next base: position 172,850 of record JAYPQK010000011.1, read on the forward strand.
ATCGTTGACTGGATCAGCTACCTCGATCCTGGTGGTGTAATCCCACTCACTGCAGCCGCCAGTCGGACAGCCAAGCGTGTAGTGCATTAGAATGCGTCGGTAAGAACCTGTATCAGGGAAAGCGGTAGTGTCGTACCAGCTGCCATTCCAATCCCAGTGAGTTTCTTGGTGAGATTGAACCTTGATGGTATCACCTTCACCGGCAAATGATGCCATGAAAAGGAAAGAAAAGAATACACTGAGTAGTAGGTTATGCTTCATAAGATCAAGTTTGAGGGTCAAAAATGCGGAAATCAGGGAACATCCAGCGAAATTCGTCGGTTACATTTGTAGCAATATCACAAACCTATGGAATACAGAAGACTGGGAAAAGCAGGAGTTCAAGTAAGTGCACTTTCATTTGGATCGTGGGTCACTTTCGGAAATCAAGTAGACTCCAAAGTGGCGAAGGAATGTATGTATCGCGCCTATGATAACGGTATCAACTTCTTTGACAATGCAGAGGTCTATGCCCACGGCAAGTCTGAAGAGGTTATGGGAAGGATCCTCTCCGAAGCAGGCTGGTCACGCGACACCTTCTTGGTATCCTCCAAGGTATTCTGGGGCGGAGATCAACCTAACCAGACCGGACTGAGCCGAAAGCGAGTGTTAGAGGCCTGTCACGCTGCGCTTAAGCGACTACAGGTAGATTATCTCGACTTCTACTTCTGTCACCGTCCGGACAAGAACACGCCCATGGAAGAAACGGTCTGGGCGATGCACAACTTGATCCAACAAGGCAAGGTGCTGTATTGGGGAACCAGCGAGTGGAGTGCTCAAGAGGTGCAAGAAGCGATGATGGTCGCTCGTCAGAATAACCTGATCGGACCATCGATGGAACAGCCACAATACAACATGTTGGTGCGCCGCAAGCTCGAGGTTGAATTCTTCAAGCTCTTCCGCGACTATGGATACGGAACAACGATATGGTCACCTTTGGCTAGTGGTATCCTCACCGGTAAGTACAACAATGGCATTCCTAAAGGCTCACGTCTGACCAGAGATGAATTGACCTGGCTACGCGAAAAGCTCTTGAACGACGAGAACATCAAGAAGGTAGCGGAGTTGGTTCTCCTTGCAGAAGAACTTGGAACCACAGCGGCCAAATTGGCGATTGCATGGTGTCTGAAGAATCCAAACGTCAGTACCGTGATCACAGGGGCTACCAAACTTGAGCAACTCAAGCAGAACCTGGAGTCGTTAGAGGTAGTTGGAAAGTTGACCGACGATGTGATGAATCTCATCGAATCGATCTTGGATAACAAACCTGCGATGCCCGACTATTGATCTGGCAATGGGGAACCGAAAGCGCAGTGACGAGGCCTATGCCTTTCCTTCGGTAGATTTAGCCGACGAACAAGGCTTTCTGGCTTATGGAGGAGATCTTTCGCCTGAGCGACTGATCAGCGCATATGAATCGGGGATATTTCCTTGGTATGAAGAGGGTCAACCCATTCTTTGGTGGGCCCCACCCGAACGCATGATCCTGAAGCCCGGCGAGATGAAAGTCTCGAAGAGCTTGAGACAGACCCTACGCTCCATGAAGTTCGAGGTACGGATCGACTCCTCTTTTGAGGATGTGATCGATCATTGTGCACGAGTCAAGAGACAAGGGCAGAATGGAACATGGATCACTCCTGAGATGAAGCAAGCCTACGTCAGGCTGCATAAACTCGGTTTCGCGCACAGCTTTGAAAGCTACAAGGATGGTCAACTCGTGGGTGGACTTTACGGTATCTCTTTAGGCAAAGCCTTCTTTGGGGAGTCGATGTTCAGTCTGGAGAGCGATGCCAGCAAAGTGGCCTTTCATGCCCTTTCGGAATTTACCAAACGGAAGGGATTTGAGATCATTGACTGCCAATTGTATACCGAGCACCTCGCCTCGCTAGGCGCCGATACCATTGCACGGGACGACTTCATCGACCTGCTGAAACAGGCTCTCGCCCATCCGGATCACCAAGGCAAATGGAGCTACCATGAGTAAGGAATTGCCACAAGCCTACCTAGCTTCCTTGCGCGATCACTTCGATGCCGAGGTAGTTGACCGTGTTCTAGCCGGACTGAATGCCACGCCCAGTGTTTCTCTACGTTGGAATCGACGCAAAATGACGTCATCACCATTTGACGCATCCGAGCGCGTGCCCTGGTGTGAAAGTGGCATCCTACTAGACGAACGTCCCAACTTTGCCCTAGATCCTAGATTCCATGCTGGCGGCTACTACGTTCAAGACTCCTCCAGTATGATCCTTGAGGCGATCCTAAAGAAGATCCAAGCCCCTAAAGGTGGAGTTTACCTCGATGCATGTGCGGCTCCTGGAGGCAAGTCTACTATCCTCTTGGACCATATGGATGGGCAAGGTTTTCTCGTAGCCAACGAAGTCGACCCAAAGCGAAACAGTGTCTTGCGCGAAAACCTGTTGAAGTGGGGGCATCTCAATCACGGCGTTACCGGACTAAGCACGGATAAGATCAGGGAATCCGGCGCTCAGTTTGACGTCATCGTGGTCGACGCACCCTGCTCCGGTGAAGGAATGTTCCGCAAAGACGATTTTGCCATCGATCAATGGGGAGAATCATTGGTAGAGTCTTGTGCGGCCACACAAAGGGAGATCGTGGATGATCTCACGTCCAATCTAAGATCTGGAGGATACTTGATCTACTCGACCTGTACCATGAATCCGCAGGAGAATGAGAACCAGGTGATTCGACTGATCCAAAGTGGAGATGTTGAGCTGGCTCTTCCCGACTTAACGGAATGGGAGGACTGGCTCGTTCCGGCCAAGGTGGAAAGTCGAATTGTAGGCTATTATCTCCTTCCCGGAATTTCTACGGGTGAAGGGCTCTTCATTTCTGTTCTCCGCAAGATCACTGAGACAGAAACATCTGGTAAGAGTAAGACACCACCACTAGACAAATGGACCAACGACTTCGATGAGGTATGGGGTTCTGATTGGGACACGGAAAAATTGAGCGCATGGACTTGGAAGGATGAGATCCATGCCGTTGCGAATGGGAATCTAGCGCCCGGTCTTTTCTACAAGCGGCTTGGCCTACCCTTCTTTCAACGCAAGGGAAAACACCTCATTCCGCTGCACGGAATGGCAATGTGTGAACATTCCGCACCTACTCTTTCGCTAACAAAAGAGGATGCATTACGCTTCTTGAGAAAAGAAAGTATTTCTTTGCGGCTCGAAACGTACAAAGGATGGCACTTGGTGTCTTTTGAAGGTGTTTCGCTCGGTTGGCTCAAAGCCATCGGGCATCGAACAAACAATTACTACCCAAGCGGGTTTAGACTGAGAATTTGAAGGAAATGGCAGAAGTAAGCATCATTCTCGACGGTAAGGAACACACCATTCAAGTTGGATCCGAGACTATTTTGGAAGCCGCTATCAAGGCAGGAGTTGAAGCTCCTTTCTCGTGTCGCAGTGCGATATGCTCAACGTGCATGGCCAAATTGATCGAGGGAAAGGTTGAGATGGACCAGAACCACGTGCTTACGGATGCGGAATTAGAAGAGGGATACATCGTGACCTGTCAGTCGCATGCGACTACGGATAAGGTGAAAATTTCCTACGACGATTAAGAACCTAAGGGATATTTTAACCCTTCATAGGTTTTTAGTTCGGATCGGATCGAACCGACTCGGATCTGTGACTCTACGTAGATAGGCACCAAGTTTCGATCCTTGGTCACCCACACCTTCATGCGTTCTCCTGCACGAAAAATGGTTCCTTCGACAAGAAGAGGGGCGAAAACATGGCACTTCACATCACCGAGTTCGCTGTGGTCGTAGGTCTCAACCCCTAAGTACCGGATATAGAGATCAAAGATCTCACGATCGATGACCATCCGGATGGGGATCTTCTCTCCTATCTTTTTACTGTTGAAATCAATATTTCGTGCGGCATAGACTAAGCTCAACACGTCCTGACTACTAGGTTTGATATTAAAAGTATCAAATTGCACAGGGTCTTCCTTGACCTTTAAAATGCCGTAGATCACGCTGTCGCGGTAGTTGTAGATGTTGTTTTCGATGAAGTAAAAACCTCCTTCATTCACGTCTCGTTTGAAGCGATACGGGCGAAGATCTTCCTTACTCGCATAGGATTCGTAGGTGTCTCGAACCTTGAAGAACCAATCATACCTTGGATAGGTCTTTCCAAACCCTTTGAAACGATAGCAATCCTTCCCCATGAAGGTGTCGTCATGAACGGAGAAGGTCACATCACCTGCGCCTACCCAAACACCCATCAAATAATAATAGATGCCATAGGTCAGCGACTCCCCTGCTTGGAAGGGATGGCCTTGGCTCCGCGCGGTAAGCGAGGAAACCACCAACAATATCGCTAGGATCAAGTGACGCATGAAGCAAAAAAAAGCGGGTGAATCACCCGCTTGAAAGTTAGTTAAGAATCGGCATCCTCCGGCTCTACCATGGCCGTAATCTTTAGTACGGTCTTATCAGGTTGCGTATTCGCCGTAAGCGTCACAGTCTTCGTCTGTTGACCTCGCTGCGTCCCTGGCTTATACACTACCTCGATCTCTCCTTCTTCTCCTGGTGCCACGGGCTGTTTTGGATACTTAGGAACGGTACAGCCACATGATCCTTTTGCATCTTGAATGATCAGGGGATTGGGTCCGGTATTGATGAATTTGAAGACGTGAACGTTTTCAGAATTCTGATTGATCGTACCGAAGTCAAATTCCATTTCATTGAAAGCAACGTTGGTAGGAGGGCCCGACGGCTTCTGAGGTTGCTGCTGGTTTCCGTTCTTGACCTCAGTGCGTCCCGACTGAGAATCAAAGCTCTTACTAATGCCAGGTTCATTGATAGACTGAGCATCCCCACCACGCGATTCTACTAAAGCAGTCCCATTCGAGGGTGTCTCAATCACTCGGCCAGACCCTGACTGGGTGAATACGAAGTACGAATTGATCAGGGTAAGTGCTGCTACCCCATACAGTAAGTAATCCTTTATGTTCTCGTTCATCTCAACTTTGATTTTATGCGAAGATATTCACGGCTAGCGTAGGCCGAGCTCCTTCACGGTTCCAACTTCAATTTCATGCAAGGCCGCTGCCACGTCATCGTCATAAGCCGCTCGGGCTTGATAGAAGGCTTCTCTACCATACAGAAAACGAGCAAGCGAGATCTTGACATATCGGTCCATCCATTCGCGTTCTGCAATCAATTCATCCCCTTCCACCTCTATTCCACGACGATTCAGAAAACCCGCAATTTCCATCATTTGTTCATCCTTCAAGGAAAAGGATGCGATGAAATCTTCCACTTTATCATGTGCCTCCAATATTCCCTCACCTCGGGTATCAGATATCCACAGACCTATTCCATCCATCCAACCTTTCGCACGAAGTGTACTGATGAGATCAGGGTAGGACGATGTGTCCATGGGAACAAAAACATCCGGTATAATGCCACCGCCACCATAAACCTTACGCTTCAAGGGAGTATAGTAGATCAAACTGTCTGCAACGTCAATGGAGTCTTGAGAATAAAGCTCTCCGTTTCTACTGCGCTCACGGATCTCTTTTCGGTAGGCATCCACTCCGTCTTCATAAGGACGCTGGATGCTTCGACCTGTCGGGGTATAATAACGTGAGATCGTCAATCGCATGGCCGAACCGTCATTGAATTCGATGGTTCTCTGAACCAATCCCTTTCCATAGGATCTTCTGCCGATGATCAGTCCTCTATCCAGATCTTGCACCGCTCCGGCAAGGATCTCACTGGCTGAGGCACTGTTCGCGTCGATCAACAAGTACAATGCGCCATCGGTATACCGACCTCCGGAGGTAGCGAATGTTTCCCGTTTATCCTGATGGACGCCTTCGGTATAAACAATGAGTTTTCGATCCTCGAGGAACTCATCCGCGATCTTGATCGCCATATTCAGATAGCCCCCTCCATTTCCCCTAAGGTCAAGGATCAGGTTCTTAAGTCTTTTCTTCTGCAATTCATCCAAGCCTTCACGAAAATCCGAAAGACTGGTTGCGCTGAAGCGATCGAGTTTGATATATCCGGTACGATTGTCCAACATGAAACTCGCGGGCACGCTTCCTACTTTTACTTCTGTCCGCTCGATGGCTGCGACCGATTCCTTGGCAGAAGGATACTTCCTCACCACGGCGAAATCGAGCTTATCCTCTTCTGCGTTCTTGATCTTTTTAGACACCTGACTCGAAGAAAGTGCCTTTCCTGAGATCGTATCACCGGCGATGCTTAAGATCTGATCACCACGACGAAGTCCAGCTTTTTCCGCAGCCCCATCCGGAATCAATTCCAAGATGGTCATGGTATCATTGATCATGAGAAAACGAACGCCAATACCCTTGAACTTTCCCCTTAGTGGCTCATTGGCGCGCTCGTAGGCATCCTTATCCAAATAGACGGAATGAGGATCCAACTCTTCTAGCATTCGCCTGATTCCCTCCTCCACGATCTGCTGCGTCTCTACCTCATCCACATAGCGCTGATCGATATTGAGGAGGAATTTTTCGAGCTTATCAACGTCCTTGTTGATGTCGTTCTGTGCGTTCGCTACTGTTGCACTTAGTACGAACAATGCCAAGGCATACGATCTGATCTGCGAGAAGAGGTTGGAAAACATGCTACCGAATTTACCGATAAAAGAGCTCTTCTACTCTCTTTTTAGAATTCCATAACGATCAAGGCAGGTGAATCGTCACTCGCGCTGGCAGGTGATCTGAATAACCGCCGAAGCACTTATCACGACCATAGTATCGACTTGGGAAGAGTTCATGCGTTCTGGAATCTTCGTACATCATCCATTTGAACGAAACAAACTCACCCTGATTCCGGCCCGGAACCCAACTGTGAAAATCCATCAGTTTTCTGTCCAATAGGATGTGATCCAACACTCCCCATTCACCGCGGTAGGCATGACTTCCGGAATCCAATTCAAGATAACGTTCGTGCATATTGACGAAGCAAGGTCCGTTTCCTTGTTCATCGCACTTGAGCAATTGTTGGACACTTTCGTTATCCGGATGATCGTTGAGGTCCCCCATGAGTATTGCCCCGCAGTCAGGATAGACCTTCCTAAGGGAATCGATCAGGGCAATAGCACGATCAGAGGACTTAACTCGCTTCCAATTGGATTCCTCCTGCCCTCCATAACGAGAAGGCCAGTGGTTCACCATGACCACGAATACTTGCGACGTATGCTTCTCTTTCAAAGCCACCCACAACACTCCGCGCGTAGGACGTTCCTCTTCGCCCAGATCGATCTTGGCTAATCCCGAACTGAGTGGACTAAACTGTACCGTATCAAAAAGTAAGGCATTGTCAATTCCTCTCTGGTCAGGAGATTCATAATGAATGATGTCCAGGTGGTGTTCTATCGAAATGCGATCTCTGAGATCCTGTACGACTACCCTATTCTCAACCTCACAGAGCCCAAGCAGTTCAGGCGCTTTTCCATAGAAAGAAGAATCGACCACTTGAGCAAGGTGAGATAGTTTCTCGTTATACCTTACCGAATTGTGCTTCAATATGCTGCTTGGCGTGAATTCTTCATCCGCCTTTTCAGGAGTATCCAACGTATCGAAGAGGTTCTCGACGTTATAGAAAAGGATATTCACCTTGCCATCCTGACCTTGTACAGATAGCGAGAGGCACAGAATAAGGCCACTCAAAAACATCCACCCCAACGGTCGAACAAGAAAAAAGGCAGCCTTTCGACCACCTTTCCATTTTCTTAGATACGAGGAAATCATTTCTCCGTAGTACTCTTTTGATTAGGCTTATCTGTGTTATCAGAGGACTTAGGACGGTCCGCAGATTCTTTACCTGCGCACGACTTTTCCGCTCCCTTTGAACAGCATGATGTTTCAGCCATGCTAGCACAGCATCCTCCTTTCTTTGCCTTTGAAGGCTTAACTGAGACCACTTGTGGCTCGCCTACCTTGGTCTCAGCATTCTCCACTGACTGAGACATAGCCAAGCTGCTTACTAGCACTGCTGCACCGATTAGAAGCATTTTTTTCATGAGATGTGTTTTATTACTTAAGTAAATCAATGCCTTCATTGGCAGAGATGATTTTTCCGTTGTATTCTGCGGCGATGAACGCATCTGGGAATCCAAAGGCTTTAAACTCGTCGCGCAGCGATTTCGCTTCTTCGTAAGTATTGAATTCACCCGTGAAGTAACGCGTGGATCCATCATCACTATCGCGCTGATCGATTCTTCCCAAACTCATCATCTTATCCAAAATGTCGGTCGGGATCTGACCCGCATAGGCTCCGATCTGGACCTTGAACTTCACCTTACCGAAATTCGCAGAGTTTGAAGCGCCTCTATCAAGCGGCACCACGTTCTCTGCAGGAGTTGCTCCGGCATCCTGGATCAAGGCACGCTGACCACCCTTGAATGGGATCACGTGTGAACCATCGAATCTGTTCTGCAACAAGTCGATCTTTCTTGCCGCTGCTTGCTCGTAGGACGTAAATGCCCCGGAATAGTAGCGGGTAAGACCATCTGCGGTCGTGACCACGAGCAGATCATTCACGTCATCGAAGATGTCGTTTGAAAGCTTGTTCGCGAAGGCACCAATCTGAATACGATAAACGGTAACGTCGCCATATTGCTCATCCGGAGCCGTTGTAACGCTTCGCTCATCGATAGGACGATCGAGGGTATACTCATTCTTGTTCAAGATCAAACGCTCTGGTGGGGGAAGCGTACGGTTCTTCTGGATCGCCTCACGAACGGTCATACCCAAGGCTTCGCGAGACGCTATGTCTTGCTCGATGTTGGTGACACGAGACGACTCACCTTCAGGGTTGGTCTCCATCACATCCGTTGTGGCTATACCAGCTGTTTCAAGATCGATCTTACGCTGAACCGCGTCTGGCAGGTTCTCAAAGTTACCAACCTCGATGATCGTCTTACCATTCTCATCAACTCGGGTGGTGACGTCAGGCATGCTCAGCAAGATGTTGGCTAAACTATCGTTGACACCCTCTTCAAACTCACCGATCTTGACGGAGAACTTACGCTTCGTTCTGACCGTTTTACGTTCTGCTGTCTCTTTAGAGTAGCTGGTATTGATGTACTGCGCATAAGCACCAGACTCATCCGTGTACTCTAGGAACATCTGCTCGATTACCTCATCCGTCAACGCGATACCATTGGTATCCACAACAGCACCTTCAGGTGAGTTGAGCTCAAGGTCTTTGTAATCTGCAATACCATCTTGATCGCTATCCAACGGACAACCCGCCGCGTCCACTTCTACCCCAATCGGTGTTTCAGGACAGAGGTCTTCCATATCGGGAACACTATCCAAGTCGGAATCGGCAAAATCTCCACCAGAGAAATCAGGAACTTCCTCATGAGGGATCGGAGAAAGGTCATACGACAGTCGCATGAACGTGTGCAGGAACTTATCCGTTTGCGTGTTTCCCTGTCTGATACCTCGGGACTCGCTGGTAACACCATCAATGTAATCTGTGAACGTCCAATGGTATTCAAGCCCCATTTGATAGTTCATGCGGTTATTCATGATCAAGCTAAAGCCAACTCCAACAGGAATGGCAAAAGCGCGCTCCTCATAGTTCCCAAAACCATCGGCGTTACGGGCCCGGATATCGGTCTCATAGCGAAAATCTCTCGTGATCTCAATAGCGGACTCGAGGTATTCGCGCTCTTCCGGCAAGTTTCGGATGGTTCCGTCACTCCAATAGTGGTAAGGATTACCATACTGATCGATCAAGTCTGTCTTCGACAGGAATTCAAACGCCTCAAAACCCACAAAAACGAAAGGTTCAACTGTGTGCTCCTCTGGAAGAAGATGAGAGAAATTGTATGAAACATTCATACCTCCTGCTGTCAACTGACTTTCGAAATTCAAGTTACGCACCAGCGTTCGCTCATCAGCCGCCAATTTTCCTCGGATCATGTAAAAATTCACATCCAAGAAGTCGGTCACAGGCTGGGCCACATTGACGTGTAGCGCCAATTTATTCTGGAAAGGATTGAAGTAGCTCCGACTCCCTACCAAGTCACCCTGATAGTTGAGCATACCGCCTCCGATGGAGATCTTTGGTCGAATATTCCACTCCGCAGCTTCCGCGGAATCACTAGAAAGTGAATCCTGAGCATAGGAAGAACCCACAAGGCAAGTCGCCGTAACCAGCACTGTTAGTACCGTTCTCTTCATCCGAGAAGCGTATTGAAGGAGTCTCATTCCTAAAACCAGTTACATAGGGTTCAGAAGTGCTAAGGTAGTGAATGCCCTAACATGGAACAATTTAAATCACTTGATCACTGAAACCACTTCTGGTTGGTGATCATCAACGCCTCTTGTACGGTGATTCGCTCTCCTTGGTTGTACGCGGTAACGAAGGGACCCGGAAAGTTATGCTGGGCGGCTACCAATGCCTCGCGCTTATCACGCGCAGCCTTGTAAACATCGAACTGTCCGGTGATGTACTTGATCCAGCCTTCGTGATTGATGGTTTCGTAGCGCTCGTTGAACATGTAGGTCTTGTTGATGTAGTTCGTATCGACCATTTTGTGTCCGGCGATGATCTGAACCTTGTAGACAATTCCTGTTTCAGGTTCAGGGATATTGGTAACCGGCTCATTCCTCGCAGGAACTTCGGCGATCGGTTCTTCGATCGCGGGTTCTTCAACCGGTGCAGGAGTCTCTTCCACTTCTTGGATCGGCTGCTCCGCAACTTCCTCTACCGGTTCATCTGGAGTAGCCATTTGCTCTGGCTCTATTGGCTCTTCCACCTGAGCCACTTCTTCTGTAGACGTTTCTGCAGGCGTTTCCACCTGCTCCACTTCTTCGTTCTGCGCCATGGATGCCGCTTCTTCGATGTCCATTCCCATCACAGCAACGGTCTTGGTTTCGTTTTCATCCAAAAAGGCAAAATTGCCCTCCATCGACTGAAGCTCGGCAAGAATATCATCGTTTGAAGTCACCGAGTAGGAGACTTGGAGTTCTTCCGAGTCAGGAATGCTCATCCAGACGAACTTGGCCTTCTCGTCTACTTGGCTGAACACGGACTTTTCGCCTTGGATCATCTCAGCCTCGGCACCTTCAGGAAGGTATTCCTCCAGTTTGGAGAAGCCATAGATTCCCTGTTTGCTGATCGTGAGATTCACCTCATAACGACCATTGCCCAAGTCACGAACTTGTCGATTGACCTCAGCCAGTGCGGGAACTTTTGGTTCAGACGCCTCATCAGAGATGACTCTGATCGTGCGATTTGGGATGTCGCAGCTCTTGCGTTCGTTGTCAGCGATGTAGGAAAACTTCCCTTCCACAATTCCCTCTTCCGGTGCGTCATCATATGCTGTAATAGCGTATGTGATCTTTACCTCATCTTTCTCCGGAAGTGCCATCCAGATGAATTTCATCTTTCCATCAGCGTAGGTAAAACTAGCCTCCGCCGTCTCGACAGGTTTCACTTCGAAGCCTTCAGGAAAATCTTGCTGGTACTTAGCAAAGCCGAATAGATCCCCTTTCTTGATGATGACATCCACGATGTATGTGGAGTCCTTAACCACCTCTTCTGGCAGGTTCGTTTCGATCTCGACTCCATCCGAAAGGAAGATCGTCACGAAGGACATAGAGATAAGGTGAACGAAAAGGATGAGTTGCTTTAGCATGTGTCCAAGGGGTTAAATTTCTTGGAAAACAAATCTACCCCGCTACAGACGGGGCTTTCCGTACACTAAAGCACAATTACAAACAGAATTCTGTTAATTGAGTACTTCGATCAGAAGTTCGGACGTATCACCGAACGCAGGTAGAAATCACGAATGATCTCGACAACTTCCTTTGGTTCATCCACCACATGAAAGAGGTCTAGGTCCGGTGCGGAGATCATCCCTTCATCCAGCAATCTAGCCTTGATCCAGTCAACCAAACCCAACCAAAAGGCAGAGCCTACAAGGATCACAGGAAAGTGATCACTCTTTCCGGTTTGGATCAAAGTAAGCGCCTCGAATAGCTCATCCATTGTTCCGAATCCACCTGGGAGAACTACAAATCCTTGGGCGTATTTCATGAACATGACCTTACGAACGAAGAAGTAATCGAAGTTCAATAGTTTATCCTTATCAATGTACGCGTTCGCCTCTTGCTCAAAGGGAAGGGTAATATTCAATCCAACGGATCTTCCTTGTCCTCGTTTCGCTCCGCGGTTGGCCGCTTCCATGATACCACCACCACCGCCGCTGATGATTCCGAAACCCTCACGCGTAATGCTGTAAGACACCTCTTCTGCCAACTTGTAATAAGGGTGATCCTCATTCAATCGTGCCGAACCAAAGATACTCACGCAGGGACCGATCTTATATAGTTTCTGAAATCCTTCTACAAACTCAGCCATGATCTTAAAGACCATCCAGGAATCGCTGGTTTTGATCTCATTCCAGCCTTTCAGCCCCGGAGACATTGATGAAAGATCTTCTTGAGTCATGCTTTCTTTTTAAAAGTGAAGAGCAGCGAAAGTAAGGCTGCGCATATCAAGAACAGGAAGAGAAACCCCATTGTTTCGAAAAAGATGATTGACAGCATCCATTTGGAGGGAGAAATCTCTGGAGGAACCTCACCTTGAAGATCTCGTTTGAAAATCCACATCAGTGCGCCTTGGACGAATGCGGCAATGATGGAGATATTGAACAGGGAAAGAAAGGCAAAACGCAATGGGAAATAAGCCACATTGCGCCGCTTGATACTCCAAAGTACGGTAGCCCCTCCTACTACAGCCACCAGAAACCATCTCAACATAGGATTGATCGGCAGCCACTCGGTCGCCTGAGCCATGAGCAATAGAAATGCAATCAAAGCCAGTGGAACACCGTATCGAAAGGAGTCGATCATGCGGCAAGGATAGCCAGAATTCAGGATTACAATAGCGGCAAAGGATTAAAAACCCCAATAATTCAGAATTCTGATATTCGCGCCCAACGAAAACATCTTAAGGTCCGTCTATCACATTGATGAGAAAGATTTCGCCATACCTCTTTACTGTTTTGATCGCGCTGGGAAGTGTTATCACATCTTGTGAGAAACAAGATTCGTTCATTCCCGTTGCAAACCAAGATCAGGAACAAGAACTGAGCGGGGTATTGTACACCTCTAATGCCAATGCGTCCTTCGAGATCTACAAACTAGAAGGTGAAACCGCGACCCAGCTCACGCAAGAAAGTAGCGTGGATGCATGGTGGGCCAGGTACTGTCAGTCCAACAAACGAGTGCTGTATTACACTTCTGTGGATGGTCGCGATATCAATGATTATGAAGCGGCGTCTCTCAAAACCATGGATCTTGATGGAGGAAACGATCGCCTTCTCATCGAATCAGGAGCGCACGGATGGGATCAACATGGCTTGGCGAATTGGTCACACAACGGAACGCAGATCGTTATGGCGGCCGTAGATACTGAGATTGGTAAATGGCAGATCTACATCACCGATGCGGAAGGACAAAATCCCGAGCGGGTCTCTTCGAGAAAGGAGGTAGACTATTTGGATCCCATTTTTGATCACGACGACGCTTCCATTATTTGTGTAACCATTCCAGAGGGTGAGGAGACGGATGAAAGTAACTATGAAGTGATTCGGATCAACCTCAATGATAGCACCGAGGAGCGTTTGACCAACAATAACCATAAAGACCACCACCCGGACATCTCTAGTAATGGGGAGTTCTTGGTTTTTGAATCCTTAGTTGACCCAGACTATCTCTCCATTGGAAAGTGGGGTATCAAAGAAGTGCGTCTCTCCAATGGAAACGAGCGGGAGGTCTTGGTCGATCATGACATCAACCTCTTTCCTCGATACACTCCTGATGGCGAGTCGATCATCTTCACTCGACTTAAAGTGGAAACTTTCAACATGACCGTAGGCCAGTTGAACCGTGCCAATGACCACATTGAGATCATCCTTCCGGACGATGGGCACCACATGAATGGGGATCCGTATTGATCGTCGGATAGCGCTTCCATTTTACTTTCCATTACATTAGAAAAACATGTACGTTTGAGGGGCAAATCTCAGACGAATAGACATGATGGAATTCACTCAAGCAGACAAAAAGGAAGGGAAAGACAAGGAGAAGAAGTCTGATCAAATGATGATCAGCGAGAAATACCTCGAGAAACGAATCGTATTTCTGTGGGGAGGTGTGGATGACGACTCTGCTAAGCACGTGATCGACCGACTGCTCTATCTGGAAAGTGAAAAGCCTGGAGACTCGATTCATTTTTACATCAATTCACCGGGCGGATACGTCACATCCGGCATGGCGATCTATGACACCATGAAGATGATTTCCTCTCCGGTGCATACTGTCTGCATGGGATTGGCTGCATCGATGGGATCCATCCTTCTATCCGGAGGTGAAAAAGGTCACCGTAAGATATTCAATCATGGTCGTGTCATGATCCATCAGCCTAGCCTTGGCGGTTTTCAAGGAACGGCGAGTGATATTGAGATACAAACGAAGGAGATCATCAAGACCAAAGAGTTGAGCGCACAGATCCTCGCGGATAACTGTGGCCAAAAATTCGAAAAGGTCATGAAAGACTTCAACCGCGATTATTGGATGAATGCGAAAGAGTCCATGGAATACGGAATTGTGGACGGAATCCAAGACAAGTTCGAATAATCAATCCCGCGCTTATGAAGGTATGTGTCATAGATGATGACCACATCTACCAGTTTTTATTGAAGAAGGAGTTGAAGCACACCCACTTGGTGGATCGCATCAATGTGTTCACGGATGGCCTTAAGGCGATCGACTACTTCGTGGAAAACAAGCACAATCAAGACTCCCTGCCAGATGTCATTTTTCTTGGCATCAAGATGCCCATCATGAATGGCTGGCAGTTTCTAGATGAATTCAAGTTGCTGAAGAAAAGCCTCAACAAGGAGATCACGATCTACCTAGTGAGCAGTTCGTTCGACGATCGTGACATCAATCGTTCGAAGGAATACGCCGAGGTGACTGATTATATCATCAAGCCCGTTAAGCGCATGAATTTACTTACTGTACTTCGGGAGATATCAGGAGAAACTGGAGACGAGGACTGATCCTCACCTACCCCCTTCGTTTATTGCACCGTATTTGGTCGCGTTTGCCGGGTCTACCATTTCCAGCAGAACGATCAATTCATTCCGTTCATTGGGTTCGGCCTTAGTGAAGAGTTTGATGATCTCGTCATTCTTCGCTGTGTACCACAATCGAACATTAAAAGAGTTAGGTTCAGCTTTGTGAACCTTCTGGGTCAACTGAAGAGCCTCAAACACGGCTTTCCTACCTTTCTGAACATTCTCACTCAACTGATCAAATCCCAGGCGGTGGTAGCGATAGTTACACTCGCGCAGCGGCTTGAATCGATCATTCAAATAATTCTCGACCAACCAGTAGCGGTTATTTCGAGACGAAAACGAAAGCCACCCGGCCTGACCAGAGCTCTGCGCATTATTCACGATCTGCTGGGCTTTTTGCCAATGAGGTTGACCGCCAAGCATGGAATAAGAGTCGTAATCCATTGCCAAGATCACGTAGGCATAATAGCCGAGGATAGAGGTCAATTCACTCAAGTATGCGTTTTCCGAAAAATCCAGCACATCGAATTGGAGGTATTTGAACGTTACGCTTTTGTCTTGGTATCGAAAGAGCGTACTCGAGTAGGTAGATCCGTAAATCGGACGTGAAGAAGATATCTGAATATCAGCTTCATATGTATCGGTAGAGATCCGCTTGTTGACCTGGATCAGGATGCTACAATCGATGCGCTCAGACGGACGGTACTTATCCGTGGTCCAACGCCGGGTATTCATGAACTCATAGATCGATTGCTGCATAGCGTCAAATACCGCATTATCATTGATCGCGATCTGTTGACTATTGATCTGCACTTGACAGTTCAACTCCTGCGCACGGCCAGTGCCGAAGAGGAAAACCGACAACACCACGCCTAGGGCGCTATTGAAAAAGCTTCTCGATCTCATTCAGTATATCTTCTGCAACTTCCTTTTTAGTCTTTAAAGCACCTTCACTGATGCCACCGTGTGTCACAAAGGTGACTTTATTTGTGTCGGTTTGGAAACCAGCTCCGGGATCCCGAAGCGAGTTCAAAACGAGTAGGTCCAAGTTTTTATTTTCCAGCTTCTTCTTAGCGTTCTCAAGTTCGTTGTCAGTCTCCAAAGCAAAGCCGACCAAACGCTGATGTTCCTTATGCTGTCCACAGAAAAGAAGAATATCCTCGGTTCGCTCAAGTTCGATCCTCTCGAGTCCCTGCTCCTCCTTCTTTAGTTTTCGATCCGCGACAGCGGCCGGTCTATAATCAGCGACAGCGGCCGACATGATCAGTACGTCGCTAGACCCGAATCGTTCTTTGACCGCATGGAACATTTGTGCTGCAGAAACAACGTTGACCCTATCAACAGACGGGTCAGTATCGACGTGGGATGGTCCGATGACCAAGTCCACCTTCGCACCGCGTGCAGCTGCCGCTTCGGCAATCGCCACACCCATTTTTCCCGAAGAATGGTTTCCAATGAACCTGACCGGATCGATCGCTTCGTAGGTTGGTCCAGCGGTGACTAGGATACTTTTTCCCTGCAGCACAGAATCAATAGAAAAATGATCTTGTACTGTGACAATGATCTCTTCCGGCTCGAGCATGCGCCCTTTGCCTACCAGTCCGCTGGCTAATTCACCTTCACCGAACGGAAGGACTTTGACACCCTTCTCACGGAGCTTTGCAATATTTTCTTGTGTTGTCCAATGGTCAGACATATCTAGGTCCATGGCCGGAGCGACCATCAGCGGGCAGTCAGCACTCAAATAAACTGCCATGAGAAGATTATCGCATTCTCCCGTGACCATCTTAGACAGTGTATTCGCCGATGCAGGAGCGATGATCATCAGGTCAGCCCATTTACCGAGTTCGACGTGATTACTCCATTCGCCCGTCTCTTCGTTCTCAACATAAGCGCTGTGAACGGGATTCTTTGAAAGCGTAGCCAGTGTCAGCGGGGTCACAAACGACAAAGCCGATGGTGTGAGTACAACTCGCACATCGGCTCCAGCTTTGGTCAACGCCCGTACGAGCGTTGCAGTCTTGTATGCTGCGATACTACCGGTAATTCCGAGCAGTATCTTTTTCCCCTTCAGCATAGGGATCGGATCAGGATTCTGATTCCTCCTTAGGCTCCTCGATCTCAGGACGTCGGAAGTAGACCTTATCAGAAAGGAATTCCTCCAATGCAAGGGTAGAAGGCTTAGGAAGACGCTCGTACATCTTTGAGATCTCGATCTGCTCACGATTCTCGAAGATTTCCTCCAAGCTGTCGGTCACAGAAGCAAACTCCTGAAGCTTGGCATCAAGCTCTACCTTGGTCTGCGTACTGATTTGGTTTGCACGCTTCGCAACGATAGTGATCGCCTCGTAAACGTTTCCACACTTCTCTTCTAATTTCTCCACGTCACGAGTCACAATGCTCGCTGGCGCTTCGTACTTCTGATATTCTTTCAGTAGATCCATAATCAACTTATATTCTTCATTTCCCGTTGCATCTCTTGGAGTTCGGAGTAAAGATCCTCTGCTTCCTTTACGTATTTGCTCTCCGGAAAACGGTCGACAAAAGTAACATATGCATCCATAGCCTCCTCAATTCGCTCTAGTTTTTTGTCTTCTACGCTATTGACCGCCAGGAGGTAACCGCTCTTGAACTCCAAGAAGAAGGATTCTTCGCGGAATTTACTGCCTGGATAATTCTGATTAAAATTCGCGAATGAGCGCTGTGCCGCACGAAACGACTCCATTCTGTAGAACAATCTAGCCGCTCTGAATTCTTTGTACTCCAGCTTAAATCTCAGTTCATCCAACAGTTGATTACAGCTATCGATCCTTGAACTTTCAGGATAATCGAGTGCAAACAGTTGCAAAGATCGAATGGCAAGGTTGGTCTCACGCTGATCTAGGGACCATTTTGGCGAGAGTTGGTACTTACAATAAGCCGCGAGAAACTCTGCCTCCTCGGCATATTTCGAATTCGGGTAGTTGCGGTAGAATTGGGAAAAACGGTGACCAGCTAGGATATAGTCTTTCAAGCGGAAATCACATTGGGCTTGGTAATACGCAATCCGTTCTCCCTTATCGGTACCTCTGTAAACAATGTAGAGTTCTTCCAGCAGCGGATAAGCACGAGTAAACTTACCGTCTTTGTAGTACTCCAAAGCCATGTCGTACTTGTACTGCATGTCCTCACTTTTAAACACTTTACGGTACTCCGTACAAGCATTCAACAAGAGGGAAACCAAGATTAAGGTCGTGAATAGTGCCCTTTTCATGAAGCGTGCAAAGCTAATGGTCTGCATGAAAACAACGTGTTAATAAATGCTTGCGTATAGGGGGCTTTGAACAAAACAGCATAGCATAAGTTGCTAACTTTGCATCTACTAGTTTTAGCTAACCAAATTTCGATTTATGAAGGATATTTTTGAGAAACTCAGGGAGAATCGTGGTCCGTTGGGACAGTACAGCCAAGTTGGACACGGTTATTTCTTATTTCCAAAACTTGAAGGTCCGATCTCGAATAAAATGACCTTCCGGGGTAAGGAAGTATTAACCTGGAGTTTGAACAATTACCTAGGGCTTGCTAATCACCCTGAGGTACGCGAAGTAGATGCGCAGGCTGCTGAAGAGTGGGGACTAGCCTACCCAATGGGTGCGCGTATGATGTCAGGTAATTCTAATTACCATGAGCAACTAGAGAATGAGCTTTCATCCTTTGTAGGTAAGGAGGACACGATTCTTCTTAACTATGGATATCAAGGAATGGCATCCACGGTCGACGCCTTGGTCGATCGGAACGATGTGATCGTTTACGATAGTGAGTCACATGCGTGCATCATGGACGGCATGCGTATGCACGTTGGAAAACGCTTCGTCTACCAGCACAATGACATCAACAGCTTAAAAGTTCAATTAGAGCGTGCCACGAAGTTGGTGGAGAACACAAATGGAGGTATTCTAGTGATCACCGAAGGAGTCTTCGGTATGGCCGGTGACCAAGGTAAACTCAAGGAAATTGTTGACTTAAAGAAGGATTACAGCTTCCGTTTGTTCGTTGACGATGCTCACGGCATCGGAACCTTGGGAGCCACTGGAGCTGGAACAGGAGAAGAGCAGGGATGCATGGATGGAATCGATGTCTACTTCGGAACCTTCGCAAAAGCCTTTGCATTGATCGGTGGTTTCATTTCCAGCGAGGAGAAAATCGTTGAGTACCTGCGATACAACACGCGTTCTCAAATCTTCGCGAAGTCGCTTCCTATGCCATTGGTCATCGGAGCGTTAAAGCGCTTAGAACTGATGCGCAACGATCCTTCGCACAAGGAGAATCTCTGGAAGGTCGTAATCTCACTACAATCTAAATTGAGGGAGAACGGATTCAATTTGGGGCAAACCAATTCATGTGTCACCCCAGTATTCTTGAACGGAGGTCCATTCGAAGCAGCCAATGTCATTCTAGACTTGCGAGAGAATCACGGAATTTTCTGTTCAATGGTTGTCTATCCTGTGGTACCGAAGGATACGATCATGCTGCGTCTCATCCCTACCGCGGTGCACACGGAAGACGACGTGAATTACACGATCGAAGTTTTCAAAAAAGTGAAAGAGAAGCTCGAGAACAATCATTACGTCAAGGACAAGATTGTCTTCGAATAGTCGAGCGATCCTTATAATTTTAGGCCGGTCATTGAACCGGCCTTTTTTTTATTCTGTTGTATCACCTACAAAATCATAAAACAATCATGAGATCAATCTACACAACCCTTGCAGCAGCGTTCATTTCGTTGTCTGTTTTTGCACAAGACTTTCCAAAGCCAAGTCCATCAGCCAAAGTGGAGCAGCGCGTTGGACTCACACACATTTCGGTAACGTATTCGCGTCCGGGTGTAAAGGGTCGCACCGTTTGGGGAGACCTAGTTCCCTACAATCAACTTTGGAGAGCGGGCGCAAACAAAGCCACCCTGTTTTCCACTTCAGCAGATCTTCAGATCGAGGGTAAGCCTCTACCAAAAGGAGACTACTCATTATTCATCCTTCCAAATGAAGGAGGAGATTGGACCTTCGTTTGGAACAAGGAGACTGAGCTTTGGGGCACAGGAGATTACAAAGAAGAAGAAGACGCACTTCGCATCGATGCGCCGGTAGAAGACATCGAAGGTCTTTCTGAGCGATTAGAGTACCGTTTCGTTGACGTGGACATGAAGTCGACTCACTTCGCCATGGACTGGGCTGGTAAGCGCATCGCCGTTCGCATTGAGGCCGACCCAACCAAGCAGGTGATGATGAATATAGAAACGGCGCTCAAGGAATCGAAGGAAGAAGACCTATGGCGTGTATACCGCAATGCGGCGAGCTATGCGAATGACAACGGCATGATCAAGGAAGGCTTGGAGTGGATCGCTAAGTCTGTCGAGCTTAAGGAGAACTGGTACAGCTATTGGGTGTATGGAGAGTTGCTCGCTGCGAATGGAGACAATAAGAAAGCTGCTGAGATGGGTAAGAAAGCCATCAAGATCGGAAAAGCAGCTGATGAGAATTTCGGCTATGAAGCTCGCATCCAAGAGGATGTCGACAAGTGGTCTTCGATGAAGTAAACACGCTTCAACTTGAAACAAAAAAAGGGGATCCTCGGATCCCCTTTTTCATTTCTAAAACCTCGTTATCACTCTACTTCGATGAGTTCAACATCGAAGATGAGCGTCTCACCCGGACCGATCATCTGGCCGGCTCCTTGATCGCCATAGGCAAGTTGTGATGGAATGTAAAGGCGGTACTTTGAACCCGGGGTCATCAACTGAAGTCCTTCTGTCCAGCCCTTGATCACTTGATTCAAGCCGAATGTCGCAGGCTGACCGCGCTTGTAGCTGCTATCGAAGACCTGACCATCGAGTAAGCGACCCTCATAATGTACCGTCACCTTGCTGGTTGGGCCGGGCTTATCCCCTTTTCCTTCGGTCATCACTTCATATTGAAGACCGCTTTCAGTGGTCTTGACCTCTGCACGTTGACCGTTCTTCTCTAGGAATGCCGCTCCGTCTTTACGTGCAGCTGCTGCGCGTTCCTGCGCCATGCGCGACATGTATTGATTCAAGAACTGCTGGGCCTCTTGAACAGACATCTGAGGTTGCGCATCGGACATACCATCTTGCAACCCTTTGGTCATCGCGACGTAATTGATCTCTTTCAAGCCTTGCATCTTGAAACTCTCGCCAAAGGTGATACCGAAGGCATAGCTCAACTTGGAGAGATCATCGGTCAACTCCTCTTGAACTCCGTACATATTGATCAAGGTCTTCTGTTGTTTCAGGACCTCATCGATCTTCGCATTGGTCTCCTCTTGCTGTTTGAGCATTTGATCTTGCTTCGGCGCGGTCGCCTTCTGGCTATAGCCAAACGTGAAGGACAATAGGATCATCGATAGCGTTGTAATAGTCTTCGTCATGGTTCTAATTTTACGATTCAATTTATTTCGTGATTATTTTGAAAGCTTATCATAAGCCTCTTGCACCTGTTGAAACTTCTCCTTGGCCCCCTTGAGAACGTCTTCGCCAACATCTCCCAAACGGTCGGGGTGATACTTTTTGGCCATTTTCCTGTAGGCTGTTTTGATCTCCTGCTGGGTCGACCCTTTCTCGATCTCCAAGATGCGGTAGTAGCGATCCTCATCCATATCGTACATCGCCTCCAGAGATTTCACATCTTTTTCCGAAATCCGAAGCAAGCGTGCGATGTGCATGGCCATCTCCCACTCTCGCTTGTGTAATTCACCATCCACATTGGCAATACCAAGAAGGAAGTGCATCAACTGTAAGCGTTGAGGATGACTCATGAACGAGTCGATCTGCTGACAGACGGATTGAAGAGGAATGTCCTTCTCCAAGAGATCTTTGAGCACGCGAAGTAGCTCCAAAGATTTCTCTTCCCCGAATTGATGAACCAAAAAGCGCTTCACATAATTCAGTTCAGACTTGAGTACTCTACCATCTACGCGCATCATGGCGGAGGCTAGCACCAGTAGACTGATAGCAAAATCTCCGGGATGGGTTTGATTACCTGGTTGTCCGGTCGACCGAACTACCTCCAACGTAGCATTATCCCACAAGTATCCTAGAGAGAAACCAGCCAAGGCTCCAATCGGTCCACCAAAGGCCCAACCTAGGGCTCCACCTAACCATTTTCCGTACTTCTTCGCCATTGTCGAGCGGCCAAAGATAATTGTTAACATTGCCTGAAGACGGAGCCAAATTGCCAAAGGTCTTTAAATACCACCCTCCTCCTATTGCGTCAGCCGGCGTGTATTATTTCACCTCTGATGCTGGCGTCGATTACGAAGTCCGTTTTGGAAGAAAACAAGGGAATATTCTCGCCGTGAACATTGTGTTCGGTGTCCTCAATGACGAATACGATGGCGAGGAATACGTGTTGACCAATAAAGGTGAGTTCTATTCCATCATGGCAACGATGGAAGCCATTATCATGGACTTCCGTGAAAAGAACCCGAATGTTCACACCTTCGAATTCTCCGGAGAGCCACGCGATGAGCGAGAGACATTGGACAAACCAACCAAGCGTACCCTCCTCTATTTAAAGTATGCACGAAAGATCTTTCCGGCCTCAGAATGGAAGCATTCCTTGGAAGGAAACAAGGTTGTCATCGAAAGATGATAATCCATTCGGAAATTTCCATCAAACCATTACTTTTGCGCACCCCATAAAGGAGAGGTGGGTGAGTGGCTGAAACCACATGTTTGCTAAACATGCGTACCGTAACAGGTACCGGGGGTTCGAATCCCCCTCTCTCCGCAAGAAGGCCCCGATTGAATCGGGGCTTTTTTTATTTCCCGAAAGCGAAATCGAAGACTGATGAGAACCCCCGGGTTCGAAACGAAGCGAAGCGCAGTTCACGACGAACGAAGTGAGGAGCTAATCCCCCTCTCTCCGCAACCGTAACGAAGACGCACCGACTAAGTTGGGGCGTTTTTCATTTATAGCTCAGCTGGCCGAGCTTGCTCGAGTCAGATGAGAAATATAGAAAACAGCACTGCGGAGCAGGGCACTGAGTGAAGGTTGATTCCACCCCCAATTGGGGATCAGTCGCTTAGCGACTAATCCAGAGATTAGAGACTGGAGATTAGTTGGTCCTAAGCTGAATAATCAGCTATAGAGCACCCTTCACAATCCCATCAACCACATCCGGGTCGAGCAGCGTGCTGGTATCTCCCAATTTATCCGGCTCCCCTTCCGCCACCTTGCGCAGAATGCGTCGCATGATCTTACCTGAACGGGTTTTGGGTAAGCCAGTGACAAACTGGATCTTCTCCGGCTTGGCGATTTTTCCGATCTGCTCCACCACAGTCTCGACGATCTCAGCCCTCGCAATCTCTTTGTCAGCCGGTAAGCTCTCACACACAACATAGGCATAGATTCCTTGTCCCTTGATCTCGTGTGGATAACCGACCACTGCCGACTCTACCACGATACTACAAGCGTTGATCGCATTCTCGATCTCAGCGGTACCAAAACGGTGTCCGCTCACATTGATCACGTCATCCACTCGTCCTATGATCCGATACATACCATTGTCAGCACGTTTGGCGCCATCGCCGGTGAAATAATGGTCCTTGTAATGCGAGAAGTAGGTAACACGACAGCGCTCATGATCCCCATAGGTGGTTCGTAAGACAGACGGCCATGGATGCTTGATGCAGAGGTATCCTTCTACCCCGTTCTCCTTGATCTCTTTTCCTTCCTGATCAAGCAAGACTGGCTGAATACCCGGAAGAGGATAACCGGCGTGTGCCGGCTTCATCGGACTATGGTTGCCAAGTCCCGAGATCATGATTCCTCCCGTTTCTGTTTGCCACCACGTATCTACTACTGGACACTTCTCTTTGCCGACGTGGATATAGTACCACTGCCAAGCCTCTTCATTGATCGGTTCTCCCACCGTGCCTAGCACCTTGAGTGAATCCAAGCTGTAAGAAAGAACGTGGTCTTCTCCATAGGCCATCAATGCGCGGATTGCAGTAGGTGCCGTGTAGAATTGATT
This sequence comes from Flavobacteriales bacterium, assembly GCA_038131955.1. Taxonomy (GTDB): domain Bacteria; phylum Bacteroidota; class Bacteroidia; order Flavobacteriales_G; family Salibacteraceae; genus SHAN690. Next base: position 197,032 of record JAYPQK010000011.1, read on the forward strand.
CACCCCATGCTTATCGCAGACCTGCCAAAAACGTCCCGGGTCCGGATAGGTGGGAATACCTTCAAACATCATGGTCGTAGCGCCAGACAGTAGTGGTCCGTAAACGATGTAGCTATGTCCCGTGATCCATCCGATATCGGCAGTACACCAATAGATGTCGCTTTCTTCGACTTGGAAGACATTCTGGAATGAGTAAGCCGTGTACACCATATATCCACCATGGGTGTGAACGACCCCTTTAGGTTTTCCGGTTGATCCACTGGTATACAGTATGAACAGCATATCCTCGGCGTCCATCACTTCCGCCGGACAGTACTTATCCATGCCCTCGATCGCTTCACTCCACCAGATATCCCTTCCCTCCTGCATGTTCGGAGCCCAGTCAAAGCAATTGAAAACGATAACTCGCTCAACCGAGTCGCAAGTGTGCAACGCCTCATCTACTAATCGTTTCAAAGGAACCTGCTTTGCTCCTCGGTTGAGTCCATCGGCGGTGATGACCATTTTCGCTTGAGCGTCATTGATACGATCTGACATAGCATGTGCGCTAAATCCGGCGAACACAACCGAGTGCACAGCACCAATACGAGCGCAAGCCAGGACCGCGATCGTTAACTCCGGGATCATTGGCATGTAGATCACCACGCGATCACCTTTCTCGATGCCTTGAGCCTTGAGTGCATTGGCAAACTCGCACACCTTCTCATGTAGTTCACGGTAGGTTAATCGCACAAACCGCTCCTTGGGATCATTCGGCTCCCAGATCAACGCCAACTTATTTCCTCGCTTCTCCAGGTGTCGGTCGAGGGCATTCTCTGTGATGTTCAGTTTTCCCCCAAGGAACCACCTTACATCCGGCTTTTGGAAATCCCATTCGCACACCTTAGAATAAGGCTGATTCCAAGTAAAGGTCTTAGCGATCTTATCCCAGAATGCGTCCGGGTCCTTTACGCTCTGGTCATACTTCTCTTTATACTCCTCGAAAGATTTGATTCTTAGGTCCATGCTTCTTGCTCTTGGTTCTTAACGACTGTTGTAGAAAACCCCACTAATCTAGGTACAGCCGAAGAGGCCGAGTTTCCTCAGAATTCAGAGTTCATCCTTGAGCGATCCAATGTAACAAGATTTTACAACCTGTTCAAGCAGGAGAAACTTCATGAAGACCTCATTTCATAAATGGATCATCGCTTGAAGATTTATTTGATTCGCCAATAGACTACCTCTTGTATTTCTAGAGTACTCAACGGTAATTTTTGCGTTGTGACCACTCAAGTACCAGTTGGCGCCAACAGACCATGTCTGAGCAGGATCCGAAAATGCTTCGAGTTCACGAATGCTATAGCTTGCATAGGGTTGAAGGTCTCCGGCTTCAGAAAACGATGGAAACGTATAACCGGTTTACGCATAGATTATCCTACCTGTCGCAATAAGATCACTTGAATTAGTTAATCTATAATTAGGTCCAAAGTCGAAATTGTAAAGCGTGGTGATCTTACTTTGGGTTTTCTCGTATACTGGAAGTCATAGGTGAGCATAATCTCATGGGTTCCTATACTTTCAATACGCAATTTACTCAAGGGAATGTCAAATGCATAACCTAGTTTGAGTTATTCAGTGAATGAAAATGCCGCCAAAACTCCGGCAGGGTTGTGGTAGCGGTACATCGCGCCGAGCCAAATTCGTTCAGACAGAACCGCCGAAACGGTCAGATCAACTTCAATAGGCGCATTCTGAACCACCCTCAATTGGGTGGATGGCCTGATCTCCAGGTCTCGATTCACCTCATAGATGGCTCCCGTGACCAAATAGTAATGTCTACGTTCTGCTCCGGCTGAATTGGAAAAGCGGACTTGATCCTTATAGTAGTCCGTTTCAATGATATTTGGAACCGAGTACCACCATTGGAAACATCGGAATCTCGAACTCGTCGACGTCATAGCCATCATTGGAGAAGCCGGAGGTTGAGTTAGAGACGTAGCCATTGGTATCCGGATCAAGAACGTCCGAACCGGATTGGTAAATAAACCCCTTCGTTTCAGCATAGCCCCTATCATGGACCAGAATGACCATGAAAGAGAATAAAAAAAGTACCTGAAGTAGGTTCTTAAACATAGGGCAGATCGCAGGTGTACTAATTTACGGGATTATTGTTCCACTTTGGGATTCATAAGCTTCTATCCAATTAAGAAGCAGCAATTTCACACTGAGAAAATGGAAGAATCTGATCATGGCGCACGACTCAATCCTTGAGGCTAAACGCAGTTGTTTTGAGTCTTAAAGCTTGTCAGTTCGTGACATCCCATTAGATTTGCGTGCTAACCGTTCCAAATCATCTAAGAAAATGACACGACTGAACCGCTTCGCTGCCGCCGCTATTGCAGGATTTGCCCTTGTTTTAAGTTCATGCGGAGGCGAAGAAGCCCCTTCCGGCCCTAAGTACAACTTTGAAAGAGCAGAAACCCTTCCTGATGGATATCTACAGGAATTGGGAATCATCAAAACCAACATTGAAGTAACAGCTAAGCTTTATGAAGACATGAATGCTAGTGGTTACTCTTTTTCAGAGGGTATCCGTCTTTCGGCTGGAAAATCATTCAGCGGTTCTACAAAACAAGCACTGGGTATTGGTGCGGTCGGTAGCGACATGGTTTATTGTTCCGCGTTCGGACAGACACAAAGCGCGATGAGTCGCATGGAAGGCTTGATGAAAACAGCAGGAGCGCTAGGCGTTGCTGAAGCTTTTGACCAAGAACTGATCGAGAAGATGGCGAGTGAGGACACAACCATCAACAAGAGTGTACTTCTTACAAAAGCGTATCTGAATGCCAAAGATCAGTTGTTCTCAGAGGAGCGAGCTCAATACGCTACATTCATGGTGATCGGAGGCTGGCTTGAGGGATTGCACGTTGTATCTCAGCTAGCAAAAGATAATATCGCCAACGACAATGTACGTATCGGACTTTGGAGTGTGGTTGATTCCTACGACAACGTAGTACACATGTGCGAGGTTTTCCAATCGAATGCAGAGATGAAGAAGATTGCTGATCAATTGAATGAAATTTCTCCTCAGATCAACAAGATCAAGAAGCAAGCGAAGAAGTTCAAGCCAGAGGATGTAGCCGAATTAGCCGAGGCTGTCGGAGCAATGAGGAATAACTTGTACTAATTCTTCGGAATATTAAGAGATAGTTTTACATTTGCCGTCCTTTTGAAAAGGATGGCTTTTTTGTTCTTTCTTTTCGGGGTGTAGCGTAGCCCGGTTATCGCGCCTGCTTTGGGAGCAGGAGGTCGCGGGTTCGAATCCTGCCACCCCGACGAAGGTCTCCAGTGGAGACCTTTTTTTTAACCCAATAGCTCAGCTGGATAGAGCAACTGCCTTCTAAGCAGTAGGTCTCAGGTTCGAATCCTGATTGGGTCACTTTGATCGAAGCCTCATCGTTCTGCGTTGAGGCTTTTCATTATGAGCCAGCGGTCGTCTTTATTCTCTTGAAAGTGTTGGTACGACTCGGCTTAACCCTTTTCGCCCCTTTCAACTTTAACCCTTACGGTTTGAGATTTTCATATAAATGACTGGCAAATTAATTAACTTTTGATTTACTCAAATTTAGCTGTTATTCATTATCTACCGCCCTTTATTCTCAGTAAACGTCCTCCAGATTGAGTGGTCTTGTAATCTGCTATACTTTGGGCATTGAGAGAAAGTGAAAACAAAAGCGAAGACAGAACAGTAAGGAATCATAGGTAAAAGTTTGATGGCGAATTTACTCTAAAGTTGTTCTCGCCATAAAGCCCTTGAAACACAAAAGCCCCTACAAAAGGTAGAGGCAGTGGAATTTCTCAATAATCTCTCGCTGTGAAATCAGTCTGAAAAGCCAAGGCTAGGCAGAAGGCAGAGGCAGAAACAGAAACAGGAACAGACGCATGACTCAAAATTAGAAAGGTACAGATGGGGCATTACCTTCAACAACCTCCATTTCTTCAGGGGTAACTAGAATGTAGTATGACCCCCTAATATCGATCAAGTAAGGCTTTGATGATTCAATTCCACTAATCGTCAATTTCAACGAATCGGACTTTCTTTCATATCCACTATACGGATATGTCCAAGCTCCATCTATCCAACATTCTCTATTGATACTGCTGTAATCATCTGCCCACCATTTATCATAACCTGATCTTCTAGTATAAATTTGAACGGGCAGGAAATAAGTTCCTGCAGCCGTAATCCCAAACTGCCCTTCCTCTTGGTCGTTGAGATTTCTGTACAGTTCAATCGTAATTGAATCGTCTGAAATTCTAGACATGTTATATATATTATACCATGGTAAGACCTCAATTTCTTGCTCTGAATAATCCTCAACAAGATTATTATTAACAGATAAACTTGTCGAATACGTAGCAGGTTTATAATAGTTATGAGTTAAGATATTCGTCTGCCCACCTGACTCTTCTAAACTGTCTCCATCACCAAAATTCCAGACCCGAGAGTAACCATTCAGAGAGCAATAAAGAAACTCAACATCAGTCAAACAGCGTATCTTTTCTGGTGGTGTTCCATACTCAGAGTACGCAGCCACTTCATAGCAAGCTGTAGCTTGGAATGGATTTAATACTTCACAGGAAGTGCATTGGAGTAAAATCAAAATCGTTGCAAGGGCGCTAAGAAATTTATGTCTCATGATACTGTTACTATTATTAATCCAAGATAAATCACTCCCAATGCCGTTATCACTTGCTGGTGTAATAAACTTTTAATTCTTTCTTCTGAGTCTTCCTTCAAATAATTTGACCCAACCAATAGATTATTCACCTTAACGTCTTCTTTATAGACAGTTGTAAGTTTAACTCTCTTTTTCTTAACACTGGTTGATTGGTCGTATTTAACCATTTCACCTGTTCTCCACTTAAAAACGCCTCGCTTAAAGAATTTTCCACTGCTCGTCCTCATTAGATCTCCAGAAAATCTGTCAGAGACATAAAATTCATAATGATCTAAAACAGAAGACTTCTCTATTTTAAGAGTTAATCTTGAAGATGTTTTAAAGTTTTGTCCCCCAATGTTGACTTCTGGAATCTCTGCAGTTTCAAGAGGAAACCAATCAATCACGGATTCATCAACTACGGAGTTGTCTCGTTCGATATATTGAACTTCTCCTCTCTGATTCAAAGTAAATGAGTATACCCCTTCCCTCATTTTCAAAAGACGCGTACTATTTAAATCTATAAAACTTTTTGAGCTAGCTATATCAATTCGTTTAGCACTCGCGAGGGCGCCTATGACACTTTGAATTTTGTCTTGCGCTTCATTACCCAATTGACTGCCCTCCATAAGATTTTTCAACTGAATAGCATCTTCGTAATTCTCATTCTCTAGATACTTATTAATTGAGGTCATTCCTCTCATTGAAACTCCTTCGACTGTTGTGTTTCTGATCTCCTCATCTGGAATTCTTGATGCCAAATCGAATGCCTCAGAGTAATTCTCCTTTGCGGCATTACTCAATGCCTGATCAGCAAGTTCAGTGGAATATTTCTTGACGACTGATTGATATTCGAAATATTTATCTGGATATGACAAATCCATCATCAAACGATACGCACCACGAACATCACCCGACTTCATTGATTCGCTAATTGAAGCATATCTCTGAAAATCTTTTCGCTGGAGAATCGCGCGATATTCTGCTTGGTCTGCAAACAGAAATTGACCATTAAAATATCCCTTTTCGTAATAAGCGTATTTATCTTTAAAATTAACCTGAATAAGTCCAAGATTTGTATAGACATCTTCGAAAACGTATCTCATCTCATTACGTCCCATATTCTGGAATCTATTCACACTCGCATAATTTAGTTCGTCAGCTGAACCAAAGTAGAACCACCCTTGCCCTCTACCATCAGTGCAAAAGGAGAATTCATTGAACCCAATTGTTCCTTCAACTTCCTCCGTGACGTAATACTTATCACAATTCTGCGCTTTTAAAGTTTCCAACTGGACTAACAAAGAACAAATGATGAGAACTGTAAGCGTTCTTCTAATTCGAATTTTCATTTCTAAAAGTTTAGCATTTCAAAGTTGGTGTTTTTGAATATCAACTAGTTGTCATTTGAAAATAATTGTTTAACCACATCAAAATTTCCTGCATCACACCCCCCTGAAACACAAAAAGCCCCTACCAGAAGGTAGAGGCTCTTATGGTGGAGTTAAGCATAGTAACTACGATTCCAGAAGAACACTGAGAAGTAAAATTATTAAGGAGATTAACTTAAAAGGGGTTTATCAAATTGATCGGATCAGAGATGTTAATGATAAACGAATAATGGTATATAGGATAACCCTTAAGAAGTAATTATCCATGAAACAAAAAACCTAAGTGAGCAAAGCGAGCTAAGTGTGCTAAGTGTGCTAAGTGTGCTAAGAAGTTTTCCAATAACTACCTATTCTCCAAAATCAAAAATTCAGTTCTTCGATTGGCAGCTCTGCCCTCTTCTGTATCGTTAGTAGCAAAAGGAACCGTTTCCCAAAAACCTTGGTATTCTATTCTATCGCCAGAAACTCCAAGCTACTCAATGTATGGCTTATCCTTTGTCACCATAGTCTGATTGAGCATAAAGACTGAATGAAACCAATACAAAAAAGTACTGAAAGGATGGTGATTCTCATAACCGTGTTTCGCTCAAAATTAAGTTTTGAATCTTTTTACCATTAACTCTATACCTAAGCATTATAAGGACGATGCTATATACCAAAATATTGGGTTACACTATAACCTTGAAACCCTGACCAAAACAAAAAACCGATTTAAACCAACCCACCCGTGAGATAATTTGGTGACTTAGGTTTTAGGGTTCAGGTTTTAGTTGGTTTTGAGGGATAATAAGGGTTTAAATACTATAAACGGCATATCCTCCTCGGTTAATTCAGCCACCTCTAAACCCCTTAAATAGGTTAGGGATACGTTCAGGCTTGAATGACCCATAACCTTCTGTAGCTTCACTAATGAGCCTGTAAGCTTGTGGATTTCTATCGCCCCAGAGTGTTTGAAAGAGTAAAGAGTCTGATTGAAGTAATCAGGAGGCTTATCAGTTGTTAACTTCAATTTTCTAAAATCTCAATCCCAAGACGGAAACATCATCAACTTGGCTATTGCTGGACTTCCATCCTTCAAATATTTCCCTTAATTTCTGTTTTTGATTTGCCATAGGCAATTGATGGATTTCCAATAGGAGAGCTTTGAACCTAGTGGTTTTGAATTTTTTTCCTTTATCACCACCAAATTGATCGGCAAAGCCATCAGAGAATAAATAAATAACATCGCCCTTTTTCAGTTGGAAACACTGATTTGTAAAGGGCTTACACTGAATGAATTTCCCTACAGGCTGCTTATCAGCTTTGATTTCGATTAATTTATTGTCGCGAATTATAATTAAGGGATTGTACGCCCCCGCATACTCTATATTCTCTCCTTTAAGCGAACACAAGGCGATATCCATTCCGTCAGATAGCGCTTCATCGGCATCGTCAAATTCACTTACTATAAGTTCTCGGGTGCGATTTAAAATTTGTGCAGGTTCGATTATGTTTTCTTGTAAGCTTTTGTTCAGAGCGTTATAGCATACGGAACTAACCATTGCGCCAGGCACGCCATGTCCTGTGCAGTCTGCAACTGCAAAATATGTTCCAGCTTCATTGGAAGCTATCCAATAAAAATCGCCTGAGACAATATCACGCGGCAAGAAAAGGATAAAGTGGTCATTGAGCAGGTTTTTGGTTTTTTCTTCTCTAGGTAACAGGCTGTTTTGTACGCGTTGAGCATAGTTTAAAGAGTCTGTTAACTCCTTGTTTTTGGTTTCGATTTGTTTTTTGTTCAGATTAATGATTTGGTTGCTTTGTTCTAACTTCTTCTTGCTGCGAGCCTGAAGATAAACTACATAAAAAAGCAATAATACCATGACGATAGCTGCAAGTATTATAATCATTAACCTAGATTGTTTAAATGCTATTTTCTCGAAACGAACTTCTTGCTGGTGCTTTTCATTGTTTAGTCTTTGAATCTGTTCATATATCTGACGCCTGTTTTCAAATTCTTTTTCTGTATTTAAACTAACTAATTGGTTTCGAGCTAAGAGCAAACTCAAAGCTTTCTGATAATCTTTTTTTCGGATATTCACTTGGACCAAGGCATTAACGCAACTTAATCCAAGAGCTTTACTTGAGTCTGAAACATGTTCAAGTGACTTGTTAAGGCTTTTCTCGGCTTGGGCAATGTCTTGCAATCGAAAAGCTAAAAGACCTTCCAGCCAGTAATGGTATGCCCAGGTTTTGGAACTGTTGATTTGCTCTGAAATAGCGTATGATTTTTGCACATAAACAGCTGCAGAATCACTATTTTCCTCTTGAAAATATTCAAAGGAGAGGTTGTGATAAACATTGGAAAGTGTCGACAGGTCCTCTTTTTTTGTTGCAATTTGGGCGACTTGTTCAAGGTATTCAATCGCCTGCTTGGGATTGGTATCTACTGTGGCTTTTAAAATTAATGGCGCGGTAAGCAGGCTGTCTTCCCCCAATGATTCATAAAACAGATAAACGCTATCTGCCAATAGCATTGCTTTTTCGTGTTCATCTGTATAGTTACTAATGAATGCAAGAACTTGCTGGGCTGAGGCGATGCCAGAATTGTATCCCGCTTTTCTTGATGCTTTCAAAATATCATTGGCCAATTGATGAGCGATATCAAATTGGTTGTATTCTAAACAAGAATGGGCGAGAAATACTTGTTCTTCAATCTTTAGATACTTTGAGACTGACGCGTCAAAGCGCTTGGTGTTTTCTTCAAATGCCTCGTGGATTTGGCCAGCAGAAAGGCCATCATCTTCAAATACTCTCGCCAATGAATCCGCAAAATGCACAAGTTTTAAGGAGTCTGTTGTAATTTTAGCAGCGTTGGCGTGGACACTAAATAATAGAATCATAACCAGCACAAGGCTAGCCATAAAGGGGCGTGATTTACAGAAGAAATGAATGTTGTTCATTTTTAATTCAGTAAAATTATGTCTTTTTCCATGTCCTGAATATAGGGGGCATTACAACAATGTCCGCACCCTGCTCGAGATGGTTGTCTAAATCGTACCTTCGAGATTCAAATCAATTGATCATGAAACAACTACTATTCGGAATGCTTGCTGTGCTCGGCATGACCTTCACCTCTTGTGAGAAATGTACCACCTGCTCTTGTACCAACGAAACCACTTGGGAGTTTGAAAATGGATTCGACGCGACCGTGGAAGATGCCATCGTTACTGCCTATGAAAAGGAGATCGACGAAGACTATGGTGAGATCGCTCCTACCGAATTGTGCGCCAAGCGCGGTGATTTTGATGGAGAAGTAGCCGCATTTGAAGGTCAGAGTCACATCATTTCTGAAGGCGACAACGTTCAAGGATACGACTGGTCACTGGACTTCAGCAGATCTTGCACCTGCGAAGAGTAAGGTCAAAACATACATTGGATGAAAGCGCCGCTATGGCGCTTTCTCATTTTCGGTTCCCCCTTCCATTCATACGGCATCCTTACCAGCCATCCTTCCTCCAACGCCTTAGCACTTTTTCACGCACACGCAAGGGGTTCTATCCCTAACATTGTACATTGTGATCAGACTAACCAACATCAACAAGTACTACCAAACAGGTGCACACGACCTGCACGTGTTGAAGGATGTCAACCTTGAGGTAGGCGCAGGTGAACTCGTTTCTATCATGGGATCATCCGGATCGGGAAAGTCGACCCTGCTCAACATCCTTGGGATTCTCGACACCTATGACAGCGGGGAGTACTCGTTGGACGGTACGATGATCAAAGGACTCAGCGAACCCAAAGCTGCTCGATACCGCAATGAATTCATCGGTTTTATCTTCCAGTCATTTCACCTTCTCGGGTATAAGAACGCCCTCGAGAACGTAGCCCTTCCTCTTTACTACCGAGGTATACCTCGTAAGAAAAGGAACGCTATGGCCCTTGAGTACCTAGACAAGGTCGGACTGAAAGACTGGGCCGATCACATGCCAAGTCAGCTTTCCGGAGGACAACAGCAGCGCGTATCGATTGCTAGAGCCTTGATCTCTCAGCCCAAGCTGATTCTCGCAGATGAACCAACCGGTGCGCTGGATTCTGTCACATCCCAAAACGTCATGGAATTGTTCCGCGAGGTGAACCGCCTTGGTATCACTGTCATCATCGTTACCCACGAACAAGATATTGCCGACCTTACGGATCGACAGATCCACTTGAAGGACGGAAGGATCGAGGAAAATATCGTAGCCGATGTTTGACCTGGATAAGTGGCAGGAGATCTTCAGCACGATCCAGAAGAATAAACTTCGGACGTTCCTCACGGGCTTTAGCGTGGCCTGGGGAATCTTCATGCTGATCCTACTGCTTGGTTCCGGACAAGGACTTCAAAACGGCGCTGAGAATCAATTTGCGGGCGACGCGATCAACTCGATCTCGGTTTCTCCGGGACGCACCTCCCTCCCCTATCAAGGCATGAAACCCGGTCGTTCACTTCGATTTCAGAATGAGCAATACCTCGATATCAAGAACAATGTCGAAGGCGTAGAAAACGTTTCTGCGCGGAAATATGCGTGGGGCTCTGGGCTCACTTCGTACGGAAACAAAACCGGAAACTTCGATATCAACGGCTGCTACCCAGAAGAGAAAGAATCTGAGAAAATCGAAATGATCGAAGGACGATTCATCAATCAACTCGACATTGAAGAAGGCAGAAAAGTGGCGTCCCTAGGGATCGACATGAAGGAAGAACTCTTCGGCGACAAGAACCCTATCGGTGAATATGTCAATATCCAAGGCATTCCTTTCAAGGTGATCGGCTACTTCAGCGATCAAGGTGGCGACCGTGACGTTCGTCGCGCTTGGATTCCGATCACTACGCACCAGCGAGTGTTTGGTGACCCGCTTCGCATCGATAGAATGGCCATGACTACGGGTGATGCGTCCATCGAAGAGGCTAACGCCATGGTGGAAGATATCCGGCAAAGACTTTCACAACAGTTGAAATTCGATCCCGCCGACGAGCGCGCGATCCACATCTGGAATCGTGCCGAGTTTTATCAACGATTCGTGGATCTGTTCAATGGGATCCGAGTATTCATCTGGATCATCGGCTGCGGAACCATTCTGGCAGGCATCGTAGGCGTGAGTAACATTATGATGATCGTGGTCAAGGAACGAACCAAAGAGATCGGCATCCGCAAGGCGATGGGAGCAACCTCTCAATCGATTATTGGATTGATCATGCAAGAGTCGATCTTCATTACGACTGTCGCCGGATACATTGGCTTGTGTCTCGGTGTATTCCTATTAGAATGGGCCGGTGGCTTCATCACGGACAGCGACTTTTTTAAGAATCCAGAAGTCGACCTCAGTGTAGCCATAAGCGCTACGATCTTACTGATCATCGCCGGAAGTATTGCGGGATTGATCCCTGCGATCAGAGCCGCTAAGATTCAACCTGTAGTAGCTTTAAGAGAAGAATAAGATGTTTGATACCGACCGCTGGCAAGAGATCTACCACGTGCTCACCAAAAACAAAGTGAGGACCGCCCTCACCGCTTTTGGTGTGTTCTGGGGGATGTTCATGCTCGTCATTTTGATGGGCTCGGGCAATGGGCTTCGCACAGGAGTTCTCGGAGGGTTTTCGAGCTTCGCTACCAACAGTTTTTTCATGTGGGGACAAAGCACTAGCATGCCCTACAAGGGATTTAAGCGAGGTCGATGGATCGCCTTCACGAATGAGGACACCGAGGCCATGCAACGTGAACTGCACAAGGCAGAGGTGGTTGCTCCACGCTGTCAACTCGGAGGATACCGTGGAACGAATTATGTCACCCGGGGCAAATACAGCGGAAGCACCTTTTCCATCACCGGCGATATTCCTGAGGTACTCGAGATCACACCCAAATTGATAGTGGCGGGTCGGTGGCTTAACCAGAAGGATGTAGATGAAAAGCGAAAAGTCGCCGTCATCGGCGTACGTGTCAGAGACGTTCTTTTTGAGCCGCATGAAGATCCGATTGGAGACTACATCAACATCAACGGCATCTACTTCATGGTGGTTGGTGTACACGACTTGGAGTTCACGTCAGGACACAACGAAGGAGAACTCGAATCCATCCTCACCCCTATCTCGACCTTCCAACAAGCCTTCAATTGGGGTGATCGTGTAGGTTGGTACAGCATCATGGGAAAGGAAGGGGTACAGATCGAGGAGTTGGAAAAGGAGGCACGAGCCGTTCTCATGCGCCGCTATAATATCCATCCAGAAGACCCGCGTGCCATCGGAGGCTGGAACGCGTCAGAAGAATTTGAAAAGATCTCCGGTCTCTTTACGGGTATCGACATGCTGGTATGGATCGTCGGGGTCTTCACCCTATTGGCCGGTGTGATCGGTGTCAGCAACATCATGCTGGTCGTGGTGAAGGAGCGAACCAAGGAAATTGGCATCCGAAAGGCGATCGGTGCCACGCCCTACAATATTGTTTCTCAGATCATTCTCGAAGCCATTATCCTCACGGGAATAGCAGGCTATTTGGGATTGTCTGCCGGCGTCGGTGTTCTGGAGCTGGTCAACGGTGCAATAGGAGAAGGAGCTCCCATGTTCAAAAGCCCCGAGATCGATCTAAACACAGCGCTGCTTTGTCTATTTATCATTGTCATCGGAGGTGGCTTAGCGGGAGTGATCCCTGCACAGCGCGCAGCCCAAGTTGACCCTATTGTCGCATTAAGAAGTGAATAACCACACGATATGAAAACAGCTATTCGAATCATTTTAGGAGTTCTAGTGCTAGGCATCTTTGTTTGGACCCTCTGGTTCCTTTATCAAAAGAATCAAGAGCCACCCGTGGTTTTTGAAACGGAGACACCCGCAGTCCGCACCATCATCAAGAAGAGTGTGGCCACCGGATCCGTTGTCCCTCGCAACGAGACCTTCATCAAGCCACAGATATCCGGCATCATCCAGAACATATACGTCAAGGCTGGAGATATTGTTAAGGAAGGCGACCTCATCGCCAAGGTGAAGGTTATCCCGGACATGGTAGCCTTGAACAATGCTGAGAACCGTGTGAATCGCGCTGAGATTGGTTTGAATAATGCTCAGATGGACTATGACCGAAACAAAAAGCTCGCCGACGAAAAGGTGATCTCTGAAGCAGAATTCCAGCAATTCCAGATCGCGCGAAGACAGGCACAGGAAGAATTAAATGCTGCAGAAGACGCGTTGGCCATCATCAAGGAGGGGGTTTCAAAGAAGTCGGCCAGCAGCTCTAATACGCTCATTCGGTCTACCGTCAACGGAATGATCCTTGACGTTCCTGTGGAGGAAGGATTCAACGTCATCGAAGCCAACAACTTCAACGACGGAACAACCATCGCGAGTGTAGCTGACATGGACAACCTCATCTTCGAAGGCAACATCGATGAAAGTGAGGTGGAGAAACTGGATCTGGGTATGCAGCTGATCCTGACGATCGGTGCGATTGAGGATCATGAATTCAAAGCCAACTTGGAATACATCTCGCCAAAAGGTGTGGAAGAAGAAGGAGCGATCAAGTTTGAGATCGAAGCCGCGGTAGAATCCGATACCAACTTCTTCATCCGCGCCGGTTACTCCGCCAATGCAAACGTCGTTCTTGAGCGCGCGGACAGCGTCCTATCGATCGATGAAGGACTCGTAACATTTGAGGGTAACGAAGCGTACGTTGAGGTCGAAACGAAGCCTCAGCAGTTCGAAAAGCGCACGATCAAAACGGGCATTTCAGATGGAATCTTCATCGAGGTGAAGTCTGGCTTGACCAAGGACGATAAGATCAAAGTACCTCAGAAATAGTTCGACTAGCGCACCGCGATCTCCCACTTGGTCCTGAATGGACACGTCTGGTATTGTGGATCCACCCAAATGTAGGCGGCGTCGGAGTGCTCTTTGATCCAGCTTTCGATGCGTAGGTTTTCTTTTCTCCTCTTCGCAGATTGCTGAAGGCGATTGTAGTCGTCGCGGATATTGGCCACGTGAGGATCTCTGTATTCTACCAACTGAACTAAGCGATAAGCTTTCTTACCGTCTTCGGTTTGAAAGAGATCCGGACCGGTCATATCCCCCGGTTTCATCGATTCAATGCTGAAAAGGAGGTTTCGATCGATCTTACCCAGTGTTTCCATGTCAAAGCGATTGGTCGCGTTGGTTGGATTGATCATCATACCACCGTTCATTCGGGTCTGTTCGTGGTCACTGAACTTGATCGCCGCCTGAGCAAACGTGAGGGTATCGATGGTCTCGATCTGGGTCTTGATGCTATCCAACCACACCTTCGCCTTCTGAAGGTCTTTTGGAGACACTTGAGGGATCATGAGGATGTGTCGCACGTTCATGCGATCACCCTTTCGCTCGATCATCTGAATGATGTGGTAGCCAAACTGAGTTTCTACAATATCGGAGACTTCACCCGGTTGTAACGACAATGCTGTATTTGCAAATTCAGGCACAAGGTCTGTTCGGTTGACAAATCCAAGCTCACCGTTTTGCATGGCCGAACCCGGATCTTGAGAGTACAGATAGGCCAGCGTCCCAAAGTCTTCACCATCCGCGACTCGTTTCTTGAATCCACGTAGTTCTGCTTTGATTCGGTCCTTTTCCTCGTTCGATACGGGTGGCTTGCGAACGATCTGAGCGATCATGACCTCCGCATCGATGTACGGAATGCTATCCTTTGGTATCTCTGAATAAAACTCTCTCACCTCCACCGGAGAAACGGTTACCCCTCCGATCACGGTCTGCTGCATCTGCTGCACCAAGAGCTGCTCCTTGATATCACCTCGAAAATCTTCCTTGATCTCGTCGATGGTCTTTCCGTAGAAACTTACCAGTTCCTCTTCCGACCCAAATTGACCGATGAAATAACGCAACCTGCGCTCTAATTCCTGATCTACTTGCTCGGGCGAAACTGTCACACTATCGGCAACCGCCTGCGTGAGGAAGAGTTTCTGATACATGAGATCTTCGAGCACCTGACAGCGAGAGTTTGAATTCACAGGGACATCGTTCAGGGTCATTTGATCGATCTGCTCTTCGATCTCTGAGTACAACACAATGTTCTCCCCTACTACCGCCACTACCTTGTCGATGACTTCCGGAGCCTGTGCCATGGAGGCATGGCCAATTCCTAACCAAAAGAGTCCGAGTATTCCGATCTGGCGAAAGAGCATGCTAGGGAAGTTGAGGCTTTTCATAGATCGTGACATTTCCTTTTGATACAGCGGAGGTGTAAAGTTTTCTTCGGATCGAACTCAGGAGCTCGAGCTTTCTTTTGTTGAGGATCAGACTCACGATTCGATCGCGTTCCAATTCCAAGGGTGACAGCGTGTTCTTCGATTGCAGATCACGGATCGAAAGCATGTAAATGAATTCGGTATCCGTAAATTCTACTAGGTTGTCAGAACGAAGAAACGACTCTTTATTGTACACCTCGATCGGCAATTCCTTGAGGAGCTCATTGAAGTACACCCAGTTCGTGTCGTTGAAGAATTTCATGGCGTACTTGTGGCTGTACTCTGACAAAGCCTCCAAGTCCTCTTGCTCTTCCGACTGGATCCACTCCTTGATGCTTTCCATATCCGGACTGTTGAGTGCCAGCTTCACGTAACGGACCTTGAGGATGTAGTCATTGAGCTGGAACATCTCCTGGTTCTCATCGTAGAATTGGGCGATCTCTTTCTCGGTCACCACTGTATCGAGTTTCTGGTTGACCTGCTCACTCTCATAGGCGAAAATGTAGAGCTCCTTGCGATACTTCTCTACGCGATCCTCAATGTCGGTTTCCACTCCACTTAAGTTATACTTAGCTTGTGAAAACATGAGCTCACGGTTGACCCACGTCTGAATTAAATTGGACGCCAGTTCGGTACTATCTTCCGCGGCGAGGTTATCCGGAATGGATTGACGCAGCTCGTCAAAGGTCAGGTAGTTTTCACCCACCTTAGCGATCACGGGATCCTTGACCTCTGTCTCTTGGCATCCCGCCAAAAGCAACAGGACCAACGCTCCTATGATGGTTCCTCTCAAGCTTTACTTTTCAATGGATCGGAAAACCTCCATGTCGATGTCGAAGGCATACTTCGCTCTCAACTCTTCGATCCAAGATTTTTCCAAATAGCTCTGATAATCGGAAGTCACTAGACCTCGACATTCTTGCAAAGCCTTTGGCTGCGGCTCCATGACCGAATAGATCTGAACGATCACTTTCTTACCATTCTCACCATCGAGTTGGGTGATTCCTTCAGCCCAGTTCACCTTGTCAATGTAGTCGTCATCTCCTTTGGCGTAAAGACCGGAACGAATGGTCAGATTGAGTGGGTTCTCCTTGTTGACCTTCTCTATGATATCGTTGTCGGCATAGCCTTTCTTCAATCGCTTCTTGGCCATCTTGATGGTAGACTTCGCTATGGCCTCATTCTCGCACAAGTAGACGGAAGCATCAACACGCTCTCCCAACATGTAGTTGGTCTTATTATTCTCATAAAACGCCTCCAGACCAGCCGTATCCTTCACTGCTTTCGACCACACCTTCTCGTCCATCAAGTCGAAAAGAAGGATGCCATCGTGGTATTCTTGAAGCAGTGCTATGAAGTCTTCGTATTTCGCCGGAAGGATCTCACGCTCAAAATCGATCAGCATAGCATTCACAAATCCGTCCCACTGTTCAGCCAAGACATCCTTAATGGTCTGTCCTTCACCGTAGCGGCGTTGGAACTTGTTTAGGTAATCGAAGTAATCCTTCTGGGTGAAATTCTGGGTGGTATTGCTGTACTTGCTATCGGTGATGCTCAGCACCACACCATCGAGGTTATCTTGCTCCTCTGGAGACCATTTCCCTTCGAGGTAATCGCTGGTTACCAACTTGTCAACGACTGCCTTGCTTTTGTAGTTGAAGCTCAAGGTATACTCCTCCTTCAATTGCTTCAAGAGCGAGCGACGACCTTTCTGTCCGCGTGAATCGCGTTCGATCCGTTGCTTGATCTGACCTTTGAGCTCTTCAAAAGAACCAATGCCTCTATAATCAACACGCTGAATGATGTGCCAACCGTAGTTCGATTGAACCGGTTCAGAGATCTCACCATTCTTCTCCAAGGAGAACGCCGCATCTTCAAAGGCTTGCACCATTCTTCCTGTTCCGAACCAAGGAAGCAAACCTCCGTTCTTGGCTGATGATTTATCGTCAGAGTACTCCTTCGCCAGGGTAGCGAAATCCTCTCCGTTCTTGAGTCGCTGGTAGATCTCATCCGCCTTCTCCTTCGCACGGGTCTGCTCTTCCGGTGTCATGCTTGTAGACGACTTCACCATGATGTGAGCCGCGTGGACCTCTCCTCTAGCCGGACGACGATCCTTCACAAAAACTACATGGTATCCAAAGCGAGTTCGGATCTGATCACTCAACTTCCCTACCTCGGTTTCATAAGCAGCGTTCTCAAATGGATACACCATAGAGAAAGCTGTGAAGTAGCCTAGATCTTCAGCGATCACATCTTTGTCATTCGTGCTACGGATCTTGCCCAACGCCATTTGCATGTCGCGCTCAGAAGTGATTCCCTTCGCGAGGTTCTTCAATTTCTTGAGGGCTGCAACGGTGTCTTTCGCAGGCGCTTCCTCACCCACCTTCACTAGGATGTGATAGGCGGCTACGTCTTCTTGCATCCGATCATATGCCTCTTGGATCAATTGATCGTTCATCTTACGATCGACCAAGTAAGGTTGAGCCAACTGTCGACGGTAACCTGCTAGTTCATTGATGAATTTCTGGGCCGTATCCATTCCCAAATCTTCTGCAGCTTTTACCTTCAGCTTGAAGTTGAGGAACAGATCAAGGTATTCTTCCATGGTCTTCTTATCGACCACGTTGGATGTATTGTTCTTGTTGTAGATTGCCAGAAACTCACTGACCGTTACGCTGTCTTTCTCTATCGTCATGAGTACTTGATCGTTCTGCGCCATAGCGCCAAACGTCATCCATCCCATCAACATCACTCCAATGACTCTCTTCATATCCATCTTGCTCAATTCTGTTTTTAGACTACAATAGATGCTTTATCGGCTTGTATAGTTGGGTGCTTCACGCGTGATCGACACATCGTGTGGGTGACTCTCACGTACACCCGCTGCGGTTATCCGAATGAAAGTAGCTTTCTTCAATTCGTCGATATCTTTCGCTCCGCAGTATCCCATACCGGCGCGCAGACCTCCGATCGCTTGGTAAAGCACCTCGCTTAGTTTCCCCTTGTAAGGAACACGGCCAGAAATTCCTTCCGGCACCAATTTCTTGATATCATCTTCAACATCCTGGAAGTAGCGGTCGCTCGATCCCTTTTGCATTGCTTCCAAGCTTCCCATTCCTCGGTAGCTCTTGAAGCGACGTCCTTCGTAGATGATGGTTTCTCCAGGAGACTCCTCGACTCCGGCAAACATGGAACCTACCATTACGGATGATGCTCCTGCCGCCAGGGCCTTGACGATATCACCGCTGAAGCGGATACCCCCATCACCGATGACAGGAACTCCTGTATCCTTAATGGCGTTGTACACCTCCATGATCGCACTGAGTTGAGGAACACCCACACCGGCAATGACACGGGTGG
The DNA here is from genome assembly GCA_038131955.1 of Flavobacteriales bacterium. Classification (GTDB taxonomy): domain Bacteria; phylum Bacteroidota; class Bacteroidia; order Flavobacteriales_G; family Salibacteraceae; genus SHAN690. The sequence goes on from JAYPQK010000011.1 coordinate 215,732, forward strand.
TGCAGATCGAGCCCGGACCGATTCCTACTTTCACGCCATCAGCACCTGCTTCTACCAAGGCTTTCGCGGCTTCAGCAGTAGCGATGTTACCAACCACATAGTCGACCTGGTTTCCGAAGCGCTTACGAGCCTCTTTCAAGGTATCGATCACTCCTTTCGAATGACCGTGGGCAGTATCAATGATCAAGGCGTCGACCCCCGCGTTGATGAGCGCTTCCATACGATCGAAGGTATCAGGAGTGATTCCAACGGCAGCGGCAACGCGAAGTCGTCCGTACTCATCCTTACACGCGTTAGGCTTGATACGGGACTTGATGATGTCTTTAAAGGTGATCAATCCAAGAAGGTTGTTCTCATCGTCTACGACCAGCAACTTCTCGATCTTGTGGTTCTGAAGGATACCTTCCGCTTTCGCAAGATCGCTTCCATCCTTGGTGGTAACAAGGCCTTCGCTGGTCATGACCTCCGCGATCGGACGCTGCATGGATTTCTCAAATCTCAGGTCTCGATTGGTAACGATTCCCTTGAGCTTTTTGTGCTCATCCACTACAGGAATACCGCCGATCGAATGCTCCTTCATCAAGGCCAAGGCCTCACCGATGGTCGCATTGGACAAAATGGTCACAGGGTCTTGGATCATCCCGCTCTCTGATCTTTTCACCTTTCTGACCTCAGCCGCTTGCTCTTCGACACTCATGTTCTTGTGCAAAACACCGATACCACCCTCCTGCGCCAAAGCAATGGCAAGTCCGGACTCGGTTACGGTATCCATGGCCGCAGAAACGACCGGAGCACGAAGCTCGATGTTGCGTGAAAAACGGGAGGTGATCTCTACGTTTCTAGGTAGGATCTCCGAATAGCTAGGTACAAGAAGTACGTCGTCGAAGGTCAATCCTTCTTTGATCTGTTGTGCGGGGTTACTCATTGCGAACGGCTCTTAAAAATTGGGCAAAAATAAGGAGACCGTAACGTTTAACCGCCCGTAATTTCTAAATAGTCTTTAATAAAGGTGAATATTAGCGGATCAAGTGCACCTTGCCGGTCCGCTCAACCCGCTCACCAAGTACATTCATCAATGTAATGTGATAAGCATAGGTGCCGTTGGCTGACCCTTGACCATTCCAACCTTCATTCGGATCTGAGGTCTCAAACACCCTATTTCCCATACGATCAAAGATGATCAGGGTGTAATCGGCATGATCGATGAAGTTGACATAGGGAAGGAACTCGTCATTGTACCCGTCCCCATCCGGTGTGAAAGCATTGGGAATAAAGGCCAAGGCCGGAAACTCCAGACAGAGCAAGTTAGAGATCGATGAATCCTGAATACCATAGCTATTCTCGCCATCCTCCACGGCACGAACGAAGTAGCATACATTGCCCTGCACATCTTCTAAGTAAGCGATATCGTCTTTGTGTTTCGCAGGCTTTTCGTACGAGGCAAGTATATCTCTCCAACCCGCTTCACGCACCAACTCGTACTCTAGCAACCCATTTCCCAGCGAGTCGAATCCTTCATACTCATTCCACTCCAAGGTATTGATGAGGTCTCTGACATTCTTGGTACCCGAAATATGGACACTTTGAACCTCTTGCGATCGACCGATGATGTCACCGCACACGTCAAAGGCCGCTACTTGATAATGATAAGACAGCCGATCTGCTTCCCCGTCCTCGTCTAAGATGAAAAATTGAGACACTTCCTCCGCATCGATACGATTGACCAACACGTACCGACCGTCGTACGATAATGCCCTGAACAGACCGTACTCAAACGTCTCAGCCGTTGAATCAGCCAGAATATGGACCTCGTTGAGACCGGAAGAGTGATCATTCTTGATGCTCTTGATGTAGAGGTAATCGGGCTCATTTTTCGCCTTCATACTGAAGTTAAGCTTATTGGAGAGCGCTTCTTTTCCGGTATTTCCATCCACCGCGGTCACCACGTATGTGTATTTAAATCCGGCCACGAGTCCGCTATCCACGAATATGCTGTCAGAAGCGGATAGCACGGCGATTCGTTGTGAGGGTCCGTTATCGGTTCGGCGATAGACATGAAAGCCCCCAAGGTTGCGCACTCCGAGTACAAAGGGTTCAGCAGGGTGCGACCATTTGATGGCCAACTTACCCGGACAGCGGTCAAAGTCGACCGTATCGATGAACATGGTCACGAAGCGGAGGCTGTCTGCCGCTTGGTTATACCACATATTGGTTGAATCGAAGCAGCTATCAAACGGGGCTACTGATAGAGTTTCCGGTTGGATCAAACCATTGATATTGTTCTCGGTGTAGGTCCACTCCAAGGTTCCTGCACCGTAGGATGTGTCGGTTCTATTGAAATCTTCGAAATAGAAGAGCATATAGCCATAGGTATCCTCTGACCTACTCGCGTTCCATTCCAGATTGACAAATCCGGTAGCTGTATCTACGCTGGCACATTCCAAGTTGACGCGTTGGGGCGGCTCCATATCGATCACCACCTTCGAGGCATCATTAGATCGGCTGATACAACCTCCTACTCCTTTCGTTTCCACCTTATAGAGCACGGTCTGTTCACAAGAATACACCGTGTCGCGAACGGCGGTCTGTGGATATTCCAGCGTGCGGAAGAGTTGCCATGCACCCGCCTGCCAGCGGTATACCCGATAGA
>JAYPQK010000012.1:0-209807 GCA_038131955.1 Flavobacteriales bacterium
AACATACTGATGGAACTGTCTAGATGCTAGCTCTTCCCAAGAGATGCTGTTCTTTTCTTCCGAAGCGAGCTCAATAAGAGTTTTGCCTAGAGCTATCTTATAGGTAGCCTGGTTTAATCCGTAGAGGATTATCGATTGCCACAACTCTCTTGGGCCAAAACTCATATTTACATTGTTTTCAGAAGTCTAGGTTAATTCAATTGTTTGTTGATTTCCTTTAGCTTTTCCCTTATAGATTTCGACCACGTAAGGAGCCTTCCTGCTCTTATTGGATTTTCTGGATAGTAGCTTGACCTTCATTTGTATCAGTTTTGTACCAGATTTGTACTCAAAGTTGATCAGGTACAAATCTGGGGCAAATATTTGCCTCCAAAAAGAAAGAATCGGAAAGAGAATTACAAGAGAATGAATTGTAAATAACAGAAATTCAGACTTTTAATTTCCGATGTTAGGATTTTGGTTTCCTACTTCACTTTCCGATACAAAACTTCCCAAAAATGTTCCCCAGCAGGTCGTCTGTGGAGATCTCGCCGGTGATGGAACCCAGGTGATGCAATGCCTGGCGGATATCTGCGGCAACCAAGTCTCCGGAGAGACCCGCGTCGATGGCGGCAAGGGTTTGCTTTAGGGCATTGTGTGTCGCTTTCAAGGCTTGTAGGTGGCGGGTGTTGGTCACGACCACATCGCCTTTGCCGGCGCCTGTTGTATTGATGCGATTGACGAGCGCCTGATTCAAGGTTTCTAGTCCCTGCACATGCTTGGCGCTGATCGTGATCACGCCTTCCGGGAAGTTGGCCTCTGTTTGAAGTAGATCCACTTTGTTCGCCACCGGAATGATCTCGGCTTGTTGGCCTTTCAGCTCTTCAAACAGCTCGGTGATCTTGGCCTCGTGTTCACTCCAAGGTTCAGAACCGTCCAACAAGTAAATGACGATGGCCGAAGCGCGCATTTTCTCCAAGCTTCGCTTCACACCTAAAGACTCAATCACATCCTCCGTATCGCGGATTCCCGCCGTATCGATGAAACGGAAGCGGATGCCTTCGATCACCGCTACGTCTTCGATCGCGTCTCGCGTGGTGCCTGCGATGTCAGAAACGATGGCCTTGTCCTCATTCAGCAAGGCGTTGAGTAGGGTAGACTTGCCGGCATTCGGCTTTCCGATGATGGCCACGGGTACACCATTTTTCACGGCGTTACCGTAGCGGAACGAATCGATCAGTCGCTCGATGAAGCCTTGGATGGTCCTAACCAACTCAACAAGCTCGTCGCGGTTGGCGAATTCTACGTCCTCTTCCGAGAAATCCAATTCCAACTCGATCAGGCTGGCAAAATGGATCAACTCTTCGCGCAAATGGGCGATCTCCTTCGAGAATCCTCCGCGCATCTGATGCATGGCCAGTCGGTGCTCTGCGGCTGACTCTGATGCGATGAGATCAGCTACGGCCTCAGCCTGACTCAGGTCCAACTTCCCATTCAGAAAGGCACGTTGGGTGAATTCCCCGGGTTCTGCTAGTCGTGCTCCGCTGTCGATGAGCTCCTGCAAGGCTTCATTCAAAATGAAATGTGAGCCATGAAAAGAGAGTTCTACCACATCCTCTCCAGTGTAGGACTTCGGTGACTTGAAGACCGTCACCACCACTTCATCCAATACCTTTTCTCCCGACTTGAAGCGTGCAAAGTGCACGGTGTTTGGTTCGGCCTCAAGGATAGAGGTTCCTGCGTGTTTCGAAACGACTTCCATCGCTGTCGGACCCGAAAGTCGGATCACGCCGATGGCGCCGACTCCCGTGGGAGTGCTGAGGGCTACTATGGTGTCGTTTGAAGACATGAGGTGCAAAGGTAGTTTGGCTTTTCGACATTACTTTCGTTTACCTATGCGCCTTGCTTTTCGAATCCTATTGGTCTCCGTGATCTGTCTTCCGTTCCACGGATGTAAGAAGGATTCATTTGACGTGCCATACGAGGTCATTCAGCTCCCGATTTCTGACGCCGCGCGTTCAATCTATCTGACAGGCGATTCTCTGGTCGCCGTAGGAGGGGAATTCAACGGTCAAGGATTTCTCTCTGTGACTCAGCTTGGTATCGACTCGACCCTCTTGCTGCGTACAGGTTTCAGAAGTGAGCTGTATTCCATTACTCGACAGAAGTCGATGTGGTACCTTGGAGGTGATTCTGTAGAGTTTTACCAAGGTGCCGACCTCACAACGATCTCTCGTCTGTATTGGCGACAAACGGATTGGGTGAGCGACCTCTCCAAACATCCTGTGCGAGATATGGTATCCGACGAAACCGGTGTGTTGTCCGTGGCAGGAGGTAAACTCGCGTTCGGCGTGATCTATCATTCGTATGACAATGGTGGCTCTTGGGATCCGATCGAACCCAACAATGAACTCCGATGTGCGGATATAAGAGATGGTCGCGCGTGGGTAGGAGGCAATGGATTGATGATGCGCACCGAGTGGGGGTCTGCCGAGTGGGAAACGCTGCCGTTGGAAGGACGCTTTGTGGTCGACATGGTCTTCGCGAATAGAGAGCAGGGCTGGGCGATCACGGATAAAGGCCATGTGCTGGAATCTTCAGACGGAGGTTCGAGCTGGAAGGAGATTCAGTCGAAGAAGCTTCCCTTCATGCATCGCATGGCATCGGATGGTGATGCGATCGTTGCCGTGGGAGAGGAAGGCGCCATTCTATACCGAAAAGATCCTCAGAGTGATTGGAAGCGCACCACCATCTCGGCACTGATCGATCTGCACGACGTGAAGATTCGGGATGGTAAGTGCTTCGTCGCCGCAGACGGCGGACAAGTGATCACTTATCTAATTGACGACCTGAAATGATCGTCCCGATGCCGAGTTCGAGGAAGTCGGCCTGCCCCATATTCGACTTGACCGCGGCCTGCACGTAGAGGCTTCCGAGGTTGTATTCATCCTTATTGACATAATAACGCAAGGCAAAACGGCCCGGAACACGAGCCTTTAACCGGTTGGAGAAATTGTCTTGCTCCACCTCACCGATCAGGTGGTCTAATGTAGGATTGTGCAGGTTGACGCCTGCTTGGATCACCAGTCCGAAGTGACCGTAGAGGTATTCGTGTCCTACCATGAACATCAAAGCACTCGCTCCCAGGAAGGGACTGTCTTGCGACCACTGCATGGTTTCATTCCACAGGTCATACGCCTCGTCGTGGTAGCCCTCGAGTGTGAAACTCAGTCGGTGAATGGTCTTGTATCGGTACGAAGCTCCTATGGCCAGTAGTCGCTTGTTGTATTTCGATCCGTTGGTCGGACGGATGGTGCCACCCGCTTCGTTTATGCCGAATCCGCCTCGGATGATCAGTCCCCACTGAGGTGGCAGTGAGTAAGGATGATGGGTCGTGTCGACCACGAAGACGTCTTCGATGTAAAAGAATCGTTCGAGTCCGAGCATGAGCATGGGCGTGTTCATGCCCACATTCGGAAGGACGGTATGAGCATTTGAACTGTGCCAGTAGGAAACATGAGCCGAAAGAGCGAGCTGCCTGAATTTGTATCGCGCACCTGTGGAAGCCGAGATCAAAGCGGAGAAAGGTGAGCCGAATATGATATTCTCCGGATTGTCGATGAAGTGATAGGGTCGGGTCGCGTATATCCCACCGACGTTGATCCGGGTGGTCCATCTGAAGCGCTTTGAAATATATTTCTCGAATCCGACCTGATATTGAAGGCCAATACCATAGCCCAAGGTAGAAGGATTGCCTAGGTCTTGGAAGGAAAGAATGACTCCGTGTTCCGGATATCCGTACAGCTCTCGGTAAGGACTGTCGCCGCCCCAGCGGACGGCTCCAAAGGCGCATCGCTGCAAGGACGTCGCGGGCATATTGGGATAAATGTCGAGGATCTGTCCGCCCATGACGCCCACTTCCGCGGTGGTCCAAGGGAACTGAGCAGAGAGAGACATGCTGAAGAGGAGGGCTCCAAGAAAAGTGAAAAGCTTAGCCTGCACCCAACGAAAATAGCGGTCGAACCAAGACGATGAAAACGAAATGAAAATCGACTTGCTACCGAGGGTAGGATGTCTATTTTTGACGTCCCAAAAAATCGGCAACATGAGTGTATTGGTAAATAAGGATTCAAAGGTGATCGTTCAAGGATTTACCGGGAGTGAAGGAACGTTCCACGCAGAGCAGATGATCGAGTACGGAACGAACGTAGTAGGAGGGGTGACCCCAAACAAGGGCGGACAGAAGCATTTGGATCGACCAGTGTTCAACACCGTTGCTGATGCGGTCAAGGAGACCGGAACCGACGTTTCGATCATTTTCGTTCCACCAGCATTCGCAGCTGACGCGATCATGGAAGCGGCTGAGGCGGGCATCAAAGTGATCGTAGCGATCACGGAAGGAATTCCGGTGAACGACATGGTGAAGGTGAAGGAGTATATCTCTGACAAGGACTGCACCTTGATCGGACCTAACTGTCCGGGAGTCATCACACCAGGTGGTGCTAAGGTGGGTATCATGCCAGGCTTTGTATTCAAGCCAGGAAACATTGGAATCGTTTCGAAGTCAGGAACATTGACCTACGAAGCAGCGGATCAGGTAGTGAAGGCGGGAATGGGAATCTCTACCGCCATCGGAATCGGTGGTGATCCGATCATTGGAACCACGACCAAAGAAGCCGTTGAGCTTTTCATGAACGATCCTGAAACTGCGGGTATCGTGATGATCGGTGAGATCGGCGGTAACTTGGAAGCTGAGGCGGCCAAGTACATCAAGTCGACCGGAAACAAGAAGCCAGTAGTGGGATTCATCGCAGGACAAACCGCGCCAAAAGGACGTACCATGGGTCACGCCGGTGCGATCGTTGGTGGTGAAGAAGACACCGCTGCAGCCAAGATGCGCATCCTAGCCGAGAACGGCATCCACGTAGTGGAGACACCAGCTACCATCGGAAAGGTGATGGCTGAGGTGATGGGGGTGACTGCGTAAGGCGCAAGTCTCAAGTCTCAAGTCACGAGTTACAAGAATTAAGGCCCTTCTGCTTTTTGTGGAGGGGCTTTTTTTTGAGTTTGCAGTTATTAGTGCGCAGTGCGGGCTCTGCGTGAACCAGACTAGGCTGTATTTGAACTTGCTGTCGTTCTCGATACGATCCTACGCGTTGCTCCAGGATCACTCGAACTGACAGCTCCCAACTCCCAGCTCCCAACTCCCAACTCCCGACTCCCAACTCCCAACTCCCGACTCCCGACTCCCAACTCAACCAATCTCCAATCTCTAGTCTCTAATTCCCCGATTAGTTATTTATTTGAAGCTCGAACAAAACCAACAACATGAAACTACTTCAAGATAAGGTCTCCATCATCACCGGTGCGACCCGTGGAATCGGGAAAGGCATCGCCGAATTGTTTGCTGAGCAAGGCTCTCACATCATCTTTACCTACGTGTCTTCCGATGAGAAAGCGCGGGCTCTCGAGGCAGAACTCGAAGCGAAAGGTGTGAAGGCGAAAGGATTCAAATTCGACGTGGCCGATTACGCTGCGTGTGAGAAGATGGCCAACGATGTAGTCGACGAGTTTGGTAGCATCGACGTAGTGGTCAACAACGCGGGTATCACGCGTGACACTCTGATGATGCGTATGAGCGAAGAGCAGTGGGACGAGGTGATCAACACCAACCTCAAGAGCGTCTTCAATATGACCAAAGCAGTGCAGCGCACGATGCTCAAGCAGCGCAAAGGTTCAATTGTCAACATGAGTTCGGTGGTCGGCGTGAAAGGAAACGCGGGTCAAGCGAATTACGCCGCCTCAAAAGCCGGTATCCTCGGATTTACGAAGTCTGTGGCCTTGGAATTGGGTTCGCGCAACATCCGATGCAATGCTATCGCTCCTGGTTTCATTGAAACCGAAATGACTGGTGCGTTGGACGAAGCGACTGTTCAAGGATGGCGTGATGCAATCCCATTGAAGCGTGGCGGAACACCAGAGGACGTAGCTAATTTGGCGCTCTTCTTGGCCAGCGATATGTCGACTTACATCACCGGTCAAACGATCAACGTTGACGGTGGTATGCTTACCTGATATCTTCGCGGGTAGAGACAGGTAACTTGAACATCACATTCGAACACAATCTAGCGTGGCTTTGGCTGATCATACCGATCACAGCCGCGCTGGTTTTTTGGCTCTATTTCTACCGCTCCCGAGAGGAAGAATGGACGCAACGCCTTAAGGTCATCCTCTCTACCGTGCGGTGGACCGTGATCTTTGTGCTTTGTCTGTTGCTTCTGATCCCTAACCTGATCCGACTCATCGAAGAGGTGGAACGACCTCGACTCGTTGTCTATACGGATGAGTCCGTTTCCGTTCCAAAGGAAGAGCGCGAACAGGTCCATGCTTGGCTCGATCGTGTTGAGGAGTCTTTGTCAGAGCGTTACGAGGTAAGACACATGCCATTCGGAGCGCAGGCGGTCCATGAAGGATCAGCGTCGTCTGTGGATACTCTCTACACCGATCTCGGTGCGGTGATGTCGAGTGTCAATGAGGATTTCTATGGCGAGAATATCGGCGCCGTGGTGGTCGCCAGCGATGGTATCCAAAACAAAGGACTGGATCCGAGGTATGTTCCCTTGAACAGCGGTGCTCGGGTTTTCACTTTGTCGCTCGGCGATACGTCGATCTTGGCAGATATTGAATTGAGTCAATTGCTCAACAATCGGCTCGCGTTCTTGGATAATCAATTCGAAATCAAAGCAAGGATCAGCGCCGATAAGATGGCTGGTCAAGTATCGAGGGTTCGGCTACTCCACGACGGCGAGGAGTTGGCTCAACAGACGCTGAACATCGATGATCCCTCATTCTCTAAGGAGATCAGTTTTATCACTACGGCCGACAAGGTGGGACTCAATAAGTACATAGTAGCCATCGACATCCTTGACCTTGAGAAGAACCGGTTGAACAACTCAGCGGATGCCTACATCGAAGTGCTCGATAATCGTACAACGGTTCAGATCATTGCCAAGGCGCCCCATCCGGATGTCGCGTTGATCAAGCGAAGCATAGAGAAGAACGATCAATATGAGGTTGACGTAACCTTGTTGAAAGACTGGGATGGAAGGACGGCCACCGCGGATCTATTCATTCTGCATGGTCTGCCGACGGATGCCAATGATCTTAATCTCGTGCAGAGGATCCGTACCGATGCCAAGCCGGTATTCTGCATTGTGACACCCACTGTGAGCTTTCGTCATTTCAACGCCATGGACCTTGGCTTGACGGTCGAAGCGCGCCAGTTTCAGTCGGACGCGGTGAGCGGTGCCGTGAACAAAGATTTCAATCTATTCAATGTTGATGGGGAAGTGCGATTGAATCGCTACCCGCCGATGCAGGCGCCTTTTGGTAACTTCCTCTTAAACAGTGAGCATCAGGTTCTCTTGCGTCAGCAAGTGGGCAACATCGCCACGGATAAACCCCTGGCGTGCTACACCATGAAGGATGGGATTAAAGCGGGCTTCGTACTCGGCGAGGGATTGTGGAAGTGGAACTTATTCGAGGCGAGTATCGACGAAACACACTGGACCGAGCAATGGATCCAAAAGTCGGTCCAGTACTTGGCGATCCGCCAGAAACGAACGCGACTCAACGTGACGGCTCCACAGCAAGTCGAGGAACGCGAGGAAGTGGTGGTCTTGGCGGAGTATTACAATCAGTCCTACGAACTCAATAACGAACCAGAGGTTTTTCTGTCGGTTCTTGATTCGGCGGGCAATGTCATTGATTATCAATTCCGTCAAACGTCAAATGCCTATCGACTCTCCTTGGGTGCCTTGCCTCCGGGTGAGTACGCTTGGACATCAGAGGTGACGGTAGAGAACGAGACGTTCGAAGAATCGGGCACGTTTACGGTGATCGAGAACAGATCGGAATATGTGAACTATGTCGCCAACCACGCGTTGCTTAGGGATCTTTCGGACAAGAAGGGGGGTAAGATGTTTCAACTGGCAGACGCTGATGCGTTGACAGCAGATTTAAGTCAATTGGAAAGCGCGAAGCCTTTGATACATACTTTTAAAGAATGGAGTAGTCTGATCGAGTGGGAGTGGTTGATGATTCTCTTAGTTTTGATCATCTCGGCCGAATGGTTCGTTCGTAAATACACAGGATATGTTTAGAAATCTAGTTTGGATCTCGGTGTTGGCAGCCTTGGTGGCCTGCAATCCAACGCGAGTTGTGAAGCCCCTAGAGAATGGGGAGAAGCGCGTGAGCGCGGCCTTTGGTGGCCCGGGGATCATCTTCTCAGGAGCGCCGATTCCTCTGCCGTTGACTTCGGTGAATTACTCGCACGGATTGGACAGTGGACTGACACTTTCTGCGGGTCTGCACACTACGGCGCTGATGTTCAGCAACCTACAGACGGATATTTCACTGGGTATCAAGATGGTCGAGGCGAAGTCCAAGCGTTATGGATTGACGGCGAACCCCGGACTTAATTTGATGTACAGCCTTCGAGGAGGAGAGTTTCGTGCCTATCCTCAAGTGGAAGGCATCGGCTGGTGGCAATACGGTGAGAAGTCGCACCTCTTCTATGGAGGCGTGGGTACATGGGTTGAATTGATGCGCGAGAAAGCGCACGGCGAGGTTCAAGATCATGAGCTGATGCCTTATGTCACATTGGGTCATCAGTTTGCCGGTGAAAAATGGATCTGGCAGGTAGAGGCCAAGTACTTGGGCTTCACCTATTCGAATGACAATGTGGTGGTGGACTATATGGGGCCCTTTAACACGGGAACGACGGGTGTTTATGTTGGACTTTCAAGAAGATTGACGAAATGATGAAGAAGTGGATATTGGGAGCCATCGTGGCCATGGTCGCGACCTCATGTTTGGACTTAGATCCGCTGCTGTACAACCCGTACACTGATATTGACGAGTACCTGTTGGACGACTACGAGGGTCGACAGGAGATCGCGGTCGGCGAGGAGTATGCCATCGCGGACTCGCTCTTGGAGATCTTCACCCTCAACAGTGATGGGAATGATATCTACGCCTTGTATGTGGGCGATCAAGATCGGATCAGTACGGATACCGTCATCTTGTATTTGCACGGTAATACAGGGCACCTTGACTTGTACTGGACGCGCATCAAGTTGTTGGCCAATTCCGGACATAAGAATCGATTCGGCATCATGGCGATCGACTACCGGGGTTTCGGTCTATCTGAAGGAACGCCAACGGAAGAAGGACTGTACGAAGATGCTGACGCGGCCATGATGTGGTTGAAGGACAAGGGATTGACCAACGATCGTTTGATCGTGTATGGCTACAGTATGGGTACCGCACCTGCCACGGAATTGACGGCCAATCCGAGGAGCATGAATCCATCCAAATTGATGCTCGAAGCTCCTTTTGCTTCCGCCGAGGTCATGGTGCAGGATGGAAGTGGACTTTCACTACCATCCAGCTTGTATACCAACTTGAAGATCGACAATGCCGAAGAAATCAAGAAGGTGGAAGTGCCGTTCTTCTGGATCCACGGTAAGGACGATTCTTTCTTAGCCATGGACACCCATGGAGAGGTCGTTTTCAAGAACTATAGAGGAACCTATTCTGAAGCGCACCGCATCGAAGGTGGTGAGCACAGCGATGTGCCTGAGGTCATGGGTAATCAGGAGTACTTGGACGTGGTTCTGCCGTTCTTGGTGAAATGAGTACGGTCGAGCTGATCTACTTCGTGTTGATCGCCATCACGGCGTTGGATTTCTTGTTTGACAAGTGGTTGGACTACCTCAACGACCGTGCGAAGTCACCCGTCATGCCACCGGAGGCGGAGGGAATCTATGACGAGGAGCGATACGCCAAGTGGCTTGCGTACGACAAGGCCAACGGTCGATTGGGTATGATCAGTTCGTCGTTGAGCATTCTGATTTCCTTGGCTCTTTTGATCGGTGGCGGGTTTGGTTGGATCGATGCGTGATTGCGTCAGTATACCGAGCAACCGATCTGGCCGGCGCTCTTGTTTTTCGGCGTCCTAGGACTCGGTTCGAGCATCATTTCGCTGCCTTTCAGCATCTTCATGACCATGTTTGCTGCCACCTTGATCATGCCGATCTTCAACAAGTTCGAGCCGTTGCCGGAAGGTGAGTTACGCACCGCGATCGAGGATTATTGCGCGAAGGTGGGCTTCAAGCTGAATCGATTGTTCGTGACGGACGGGTCAAAAAGAAGCGCGAAGTCGAACGCCTTATTCAGCGGACTAGGACCGAAGAAGACCATTGCGTTATACGACACGCTGATCGATCAGATGGAGACCGAGGAGATTGTGTCGGTACTAGCGCACTACAAGAAGCAGCATACGATGCAAAGCATGGTCCTATCGATCCTGCAGTCGGGAGTGATGCTCTTCGTGCTGGGATTGTTTTTAAGATACGATGTCTTTTCCTTGGCCCTAGGCGCAGAACAGGGGAGCTTCCATGTGGGTATGATTGCTTTCGGGATTATCTTCTCACCCATATCCACGGTGGTGGGTATTGCGATGAATGTCTTGAGCCGCAAGAATGAGTTCGAAGCAGATGCTTATGCCGAGGAGACCTACAAAGGAGAACCACTCGCCAGCGGACTCAAGAAGCTAACCGCTGAGAACTTGGGGAATTTAAAGCCTCATCCGGCTTACGTGTTCGTCCATTATTCGCATCCACCGGTGTTGAAGCGGTTGGAGAGATTGGAGATTGGGGAGTAGGGAGTGGTTGAATGGGGAATGGGACGTTCGCGGTGCGCAGTCGGCAGTCTCGGTCGATGGGCAGCAGAGTTCCGGATCAATCTGAGTTAGTTGAATTAAAATTCAACTCCCAACTCCCGATTCCCTAATCTTTAACCGCTATATTTCAGTAAATAAATGCTACCTTTGCGCCCCTTTTAGAAAGCGGGGTTGTCGATGGCCCTTTAACAATAACTCTCTCATCTGCATCGATTTGGATGAGATACAAAGTGAATTGCCACATGGCAGAGAAGAAAGAAGAAGCGGCTGAAAAGGCTGCTGCTGCTGAGAAAGCAGAACCAAAGGCGGAGAAGAAAACCGCTGCTAAGAAGACCACCAAGAAGGAGGAAGCTACGGAAGAAGCTCCTGCGGAGGTGAAGGCTGAGAAGTCTGAAAAGACCGAAGAAAAAGCCGAAAAGAAAACCACTCGTACTCGTAAGAAAGTTACCGCCAAGAAGGAAGAATCCGCTGAGGAGGAGACCGAAGAGGTAACCGAAGGGGTGTCTGTAGAGGCACCGATCGCGAAGCAAACTCCTGAAGAGCGTAAGGCTGAGTTGGAGAAGCAACGTGCAGAGTTCGATTGGAGCAAATTGACCAAGAAGACTGAAGCGTACTCTGAGGACGAGCGCACGGTGATGGAGAAGGAGTACGATGAGACCCTTACTTCTATCAACGAGCACGAAGTGTTGGATGGAACGGTTGTTTCGATGACCAAGCGCGAAGTAGTAGTGAACATCGGCTACAAGAGCGAAGGTGTGATCCCAACTACGGAGTTCCGTCACAATCCTGACCTTAAAGTAGGTGACGCTGTTGAGGTGTACGTCGAGAAGGCTGAAGACGCCGACGGACAGTTGGTTCTTTCACATAAGAAGGCGCGTATGACGCGTGCGTGGGAGCGTGTGAACGACGCTCGTGACAACGATACCGTTGTTATGGGTCAAGTGAAGTGCCGCACCAAGGGTGGTTTGATCGTTGACGTATTTGGCTTGGAGGCGTTCCTTCCAGGTTCACAGATCGACGTGAAGCCTATCCGTGACTACGATCAGTACGTAGGAAAGAAGATGGAATTCAAGGTGGTGAAGATCAACCAAGAATTCAAGAACGTGGTTGTATCCCACAAAGCCCTCATCGAGGAAGAGATCGAAGCTCAGAAGGTAGAGATCATGCAAAAGCTCGAGAAGGGTCAGGTACTCGAAGGAACCGTGAAGAACATCACTTCTTACGGTGTATTCGTAGACCTGGGAGGTGTAGATGGTTTGATCCACATCACCGACTTGAGCTGGGGACGTATCAATCATCCGGAAGAAGTGGTCGAGCTCGACCAGACCATCAACGTGGTTATCCTGGATTTCGACGACGAGAAGAAGCGTATCGCACTTGGTGTGAAGCAGCTTGAGTCGCACCCATGGGATGCGTTGGATGACAACATGAAGGAAGGTGACATCATCAAAGGAAAAGTGGTTGTTCTTGCCGACTACGGAGCATTCGTTGAAGTAGCTGCTGGAGTTGAAGGATTGATCCACGTTTCTGAAATGAGCTGGTCACAACACCTTCGCACTGCTGACCAATTCTTCAAAGTAGGAGATGAGGTTGAGGCGAAAGTGATCTCTATCGATCGCGAGGAGCGTAAGCTTTCTTTGAGCACACGTCAACTCACGAAAGATCCATGGGATGACATCGAGACTCGTTACCCAGTTGATTCTAAGCACACAGGTCGTGTGACTAACCTTTCAAGCTTCGGCGTATTCATTGAGTTGGAAGAAGGAATCGATGGTTTGGTTCACATCTCTGACCTTTCTTGGAGCAAGAAGATCAATCACCCATCTGAGTTCACCAAGGCTGGTGAGGACATGGAAGTGGTTGTGTTGGAGATCGACAAAGACAACCGTCGACTTAGCTTGGGTCACAAGCAACTCGAAGAGAATCCATGGGATGTATTCGAAACCGTATTCACACTCGGTTCAGTTCACCAAGGAACCATCACTTCTCGTAACGATAAGGGTGGTGTAGTGAACTTGCCTTACGGTGTAGAAGGTTTCGCTCCTAGCCGTCATTTGGCGAAGGAGGATGGTTCAAAAGCAGCGGCTGATGAAGCATTGGATTTCGAGATCATCGAGTTCAACAAGGACGCCAAGAAGATTATCGTTTCTCACACCAAGACGTTCGAGACCGATATGGACACGAGCAAGTCTACCGGTGGTGCTGATAAGAAGCGTCGTCCTTCTGGTAAGGCCAAGTCAGACAGCAAGGCAGTTCAAAAGATCCAAGATGCGCAGGAGAAGACTACGCTCGGAGATCTTGGCGTATTGTCTGATCTTAAGGAAGAAATGGAGCAAGCTGAAAAGAAGAAGAAGTAAGCAGGCCCTTTCCATAGATATAAAAATCCCCTCCCGACCGGAGGGGATTTTTTTTGCCTGAATGCTGGCTATATTTGCACGTCGAATGAAGAACAAAACGCTGCTCGATCACACTGCGCTGAACTACACGCTCCATCGACTTGCATACGAGGTATACGAGCAGCACACCGATTTCAGTAACCTAGCCTTCATTTCTCTCCAGCCACGCGGCGTTGCCTTAGGGAAACGTATCGTGGCAGAACTCGAACGCCTGGTCAAGGATCAGAAGATCCTTCATGGCGCGCTGGACGTGACCTTCTACCGAGATGACTTCAGAAGAAGAGAAGAGGTGCTGGTTCCTTCAACCACAGATATTGAATTCTCGATCGAAGGCAAGGAGATTATCCTGATCGATGACGTTCTGTATACCGGTCGCACCGTCCGCAGTGGATTAGACGCCCTGCTTGATTTTGGTCGACCCAAGCACGTAGAGCTGTTGGTCTTGATCGACCGACGATTCAGCAGAGAGTTACCTGTACAACCTGACTATACCGGTCGCACCGTGGACGTGGTTCGTGACGAGCGCGTGAAGGTGGAGTGGACCTATGACGATACTAATAACCGAGTAATCCTATTCAGCGAAGATCAATGAGCACACTGAGCACGAAACACCTTTTGGGGATCAAGGACGTCACCCGCGAAGACATCGAGCTGATCTTCAAGACGGCCGATAACTTTAAAGAGGTGATCAATCGTCCGATCAAGAAGGTGCCGTCGCTTCGTGATGTGACCATCGCGAACATCTTCTTCGAAAATTCTACCCGAACCAAGTTGTCCTTTGAGTTGGCTGAAAAGCGTCTTTCGGCCGATGTGGTGAATTTCTCTGCGTCCTCTTCCAGTGTGAAGAAGGGGGAGACTTTGGTGGATACGGTCAACAACATCCTCGCGATGAAGGTGGATATGGTGGTCATGCGCCACCCCAACCCAGGAGCGTGCGTTCACCTCTCACGACATGTGGATTGCAGCATCATCAACGCCGGTGATGGAGCCCACGAGCATCCTACCCAAGCCTTGCTCGATGCTTATTCGCTGCGTGAGAAACTAGGAAGCCTCGAAGGAAAGAAGATCCTGATCGTTGGAGATATCTTGCACTCACGCGTGGCTCTGTCCAATATCTTCTGCCTGCAAAAGCTTGGCGCCGAAGTACGCGTCTGTGGACCGGCCACACTCATCCCGAAACACCTCGAAGAACTTGGGGTGAAGGTCATGCTCAACTTACGTGAGGCAATCGCATGGTGTGACGTGGCCAATATGCTTCGCATTCAACTCGAGCGACAGGATATACAGTACTTCCCTTCATTGAGAGAATACAGCATGCAGTATGGCTTGACCCGACAACTGCTGGATGAACTGGGAAAGAAAGACATCATCATCATGCACCCGGGGCCTATAAACCGAGGCGTGGAGATCACTTCGGACCTGGCTGATAGCGAGTACAGTATCATTCTGAATCAAGTGGAGAACGGCGTAGCTGTGAGAATGTCGGTTCTCTATCTTCTTGCCGGGAAGACGAAAGCCAGCTCGTGATTTACGCTATATTTGTTTGAAACGAGGAAACGCAGATGACTTTTTCCATTGAGCATCACGATAAGTACACGATCGTTCGCGTAGAGGCAGAGAAAGTTGGAGGATTGGTTTCTCCAGAACTCAAGGCGAAGTTTGTGGAATTGAACGCAGAAGGCATTCGCAACGTTGTTTTCAACATGCAAAAGGCGCGCTATTGTGACTCTTCTGGACTCAGTGCGATCTTGGTGGGAAATCGACTATGCAAGAATTCTAATGGATCATTTGTGATCTGTCAATTGAATGAACTCGTCAGTAAGCTGATCCAGATATCCCAACTGGAGTCGATTCTTACCATCACACCCACCGAACAAGAGGCCATTGATCTTCTTTTGATGGATGAAGTAGGACGTGATCTTGAAAACGAGTGAGTATGGTGAGAAGCTTTACCCTGATCCTTCTTGCTCTTGTTTTCACCTTCTCGGCTAGTGCCCAGTGCACGCCTGATTCCTCTATTTCCGGTCTGTATTCACCTAGTGAGCTCGAGGGACTTCCCGATGCTCAAGTAGGGGTGGAATACAATACGGTCATTACAGTGAATGTTCCTGTAGATACCACCTACCTTACATTAACGGCTTTCATCGACAGCATGGTCTTGACGGATGTGACCGGACTTCCTCCAGGTTTTACCTATCAGTGTGTACCGAACTCCTGCAGCATCGAGGGAGGAGAACTTGGATGCTTGCTGGTTACGGGAATCAACAACAACAACGCTAAGGTCGGAACCTACGATATCGAAGCTGAGTTTGTATTCTACATCAAGCAGCCTGCGATCACCATGCCGTATACCTTGACCGGATACTCGATCACATTGGAGGAGGGTACGCCGATGGGTATTCACGATTGGAATGAGTCCGACCTAAAATTCAATATTGAACCCAATCCCATCAATGCTCGGTCGAAATTGGTTTTCGACCTGCCGAGCTCCGACCGCTATGCCATCGATGTTTACTCACTTTTAGGTACCAAGGTGGCTCACTTTGAGGACCGAGGCGCGCGAGGTGAGCATACCTTTCCACTCACCGAGTTTTCAAAACAGTCGGGGGTCTATTTCATCTCAATTTCTCAAGGAGACTACAGTCGCTCCATGCGTTTTATCGTTCAGTAAACCATGGCGAGCTATAGTACTAAGTTCTCTGTAACGGTATTAGGCTCGAACTCAGCGCTGCCCGCTAACGGAAGGCATCCAACAGCCCAGTTGTTGAATGCAAACAATCACTATTACTTGATCGACTGCGGCGAAGGCACTCAGATGCAATTGCGGCGCTACAATTTGAAGTTGCAGCGCATAAAGGCTGTCTTTGTATCCCACATGCACGGCGATCATTACTTCGGATTGGTAGGAATGCTCAATAGCCAACATCTGCTGGGAAGAACCAAGCCACTAAAGATCTTTGGTCCGCCTCAATTGCAGCAGATCGTGGAGTTGCAACTTGATGCCGCCGGGGGACGATTACAGTATCCGATCGAATTCATTGCGTTGGAGAAAGTAGGAGAGGGGACAAATGAGATCTTTCGAGATAAACACATCATCGTGCATGCTTTTGACCTGAAGCACCGCATTCCTTGCCTGGGCTTTCTTTTTACCGAGGCAGAGAGGGAGCATACCTACCTAGCGGAGAAAGGCGGCCCGGCAGGGGTGAAGATCGAAGAGATCCCGGTTTTAAAACAGGGAAAGGATGTGGTTCGCGAGGATGGCACGGTGATCCGATTCGAAGATTTTACGACACCACCCGCTCCGCCGCGTACCTATGCCTATTGCACAGACACGCTTCCGTTGGAGTCGACCGTCGAACATGTGAAAGGGGCTACGCTTCTGTATCACGAATCGACGTTCTTGGAAAAGGAAAAGAAACGATCAAAGGAAACCTTTCATTCTACCGCCAAGCAAGCCGCCGAGATCGCGCGAAAGGCGAAAGTGGAGGCTTTGATGCTTGGCCATTATTCAGCGCGCTACGGTGAACTTGATGAGCATCTGGTCGAAGCAGGAGAGGAGTTTGCCTCGGTCATTCTTTCGGAAGAGGGTAAAGAAGTAGAGATCGGAAGTCCGATCTGAATATTTCTTGGCTTGTCGTCCTTGTTTAGATTCATTCTTGATACTTTCGACCCGCGATGAAACCCGTGATCAAAACATACCTAGCGGACCCGAGCGTCCTGATCCTTGAGGGTTTTAAGAACATCCTTTCATCTCGTCCTGAGATCGACGTCGTTGCTACTACTACCACTGCTGAAGGCCTGAAGGAGGCACTGGCAGAGGTACGTCCTGATGTGCTGGTCATTGATTACACCTCTGGCACCTTCGCCGTGCAGGATGTCTTTGAGGTAATGAAACTCTATCCCTTCATTCGCGTGATCGGTATTTCTCCAGAGATCTCGGTCAACGATGTGAAACGATTGATCCAATCAGGTATCAGCGGTCATTTGATGAACGACTGCGATGCGGACGAGATCATTGGTTCCGTGCTTTCCTGCGCAAAGGGAGAGAAGTTCTTTTGCGGACAGGTGCTCGATAAGCTGAATGTGAGCGAAGGTGAAGATCCGATGCATACCTGTGAACCCGTATCGATCAGTGAACGTGAGTTAGAGATCTTGCATCATATCGCTGAAGGCTTGACAACGAAGCAAATCGCAGAACGACTTCATTTGAGTTTCCACACGGTGATGACACACCGTAAGAATATGATGTCAAAATTGGGCTTGAATAACACGGCTGGATTGATCGTCTATGCCGTACGCGAGAACCTGATCAGTCCGAACCGATTCCTTTTTAATACGGAGACTACGACCAAGTAATGTCGTCGTCAGCGCCGAGTAGCATCAGCGCTTCCGTCAATTCTCCCTCTGTCTTCAGGTCGCTGATTTTCTTCGATACCTCTAGTCCTTGACGGTAGATCTTGATCGCTTCCTTTTCCTTGCCTTCTTCTTCCAACAGCTTGCCCAATTTGTAGTAGGCGCCTAGGTAATTAGCATCGTTCGCAAGCAGATCACGAATCGTAGCAATAGCTATTTTACGATCGCCATCTTTCTCGTACTCGAGTGCAGCAGCATACTTCAAGAATGAATCATCCGGATTCGTTTCAAGCATTTCCTTGATCAGCTTCAGACGGTCGTTGGTCATAGCGAGGTGAGAATTTGAGCCGAAATGTACTATGCCCAAACCGAATGAAAAAGGAATGTGGAAAACTCGGGATTACTTACCGTCTTTCTTCTCTGTGGATCGAACTAGCTTGTAGGTCTCGGGGTAGCTCACAACGCCAGCCGCTAGCATCTTCATACGAAAAGAGTTGTTCTTCTCCATGCGCTCCACATACTTGGGATCGTTGGCCAGGAAGATCATGTGAACTCGATTCGGTTCGTCAATGCCACGAAACACGCGAGTCACTTCAAATTCATGCTCTGGATTCTCACGGTAGTCGTCCAAGAAGGCTTTTTCCCAACGCTCGTACTTCATGGTCTTGAAATGCATGTAGAACACGAGCGTATCCTTCGTCTCCTTTGTGTATTCGAGCTGTTGATCGAGAAAATGATACTTCATGTTACCGTCTTCGCTGACCTGGAGATAGGGTCCCATGTGGACGGTTGAATTCAGATAGTCCTCAGCCAGAGCCAGGTTTTCGACGTCGCACACCGAAACAACCAGGTTGCTTTCGATACGACCTTTGTAAACTTCCTTTAAGTAGATTGAGTGGTCTTCTTGCCCTTTTTGATTGGAATTGACGGCAGATCGCCAGTCGCATAGGTTGACGCTTTGCGTAATGGTCACCAAGCTGGTGTCCAAACTGACGTCCCGAGTAAAGGGAACATTGCTCATGTCGTCTCCGTCTGTATCCGCTTCAGAACCTCCGCAGCCTATGAGGGTTATAGAAAGAAGAAATGAAAAGGCAAAAAGGGGAGGGCGAAATGTCATTGGACGAAAATAATTTATTTCCATTCTCCTTACCTTGCTGAAAGGAAAGTATGTCGAGAATCCTTCTATATATCTCGCTCGCACTGTTGCTGCTTGGCCAAGGTTGTCGGAAGCCAAAGGAATATGTGGTGACCGGAGAGATTCTGGAATACTACGACCGTTTTGGCGTAGGAGAAGCGAACGTTGAGGTGGCCTATGCACCGGTGAGCTATGGTACCGTCAATGGCGGGTATGAGGTGATCACCAGTGCTCAGACCAACGCGGAAGGGCAGTATGAACTCGCATTTGAGTTTGTGCCCACGGCTTCATTTCGTTTACGAGTGAGGAAAGATGGCTACATCATGGCAGAAGAAGAGGTGAGCGCCGATTCTTGGTCGACCGATGAAGAGAATACCTGGAACTCCTTACTGGTGAAAGCGGCATCCTTCAAGATCAATTTGGTCAATAACGGTGTGCCCAATGGGCGAATGCTATTGCAATTCAGAAAGCACAGCGTAGAATGTTCCTATTGCTGCAAGTACACAGACTCCTACTTGTTCGAAGGGTACTTCGATACCACCTTTACGTGTTCCGTTTATGGGAATCAATACATCCAATACATCATCACGAAAGTGGATGGCAACAATGCGGTGGTAGAGGAATACGGTGTGGATGTGGATCAAGGCGAATACACCTTGCAACACGAATTCTGATCGGATTACTTGCTCTGGGCTCCGGATTCTTCCTGAACGATGTCATAGATCTTCTGATCCAGCACTTTGGTGTCTACCAGCTCACCTTCTTCGATCGTTTGTTCAGCATAACGAACGCCGGCGTAGTAGTAGGCATAGGTTCCGTCAGAACCTTTTCCGGTGTAAGTGATCTCCTGCGTTGGGGTTCCGTCCGGCTCGAGGAAGGTCCAAGTGCCGATCTTCTTTCCCATTTCGTAGTTTGCTTCTAGATAGAGACTTCCATCAGGATGAAAGTGCTTCGTGATTCCGTGCTGACTTCCATCTTTCCATTCTTCCAAACGGATCAACTTTCCTTCCGTTGAGAAGTGCTTCAATTCACCATTCTTCTTTCGCGCTTCGTTCTCGTGATGGATCATCGACACCTGACCATTGTCGTAGTGATTGGTGATTGTCCAGCAAGAACAATCCTGAGAAAACTCCTCTTGGATTCCTTGCGCAGCAAGGGTCAAGGATGAAATGGCTAGCATGAAAGTGAACAGAATTCTCATATTAATTGTGTTTCAGCACATAGTTAGACGTTCAAACGCTTGCGAAGATGCCTCAAGACGTCATCTTTATTCCAAGTTGTGAACGAGTGAAAGTCGTCTTGCTTCCGAAAATAGGTAAACTGGCGCTTTGCGTAGTTGCGGGTGTGTTGCTTGATCTTCAGAATGGCTTCGTCGCGGGACAGTACTCCGTCAAAGTGGTCAAACCATTCCTGATAGCCCACGGTCTGTAGGGCATTGTGATGTTTCAATGGGTAGAGTGAACTAGCTTCTTCCTCCAGTCCTAGGTGTACCATTTCGTCGACGCGCGTATTGATACGTTCATATAACGCGGCCCGATCGGGCTGCAGCAGGATGGGATGAATGCGGAATGGACGCTCTTGCTGTGCTTGCTTGCGAAGTTCTGAGAATGCCTTTCCCGACACCTCGATCGCTTCCAACGCCCGCATCACGCGCTGAGGATTGTCTTTGTCGACTTCCTCGTAATAGGTCGGATCCTTTTCCTTCAGGAGTCTTTGTAAAGCCTCGATACCCTGTAGGTCCAGTATTTTCTGAAAGTGCTCCCTTATGGCTGGTGGGGTTGGAGGGACTTGATCGAATCCTTCCATGACCGCTTTGATGTATAATCCGGATCCGCCGACCAAGATGGCGATCTGCTTCCTCTCAAAGTAGGTTTGGAGAAAGGTGAGTACTTCTTGCTCGAATATACCCGCGGTGTAATCTTCCTGGGGGTCAAGGATGTCGATGAAGTGATGAGGAACGCGAGCGAGTTCTTCGCTGGTAGGCTTGGCCGTACCGATGTCCATGCGACGATAGAACTGTCGGGCATCGCCGCTGATGATCTCCGCGTCAATTGCTTCTGCTAAGGATAAGGAAAGCGAGGTTTTTCCGGACGCCGTAGGACCGGCAATGACGATCAGGTCACCCATTGGGCTCAATACTCCTTGTCGTCAGAGTATTCTTCGTTCATGCCAAGTAGGTCGAACATGTCACCGATCTCGTCTTCATCTTCGTCGTCAAAGGATATTGAATCCTCTACTTCGAAATTGATATCCGGGGACTTTGAGTATTGCTCAGGTGCTTCACCAAAGATTTGTGCGATGCGCGGAGTGATGGTAGTTTCGTCAAGGTCCTTGACATCCACCACGTCGATGTAAAAACACCACATCAGGAAGAAATCGAAGACGTACAGCAGCTTCTGTCCTACGTCAAAGATCACATCCTTCAAAACCGTTTCGTGCATCAGGAGAATGGGCTCGCCGTTTTCGTTCTTTTCACCCATGTCCATCAGAGTGATCTCTTGGCCTTTCTCCCAATTCTCGTTACTCACGTAGAACGAAGCCATCTGGGAGTTGTCGAAGCCGAATGCTTCTTGGATGAACTCATGGAGTTCAACAAAGGTGCTCTGGTTGTTTACCTCGAGATCTCGAAATACCACGTCATCGTGGTCAAGAAGTACGCGAACACGGATTACTTTCTTCATATCAGGATGTCTTTACTTCGGTCAAACCTAATTCTTTGGCCTTGCTGAGCATGAATGCCCTGGCAGCCTCATAATCGTTCTTTATTTCCCCGTCCAAAATCGCTTCTCTGATCGCTGTTTTCAGCGTTCCAACTTCTCTTCCCGGCTGTAACCCGAAGGTATCCATTATCTCTTTACCCCCGATGGGAGGCTCCCAATTTCGGATCCGGTCACTTTCTTCCACCTCTTTGCACTTTTCGCGCACCTTTTGGAAGTTGTTCAAGAAGCGCTGCACCTTCAACTCATTCTTAGACGTGATGTCTGATTCACAGAGGATCATCAACGACTCAAGGTCTTCTCCGGCGTCAAATAAGAGTCGGCGGATACCCGAATCACTCACGGTGTCTTTGCTAAGCGCTATTGGGCGCAGGTGGAGTCGTACCATCTTCTGGACGAACTTCATCTTTTGGTCTTGAGGCAACTTTAACTCACGAAAGATTCGCGGGGTCATACGCGCACCGAGATCTTCGTGACCATGGAAGGTCCAACCGTTTCTTTTGTCGAATCGCTTCGTGTCCGGCTTGGCGATGTCGTGTAGAATGGCAGCCCAGCGCAACCAGAGGTCATCGCTTCGATCGGCTACGTTGTCGAGTACTTGCAGCGTATGGTAGAAGTTGTCTTTGTGACTCACGCCATTCTTGACTTCAACACCATGCAGCTCCATCATCTTGGGAAAGATCAACTCCAACAAGCCTGTCTTAAACAACAGCTTGAAACCAACACTGGGTCGTGGAGCTTCGATGATCTTATTGAGTTCGGTCGTGATTCGTTCTTGTGAAACGATCTTGATGCGTTCTCGCTGGGTAGAGATCGCTTCCAAGGAATTTTCTTCAATGCGAAAACCGAGTTGTGTAGCAAAGCGAATGGCCCGCATCATTCGCAAGGGGTCATCGGAATAGGTCTGTACGGGATCTAATGGAGTGATGAGTCGCTTATCTTCTAGGTCTTGCAGTCCTCCAAACGGATCAATGATCTCTCCAAAATCTGCTTCGTTCAGGCTGATCGACAAGGCGTTGATGGTGAAGTCGCGTCGTTCCCGATCTTCTTGAAGTGTACCGTAGTCAACAGCCGGCTTCCGTGAGTCGTAGCGATAAGACTCTCGACGCGCGCCTACGATCTCGTATTCGATGTCGTCGTGCTTGAACATCGCCGTGCCGAAGCGCTTGAAGAAATTCACCTTGGTGCCTTGTAGTTCTTCAGAAAGGGCCTGTGCGAAGTCGATTCCACTGCCGTCGACCACGATATCGATATCCTTGGATGGGCGATCGAGAAGGAGGTCACGCACGAATCCACCGATGATGAACGCCTGGCGATCCATGCGCTGAGCTACCTTCTGGATGCTTCGGTAGAGCGGTTTGTCGACGTATGTGCGGATTTCTTCAGGAGTCATGCAGACGGCTCGATCTTGAATGTCCCGTCCTGATTCCAAGTGAATCGCTTCTTGTATTCCTTCAAGGCTTGCGATAAGTCAACCTCAAAACGGGCCTGCAAAGGTAAGGTCTTCTGCGGGTCGGTAGGAGGAGCAAGGGTCTTATTCCGCCAGCAGATCGGTCGACGCGCTTTCATGGGAACCTCACCGAGAGCTCCATCGAGGTCGGCTATGAAACGTTTCCGGGGCCCATTCTCCGTTTGAACGGAAAAGAGTAGTTTTTCTGAAGCATCGATCATCTGATGAAGCATCGGTGGTAGCTGTCCGATAAGTTGAGAAACTTGAGCGGTCGTTCCGCAGAGCCACAAGGCTTCTTCGTTGCACTCGTCCGTGCAAGACAACAGCCACTCGTCTCCGATCAGCGAGCCGCCCTCGCGGAGGTGCTTGAGTTCGCTCTGCGAAAGATCAAGCATTGTCTAGTACCCTTTTCACGTCGATACCTAACGCACATTTGAAGTGTCCCTTCGGGCATTCAGCATGGCCGTGTAGACCACAGGGTCGACAGTCGAGCTCTTCCGTGGTTTCTATCACTTTACTTTCTTCTGATAGCGGACCAAATCCGAATTGGGGTACGGTGCTACAATAGATCGCTGTGACTGGTGCATTCACTGAAGATGCCAAGTGCATGGGGGCAGAGTCGTTGACATAGTTCATGCGAGCGCCTTTCATTAAGGCAGCACTTTGAAGAAGGGATAGCTTACCGGCGAGAGTGATCACCTTCGGGTGCTTGGATCTTTTACGGATGGATTCGCATTGCTGCATGTCCGTGGGGGCTCCTAGCAAATAGATCGTCTCATCCTGTGGGAGAGCATCGATCAGCTCGATCCACTTTTCCGCCGGCCATTGCTTGGTGTGCCAAACCGAGGTCGGGGCGATACAGCGGTACGTTCCGTTCTGAAATGCTTTCACCTTGGCTTCATCCTCCTTGGTCGGATAGAGTCGAGGACGCGGAATTTCGTATTCGCCGATCAGGGGTTTCAGCACCCGAGCATTGCGTTCCACTTCGTGGATACCCTCAAAGCTGTGTACCGCTGTGTGGGTGAAGAGAATGCTCATCGGATTCTTGCGAAAACCCACCTTCACAGGGGCGTCTGAGTAGGCCGCCAAGGCACCGGAGCTCGCAAAGCGATGAAGGTTGACCACCAAGTCGTATTGGTTGTTTCTGACCTGATTCATCAGCTTCAAGAGATCGCCGTATTTCTTCTCTTTCTTGTTCCAAGTGAGCACCGAGCGCACGAAAGGGTGACCGTCGAACAGGCTCTGATTGCCTTTGCGTACCAGTACATCCATCTGCGCCTTCGGGTAGGACGCGTGCAGGGTTTCCAGCGTGCTGGTTGCCAGGATCACGTCTCCGATGAACGACGTTTGGATCAGTAATATGGACGTCGGCTCTGTCAAACCGCGACTTGGAAATCTCTTAGGACGTCGTTGAGGGAAGTCTTCTTATCCGTGCTCTCCTTGCGCTTACCGATAATCAGAGCGCAAGAAACATAGTATTCACCCGCAGGGAATCGCTTGGTATAGCTTCCCGGGATCACCACCGATCGGGCTGGAACGCGACCTTTCATTTCTATAGGCTCATCACCCGTTACGTCGATGATCTTGGTGGATTGTGTGAGTACTACGTTAGCGCCTAGTACGGCCTCTCTTTCTACCCGAACGCCTTCCACCAC
Source organism: Flavobacteriales bacterium (assembly GCA_038131955.1). Classification (GTDB taxonomy): domain Bacteria; phylum Bacteroidota; class Bacteroidia; order Flavobacteriales_G; family Salibacteraceae; genus SHAN690. The sequence continues at coordinate 24,430 of JAYPQK010000012.1, forward strand.
AATACAACGCGAGCCGATAAAGCAATTGTCCTCGATGATCACAGGAGCCGCCTGAACCGGTTCGAGTACGCCTCCGATGCCTACTCCGCCGCTTACGTGAACGTTCTTGCCGATCTGTGCGCAACTACCGACCGTAGCCCAGGTGTCGACCATGGTTCCTTCATCGACGTAGGCACCGATGTTCACATAAGAGGGCATCATGACCACCCCCTTCGAAATGTAGGCGCCATAGCGTGCAATGGCGTGAGGGACGACACGAATCCCTTTCTGGGCGTAGTCTTTCTTCAGTGCCATCTTGTCGTGAAACTCGAACGGACCCACTTCGATCTGTTCCATCTTCCGGATCGGGAAGTAGAGGATGACGGCTTTCTTCACCCAATCGTTGACCTTCCAGTCGCTTCCATCGGGCTCTGCTGTGCGCAAGCTGCCTTCATCGATCGCGGCGATCACCGCTTCGATGGTTTGGATGGTGTTTTGTTCCTTCAATAGGGATCGATCTTCCCACGCGGCATTGATCACCGCTTCCATTTCTTCTCGTGTCATAACCATTCGCTCATTACTAAGAGGGGTACAAAAGTATGTGTCTCTTGCGCCCACCCTAGGAGATTTTCAAAGCTTACCTTTGAGGCGTGGGTAGAACAGTGGCCATCGATTATGGAGGAAAGCGTTGCGGTATCGCGATCAGCGATCCCTTGGGCATGATCGCCAATGGGCTTCCTACGGTTGATACTCCCCAACTCAGCGATCGACTTTCTGAACTCTATCGTGATCCCGGCTTCGAACGCATTGTGATCGGCCTACCGAAACGGCATTCCGGTGAACTATCGGATATAGAAACCGAGATCCAAGGCGTGATCAAAAGTTGCGCTCAGTTGTTTCCTGACGTGGTGCTGGATCGATACGATGAGCGTTTCACCAGTAAGATCGCCATGCAGACCATGGTGATGGCTGGCGCGACAAAGAAACAACGCCGTGAGAAAGGCAACATTGACAAGGTGAGTGCGACATTAATTTTGCAGGAATATTTGAATTCAAAGGGATGATTTTACCGATCGTAGCATATGGAGATCCAGTCCTGAAAAAGGAGGCAGAGGAGATCGATGCCGATTACCCTGGACTGAAGGAATTGATTACGAAGATGTTTGAGACCATGGAAGCGGCCTCCGGTGTAGGCCTGGCAGCTCCTCAAGTGGGGTTGGGCATTCGCCTCTTCGTAGTAGACACCACTGCGTTTGTCGATGAGGATGAAGACGATGAAGAAATGAGAGAATTGATCGGATTTCGTCGCGTGTTCATCAATCCGATCATCTTGGAAGAAGAAGGGGAGATGTGGAACTTCAACGAAGGCTGCTTGAGCATTCCCGGCATCCGTGAAGACGTGGCTCGCAAGCCTAAGATCACCATTGAGTATTACGACGAGAATTTTGAATTGAAAGAGGAGGTCTACGAAGGTCTTCGCGCTCGGGTCATCCAACACGAGTATGACCACGTGGACGGTATCCTCTTCACAGATCGTTTGAATCCATTGCGCAAGCAGTTCTTAAAAAAGAAGCTCGACAACATCGCCAAGGGCTGGGTCGAGGTAGATTACAAAATGAAATTTCCAAAAGCTAGACGATAAGATGAGAAAGTGGATGTGGGTCGTTGCATTGCCATTGGTAATGGTAGCGTGCAATGCAGAAGAGAAGGAGAATCAGAAGGAGGAGCAGGTCGAGGAGACGAGCGGGGTAAAGGAAGTTCAAACCAAAGAGGAGCGACAAGAGGAGATCGCAAAGATGGAAGGCGAGATTGCGGGATTGGTCCGAGGTGAGCGCACCGAAATGTTGGATGCCAAGGCGGACCGCCTTTTGAAGCGATATCGAGATTACATCAGTGTCAACCCACGCGACTCGATCACGGCAGAGTACCTGTTCAAAGCAGCAGACCTTAGTGTAGGTGTAGGGCGCTACGAAGCGGCGATCAACTATTTGGATCGACTCAATAACGAGTTTCCCAAGTTCCGAAAGAACGTAGAGATGTGGTTGTTCAAAGGCTTCATCTATGAGACCTACCTCAACGATCACGCCAGCGCGGTAAACACCTACCAAGAGTTGGTGAAGCGCTATCCCAATCACCGTCTAGCCCAAGACGCTCGAGCCTCGATCGAAAACCTCAGCATGAGTGAGGAAGAACTGATCGAGAAGTTCGAGAAGATGAACTAGAAGTAAATTCAAGTTTAAACTCAAGTTCAAACTCAAACTCAAGCTCAACTTCAAGCTCAACCTCAATTTCATTTGCAGTTAGGGAGTGGGGAGTTGGGAATCTTGCCTGAGGCGGTTTTGATATGCTAGACTTCCCGCCGATCGATTGTGCGTAGCGCTTGTGAAATATCAGCTTTCTTCTTTTCGTCCAATTTCTTGAAGCTTAGGGTCGCATAGCCCATAGAATACGGCTTGTGCGAAATATCTATTTCAATTTCGTCGCTCAATAATTGGCTGACTTTACAAATTTTTCGTACTGCTTGATTCTTGAGCTTCTCCGATAGGAGTTCAGGATGGCGTGTAACTACCACTGGAGGGAAGTGAACTGGAGAAAGAGGAATTCCTCTTTTGATAAAAACAACCAGTGCGTTAGGGATTTGAAGGACCTGTGCTTTGGCCATCGGGCCGATCAAGTGTCCTCCGAACAGAAAATAAGCGGAGCAGTGAATTCCACTCCATTCTTGTGTAACATCTTTTTGGACCTCCTTTAAAACTTCAGCCTGCAATTTCTTCCAATTCCTAGAGCGAATGAATTGAATGGTGAAGACGACAAATGCGAAGGGTGAAAGAGCCGCGAACGCCACAAAGTAGAAGAAAAAGTTTTGAATATCCATAAGCATGTGGCCTAAGATAAGGAACGTGATTATAGGGGAGTCGAGGGGCGAGCTTATCCCCAAGTCGCGAATGTTCTAGTTACGAGAAACGCAGATTAAACTAAACTCTCTCTGCGCCTTCTCTGTGAACTTTGCGGTTAAAAAACAAAGCTCCTATAGAGTACTCACTTAGATTAAATACGGCCCGACTTATTTCTAGTCACAAGTCACAAATACCGAATCAACGAACCGAGCGAAGCGAGCTCAACGACCGTAGGGAGATAATACCGAATCCCACAAATCTTTACTCTTCAATCTTTCAGAAAGAGTCACAAGTCACAAGTCTCAAATCACTAATCTCCACCTACAGCGTAAGCAAATCCTGCACGCGCTCGCGGAACTTGAGCTTGTCTGCCGGGACTTCTACCAATCCAGAATGGATGATGCCCACTTCGCCGGTTTCTTCACTGACGATGATGGCTACCACGTCGAGTTCCTCGGTTACTCCAATGGCTGCTTTATGTCGCATGCCGTAGACGGAGGGTAGGTTCTTTTTCTGAGTCAGAGGAAGCATGCAACTCGCGGCAATGATCTTGTTGCCTCGAATGACCACAGCGCCGTCGTGCAGGGGACTGTTCTTAAAGAAGATGCTTTCCAGCAGGGCCGCGTTTAGTTCTGCATTCATCTTCCTGCCGCTGTCGGAGATGGTAGTCAGGTCTGCATTTCTTTCGATGACCATCAAGGCACCCATTTTCTGCCGAGACAGATTGTAAACCGCTTCAGAAAGCGCATGAAGGTTGGTGTTGATCTTCTGGTCGGACTTGCCCAAATAGGTCCAAAGTCCACCTCTGGCGCCTAAGTTTCGGAAGAATCCCGAATTGCCAATGGCCAGTAGAAAGCGACGAATCTCTTGTTGGAATACAATGATCAAAGCAATGACCCCAACGTTGATGAACTGACGCATGATCTGACTCATCAACTGCATCTCCATGGCGGTAACCGTTAGCCACAGGATGTAGATACTGAGCACACCGAAGAAGATTCGGATCGCAATCGTCCCTCGGATCAATTCGTAGAGCTTGTACAGCAAGAAACTAACGAGCAAGATGTCGATCAGGTCGAGGAAGCCGAATGGCAAGAATCCGAAAATGTCAATGCTGCCCATGCACTGCAATAATACAGCGAAGGACCGAGTCTGGAAGTGTGCTCACGAGTATTGATCTCCACTATGAAGACATAGACAAAAGTCATATAAACCTCCTTGGCTATCGACTGCAGGTATAGTAGCTTCGCGGCAGATTTGAATAAACACTAAATAAAACCACACAACAATGGCAGTATTAGTAGGAAAGAAGGCACCGGATTTCAGTGCTTCTGCGGTTATCAACGGAGAAGAGATCGTCGAGAACTTCACCCTCGAGCAGTACAAGGGTAAGTACGTGATCTTGTTCTTCTACCCAAAAGATTTCACATTCGTTTGCCCAACAGAATTGCACGCATTCCAAGCGCGTTTGAACGACTTCAAAGAGCGTGGCGTTGAGGTGGTAGCAGTGTCAACTGACACCGAGCAAAGCCACTGGGGATGGTTGCAAATGAGCAAGGACGCAGGAGGTATCCAAGGAGTTACTTACCCGATCGTTGCTGACACCAACAAGACCATCTCTCACAACTACGACGTGCTTGCTGGCGAGTTCTTCTACGACGAAGAAGGAATGCTACAGGCAGAGGGCGAGTTGATCGCCTACCGAGGACTTTTCTTGATCGATAAAGAAGGTGTTGTTCGTCACCAATTGGTGAACGATCTTCCACTCGGACGTAACGTCGACGAAGCGATCCGTATCGTGGATGCACTTCAGTTCAATGAAGAGAACGGCGAAGTTTGTCCAGCAAACTGGAGCAAAGGAGCAGAAGGTATGAAGGATACGCACGAAGGCGTAGCAGACTACCTTTCTAAGAACTAAGGTTCTTCCTTAAAAGATAGAGAAGCCTTCCCGGTCCATCGGGAGGGCTTTTTTTATGGCCGAACGAATCGTTCCGACATCCAAACACCTTCCTCACTGAGCATGCGCAGGGTGTAGACACCCGTCGATAGATCAGACACATCGATGACCTGAAGCTTACCTAAGCGCCTTTGAGATATGGATCTCCCATTCGCATCCAAGATTTCGATCTTCAAGATGGGTTGCGGACTCCTCACTTCGATCAGGTCGGCAGCGGGGTTGGGGTAGAGCACCAACTCCGGCGCTTGAATCGGCTCAATCTGATTCATGCGCTCGCAGATCTCGTATTCCAGAAAATAAGAAGCACTGTCCACGACTAGGTCGTAATTGCTTGAATTGGGGTTCATGAAATAGCTCACATGTCCGCTGCTGTTCTCGATGGTGATCAGCTGACTGCGAATGCCGTCTTCTCGGGCTTGTTCGTTGACCTCAAAACTTCCCCAAAGTTCTACCGGGGTTCCCAGCGTATTGGTAATCGCTCGTTCATAGGGAACTACGTCGTCTCCGTCGTCGTGCGCGCTGAAGACTACCGGTTCACCGGCATCGATCCATCGGGCGTCTTTCAACGCGCCAGAGAAGTTCATTACTCCACGTACGTTATCGCTGTATTGATAGTTGGATGAAGATGTCCCTCTGATACCACCGTTGGCTTGAATGATGGAATCAACTACAGTTCCTTGAGCGTAATCGAGGGTATCGAGGTAAGCGAGATGTAGGGCGGTGATCGCCCCGGCAGATACGCCTCCGGCGAAGATCAGATTGGTGTCGATCCCAAAGTCATTCGCTCCTTTGGCATTTTCTCTAAACCACCGCACCGCTGCCTTCATGTCCATGGTGGCTTTGATCGCCACATCGCTGGCTAGAATTGAATCGAGGTTGCTCGACCAATCGTCAAAAAGTCGGTAGTTGATCGTGGCTACGACATAACCTCTAGAAGCCATCTCCAGACAGAGGGGACGCAACTGCTTTCGATTGCCACCGATGAAGCTGCCGCCATGGGCCATGATCAACAGCGGACGCTCAAAGAAGAACTCCTGCGGAGAATAGACGTCCATCAGCAAGATCTTGGAATTCCCGCCCATGGTGATGTTCTCACCATATTGAATATCGAGGGTCGAATCGATCGAAGTGAACGTCGGCTCGATGTATCGCACGCCGTCGCAATGGACCTGTGCGGCGCTTACCGTTGTTATGCAGACAAGCAAGAGAGAAAGGAAGTTTCGCATGGGTTAAATGTAGTCAATGAGCAGATTATATTCTCATCCGTTCATGAGTTCCCTACATTAGCTTGGTGCAAGCGTACAACCAGATCGGATTATTTGCAGGACCCCTCGCGGCAGGATTGATCTATCTCTTGGATCCGGGTGCGGATCTCCTTCAGACCAAAGTGCTGGCCGTTGCGGCTTGGATGCTGATCTGGTGGGTGCTCGAAACGGTGGAACTCTATGTCACCGCCATGCTACCCATGGTCCTCTTTCCGATGCTTGGCATCATGTCGGTCGGTGACACGTTCATTCCCTACGCCAATCCGATCATCTTTCTCTTTTTGGGTGGATTCATTCTGGCTTTAGCCATGGAAGAAAGACGTTTGCACGAGCGCATCGCTTTCGGTTTGCTCCGACTCACCGGCACCCGTCCGGCAGGCATCGTCTTTGGCTTTATGCTGGCGACGTGGTCGGTCGCCATGTGGATATCGAATACCGCAACGGCCGTGATGTTGCTTCCTATCGCTTTGTCGATCATTCGTTTACTCAGAGAGAAAGAGCATGACGCGGCTCTCGTCGGTCGCTTTTCATTGTTGATGATGCTCGGCATTGCCTACGCCGCCAATATCGGTGGTATGGTTACCTTGATCGGTACTCCGCCCAACCTCGTGTTTGCCGGTTTCTATTTCAATGAGTTCGGAACCGATTTCGAATTTGCCGATTGGTTGAAGATCGGGATTCCTGTAGGGGTACTTCTATTAGGATTGGGCTACCTCATGCTCACCAAGGTGATCTATCCCGTGAGTTCAAAGCCGATCGAAGGGGTAGAGGAGTTATTGCAAGAACGGTGGCGTGCACTTGGAAAGATGAAACGTCCGGAGATCACCGTGCTCGTGATTTTTCTCTTTACCGTTTTCCTCTGGGTATTTTCTGTGCAGATCAATGATATACTGGGTCGACGCGTGCTCAACAATACCAGCATTGCTATGCTTGGTGGAGTAATGATGTTCGTGACACCGGTGAATCTTAAGAAGGGTGACTTCGTACTCGGTTGGGCGCATGCCCGCAAGTTGCCATGGGGAATCTTGATCCTATTTGGCGGGGGATTGAGTCTTGCCAGCGGACTGGAGAAGGCCGGCATCATTGCCTTGATCGCTGACTTTGTCGCCAATCGAGAGATCGACTCCGTGTTCATCCTGATGTTGGGATTGACCTTCGTTTCGCTTTTCCTCACTGAGGTAATGAGCAATGTTGCTTTAGTGACGGTCTTGTTACCCGTCGTGTTTGGAATATCGCACGAGCTCGAGGTGAATGCGCTGCTGCTCACCGTTCCGGTTACCTTGGCGGCGAGCTGTGCCTTCATGATGCCGATCTCAACTCCTCCGAATGCGGTGGTCTATTCTAGCGGTATGGTCAGTGTCAAACAGATGATGAAAGCGGGAATCTGGATGAATTTTGTGTCCATTCTAGTGATCAGCTTGATCGCTTATTTGCTGTTTGGCTAAACGAAAACGACCGACGCAATGAACTCGAGGTCCATTCGGTCGGTCGTCCTTTTTGCTTGGAAAGAGGCCTTAACTACCGCATCCTACACATTCAAATTCAGAACTGCTTGGCTTTACGCCGTTGATCTTCATTTCTAGGTTGTGGATCTTGTCTTTGGCTTCCATGTCTTCAAACATGTTTCCAGTGAGGGAAGACTTCAACTCTTCAACCTCTGCTTTCCATTCTTCGATCATATCTAAAAGGGTTTTGAGATTATGGGATAAATCTACTCGCGAATCATCCCGACCTGACCAGGTTGATTTTGCAGTTTTTCCATATGGATTGTGAATAGGGGCATGTATCGGAGTGATTTCGCGGGAAATCGACCGATTTCATTCAATTCGCTTTTATGTTCTTTTCTCTTGATAGAAAAGAACTAAAAGATCAAGAAGCTTTCAAGGGCTATCTCGCTTACAGCGAGACCAAGGCTGAGTTTGCTCCATGCGTTTGAGACCCAGCGAAGCAGGATCGAAACCTTTGTGGCTCCCTTGATAGGGGCATGCGATTTTCTGGTCCGCTTCACTCACCTTTTAGCCTGTGAAAGCTTAGGTTCTATAACAGTGGCCTTGAATTGTGAGGGCGAGAACCGAAAAGGACCCTTAGTGAGACCGGGAAGCTCCCTAGTGGATACGGAGGAGATCACCCGGCCGAACTTAGGGTGCATGAGGAAGCGCAGCCCTCTCAATTTTTCTTTGTTTCTTTCTTTTCGGTCAAGCCAAAAGAAAGAAAGGAAATGGTTGTGTCGATATAAGAATCATCGGGTTTTAAAGAATAGCATGGTTCCTAGACCAATGACCAGGCCATTATTGACTTAAGAAAATTCTTAAACTATTAATTGGATATTTGCTCGGTTTCAAGAAAACGATGAGCATCCAATCTCCATTCAAACTGCGCTGGACGTGGCCATTATTGGCCGCAGTCTTCGTTGCCGGTACGCTGTACTACCGCCAGAAGAGTGAGGTTCTTGTGTCTGAAAAGAAAGGATTGGCCGACTCTCTCGCATTGATGCAAGGAAAGATCGAGCGGATCAAGCTCAGCAATGAGGCCTACGTCATGAAAGACGTGATCGGTGAGCTGAAGCGTGAAATAGAGGAGAGGGGAGATACTTCCATGTCTTTGGCTACCATCGATCGCGTGGCGGCCATGTCGATTCAGATGTCGCCGTATCCCGTGCATAATGATTCCGGTCAACATGGACTCTTAAGCCCGGAACGTGCGGAACTCCTGACCGGACTTCTAGGCCTAGGATTAAAGGTAGAAACCCTCGACACATTATTTGACAAGGCATCTTTTGCAATGGCGGACTTGAGGGGATATAAACTGAGCGGATCCTACCTAGCAGGCGTGGACCTATCTAGTGCTGATCTGACGGGTGTGGATCTTTCTGGCGCTGATTTGACGGGTGCCAACCTGGTTGAGGCCACCATGACCACCTGCAACCTAAAAGAAGCCAACCTAAAAAAAGCCAACCTTAGTCGAGCCGAGTTGTCCTACGCCGACCTCACCGAGGCCAAGCTGATGGATACAGATTTCAATGGTGCCGTGCTTCATGCAGCTCAATTGAAAGGACAAGACCTTCGTAAGGTGGATATTCGTTGGTCTACCATGTCGCACGCCTTCCTGAATGGTGCAGACCTGCGCGACCTGTATATCCAAGGGGTGGACCTTTCCTTTGCCAACCTTTCAGGCGCAAACATTCAAGACGCTCGTTGGAAGAAGTCCAATTTCACTTCCGCGATCATCGAAGGGGCTATTTTGGATAAAGTAACCTCAGTAGAAGACCTGCCATCTCAGATGAAGGCTTGGAACCCGGTTGGATGGGATGAGCTTAGTAAGCGCTACGCTATTGAACCTCAGGGAGAACGAAATACGGATTTCATCATCCGAGCTGTGGACTGATCATTCTTGTACATCACTTGCCTTCACTCCGCTGAGTACGTCATTCAACTTCTTCGAAAAGCGAATCACGCGTTCATCCGTAGCCTTAAACGGTTCGAAACCGATCTGAAAGGCCCAGCTGTGGTAATCCTGAACATCATTCATGTACGCAGCGATCAATTCGGGCGACCATCGCGTGTTTTCATCGATTCGGTGCTTTCCCTTTAGTTTCTTCCCTAGTTCCTGGCCCCATTCATTGTTCACCATATCCACGTAATTGTCCATTGGATTCTGATCAGGATTGTTCATCTGCTCCTGGCGAAACCTGCCCGTGATCAATTCGGGCATGTTGTGTCGCTCGTGAATGTCAGCTACGAACTCCGCTAGTTCTTCGGAGAAGAGTGTGGTAACAAAGGCTTGAGCGGCTAAATGGTTAAAGGTGTTTATATAGCCCTTCTCTGTCAGGTCCTTTTCGCGGATGTTCTCTTTATCCTCTGGTAAGATGTGATCGACCATCATTTCGGCAAAATCGTAGAAGGCCACATCTCCAGGACCAAGGAGGTCGTGCTTCCTCCGCGAAAGGAGGAATACGCGGATCAGATCTCGGCTGTTCCAAAATAGGTAGGGATCTACAAGGATCAATTTGTACTGCGCCCAATATCCCCCACGCGACGCGACTCGCATATCTTCTTCACTGACGCCCGTTTCCAAGAGACTGGTGATCCGAATACCATTGCTGCAGTGAGAGATCTTTACCCACTCTTTGCCCATGGTGGCTTGATGGTAGGCGATGTCTACCACTTGCTTTAGCTCGTCCAACGTGCTGAATCGGGTGGAAAGTAGCGCTCCGTTCATGATCACTTCTTCACCCTCAACGTTCCAGCGTAGTGGACCGCAGCAATCGCATTTTTCGCTTGTTTGAGGAAGATTGGTGTTTTGCTCTGCACGCCAAAATAACCAAACAGCATGGCCTATAAGGATCAAGCCTATGCATGAGAATGCGATGTAGGTTATGACTCTGAGCTTGCGTATGGACATCGTGGATACAGGTAATTGGAAACAAGGCTTTCCTTATTTTCGGCCTGCTGGGTTCAAATGAACACAACATCACCAAATATTCTGGCATTTATCCTCATCCTTTTCGTGCAGATAGGGATGATGCAGACATCCTGTGCCCCGGATTCTCAGGTCATTCTACTGCCTGAACTTCCCGATGAGGTCATCATCGATGGTCATCTGGAAGAGTGGAAAGAGGAAGCTTTCACTGAAGGGATTTGGAATTTAGAGAGAGTGAAACAAGCTCCCTGGTATTTCGCTAAGAAGAACCGACTGGAGCGACACGCGGGTGAGGATTCCGCAACGCTTGATCTTGAGGCAGAGTACTTCTTGGCTTGGCGGGGTGATTGGCTCTACATCGGTGCGGAGGTGAAGGATAATGTGAACGATGTGATGGATACCCTCCACGAACCGAAGCGCTGGTACTACAAGGATGCGATCGCGCTATTCATCGAGGCTCCGAGAGATTCGGTTTCAGAGAAGTTTGCCGAGGGTGATCACGCTTTCTGCTTTGTCATCGATCCGAGTTATCCAGACTACGGAGCGTGGTGGCGTCATGGTTCCATGACCGAATCCTACATCGAAGAACCAATCCCGTCTACAAGTGTTGAATACCGAGTGCATATGCAGAATACCACCACAGAAACCGCCAATTACACCTTAGAAGCCCGCGTTCATATGCCATCCACCATAGGAGCCATGGAATTGGGCGGGAATGGTTCCGGACGCTATGCTTCCTACGGATTAATGATTGTACATTGCGACCCCGATGGAGGGGAGTATGGTGGTCATCTCTTGATCTATGGAAAGGGCGATGATGATCAAACCTGGACTCCCGCACGTTTCGAGAAACGATCCAAATAGAAAGATTAGATTAGTCACATGATGAGTAGAGCGTTGGTGCTAGCGTTGGGGATGATCTTAGCCATCGGAGTCGGTGAGAAAGCGCATGCTCAAACGTCGCAACTCAAGCTCAATGTCTTAGAACTAGGCGCAATCAATGATAGCACCCAGCTATCGACAGGAGCCATCCAATCAGCTATCGATTCATGCTTCTTCAACGGCGGAGGCGTCGTTTATCTTCCAGAAGGAGATTTCCTGACCGGTACACTGATCCTGAAATCCAATGTCACCCTCTTCCTAGAGAAAGGTGCTCGTCTTCATGCCAGCCGAAATATCGATGACTACCGAATGCCGCTCGATAATGCTACGCGTCCGATCTTGATCTATGCAAACGGCGCAACCAATCTCTCCATTGCCGGTGAAGGGATCATTGAAGGACATGCGCAGCACGTCTACGAAGACCTCCGTGAAGTGGATAACTTCATCCGTGAGATCACCGAAAACGCTGTGGTTGCAGGCGTGGAAATGAAGCGCTACTACATCGAGCGACCAGACGTGGGCTTGGTATGGTTCACCGACTGCGACTCTGTTCGTATCGAGGATGTAACCATGGATGCCTCGTCGTTCTGGACCTTGCATATCATGAGGAGTCGCCAGATCGCGATCGAGCAGGTCAAGATCTATTCGAGTTTAGAGAAGGGGGTGAATGCAGACGGAATCGATATCAACTCCTGTCAAGATGTACTGATCAAAGGTTGTCGCATCGTTACGGGTGATGACGCAATAGCGTTGAAGACATGGTTTGAGCTACCATGCGAGAATGTACTGGTGACCGATTGCGAGCTTTCGTCGTCTTCATCCGCTTTCAAGATCGGCACGGAGTCGTACAGTGACATCCGAAACGTCAAGGTAGAGCGCTGTAAGATATTCGACTCAAATCGTGGTCTTGGGATCGTCGTCCGTGACGGTGGAACAGTAGATAACGTAGAGTTTTCACAGATCCAGATCGAGTGCAAGCGTCGCCACTTCAACTGGTGGGGTAATGGTGATCCTATTTGTATACTCCTCACGAAGCGAAACTCAACATCTGAGCAAAGCCACATTCGCAATTTGAAGTTTACCAATATCCAAGCGGTGGCGGAAGGAACATCGGGTATCTACAGTGAGCATGGAGTAGACATCGAGAACATCACGTTTGAGAATGTGGAGATCAAGATGAACCCTGAGAGCTATGTCGATAAGCGAGCCACGCATGCGTTTTATGCTGAGCACGTCAAAGGGCTAGAGTTTAGAAAATGCTCAGTCCAATGGAGCGAAGAGGAGGAACCGGCTTGGGGAAGTGCCTTGGCCACTCATTTGGTGGATGGATTGACCATCTTCGGAATGCGTGCTCGACAAGGTATCGCAGGAAGCACAACTCCTGTCATGGCTTTCAATGAGACTAAAAATGCACGATTGGAAAGTGTGTTACCGCTGGATGGAGCTGAGCTCTTCTTGTCGGTAACGGGAACATCGAGTGAGCAGATCGAGGTCACGACGATGACCCACGGAGCAGGTGATGTGCAATGGCTGGAAGTGGGGCAGGAGGTTGAAAAAGCTAATTCAGTAAAGGTGTTGGAAGATGCGAACTAAGATCGTCATATTGGTTGTTATCCTCCTGGCTGCGATGAACCTCACAGCACAAGACGTGGAGTTCAAAGAAGAGTTCAAGTACCATTCCGGCGCGAGGATCGAGTATGATCGCGGACGACCTAACTTGCAAAAGAAGTATGAGGTGATCCCCGGCGATAGGTTGGTGTTTGAGTACATCACGAATAACGCGGGCGAATCTGGGAATGCGATGGTGGCGGAGACCTACATCAGTTTTCAAGTGGGCGATACGGCAGATGCCTTCGTATTGAACGCGGATGACTTTGAGAGCAGTAAAGCCATCTACATTCAGATGTGTCGCTGTCAGGATAAAGGAATTCAGCCTTTGAATCGAGGAACGATCAAAGGAAAGAAGGATAAAAATGGAATCTGGAACGTCGAGGTCGATGCCTATGCTACCGGTCGAAGATCCGGTGGAACGTATCACCTAGAGGTCAGCGGCGCTTTCAAAGAAAAGTCGGAGTGAGGATTACTTCCAGTTGGATCGGATGTGTGATGATCGCTTTGAGCGTGCTAACCGCATGCTCGGAACAGCAATCGGATATGACCCTGTCCGACCTGCGGGTAAACTACATGGCTGATCCCGTTGGATTGGATGAAGAGCCTAGCTTTAGCTGGAAGCTCGAGGCACCCGGGCGGCAGCGCAAACAATCGGCTTATAGGATCTTGGTCGGGACGAGTCCAGAGGAACTTCAGCATGACCGTGCTGATGTTTGGGACAGCGGCAAGCGTGACTCAGATGCGCAGCTACACATACCTTTCGAAGGCGATACGCTCATGGCGGATCAGCGCTACTACTGGAAGGTACAGGTCTGGGACGAAACTGGAGCGCCTTCTCCTTGGAGTGAGATGGCTACTTGGAGTTCCGGGTTGATGGTCTCCTCGAATTGGGAAGCCGAATGGATCGGTCCGTCTTTGGAATTGCAGCGCGAAGGTATGCAGCCCAAACCGTGGGGGAATGGGATCAAGAAGAACAACACCTACGTGGCTACCCCAGCCCAGAATTACCGAAAGACTTTTTCTCTAGAAGAACAACCTGTGCGCGCACCGCTTCACGTTTCTGCACATGGGGTCTATACCGTATTCATCAATGGAAAGCGGGTTGGGAAGGATGAATTCACGCCCGGTTGGACCGAGTACAGAAAGCGGTTGTACTACAACAGCTATGATGTCGCTGACCTCCTACAGCAAGGCGAGAATACCATTGCCGTTATCGTTGCCGATGGATGGTACCGAGGTATGATCGCCAATCGACGACAATCCTACTATGGGAAATACCTGGCCCTGTTGGCTCAGATGGAAGTGGAGCTTCCTGACGGAAAGCGTGAGAAGGTCTTGACCGATGAATCGTGGAAGTTCAGTTTTGGTCCAATTGTCGAGAGCGACATGCAGGGCGGTGAGACCTACGATGGGCGCAAGGAAATGAGCGGATGGGATCGCTCAGGGTTTGAAGATGCTTCTTGGCTTTCTGTGGAGTCTACCGACACGATCAACTATCCCGATGCAGGATACCCGGGCATTCCTGTCCGCAAGGTGGGTGAAGTGGAACCCGTCCGATTGACACAAAGGGCTCCGCGCCAATGGGTCGTGGACATGGGGCAGAACTATGCGGGTTGGGTGAGATTGAAGGTCAGTGGAAACGTCGGAGATAGTATTACACTTCGCTTTGCCGAACACCTCAATGAGGATGGTAGCCTGCACACCCGTAACCTCCGTACGGTAAGAGCGAACGACACCTATGTCGTAGGAAAGGAAGGAGAGCAAAAATGGGAACCGATGTTTACCTACCACGGCTTCAGGTACGTCGAGGTAAGCGGTCCGAATGATTTAAAAAAGGAGGACATCATCGGAGTGGTATTGGGCTCTGACCTGGAGCATACAGGCAGTTTTTCTTGCTCGGATCCGTTGATCGAACAGATCGACCAGAACATTGGTTGGAGTCTGCGGTCCAACTATTTCGATGTTCCCACCGATTGTCCACAACGGGATGAACGAATGGGCTGGACCGGTGATGCGCAGCTTTTCTTTGGCACAGCGGCCTATCACATGAATGTCGCGCCTTTCTTTCGGAAGTGGCTATTCGATATTGAGGACGGACAGTTTCGGGAGGGTAGCTTCCCTAGTACGGCTCCGAGGGTGTATTACCGAGTCGCGTCGGGTTGGGGTGATGCTGGCGTCATTATTCCGTGGGAACTCTACGAGATGTATGACGATGTTTCCTTTTTGAGGAGACATGTACCCTCCATGGAGCGGTGGATGGCTTATCTGGATTCCATCAGTCCTGACGGGATCAGTCGAATGGGCAGCTATGGCGACTGGCAGAACCTAGATGATGAGGTGCCGATTCGCGTATTCTCCACGGCTTATTGGAAGCAGAGCGCTGAATTGATGTCTAAGATCCATACGGTACTTGGGAATGCGGAAAAAGCGGCTGATTACAAGAATTTAACCGCAGAGATCGCGCGGGCGTTTAACGATTCATTGATCGCCTTGGGAGGACTGGTGGAAGGTGAAACGCAGTCCGGTCAGATCATGGCCTTGTATTTCGAGATGGTTCCTGAGGAGAGAAAACCAGTTGTGTTTGGACATTTGGTGAAGATGATCGAAGAAAATGATACGGCCTTGAGTACGGGCATTCACGGCACGCGCATGGCGTTAGAGGTGCTTTCACAGCATGGTCGTTCGGATCTGGCCTATGCCTTACTCCAGCGTGCCGAGTATCCTTCGTGGGGCTATCAGGTCGAGCAAGGTGCAACCACCATCTGGGAGAGATGGGATAGCCAAAAGCGCGAGGTGGGAATGCATGAGGATAGTACTAACTCATTGAATCACTACGCCTTCGGTTCGATGGGAGAGTGGTTTTATAGTCATATCGGAGGAATACGAAATGGCGGTGAGGGGTATAAGCACACCTTGATCGCTCCGGAATGGGGAGGTAGGCTCACGCACGCTGATGTGAGCTATACTTCACTCCGCGGTACGATTCGGTCCAATTGGACAGTGACGGATCAGGAAACGACGTTGGACGTCACGGTTCCGGTCAATACCACAGCAGAGATCATTCTTCCGATCAAGGAGAGTGTCTATGAAAGTGGCAAGCCGATCACTGAATGCGAGGATTTGAGGGTGCTGGAGGGCAATGGTACATGCAAGGTTCTGGTCGGATCAGGTAGCTATTCGTTTCGCTGGAATGGAGGGATGTGATGAATAGTCATTCAGAGGAGCAAGGGCCTCAATTTTTAGCCATATCTATCCAAGGGCATTTTTTGCTTATCGGTGATTGGTACCGTTTCCGTTCCTTTGAGCGTGATTAAGCAGCGATGCAACGATAGGATCGCGAATCACCAGAGAAATAATGATAAGCAAATGAGAAGATTCTTGACTTTGGTAACCCTCGTGTTAATGATCACCTCATGCGGTGTCGACGGACAGAATGGGAGTGGTGAAGCGATTTCCGAGATTCATGCGAATTGGATCCTGAAAGGATCGGAAGAGAGTAAGTTCGGGGCAACGACTTTGTTGTTGTCTGAAGACGGAACCTACATCTGGAATTTTGGTGATTACCAGGGAGAAGGCAACTTCACGGTACAAGACAACAATGGTCTGCGATCCATCACCTTTGCCAAGGACCCTTTGAAGATATTGGGGCTAGATGAGGATTCACTGATTCTATTTCAAAGACAGGATACGATCGATCGCACTTGGCGATTTTACAAAGAGAGGTAGTCGGATTTGCTACCTAGGAGAAATAAGAAAAGGCCCTGATTCAGAGCCTTTTTCATCTGTCATCGGCTTTAGGGATCAATCGATCTTCTCCCATTCCATTTCTACAAGCTTCCCATCGAAGCCAATGGTGTTGTTAGACTTTAGTTTGATGGTTTTACGGGTCATGTCGACCACGTCGTAGGTGCCGCTAAGATCTTGGCACTGCTGTATAGCATCGACCATATGCTCTTCTCCATCTTCTTCGTTGTGATCATGTTCGTGCTGATCACCATCCTCGGATTGGTTGGCGATGTACAGTAGAGCGCCTTTTTCATCAAACTGCCAAGCGAATTCAGCGTGACTCTGTTCAATCTCCCATTCTCCTGTACATACCTCTTCATAGATATCGCAATCGGAGAAAATGAGTTCGGCAAGGTGGTCGTCATGCTCTTCTTCAACACCATCTACGATCAACTTGGAAATGGACCAAACTTCACCTTCGAGTCGGTTTGAGAATGTTTGTGTTTTGTTGCAACCGCTGGAGATCCCTAGGACCACAGCGGCAAGTATGAATAGCCTTCTCATGATCAATTAATTGATGGTTACGTTAAAATGGATTTCGACGTCGATGTCTCCCGGAGCACAAGTGCCGTCCTTTTGGCCGTCAGGTTGATGCTTCAAGATCAAATGCAGATCTCCTGAAGATATGGCCAAAGCGTTCCACGAAGACATCAGTCCAACTTCAAAGATTCCATCTGAGTCTGTTCTATTTATCTCCAGCGCAGAAGTGAGATCACCTTCTGGCTCAATGCAGATGATGTGTTCGTCATCTTCTTCCATGATCTCTGCTGTGATATCCTCCGCAGTGGCCCCTGACTCATCCAAGAAGCGAACTGAAACGGTATAGGTAGTTCCGGAGTCTAGAACGATGTCGTCGATGATCGGAGCGTTACCTCCTGGACCATCTGGATCGGACCACGAAACATGAAACTCGGCGGATGTGGCCTCATTTGTGAAATGGAGTTCTACAGTAGTTATCTCCTCCGGCTCGTTCACCACGGGTTGAGGAAATTCAGGTTGATCGTCATCTTTTTTACACGATCCGAGTGAAATTATTGATGCAAGGACCATTATAGTCCCAACAATGCGAAAGTTTGTGTTCATCGTTGATTGAATAATTGAAATAGAATGGATGTGAGCGCAGTCTAAATGGGCTCACGATCAATTGAATAATAGACCGGAAAATTCAACTCAACGATGGGGGAGCACGACCTAAGCGGATGAGCGAAAACTCAGCAAGATACTGAGTAGGGTGGTCGACAGATTTCCAAGCCCAAACCAAAGTCCGACTAACAGAAGACTCGTCATCAGGAAGCGTGTAGATCCTGGTGGTAAGCCAGTCGCACAACTCGCAGTGGTCATGGTGATCAGACAGGTGTCCATCGTGCTCACAAGAGGTGATGCCCTCATGATGCACGGTCATACGGTGGCACGCATCGTTCTCCAGTTCCACCGAGCATTCCCCGTGACGCGTTTCATGCGCATGACTATCCTCATGCCTGAGCAGCACGTGCATATCCGGCACAAAGAGCAAGGCAACAGCAAGGGTCGCCAGAGCACATTTTAAGATATGTAAGAGTCGATTGCTCACGGGTTCGAAATTACTAAACGTGAATCGATCGATTTTGGTTGGGAGAGGGTGAAGAATTAAATCGGATTTGGATGCAGGATGAGGATTGGAGTGCTAAGCTGTTGGTGAGAGGTTCATATCCAATCAATCTCTCGTATCTTCTATGAAATCATCTTGATCGGCTTCTTCTTGATCATCCCACCACGAACGTCCTTCACCGAGTTGAAAACGATAAATGCCTTCGGATCAACTTTATCGATCTCCGTGATTAACTCAGCTACTTCGAGACGTGTTATCACCGTATAGAGTACATCGGTTTCCATCGGAAGGTTTTTGGGTCTATTCAGGCCCTTCTGTCCTTTCAGCAAAGTACACCCGCGACCGAGCTTGTTGATAATCACTGAGCGTACCTGTTCATGGTGGTCTGAGATGATGGTCACCGCCGTGAATTCTTCTATACCATCAATAATTAAGTCCACGGTACGAGAGGCAGCGAAGTAGGTCAGGATAGCGTAGAGTGCTACTTCAACTGACAAGACATAAGCTGATACAGAGAAAATGATGAGATTGAAGATGAGAATGATGTTACCTACGGTAAGACTGGACCGTCGACTTATGTAGATCGCAAGCACCTCCGTTCCATCGATAATGGCACCACCGCGAATTGCAGCACCAATTCCTCCGCCGAGAAAGAAGCCTCCGAAGATGGCTATGAGCAGTTTGTCTTCGGTGACGACAGGAACGGGGATGAGGTAAACGGACACTGCGAGCAATAAGATGGCTCCAACACTTTTAAGCGCAAATCGACGGCCGATGGTGCGAAATCCTAGAAAGATGAAAGGTGTGTTTAGAACTACGATCAAGAAGGCCACGTCTAACCGCGTGAGTTCATGCACTAGAAGTGAGATACCTACTACACTACCATCTATGAAGCCATTGGGGATAAGGAAGCCTGACAAGCCGAATGTAGCTGAAAGTACTCCGACCACCAGAAAGGTGAATCGCGAAAGTTCTGAAGTCAGCTCGATCTCAATTTCTCGCGCCCTTCGCAGCGTTCGGAAGTCTTAACTCTTCTTTTCAGGATGCGCCTTATAGTACTTGCGCACCCGTTCGATGATGAAGTGGTGGATGAAAGGAATCATATAGAGTGCTTTAAGCTGTCGGTTCTAAGCCTTCAGTTATTTGATCTGCAAGTTCTGTATTTAGAGTAACTGTAGCAAGTCAACACTTGAGGAGAGCTGGCTCGACTCAAGCACGAAAAAAGCCTCGCCGCGAAGCGGAAAGGCTTTGATCATCAAGTCGGGATGACTGGATTCGAACCAGCGGCCACACGCCCCCCAGACGTGTACTCTAACCGGGCTGAGCTACATCCCGAACAAATTCAGCTCAAAAATATCATTCAAACGACTGGGTTGGACCATCCTGAAACTTTAGAACCCCCAGACGTGTACTCTAACCGGTCTCGCCGTGGCGAGATACATCCCGAACAGGTGTGCAAATATGCATGTGATTTTTGAAAGAGTAAAGGGGTTATGGACTTGACTACTGACTCTCGTTTCAAAATCATGGAGCCTCATTGTTAATACCTTTTCCATCACTCCCTTAGCGGATTGATTTCTCTGTTCTACCCTAGTTGCAACCCTAGAGCCCGATGAAAACCAACCGCCTTTCTCAACTTCTGGTCATCTTGGTATGGAGTCTTCTGACCCTCGCAAGTTGCTCTGACGAAGAAGCTGTGCAGTCGCTGCAACAGGAAAACGATGCGCTGAAGGAGCAGATCCAGATGCAAGAGGATAAGATCGTATCGCTGAGCTTGGGACGTAAATTCGTCGACCGCTACTTCGATTCGCTCAAGCAATTGGACGAGAAGATCAGGAATCGGGCCGAGTCGGCGCGCAATGACGCTACCCTTCAACAGGACCTAAATGAACTAGAAAACATCCTGCGCATCAATTCTTCCATCATGAAGGAAGTGGAGCAAATGATCACAGGCGGAGATCGGGCATCACGACTCTTAATGACCCAAATACTCAAGTTGAATGAGGCGGTACAGGCTCAGGAGCGGGAGATCGTGAAGCTCTACTCAGACCTGGATCAAATGGAGGTCGACCTAGTGGAGTCTCGGGAGATGTATAGTCAGCTGAGGATGAAGTTCACAGCTCAGGAATTAGCCCTGCAAGAAAAGAATGAAGAGATCAAAGCGCTGCGCTCATAGGTGACATCCCTCGACCGACAGTTGCAAGATGCCGATACCAAGCTGCACGAGGCGTTTTACTACTACGGAACAAAGAATGAATTGATCCAAATGTCCCTGATCAAGCGCGCCGGGATGTTCTCTTGGGAAGTGGATGAGAATGCTGACCTCAGCGGATTGACCAAGATCGATTCTCGCTCTTTTGCGAGTCTGGATATCCCATCGGAGTCGATCGAGTTCTTCTCAGAACATCCTTCCTCGGCCTACAGGATCGTCAAGAAGGAAGCGGGGAAGTCGACGCTCTATATCGACGATGGACAGCGCTTTTGGGAGCTGTCACGAGTGCTGATCATGCGGATAGAATAAGAACTCTACTCGTATTGTAGTCCAATGACATGGCGGATTCGATCCAAGGTCTCCATCGTGTCCAGTGATGCTTGCCACGGGTGTAGCTCAGTTTGAAGTAGTCCTTCTTTCAAGCCACGATGTACCTCTTCGATCTCATGCGAGTATCCAAGTCCACGATAGGGAAGGTGGTATTCCTGTTTTGTGCCGTCCTCTTTTAATAGCGTCAACTGTTCCGAATGATGGAATCGGCTATGAACCAGGATTTCGCCCTTCGTTCCGATAACTCGAGCTTCCGTTGGTGTGTCCTCTAAGAGCGAAGAACGGAGCAGGGCAGAGGCGCCATTGAAGTATTGAGCCTTGACTTCGCATAAACCATCGACTCCAGTAGTGGTGAATTGCGCTTCCGCATCCATGGTTTCAGGTTTGCCTAGAAGTACTTGCGCCAAGTAGACCGGATAGATGCCAATGTCGAGCAGCGAACCACCTCCCAAGGCTTTGTTGTAAAGCCGTCCTTCCGGATCAGTATGGCTCTTGAAACCAAAGTCGGCTTCCACACGAGTGACTTCGCCGATCTCTCCGGTGGTGATCAGTTCTAATAGCTTTTGGGTAGCTGGAATAAAGCGTGTCCACATGCCTTCCATCAAGAAGAGTCCACTTTCCTTCGCCTCTCGGATCAGGGTTTCCACTTGCTGGCTGTTCATTCCAAGTGGTTTTTCGCAGAGTACCGATTTCCCATGTTTCAGGCACAACATGGCGTGTTCAAAATGAAAGACATGAGGTGTGGCTATGTATACCACATCTACCGCAGGGTCTTGTACAAGTTCTAGGTAGGTGTCGTAAGATCTCCGAGTATGGTACTCTTTAGCGAATCGCTCCGCCTTTTCTTTACTGCGAGATGCTAGCGCCTGAAGCTGACCTTCTTCAACCAAGGCGAGGTCGTGGGCAAATTTAGCAGCGATCTTACCAAGACCTAAAATGCCCCAATGGATGCTTTTTTTCCTCAAGATAATCCGCGCTCCTTCATGATGGCCTCGACCTCCTTCTTCTTGAATTGAGGCTTCTTGATCAACTTGTAGACAAAATAGATCGGGATCAACATCAACCACCCAAAAGTGCCTTTGACCACGCTGTAGATCACAACGCCGATCAGAAAGCCTACGATAACAGCATCGATCGTCCCCTGATTCTTCAGTTTTTTGACTTCACGCTTTAGCTCATCATCCGATAATTCTCTTAGCCTAGCCGTATCCATATTCATTCTCTTGCATCTTTCAAACTGACCTTACCAACTCCAAACCAAGGAGCGCCAACGACGTCAAACTCTCAAACCCTCGCGCAGCGAGCCAAACATTCAAACCCGCAAACTCAAAACTCCACCTCAACCTCGATCTGCTCCGAGCCGCGCTTCACGATCACCTTGGCTTTCTGACCATTCTCGAATTGAGATAGCCCTTCCATATACGATTGCATATCCTTGATCTCAACGTCTCCCATTTTGATCACAATATCACCGCGCTCGAGACCCGCCTTTTCCGCCGGACGATCAGGAATGACGCCATCGATCTTCATGCCCAGACCTTGGAACATGTAGTCTGGCATCACACCCAGCGTTACTTTGAATCGAGGTGTTTCATTCTCCTCACTCTTGGTCTTCTGGTAGTCCAACTTGCCCTCCTTCTTCACATCAGCGATCACGCGGTAAATGAGGTCACTTACTTGCTTCACGCCCTCGATGTTGACCTTCTCGAAGTCATCGCTTGGCTTGTGGTAGTCTGAGTGCTGACCGGTAAAGAAGTGCAATGCAGGAATTCCCTCGAGGTAGAAGCTCGTATGATCCGACGGACCGATACCGGATTCTCCTTTGACCAATTCGAGCTTGTTTGTATTCGCCGCGTCCAGTGCCTTAGTCCACTTGGAAGAAGTTCCTACGGCGTTCACGGCTAACTTATTGCTGTCTAGTCGACCCACCATGTCCATATTGATCATGTAGTTGATGTTCGCTAGTGGAACCGTCGGATTCTTCACAAAACTCTTGCTGCCCCAGAGCCCTTTTTCTTCACCACTGAATGCGATGAAGAGATAGTTATTCTGCTTTAAGCCTTCCGCGTCTTTCAACATGCGAGCCAATTCCAAAACCGCAGCCACGCCACTGGCATTATCGTCCGCGCCATTGTGGACCGCCTTTTCTCCGGTGTGGAGTGATCCCTCGGCTCCCGTGCCCAAATGATCGTAGTGTGCACCAATCACCACGGTATGGACAGCTCCTTTGTCGATGTACCCGATCACATTCTTTCCCGTAATGGGCATGGATTCAGTAACGACATTCTCGGCATGTGGATTCGGTCGAGGAGTGAATGTAAAGCTCTGAAAGTATCCGCCGATGCCGTAAGGAGTGAGTCCCAGCTTTTCCATACGACCCGCGATATAATCCGCCGCCATGGCTTCACCCGGGGTACCCGTCTCGCGACCATTCATCTTATCGTCTGACAGGGTTTTGACATCCTTTGCAATGCTTTTGATGGCTTTTTTATCCTCTCCCGATTGCGCATAGGCCGAGAATGCTATCCCCAAAACCAGCACAAATCCGATCAATCGTTTCATTTTCTTGCGTTTGACGCGAATCTACTGCTCAAAATCTAATCAACGACCACTATCATTGCACCCCCAAATGAAATCAATGAAGAAGTTCAAGATCATTTTAGTTCTGACGATTGCGCTTGCCGCCTGTCAAAACAGTTCTACCAAGAATGAACAAGCTGATGAAAGCGCCGATGGTTGGTCTGGTGCTACGGTAACGGATGTCGTGCACTATCCAGAGGAATCCCACTTGACCAATGTTCGACAGTTGACCTACGGTGGCGATAACGCCGAGGCGTATTGGAGTTTTAACGATGAAATGCTTGTTTTTCAGGCGACCAATCCGAACTGGGAAACGGAGTGCGATCAGATCTACATCACGCGCTGGAAAGAGGATAAACTCGATACGGAGCGTGCTGACCTCGTGAGTACAGGGTGGGGTAGAACCACTTGTTCTTACTTCCTTCCGGGCGACTCTACCATTGTGTATGCTTCGACACACGTAGCCGACTCCAACTGTCCGGCAAAGCCTGAGAAGCGTGAAGACGGAAAGTACGTTTGGCCGATCTACGAGACCTTCGATATCTACGTAACCGACCTGACCGGAAAGATCATCGACACCTTGACCGACGAACCCGGCTACGACGCGGAAGCTACGGTCTCTCCTAAGGGCGATAAGATCGTCTTCACCTCGATCCGTACAGGTGATCTAGAACTCTACACCATGAACATCGATGGTTCGGATGTAGTGCAGATCACGAACGAACTCGGCTATGATGGAGGGGCATTCTTTTCACCTGACGGAACCAAATTGATCTTCCGTTCAAGCCGTCCAAAGACGGATGAGGACATCGCTGTGTATAAGGAGCTCCTTGCTGAAGGATTGGTAATGCCCACGGAAATGGAATTGTACATGTGCGATGTGGATGGTTCAAACATGAAGAAGCTGACCAACCTCGGTCAAGCGAATTGGTGTCCGTTCTTTCACCCGAATGGGGATAAGGTCATCTTCGCGAGTAACCACGCCACTGAGCGCGGTTATCCGTTCAATCTTTACATGATCGATACCAACGGGAATAACCTTGAGCAGATCACTCACGATAACGTTTTCGATGCCTTCCCGGTGTTTTCCAACAACGGCAAGCATTTGGTCTTCAGTTCCAACCGGAATAATGGAGGAACACGCGAGACGAATCTATTTGTAGCGGATTGGGTAGATTAGTTGCCTAAGCGCGACAAAAGATGAGCTGGTTAGAAAAGCTGAAGACAAGGTGGGGTTTAGATACCTTCTGGCAGGTGGTTCTTGTCCTGCTGGTGTTCACTTGTACTGGCTTCACGGTCCTATTCATCAAAGAGCCGTTGTTGGAACTCATCGTCGGTGATGGAGAGAAACAGTGGTGGATGACGGTCCTCTACTTTTTGCTAATTCTTCCTGTATACAACGTTCTATTGCTTGCCTACGGATTTATTTTTGGTCAGTTCCACTTCTTTTGGAAGTACGAGAAGAAGACCTTCAAGCGGATCGGGAAACTCTTTCGTCCGAAGGAGTCGTGAGGGTCAATTGATGAATGGGTTCTCGTTCTTGTAGTTGCGCGTCACGAAGTCCAGCGCTGCTTGCAGGATCTCTCCCATATTTTCCGCCTTCTTAAAGTTGACGTCACCGGTGAGGTCAAGTAGGTCAGACTTGAGTTGCTCGACCTTTTCAGGCAGTGAAATCACATCCTCGTTCATGCATTCCATCAGGGCGTGAAGCCTAGTGCTCTCGCTTGTCGCGCGCTTTGCAAGAAGAGATCGCTCTTCTTTGATGTATTGATCCATAGAACCCTGTGTGAATACATCGAGGGTCATCTTCACAAGTTCATTATTCTCTGGTAGGAACTGAGGTTTGTACACCTTCATTTTCCCTTCATAGCTCTGCTGGTCAAAGTCGATGGCCCGCACCCTATACTGCACTCGATCAAAGTCCTGCGTGATCACAATGACGTAGTTATAGGACCGCATATCACCAAGGAGTCGAATGAAACTGCGTTCGTTGAACTTGACGAACTCTTTTGCTAGGGCTTTTCTATCCTGTTCGGAAAGGCTGGCAAGATGTTCTTGAATGAATACATCACCGGGAATACCTACGATGTGCTCTTCGATCAGCGTATCCTCATAGACCTGAAAGTGAATGTCATTAGGTGAAAGCAGGTCTTCGAGTTCCAGTCCGTACACCCGAGAGGCATCGGCTTTTTTGATGTAGAGATAGGTGTAGTTGTCGTTGATGATGTTCCTCACCTTGATCCGAAAGGGCTTGCTGTTTCCGAAGGTGCAATAGGCAATATAATCAACGGTGAGGTAGGGGAGAATGCTATCGCTACCGTCGGAGTGCAAGATGGAGTACAGGCGTTTTAAGCTCAAAATGATCTCATCTCGGTCGCCGTGGGCGTACATGCAGTTTACCCACAGCGTGTCTTCTCCCTGGTCATCTATGATGGGGAGAGAACCCTCAAAGCGAAGCAGGTCCTCATAAGCAATGGGAATCTTGATCGTACGACCGTAGGTGTTGAGATAGTCGTAGAACCTAGGAGTGATCGGGTAGGCAGGCTTCTTTTTGGAGATGAGTTTTTCTTCCATGTCACATTATCACCTCCCCAAAATACTCATTCCTTGGAGGTGAAGCCTTATGAATTGTATGCTATTCATCAGGAGTCTTGAGAAGTGGAAGCTATAGGGCTTCTATACTCTCTTGGAGGCGAGTCAAAATTACTTTCCAAGGTATTTCTGGGTAAGGCCCTTTATGGTCAGTCCTTGACCGAGGATACTGAAAACGACAACGGTGTATGTCAAGCTCAGGATCAACTCTTTCCCCATTACTTCTGGAAGCGAAAGGGCAAGGGCAATGGAGATACCACCTCGTAATCCTCCCCAAGTGATGATCTTGGCCGTTCCGGGCAACAGCTCAAGACGTTTCTGGAAAAGTCGAACGGCTGGCCAAACGGCAGCATACCGAGCTAGGACGATGAGGGGAATCAATGCGATACCCGCTAAAAGCCAATTGACATGATATTCAACCAATAGAAGTTCTAATCCGATCAAGACAAACAGAATGGCATTGAGAAGCAAGTCGACCAATTCCCAAAACTTGTCTACGTATATTTCCGTTTGATCATCCATCGCTGCATCACGAGCTCGATTACCAATGAGCAAGCCCGCCACCACAACAGCGAGAGGCGCCGACATGTGGAAGTAGACAGCAATCACGTGAGTAGCCATGACCAATGCCAATGTGATCAGAACCTCTACTTCATAGTTGCTGATACTTCGCATGAACCGGAAGGCGATATAACCCATTAACCAGCCAAACAGCAGTCCGCCTATGACCTCTATGCCGAAAAGCTGCAAAACATCGAAGGCCGTCACGCTACCTTCATTGGAAGCCAAGCTCAGGATCACAATAAAGAGCACTACGGCTATACCGTCGTTGAACAGGCTCTCTCCGGCAATTTTGATCTCTAATTTCTTCGGGACCTTGGCATCCTTCAATATTCGAAGTACAGCGATAGGATCTGTGGGAGAGATGAGTACCCCAAATAGGAGAAGGTACATGAACGGTAGGTCGATCCCGATCAGGCTGAGGATCAAATGCGTGGAGCCAGCCACGAGAAAGGCGCTGAGAATAACGCCGATCGAAGCCAAGGAAAGGATAGGTCCAATGTAACGCTTCAACTTTTCATAGTCGGTGTGCAGAGCACCGGCAAAGAGGAGGAAGCTGAGCATGATATCCAGGATCACTTCGCTTAGGTCGATGCTCCCCACCAGAGTCTTCGCACTGTCTAAGACTCCGGGAACAACTATGTCAACCGCAACGATCATCAGACTCATGATGAGGGATATAGCCATGAGGCCAATGGTGGTGGGCAACTTTAAAAAGCGGAAGTTGAGGTATCCGAAGGCCGCGGCCAATACGGTCAGTAGAGATATGATCTGAAAGTTATCCATGAGTTTGCCGCAAGTTACAAAGCACGTTTGTCTTGCCGAGGCTCAAAGAAAGGATCAAAAGGCCTCTCCAATGAAAAAATAGAACCCAAACCCTTCCCGTGTGGCTGCTATATCAAATCTGGTGTATACATCCTTTTTTGGGAATAATAGAAACCGAGGGCCAAGGCCTGCAGACCATTGAATGCGGCGAGTACTGAATCCCTCCAAGGAAGGTGCTACTTGTCCCGCACTGGCGAAAGCCGATAATCCCCAGCGTTTCGCAAAGGGTAAGGGAAGCATGCGAAACTCGGTTTGTCCTGCGATCATCTGTCGATCTCGGTATCGACCGAGATAGAATCCGCGCATCAGACGTTCGCCACCCATAAGGGCCATTTGGTTGAAGGGAACCGTTCCACCAGTGAACTGACCGTAAAGCTGAAACGCTATGACATTGTTCTTTCCTACGGGTCGATAAATCCGAGCATCAGAGAATAAGGAATGAAAGGAGAATGAGCTTCCCCATTCCTCTCGACTTGATAACCAGGCGAGTTCCATGAATAACCCATCTCGCACATTCAGCACATTGTGTCTGTTGTCGTATACCAATCCCCAGCCTAACGACAGGTCTACAAAACCATCCGACCCCACTGGGTACTGAAATCCTTGGGGTTCCACAATATCAAAACGGACGTTTCGCATGAGCTCAAAATCCACTTCCGGGCCCGTGTAGAGGGAAGGGATGAGCTTGAAGAGTACGCGTTCTCGAAATCGAAATTCAGTCGCTGAGATGGTCGCCTTTACGTCAGGCGTGGTTTCCGGACCAATGTTGTAGTAGGAGAGAGGGAAGTTTTGGAATTTGACCAAACCTAGCAGGAAGAACTGGTCTCGGTTGGTGTAAAGAGCGTGGTCTATATATCCTCCATATTGATTCTCGAGTGTGACGAAAGTGAAGGATGATACCTCAGAAAGGCGATTCATGGTGTCCCTGCGCGCGCGATAGACCAAGACAGAACTGATGCCAAGTTCAAAGCTGGTTTCTGGTGCGTAGGCGATCGTAGGATAGGCAATGAATTTTGGTTGTGCCGAAGAAGAGGTGTCTTGAAGAATGTGATCCAAGTATCGCTTGAGGATCGACTGACCTCTAGCAGGAGAGGTTAGACCGCCTGTAAGCAGCGTTAGTAAGGCGATACAGACCAATTTTTGCATAGAGGTGCAAAAGTAGCCCAGCAAGGTATTACTGATTCGCAGGAACTCATTGTCTAATTCAAGTTGTGCGGAAACTTTACCTGGGTTCGAAGGTTTGATGACACGATGGAAAAAGCCAACACTACCTTTTTAGCACAATTTCAGCTTT
Organism: Flavobacteriales bacterium; assembly: GCA_038131955.1. GTDB lineage: Bacteria > Bacteroidota > Bacteroidia > Flavobacteriales_G > Salibacteraceae > SHAN690. The sequence continues at coordinate 53,208 of JAYPQK010000012.1, forward strand.
GTTCACTACTAGGGTAGGATTGTCGGACGCTACTAACATTCCTTTAAAAGTGTAATTCGCATCTTCTTCTACCCTTAATTTGGTGTTCTTTCCTTCAAAACGCCAGTCCGTCTTACCGTTGATGGATGTTTTTACCTCATTGACTGAGACATGCTTTTCGGTTGGATCCAATTCCAATTGACCATGGAGCTTTCCATCTTTGAATATCTCCAATTTGAACCTCAATTCTACGTTGCCTTCATATTCAATGTCCATGTCCGACCATATTGCGATCTCCTCGTCTTTTGTCAATTCGACGGATACCTCTTTCATGATCATGTTGTCATGACTACTGACTTCATTGATCGGGATTCTCGCAATTTCTTCACCGAAGATGGCGCTGCAACTTGCGAGTAGGATGGTGGCCAAACCTGTGACCCAAGCTAAATGCGTAGTTTTCATAGTTCCTCAATAATAAAAAAGTCCTAAATCATACTGCCTTTCTGATTCTATATTCGAATATCTAGATAGCAAAAATTCAAGGATCTACTTATTGCTAATAGACCATTTATGAGAGGAACCTTTACTTTGGTGTGAAGGTTATACAAGAACAATGGAAGAACTAACACTGACGACCCCCGCGCTGCTCTTTTCGGCGATCTCATTGATCATGCTGGCCTATACCAATCGCTTTTTAGCCTATGCGGCGGTCATCCGGAACCTGCACGACAAATACCTCGAGCAGAAGGATAATCATCTGATCGAGCAAATACGCAACTTAAAGCGACGCTTGCAGTTGACCCGTCTCATGCAGATCTTAGGGATCAGCAGCTTGTTGCTTTGCGTATTGACCATGTTCTTGATCTACGTTGATTTCCATCTAACGGCGATCTGGGCCTTTGGCATCGCTTTGATATTGCTCATCCTTTCCTTGGCCTTTCTGATCATGGAGATCCAGATATCCATTCATGCACTCAGTCTCCACCTAAAGGACATTGAGGAACATATCGGTCCTATCGGTGGCATCTTATCGAAGATCAAGCGATCCAAGGATGCTTGAGACTCGGAAATCGTCATTCGCAACTCCTCAGGAAAGGCGATGTCGTCGATTTCTATGCCACGACTCAAGTTGGCATTAAAGTTTCTCAGAAAATCGAGAGGAGATTCTAACTTCCATGCTTTGCGATTTTCTCAGTCAACCTATTGTTGAACTCATCAAGAGAAATCGTTTTAGCATTTCCGGATACGAACTCGTTATAAGCCGAATTCAATTCCGCATCATCCATTGAAAAGTCAGAGGCGGACTCTATCACTTGCAAGTCTTCAGAACTAAAGCGAGTCAAGAACCACATGATGTTTTCATTGATTTTCTCGCTGACTTTAAGCTTAATCGTGATCATATTCCAATGATAAGTAATTCAAGGCCATATTTTCAAATGGCATATAACGTTCTACGGCTAAGCCATCGTTTTAATGTGGCTTAGGTGCTGTTACATACTCCCTCTTATTTATAATCATTGTGTTAATAGCGGTCCACAATTCGACTCTCTTAATTAGCGATTGCCTAGCTACCTCTTCGACTTCAGTCCATTTGGTTTCGTCTTTACCACAAAGCTCTTCCACCATTTGAAGTGAAAGAGGTCCATGCTCATCTCCATCTAACGCAATATGTCTTTCAAGGTAGTATTTCAACTTGATATATTCTTTCCCTTGAATCTTAGCTTTTTCTATTATTTCTAAGAACATATCAGGGATTACATCTTCTCTCCCAAAAGTAAATGAGGCTGCAATTAAATGCGGTTTTCTTGTTTCGACAATCGAAAAAGTATAATTCACAAAATCAAGCACTACGCTGTTTAGTTCAGTTTCAATAAGAGAAAACTGGACAGAAGACCCTGATTCAATTTGATCGATAAATCCTGTGATACCTCTTGTACAAGCTCCGATTTCATTCATAGCTTCAATGTACATTTCATAGTGGCTTACCGGTTCGCCAATTTCATTCAGATCACTTTCTTCGCCATGTACGATCTCATTAATAAATCTTGATAGAGTCGGGTTTTTTGGTGCTGTCCAAGGAATACGTACTGTAGTTAGCTCGAGTTGCAAAGCTTTCAATAAAGACATGAAGTCCCAAACCGCATATACATGATTCTCCATGAATACTTGTACATCTTGGATGGTTTGAATGTTTCCATACAGCTCATGGTTGCGAAGTGTTTGTCTCAAACCTTTTAATTTTTCTTCTACTAAATCAGTTCGAGTCACTTTGTTAATTGTATGTAACATTTGCAGCTAAAAGAAGTTGGCGGGTTTTTACCGAGATGCTTTTGCAAAGAAAAATTTTTCTTTTGCCACAAATCTTTCTGCGGAGCATATTCCCGCCAATTTCTTTTAAGTGCTGTTATGGGCTGGTTAATTATTCCCCTGACCTTGAGAGTGTATAAATTACCAAACCAAAACCAATTTTGTTTATTGCATCTGCAATATTGTAAACAATATCCATTGAGTGTGCTGCAGCAGCTGGGTCAGAAACTAACTGAATTCCGAACAAACCACCTGGTGTGCCCAAAATATATCCCAACGGATATATCGCCCAACCAACCAAGACAAACCAAGCTAAAACTCTTGTTGCTTTTGCAACCTGCGGGCCTGCGGTCTGAGACAATTTTGCTACTTCACCAAACCATATTAAATAGGCAATGTAAAAATAGGCTGCGCCTGAAATTACTCCCCACATAACACTATTGTCGCGGTCAATTGTTTCTCCAAAGTAACCTGTGACAAGCATTACAAGTGATGCAAAAATCAATTTCCATAGCAAAGAAATCTTTGCTCCAGCTTTTTTAGTAATAAGATAGAATTCAACACACATTAATGGCACTGTGAGAATCCAATCTACATATCGAAAAAAGGTAGGGGATTCTCCAGTTTCGAGATTGTAACCCCGCATGTAGTAGTAATGCACGGCTGCAATAAAGGTTATCAATCCCGATACGAGTACTGATGTTCTCCATTTTTGAGAGGTATTGTTTAGTTCAAAAAAGAAGAATACCGAGGCGGCCATCATGGCCATTGTTCCAATGAAGAACGTGAACGCAACGTAGTTGTCGCTGGCGATTTTTAAATGTTCCATTTTTTTTGGGTTTTAATTTTTCCTACTCTTAAGGATTTTCGGAATCTCCAAGTGTTTAAATGATTTTCATCTTCATTTGATGTTTAACAAAGATGTAAAAGAATTGTTTAGTTGTAATACCCCCCAATCGTAGGACAGGAATTAGTCAAAGTTAAGTTAGATTGATTTACTGTTGTCATGCTGCTTTTTTCATGGCCTCAAAGTCTTGTTTAGGCGTTCTGTATTCCAGAGACTGGTGAGGTCTTTCTTCGTTGTAAAACTCCATGTACTTCTTCATGCCTTTGTAAAGCTCTATGCCTCCGTTGGCAGGGTTGATATGCACGTATTCCGTCTTGACGCTACGCCATAGTCGTTCGATGAACACGTTGTCTATTGCTCGTCCTTTTGCAGGCTTCGAAGTGTTCTTCTTGGGATAGATCACACGAACATCCATCAGACGGTAGAGCCGTGCCACGCGCTTGTGGTTGACTTTAAGACCCATGTGTCGCAAATGATGCGTCATCCTTCGTACGCCATAGAATGGCCGATCAAATAAGGTGTTATCGATGATCTTCATCAGATACAGGTTCATGGGAGTCTCGCTGCGAGGCTTGTAGTACAGACCACTTCGGTGAATACTCAGCAGCTCACACTGCCGGGATATACTCAACCGGTCGTGCTCTACGTTGACCAGCCTGCGCTTGCGATACAGGCTCAGTCCTCGCCCAAGCTTTTTTTTAAAAACCCTCTACCTGAAGTTGACCAATCTTCTTGTACAGCTTGGCCTGTTCTTCTTCCGAGCGCTTCTCCGGAGCCTTGACATCCCCATTGAACACACCCTCAGCTCCATCTAAAAACTGACGCTTCCACATGCTGATCTGGTTCGGGTGGATCTCATAGCGCGCCGCGATCTGTTGGACCGTCTCTCGCTCTTTAAGCACCTCCAAGACGACCTTTGTCTTGAACTTGCTGCTAAACTTTCTTCTGCTTCTTTTCATTGTTCAGGTTGTTGAAATTAGGTCTTTTCCTAACTTAACTCCCTGTCCTAAATATAGGGTGCATTACAAGTGTCGCTTTAACTTGCCCATAACGGTTTAGTATATGAAGCGTAGCATCCCGGAGGGTGCTATGATTTCATATACATTGTTAGGCACAGTATTTTATTTAAGATTTAAAGTATTACACCAATCTCTAATCGCTTTTCTGTCCGCATCAGAAATTGAACTATGATCAAAATCAGTTGCATTTTGAAATGGTGGTGGCATAGTTAATTCATCCAAAGGATAATTCTCAAAGTGTTGGGTGCATTGAGGTCGGTGACAAGATGTACAAGAGTTCTGAATATTTGTAGTATGTGGTTGATGAAATTCTTGTCCGATAATAGAATAAGGATTGTTTCCTGTAAATGGTACAAGTGACTCTGATGTGTCAGCAGGATTTCTAAGTTGGTCAACAGCTGGTGTATGCAAAAAGGGACTTGCCATATGACAATTTTGACATTTATCAGCAGAAACAACGCTTGGGGTCATCCATGCTTCATTATATCCATTTTCACCTGGTTTCGGGGAGTTATTCGGGTCACCATCATCAACGATTGAAAAAAAACAAGTTTCTCCTGTCGACAATTTGTGACCGATCACTCCTAAACCACCATCACGGCAAAATGTTATAAATACAACATCTGGGTTTTCAGACCCATCCGAGTTCAAGCCTTGATAACGACCCACCTTATTTCCTGTCTGACAAGCCAGACCAAAAGCCCACGGATGGTCACAGTCATTTGGATTAGTGCTACCATTACCTTCTTCACCCGATGGAAAAGTTACTGGGATTCCATTTTTTGTTGTGGGTACTTCAATTGCATCAGCACAACTGAATTTTGGCAGCGGCCCCAAAACTCCTTCACATTCATAAGCATGGTCAAGTGCAGTCCTACCTGAGTCAATAATACCATCATCCTTTTTACAAGATTCAAGGATTATTAGCATAGAGGTAAACCCGAGAGCCATTAATATCACAAAGTTTCTTTTCGTCATTCTTGTCTAACGTTTTTGTTTTTTTTTATTGTGCCTAACGGTCTGGCTATGAGCAGTAGCGTCCCGCAGGGCGCTATTGCTTATAGGCCTTGTAAAGCATCTTTACCGCCGAGGCGAACTGGCGCTGCGTGCTTTCTGCATAGCCTTCTTTTACCAAGAATTCGCTCTGAAAACGGATGATGTCTCTGTTGTCGATGGCGGCGGGATCCTTCTTTAAGTAGACAAACATCAATGTGCACATATGCATATAGATGTCGATGGTATTGGCTGACCTGCCTAGCGATGACAGTAGTCGCTCCATGTTCTTCAAGTAGGTGAGCTGGGACTCCGTCATTTTTCCCTGCAGAAGCTTTCCCGCTCGCTGTCGACGCTGTTCTACCTCGCGATTGCTTGGTTCCTTGGAGGGCCAACGCAACCATGCGCGTCCTTTGAACCTTCTATCAATGCCTGTCGTTGTGTGGCGCCATCGGGGACATACCAGCTTGTGATGGACGGACTCCACTTGGCACCGATCTCTTTGCAGGGGCCTACTAAAGCTTCATTATAGCTGAACTCCAAAATGATAGCCCTAAAACCTCGATGCGATTTTCGATTGAGCTGTATGACTGGTACTTCCTTCATCCGTTTGGCCAAATCTAGTGGAGCATTGCATCAGCACAATGGAAGATTCTGCAGGTGAAATGGCGAGTTGTGGTAAGAAATGCAACTGCGAGCCTAAGGAGCCTTGGCCGCGGTCTTAGACAGCCTTTCATAGGCTGGAACTATTGAGGTATTGACTAAATCAACGGGGTAAATAGGGGGGTAAAGTCTACCTTTGCGGCGTTAAAATTTGAACTACCATGAGTGATACAATTCACAAAACATTGATCATCGGTTCTGGTCCTGCTGGATACACAGCAGCTGTATATGCGGCACGAGCAGAATTGAAGCCAGTAATGATCGAAGGCATGCAGCCCGGCGGTCAGTTGATGGATACCACAGACGTGGAAAACTACCCGGGCTACCCGGAAGGTGTGAACGGTCCGCAAATGATGATGGACTTCCGCAAACAAGCCGAGCGCTTTGAGACCGATATCCGCAGCGGATACGTGACCAAAGTAGACTTCTCAGGCCCTGTGCACAAAGTATGGGTGGATGAGAAAGAAGAGCTTCAAGCACACTCGATCATCATCTCTACCGGTGCTTCTGCCAAGTGGCTCGGACTCGAGAGCGAACTTCGCCTTCGAGATCTCGGTGGGGGAGTTTCTGCCTGCGCGGTTTGCGATGGTTTCTTCTACCGTGGACAAGATGTAGCGATCGTCGGAGCAGGGGATACTGCTTGCGAAGAAGCTCTCTACCTTTCTAAGGTGTGTAAGAGCGTTAAGATGATCGTGCGCCGTGATGAGATGCGTGCCTCTAAGATCATGCAGCAGCGTGTGTTTGATGCGCCAAACATCGAGGTGCTTTGGAATACCGAGACCGTCGAGGTGTTGGGAGACCAAGTGGTGGAAGGCGTGAAGGTGGTGAATAACCAAACCAACGAGGAAACGGTATTGAACGTTACCGGATTCTTCGTGGCGATCGGTCATAAGCCGAATACCGACATCTTCAAAGGATGGATCGATATGGACTCTTCAGGATACTTGATCCACAAGCCGAATAGCACACACTCTAACATCGAAGGGGTATTCATCTCGGGTGATGCGGGTGATAAGGTGTACCGCCAAGCGGTGACGGCTGCGGGAACCGGCTGTATGGCGGCCCTCGATGCTGAGCGATACCTTGGAGATAAGGGGCTGCACTAAGCAGAATCCTTCTGAATTGACATACAAACCCTCTGAAAAGAAGCGTCCTTTGGCGCTTCTTTTTACTTTTAGGCCATTGTAAATCACATAAATCACAACATGAAAAGGATTCACATACTTATTTATCCGATGATCTTTGCCGGGATCATGGTGCAAGCCTGCGGAGGAGGAGAGAAACCGGCAGAAACCCCAACTACGGATACAGTAGCTGTTGAGGAAGACGACGCTGACTTTCAATACCTAGCGGAGCAATTCGCCGACCTGAAGCTGATTCGCTATCGCATTCCCGGATGGGATAAGCTTACAACCAAGCAGAAGGAGTATGTCTACTTCCTCTACGAAGCGGGACTCAGTGGACGCGATATCATATGGGATCAGAACTATCGCCATAACATTGAAATCCGTCACGCGTTGGAGACGATCATCAATAACTTCGGTGATGACAAGGATTCTGAGGATTGGAATAAGTTCTTGACCTACGCCAAGCGCGTGTTCTTCGCGAATGGTATTCACCACCACTACAGCATGAGCAAGTTCAAGCCTGAGTTTATCCAGGAGTACTTCCAAACACTGTTGGATGGCTCTGGAGCCACGCTGAGCGAAGAAGCCATGAAGGCCATCTTCGATCCTGCATTCGATGCGAAGAAGGTGAACTTGAATCCTGAATTGGGATTGGTGAAAGGATCTGCGGTGAACTTCTACAGCCCGGATATGACAGAGGCGGACGTTGACGCGTACTATGCGAAAGTGATCGATAAGAATGATCCACAGCCAATCAGCTATGGCTTGAACAGCAAGCTGGTGAAGGAGAATGGTGAGATCAAAGAATTGGTCTACAAAAGCGGTGGTCTTTACGGTCCAGCGATCGATAAGGTGGTCTACTGGCTCGATAAAGCGGCTGGTGCGGCTGAAAACCAAGCACAGGCAGATGCACTTAAGCTTTTGATCGAGTACTTCAAGACCGGTGACCTGAAGGTGTGGGATGAATACAACATTGCATGGGTAAAGGCTACCGAAGGTGATATCGACTACATCCAAGGTTTTGTAGAAGTGTACAATGATCCAAAAGGATATACCGGTTCTTACGAAAGCATCATCGAGATCACGGATTTCGACGCTTCTGAGCGAATGAAGGTGCTGATGGACAATGTGCAGTGGTTCGAAGACAATTCTTCGATCATGGACGAGCACAAAAAGGAGAGCGTAGTAGGGGTGACCTACAAGGTGGTGAACGTAGCCGGCGAGGCGGGCGATGCTTCTCCATCCACTCCGATCGGTGTGAACCTTCCGAATGCCAACTGGATTCGTGCTACGCATGGTTCTAAGTCGGTGAGCTTGGGTAACATCGTTCAGGCCTATGCGGAAGCGGGTGGAAAAGGATTCAATGAAGAATTCATCCGTACCGATGATTTGCGCGCACGTAGCGAAGAGCATGGCAAATTGGCTGGAAAGCTGCACACGGCATTGCATGAAGTGGTCGGACACGCCTCGGGAAAATTGAATCCTGGTATTGGAACTCCAAAGGAGACCTTGAAGAACTATGCGTCTACCTTGGAGGAAGGTCGTGCTGACTTGGTTGCCTTGTATTTCTTGCTCGATCCGAAGTTGGTAGAGCTGGGCTTGATGCCTTCACTCGAGGTGGGAAAAGCTGAGTATGATTCATACATCCGCAATGGAATGATGCTTCAATTGCGTCGTATCGAGCCGGGAGCTGACATTGAGGAGTCGCACATGCGTAACCGTCAATTGGTGGCTTCTTGGGCGTATGAGAAAGGAATGGCCGACAACGTGATCGAGAAGAAGGTGATCGACGGCAAGACTTACTTTGAGGTGAACGATTACGAAAAGCTCCGTGAGTTGTTCGGAAAGCTCCTCCGCGAGATCCAGCGCATCAAGAGCGAGGGAGACTATGAAGCAGGTAAGGCACTCGTTGAGAACTATGGCGTAAAAGTGGACAAGGAACTTCACCAAGAAGTGCTCGACCGAGCTGCGAAGCTGGACAGCGCTCCTTATGGTGGATTCATCAACCCACGTCTGGTTCCGGTCATGGAAGGCGACAAGGTCGTTGACGTGAAAGTGGAATACCCAGAAGATTTCTTAGGCCAAATGCTAGAGTACGGCGAGAAGTACTCCTTCTTAGGAAACTAATCAGATCTTTTTCCTAGATCATATGAAAGGAAAGCGGCTCTCGGGCCGCTTTTTTAATGATCAATATTCAATGATCAATGGTCAATGAGCGCGTGTGTAATCAGGCTGGCTGCTCTATAGGAGCTTTCTATTTTAACCGCAAAGAGAGCCGCCCAGATCAATGTTCAATGATTAATACTCAATACTCATTGAATACTGAATAATTGATAATGAGTTGATTCACATCCCCCCAATCACAAATCAACCAGTCTCCAATCTCCAATCAACCAATCTCTAATAATGAATAGTAATCAACCCTGTGGTCTCCAACGGCCCTGTGGGGTGCTCGGAGAATTGGGCGCCTTTGCAGGCAAATTCTGCTTTGGTGAGGAGGTATTCGTCGCTGGTGGTGCTTCCAGTGACGCCTGATTTGACCTTCATGACGGTTCCGGCTCGGTTCACAACTACTTCAACTACCACATTGCCGCGCTTTTGGGTTGCGTTGCTGAGTCGCGGTGCTAGGGTCATTTCGCGGTCTTTGATCTGATACTCTACGATGTAGCCGCCGTCTAGGCTTTTGATCTTCTTGGTGGGGGTGTCTTCCTTCAAAGAACCGTCGTAGGGCACGTATTCGTCAAAGAAGATGGAGCTTACATCCCGCAAGCGGATCTCCTTGGGCTCGCGGTTGACGTAGATGGTGAGGATGTCGTCATTGAGCGCAATGACCACGCCTTTGACCTTATCGCCCGTTTTGAGAACTACGCTGTGCTGTGCGCTGAGTGCGCCAATGATGCCGAACAATGCGGCAGTGAGTATCCACTTCTTCATGATCCTTGATTGTGGCTCTAAATTCGGGATTGTCAGGGGGTGAGGAGCAGGCGGCTTGAGAATCTAGTCACGATGGGTTGTGGATAACGTGGTATCAATGATCAATATTCAATGTTCAATGAGGGTGTGTTTAATCTAGCTGGCTACTCCGTAGGAGCTTTCTATTTTAACCGCAAAGTTCACAGAGAAGGCGCGGAGAGCGCAAAGAGTGTCGTGTTTAATCCACACAAGTGCTCCGAAGGAGGGGGTTAGGGGGTGGGTAGGTATTATGGTTCCAAGTCTCAAGTCTCAAGTTCCAGGTTCGAAGTTTTGGCCCGACTGAATAGGAGGGTCACCCCTAGCGCCCGCCTGACTGGACGGGCAGGGAGTCGAGGGGCCAAAACGCGTGTATAGCTGTTCGCCCGAATCAACGAATTCCGAATCAACGAGTACCGACGATTGAGCGAAGCTCAATCATGCGTATCCAAATCCTGTCGATACATCGGAGGCACTTGGCGGAAGACAGTGTAGCGCTGCTTGGTGAAGAGGATGAACTCGTACTGGGTCATGCTCTTGAGCTGGGCGTCGTTGATGCCCATGAAGGTGATGAAGTCGTCGAACTCGTCTTCTTGTAGGTCGAAGATGTTGAAGTCGACGTATTTGGCGAAAAGTTCCTTGAGGAGGGCGCGTTTCTTGTCTTCGTTGATGATCTCGTATGCTCTGCGCTTCATGCGCTCCTTCTTCGATACCTGCTGATACAGGTAGGTGAGGGGAGATGACATGGCATCTATACCGGTGATCATGTATTCGCGATCGTCGTAGCCTAGCGCGCGGATGTCCTCGCGGATCTCCTCCAGGTCGCGTTGTGGGAAGATCTCGACCGTGTTGAGCTGGACGCTGATGTTCTTCAAATAGACCTTAACGTTGTATACAGACTTCGGCTGACTGTCGGCCATGCAGATCTTGGTGGTCTGATAGCCCAGTGCTCCAACTAGAATAGTGTCCTGTTTATCGGCGGTGATCTCAAACGTTCCATCCTTTTGACCGAATACGCCCTTTCCCTTGGTCTTATTGACGATGAGGAGATTAAACGTAGGGTCTTCAGCGTGGAAAACCTGTCCCTTGATCTTCACAGACTGCGCATGCAGGGATGATCCGATGAACAGTAAAGCGAGAAAGACTAGAAAGGATGGACGCATGGGCTCAATTAGAGCTTACCCTTACGGTGTGGCATGTACTTCGCGTTGCTGCCCTTGCGGAAACCGGCGCGGTAACCCAACATCACTTCCCAAGCTCCTTGATATCCATTGAGCTTATTGATGCTACCCACAGATACATCGTATGCTGCACCAAAGGACCATCCGGCAAGATCGAACATGATCGATCCGATCACGTCCTTCAACAGGCGGTGGTGCACACCAAGTGACATGCTGTAAAGCTTACGCTTTCCTGTAACGCGTGTTGCCTCGTTGAAATAGAACTTGAAGTCGTTACCGAAGATGATGTTGTTGGTCTTGCCCTGGCGAGTGGCCATGAACGATGGAACCAACGCCATCATGTTGTCCTTGCGCAATCGATGCTCTATTCTCCAATGTACGGTGTGACGCGTAGGGAGGGAGTAAAGCGATGTATCGATATAAAGCGATGCATCGGGCGAATTTGCATGGTAGGCCGCATAGCCTGCGGTCATATCCATGAGGTCACCGTCGTACGAGTATTGAACACCCGTGCTCAGGTCGAAGTAGCGTTGTAGGTCTCCTAGGAATTGTAGGTTTTCACCGGTAGGACGCCGAAGGTTAAATCGATCTCCTGCCCACTGGTTATCCCAATAGATGTCAGTATAGCGGTTATAGCGTTGCGCCATGCCTGCTTGAATACCGATGCTGATGCTGTGCTTTTCGCGAGGGTCGAGGTATTGACCCACTGCGATGGTAGCAGAGCCGTAGAAATTTCTGAGTCGAGTATCGCCTTGCTCATCACCGATGAAGCTCAGTCCAACTCCCCAAATGTTACCAGACCAAGCGTTGATCGGCAAATTGATATCGAGGTTCATTCCCCCTGAGGTGAAAGGCTGTGAGATCACATATGCTTGCTCTCGGAAGAAGTTCTGCACTTGCCACTTGGCGTCGCTCTGTCCTGCTAGGGCAGGGTTAACGTTCAGGGTATTGCGATTGTAAAAAGAAAACTGTGGATCCAATCCCATTTGCGCTGAGGCACCTGAGGCTAGAGCAGAAAGTGCTAGTATGAAGAGTGTCTTGCGCATTAGTATCTAACCAAAGTTACGTTACCTTTTAATTCACCGACTTCACCGTTCTCAAACGTGACGCGTACATAATAGTTGTACGATCCCGCCGGAGCAGGCTCACCTTTGTAGGTTCCGTCCCAACCGTTGTTCTGGCTGAACGATTCGAATACCATCTCACCGTAACGATTCCAAAGCTGCATCAAGAAGCCCTCATCTGAGATGTTGTTTCCACGAACCCAAAGAATGTCGTTCATGTCATCACCGTTCGGACTGAAGATGTTAGGAATACCCATGTGGTAGCCTCGGTCTACATAGACGATCACAGAATCATAAGCCTGACAGCCATAATCATCGTAGTTCGTCAAGTAATACTTTCTGGTTGTGGTTGGGTAGATGATCGGTCTTGGACAATCATAGCAAGACAATCCATCTTCCGGATACCAGTCGAAGTAAGGTGCCGTTCCTTCTCCTTCGAAGCTTACTGTGTCTTCGATGAAGAAACGGCTGTTGATGTTGTCGATCAATACCTCCTTGTCAGGGCCGGCATTCACCTTTGGATAGCGACCACCAATGTTCAGCACACCCACATCCTGCAGGTTCAGAACCGAAACGTCGTATTCGTTGTAAGCAAAGAGCTGAAGTCCTACCGTGGCACTGTCGTCAAAACAGAGGATTGTATCTTCTTCGTTGGTGATCCTTGCTCGAACCGGAAAGTAGTCTTTCCAGATCACGAAGAAGGTGTCGTTAAAGAGCGTGTCGTTCACCATCCACTGGTAACCTGGAGTCAGAGGAGTGATTGTATCTGAAGCCGTTCCAGTGATTGAATCCGGATACGGGTGATACCAAAGGATGAAGTAGAAACTGTCCGTGCGGAGTGAGGTGTTGAACAACTGCACACAGGTACTGCGACAGATGGAGTCTCTTTCGATCGCGTAGCGAGGATCAGGAGGAAGACATGAGTCAACCTTGATGAAGTCCTCAAAGATCAATGTGTCCTCACCGTTCACGTTCTTGACGATCAGGATGACCGGATAAGAACCAGGCGTGTCGTACTTGATCTCAGTGGGGAATTGGTCATTGGATGAGCCCGGTTGTCCACCAGGGAACTCCCAATACCACTCGGTAGCGAATTGTGAATTGTCTTGGAAGACCACGGAAGCGCCTGGACAGATCGTTCGGTCATTGGCTTCAAACGCCGCGATCGGAGTAGGGCAGGAGTCTACCTGTACGTAATTGAATATCGTATCAACACCCGATCCCGCTTGGTTCCAAACGATGATACTTACGGTGTACAATCCCGGGGTAGGATAGAAGACATCGATGGTGTCCAGAGAGTCGGCCAAGCCTGCGACGCTGGCAGGGTTACCTCCTTCAAAGGTCCAACGGATACTATCAGGGTTTCCGGTGGTAAGCGCGTAGTAGCGCAAGAAGTCGTTGTTACAAATGACGGTAGTGTCACTCGTGAAGGTCACAGTCGGGACCGAACACGTATCAACGGTGATGAAGAATTGCTCAATACGAGTAGAGTCAAGACCGGTTACCGTATCGGTGACGGTCAAGGTCACATTATAGACACCGCTGGTTGTGTAGCAAATGTTTTGTGGATTCTGAACCGTAGAAGTGTTTGGCGATCCACCTTGGAACTGCCATTGCCATTGACCGAGGCCGAAAGTTCCGGGAACAGAAGTATCGAAGAAATCGATGCACTGACCTTGGCAGAGGTTTTGGTTAGAGGGCACAAATCCTGGTTCAGGTGGAGTACAGCTCAATGCCTCTACCGTATCGGTGTAAAAATCAAAACCGTTACTGTTAGTAGCGGTCAAGGTGACGATGTACGTGCCAGGCACGTTGAATACTACGTTCTGTGGATTCTGAGCAGTTGAAGTAGTTGGGGTGGCGTTTCCTCCGAAAGCCCAGTTGTAGGTGGTATTGGTACTTGTCGTTCCATTGAGGAAGTCCACCGGATCACCCACGCATATTTGGTCAGGGTTCGCTTCGAAGTAAGCCTCTGGCGTAGTATCGGTCAGGACGATGTTGTCGATCGCGAAGGACGGATTGGTTCCTGCGCCGTTTCCATCACTCTGCCAACGGAAACCGATGAAGAGAGAACCGATAAGGTTATTATATATGGTATCGAGGAAAACGGAAGCGTGCGTCCATTGTCCGTCCGTACCGCAACCTCCAGTGAACGTCTTGGCAGGGTCAAAAAGAAGTACCGGTGCATTGACGCTACCTACACTGATGTAAACGCGTCCGCTATCTCCAACTCCTCCACCTTCGAGGTAATCGAACTCGAGGAGGATGTGCTCGCTACCCGAGGTAGTGATGCCTGGTGTCCAAACGGTGATGTCGGTGAGACTATCATTATTAAAAACCGCACCCGGAACGGTCGGCGTAGAAACGTGAAGTGTCTTGTTGAGGTTACCACCGCCTGAACATCCATCGCCACAGTTGCTCAAGCCCATGAACGACTCGCGAGCCGAAATATACCAGTTGTTGGTGGTGTCGGTATTGTTGTTCGCCGATTGAAAGGTGATCGACCAGTTACCGTTTGCAGTGGTGGCGATCGCTGCGGTGTCGATTTCAGTACACGCGGCTGCGGTACCAAAATCTTCCTGCCAGATCTGGCTGAAAGACACCTGCGAGAAGGTCAAGATTAGGATGGTTGATAGCCAGCGTCCGATCATGTTTGTAGAACTATTCCCCTTATTCATCTAGCGGTTTAGCGTATTAACCCGCAAAGAAACTTTATTAATTAATACGAGCAAAAATTTATTTGGAAGCCTTTACGGGTCATAAAGTTGCCAAAAATTTCATCGTATCGACCCCGTCTGCAAACTCATTCAGTCGTGGTCTTTGAGCCATGCCAAAAGATACGTCTTTCTTCGAAACTCGGCATTGAATGTCGTCCTCCAAGGCTTGGAGCGTGTCGTTCAATGCGTTAAGGTCATTGTATCGCTCGTAATGCAGCACCGAAACCGGCGAGAAAATCTCTTCGGAAGGCGTAAGTAAGAGCACTTCGTTTTCTAAGACCTCCTTTTGTTGCATCATTAGAAGCGTTCGATGGTAGGCGTAATTATTCGCGTATTTCTTATTGTCCATCACATAGGCAAACGGAACCGAGGCAGCGAATATTTTATTGAGGTCGTAATCTTCAGGCACATAGATCTTGGTGACATTCCTACAACCGAGTCCGAAGTAGAGCAGGGCATCCTCCATCAATTGCTGCATTTCCTCTTCGCTTTCGGTACCGTCGAGAACGGCGATGCTGGTGCGATTGCGACGAATGATGTTGGGCACTTTGCCGAAGTATTGCTCGAAATAGCGAGCACTGTTGTTGCTGCCCGTGGCAATGACGGCGTCGTATTCCTTCATCAGTTCTTGGTGAATGGTGAACCATCCTTGTGCAGCCGGTTCTACTTCCACCAAGAGCTCCATCATCAACTGAATGAGTACGGTGTCGCTTCCTGAAGGCTTGATCACGGCGTGATGACCGGTCAGCAAGGTGCAGAGGATGTCGTGGTAGCCAACGAGGGGAATATTTCCCGCTAGAATGAGTCCGACCTTCTTCGGAGAGTTCGTGTAGGCATAGGGCTCCAAGAAAGCTTCGAGGGTGTCTTTGTTCAGTGTCTCTGCCCAATAGGACAGGGCGAACTTCACCTCGCGCTCGGTGAACCAGCCGTTTTTGTGAAATGCCAGAGCGATACTCGCTCGATAGCGCTCGTGTTCGTCGGTGGTGATGTGGTTCAGAATATGCGTCAATCTCTCGCCGAGTCGGGCAAAGGCGTCGATACGTTGCTTTTGATCCATGGCTGCAAAACTACCTTCTCTGAGGCTCAATGCAGCTCTTGCCCTTTCATGTTATGCCGATTCTTATGAACACCCTCGATGAAGGTTTCGGGCGTGAGGTCTCGCCACTTGTCGGTGTCAAATTTCAGCAAGGTGAGCGATGCTGTCACCACCTGATCCAAAGGCTCGTGGAGGAAGTGGTTGATCAGATTGGAAAGCGAGGGCTCGTGTCCGATGATCATTACGCTGTCGAGGTCGTCATTCAGGTATAGGATCTCTCTCAACAAGGTAGGGAAGTCGGGTAAGTAAAGCTTGGCAATGACTTTAAATCGCGCACCAGTGATGTTGAGTTCGTCGGCAAGGATCTTGGCGGTGTCGTAAGCGCGCACGGCGGGACTGCTCAGAATTATGTCCGGCGTCCAATTGAGTTTCCGGAGGTGTTGGCCCAGTTCATGACTGTTCTTCGCGCCTCGTTTTTTCAATGGGCGATCAATGTCGTTGAGGTCCAGATCGTTCCAGTCGCTCTTGCCGTGTCGTACGATGTAAACTTCTTTCATTCCGGGATGAGGATCGATACGATAAAGAAAGGACATCTTCTTTGATGATACAATGAAGCGAACGTTAAAAGAATGGCCTTCATCAACCCCAAAGTGTTTAAAACACTGTGCAAAACACGCTGTGTCTAGGCGGGAATCCCCGAATGATGCTAATTAAATTCGCAACGATCCGAAAACTTTTTGGGCATGGTTGTAGAATACACGGAGGATAACATACGCACGTTAGATTGGTCGGAGCACATTCGTTTGCGCCCGGGTATGTACATCGGTAAGCTCGGTGATGGAAGCAGTGCTGACGACGGAATCTACATTCTTATTAAGGAGATCCTCGACAACTCGATCGATGAGTTCGTTATGGGGAATGGAAAGACCATCGACATTACGATCAAAGGAAACGAGGTGAAGGTGCGCGACTACGGTCGTGGTATTCCACTCGGGAAGGTGATCGATTGCGTTTCCAAGATCAATACCGGAGGTAAGTACGATTCAAAAGCCTTTAAGAAGTCGGTTGGTTTGAACGGTGTTGGTACCAAGGCGGTGAATGCGCTTTCGTCCTACTTCAAGGTGGAGTCGGTCCGTGAGGGCAAGATCAAGGCGGCTGAATTCTCAAAAGGAAATCTAAAGGAAGACCACGCGATCGAAGAGACATCGGCTCGAAAGGGAACGCGCACGACGTTCATTCCTGATGACACGGTGTTCCCAGCATTCACCTTCAAGCATGAGCATGTCGACCGCATGCTGTGGAACTACTGCTACCTCAACCGCGGATTGGTCATCAATTTCAACGGGGAGCGCTACGAGTCTGAGAATGGTCTGAGGGACCTTCTGGATCGCAACCTTGACGATGATCCGCTGTATCCGATCATTCACTTGGAGGGAGAAGACATCGAGGTGGCGATCACCCACACGCAGGGTTATGGCGAAGACTATTACTCGTTCGTCAACGGTCAATACACACCTCAAGGCGGAACGCACCAGGCGGCATTCCGGGAGAGCGTTGCTCGGGTGATCAAGGATTTCTACGGAAAAGGATTTGACCTTCAAGATGTGCGCTCTTCCATTCATGCAGCAGTAAGCGTCAAGGTGATGGAGCCTGTCTTTGAATCTCAGACCAAGACAAAATTGGGTTCACAGGATGTAGCTCCCGGCGGACCATCGATGCGGGCCTTTGTGAACGACTTCTTATCGCGCGAGTTGGACAATTACCTTCACAAGCACCCAGAGGTGGCCGAGCCACTGTTGAGGAAGATCCTTCAGAACGAGCGCGAGCGAAAGGACATGGCCGGTATCAAGAAGCTGGCGCGTGAGCGAGCTAAGAAGGCCAACCTACACAACAAGAAATTGCGCGACTGTCGGGTTCACCTGAACGACGACAAAGGAGGAAGAGGAAAGGAGACTTCGATCTTCATTTGCGAGGGAGACTCGGCTTCTGGTTCGATCACTAAGATCCGTGACGTGAATACCCAAGCGGTGTTCTCACTCAAGGGTAAGCCGCTCAATACGTACGGTCTCACCAAGAAGATCGTGTATGAGAATGAAGAATTCAACCTCCTGCAGGCAGCGTTGAACATTGAAGATGGCATCGAAAACTTGCGTTACAATCAAGTGGTCATTGCCACCGATGCCGACGTTGACGGGATGCACATCCGTTTGTTGTTGATCACCTTCTTCTTGCAGTTCTTCCCGGAGATCGTAAAGCAAGGACATCTCTATGTTTTGCAAACGCCTTTGTTCCGAGTGAGGAACAAGAAGGAGACGATCTACTGTTATTCCGAAGAAGAGCGTAGGGAAGCCATCGCCAAGTTGGGTAAGAACCCAGAGATCACTCGATTCAAGGGATTAGGTGAGATATCTCCGGATGAATTCAAGCACTTCATCGGTGCGGACATTCGTTTGGACCCGGTGGTGATCGGTCAGGATGCTGCTTTGAAAGAATTATTGTCGTTCTACATGGGCAAGAACACGCCGACACGACAGGAATTCATCATCGAGAATTTGAAAGTTGAAAAAGATACACCCGAGGACATCGCTGCTTGATGCTGAGGGAAGGGAACTATTATAGAGTACGCTAGATCAGAAATGAGCGACGAGAACGAAGAATTAGAAGAGAGAGACGAAGAGTTTTCCGAGCAGGAGCAAGGCGAAGAGCTTGAGAAGGTCATCCACGTCAGTGGCATGTACAAGGACTGGTTCTTGGATTACGCTTCTTACGTGATTCTCGAGCGTGCCGTGCCTCACCTGCACGACGGATTCAAGCCGGTACAGCGTCGTATCCTCCATTCGATGAAGGAACTGGACGACGGTCGCTACCACAAGGTGGCCAACATCATCGGTAACACCATGAAGTATCACCCGCACGGCGATGCCTCCATTGGTGATGCGATGGTACAGATCGGGCAAAAGGACCTGTTGATCGATTGCCAGGGAAACTGGGGTAACATCCTCACCGGCGACAGCGCTGCAGCTCCGCGATACATCGAGGCGCGACTCACGAAATTTGCGCTGGAGGTACTTTTCAATCCTAAGACCACACAGTGGCAGCTCAGCTACGACGGGCGTAATAAGGAGCCCATCACGCTTCCGGTGAAGTTCCCAATGCTTTTGGCTTCTGGGGCGGAAGGTATCGCGGTAGGACTTGCCTGTAAGATGCTTCCTCACAACTTCATCGAACTGATCGATGGTTGCATCAGCAACCTGAAGGGAAAGAAGGTGAAGATCTATCCGGACTTCCCAACCGGGGGAATGGCAGATTTCTCTGAGTACAATGACGGTCTGCGCGGTGGAAGGATCAAGGTGCGTGCTCGCATCCAGATCGAGGACAAGAGTACCTTGAAGATCACGGAGATCCCTTATAGCACCACGACCTCATCGTTGATCGACAGTATCCTCAAGGCGAACGATAAGGGGAAGATCAAGATCAAGCGAGTGGAGGACAATACGGCTGAGAACGTAGAGATCTTGGTTCACTTGGGTACGAACGTTTCTCCCGAAAAGACCATCGACGCGCTTTATGCCTTCTCGGATTGTGAGGTTTCGATCAGTCCGAATGCGGTAGTCATTCAAGACGACAAGCCGCGCTTCATGGGGGTTAGCGACATGCTGGCGGAAAGCGCGGAGCAGACCAAGCAGCTATTGAAGCTTGAGTTGGAGATCAAGAAGCGCGAGCTGGAAGAGCAATGGCATTTTGCCTCCTTGGAGAAGATATTCATTGAGAATCGCATATACCGAGATATTGAAGAGTGCGAGACTTGGGAAGCCATACTTGAGACGATCCACAAAGGACTGAAGCCATTTACGAAGCATCTGCTGCGTGAAGTGACGGATGAGGACGTAACGCGATTGACCGAGATCCGCATCAAGCGTATTTCGAAGTTCGACTCTTTCAAGGCGGATGAGCATTTGGCCAAGGTGGAGGAGGAGATCGCAGAGGTGAAGCATCACTTGGCCAATTTGGTCGATTATGCGATCGCTTACTACAAGCAGCTGAAGAAGAAGTTCAGCGAAGGCAAGGAGCGCAAGACGGAGATTCGTCAGATCGAGCAGATCAATACCACCCTTGTCGCGGCCAACAACGTGAAGTTGTACGTAGACCGAGAAGAAGGATTCGTGGGACACGGACTGAAGCGATCAGACTCGGAGTTCGTTACCGATGCTTCGGATATCGACGACATCATTGTGATTCGCCACGATGGTGTGCTCGTGGTGACGAAGATGTCAGACAAGACATTTGTGGGCAAGGGGGTGCTGTATGTGAATACTTGGAAGAAGAATGATCCACGCACCGTGTATAATATGGTGTACCAGGATGGTCCAGGTGGCAGTATCATGATCAAGCGCTTCAATGTCACCTCGATCATACGCGACAAGGAATACGACCTGACGAAGGGAACACCAAAGTCTAAGGTCTTGCACCTCACGGCCAATCCGAATGGAGAAGCTGAGGTCATTACGGTGGTTCATCGTGCGAAGGCCAAGCTCAAGAAGTTGAAGTTCGACTTCGACTTTGCTGAGTTGGACGTGAAGGGCCGAAACGCGAAAGGAAACATCCTGACCAAGCACGCCGTCAACAAGATCGAACTCAAGGAGAAGGGCGTATCGACCCTTGGGGCGCGCAAGGTATGGTTTGACGAATCAGTCAAGCGACTCAACTATGAAGGCCGAGGCCGATTGCTTGGTGCCTTCAACGGGGAGGACCGTATTTTGACGATCTCTCAATCCGGTACGTACCGCATGACGGGCATTGACGTCATCACCAAATTTGATGAGGACATGATCGTCATTGAAAAATGGGATCCGGAGAAGCCGGCTAGCGCGATCTATTTCGAGCCAGAGAAGGAGAATTTGTACGTGAAGCGCTTCCTAGCGGAAGAGTCTGACAAGGCGGTCAACTTCATTGGTGATCATGAAGAAGCGAAATTGGAGTACATCTCTACCGCTTGGCTTCCAAGAGTGACGTTGAAATTCGATCAGCGGAGCAATCAGCGAGAGGATGAGGTCATTGAACTGGCCGAATTCATCAGCGTCAAAGGCCTCAAGGCACTTGGAAATCGTTTGACGAAGTACAAGATCAAGTCGATCGAAGACATGGAGCCGCTGCCGCATGAGAACGACAAGCAGAACGAGAGCGAAGGAGGGAACGAGGCAGATGACGAACCGGAGCCTGTTGAATCTCAACCTCAACCTCAAGAGGAAGTAGAGGAGAAGGAGAAAGAGGAGACGAAAGAGACGGTCTCGTCGAAGGCTGCGGCTGAATCATCGAAAAAAGAGGAGGAGAAGCCAGTCCCGAAGGCTGAGAAAGCGTCTTCTGAAAGCAAGCCACAGGTGGAGGAGAAAAAGGAATCTGCCAAACCTGCGAAGGAGGAAAAATCGGAAAAGCCATCCAAGGGTGGCGATGATGATTCTTTCGGTGCGGGCACTCAGATTACGCTTGAGCTCTGATTCTGTGTTTATTTGCATCCTACTCGAACTAATGAGATACATCTTTACCCTTGCCGCGGCGC
The DNA here is from genome assembly GCA_038131955.1 of Flavobacteriales bacterium. Classification (GTDB taxonomy): domain Bacteria; phylum Bacteroidota; class Bacteroidia; order Flavobacteriales_G; family Salibacteraceae; genus SHAN690. The sequence goes on from JAYPQK010000012.1 coordinate 74,647, forward strand.
TATTTAGCGCGGGTCTTTTTGCCCAGCCTGTTACGGAGAATTTCAACATCGAATTGATGGCCCAATACACCTTCACTCAAGAGCTGAGTGATGTGTGGGGTTATGTGGATGAAGAAGGCAACGAATACGCGATCGTAGGTCGTCAGGCTGGTGTTTCTGTCATCAATGTTACCGATACCGGGAACTTGTTTTCTGTAGGTGAGTTCAACGGCAACTGGACCGTGTGGCGTGACATCAAGGTGTGGGAAGATCACGCCTATGTGACCTGCGATGCTTGTGGCAATGGTCTGTTGATCATCGATCTATCGCCACTTCCTCAGTCGACTTCACTTCCTTATACCTACTACACCGGCGATACTTTTCAGTTTCAGTCGGCGCACAATATCTATATAGACGAGCACGGTGTGGCGTACATCACGGGTGCTAATCACTCGGCGGGTGGCGCGATCTTTTTGGATCTGACCCAAGATCCGATGGCTCCGGTAGAACTTGGCAAGTACGACAACAACTACCTCCACGACGCTGTAGTTCGCGGGGATACCATGTGGGGTTCGGCCGTGTACATCGGTGAGGCGCAAGCGATCGATGTCTCTGACAAGGAGAACCCTCAATTGATCTCGTCATGGAAAACACCGAGTGCCTTTACGCACAACATCTGGTTCTCTGACGATAATAACTATGTCTATACCACCGATGAAGTGGTAGACGGAAGCATTGGCGCTTACGACGTTTCTGACGTAATGAATCCGACTGAGGTGGACGTTTGGAGTCCGAAGGAGCCGGAGATCATTCCTCACAATACGCATTTCATGGACGATTTTCTGATCACATCGCACTATACCATCGGTGTCAGTATTGTGAGTGTTCTGCGTCCAAACAACATGCTGGAGGTTGGGCGTTATGATACTTCTCCCAGCTATAATGGCGGTACCTTCAACGGTTGCTGGGGAGCCTATCCATGGCTTCCGTCAGGTAAGCTACTGGCTACAGATATTGAGACTGGACTGTATGTGTTCAAGCCCGCCTATCTGCACGGCTGCTACTTAGAAGGCGAGGTGTACGACGTACATACGGGAGATCCGATCTTCTTCCCGACCATCGAGATCCTGGGTGATTCAGTTGAGACTGAAGGTGATATCACCGGAGACTATGCCCTTTCTATGATCGATTCGGGCATGTATTCCATCAAGGTGTCTGCGGACGGATACTATGACACGATCATTACCGGTGTTGTATTGAAGAATGGTGAAGTGACCATCCAGGACGTAGGCATGAGCAACTGGCCAACGGGCGTTCGTGAAGCTTCTTTGGAGGTAGCGGTGACCGTCTTCCCGAATCCTGCGAAGGATGTGGTTCAAGTTAGAGCCACTGAAGCGATCGAGTCGATCCGGGTCTATGATCTCTCAGGACATGTAGTTGATCTAGGTGCTCAAGTGCTTCGCTCCAACGCTTCTCAATTGGATGTTTCGGCATTAAGTGCTGGCATCTACATGGTAGAAGTTCGCACGACCTCAGGCGTGAAGCTCGAGCGACTCAGCATCATGTAAAGCATCTTCTACCTTTGTCCGATGGAGTGGACAGTCTTCGGCGTACTTGATATCCTTGGAACCTTGGCGTTTGCTGTTTCTGGAGCGACTCTGGCGATCAAGAAACGATTCGACGTTTTTGGTGTCTATGTACTGGCATTTGTAACTTCTGTTGGTGGAGGCACGGTTCGAGATCTTCTCATCGGGGATACGCCCGTCGAGTGGATGAACAACAACCTCCTCATCGCCACAATCGTGATAGGAGCCAGCTCGGTTCTGCTCTTCAATCCCTTGATGATATCGCCATAGAGAAAGGCAAGCATTTCATCGATGCGTTCTCCGGCTTCGTACTTGTCTTTTGGAGGGGACGCGGTCGTCTTCCTGTCTTGCTCACTTTCAGGAATGGGCTGGTAATTCTCATCTTTTCCCGAAGGTCGCTGATCTACCGTCTTGCCGCGATTCACCTTTTCCAACTCCTGATGGATACTCTGAATCAGTTGGCCCTGTTAACCTCGATGCCAAGCGAGATGAACGGCTTCGTCATAGGCTTTCTTGGCTTCCTCGATCTTTCCGGCATGAACAAAGCTTTTTGCCACGTTGATTTTATCGTTAAAGGCCTTGCCACGACCGGCTTGGGTTGCCTCGATCTTGGTCGCTCCGAGGAGGTCGTTGATGTTTCGGATGACCTCAAGCGGACTCAGCTCTGCTTTTTGGATGAGTTGATTAGGGTTGGAATATTGTCCTTGCGCCCAGCCGTTTGAGGAAATGAGCAGTAGGCATGTGGTGGTGATCACGGTGAATCAAATCATCAGCCGCTAAGATAATTCCTGTACAGGTGTTTACCAACGATAATGGAACTTACATTTATGCCATGCAAAAGAGATGGATTGCGACCTTAGTGCTGTTCACAGGCCTGATGACCTCGCTGGTGGCACAGCCGAATGCCTTTCACTATGAGTTGGATGCATGGATGGCCAAACGGGTCTCCGAGGAAGGCGTCAGCTATCAATTCTACTCGATTCAGCGACCGGTGTGGGATTCTAAGGGTCCACAGATTTCGGATCTGCAATCTGCAGTCGAAGGAATCCTCGCTCCAGTAAGTTATAACGCAAAAGAGCTAATGACGGAGCTTAAGGCTGTTCCTCTTACGGACCTTATGACAGAGAGGCAGATCCGCGAGATGTTGATCGCTAAGGCAGGGATGGCTGCGTCGCCGCCAAAACGGACTGAATTTGTGAGTACCATGCACTTGATCAAGGTGGAAGTGTCTGTGGAAGGTGAGGCATGGTTGAATGTGGAACGCATGCACGAGCAACTCAACCATGGAGTAGAGCAGCATAGTCGTGAGTACGCTTGTTATTCCTACGATAACGCTTCACGATTGACGCTCGGACATTTGGGTAGCAAGCAGATACTGAAATGCGTGTTGGCTGAAGAGAAGAAAATGGAAACGTGGAAAGAGGTGATCGCCTCTGAATGGATCAAAGATTATCAGAAGGGCCTTGGTTGTGAGAATCGTGTGGCGCGCATCACGGAAACTACAATCTCAGTTTTGCCGATGCAACTGCAGAGCGTTTTGCCGAAGCGAGCTCAGCGGGAACAGTATGAACTATTGATCGAGCGATCCTGCTTTGAGAATGACCAACTCTGCCAATCCAAATAAGCTGGACTATGCACCCTAAACTCCTTGAGATCGGTGACTTTGTCATCTACATGTACGGTTTTATGATCGTGCTAGGGGCGGGATTGGCCTACTGGTTCTTGTCTGAGCAGGCGAAGAAGAAGTACGGTGTGGATCCCGACAAGATCAGTTCACTGCTCGTTTGGATATTCATCACGGCGTTCGTTGGTGGTAAGATCTTCTTCTACCTCGAGGATCCGGATATTTACTTGGAGGACCCATCAAGGATGTTTGATAACATCGGAAACGGTTTTGTCTTTTTTGGCTCCTTGTTGTTCGCCGTACCGACCACCATTTGGTTTTTCATCAAGGAAAAGTGGGATGTCTGGGGGATGCTCGACCTGCTCGCTTTTACCACGCTCATTGTGCATGCTTTTGGTCGACTGGGCTGCTTCTTTGCGGGATGTTGTCACGGTATTCCTACCGAAGGAGGCTGGGGGCTGACCTTCACTGATCCTGCCTCGCAGGCCGAGCCATTGGGCATTCCGTTGCATCCCACGCAGCTCTACAGCGTGGTGATGTTGGCCAGCATCTTTTACTTCCTCTATCGGTTCCGCGCGAAGAAGAAGTTCGATGGACAGATATTCATCCTCTATGTCATTCTCTATTCGATCGGTCGATCGATCATCGAGGTCTTTCGAGGCGATGAGGCTAGGGGATACATCATCGATGGGATATTGACTCATTCCCAATTCATCTCTCTGTTGCTGGTATTGGCCATGATCGGCTTGTATTTCTGGCGAAAAGGAAAAGCACGGGTAGATTGATATGCGCTCTCTAAAGAGACTTAAGTACAAGTTCAAGAATTGGTTTCATGATCTGAAATTCTTCATTGCCGGACAGGATAGTCTCGTCTATCGTTGGATTGCACTTGGTCGGTATCGACCAAAGAGGGGGTCGGTGGAAGATATGATCGATCGTTTTTCTCGATCCAAGGAGCACTTTCAATTGATTCAGATCGGGGCGAATGATGGAATGACGCACGATCCTGTCTATCGTTTTGTCAAGCGAGATCGGTGGAATGCACTTTTGTTTGAGCCCCAACCTTCTGTCGTGGAGCGTTATTTACGCCCGGTATACCGAAAGTACCCTAAGGTCAAGATTGTGAATGCCGCGATCGGATACGAAGATGGTCGAGCCAGTATCTATACCATCTCCTTTAGCCAAGATCGTTGGGCTACGGGATTGACAAGGTTTGACCGCGAACTGTTACTTGACCTGATCCGTTCGGGAAGATTAGACCGTCGATTGAAGCGCTACGGAATTGAGGGGCCTACGGATCATGAAGATTGGGTGTCGGAGAAACAGATTTCCGTCCGGAGTTTGAGCTCAGTCGTTGACGAATACAACCTCGACCAAGTGGATCTTATGATGATCGATACAGAAGGTTTTGATCACGAGGTGTTGAAGATGGTCAATATGGACCGGCTTCTGCCCAACTTGATCGTGTTTGAGGATATGCACATTGGGCAGCCGGACTATTCAGAGTGCGTGGAGCGCTTACGACGATATGGGTATGCCACCCATCGGATCGGTCCGAACACGGTCGCATGGCAAGAGGAGTTGTCGCAATTCGTACCGTGGGGCTAGCTTTCCCGACCTCTATGCTGTAAACTTGTGGAAAATTGAAAGGACCATGAGTGCAGAAGTAAGAGCGTTAGAACCATCGATCATGTGGAACCATTTTGCGGACCTGAATGCGGTGCCGCGTCCATCCAAGAAAGAGGAGCGTGTCATCGCCTTCATGAAGAAGTTTGGAGAGGATCTCGGGTTGCCCACGATGGTAGATGAAGTAGGGAATGTGATTATCAAGAAGCCTGCTTCCTCTGGAATGGAGGATCGAAAGACCATCGTGATCCAGAGCCACCTCGACATGGTGCACCAGAAGAATGCAGCTACGAATTTTGATTTTGATTCGGAAGGGATCCGCATGTATATCGACGGCGACTGGGTTTGCGCTGATGGAACAACCTTGGGGGCGGATAATGGTATTGGCGTAGCCTCGATCATGGCGCTGCTGAGTAGCAATGACATCCCACATCCGCCGATCGAAGCTTTGTTCACCATCGATGAAGAAACGGGAATGACAGGAGCGATGGGCTTGAAAGGCGGTCTTCTCGACGGCGAGATCTTGTTGAACCTCGACACCGAAGACGACGATGAATTGACCATCGGCTGTGCAGGAGGAATCGATGTGACCGCAACCGGGCACTATAACCAGACCTCATCTGACGACACCCGCACGTGGTACAAGCTGACCCTCCGCGGATTGACTGGAGGTCACTCAGGCATGGATATCCATAGGGGACGAGGGAACGCCAACAAGCTAATGAACCGCGTTCTTGACTCCATCAACGAGGATGTTGACCTACAGATCGCGAAGATCGACGGAGGGGGATTACGCAACGCGATCCCACGTGAATCCTATGCAGTGATCGGTGTACACAACGAAGAGGCATTGGAGGCGCATGTGAAGGATTGGAACACAACCCTCCGGTCCGAATACCACAGCACCGATCCAAACATCGTATTGGAGCTGACCTCCACGGAGCGACCTTCAAAAGCCATCACCAATGAATTTGCCAAGCATTTTATTTCGGCCGTTGCCGCTTGTCCTGTAGGTATCTGGCGTATGAGCCCGGAGATCGACGGACTCGTTCAAACCTCCAATAACCTCGCACGAGTGTTGGTAGAGGATGGCCATTATACCGTCCAATGCTTGACGCGTAGTTCTGTGGATTCTGAGAAGATGGATGAAGCTCGAGCGATCAAGGGATTGTTTGAGCTGATCGGAGGACATGTGGAGTTTGGTGGTAGCTACCCTGGATGGACCCCGCGTCCTGATGCAGACATTGTGAGCGTGATGAGTGACTTGTACAAGGAGATGTTCAATGAAGACGCCCACGTGATGGCTTGTCATGCCGGACTTGAATGCGGTATCCTCGGAACGAACTATCCGGATATGGAGATGATCTCTTTTGGTCCAAACATCCGTGGCGCGCATTCACCTGATGAGTGCGTACAGATCAGTTCGGTACAGAAGTACTGGGGCCTTCTCCTAGAAACACTGAAGCGTATCCCAAAGGCCTGATGCGCATCATCATCCTAGCCATACTTTGCTACTTGGGGACAGGCACTGCCTTTGCCCAAGATTCGGTGATCCACGAGATCATGAAACGCGGTATTGAGTACCACGAGCAGGGGAAGTACGACTTGGCGCTGGTGGAGTACAACAAGGCAAAGGAGCTCGATCCGAAGAACGCCTTTGTCAACTATGAGATGGCTTACACCTACTACTTTTTGAACGACCTCGAGAAGTCGATCAAACTAGCTGAGGTGGCGGCCCAGGAATCTTCCGAGAGCGGGCTTCAGGCCGTCATTCTTTTAGGGAGTATTTACGACAAGACCGGTCAGCCCAAGAAGTCGATCAAGGTCCTTCGAAAGGGTATTGACCGCTTTGGAGACTACTATTTGCTCTGGTACAACCTCGGCATTACGGCCACGAGTATGAACGACTTGGCGCTGGCTCAGGAGGCGTTTTTAAAATCGGTGAATAACCGGTTGGATCATGCCAACAGTCACTTTGCTTTGGGACGTATCCTGCTTGCGCAAGAGCGAAGGGTTGAGGCGATCTACCCGTTGTTGTTCTGTGGCTTGATCGAGCCGGATAGCGACCGATCGCCGGTGGTGTGGAGTACCATCGAGGAGTCCTTTGGTATCGGAGTGGAGCAGACCAGCGACAGTTCAACTAGGATCACCTTGAACGTAATGGGGGATGAGACCAACGAGCAAATGCGAAGCGCCGAATTGATGATGTCGATGATGGAGGCGTCGAAGGGTTTGGAGAAGTACGATGGTTGGGAAGAGTGGCGCGTGGACATGGATATCCTCACGAGCTTTTTGAATTTCGTACACGGACTCGATTGGGGTGACCGAGATGATTTTTTCACCCAGTATTACATACCGTTATTCGGGTCGATTGCGGGAAGCGATCACATGGAACCCTTCTTTCATTACGTGCGAATATCCAAGTACGAATCATCGCGTCAGTACTGTGAATCGTACCCCGAAGAATTGCAGGAATTCTTCACGTGGCTTGACACCTTGGAATTTTGAATGACTTGAGATTTTGAGCGCTTTCATCCATGAGTAGGTCGTTTGAGTTTCCCAGCGTGCAACCCTTTTGGACTTGTCCTTGTTACCTTTGAAAACATTCAACAATGATCACGATCCTATCACCTGCCAAGACCCTCGATTTCGATTCTTCCCTTCCTGAAGGTTCATTTACACAACCTGAATTTGTGGATGAATCGACGCAGTTGATCCAAAAACTACGTTCCCTCAGCAAGAAGAAGGTCTCTGAGTTGATGAACCTCAATAAAGACCTGACGGAATTGAACGTGCAACGCTACCAAGAATGGGAGCCCGAATTCACTCCTGACGCATCTCGTCCGGCCATGCTGGCTTTCAGTGGTGAAGTTTACCGAGGCTTGGATGCTAAGTCCTTTTCTCAGGAAGATCTCAGCTTCAGCCAGGATCACGTTCGCATATTGAGCGGCTTGCATGGCCTGCTACGTCCGCTGGATCGTATTCGCCCATACCGTTTGGAAATGGGCACGAAGCTCCCGGTGCGAAGAAGTAAGAACCTCTATCAGTTTTGGGGAGATAAGATAACAGACTCGATCAACGAGGCCATGGAGCATGCCGGAACCGATGTATTGATCAACCTAGCGTCCAATGAATACTCAAAGGTCATCGATATGAAGAAGGTGAACGGACGGGTAATCACTCCGATATTCAAAGAATTGAAAGGCGATGACTACAAGGTAGTGATGACCTATGCGAAGAATGCGCGAGGAGCGATGACTCGATTCATAGTTAAGAACCGAATCATCGATTCGGAATCATTGAAAGGATTTGAAGATTATTCCTTCGCGCCGAAATTCAGCGACGACTCCGAATGGGTTTTCGTCCGACATTAGCTTTATTCCATTCAGCATGAAAAAGAGCAACATACTCATCGATCTCCTGATCAGCCTTACCGTGTTCGTACTGACCACGACGGTTTCGTTTTGGGTATGGAGCCGCTATCTGGAAGATGTCGATGCGGAGCACAAGGAGACCATCAACACGCTGGGTGAGCATACGAGCAGTCGCGTATGGAGCACGATGAATACGGACATCGATCAGCTCAAGAACTTCACCAATCAAGTGCTAATACCCCAAACGATATGACCATCAAGGATTCAGTATTCATTGTTACAGGAGGAAGTTCGGGTATCGGAAAGGCAACTGCCCGGATGCTTATCGAGAAAGGCGGAAAGGTCGTGATCACGGGTCGCGACGCAGGGAAACTGGATCGCGTGGCCAATGAGATCGGAGCGTATGGTGTGCTTGCGGATGTGTCCGAGCAGTCGGGCATCGATCGAACCATGAAGGAGACCTTGCGCGTATACGGTGATCTGCATGGATTGATCAATAACGCCGGGCATGGTTGGGTGAAGAAGATCGAAGACTATACCTGGGAGGATTTCGAAGCGATCTATCGCACCAACGTGTTTGGAGCCGCTATGATGGGACAAGCGGCGGCGAAACATTTCGTCGAGAAGAGCTATGGCAACATCGTGAACATTGCTTCTACCGCTGGCCTGAAGAGCTATGCCGGAGGTGGGATCTACAGTTCTTCCAAATTTGCCCTGCGGAGTCTCACTCAGGCTTGGCAAGCGGAGCTGCGTAAGCACAATATCCGCGTGATCGGCGTGAATCCTTCTGAGGTGACAACGGCCTTCAATCAACCGAATCGCAAAGAGCGCGATGAAGTAGCCAATAAGCTTCGTGCCGAAGAGATCGCCCATGCCATCGTGAGCGCCCTCGAAATGGACGATCGCGGTTTCATTCCTGAAGTCACGGTACATGCTACCAATCCTTTCTGATCCGTGCTGAGTCATTGGGAACGCGACTCTCTGCTGCACTGTGATGTCATCATTGTGGGCGGCGGGATCGTCGGACTATCTGTAGCGGCAAGCATAAAAGAGAAGTACCCCAAGCGCGAGGTCATGGTCTTGGAGCGTTCGATCTTGCCCTATGGTGCAAGTACCCGCAACGCAGGCTTTGCATGCTTTGGAAGCTTGACCGAAGTCCTGCACGACGTTGATGTGATGGGAGAGGAAGCCGCTCGCGAATTATTGTTCCAGCGATGGATGGGATTGAAGATCACCCGTAAGCGATTGGGAGATGCGTCCATTGGATTTAAGCCTTCCGGGGGGTATGAGTTGATCGACGCTTCACACATTGAGGCTATGGAACATATCGCCGAGGTCAATGCGCTTGTGGAGGATTTTATTCCCGAGTACATTGAGGATCGGACTAACGAGAAGGAGTCCATGGGCATACAGGCCGAGGGAAGCTTGGTGAGTATGAAGGATGAAGGTCAGGTAGATACGGGTCAACTGATGAAATCCTTGGAGCGATACGCGCTGTCGAAAGGAGTGATCGTACGGTCAGGGGCGGAGGTTGTTTCGGTGCATTCCGATCGGGTGGAAGTGAAGGATGGCTTTCGCGGTACTGTAACATTCACGTGCGATCAAGCCATTATCTGTGCCAATGCCTTCTCGAAGAGGTTTTTACCGGATGAGTCCATTGAACCGGGACGAGGACAGGTCTTCTTGACCTCCGAGATATCGAATCTGCGATTCCGCGGAAATATCCATATTGATGAGGGGTTCTACTACCTGCGGAATGTCGGGAACCGCATCCTCTTTGGCGGAGCACGAAATCATTTCATGCAGGAGGAAAGTAGCGATCAGCTGGAGGTGAATCAGAAGGTGGTCGATCATCTCCAAGAGAAGCTACAGGAGGTGTTTGGCACATCTCTTTCGTGGGAGGTGGAAGCTCAATGGAGCGGAATCATGGGCTTTGGGGCGCATAAGTTGCCCATCGTTAAATGCACGGAAGATGGAGTAATTGTAGCTGTTCGGATGGCAGGAATGGGCATTGCTTTAGCCGGATACATCGGAGAAGAAGTGGCAGAAATGATGGCGTAAACCTTCGTCCATTTATTTACGTCTAACTAGGTATGGAAAACAGCATTTACCGCAAGAGTTGGGAAGAAGGAATCGACTACTCGGCATACAGGAGCATGATCGATCGCTTATTGGCAGAAGGGAAGACCACGGGGACGGATCAATCTGAAAAGATGATCCAGTATTCTGAACTGAATGTGCAGCGCATGAAGCGCATCGATAAGACCACAGCGCTCGATGAGGAAGTGGTGGCAGCACTCCAGCCGGTAGCAAGTGGTATAAAGGTGCTGGTGATCACCGAGGCTTGGTGCGGCGATGCGGCTCAGATCGTTCCGGTGATCGCAAAGTTGACAGAGCATTTAGGAATCAAGATGAGGATCGTTCTTCGCGATGAGTATCCTGATCTGATCGAACGTCATCTCACCAATGGCGGGAAGTCGATTCCCGTGATCCTGACCCTGGATGCCGAGACGTTTGAGTTTCGATCTTCTTTCGGACCGCGCCCTAGTGCCCTCCAGCGCATGGTGCTTGATTACCGCGCCTTGGCAGAACCCAAGCTTCCCTATTCTGAGTTTCAGAAGAATGTGCAACTCTGGTATGCCAAGGATAAGCAGCGCTCGATCCAAAAAGAATGGTCGGAGGCTGTACTGAAAGGACAGTCGATCGGCGCCTAGAAGCGACAATTGCTGCATCTTTACGGTCCACTCGGTAACTGAATGCCTAGGATCCTTTACTATATAGCGTTAAGTCTGCTGTTCATCGCAACATCTTGTAATCGATGCAAGGAGGGTTGTGTCAATGGTCAATGCATTCAGCGAACCTGTGATTGCGATCAATGGTATGCCGGCGATCGCTGTGATCGAAGTCAACTGACGGTGTTTGCCGGTTACTACCGCGGGCAGACGACTACGGATTCAAGTCGTTTCACTGTTGGATTCAACGTGGTACCGACCGACACGGTCAATATGCTCTACGCCGACAGTCTTTCATTGCGACTCGTTTTTGAAGATGAAACTCGCTTCCAAGTCCCTGAACAAGAGGTCTTTGGCAAAGTGATGCAAGGAGAGGGGCAAGTGCTTGTAGACTTATTTTCCATCCGTCTGGAGCCGGTCAATGGCGATCCGATGGATCAGACGCTGATCGAAGCGACCAGGCACTAGCTATTGACATGTCAATTCCCATTCTCTCTTCTTGATCCGTTCTTTTGGCTTCCTGCCCGTCCGGTCAGGCGGGGACCCAAAAGAACCAACCGAACGAAGTGAGCTCACGCAAGTAAAAAGTCAAGGCCTTGAGGTAAGATTAGCGAAGCCTTCCCAGTCTAAGAGGTGCGTGAAGCGGAACAGAACTTTCGCATGACTCCTGTCAAGGGAGCCACTGAGGATTCATACCCAATAACCTAGGTCTCAAACGCATGAAGCGAGCGCATCCTCGGTCTCGCTGCAAGCGAGATAGACCTTGAAGGCTTCTTGATTTTTTGCTTCTTTTTCATCAAGGAAAAAGAAGAGAATGAAGAAAGGTTTTAGGAGATTTTCATATTGAGCAGGTATTCGATAGAATTAGTGCGCAATCCCGTAAAAATTTCACAATTTCGTCGCCCAAAACACTCACTACCATGGCAAAAGTTCACAACTTCAGTGCTGGTCCCAGCATCCTCCCACAAGAAGTCTTTCAAGAAGCTTCTCAAGCCGTTCTCGATTTCAACGGAACAGGCCTTTCACTTTTAGAGATGTCGCACCGAAGCAAGGACTTCGTAGCGGTGATGGACGAAGCTCGTCAGCTCGTCAAGGATATCTATGGTTTGGGAGATGACTATGAAGTGCTTTTCCTTCAAGGTGGCGCTAGTCTTGGGTTCCTTACCAGTGCTTACAACATGATGCGTGAGAACAAGCGTTCAGGCTACATCGTGACCGGAGCGTGGGCCAAGAAGGCTGCGAAGGAAGGTAAGTACCTAGGTGAAATGGTGGAAGTGGCTTCGTCTGCCGATGCCAATTTCAATTACATTCCAAAAGGGTACACTGTTCCTAGCGATATTGACTTCCTGCATTACACCTCAAACAACACGATCTTCGGAACCGAGTTCCACGATATTCCTGAGACCAACGTTCCTTTGGTGTGTGACATGTCTTCAGATATCTTCTGTCGAGAACTGGACGCGACCAAGTTTGATTTGATCTATGCAGGGGCGCAAAAGAACATGGGTCCTGCCGGTACTACGCTTTACATTGTAAAGAAGGACGCGATCGGTAAGTCGTCGTTGAGTATTCCAACCATGCTCAACCTGAAGACGCATGCAGATAAGGAATCTATGTTCAATACTCCTCCTGTATTTGCGGTTTACGTGAGTATGTTGGTGCTCCGTTGGATCAAGAAGACCGGTTTGGCTAGTATCGAAGCGACCAACCGACAAAAAGCGAATACGCTCTATTCGGAGATTGATCGTAACTCGATGTTCAAGGGGACGGCCGCTGTGGAAGATCGTTCACTCATGAACGGTTGCTTCGTTCTCAGGGACGGCGTAGATGAAGCTTTGAATCAGGAGTTCTTGAAGATGTGTAATGAAGCGAACATCAGCGGTGTGAAAGGCCACAGAGATGTAGGTGGTTTCCGTGCGAGTATGTACAATGCTTTACCTCAAGCGAGCATTGACGCCTTGGTAGACGTAATGAAGACCTTCGAAACAAAATTTGGATAATGATCAAGAGCATCTCTTTTCTAGTTGTAACTCTTTCCTTTTTTCTTCCCACTGTGCTGTTGGCTCAAATGCCGAAGAACGATGAGAAGATGTATGAATACCATGAAGAAGCAAGCGTGCGTCGCGCTGGTTCGGGTGACCTGGTCAAGCGCTTTGAGCACTGGGCCAACGGATATTTCGCTAATGCCGCTTCATACACCATCGCGGTGGATGATTCAACGGAGCGCTACGTGAACATCGATGTCACCCAGGAGTTGGCGGAAATGATGTTTGGTGTGAACCGAACCCACAAAGATCGAACGATCAGCTATCACATCAAGTTCGACTGCGACCGAAAGGATTATCAATACTGGATCAACGAGTTCAAGTACAAGGCGTTGGAGATCGACCACAAGAATCGGGAGACCCAACACGACGACTACCTGAGCGATATCAAGTCTGCTGCGACCAAGAGCTTGGACGAAGAGATTCATGGCCTGATGGAAGATGTCATTACCAGCTTCAAAGCAGCCGCAGAAATAGAATTGGAAGATTAACGATAGACCTCACACACCCACAAACCACAAGTATTACATGAGAATTCTAGCCAACGATGGCATTTCGAATGCCGGAAAGAAAAAGCTCGAGGCCAATGGCTTTGAGGTCGTTACGGACAAAGTAGATCAAGAAAATCTAGCCCAAGGCATCAACGACGGAGGCTTTCTCGGCGTATTGGTTCGCAGCGCTACTAAGGTTCGAAAAGAGCATATGGACGCATGTCCTGGCCTCAAGTTGATCGGTCGTGGAGGAGTTGGAATGGATAACATCGATGTGCAATACGGTCGAGATAAAGGCCTGCACGTGATCAATACCCCTGCAGCGAGCAGTCAGTCGGTGGCAGAATTGGCAATCGCTCAAATGTTTTCCATGGCTCGCTTCACTTACGATGCTGCACGCAACATGAAAGGAGCCGATGGAGCTCAGTTCAAGGCCTTGAAGAAATCTTACAGCAAAGGACTGGAGCTTCGTGGTAAGGCCTTGGGTGTGATCGGTTTCGGAGGTATCGGACAGGCGTTGGCACAGTATGCACTTGGATGTGGCATGAATGTGATCTACACCACTCGTGGAGCTAGACCTTCGACAGATCTGACATTGGATATCGCTGGTCAGCAAATTAACGTGACGCTCAACCGTTCCTCCATGGAGGAGGTGCTTCGTCAGTCTGACTACATCAGCTTGCACGTTCCTAAGCAGGCGGATGGATCTGCGGTCATCGGAGCGGAAGAGCTTTCGATGATGAAGGATGGCGTTTGCTTGGTCAATACTTCACGAGGAGGTTCCATCGACGAAGATGCGTTGATCGCTGCCTTAGACAGCGGAAAAGTGAAAGCGGTGGCATTGGACGTTTTCGTTGGAGAACCCAACGCACGTGAAGATGTCCTTGCTCACGAAAGAATTCTTTCTACCCCTCACATTGGAGGTAGTACCGTAGAGGCGCAAGATCGCATCGGCGTTGAATTAGCCGATCAGATCATCAGCCTTCTGAAATAGTTTAACGAACCTAAAACCTCACTCTATGAGTATCTTGAAACCCTTCAAGGCCGTACGCCCCGTGGCGGATAAGGTCAAAGATGTTGCCTGTCGTCCATACGACGTATTAAACACGGCAGAGGCCAAGGCGGAAGCCGACGGTAATCCGGTGTCGTTCTATCACGTCATCAAGCCGGAGATCAACTTTCCGGATGACCACGATCCGTATGATGAGTCGATCTATAAGAAAGGTCGTGAGAACTACGAACTTCTGAAGGACAACGGCATCCTGATCAAAGATGATTCTGCTCGATTCTATGCGTATCAATTGATCATGGACGGCCACAAGCAAACCGGTATCGTCGGTTGCTGCGCTATCGATGACTACTTCAACAACGTCATCAAGAAGCACGAGTTGACTCGTCCGGACAAGGAGGAAGATCGTAAGAACCACGTTCGCTATGGTAAGATCAATGCTGAGCCTGTATTCTTCAGCTACCCACACGTAGATGAGATCGACGCCTTGATCAGCGATGTGAAGTCTTCTAGCTCACCGGTCTATGACGTGACTACCGTAGATGGTATCCAGCACACCCTTTGGGTGATAGAGGATGACAGCAAGAATGCTCGCATCGAGCAGCTTTTCGCTGAGAAGGTTCCATCGATCTACGTGGCTGACGGTCACCATAGAACCGCTGCCGGTGCATTGGTGGGACAGGAATTCCTTGAGAATGCGGGAGGAAATGCCAACGATGGCAGGCGATACAACTATTTCATGGCAGTGCTTTTCCCGGATAACCAGTTGAAGATCATCGACTATAACCGCGTCGTGAAAGACCTCCACGGAATGACCGAAGCTGAGTTGATTGAGAAATTGTCTGCCAGCTTTGAGGTGGAGAAGAAGGATGGTCAATACAGGCCTGAGCGTTTGCATACCATTGGTATGTACTTGAACGGCGAATGGTACAAGTTGACCGCCAAAGACAATACGTATGACGACAACGATCCGGTAGGGGTGTTGGACGTAACCATCCTTTCCAAGCAGGTGCTCGAGCCCTTGTTTGACATCGTGGATCTACGCCGCGATAAGCGCATCGACTTCGTAGGAGGTATCCGCGGATTGGGTGAATTAGAGAAACGAGTCAATTCGGGCGACATGAAATTGGCTTTTGCTATGTACCCTGTTTCCATGCAGCAATTGATCGACATCAGCGATGCTGATCTGATCATGCCACCAAAAGTGACTTGGTTCGAGCCAAAGCTTCGAAGTGGTCTCTTTATCCACGAATTGGAAGACTAATATTCAGAAATAACCTCAGAAGCCCTGCAAGCCATTGTGGGGCTTTTTTTATTCTTGTCGTGCTATGTTACCCAAGATCGATCCGACTACGACTTCGGCCTGGAGGCAGCTGGAAACCCACTTCAAGGCGGTTTCTGGTCTGCAGATGAAGACCATGTTCGAGCAGGATCCTCAACGCGCACAGCGCTTGAGTCAGCGTCTCGGAGATATCCTCTTCGATTTCAGCAAGAACCGCGTTACAGACGAAACACTTGATCTGCTGGAAAAACTGGGCAATGAATGCCAAGTACCGGAAGGCATTGAAGCGATGTTCAGTGGCGAAGCGATCAATGAGACAGAGGGCAGGGCAGTACTGCATACAGCTCTTCGTGATCGATCGGAGGCTCCTGTTCTGGTTGATGGGCAGGATGTTAAGCCAGAGGTATTGCGCGTATTGAAGCAGATGAGGATGTTTTCTGAGTCGATCATTGAAGGTCAGCACCTTGGATATACCGGAAAGAAGATCCAATCGGTGGTCAACATCGGCATCGGAGGTTCAGACCTCGGGCCGTACATGGCGGTAGAGGCTATGGGCCACTATCGCAACCACCTTGACGTTCGCTTTGTGTCGAACGTGGATGCCACACATTTTGTGGAGCAAGTGAAAGGTCTTGATCCTGAGTCGACGTTGTTCATTATCGCTTCTAAGACCTTCACTACACAGGAGACCATGACCAACGTACACACGGCGCGGCAATGGCTCTTGGATAGCATGAAGGATGAGTCTTGTATTGCTAATCACGTAGTGGCCGTCTCGACCAATCGAGACGAGGTGTTGAAGTTCGGCATCGACCCGGCGAACATGTTTGAATTCTGGGACTGGGTAGGAGGAAGGTATTCCCTCTGGAGTGCGATCGGCCTATCGATCATGCTGGCCGTAGGACCCGATCATTTCGACGCTTTGCTGGAGGGAGGATACGATATGGATCTGCATCTCCGAAAGGAGGGAGTCAAGAGTATTCCCGCCCGAATGGCGCTGTTGAGCATCTGGTACAGCAATTTCTTCGGGGCTTCTTCACACGCCATTCTTCCTTATGATCAGTACCTCCATCGTTTTCCTGCCTTTCTTCAGCAGGGCGACATGGAAAGCAATGGGAAGTCGATCGATCGCAACGGGAGGCCGGTGTCCTATGACACCGGAACCATCATTTGGGGCGAGCCCGGCACGAATGGACAGCATGCCTTCTATCAGCTGATTCATCAAGGGACTCGATTCATTCCCTGCGACTTCATCGGCTTTGCTCGGTCGCTCAATGACCTCGGAGATCATCACGAAAAGCTGATGGCGAATTGTTTCGCGCAGACGATGGCCCTGATGGCAGGAAAGACAGCAGAAGAGGCTCGAGAAGAGTTAAGGTCAAGTGGCTTAAACCACGAGGAGGTAGAGCGACTCGTGCCATTCAAGGTCTTCGAGGGTAACCGTCCGACGAGCACCTTGCTTTTCGATCAGTTGACGCCCTTTAGCCTCGGCCAGTTGATCGCGATATACGAACACAAGATCCTTGTGGGGGGCTTAGTCTTGAATGTGTTTAGCTTTGATCAATGGGGAGTGGAACTCGGAAAGCAATTGGCGAAGCCGATCTTGACTGCATTACAGAAAGACAACACCGAAGCGGGTGGAGTAGACCCGAGCACAAGCGCCTTGATCTGGCATTGGCACAACCTTAGGTCGAAAGATGCGTAGAAACTGAATCACCATGCCACAATCCAACTCACTGAAGATCCTTGTCGTAGAAGACGAATCACTCATCGCAGAGATGATCCGGATCATGTTGGAGGATGTGGGACATACGGTTCCCCACGTTGCTTACAAGATGAGTACGGCCGTGAAAGCCTTGGAGGAAGAGGATATTGATTTTGCTGTTTTCGACATCAACCTCAAAGGAGGGGCGGAGGGAATTGAGCTCGCCAAGATCGCGCAGAATAAAGGCATTCCATTCATGTTTCTAACGTCCTATTCAGACCGCGGAACCATTGATGCTGCGAAGATCACAAAGCCGGGCGCTTTTGTGATCAAGCCGTTTACCGAGGAGGAATTGTATTCGGGTATCGAAATGTCCTTGCTTCATCTTTCTCCAAAGACGGATAGGGTGGTAACACTGAAGGACGGACATCACAACCTCGTGATTAAAGCCGACGAGATTATTTTCGCCAAAGCCGATAATGTGTACGTGGAAGTATATACCACAGATAAGAGGCATCTCATTCGACAGTCGCTCACTGCGTTTGCCAAGGCGTTGCCTGGGGAGGGATTCATTCGGGTACATCGCTCCTTTATCATCAACAAGAAATTCATCACGACCCACACTCGGTCGGTAGTTCACTTAGGTGAATATGAGGTTCCGATCTCGCGATCTTACAAGGAAGAAGTGCTTTCTAAGCTGGAAGCATGACGTTCACATTGAAAAATGAGCTTTTCGCAACAATATTTTAGAGTTAACTGTAGGTTACGTGAGAATATGTTTTATATTCGTCTTAGAAATAAGAAAGAAAAACTAGTAATAGTTTTCAAATAGACCTCAATCCGTAGCATGGCGATTTAAAAATCGCTAGCCGGCCCTCCCGGGCCGGTTTTTTTTGCCCAAACTTTTCGGATTTCAAGACATAAAAAAAGCGGCCACTAAGGACCGCTCTCTCTTACTATCATTGAGTTTTAGAACTGGCCTAAAAACTCAGTCACTTGTGTTTTGACATGATCTTTCATCTCAGGAGTAAGCCCATGATGACAAGCTAGAAGCATTCCACCTCGCATTACACGATCAGCTTCCTCGTAACCATCGCTGGATCGCTTACAAGCTACATCCTTGAATCCTGGCTGACGTAGGATGTTTCCGGTGAAAACGGTACGGGTCTGAATATTTCGTTTCTCCAAGACGATCTGCATCTCCGAGCGCTTGAAAGGTGCATCATCCCGCAGCGTAAGAGCTAATGCTAGCCAACCTGTTCGGCTGTTGGGCAACTGCTTCGGAAGGATGAAGTACTCTTCGTACTGCTTGAAGAATTCGGTCATCTCGGCGAAGTTCTTCTCACGCTCTGCGATGTTGTGATCCAACTTATCGAGTTGCACCAATCCAAAGGCTGCACCCATCTCGGAGGGTTCGATGTTGTATCCTGGCTCTGCGAAGATGAATTTGCTGTCGTAAGGAATGCCGTCAACCTCCACATTGAAGCGGTTCTCGATCTTCTCAGACTCGATGAAGAGGCTAGATGAACGTCCCCATGAGCGAAGTAGCTTTCCGCGCTCGAAGTGCTCAGGGTTGCGGACGGTGAGCATTCCGCCATTTCCGGCACAGTTGATCACGTGCGAACCGTAGAAGCTGGTCACCGACATGTCAGAGAAGCGTCCGGCGCTCTGTCCGTCGATGGTTGCACCCAACGTATCGGCAGAATCTTCGATCACAAAGAGGTTGTACTTGTCTGCGATCGCTCGTAGTTTGTTCCAATCAGGAAGGTTTCCGATCAGGTTTGGGATCATCAAAGCCTTCGTCTTATCAGTGATCATCGACTCTACCTTGTCGGCGTCGAGGTTGTACGTGCCTTCCTCAACATCCACGAAAGATGGGATCAGCTTGTTGCGAACCAAAGGAGCGACGGTAGTAGAGAAGGTGAGGGCTGGTGTGATCACCTCGCTTCCTTCCGGAAGAGCCATCAGCTCCACCGCCAGATAGTTGGCAGAAGAGCCACTGTTCAGCATGATGCCATAAGGCTTGTCAAAGAGAGAAGCTACACGCGACTCCATCTCACGCACATTCTTGCCCATCTGGGTGCTCGTACGAAGTACGTTGACCACAGCTTCAATTTCTTCCTCGCCGTGTACGGTCATTCCGTAAGGTACACGGATCATTTCTTCAGTGTGATTGCTCATCTATTGTTTGGATCTATGTTTCAGTGTAGTTAGATAGTCGTCGACATTCGACCAGCGAAAGTCGGGAAATTCCTCGTTAAATTTTGCTGTACTCATTCCGCCTTTTAATGGTCGCTCAGCGGGTGGTGCCAATTCCTCCGTAGAAACAGGTAAAATGCGAATCTGTTCGTGACCAAAGTACTTTGCGACCCGCTCGGCCAGCTGCACCCGATTGAGGTAATCGGTACTCGCAAAGTGGTAAATGCCCGAACTCTGGCGCTCTAGAAGTTTCTTGATGGCGCGGGCAACGTCCCAGGCGTTGGCCGGAGTAGCATACTGGTCCACTGGAAGCTTCAGCTCCATGGGTTCGCCGGTCTGCATGTTAGCACTCAATCGCGCAATGAAGTTCTTTCCTCGGATCTCGTCCCCATATACATTGGTGATGCGGCAGATCAAGTATTCGGAGAGATGTTCCTGTACGTACTGCTCGGCCTCCAGTTTGTGCTTGCCATAGACACTGAGGGGATTAACGTCATCCTCTTCCTTGTAATACCCGCGCTTGCCGTCGAATACGTAGTCGGTGCTTAGGTAGACCAGTTTGGCATTCAGCTCTTGCGCTAGGGCGACCGCTTGCTTGGTACTCGTTACGGTTTTCTCATAGCTTTCCTCCACGTGCTCTTCGCAATAGTCGACCCAGGTCAACGCACCGCAATGAATGATGACATCCGGACCAAAGGCTCTGACGCGTTCCACCTGCTCAGCCGTTGGGTCTAGGGTGTTGAACGCGATCGTCTGATCGGTTTCGAAAGAGAAATGGGTTCCAAGGCATGACCATCCCCCTTCTTGAAAGTGCTTGAGGCAATTGCCGCCTACCAGTCCGGAGGCTCCAAGGATCAGTGTGTTCATGATGGTTATTGGTTTGCAGGGACGTAGCGCCAGTTGATGAATGCCCGAACGATTCCCAGTATGATCAATGGAATGACCGCGAAGTGCATGGCTTGGGGTAGGATCGGGAAGGTCAATAGGGTGAAGATCAAGATGCTTCCATAGACCAGCCAATACGTACGACGAACCTTGTCAAGCCAAAGAAAGCCGATAAAGAGCAGATGAGTAGGCCAAGCCCAAAGCATGTTGAAGTTGTAATCGGTTGCGTTGTGATCAGAGATGAACCAAAGGAAAAAGATCAATGCGCCCACGGCTCCCGTCATGATGAAGTAAAGTACGTCGATCCAGCGCCATAGCTTTTGTCTCCGGCGTCCTAGAAAGGAGAAGGCGAGTAGTACGGCAGCTACGATCCAAAAGAGCGGAATGGGCTGGAAAATGGACCAGGCATAGTTGAGTCCCTGGGCCGGAAGCAAGGTTCGCTCTGCTTTCACGAGTGGGTGCCCGTCGAGCGTTGCGCCTTCAAAGCCTAGCATCAGTTGGTCTGGAAGGAACATGTACTCGGCGCTAGCTACCACCTTATCGCAAGGCAAGCCTAGTCCTAGATCGATGCCGAAGTCGCCCCAAGGGTGGTAGATTAAGTACTCATCGATCAGGTTCCTAAAGCTTGGATCGCTTTCCCTTCGCAGGTCAGGAAAGCTGGGGTTTCCGGAAGAAAGCGTGCTGTCCAAGACGTCGCGAATACGTGACGAGCAGTTGTCGTAAAAGAAATCGTAGAGGTATTCGCGGTTCTCAGGACGGGCGTTCCAAACCAAGAAATTGAATACCGCTTGTTTCTGGGCAGAATCCAAATCCAGGATCTGCTCCTCGATGCCTCGTCCTTCGTATTGGTAGTCGCGGATGAAATTGAGCATCTCGCTGACCGAAAGAGCGTAGTTCAATCGCCCCATGGTGAAGTTGAAATAGAAGTCTTCGTCGAACGAGAAAGTGCCGTAATTGAATACGACATCAAGTCGTTGAGCGGGGTCGCTAACGCGCACGGCGCTGTGTCCGAAAAGAGAGTAAAGTTCCTCTCCGGGACTACAAGTCAGCAGCGAGATTTCGGCTTTGTTGCTGAGTTTATACTGTGAAAAAGAAGGATTAAATGATAGCGCTAAAAATATAGCAACCAGCATTTTATATTCTTTTACTTTAAGCATAGATAAAAGGAGAGTTCAATTCTTCCAAGGTCTGAAATTTCTTGTCTCGTTCGGATTGGATCGGATCTTCGAAAGGCCATTCGAAACCAAAGGAATCGATTCGAATACCGTCGTCGGCAGTTGGGGCGTGCATGGTAGAAGTGAGGTAGACCATGCAGGTACTATCCTCCAAGACGGCAAAGCCATGCGCCACCCCTTTGGGTAGGTAGACGCCCTTGTAGTTATCGGCGCTCAATTCTACTTGGGCACATTGTCCATAAGTTGGACTTCCGACCCGGATGTCCAAGATCAAATCGATCAAGCGACCGGCAGTACAGTACACGATCTTAGCGTGGTCGTGTGGTGGATGCTGAAAATGCATTCCGCGGATCACGCCGCGTTGATTGGTAGAGTAGAAGCTCTCGTCGAATGTGCCGACAAGGCCTTGTGCTTCCATGGTGGTGCGGTGGTAGGTCTTGACGAACATGCCGCGTTCATCGCCAGCGTGAAAGAGGTCGATCTCAAAAACTCCGGGTATGTTCGTTTCCTTGAATCCCTTCATCACAATCCGAAATACGTGTGGATCTGTTGCTTCGTGTGTTCCAGTGCGTTATCACGAACGTGCTGGTACCAGTTCATGGTCCATTCAACGGCCTCTGCAGATCTAAACCTAGGCTTCCAACCCAATTCGTTCTGTGCTTTGTCGATGGCCAGTTTGAGCAATCCTGCTTCATGCGGCTTGCCGGCGATCTCGGGAGTTTCATAAGAACCCGCGCCCCATTTCTCGATCGCGAGCTGCGTCATATCCAGTACGGTCCGCTCGTCGTTGGGATAAGGACCGAAGTTATAGCCCTGTGCATAGCGCGTTGGCTCTTCGCTCATCTTCGCTGCGAGGACGAGGTAGCCGTTCAGCGGGTCGAGGACATGTTGCCATGGCCGCACAGCTTCCGGATTCCTCAGGATGACCGTTTCTCCTGCGATCAAGGCACGAGCGATGTCGGGAACCAAACGATTCTCGCTCCAGTCGCCGCCGCCGATCACATTACCGCTGCGGGCAGAGGCAAGGCTCTGTTGATGCTTGTCGTAATCCTTCGGGTTCAAGAATGAATTGCGATACGAAGAGATCGCCAACTCACAGCAGGCCTTGGAATTGCTGTAGGGGTCGTATCCACCGAATCGAGCCGTCTCAGGGTAGGGATCTGAGGTTTCGAAGTTCTCGTAGACCTTATCGGTGGTGATCATCACGGAGGTGCATGGCTTATTTAGATGGCGAAGCGCGTCCATGACGTAGATCGTACCCATGACATTGGTGTCGTAGGTCTCGACCGGAAACTCGTAGGAATCGATCACCAAGGCTTGCGCAGCGAGGTGAAAGACAAAGTCAGGCTGGAAGTCCAGGATCTCTTTCTTCACCCGCTCACGGTCGCGAATGTCCGCGATCACCGAGTCGCACAGTGAGTCTCCCTGGATCTGATGAAAAAGGTCGTGATCGTGCTTAGGGGCAAGGGAGTAGCCCTTCACTTCGGCTCCTAATTCTCTTAGGATTAGCAGCATCCATGAACCCTTGAAGCCGGTATGGCCCGTGAGGAAGACGCGTTTGCCCTGAAACACTTTACGCAGATCCATCTCTACCAATTCTTCCATTTCGGATCCTCGTCCCACATTCGGTTGAGGTCCATGTTGTCACGCAGCGTATCCATGCACTTCCAGAATCCTTCGTGGCGGTAGGCGACCAGCTTTCGATCAGCGGTCAGCTGCTCGAGAGGATAGCGCTCCCACATAACGTCGTCAGAATTCTCAGGAAGGTAGTTGAAGGTCTCTGGTTCACAGATGAAGAATCCACCGTTGATCCATGCGCCATCTTCCTTTGGCTTTTCGGCGAATTCGGTAACTGTATTGCTCTCGTCCAAACCGATCATGCCAAAGCGGCTTCCGGGCTGAACGATGGTCATGGTGCAGGTTGCGCCTTTGTCTTCGTGGAATTTCAACTGAGCCTCCATATCGACGGTGGCCAAACCATCGCCGTAGGTGAGGAGGAAGCGCTCGTTGCCGACGTACTGTTGCACGCGCTTGAGTCGCCCGGCTGTCATGGTCTCGAGTCCCGTGTCAACCAAGGTTACCTTCATGTTTTCCGCGTTGCTATTGTGCACGGTCATCTCGTTGTTGCTGAGATCAAGCGTGAGGTCAGAATTGTGGAGGAAGTAGTGGTAGAAATATTCTTTAATCACGTAGCCCTTGTAGCCGCAGCAGATGATGAATTCATTGTGCCCTTGGGCAGCGTAGGATTTCATGATGTGCCACAGGATCGGTTTGCCGCCGATCTCGATCATGGGCTTGGGTTTCAAGTGCGATTCTTCACTGATGCGGGTTCCTTTTCCCCCGGCGAAAATGACAACCTTCATGCGCGGTTTTTGGATTTCCCGCAAATATAACAGCCCCCGTGGAGTCTAGGGGTTAAGAATTGGTAATAGGTTTTGAAACTCAAGTCTCAAGTCACAAGTGCCCAAATGTCACATAACACATAGCAAATATCACATTCCTCCACTACCAATCCAGGTCCGAGAACTTCTTCTTTCCTTCTAGGAAATAGGCCTTGATAATCGATCCGGGATAGATCCCGTTGGTGTTTCGCTCCTTTACCCAGGCTTGTGCCTCGCGGCGCTTTCTCATCCACGTGGGTAGGTTTAGCAAGAAACTCCAGTGTGCTGTGATGATCGAGAAGGAGGCGCGCACTTGCCCGCGCAGTATCATGTTGAGGAAGGCTAAGGCGTCGAGGACCAAACGTTCGTAGATCTTTATG
The DNA here is from genome assembly GCA_038131955.1 of Flavobacteriales bacterium. Classification (GTDB taxonomy): domain Bacteria; phylum Bacteroidota; class Bacteroidia; order Flavobacteriales_G; family Salibacteraceae; genus SHAN690. The sequence continues at coordinate 99,120 of JAYPQK010000012.1, forward strand.
AAGACCTCCCCCTCGGGGAGGTTCTTCACCATCATGATCAGGTTGTTGCGGTGGTTGCGAAAGGTCTTTTCCGGACTGCCATACGCGATCACGGCGCCTCCGATGTGGTAGACCACGCTCTGCGGACAGACCATCACCTTCATGCCGTGATTTTTTACCCGCCAGCATAGATCGATCTCTTCCATGTGGGCGTAAAAGTCGTTGTCGAGCCCGCCGCTTTCGCGGTATACGCTCGATCGGATAAAGAAACATGCCCCTGAAGCCCAAAATACCTCCCTTGGCTCGTCGTATTGACCTTCGTCTTTCTCTTGGTCGTAAAACAAGCGACCGCGACAAAAAGGATAGCCTAAATTGTCTATGAATCCGCCCGAAGCTCCCGCGTACTCGAAGTGGTCTTTCTTGTGCCAAGAGCGGATCTTGGGCTGCACGATCGCTACTTGCTCGTCTTGGTCAAACATATCGATCACGGGCTCCAACCAATTCGGTGAGATCTGCACGTCGCTGCTCAATAGGCAGAATAGGTCGGCGTCGATTTGGGCTAATCCTTCCTTGTAACCATTCGTGAAGCCCCTGTTGATCTTGATCGTGATGACGTTGATCTGATCCCCAAAGGTCGAGAGGTATTCCTGCGTGGTGTCCGTAGACGCATTGTCGATCACGTAGATCGCGTAGTCACCATTCTTTGGCGTATGCTCGATCACCTCGGGGAGGAACTGCTCAAGCAGGTCACGATTGTTGTAACAGAGCAGCGCTACGGCTACCTTGATGTGTGGGAAACGCGAAGTATCTGACACCGGATTCATTTGGGTGCAATGTTAGCCATTACGGCGCTTTCCTAGGCGTCTAATAGGGGATATCGCTCAAAGTGATCGTTCGGGTCGAAGAGGTGTCGGTAGGTGGTCAGTTCTTGGATCTGTTCACATCCTAACGAACGAATGATGGCGATCATCTTGGGATTAAAGTCACCGATCCATGTGATCACTACGCCTCGGTAGAGTTTCTTCTTCTGAATCACTTCCGCCATGTGCTGAAACATGAAGCCTTCAACCCCCTTACCTTGGTGGTCAGGATCAACCCCGAAGGCAATGCCAAAACTGTCTTCGCAAACGCCGAGTTGCTTGTATATCCAAAACTTGAGCTTCCTCCAAGCATTGAGGTTGTCTCCGATGCGACGAAAAATAGCGTTGAGCTCCGGCAGCGAAATATAAAACCCGATTGGTTGGTCGTCAAAGTAGACAAACCAGATCAGGCGCTCATCGATGGCGGGTTTGATGGATCGTAAAAGGGCTTTAGCCTGGGCAGATGACATATCCGAAAAGTCACGGTGCTTGGACCAAGCTCGGTTGTAGACCGTTCGGAAATCCTCAGCGTAGCGATCCATCTCGCCGAGGGAAACGTGCTCACATCGGTAGCGAGCGTCTTGTTTCAGCCGTTCGTATCGCTCCTGAAACTTGGGCTGTAACGGCGTGGTGATGTTGCGATAGAAGATGAATTGCCTGTAATACACCTGAAAGCCATACGCCTCGAAGAGCGCCCGATAGTAGGGTGGGTGGTAGTTCTGAGCATAATGCGGTGGTCGATCAAATCCATCGGTCAACAATCCCCAATACCGATCCTTCTCCCCGAAGTTGATCGGCCCGTCCATCAACTTCCTGCCTCGCTCCCGAAGCCATTGTTTGGCTGTGTCAAATAACAGCTTAGCGGCTTCTAGATCATCGACGCACTCAAAGAATCCTACTCCGCCTGCTTCACGCTTTCGAGTGTGCGGAAGCTTGTCATTCACAAAGGCGGCTATACGACCAATGGTTTTACCTCGATCATCCTGAAGGATCCACCGGAAAGCGTCGCCGTGTCGGAAGAACTTATTCTTCTTTCGGTCGAAGATGTCCTCGATGTCCTGTCGTAGGTGAGAGATCCAATTGGGATCATCCGCGTAGATCCGAAAAGGGAGTTGCCGAAAGGCCTCTGTCGTAGATTTGTCCTTAACTTCGATGATCTGCATAGCGCGGGTATGAACCGAAAGTAGCGACAATTTCTCTAGCGGATCACATAGCATTTCCAGCGCCGATCAAGCGCGTTTACCTCTGGGGAATGATGGGGGTAGGTAAGTCTTCTATGGGCAAGAAACTCGCCCGTCAATTAGGGTGGGACTTTATTGACCTCGACCATTTGATCGAGAATCAAACAGGAAAGACCATTCCGGAGATCTTCGAAAAGGAGGGAGAGCCTGCGTTCCGCGATTACGAATCCAATGCCTTAGCGTCGGTACTCACGACAGAAAATCTAGTGATTGCGGTAGGAGGTGGTACTCCGACCATTTCGGCGAATGCGGATCATATGGTACAGTCAGGACTCTGTGTCTGGCTCGATGCGCCGATCGGAATGATCGCACAGCGCTTGCGGAATGCTAAGGTAGAACGTCCGCTGCTCACCGGCTTGAACGATGAACAGCTAAATGAGAAACTCAATCGCTTGATGGAAGATAGGCAGCCTGCCTATGCTCGGTCACACATGATACTTTCGGTCAACAATCTTTCTGCACAAGGAGCGATCTCAGCATTGAAGGGGATCATTCAAGGTAAATGACCGGATTCGGTTCGATCACCAGCTGAATGTGCTCTTGAATCGTGGTGGCAAGCGAAAGCCCGGTGAAGTCACACTGGATGGGGAAGCGTCGATGCTTGCGGTCGACCAATGAAGCGGTGATCAGGTATCGTGGCTGATGCGCCGTAATAGCCGAAGCGGCTTGCATCATCGTTAATCCCGACTTGATCACGTCGTCTACCAAGATCACACAGCGACCCTTGATCATAGCGTCCATGGATTCGACATCCTCCGGTCGCTCGGAATTGAATTTCAGTTGGGCTACCTTCATTGGCGAGATCTCCTTGATCCACTGGGTTAGCTGGTCTGATACCCACACACCGCGGGGTTCAATACCGATGAGAGTGATCTCTTTTTCTTGGTAACAGTGCTCCAGGATCTGATAGGCGATCCTTTTCAACGTGCGTTCAATTCGCACTTTATCCATGATGACGGTTCTCATGCGCTTCGTTGCTTAATGCATCAAAGGTAGAAATCGTACTTTTCGCTCAAGCCAAGGCTGTGCTTTATTACTTTTAACCGGTGAACCAAAGAAGCTCCATCTTCCTTTTTGCGCTCCTCTTCGCTTTGGCAATGGGCAATTCAGCCTTGGCACAAGTAAAGGTAGAAGGTCAGGTGCTGCACCTAGGTGAGCCTATCGACAACGTGACAATCAAGATCCTAGAGAGCGGAGAGGTTCAGCGCACCCTCTTGGCGGACCGTCGAGGCAAGTTCGAAAGTGAATTTGGCTTCAATCGATCTTATACCCTCGTTTTTGTGCGTCCCTTCATGCTTCCCGTGGCGATCGATGTGAATACCAAGAATGAGGGTGGAAAGATTCAGTTTTATGAGGTTCCCTTGAAGATGAGGATGTACCACCGTTTCGCCGGAATGTCAAAGAAGGAAGCGCGTCAAAGCATCGGTGTAATTGCTAAAACAGGTCAAGGCGAGGATGCCTTTTCATTCCAGCCCTATCCTAAAGTGATCGAAGAGCTGCGTCCTATCTACGCCGAGTCGGAGCGACGTGAAAAGGCTGGCGAAGGACCGATCGCATCTGAAGTGTTTTTCCCGGAACCAGCGGAAGCCAAGGTGATGGAAAAGACGACAGAGGAGGAAGAAGTGACCAAGGAATCAGTGGCAAAAGCGGAGGAGGTCAAAGAAGAACGAGCCATCGAGCGATTCGAACTGATAGAGGAAGCGCGGAAGGAAGAGCGGGGCAGAATGTTTGAGGCAAAGGACCAAGAGGTGAACGCGGCGAGCAAGGTTGAGCGGGAGGGAAGTTCGTATATCGATCGATCCAAAGAGATTAGACGAGAGATGGAGTTGGCCGATCAGCAGCGCAGGGATGACCTGACCGCGGCAAGGATCGAGAAGCATGCTCAGCATGAACAAGAGCTCCAAGCGGTGGCGGGGGGGATGCCTTCACCGCTTGTTCCGGCCACGGGTCGTCGCTTGGTGAAACACACGGTCGATGAAGGCACCTTCATGTCAGAAGAGCGCTTCATCGTAGAGGACCGAGGTGTCGTCTTCGAATACCGAAAGGCCACGTACAATTGGTTACTGTTTGACGTTACCTACTATTCAAAGGACGATGAGGAGATCAGTGAAGAAGAGTATGAGCATGTGCGGATCACGATGGGCATATAGGATCGGTGGATTGATGGTGTTGTTGATGTGGTCTTGGATCGCATCGGCACAGATGGCGAGTTTCAAGCACTATGGGCTGGATAAGAGCATCTTTCCGAGTAGAATCGAGTGCATTGATCAAACCGACCATGGCGAACTCTTGATCGGCACGCTGGCCGGATTGGTGATCTACGATGGCTTCGAATTCACGACACACAGCGTTCGCTCAGGTTTGGCAGAAAGTTCGATCTCGTCACTGTCTGCCTTAGGTTCACATGTCTTCATCGGACATTGGGCGGGCAACGTGTCAATCTACGACATGAAGACCGACACCTTCGACGTTTGGAAAACCGCCCCGGCGTTGGGCTTTGCGTCTGTGGTGCAGATCCTTCCCTTGAGCGTGGATTCTGCTTTGGCCGTCACTTCGGATGGAAGACTTTACTCCATTTCTGAAGACGTTTCCGAACGGATCGTTTTAGGAGAGGATGGCGAGTCGGTCCGGGTCAATCAAGTCCTGCGTGTCAAAGATGGTTTTATCGTGATCGCGGATGACCGCATTGTCAAGAAGCAGGGCAGTGCGTCCACAAATCTCCTAAGGGCGAAGCCGGGACAACGGTTCAACTACGCCTGCACGGAGGGCGATCAGTGGATCGTTGCGGATAATGACGGTCTCGAGGTGATGGAGAAAACAACGAGAGGAGAATTCAGCGTCGTTAAAGAGATCGATCTAGGTCGTGAAGTTTTGGCTCTTCAACAAGATCGCCAGGGCCATGTATGGGCTATGACGGAAGAAGATGGCGTAAGTCGGTATCACCTCCAAAGTCAGCAACTTCGACATTTCCGACGCGAGAATGGATTGAGTTACAACCAGATCAGGGCTTTGTTTTGCGACCGAGAGGGAACCATATGGATCGCTACCGCGGCCGGCTTGGATCAATTCCTCGGCGATGCCTTTGTGCTGATCGATGATAGGCAGGGTTTAGAGGGTAGCATGATTTGGGATGTCGAGTTGGTGTCAAACCAGTTTTTTGTCCTCACTTCTTACGGATTGGCCATTGGCGAATTAACGACAGATGCAGCTCGACTTGAAGTGCGTCGATTCGTGGAACTTACCGATCTTTCACCGAGACAGCTAGAGCATAACGGAGGGAACAGAATTTGGATCAGAACCCAACAGGGAAAGGTGTTTCGCTATGATCTGGATGTAGAGAAGTTGATCGAGATCACAGATGTTGAGGTCCCTGTCAACTGCGTGGAGGTGGTAGATGGTGAGATTTGGTTCGGAACGGATGAGGGCATCTTCCGTCGCGGATCAAGTGAGGGGTGGTCGAGACTTACATCAGGTTCTGGCTTAGCCGGAGATAAGGTGACGGGGATCTATTACTCCAAGGAGCGAAATGAAACCTGGATCACAGTGTTAGGAGCACCGGTAACCCTGTATCACGATGGTAAGTTCAGGCAGTTTGGAACCGCAGAGGGAATCAGTTCTTCGGTGATCCAAGACGCCGCCTTTGATAGAGACGGGTTGGTGTGGTTCGCTACCTATGACAAGGGGGTCTTTCGATTTCAGGAAGAAGGAAGCTTTGTCTCTTTGACGGAGGAGGTTGCGCTTACTTCGACCACGACGTTTGCGATCGAAATGGATCGTTCAGGCAAAGTGTGGATCGGGCACAACTGGGGAGTCGATTCGTATGACCCTGCAACCAAGCAACTCACTTGGTTTGGGGAAGATAAGGGCTTCATGGGCGTGGAGGTGAACGCGGGTGCGATGCACTTTGGTTCAGATGACGCCCTCTGGGTGGGAACCCTTATGGGACTTCTCCATTTTGAGCCGAATGCTGTTCGGGACAATGCCATAGAGCCGAGTCTGAAGGTCGAAAGTGCCCGCTTGGGAAGTAAAGACCTCTTGAAACCTGCAGCTGGACTGCGATTACTGAGTGCCGAGAACGACTTCGCTCTGACCTTTTCGAGCATTTCTCTAGCCAATCCGGAACGAAATGAGTACCGCTATCGCTTGAGAGGGGTGCACGAGAATTGGAGGAGCATCGATCGTCCGGGTAAGATCGAATTCCTCTCGCTGCCTGCCGGTGACTTCACTTTCGAGCTGATCGCGTGCAATGATTCAGAGTTGTGTTCCAGTCAGCCGTATACGCTCTCGTTTAGTATTTATCCCCCTTTCTATCGAACGTGGTGGTTCTACACGATCCTATTTGTGTTGGTTGTGGTCACCATCTTCTTTATGGATAGGTACCGCGTAGTGAACCTACTCGAGCAGAAGCACCAAGTAGAGGAACAGCTGGCCTTGCAACAGCAGCACATGGTCGACCTCGATCAGGAACGAGAGCGTTTGGAACAACGACTCAAGTCTGACACGGATATCATCCGTACGCTAGAAGAAGGAGATCGCAAACAGGCCCTTAAGACCTGCGAACTTCTACCTAATTTCAGGATACATCAGCGATTGCTCGAAACCGTAAGTTCAGATGGTGTGCTTTGTTTTCAAAACACCCGATACAATGCGGTATTCATGGTGGATGTTGGCGTACAAGGTAACGCGGCCCATCCGCTCCGAGCTCAACTCCTTCACAAGATGAAAGCCGTCCTGCCCGCAGAGTTCGATGCAGTAGCGATCATCACCACTTGGACCCAGATCGTGCGGGATTTGGAAGATTCCTTTGGGAAATTCAAGGGAGTACAGTGGACTGCGTTTCTGTCCTCTGGAGAGAGCTCCTTTTTAGGTGTGAAAGGAATGTCTGTCTTTACCATACCTGCTGATGGAGTAAAGGAAGCCGCCGAGGACGCCGAGACGGAGCGAATCGAAGGAGCCACCCTTTGGCCTTTCAGGGACGATGGGACCGTGGTGGTCTGCTCAGACGGGATCTTCGCTCAGTTGAATGAAGCGGGAACGCGCAGCTATCCGAAGCAGCGATTGATGAAACTATTGGAAGAGAAACGAAATGCATCGCAAGACCAGATCGTTGCCGCGGTTTGGAGCGACCTCTCTGATTGGTCGGGCGCGATGGAACAGTTTGACGATATCTCACTCTTTATTTGGAATCATGCGTAAAAGGCGAAAACTCATTGAAAACATGTATTTGTGACCATGAATAGGATAGCGACCATACTTAAAGATGTGTTTCTTTTTGGAACATTGATATGTCTCCTTCTATCGGGATGTGCCGAAAACGACAGCTCAAAGGCAAATACCAAGGCGAGTGTCGATAATGAAGAACGTTCCTTCAACTGGGATGGTAAAGTGACCATTCTAATCGAAATGGACTCATCAGGTTGGAATGATGTGAGTCACATGAAGGTGCGCTCCTTCGAAAGCTCGCTCCCATTGAATGAGCTAGGTGAACAACTGATTGATATGGCTTTTTCCGGAGACGCGAGAGTGTACGGACCAACAATGCTTGGTGAGAGGGATCCCTCCCGCTTATTGGATCCTAGACAGCTAGTGGAAGAACTACAAGCGTTTGATACCCTTACCGTGACGGATCTCGCCACGGGTAGTCCGCGAGATACCGTAATCGACAAGAGCCTGAATAAATCCACTTTCACGGCTTTTATAATCAGGCTTGCGTCAAGTGGTGATCCCAGGGAAGGATTGGAAGTGTCTGAAATTATGATGGGGCGTCTCGTGTTCAATGAAAGCACCGGAGAACTTAGAGGAGCGAGACCTGAATTTTATATGACGAATCCTCGGGATGAAATCAATGAAGTTGTCGCTACGGAGTTATTTTTCTATTCGGACAGCCTAGCCAATTTCCAACCCACTTTCATGCAGACCTATCGAGATGAAGGCATGATTACACTGATGGATCATCTCCACAAGGAGTACCCGGAATCGGATGTGTTCAAGATGTCTTTCAGACTCAGGTTAAGTTCAGGAACAGGAGAGGTCATCGTTGAAGAGGTTGAGATTACTCCCCAGCATGAGGCCGTCTGACTACGGCTTTCGTAGGCGAACGAACAACTCTCTGCCTAACCGAGGCTTGATGCTGTTATAAGCTCTGTCCATTACTTCAATGTCAAACATGGCCTCGAAGTAGGTCAAGTACTCTTGCTTGGTGCCACCAAAGGGTGGGTGAGGATTTCCGAAGTGACAGTCGAACAGTAATCCGACCAGTTTTCCGCCCGGCTTCAACAGTTCGTGGGCCTTCATGGCATAATCCATCCGTTTCTCGGGGTTCAGTGCGCAAAAGAATGTCTGCTCAACAATGATGTCAAACTGCTCCTCGAGTTCAAAGAAGTCGCCTAGGATGATACGATCCTCGGGTAATTGTGGGATACGGTCCTTGATGTGCTGAACGGCCGTAGGGGCAATATCGATCATGTAGACCTGTGTGAATCCCATAGAGTTGAGCAGCTCACCTTCCCAAGCATTGCCGCATCCGGGGATTAAGATCTTGATGTCCTTGTTATTGACTTGCTCGAAATATTCCTTGATCGGGGTAGAGGGGTAGCCGATGTCCCACCCTGTTTGGCTTTCCTTCCAGCGTTGTTCCCAATATTCGGGTGTGGTCTCAGGAGATTGCACGACTCAGGCTTAAGCGTCTTTGTCGATGTACAGGTCGTGTCCCATCTTGTCTTTCTTGGTCCAGAGGTAATGATGGTTATGGGGATTACTCTTGATCTCCATCGGTACTACCTCGGTGATCTCTAGTCCATAGCCGATCAACCCCGTTCTCTTCTTAGGGTTGTTGCTCATCAGCTTCATCTTTCGTACGCCGAGATCGCGCAGGATCTGAGCACCGACGCCGTAGTCGCGCTCGTCCATTTTGAATCCTAGCTTCAAGTTAGCTTCAACGGTATCCAAACCTTCTTCCTGCAGTTTGTAGGCTTTTAGTTTGTTCATCAGACCAATGCCACGACCTTCTTGCTGCATGTAGACCACCACGCCTTTTCCCGCTTTTTCAATCGTCTTCATTGCCTCGTGCAGCTGTGGCCCACAATCACACCGGTACGAGCCAAAGATGTCGCCCGTAGCGCAAGAGGAGTGGACACGTACGAGGATGGGTTCGTCTTCTTCCCATTCGCCTTTGACCAAGGCCAAGTGCTCTTCTCCGGTTGTGGTCTGGGTGTAGGAGTGCAACATGAACTCACCCCATTCGGTTGGCATCTTTACAGTGACACCCGCTTCGATGATGCTTTCCTTCATCATGCGGTAGGCAACGAGGTCTTCGATCGAAATGATCTTAAGGTCAAACCTCTTCGCGATCTCCATCAGCTGAGGGAGACGAGCCATAGTGCCATCTTCATTCATGATCTCCACCAACACTCCTGCAGGTTCCAATCCCGCTAGTCGTGCCAGGTCAATGGTCGCTTCGGTATGCCCTGTACGACGCAAAACACCGCCACGCTTGGCGCGAAGAGGGAAGATGTGCCCCGGTTTACCGAGGTCTTCTGGTTTTGTCTCTGGATCGATCAAGGCTTTGATCGTAGTCGCTCTATCGCTGGCACTGATCCCTGTGGTCACACCCTTGCCGTTCAGGTCTACGGAAACGGTGAATGGGGTTTCGTGTAAGGCCGTGTTGTTCGGAACCATAAGCTCGAGGCCCAGTTCATCACAACGATCCTCTACCAACGCGGCACAGATCAATCCGCGACCATGGGTCGCCATGAAATTGATGATCTCAGGTGAGATGTGTTCCGCAGCGGCGATGAAGTCTCCTTCATTCTCTCTGTCCTCGTCATCTACAACGATGATCACCTTTCCTTGCTTGATGTCCTCAAGCGCTTCTTCGATCGTGTTCAGCATGAATCCTTCCATTGGGGCTGCGAAGTTACCAAAGCTCCGGCAGTCATTGATCATAACTAAGAACAAGCTTGACTCATCAAAGTTGTGGCGTCGAATCAGGAATCATTTGTATTGCGGATATCCTAAATCGGAAATTTCGACATGAAATAGCTAATTATTTGTACATCAATCGGTTAAAATGGCATTTAGAATCGATGGGAACCGAAATTTCGGCAGAAAAATTCGAGTGGAATGCCGATTGAAAAGAGGTTGGCATGAAAACACTTAAAATCAAAAAGACCATGAAACCATTGATCGCTAAACCATCAAGAACAGGTTATTTTCCTGGTAGCATTTTCGACGAATTCTTTGCAGGACTGGATTTTCCAGTAGCGGAGACCACGAAGATGCCTTCTGTGAACGTGAAAGAGAACGACAACGCATACGAACTCGAAGTGCAAGCTCCGGGACTTACCAAGGAAGCCTTTAACGTAGAGGTTGAAAATGACATGCTGGTCATCTCAACGGAAGCCAAGCACGAAGAAGTGAAGGAAGGAGAGAAGTATACACGTAAGGAGTTCAGTTATCAATCCTTCAAACGTTCATTCCGACTCCCTGAGGGTCAGGTGGATCTAGAGAAGATCGACGGCAAGTATGAGCACGGAATTCTTCGGATCACCCTTCCAAAGCTTGCTGAGGAGGCGATTAAAGCCACCAAGCGCATCGCGATCGGGTGATCAATATCATCATTCGTTTAGGAAATGCCTCGCATCACAGTACGGGGCATTTTTTTTTAGCTTCGTTTGATATGGAAAAATGGTCCGCCCAGCTATCGAGGTACTATCACGACCTCAAGAAGCCCATCATCCCAGAATGGTATGAGTGCATGAATCCTTACGAGCATAAGGAGACTATGACCATCGTGGATGAGTTCCTCACCAAATATTATTCGGACGATAAGCCTCGCACACTCATCTTCGGGATCAATCCCGGGCGGTTCGGTTCGGGAATTACAGGAATATCTTTCACAGATCCGGTGCGCCTGAAGGAGAAATTGAAGATCAAGCACCCTTTCGAAATGCGGCCGGAGCTTTCTAGCGAGTTCATCTATGAAGTGATCTCGGCCTACGGCGGTCCTAAGAAGTTCTTTTCCAATTTCTTCATCTCGGCAGTCTATCCGCTCGGATTCTTACACGAGGGCAAGAACATCAACTACTACGAGCTTGACAAATGGAAGTCTTACATGTTGGACTGCATTGTCGACGAACTCAATGCTCATGCTAAATGGCCCATCAATAGGGAGAAATGCATTTGCATTGGACAGGGAGAGAACTTTAAAGTGCTGAAGGAACTCAACGACGAGCATAAATGGTTTGACAAGGTTGTAGCCCTTCCTCACCCGCGTTGGGTATTGCAGTACCGACGTAAGGAGAAGGAGGACTACATCACGGCCTATCTTGATGCATTGAAATAGCCGTTCATGAACAAAACGACCGTTGGTCACAATACGCGCTAGCTGTTTCAGGTGGTATGTTTTCTTTGAATCATGTTTAAGCGTTTACCGGTACCGTTCATCTTCATCTTAGCCGCAGGCTTCGTTCTAGGCTCGTTGATGGTGCTCGAAACGGTTATCCCTTATCTGTATTGGGGAGAACTGGAGGAGTTCGTGTGGCACCGCAGTGCTCTTCCGCATTTCATCAACTATATGTTCTGGCCCTTCTTGGTGCCTTGGATCTACGTGGTGTCAAGTCGATACCAGATCGGTAAAGGCGCGAGCATGAGCGATCGTTTGGCGACTGTGTTTTTCAGTTTGCTCATTCCGTTTGCGCACGAATTCTTTACTACGCTGATCTACTTCAGCCTGCTGGCGTCGCTGAATATCTTTTACTTCCAGCCAGATACATGGGAATTGATCCAAGCGGCATTCCCGGGCGTGTTCATCGGTCGTATCGTTGAGTTCTGGATCATCTATGGATTATTCGCAGCCTTTGACTATTACAAGAAATACAAAGACAAGCAGGCCGAGCTCGGCCGGATCGAGGCACAGCTAAACCGTACTAAACTCGAGGTGCTTAAGATGCAGCTGCAGCCGCACTTCCTCTTCAATGCGTTGAATACCATCAGTAGCTTGATGGATATCGATGTCAAGAAAGCGCAGCAAGTCACAGCCCGCCTAGGCGATCTCCTTCGGGGCATCTTGGAACACGACTCGAGGGTCTTCGTGACCTTAGAAGAGGAGCTGGGCTACGTGCGCACCTACCTGGAGATCGAGCACGTACGCTTCGAGGATCGACTGAGCTACCGCTTTGAGATCGAAGAAGGCATAAGTGGACATCAGGTTCCTTTGTTGATCGTGCAGACCCTAGTGGAGAATGCGATCAAACACGGGGTGGCGATGGTTTCGCGTCCGGTGACCATCTTGGTCAAAGCTTTTCGCGAAGGTTCGGTCTTGGTGGTGCAAGTGAAGGACGATGGTAAAGGCTGTGACGCTGAGCAGGTCGATGTCTTTTCAAAAGGAATAGTATTGCAGAATACTAGAGGTCGGCTAAAGGAACAGTACAAGGGACAAGCCTCAATGAAGGTTGATTGTCAGCCGGGCAAAGGCTTTGAAGTGATTTTACGCATTCCCAAACAACCACTGCTATGAGAACGATCAAGACCATTGTCGTCGATGACGAAGTACTCGGCCGGAGTCGGGTGAAGAAATTACTAGAGGAGATCGATCCGGTGCAATTGATCGGCGAAGGACGTAACGGAGACGAAGCGATCGAATTGATCATTGCCTATCGACCTGACTTGGTTTTTCTTGATGTGGAGATGCCCGATAGAAACGGCTTCCAGGTCTTGGAGAGAATTCCGGAAAGTGAGCGGCCGTTCATCATCTTCGTGACGGCCCATGACCGATTTGCCTTGAAGGCCTTTGATGTCCAGGCCGTTGATTTTCTGCACAAACCATAAGACGACGAACGTTTCCGAAGAGCAGTCGATCAAGCCATCGATCGCATTCAGCAGCGGGACCAAAGCATTCTAAACGAGCAATTGATCCGCGTGGTCGACGATTTTCGTTCCCGTGTCCAGAATAGTCCATATGTGCTCTCCGTCAAGGATCGGGGACGAGAGCGAAGCATTAATCTCTACGATGTGCTGTACATCGAAGCAGATGGCAACTACCTCAAGCTCCAGTTGGAGAATGAACGCTTTCTGATCCGAAACACGATGCAGCAAATGATCGGAGACCTCGATCAGAGTTGTTTTGTCCGCATCCATCGCTCGCTGATAGTCAATGTGAACTACCTCAAGGTCAAGTCCTACAAGGGGAATAACGAGTACAGCTTCCGAATGAAGAATGGCGAGGAGTTCATTTCAGGTCGCAGCTTCAAAGAAGGTATCGACGAATTCTTCGCGGTGAAAGAAGGACGCTAACCACTCATCGCATTCTACTTCCATTAGTCACAAACCGTGAGATAGAAGGAGTTCTGATGAGTAGATTCGAATCAACAATCAGATCGTTCTTTTCTCAATTGTTTAGTCAGATTCAAAAAGGCGGGTAACGTTGCGTTGGCCGCCTTTTTATTTTCCTTCTTATACGATATTTGCCAATCGGATGATCAGGTCGATAAGAATATTCTTCGCGCTACTTGTAATGTGGGTCGCTGCACTGACCCTGCAGGGACAATCATCCTCGAATCTTTCAATTGCAATAAGCACCATTGAGCAGGCGAGAGGCTTGGCTCGTTATCCCGATTCTTCCTTGGCTGTGCTGCAAGGGCTTGACGCACAGTCGCTCGATGATTCTTTGAAAGTGGAGTACCACAAGACGAAGGGTATGGCTTTCTTCTACAAGGGAATCCTCGACTCATCTATTGCGGCGTATAGTACGGCCATGGCTTTGGTGGATACCTCACGGTGTACGGATCAGTCGGCTGTCGTGACCAACGGTCTTGCCGTGGTCTTGCATGCGGCAGGGTTGAAAGGGGAGGCTATAAACTATTATTCAAAGGCTTTGGGGTGCGCTGAGTTTCGCGGCGACGATCCCCTTAAGCTTAAGATATACAACAACCTCAGCATCTTGAATCGCGAGTTGGGCCGGTACCAATGGGCGCAGCGATATCTGGACAAAGCCTTTGAACTTACAGACCCCGGCAATACGGCCGCTTGGGCCAGTCTGTACAATTCGAGGGGACAAAACTTCTTGCTTGTTCAGAAATACGACAGTGCCCAGGTCAATTTTCTGCGAAGTGATGAATTTCGCCACGAGGAAGACTTGAAAGGAAAGGCGATCGGTCTGAATAACTTAGGCTACGTAGCCTCGCTACAGGGTGATATGACCTTGGCGATGGACTATTATCAGCGGGCGGCGAAGATCAGGGAGAAGATCGGTGATCGCTTCGGTTCGGCTTCCATATTCATCAACATGGCCAACATCGCCATTGAAGAAGACAACCTCACTCGAGCAAAGGATCTGATCCGAAACGCCGAGTTACTCAACGATCAGGTCCATTCACCCGAAGTAGCATCGCGCATTTTGGCTTCTCGGTCGGCCATGGCTGAAAAAGAGGGCAATGCAGCGCTCGCACTCCATCTCATGCGCGAATTCAAGAAGATGGACGACAGTCTGCGTACCGATGAGGTGATGAGAGAGGCGGCCAATGCTCAGTATACCGTAGCATTGGTTGAAGCTCAGAACCGAGTTAAGCGGATCCAGAAGGAGGAGGAGGCGCAAGCAGCGGCTATCGAGCGGCAGCGGTTGATCAGCATGTCTTTGGCCGTGGCGATCGCGGTTTTCATCGGTTTGCTCTCCTTGTTGTTATATCAATTGAAGCAACTTTCTGACCTGAGAAAAGCTCTCACGCAACAACGCGACGAAGCCGAGAGTAAGGCGCAAGTGCGAAGAGAAACGTTGAACGCGGTGGTCCATGAGCTGCGAACACCCATGAGGGCGATCATTTCATTGGCGGAACTGATCCAGGTGGAGAAAGATCCACAGGAGCTGCTCGACATGACCAAGTTGCTCAAGAACAGCAGTGAGCGCTTACTAGGGATAAACAATAATATCTTGACCTTCTCGAGGATAGAGGAGGGATCGGCTGAACCAGTCTTGCAGAAGAATAACCTCTCCAAGTTGGTGGAGGGGCTATGCAAGGAGCTGGCTCCACAAGCTGCTACCAAAGGAATAGAATTTAGGGTTCAGATCGAGCCAGGGATACTTGCTGTACTAGATCACTCCATGATGGAGATCGTACTGATGAATTTGATCGGTAATGCACTGAAGTACACCCGTTCCGGCTCCGTAACCGTTACGGTGAACGAAGCGGACGCGAAAGCTGTGGTAGAAGTACGAGACACAGGGCCTGGTATTCCGGAGGCTGACCAAGAGCGCATCTTTGAGGCATTCTTTCAGTCGAAGGTTACCCTAGCTGCAGGAACAGATGGAAGCGGCTTGGGGCTTTCGATCTGCAAACACTATGTGGAACAGATGAACGGTGAGCTCGAGCTGAGCTCAGTTGAGGGAGAAGGAAGTACTTTCTCGGTCGTGCTTCCACAGGATTAATCTCGAAACCGCCAGAATACTTTGAAGGTGAGTCCGAAGTTGGACTCTAACACCATCGGATTCTCTTTGTAGGTTTCAAAGTTGTAGGTAGGGCTACTTCCCAGGTTGCTAGTGTTGCCGTTGCGCACTCCATAAACCGTGAAGCCTCCGTTCCGCGTGCTTTCGATTACTTGCTTGTCATCTGGCCAAACATAGAGCACAAAGGGAGCTTCCTCCGTGAAGGTTCCTTCGGCTCCGCCGGCAGACCATGATCCACCTTCCATGGCTAACCTGAAGGATGCGAAGTCAGAAGTACCAATGACCTCCATACGGTCGATGTATCGGAATGAGGTTTTGAATTCGTGAGTCACGTTGTCAGTTCTGTATCCACCGTCAGAATAGGCTGTAAGTCGAACGGAGAGAGAAGTCTCGTCCTCAAAGATCCGTTCCACGTTGTCGCCGATGTATCCGCGATCATCAGAGAATTCCCAAGTAAGGAAATCAAAGTCTTCGCTGCAGCTTTCCAGATTCAAGGTGGTACCTGCTTCTAGGGTATCTCCCCAGTCGAGGCAGGCTTTCGGTTGGGGTTCGCAACCTGCCATCATCCATAGCATCAAAGCGCCTAGGAATAACTTTCTCATCGTCAGAAGTTTAGTGTTAGACCGACAACCGGTGTGTTAGTGACAGGATTCATGCCCAATTCAAACATTTCCACGGTAAATGGATTCTGTTGACGATAGACGGACTTATCAAGTTTTTCGACCCACTTCCTAGTGAAGTAGTAAGCGATCAAGCCGCCACCTGTCAATCCAAGACTTGTAAAGAAGGCTGCATTCACCGTGTTGTAGCGACGCGTTACATTTTCAGCTCCAGTTACGTTTGAGCTGAAATACTGGCTTTTAAAATTCTCCTTGATCGACTCTTCGTGCCAGCGCTTACGCATACTGTGGAGGAATGGACTGGCTACGGCTCCGGAAAACGCTAGGAATAAGGGGGCGGTTTTTCCGATGAATACCTTCCTCTTGTATTCGTCCGTTTGGATGAGGTACTGGATGTATTCCGGATCTTTTTTTAACTCTTGGTAATAGCTGATCGAGTCTTTTACTGGAACTTCAATGGTGCCTTTATACTTCTTATGCATGGGAGACCAGATCTCAATGTCGTGTAATCCGGGAGTGATCATTTGAACATTCCTCACCGGGAGGAGTTCGCCGTCCAACTTGATCCAGAAATCAGAACTTCCCTTCACATAAAACCGAACCTTAGTGCTATCCTGCGCTACTCCATTGAATAGGAGTCCGAAGAGTAACAGAAGAACCGAAAAGTGTTTCATGGTATAAATGTAAGTGCAGAAAGTGATTTTGTTCTACTCGTTGAGGGAGCGGTGGATTATTATAACGGAACGAACTTTTTAGGACTGAGAATGTCTGCCAGCTCGGGTGGGCCCGGGAAATACTTTCCCTTGAAGTCATCGAGTTGGTCCAGAGTTTCATTCGAGAGGAGTTCGCTCACTTCATCCATGGCCTCATCAGAAATGGCATAGGGAAAGATGCTGTGGATCATCTTGTCGTCCCTGCAATGGACGTGGTAGGAGAATTCACTCGAGTCTTCGATGCGCTTGCCGGTAAGAAGGCATGTGGTTAAGCGCTCCGATTCAGAACGAACTCCACGATCGCGAATGCGTTCAGAAAACAAGGCTTCGATCTTGTTTCTGGATTCCTCCGAAAGCGATTTTCTCATGTTTTCTGCACAACTGGCACATATCCCGTACTCAAAGATCGGTTCGACCACATCCATGGCCTCCACCCGTCGGAAGATCCGTTCAATGAAATAGTCGTCTCCCGAATCAGCGAGAGCGTTTTGACACACCAAACAGCGTTCAAAAGGAGCGTTCGTGTCTGAATTGTGAAAACGTGGATCGATGGGTCGTTCTTCCAACATAGTATCAATGATAACGAATCGCCTTGCCAATCGTTCGCTTTTGAGTTAAAAACTCCATCGGGTCATCCCATTTTTCTCTGCTTATGCATCAATGATGAACAGCCGGAGCGGTTGTGTTATTTTCGTGCAAAATCAATGACGATGAATATCAGACAAAGTTGGATCGTGCTCGCAGCCTTTGCAGTGGCGTGCAATGAGCCGGTCGAAAAAGAAGAAGCAATGGCATTGGAGTACCCTGAAACGAGGAAGGACGAAACGGTGGTCGATGAGTATTTTGGAACTCAAGTGTCAGACCCGTATCGCTGGTTGGAGAATGACACTGCCGATGAAACCGCTGCGTGGGTCAAAGCGCAGAACGCTGTGACCTTTGGATACTTGGGAACGATTCCATTCAGAAGTAAGATCGAGGATCGATTGACCGAGTTGTGGGATTACGAGAAGTATTCCGCCCCGTTCAAACGTGGAGAGTACACGTATTACTACAAGAATGATGGTCTCCAGAATCAGTATGTGATCTACCGTGAGTCGGCTGATGGAGGCGAGGATGAAGTCTTCTTGGATCCGAATCAATTCTCTGAGGACGGTACCACATCGTTGGCTGGCTTGAGCTTCACCAAGGACGGTTCGCTCGTTGCCTTTCAGATATCAGAAGGAGGATCCGACTGGAGAAAGGTGATCGTAATGAATGCCGCGACCAAGGAGATCATCGAAGACACCTTGATCGACGTGAAATTCTCTGGCGTGTCTTGGATGGGTAATGAAGGCTTCTACTACAGCAGCTACGATAAGCCAAAGGAGGGAAGTGCTCTATCTGGAATGACTCAGTACCACAAGCTCTATTTTCACACCTTGGGTACACCGCAATCGACCGACAAGTTGATCTTCGGCGGTGAAGAGACCCCTCGTCGCTATGTGGGTGGATACGTCACCGAAGACGAGCGCTACCTTGTGATCAGCGCCGCGGTTTCTACCACAGGTAATGAGCTGTACATTCAGGACTTGAGTGTCGAAGGCTCTCCTATCGTCAATGTGGTCGATAGTTATGACAACGACCACAGCCTGATCCATACCGTGGGCGACATGCTCTACATCAAAACCAACTTGGACGCTCCTAATGGGAAGGTGGTTATGACCACGATCCAAGACCCTGCTCCATCTACTTGGAAGGATTTCATTGCAGAGACAAAGAACGTTTTGCGTATCGGTACTGCCGGGGGTAAGTTCTTTGCGAACTACCTCAAGGATGCAACATCCTACGTAGTACAGTTTGACGCTGACGGTCAGGTAGAGCGTGAGATCGAACTTCCGGGAGTTGGTTCTGCCGGCGGATTTGGAGGGCGTATGGAGGATAGTGAACTCTATTATTCCTTTACTTCAAATGTCTATCCACCGACGATCTTTCACTACGACATCGAGTCGGGTGAGTCGACCGTATACAAGGAGAGCGGTGTGAAGTTCGATCCGACCCAATTTGAATCGAAGCAGGTGTTCTACAGTTCTAAGGATGGAACCAAGGTCCCGATGATCTTGACCTACAAGAAGGGACTGAAGCTCGATGGAAACAATCCAACCTTGCTTTATGGCTACGGTGGATTCAATATCAGCTTGACGCCTTCATTCAGCACGAGCAATATCGTGTTGATGGAGAACGGCGGCATCTTCGCTGTAGCAAACCTCCGAGGCGGTGGCGAGTACGGTGAAGTATGGCACTCTTCCGGTACCAAGATGAACAAGCAGAATGTCTTTGACGACTTCATCGCTGCAGCTGAGTATTTGATCGCCGAGAACTACACCTCAACGGAGAAGCTAGGTATTGCAGGAGGGTCTAACGGAGGCCTTCTGGTAGGTGCCTGCATGACGCAGCGTCCTGATCTCTTCAGTGTAGCGCTACCGGCAGTTGGTGTGTTGGATATGCTTCGTTATCACAAGTTCACCGCAGGTGCGGGTTGGGCGTATGATTATGGAACTTCCGAGGAAAGCAAGGAGATGTTTGAATACCTGCTGGCCTATTCACCTGTACACAATTTGGACAGTGTTGCATACCCGGCTACCATGGTGACTACAGCTGATCATGATGATCGCGTAGTTCCTGCGCATTCGTTTAAATTTGCAGCTGCTTTACAGGCACATCATTCGGGGAATCAGCCCGTGTTGATCCGTATCGAAGAAAAGGCGGGTCACGGTGCAGGTAAGCCAACGTCCAAGATCATCGAAGAGCAAGCCGACAAGTGGTCGTTCTTCTTTTGGAATGTAGGAGTGAAAGATCTTTACAACGAGAAAACTGAAGGATAGGTAAATTCTTTGATCGTTGTAATTTTGGGGAGGCAACCGTCATTGTCTCCCTTTTTTATTCTTGGGAACTATTTTGAAATATCTGAATCAGCCCCATCCGTTGGACTCTTCCTGGAGGTCTACATTGCGGACGGCTATTGCGTTCGCACTGTTCGTTGCGGTATTTCTGTTCATTTTCGAACCCTTTGGCACGGGAGGAATGGACTGGAAGTGGCGCACCTTGAACGCCTTGATCTTTGGCTTGGTCACGGCGAGTGGAATACTGATTTGTGCTTCGATCGGTCGGTTCTGGCCTGACTGGTTTGGCGAGGAGCGTTGGATCCTCGGGAAGGAGGGAAGAAGGAGATTTACGGATAAAGAAAAAGCCCCAAGGGATTAACTTGGGGCTTCGTTAAAGGAAATCTTATCTGCCGTTCTACGAAAACAAACTACCTAACCTAATACCAATGAATAGAGCCGGCGGATAATAAAAAGAAGTCCCCAACGAATTGAAGCCTTCTTAGATCGTTGATGGGGGAGGAATTAACCTTCTCGGCGATTGAAACGCTCCTTGATACGAGCCGCCTTACCCATTCTGTCACGCAAGTAGAAGATTCGTGAACGACGAACCTTACCGCGCTTCAATACTTCAAGCTTGTCGATGAATGGACTGTTTGCTGGAAAGATTCTCTCCACACCCACACCGCTCGACATTTTGCGAACTGTGAAAGTCTCTGTGGAACCCTTTCCTCTTTTCTGGATCACTACGCCTTGGAAAACCTGAACACGTTCCTTGTTTCCTTCCTTGATCTTATAGTGAACTGCAACGGTGTCGCCCGCTTCGAAGCGTGGGAGCTCCTGCTTTGGGTTCACTTCGTTGATGATTTCTTGCATTACTACGCTTGCCATGCCACTCAAAATTTGGGGTGCAAAGATAGAAGTTCTTGTGAGTTAATCGTTGGATTTGTGTTTTTTATTCCAAATATCTGGACGCCGTTCTTTGGTTCGCGCTTCGGCCTGCTGTTGACGCCACTCATCGATCTTCTTGAAGTTACCGCTGAGCAAGATATCGGGCACTTTCATTCCCTTGTATTCTGCGGGCCGCGTGTACACAGGAGGCGACAGGAGGTCGTCCTGAAAAGAGTCAGAAAGTGCTGAAGTTTCGTTGTTCAATACACCCGGGATCAAACGAATGATCGCATCGCTTACGACAGCGGCAGCCAGCTCACCTCCGGATAGCACAAAGTCCCCTATGGAGATCTCTTTGGTGATGTACTTTTCTCGAAGTCGTTCATCCACTCCTTTGTAGTGACCGCAGAGGATGATCAGGTTTTTCGTCAGTGATAAGCCATTAGCCATGCTCTGGTCGAATACTTCGCCGTCGGGCGTCATGAAGATAATCTCGTCGTAGGTGCGCTCTTCTTGCAGCTTCAGGATCAAGGTTTCGATGGGTTCGATCATCATCACCATTCCAGCCCCACCGCCGAATTGGTAGTCGTCGACCTGCTTGTGCTTTCCGAGTCCGTAGGCGCGTAGGTCGTGCACGTGAACTTCAGCCAAACCCTTGTCACTCGCCCGCTTCGGGATAGAGTGGGAGAAGGGGCCTTCTAATAATTCAGGAAGAACGGAAATGATATCGATGCGCATCGCAGAGAGCTGGTTTACTCTTCTTTCTCCTCGGTATCACTGTCGCTTTCTTCCGGAGCGTTAGCATATAACTTGCGATACTGAGCATGGAGAGCAGGACTATCCGGAACGAGCTTACGACCTAAGGCGATCACCTCGAGTGCGCGCTCTTCTTGGGCATTGTCCTGAAGATAATTGGTGTAACTCACAAACGCCTTGATCAACGCCTCGTGCGTCACGTCATCCTTTTCGAAGGTCTTATTGGCGTGCTGTTGTTGCAAGCTGTCGAGCGCCTGAGAAATGAAGCGTTCTCCTTCTGAGGCGTTACGCGCTTGTACCATGGCCACGCCAGTTATAAAGGTTACGTTCTGGTCGCCCGGCATGACCTTTTGGATACGGGTGAATTCGCGGGATGCGTCATAGTACTCTTCATCATTATAGAAGAACAACGCTCGGTCCAACGCCTCTTCCCGAATCTGGTCGATCTGACGTTTGTTCTGCGAGTAGAGCTCTCCCGTCTTGTCTTTCTTGCGAAACTTATAGGCATATTTCAGGGCATCTTTCAATGGATCCTTGAACTCATCCTGAAAAGCGTCTGGATTGATATGTGCCTGGTACATGCACAGTGCCAGATACATGTAAGGTTCAGGTGCTCTGCGGTATTTGTCCTTGCGAGTGTAAGACTCGGCCTTGTATGCACAACGCTCGTAGTCCTCCATGGCGTACCAGTCAAAAAGCTTTTGAAACTCTCCACCTTTAACCTGGGCGCGGAGGTCCAATGAAGCGACACTCAATACAAGGCTCATCAGAATGAAAAAAGCAAGACGCATACGTGTAGAAGTTTCTTTCAGTAAACGAAAATTCATGTGAGATATAGACCTTTGAGCGTTAAAAAAGTTGAATCGCATGATCCAATCAGGGGCCAAAGTTACGGTAGAAGAAACGGAAGCAGGTACGGTGATCTCTATTTTTCCTGAACCAAAGCCATGGCAGCTGGTGGTTTTATCCATTTGGTTGATGCTCTGGGTGTTCAGTGGAATCTTGGGATTCGTGGGAGGATTGAAGGAAATGGGGGCGGACGACTTCACGTTTCTTCTTGTGTTCATGGGCTTTTGGGCGTATTTCACATTTTACTCTGTTCGCTCACTCGTTTGGCTACGTGTAGGTGCTGAATTCATCCGAATATCAGACGATACGGTTGACTACAAACGCAGTTGGAATGGTTTCGGTCGGGTGAAATCATATGACATTGATACGATCAAGAACCTGGGTGTGGTGAATTATAAGGACAAAAAATTTGCCAAGACCTACAACGATGCGTTTTGGACGGTCGGAGGAGAGATGATCGGTTTCGAGTACATCGGCACCAAAGTGGCTTTCGGGTTCAAACTCTCCGAGACGCAAGCCAAGGACATCGTCAAACGCATTCAAAGGGCATCGAAGCGATAGGCTGCCTACTCAGTTGACAGGATCTGACCGGTCAACCTGAGCACCTCCAATTCATTCAACTTGGTCGCTACTTTGGTATTGCTCAAGCGCACCTGGGCAGAGAGTAATGCCAGTTGTGCTTCTCTGAACTCTGTAGAGGTCATTTGACCATGTTGCATCAAATCCTCAGCACGCGACAGACTGAGTTCGCTCGAGGCTAGATTCTGTTCTTCAAATTCAGCCAAGCGCATACTCTGCAGATAGGCGTCATAGGCGTTATCCAGATCGATGCTCAATTGGAGACGTTGATCGGCCCACTGAAGCTCTGCGTTTTCGAGAATTACCTGCGCATTCTGGCGTTGAATGTTATTCCTGAGTCCGTCGAAGAGGGTATAGGAGATGCCGAGATTGCCGGTCCAACCGGATTGAACGTTGCGCAGGAGGATACCCACCTCGTTTTGCTGGTTGGTGTAATTGTAGCCTCCGCTCAGCGAAACCGTAGGAAAGACGCTTGACCAAGAGATTTGCACGTCCTTTTCAGCAATCGCCTGTTGCAGCTCCAAGTTCTTGACCAAGGCGTTTTGCTCCATAGCCGTTTGTTGCAGTTGCTCCAATGACCAGTCCTTCACCTCAAGGGTCAAAGGTTCGATCTGCACGGTCGTATCCAACGGCATTCCTATCAGACGACCCAGATTACGCAGCGAACTGCGATAGTCGAGGGCAGCGTTGAAGTAGGCCGCGCTATCGGTCGTCAGATCGACACGTGCCGAGAGCCAAGCTTGCTTGCTAATGCTACCGAGTTCTTCAGCCACGGAGGCACGTTCAAACCTTCGTGCTGAGATGGCTGCGTTACGCTTGGCTATTTCCCATTGATCCTTGGCACGAACAGCAGTGTAGTACATCTGGGTAACCTGAAGAATGACGGATTCAATGTTGGCGCGAGACTGCAGGTCTACCGCTTCCTTGTTCAGCTTCAAACGCTGATAGGAGCGCTGACCACGAAGCCCGTTGAAGAGCACATAGTTCAAGGATGCGTTGCCTTGAACAATGCTGCTTTGCGCACCGTCCGTCTTGTTTGGTGGAATTCCCCCCGCAAACTCGAGTTCGGTATTGTTGACCGACCCACCGACGGAGCCACCGGCAGACAAGCTTGGTAAGAGTCCTGCATTTCCTATGCTCGCCGAGCGCTCAGCGATCTCTACTTGATTCTCTAAGATCTTGATCTGATGGTTCTGGTCCAAGGCCAAGGCGATGGCACGGTTGAGGTCCATCGACTCTTGCGCTCTGACCGGCAGAACACTCAAGAGGATCAAGGCCCATACGGAACCTAGTGTGGCGTAGTTAAGATCAATCATGTTCGTTGTGCTTTCTGAATTCTTCTTCGCTTTCCAATTCGGCGATGGCAGGTTCGACCGAACGAGGCAGTGGACGCTTGCCTTCCCATAGCCAAGTCAAGTAAACGCGGATGCGGTTGAGCAACGCGAGCATCACCGGAAGTACCAGCAGGGTCGTATACGTAGCTATGATCAGGCCGTAGGCTACGGCAATGGCCATCGGAATGAGGAATTGAGCTTGAAAACTCGTTTCAAAGATCAAAGGCGCTAGTCCGGCAACCGTAGTCAACGACGTGAGTAGAATCGGCCTGAAGCGTGACTTGCCGGCTTCCAGCAGCGCGGCTTTGAAGAGCATGCCCGATTTCAAGTTGTTATTGAGGGCGGTTACCAAGACAAGCGAGTCATTGACCATGACCCCGACCAAGGCGATGATGCCAAAGCCCGAAAGCAAACTGATTTGGGCATTGTGGATCCAATGTCCCCAACCGACGCCGATGAGACCAAGCGGAACTAAGAGTATGATCACCAAGGCTTGCGGAATGCTTCGGAAGACGAAAGCCGTCACCGCTATCAATAGGATTAGGATGATCCAACGCACTTTAGCAAAGGAGTTTCCGACCTTTTGAGCTTCTTTGTTCTGACCTTCAAAACTGAATGTAACGCTCGCGTATTTCTGAAGAATACCGGGTAGAATATTCTCTGCAATATCGCTCTGCAGACTGTTTACAGAGGCTTCCGGGTTCGAAATATCAGCTTCCACACGGATCTCTCGTTTCCCATCCAAGTGATTGATCGCAACGACGCCGCGATTCACACGGAATTCGGCGACCTCCTTCAATGGTATCTTTTGTCCGTTAGGAGTGCGGATGAGGAAGTTCTCTAACTGCTCGATCGAACCGCGTTCGGTTTCGCTGTAGCGTACCCAAACCTTGACTTCATCCACGCCGCGCTGTAATCGTTGAGCTTCGGCGCCAAAGAAGGCCTGACGGACTTGACGCATCACTTGGATGGTGTTCAGCCCCAGCAGTCGTCCTTTCTCCAATAAGTTGACTTCGATCTCCTTGATGCCTTGTTGGTCGTTGTCGACGACGTCTTTCAGGTCAGAGATCTGCTTGAGTTCTTCTTTGAGATCTTCTTTTGCTGACTCTAGTTCCTGAAGATTCGCACTGCGCAAGCTGACTGAGATCGGCTTTCCAAAAGGAGTGGCAATGCCGAAGGCGATCTTCTCCGCTTCCGGAATTTCCCCGACCTCCTCGCTGATCGCGTTGGAGATGAGGTAGCTCGGAATGTTGCGTTTCTCGGCTGTGAGGAATTGGATGTTGACCTGCCCTTTATTCGTTGAAGGTCCGAGAACCTTCTCGATGTTGGTAATGACATCCAGACTGTCATCGCGCTCGGACTTATATCGCTCGTTGACCACCTTGGCTGCCGCTTCGATCCGATTGAGCACATCCATAGTGATGTAATCACGTGTACCTGGAGCGGTCTCAACTCTGGCTGAAACGTTGTCTTGCTCAATGAAGGGGAAGAAGGTCACCTTGATGATGCCGCCGGCAATACCTCCGATGGTGATCAGGAAAAGGGCTGTGGGAATCGCAAAGGCGATGAGCGTATGGTTCAAGGAGAACCGCAGTGCGGGCATGTAGAGCTTGTCTCTCAACCAGTGCACCGCCTGTTCTGCCTTTCGTTCAACCAGGTTTTTCTTGGTCGCTCGGTGAAGGGCCTTACTATGACCGATGTGAGCCGGTAAGATCAAAGCGCCTTCGATCAAGGAGAAGAGTAGGGTAGAGATGACCACAAAGGCTAGATCGGGTCCAAAATCGCCCAATCGTCCATCGAGGAAATAGAAAGTGCTGAAAGCGATGATGGTGGTCAATACAGCTGAAGTAACTGCCGGTAAGACTTCCATAGTACCGGTCACCGCAGCCTGAAGAGGAGAGGCGCCCTTTTCCCATTTCTGGTAAATATTCTCGGCGATGACGATTCCGTCGTCTACCAGGATTCCGACCACGAGGATCATGCCGAAGAGGGACAATACATTGATCGTGAGTCCAAAGGAGGAGCCGAGGATGAACATTCCCGCAAAAGCGATAGGGATACTCAGGGCCACCCAGATCGCTAGTCGCCAGTTGAGGATGAGGGTCAAGAAAAGTACCACAAGGAAGAATCCGAGGACCCCATTCTCTTGCAAGAGGGCAATCCGTTCGACCAAGGTCGTGGATCCGTCTCGGACGATCTTGGCTTCGATGATGTCGTGCTTCTCGTTGAAGTCCACGATATAGTCTTTTACATTTTCCGAGATGCTCAAGAAGTCTTCATCGTTCGTGTTCTGAACGGTAATGGTTACCGCCGGCGTTCCGTTGAAGTAGTTTCGCTGAGGATTGCTCTCCGACCAGATATCCCTCACGGTCGCAATATCTCGCAAGTAGACAACAGCTCCTCCCGGGTTGGCCTTGATCACCATATCTTCCAACTCTGAAGCGAAATACTCCTTGGATCGTGCTCGAATCAGGAATTCTTCAAGAGAAGTCTTGATGGTACCACCGGTGATCTCAATGTTGGCATTGGCTACGGCAACTGAGACCGCTTCGAAAGTGAGTTCGTATGATTCCAGGGCTGCCTCATCCAAGGCGATCTCGATCTCCTCATCGGGGAAACCGCCCAGGGTTACCTTGGATATACCGTCAATTGCTCGAAGATCGTCTTCCACCTTCTGGGCTTCAACCTTCAAGGTCTTCAGGTCTACGTCGCCCGTCAAGGCAAAGCTGATGACGAAGTTTCTCGACTCCTGTTTGAAAACCACGGGCGGCTCCATTCCTACGGGAAAAGAGCTGATCTGGTCAACTGCGTTCTTTACATCTTGCAGGAGGATGTCTGTATCATAACCACGCTCTCCTTCGATCGAGAGTACGGCTTGGTTCTCAGAGGAGATGGATTTTGTTTCAAAGACGCCTGTGACCCCCTTGAGGTTATCCTCGATCTTGGTGACGATTCCTTCCTCAATTTCTTCAGGAGAAGCTCCCGGGTAAATGGTGCGGATCTCGATCGTCCTGCTTTCTGCTTGAGGGAAGAAGGTCGACTTGATCTTCTGTGTTCCAAAGTATCCGAAGATCAGGATGAGCAGCATGAGCAGGTTTCCTGCTACCGGATACTTGATGAAATATGAAATGAGTCCCTTCATGCTGGCTTACTTTGATTCAGTTTTAACCAGCATGCCTTCATAAGCTCCTTCTACGACTTGGTCTAGTAGCACGTCGCCGTTATTCAGTCCGGTGACCAGGGCCGACTCATCATAGAGGTCTTCCACCTGAATCTTGCGCTTGACAAGGATGGTGTCTTGGACCAAGAATACCTCATTATCAGCATTGATCAGATTGCGATCGATTGACAAAGCGTTGGAAACCGAGGCTACATCGATATGGCCTTCGAGGTACATGCCCTCGCGCAGTCCTCCTGCATTCAAACCAATGAATATGGATAGGCGTTGGTCAGCAGCAGATACATGACTTGCCATCCGGGTCACTTTTCCTTCAATCCGCTGATCAGTCGTAGGATGTGTCAGGTGCACGTGATCGCCTACGTTGATACCCGCTGCATCGGAGAGAGGAAGTGCCGCTTCTAATTCATAGACATCGTCTCGGATGATCTCTCCGACCTTCTGCCCTGCTCGGATCACCGTGCCTGGATGAGTATCACCCATCGCAATGGTGCCGTTGAAAGGACTTGTGATCGTGAACTTTGACTGGCGATGCTCCAGACTCTTGATGGAGTAGTACTGTGACAGGACATTTCTAGCTGAAAGGAACCTCTTGAGCTTCCCGTCTTCAAGCTGAGTTAGGGAAGGAAGCCCATCTTCGGCATCGAGCGAATCATAGAACGTGCTCCATTTGTCATAGGAATCGGGATAGTCGATCTTGATATCAGGGAGCACCTGCGACATCAAAGAGATGAATTGACTGCGCTGCGAACGAAGTGCAAGCATCGATTCTTGTCCATCGATCGCTAAGAGCACTTCGCCTTTTGCAAAGGATTGACCTACCTTGAAAGGCTTCGTGCCTGACAAAAGTCGACCGGTGACTTCGGGGAAGATCTCAACTCTTTCTTGAGCGATGAGCTTGCCATGGATCGGTGCGCGTTGCATCAACGAGTCATTTTCGATCGTGCGGACACGAACCAGCTTGTAGGTTTTAACGGTTGGCTTGCGCGCGGGTGTTTCCTTCATGGAAGCAAACATCCTCAAGCCGAAAATGCCCAGCGCCAAGATGCCTAGGGCGATGGCAATGATGGTGATCTGTCTTGTGTTCATTGTATTGACTATGTCTTAGGTTCAAGCGCTGTGGTCAGCAACTTGGTGATTTCGATTTTTCTTTCTTCCATCAGTGCATCAAACTCCATGTCATCTAGACCTTGAGAGAACTTGATCATCGGTTTGCCTATGACTGGAAAGATGACAAGGCTAACCATATTGATGATGAATTGCTGGGGTTGAATGTCTTTGGATACCGTTCCGTTCGCCTTACCTTCTTCGATTGCTCTGGCTAAGAGGTGGAAAGGAGGTCGTACCTTGGCTTTCTCTAATTGTTTTCTCCTGCGCTGTGGATCGCGATGAAACTCTGAAAAGATGAAATAGGGTAGGCGTGGCCTGGAACTGATAAAGTCGATGTATTCATTGATGGCAAGTTCTACCATCTCACGCACCGGAATGTCTGAGCTAAAGATTCGGTCCAAACAGTCAAATAATTCTTTGAAGGTGCCCTGAAAGACCTCGATAAGGAGGGCTTCCTTCGACTTGAAATAATAGTGCAGTAATCCCTTGTTGAGCTTCGCACGATCGGCAATGGAACGCATCCGCGTAGCGTCGTATCCGTAGGAGAGGAACTCTTCTTTGGCGGCCTGCAGTATGATATCTCGATTCGTTAGGTTACCCATTTGGGTAATTTTAGTTCAAGAGTACGACGAAGTTTTGAGATGACAAGTGATTTTTAGACAAATGGGTAAGATGTTTTGTTCGGAAGAAATCGAAGTAAACCACAAGGCTTGAACAGAATTTCTTGAATTGAAATTCATTGAGACTATATTTGTTCGCACTGATTAAAACCCAATTTATGAAGTTCACACCCCTACTATCCCTTGGCCTTGCCATTGTGCTATGGTCTTGCGGCGGAGAGGAACAGCCTGCGAATCAAGTAGATATTTCTGAAGAGGCTCTTTCTGAAGACGCCCAAGAAGAGACAGGAAAGAAGGTCAGCGACATGGCTGATTTCAAGTTCCACACCATGGTGGCCAATCTGCCATCGCCTCTAGAGACCTTCCATATCATCGAAGGACATGATTTTGAGCTCAGCTCAGCCGCATTGACTCCGACCGATAAGGTAGGAGAACTCTCTACCGTCAGCGCGAAGGCTTATGGCTATGGTGTCTACATGACCGATATGGGCTGCATGGCCTACAATCATCAGAATCATCAAACGCTGGATTACTCCCAAGTATGTCGTAACCTAGCTTCTGATCTCGGTGCAGGTGATGTATTTGACCGCACTATCGCTCAGGATTTTGAAGAGAACACCTCCAGTGAAGAGCAGTTCGTGCGAATGATGAACGATGCTTTTGACGCGATGGACCAGTACATGGTGGACAACGAGCGTTTCGTCAATGCAACTGAGATCTTCGTCGGTAGTTGGGTAGAGACGCAATTGATCGCTACGCGCATGCTGAAAGGAAAGGAGTTGGACGACAATACCCGACCACTGTATCAGGGAATCTACTCACAGAAAGTACATACTTCGAACTTGATGAACGTGCTAGGCGAAATCGATCAGGAGATCGAGCCAGACGTTGTCAATGCAGTGGAGGATATCATGATGTTCTACGCTGGATTTTCTACCGTAGAAAGTATCTCTCAGGAAGATATTTCCAACTTGGATGCGAAGTTGATGACTCTGAAGAACCTTTTGATGGGCATGGGATAATTGCTCATCACAACATTGAGAGAAGGCCGCAGATCGCGGCCTTTTTTTATGTTCAAGATTTATTAAGATGGCATCTGTGCAAACCCGTGAGCCATCTGTTACATTTGAGGTAAATCTCACGGATATGTTGAAACGCATTCTTCTCGCTTTATTTGTTTTAGTTGTACTCCTGGTCGGCGCTATGATCGTCGTTCCCATTGTGTTCAAGGATGACATCATCGTTCTTGCCAATGAAGAGTTGAACAACAACCTTGAAGCCGAGGTGAGCCTCGGTGATGTTGACCTCACCTTATTTCAGGACTTTCCAGATTTCACGCTAACGCTTTCTGACCTGAAGATGACAGGCAAGGAGACCTTCGAAGGGATTCGCCTCGTGGAAATCGGAGCACTTACCCTGAGTCTGGATCTCATGAGCGTGATCAACGGCGAGAATATCGAGATCCACTCCGTGGGTTTATCGGATGCGGATATCCATGTGATCGTTCTTCCCGGCGGTAAGGCGAACTATGACATTGCTCCGTCAAGCGAAGAGGAAGAGGAGAAAGTCGAAGAGGAGGGTTCAACCGAGTTCAGCCTTAGCGTCCAAGAGTACTTTCTGAAGAATTGTAACGTGATCTACGACGGTCGCGATGGCGGACTCTACGCCGAGATAAGGGATCTGAATCACCGAGGAAGTGGAGATTTTACCCAAGACATCTTTGTCCTCGAAACAAAGACGGATGCTTCTGCATTGACCTACCGTCAGGATGGACTGGCATACCTCAACAAGGTGGCCTTGGACATGGACTTCGACGTGAAGATGAATATGCCTGAGATGAAATTTGAGTTTCAGGACAATTATGTGGACTTGAACGCACTTCACTTGAGCTTTGATGGTATGGTCGCCATGCCGGAGGAAGAGGGTGATCCCATTGATCTAGACATGACGTTTGCAACGAAAGAATCGAGTTTCTCTGGTCTTCTTTCCTTGGTACCCGGAGTCTTCTTGGAGGATATGGCGGGTGTAGAGACGGAAGGTCAGCTTGCTCTTAGCGGTATGGCTAAAGGAAGAATGGTTGGTGAGACCTTGCCGGCTTTCGGACTAGATCTTACGGTTAAGGATGCGCGATTCCAGTACCCAGATCTTCCAAAGAGCGCGGAGAATATTCAGATCGATCTCCACGTGAAGAACCCGGGAGGAAGCGAAGACAATACGGTGGTTGACCTCAATCGTTTTCATGTGGAGCTTGCGGATAATCCCGTGGACATGATACTGCACATACGCACACCGATCTCTGATCCGTACATCGATGCCGATGTGAAGATGGATCTGGACCTAGCTTCGATCAAGGATGTGATCCCGATGGAAGAGGGGCAGGAATTGGTCGGACAAGTCATCTCCGACCTTAAGTTGAAAGGAAACCAAAGTGCGATCGATCAGGAGCGATACCAAGATTTTGACGCTAGTGGAAGTCTGATCCTGAAAGATATTGATTACAAGGATCCGGAGCTTCCGTATGCGACCATCATCGAGGTCTGTTCATTGAATTTCTCTCCTTCCTATGCCGAATTAACTGCGTTCAAGATGAGCCTTGGTGCCAGCGATATCAGCATGACCGGTCGCGTAGATAACGTAGTGTCTTGGTACGTCGCCGATGAACCGCTTTCAGGAAACTTCAACTTCTCCTCTCAAATGATGGACCTGGATGAACTTGCGGGTTCGGAAGAAGAGGAAGTAGAATCGGAAGTAGAGGAGGAGTACTCCGTCATCGAAGTTCCTGCTGGATATGACTTCGTGCTGAATACTTCGATCGATAAGCTGATCTATGACGGTTTGACCGTGAATGACCTGCGCGGAAAGGTCGTGCTGCGTGACCAAACCATCCGAATGGATCATTTGGTGATGAATTTGCTTCAAGGAAGTTTGACCATGACGGGTACCTACGACACGAAGAACCCAGTGGAGCCAAACATGGACCTGACGATGGATATCATCGGATGGGATGTGGTGGAGACCTATAAGTACCTGGATATTGCCCAGAAGATGTCTCCGGTCATGTCTATGGCCAACGGTAAATTCTCTGCCGGACTACGCCTGAGCGGGGCGCTGGATGCGCAGATGGAGCCGAAGTACAATACGCTTGACGGTGGCGGTTCGTTGCTGACTCGCGCCATCGAATTGACCTCTCCCGATGCCCTGGGCAAGGCTGCTACGGTGATCAAGTATGACGACATCAAGGATGTCTCTTTGAACGATGTGCTGGTCAAGTTCCAGTTTGAGGATGGGCGCATCAATGTAAGCCCTACGAGTTTCAGCATCAACAAGGATGTTCCGGCCATCTTTAGTGGAAGCCATGGTTTTGACATGACGCTCGACTATCTCTTGAATCTGGACATTCCTACCCAGTTGATGGGTTCGGCGGCCTCACAGGCGGTGACGGGACTCATGGCGCAGGCGAATCAGGCTTTGGGGACCAATGCCTCCTTGCCGGAGCGAGTCATCGTGGATCTGCTCATCGGTGGTACTTCAGAGGATCCAACCGTTACTCCAAAGTTTGCCGGGGTAGGTACCGGCAGCGGAAGCTTGGCTGGTGACCTGAAAGCCAAGGCAGCGGAAGAATTGCAGAAACAAAAAGAAGAGCTAGAAGCCAAGGCGAAGGCTGAATTGGACAAAGCGAAAGCTCAAGCAGAAGCCCAGGCGAAGGCTCAGGCGGATGCAGCCAAGAAGCGCGCTGAAGCGAAGGCAGATGCCGCCAAGAAGAAGGCACAGCAGGAAGCGGATGCCGCAAAGAAAAAGCTAGAAGAGGAGAAAAAGAAGGCAGATGCCGCCAAGAAGAAGGCAGAAGAGGAGGCTAAGAAGAACCTGAACAAGTTGTTCAAGTAGTAGCAGGGAAGAGCGTCTTAAAGGCCTCGACGACATCCTGCTTTAGGGCCTCGAAATCTTGCTTGCGACCCAATTCCTTCTCTAGGGAGGTGACCCCCTTGTCATCGATGCCGCATGGAATGATGTGATCGAAGTAGGAGAGGTCTGTATTCACATTGAAGGCGAATCCGTGCATAGTAACGTACCTACTGGCTTTCACGCCGATCGCACAGATCTTGCGGGCTGTATCCGTTTCTGTATCGAGCCAAACGCCACTGGCCTCCTTGATGCGCCCACCTGAGATATCGTGCTTGGCGATCGTTTGAATGATCGCTTCTTCGATCGACCATATGTACTTGGCTACCCCCATGTCAAAGCGCTCCAAGTCGAAGATAGGATAGCCTACGATCTGACCGGGACCGTGGTAGGTGATATCACCTCCGCGAGTGGTTTTGTAGAATTCAGCTCCGACGTCCTCGGGTTTGCGACGCAGGTTGTTTAGATCGCCTGACTTTCCTAGCGTGTAGACCGGTGTATGTTCAACGAGCAATAACGTACTATCCGGAAGGATGCCTCCGGTTCGCTTTGCATCGAGCATAGCTTGGAAGTGGTCCTCTTGAACCTTCAGCGCATCTACATAACTCATGCGTCCCAAGTCTTTCACTTGAAATCCAGAATCCGCCGTGGTCATGCTTTATCTTTCGAAGGTAAAGGTGTGGCGCCCCTGTGCGATCAACCAGCCGCGTGTGGTCAAGGCGTAAATGTGAAGCGTGTAAGAAGCGCCCTCAACCAACTGTGGATCACGAAGCTGGGGGAAGAAGTTCTCTCTTACGTTACGAAGGTCATAGAATTGAAAACTGGATCGCTCGGTGGTCAATCCCATGATCGCATCACCACTCACGTCCTCAAGCACCAAGAAATACTGATCTGTGCCGGGTACGCCTCCCCAGCTGAACTGATAAAAATCCTGAGCATTGGTAGCGGAGCGGATCCCATCAATGGTTCCAGTTTCTAATGTTGCAGCTCGCAAGGTCATGGGAGGAGTAACGTAGAAGCTGTCGCCCACGGTGTATGTTACCCTGACGTAACGATCCGTTCGGATATCTTCTCTAGCTCCACGGATCATCAGCCCATTGCCGACTCGTTCGAACGCCATCCGGCGCTGACGAAAGAGGTTGAGACTGTCTCTGAATCGAAGCGAGTCCGTTTCAAAATAGCGCAAGTTGCTAGCCCCGTTGGGTACAGCGAGGTAGAGATGGATAGGGAGTCGGTTGGTGATGCGCTGAAATGAGGGGTGGTTTCCGACAAACCCAAAAGCATCCAGGCGTGTTCTGCTCACCGCATGCGATTCGAGTTCCTGTTCAAGTGTCAGTGTGCTTTCATCCACCGGAAGGCTCAAAGGGTCCTTTTGGCAGGCCCCGAGCACCAGTAGGGAAGCGAGTAGAACGAATGAATAGCGCATATCAGAATCGTGCTATGAATTTAATATTCACCCTCCGCGCAGTCAGGTAGTTGGGAACACCATATTCCACGTTTCGGGCATCTTTCAACCAAAGAAAGGAAATTGTGTTGTTAACCGCTAACAAATTGAAGACTTCTAAGGTAACCCAGGCCGATTGTAAATGGTTGAGGAAGACCACCTTAGACTCGATTCCTTCGCCTTTGAGTCGGGCAGAAAAGCCGATGTCAACACGACGGTACGGTGGCATACGAAACACGTCCTTCCATCGCGTATAACTCGGAGGGCCGGTTGGTAAACCTGTGCCGTAAAGAAGGCTCAGGTGAGCTTTAATCTGTTCGAGCCCCGGCACATAGTCCTGAAAGGTCATAGCAAAATTCACACGCTGATCCGTTGGACGGGGTATGAATCCCGGATAGACCATTGAACTATCGATCGCGCGGCCGAAGGACTTCTCACTTTGGATGATCGTATCGGGAAACTGCACGGTGTAAAGAATGTACTCATCGTCGAGCAGGTCTTCTTCTGTCTTCATGACCGACATGCTCAGCCATGACTCAACCCCCTTTACCAATTCTCCATTGAGCTTTAGGTCCAATCCTGTGGCATATCCCGTGGCATTGTTCTTGGCATAGTACCGGATACGTACGTTGTCCAGCTCATACGGAATGATGTCGTCCAATTGCTTGTAATAGGCTTCTCCTACAAACTTGAACGGCCGCTCCATCATTTCGAAGTTGTAATCTGCGCCGACTACGTAGTGAATAGAACGCTGAGCTCGGATGGCTGGATTGATGGCACCGAATAGGTCACGCATCTCGCGATAGAAGGCCGGTTGATGATAGAAGCCCCAGCTGGCTCTGAATTGCCAATCCTTCTCCCAGTTCGGCTTGATAGAGAAGAGTATCCTTGGGCTGACCGTTGTTTGGTTATTGAAGTCCCAGTAGTGGAAACGTGCACCGGTGCTCAAGAACAATCGGTGACTATCGAGATCGAAGTTCCAGTCGTGCTGCAAATAGCCCATGACACGATTCGTCGCAATGCGATTGTCTGACTTGATCGTTTCAAACAGATTCACATCCTGACCGGTATAGGGCACCGAGAAGCCGACCGAATCTACCAAGCTCCATTCGTTCAATCGGTCTGAAATATCGTCACGGCGATACTTCAACCCCCAGTGGAGCTTGCCTGGTTTATGGGTGTAGTCACCTTGAATCTCGGTGCTGAACACGATTGCATCTAGATAGTTCCTGGCGTGGTCTAGGAAAGAACCCGTGCCAATGGTAAAGGCTTCGTCTCCAAAGCTCTCCTTGCTCAGGTCGGTCTCCAATTCAGAGAGGCGATAGTACCCTTCAATGTCAAAGGTCTCCTGCTCCGTGGTTTGGAACGCTGAGGTGATAAAGCGCATGTTGAGATCATAGCGCGGGGTCCAATTCAACGTGAGCGCACCAAAGGCCGTTTGGTACTCATCGATCTCTTGTCCGTCAAAGAAGACGTTCAATCCTACCGCCGAGCTCACCGTACCAAATGATGCTTCGCGGTTCTCAGGAGCGAACTGGTATCGATTCTGCGAGAAGTTACCTAGTAAAGAGATCTCCCAATCGGTAGAGAAGGCATAGGTCAAGTAGGTCTGATAGTCGATGAATCGCGGACGATAATCCCCGTCGGTATCTAGGCTTCCGAGTAGATACTGATTCGAGAAATAGCGGATGCCATGGATCTGCGTGAAGCGTCGATTGTCGCTGGCGTTTTCCAAGTGAGCATTGAATCCGAGGAGGCTAGCCGAAACTGATCCTCCAAACTTTTCAGGCTTCTTATAAGTGATGTCCAGTACACTAGAAAGCTTATCACCATAGACGGCTTCGAAGCCTCCGGATGAGAAGGTGATGTTGGAAACGAGGTCGCTGTTGATGAAGCTTAGACCTTCCTGTTGACCGCTTCGGATGAGAAATGGACGATAAACTTGGATACCGTTCACATAGACGAGGTTCTCATCGAAGTTTCCTCCGCGTACGGAGTATTGTGAACTCAATTCATTATTGATGCTTACGCCCAAACCTTGGGAGGGCAGGAGAGACTCGACGCTACTTGTGATCGATGGGTTGAAGCGAGCCATTCCGGGTTCAATCTTCCGCAGCGGACGCTCACGATTGCGTTCTTCGGTCAGGGTGAAGGTTCGGATATCGCGTGATTTGCTCGCTAGGATCGGGCTGAGTTCCACCTCTTGTCCTTCCCCTATGGTCAATTCTGTGACGAATTCTTCGTAGGAGATATGTCGAACGATGATCCGATAGCGCTTTCCTCCCGGAAGTTCAAAGGAGTAGTTTCCGTTCTGGTCACTGCTCGTGCCGTACGTGGTGCCGGGAACTCCAATGGTCGCGCCTTCGACCTTCTTTCCCGAAAGATCGATCAGGTTACCACGAATGGTGGCGTCCTGTGCGTGAATCGTCCCTCCAAGGAGGAGAAGGATGAGAATTATGTACCAGGAACTCCGCACCAGACGCTGCTCATTTTTTGCTCTTGAAATCTCCTTTTTTCCAGGCCTCGATGAATTGTGCCCAAGCCAAAGGATTCAATAAGCTGATCTGTGGAAGCAGCCCTTGGTTGTAAAGTCGGGTATATTCCTGTTGTACGACGTACTTGTAGTTACCCTGTGCGCTCAAAGGAACTCCCTGTACAGCGAGTCGTACATCCTCGCGAGTCATGTTCTGGAAGGCGCGGTCGTAATCGTCGGTTGGTGCGTTGAGTGAGAGAAAGGCCTGTTCGAATTGTTCCTTACTCGGCCAGGGATAAACATTGGCCTGAGGCAGTGTGATGGTGTCTTTCTGCATCATTTGGATCACAGAGTATCTTGTGCTTGACAGCGTGTCCGGAACAATGAAGTCAGCCGCCTTGTATCCCACACTCGAGAACATGATCGTATCAGTTTCTCGGACCACGAGTGAAAAGAAGCCGTAATAATCACAAATGGTTCCTCGGGCGGAGCCCTTGATCATCACGCTGGTGAAGGGCACGGGTGTAAGGCTGTCACCAGAGACCACGACTCCTGAGAGCTGCAGCAATTTGGTCGAGCTTTCATCCTGAGCATAGGACGTACTCAGGCCAAAGAGAACAATCAATACCGTTAAGATGTACTTCATGGATGCTTCAAAGTTCCTTCAAAGGTGGCAACATTTCCCGCGAGATCGGTGATTTCAAGCTTCAAATGTTGTTCCTCTGATCGTTGAGGTATGTCTTTAACGTGGATGAACATCAAATCTTGTTTGGGTTCGTATTCCATCAACAACCATTCTCCATCGATGGTTGCTTTGTGCCGGTCGATGCCGCTTTGGGCATCTTTGACTTCGAATCGGAGTTCACCGGAAGAGTAGGAGACTCCTGATCTGAAATTGCCCGGTAGGATACGAGGAGCATTTTGATCGTAGGACAAGCTGAAGGTTCCCAAACTCTTGCTTTCCGCGCGCATCCACTCGCCATCCTCTGTGCTGGAAAGCATTCGGCTCACGCGACCACTGGCATTGACCTGTGCGATCATTAGCCCATTCCGATCCACGCCCTCGGGGATCTTCAATCGGATCTCAAATACCTGCTCAACGGGAATGGAAGGATCGA
The DNA here is from genome assembly GCA_038131955.1 of Flavobacteriales bacterium. Taxonomy (GTDB): domain Bacteria; phylum Bacteroidota; class Bacteroidia; order Flavobacteriales_G; family Salibacteraceae; genus SHAN690. Next base: position 137,081 of record JAYPQK010000012.1, read on the forward strand.
GTATTCTCACGCTTGGTCGACCTTGGATCGTACCTTCTTCAACATCTACAGGGATGGATTCATACAGCGTTTGTGCGGGCAGGTAGAGCATGGCCGACTCGCTTTCGTAGAGATAGGGAACGTCCCATTCGATGAGGTTCTCTTCATCCTCTTCGTTTTCTGTCTCCGCTTCTGAAACAGAAACTTCAAATTTCGCTGCGGTTGCATTTCCTGCTAGGTCTCGAGCGATCATCTCGATCTGATGTGTGCCAGAGGGTAGGAGAAGGATGCCATCGTTCTTGTAGCTCAGATTCTCTAGCTTATTCCCTGGAACGCGGTAGAGTCGCAGGTAGCGCTGACGGTTCTTGTAGTAATAGGTGTAGTCGATCAGAGCATTGAGTTGACGACTCTGGTGAAAGGGTATGCTGTCGGCTACAAACCGAGAAACGAGGCTATCATCGACAAGCAACTGGACTTCGAAGACACCATTCTGATTATACGAACCATCCTGCGAATCATAGCCCATCATTTCAACGCCAAAAGCTCCTTGGACCTGCACAGGTTGGGCTCCGCGAATCGTACCTCCCGACGTTCTTGTTCTGAACGGGTGATCTGATCCATTTACCCGAGAACCGTTCCCGATCGGAGTGACGGCTATCACTTCCATCACAGGTGCCTTGTGATCCGTGATGGGAAAACCATAGAGCAGCGGGTTTCGTGGAATCTCCGTGTCCGTTTCTCTAACCTCAAAGTGTAAATGGGGTCCGGCAGAACCGCCTGTGTTTCCAGACAATGCAACGATCTCGTCTTTGGTAACAGGAAGTTCCTCCGCTCCCGGATATAGATCGATCTCCCATGTCTGCTGGGCGTATTGGTAGCGCTTTAAGTAGGCCTCGATCTTGGGGGAGAAAGAACGCAGGTGGGCGTAGACGGTGGTGAGTCCATTTGGGTGATCGATGTAGAGCACCTTCCCATATCCCCAAGGAGAAACTTTGATCCTAGATACGTGTCCATCCAAGACCGATTTGATCTCCAAGCCTTCGCGTCCTGCCGTTTTAAGATCGACACCCGCATGGAAGTGGTTTGGGCGCAATTCACCGAAGTTTCCTGAGAGTGAAGGCTGAACGGGCAACGGATTTCCAATGGTGATCTCTTGGGCGTGAGATGTCATGCCGGCAAATAGCCACAGAAGAAAGCCTGGGAGGAATAGTATTTTGGATAGCGATCGATTCATAGGATGCCTGCGAATGTAGGGCTTGTCCTAGGGCGTGAATTGGAAAGAATTTATCGGTTTTGAACAATCAATCCATAAATTTTACAACCTTTGGGTCGCTGCTACGTGTAGCGGTTGTTCTCGACTAAATCGCTGAATTTGAAAGATTTAACCTCTTCTGTTGAAAGCCTTGCAAAAAGAACGAATGGCTTGATTGACGCCTATGAACAGGGTCAACAGCGCATTCTGAGTTTGGTAGCGGAGAAGGAGAAAATGCAGGGAAGGCTTGAAGAGTTGAACGCAGAGATCGAGCGATTAAAGGAAGAGAACAAAGTGCTGAAAGTGGCTTCGGCGATCAAGGGTGACGAAGAGAAAGTGACCGAGTCAAAGCGCAAGATCAGCCAATTAGTACGGGAAATCGACAAGTGCATTGCGCTGTTGAATGACTGATCGAATGAGTGAACTACACATAAAAGTTAACATCGCTAATCGCGTATATCCTTTGACGGTCCAGATGGACGAGGAGGAGGAGGTACGGAAAGCGGCGACCTACATAAACGAGCGACTCAAGGTATTAGAGTCGAATTTCGCGGTGAAGGACAAGCTGGATCTTCTAGCGATGTTGGCGCTTGAACTAACGCTGGAAAAGGGTCACGGCAAGGAGGAAGTGATCCATGACAAAGCGCAAGAAAACATTCAGGCACTCATAGACAGGATTGACGCAGCGCTCGCATCTTAGCGAACGTTCTTTACAAGTTTAGCCCGTACGAACAACGTGTTTTGTAACCTGAACATCTATAACGCTGGGGTGAATCTAAGCGTGGGACATAAACAGGCCTGTTGATCCCGACCTAGTCGTGGAGATTTTCACTTCGGTGGAGACGCTGGACGTTTGCGTTGCAACGGTGAACCCCGATCTTTTGCTTTTTTGGAGGTTACATAACTCCGGTTCGTGCGGGCTTTTTTTTAAATCATTTAACCAAACAGAAATGGATATCATGACCATTGTTATTGGAGTTGTTGCGTTGTTGGTAGGAGCCGGAGCCATGTGGGCTATCCAGCGTTCTGCTTTGCAGTCAAAGCGCAAGTCCATCCTCGATGAGGCGCAAAAAGACGCCGAGATCATCAAGAAAGAAAAGTTGATGCAAGCCAAGGAGAAGTTTCTCCAGTTGAAGGAAGAGCACGAGAAGGTGATCCAAGAGAAGAATAGAAAGATCTCAGAAACGGAGAACCGTGCGAGACAGAAAGAGAACACCCTTAACCAGCGTCTCTCTGATGCCAGGAAAAAAGAGCAGAAGCTCGATTCGATCCGCGAAAACCTAGAGCGTCAATTGGAGGTGGTTGAGAAGAAGCAGCAAGATCTAAACAGCCTGCACGCCAATCAGGTGAAGCAACTCGAAAGCCTCTCGGGGCTTAGCGCCGATGAAGCGAAGGAGCAGTTGAAAGAAGTATTGATCAGCGAGGCGAAGACCGAAGCGATGGGCTTGATGAAAGAGATCGTCGATGAGGCAAAGATCAATGCGAACAAGGATGCCAAGAAGATCGTGGTCGAAACGATCCAGCGCGTGGCCACGGAGCAAGCGATCGAGAATTCAGTTTCTGTATTCAACATCGAAAGCGACGAGATCAAGGGTCGCATCATCGGTCGTGAAGGCCGAAACATCCGTGCGCTGGAAGCAGCGACAGGCGTAGAGATCATCGTAGACGATACGCCGGAAGCGATCATCCTGTCATGTTTCGACTCTGTACGACGTGAGATCGCACGTTTGTCGCTCCACCAGTTGGTCACCGACGGTCGTATCCACCCTGCACGCATCGAAGAGGTAGTGGCCAAGACCAAGAAGCGATTGGAAGAAGAGATCATCGAAACAGGAAAGCGCACGTGTATCGATCTGAACATCCACGGCCTGCATCCGGAGTTGATCCGAATGGTAGGACGAATGAAGTTCCGTTCATCTTATGGTCAGAACTTGCTTCAGCACAGTCGTGAAGTAGCTAATCTCTGTGCGACCATGGCGGCTGAACTTGGTTTGAACGCCAAAGTAACCAAGCGAGCCGGTCTTCTCCACGATATCGGAAAGGTGTCGGATGAGGAAAGCGAATTGCCACACGCGATCTTGGGTATGAAGCTCGCTGAGAAGTACAACGAGAAGCCTGATGTATGCAATGCTATCGGAGCTCACCACGACGAGATCGAGATGACGACCCTGATCTCTCCGATCGTTCAGGTTTGTGATGCCGTAAGCGGTGCACGTCCCGGTGCTCGACGCGAGATCATGGAGTCGTACATCCAGCGTATCCAAGACCTCGAGCGTATTCCATTGGAATATCCTGGAGTCGAGAAGTCGTATGCGATCCAAGCGGGACGTGAACTGCGTGTCATCGTTTCTTCCGATAAGGTGAAGGACGAGGAAGCAAGCACATTGGCGTACCAGATCTCAGAGAAGATCCAAGATGAAATGACCTATCCGGGACAGGTGAAGGTGACCGTCATCCGTGAAATGCGTGCTACGTCGATCGCACGCTAAAGGTTGACCTTTGCGTAACCTTGGAGTTACAGAATAACCCGGAGTTTGCATGGTGATCGAACGACACATAAGAGGAGCACGCGTACTGGTGACAGGAGCTGCGGGTTTCATCGGATCTAATCTAGTGGAGGACCTCTTGCTGCATGACAACGAGGTGGTGGGGCTGGACAGTCTTGCTACGGGTCATCGTTCGAATATTGAGTCCTTCCTGGATGATAAGCGCTTCAACTTTATTGAAGGCGACATACGTGACCTAGATGCCTGCAAGAAAGCGGCCGATGGAGTAGACTATGTTCTTCACCAAGCGGCCTTAGGTTCCGTCCCCAGGTCCATCGACGATCCCATCCTAACCAATGAGGTCAATGTGGGTGGCTTTCTCAATATGCTGGTTGCCGCTCGAGACGCTAAGGTGAAGCGTTTTATCTACGCCACCTCCAGTTCGGTGTACGGCGATGATCAGCGTCTGCCGAAGGTGGAAGGGAAGACGGGAAGGCCTTTATCGCCATATGCGGTGACTAAGAGCGTAAACGAGAACTACGCGCGGGTCTTCGGTGAGCTGTATGGTATGGAGACCATTGGTCTTCGATATTTCAATGTCTTCGGTAAGAATCAGGATCCGGATGGACCTTACGCTGCTGCGATTCCTAAATTCATTCGTCATTTGATCCGCCACGAATCACCCACGGTGCATGGTGATGGCACGCAGTCTAGGGATTTTACCTATGTGAAGAATGTGGTACACGCCAACCACATCGCAGCGATATCTACGAATCCCGTAGCGGTGAATGACGTGTACAATGTCGCCTATGGCGAGAGCATGAACTTGAATGAACTGTTCTCGATCCTTCAGGATCTCCTGAGCGACTTTGATTCGAAGATCGCGGACGTCGAGGTCAAATACGGTCCGGAGCGAGTAGGGGACGTGCGTCACAGTCTGGCTTCAGCCGTAAAAGCCAATACGGTGCTCGGTTACCGTCCGGAATATGATCTCAAGAAAGGACTTGAGGAAGCCATCGAATGGTATTGGGCATTCCTAGGTGGAAAGTGACCCAGCGACAAAGCGCTGGGTTAGCTCGGGTGTCGGCACATAACACTGCTCCCTTTTTCCAAAAATGCTGTACCTGCTTTTCGCTACTAGGCCGTAAACGAAGTCGCGAATGAAACGCGGGAAAATCCATGATGCTTCCCATAGTCTCCACCACCCACCGAGATCCCTAGCCAGGTAGAGAAAACCGGTCGAACGCTGATGGTGCTGCCCATCTCGGAAGTAGATGAAGCTGTGCAGTTCATCCGTCGAGAGTCCCAAATGTTTGAGCGTTTCTTGGCCGTAGTCCGATTGAAGCGAGGCGAAGGAGACCTTTCCGTCCGGGTCATGTCTAATGACAAAATGCACGATTCCATTGCACAGATTGCACACGCCGTCGAAGAGCAATATGCGTGGATGACCCGGGAGTTCTTTCACAGGATCAAAGGAACGGGTTTCTCGTGGAAAATCCTGTTGAATCCTCCTCGTGTTCTCCGTGCGTTGCCAAGGGAAAGGGTTATCTTCGCAGCCAATTTTTGGAATTATGACGGAGATCTCGTTTGGAGTCGTTGGATTCGGACACATTGGAAAGAAGCACGCCATCATGGTGGACGGCAATGAGCAAAGTAAGCTCAAAGTGGTCGTAGATATTGATGCAGAGAAGAGAGAGGCAGCGAAGCAGATGTTTCCTGACATCGAGGTCTTTGAATCAGTAGAGGACTTCTTGAATTCTGATACGCACGTGGATGTGGTCAACATCTGTACGCCAAACGGCTATCACGCCTCTCAATCGATCAAGGCACTAGAGAGCAAGTCTCACGTTGTGATCGAAAAACCAATGGGTCTCAATCGCCAGGAGTGTGAGGATGTGATCTTCAAGTCACTTCAAGTTTCACGTCACGTATTTTGCGTGAAGCAGAATCGATATTCTCCTTCATCGCAGTGGCTGAAGTCGTTGATCGAAGAGAATCGTTTGGGAGCCATCAACATGGTTCAGTTGAGCTGCTATTGGAATCGCGATGCACGCTACTACAAAGCCGGAGGCTGGAAGGGTACTAAGAACTTGGATGGCGGAGTGTTGTTCACCCAGTTCAGCCACTTCATTGATATCATGTATTGGTTGTTTGGCGACATCCAGAACATCGTTGCCATGAGCACCAACTTCAACCACAAGGACAGCACCGAGTTTGATGATTCAGGATTGGTTCAATTCGAGTTTGTCAACGGTGGTTTCGGTTCGATCAACTACAGCACGGCGATCTACGGACAGAATTTTGAAAGCAGCATCGTAGTGATCGGGGAGAAGGGTACGGTGAAGGTGAGCGGTCAATACATGGATCAGGTTGAATACTGCCACGTAGAAGACTATGAGATGCCTACTTTACCTCCACCCAATCCACCAAACGATTACGGTGATTACAAGGGAAGTGCGGCGAACCACCATTATGTGATCGAGAACGTCATCGATGTATTGACCGGAAAGTCACAGATATCGACCAACGCACTGGAGGGAATGAAGGTAGTAGAGATCATCGAGCGCATCCACCGCAAGCAGCGGCAGATGATGGGTTAGATCATTCTGAATAACCGCATTCTCCGACCCAAGTTCTTGATATGACCCACCAGAAAGTAAGGATGTTCGTTTTCAACAACTGCGCGAATGATGCGCGGGTGTTGAAAGAGTCAGCATCTCTGGTTAGGGCGGGTTATGAAGTCGAGGTAGTAGCTTTTCTTGACGCCAAGACCGAGCCTCAGGAAGTACGTGATGGAGTGAGTATTCATCGATTGAAGCTCAATCCGATCCACCTAAGACTCATTCGATGGTTTGGGAACCCACTGTATTTCAGGCCGTCGTGGTTGGTAAGGAAGAAGCGCTCACGGAAGTCGGGTAGGGCTACTGCTCCAAAGGTTGTCCGGAAGGTGAATATCATAGCTCATCGTTTGCGCTACCGAGCGATCGCTAATCTTGATTTGGACACATCAGACCTCAAGAAGGCAAAGGAAGACCTCAACTCGAAGTTTCTTTCACTATTGCTGAAGAAACCGTGGCTCTTTTTTCAGTTGATGGTCTTCTCTATTGGATTTGTCGCAGTCCGATTGACGTATTTGGGATACCGCTTGCTTCGTTTATTGATCAAGCGTTCGATATTCCTCGTTAAACGAACCGTACAAAAGGTATCTCGATTCCTTATCCAACGCCCGCTGCGCTGGATGTTGGGACCCGTGCATCGCTATTTCGTTTATTGGGACTTTTTCAAAAGGGCGAAGAGATATTCAAATAAGTTTCCCGCTGATATCTATCACTGCCACGACCTGAATACGCTGAAGATCGGTATCGATCTGAAGAAGGAACAAGGCGCGAAGTTGGTTTACGATTCTCACGAGCTTTATCTTCATAAGAACCGAATGCGACCTGCAAGTAGGTTGAAGCAATGGGTCTTGAGGCGGATCGAAAGGCAGGGTATGCGCGTGGCGGATCGTGTAATCACCGTAGGTCATTGTATTGCCGATTGGATGGCCGAGGAATACTCGAGTGAGACGCCGGCGGTCATCATCAATGCTCCCCACCAACGGACCGATCTCACTGTAGATCCGAATATTTCGCTTCGCAAGGAATTGAATATCGCTGACGATACCTTCTTGCTGATTTATTCAGGTGGTATCACCTTTAATCGTGGACTCGAGAATGTGATCGAGGCGGTTGGTAGAGTGGAGGGTATGCACTTCGTGATGCTGGGCTATGGTACTGATGCTTATTTGAACAGCCTTCGCCAGCATATCAGGAAGCTAGGCTTGGAGCACAAGGTTTCGTTCTTCGGGCCGGTTCAGCACTTTGAGGTAGCATCCTATTTGGCTTCCGCAGACTGTGGAATTGCTCCGATCATGAACATTTGTTTGAGCTACTATTTCTGCTCGCCGAACAAGCTCTTTGAATACGTCCAAGCGAGGCTTCCTGTGATTTCCAGCAACTTCCCGGAGATGGAGAAAGTGGTTAATGACAGCCAGATCGGCTTCACCTTTGATCCGGAGGATATTGAGAGTATTGCATCTGCTATTCGTTCCATGAAGGATCAACCGGAAAAAAGAAAGAAATTTGCCGACCAGACTCACGCTGCTTCAGAACGGTATCGATGGGCTGTCGAAGAACAGAAGTTGGTGGAAATCTACGCTGCACTGGGATGAACAGATCACAATACATATCCTCCTTTCGGTCGATCTTGAAATACTTGGTTCGTGGTGAACTGAAGATCAAGTACAAGAGTCGGATGCTGGGTGTGCTTTGGGCGCTCATCGATCCTCTGATGTTGATGCTGATCTACTTGCTCCTGGTGAAGTTCATCTTCCAGCGAGGAGGACCCACATATGCGGTTGAATTGCTTACAGGCCTGATCGCGTATCGCTGGTTTTCTACTTCTATCGTGCAGGCTTCTAGGGCGTTAGTGTCCAATGGAAAACTGCTGCAAACGGTGCGGTTTCCGTTTTCTGTCCTACCGATCAGCAAGGTCCTAATCAATGGTGTCGATATGTTGGTTGGGTTCGGTATTCTCTTCATCCTTACCTTCTTCTTCGATATTCAGCCTACGCTATACTGGCTTTGGCTTCCGGTGCTTTTGCTGATCGAGTTTCAATTCATCATCGCGATGAGTTTGATCGTGTCTGTGGTGGGAATCTACTTCAGAGATCTCTTGAATATCCTCACGTTTGGTGTTCGCATCTTGCTCTATCTTTCCCCTGTACTCTACAATATTGACCAGCTTCCGGGCGACTATCAAACATTGTATATGATCCTCAGCCCGCTGGCGCCCATTATCGATGCGTTCAAGCAGGTGATGATCTTCGGTCATCACCCCTCGAAGTTCATGGGCATCTTCGTACTACTGAGTGCAGCGGCATGGTTGATCGCCGTACATCTCTATCGTTCACGTCCTAATCTGTCAAAAGACCTCTGATATGGTAGCGATCGAAGTAAAAGACCTTGGGATCAAGTTCAAGCTCTCTCGCTTCAAGGCGACGAGGGTCAAGACCGTTTTGCTATCTCTCATTTCTAAGCAGAAGGAGACAGAGCAACGAGATCATTTTTGGGCGCTGCGTAAACTGAATTTCACCTTGAACAACGGCGAAGTCCTTGGTGTAATCGGATCGAATGGGTCAGGGAAGTCGACCCTACTGCGGGTCATCGGGGGAATATTCGTTCCTGACGAAGGCAGCATTCATGTGGAAGGACGCGCCTCGGCCTTGCTTTCATTGGGTACGGGTTTTAAGGACGATCTCAATGGAATTGAAAACATCTATCTCAACGCGACCATTCTCGGATTTACTCAAAAGGAGATCGACGATGTGATTGAGCAGATTATCGAGTTCAGCGAGCTAGGACGATTCATCTACGAGCCGGTGAAGAACTATTCTTCGGGAATGAAGGCACGCTTGGGTTTTGCCATCGCCGTGCACTTGAAGAGAGAAGTGATGCTCATCGACGAGATCCTCGGGGTGGGTGACTTTAAGTTCCGAAAGAAGAGTACCGAAAAGATCAAGGAACTCATCAGCGATGGTCGTACGGTAATCTTAGTGAGCCATAGCATGGAATCTATCCGCAACTATTGCACGAAGTGTTTGTGGATAGAGAAAGGCGTCCAAAAGGCCTTTGGTGAGACCAACGAGGTCATCGAGAAGTACTTGGCTAGCTAGTCAAGGAACCATAGAATTCCAACAGCTTTTGAGAATCCGCATTCCAATTCAGGGTCTTCACTTTTTCTTTTCCTTGGCCGATCAACGTTTGGCGGAGCGATTCATCGTTCAGAACCGAAACGATTGCATCACTCACTTCCTTTGGTGTATTCGGGTCTACGAACCGAGCATTCTCCACGAAATTCTCACGCCAGTAGGGAATGTCTGACATGATGATTGGGAGCCCAGCCGCCATGTATTCAAAGGCTTTGTTGGGTAAGGCGATCTTGTGGTTCTCGATGTTCGGATCAAAGAGGATCAAACCCAGTTTTCCCTTGCTTTTCATGAACGAATAGACCACCTCATTGTCAAGGAAGCCCCAATAACGACAATACTTCCATCCTGGAAGAGCCATACATTCTTCTCGATAGGCTTCTGATTCCCAAGGACCGAAAAGGTGTAGCAGCTCTGTTCCATCGAGTTCGTTCATTGTCTGGATCATCACGTGGATGTTGCGGATCCTCGATAGTCCTCCGGCGTACACTATGCCCGACTCAGCCGAGGTCAGTTCGGCGGGAAGCGGATTCCCTTCGAAGCGATCTAGCATCGGAAGGTTTCGTAAAACCAGTCTTCTGGAATGCGAGAAGCGTTCCACCAAAGGTTCCGCTACGGAGATGACACCATCGAGTCGAGAAGCGACCTTTTGTTCATAGGACTCGAAGAAGTAGGCCACCCATCTCCGAAACCAAGCGAATGGGATCCAGTCCTTGTCACGTATCGAAGCGGGCACGTTCTCATGTGCATCGTAGATCACGATCTTTCCCAACTTTTTCAGATTGCTTGCGGTAGGTAGGAGTTCCGGATCGTGGATCTGGTAGAGGTCGGCATCCAACGCTTTGGCTAACTCAAACGCTTCGCGGGTGAGTCGCAAGCCTCTATCCAATCGCCCCTTGGATGCACGCAGACCATGCATGTGCACCCCTTGCTCTTGTCCTTCCGGAGCCAGTGGCGCGATCAGATGCGTCTCATGTCCGGCCTTGGCAAGGGAAACGCACTGCTTTTGGAAGATCCTAATGTCATTCCACCGATGAACCGTTGTGATGTGGCAGACCTTCATGATCGCGAACTGGATTGAAGTTGGTCACTTAAGGCGCGAACAAACTCGTCTGAAATGGACGACCTGGAAAGAGACTCTCGAAGAGGAAGCATCTTCTCCCGCATACTTTCAATCGAATCGCCTTGAATGAATGCCTGAATGGCCTGAACGATGCCATCGATATCCGAAGGGTCGAACTGCTTTCCGATGTTGTGTTGCTCCACAAACCGACCTCCTTCGCTGATGGGGGTTACGAGTGTCGGAATACCGCTGCCAATGAATTCCATCACCTTGCTGGGGAACGAGTTCTGACTGATCTCGCTGTTGCCTTGAAAGGAGATGCCGATCGTTGTTTTTGAGATGATCGCAGGAACGTCGCTATGGTCGATCTCGCCTTGATAGTAAAGGTTGTTCAGCCGTTCAGCTGCCGATTTGATCGTATCGATCTGGGCTCCCCAGCCGTAGACCTCGAATTGAACCTTGAGCTGCATTGCTTGGCATTTTTCAGCTACTTGGATCAAAACCTCAGGAGCCTGAAATTTCCCCATGTTGCCATGGAAGAGTAGGGTAACAGGGTCTTTTCTTACGTCTGAAACCCACGGAATGGAAGGCGCAAAGCCATTGCGCACAAGGGTGACCTTGTCCTGGTTCTCGGGGATGCGTTCCTTGATCTTATCAACGATGCGATCTGTTACGGTAGACACCATCATCGCGCCCCTATAGTTGGCTCGTTCGATCCTCCTGAGCATTCGTCCTATGGTAGACTGTTCGCTTGCGAGACCCTCTGAGAAATAGACATCCGGATACTCATCTCGCACGTCAAAAACGTAGTCTAACCCTCTCCATCGACACGCCATGGCGGCAGCGGAGGTCATAGTAAATGGAGGACTGGAGATAAGATACAGACGTTTTGGTCCGAATAGAACGCGAATGAAGATCTCCAGTGATGCCAGCAGTTCTTTGAATAAGCGCAAGTACACCCTATCTCGATGAGTAGAGATCGGCGAAGCCAATCGTTTTACCTTATAACGGCCCGTATCTCCGGGTAGGCGTGAGGTTAAGACCGAGGTCTCGTACCCCGCCTTGATCAGGGCGTCAGCCAAATGGCGAATCCGAATAGCCATGGCCTGATTGCTCGGGTAAAAGACCTGGCTCACAATTCGAATGGCGGGAAGTTGGGATGACTGCGGCATGCGCTGTTCAACAATTTCGGCTGATCCGGCAAAGTTGGTGATTTGCTTCACATGGCTCCGCAGCGTGAACTAAAACTTAGTTGAACGTTAACAACCGTGTTGATCATCTTTTAGGTTCGACACCTCAGAGGCAGGTGAAAAGTCTAATTTTGAGCACCACTTCACCTACTAAGGCCTTGAGTACCGTACGGAGCAACGATATCCAATTTATTGTCAGGAAGTACATGATGATGGCAGGCGACCTGTTCCTCATCGTGATCTCGCTATTCGTGTACATCAAGTACTTCTATGTCTACGACATTTGGCCGAGTAAGACGCTGGTGGAGAATCCAAGTTGGATCATCCTCATCCTGGTGATCTGGTTGTTCTACGCCCAGGTTTTCAATCTATACAATGTGCTGCACGCGTCGAAACCCGGCGTGTTGCTGCGACGTACGGCCATGGTGGCTTTTCTCACGGGTATCACGTACCTCGCGTTCCCTTTCTTGAGTCCGGTCTTTCCTAAGACCCGTATGCCGGTTTACTTGTTTATCGGGCAGCTCATCTTCCTGTTGAGCCTATGGCATCGGCTATTCTCCTACATTTTTCAGCAGGAGATCCTTCAGAAACGCGTCTTGGTAGTAGGAGCGGGCTGGTCTGGAAAGGAGATCGTCAAGGTCATTCACTCTAAGAATGTCTACCATCAGACCGGTTATCAAGTCTTGGCTTTCATCGACGATGATCCTGAGAAATATAAGAAGGTCATCGAGGGCGTCAAGGTTGCCGGAAACTCAGAGGAACTATTCACCTACGCGCGGAGATTGAAGATCGATGAGATCATCTTGGCCGTGCAAACTGCACGAGACCTGAAGGGGACGCTTTACGGAGCGCTAGTGAATTGTCAGAATTTGGGCGTTCAGGCAGTTCCGGTCAATATGGTTTATGAAACGCTGACGGGTCGACTGTTGGTAAAGAAGAACGAAGAAGGGGAGTACTTATTGACCTACGATTTCTTCTCTCCACATAAGAACAGCCTTTATCTATTGCTCAATCGAATCCTCAATATTGGATTCGGTCTCGTGGGGATGTTTGTTACGCTCTTACTCATCCCACTTGTTTGGTTGGGCAACTTGATCTTTAGTCGAGGACCACTCTTCTTCACCCAAGAGAGGGTAGGAAGGGATGACGAGCCATTCACGATCATTAAGTTTCGAACGATGGTAGTGGATGCTGAGAAGGAAACAGGGGCTGTATTTGCTGAGAAAGACGACCCAAGGATCACTTTTCCAGGAAAGATCATGCGACGCGCGCGGATCGATGAACTTCCACAGTTTTGGAACATCTTAAAGGGGGATATGAACCTGATCGGACCACGTCCCGAGCGTCCTGAATTCATACGACAGCTCGTACGAACCATTAAGTTTTACCCCACACGACACGTGGTAGAGCCTGGGATCACAGGCTGGGCACAGGTCAATTATAAGTACGGGGCAAATCAGCTCGACTCATTGACGAAGTTGCAGTATGATTTGTACTACATCAAGAATCGTTCGTTCTTCTTGGATCTGAAGATCCTTAGAATGACGATAGGCGTGATGCTGAAGCTAAAAGGAAACTAAAAGACTGCTGAAGAAGGATGAAAGTATTGACCATAGTTGGAGCTAGACCTCAATTCATCAAAGCTGCTGCGCTGAGTCGGGAATTGAACAACCGCAGTGGGATCGAAGAGGTGATCGTGCATACCGGTCAACACTTCGACGCGAATATGAGTGATGTCTTTTTTGAGGAGATGAATATTCCCAAGCCAAAGCACAATTTGAATGTTCACTCCCTAGGTCATGGCACCATGACTGGACGCATGCTCGAGGGAATCGAAACGCTGATCAAACAAGAGTCGCCCAATCTGCTCCTGGTCTATGGAGACACCAACAGCACCATCGCGGGTGCCTTAGCTGCCAAGAAGTTGCACGTTCCCGTTGGACACGTAGAAGCAGGGTTGAGGAGCTTCAATATGCGCATGCCGGAGGAAGTGAATCGTATCCTGACGGATCGAATCAGCGACCATTTGTTCTGTCCGACGTCGACCGCAGTGGAGAACTTACAGCGTGAAGGTTTTGATCATTTTCAGTGTCAGATCCACCAGTCGGGTGATGTGATGCAAGATGCGGCGATGTACTACGCACAGTTTTCAGCCGATAGAAGTGAGGTAATGGAGAAGCATGGTCTAGATAAAGGCTTTGTGCTGGCTACGATCCATCGTGCAGAGAATACCGACGATCCCGATCGAATGCGTGGGATCATTCGAGCGTTGAACGAGGTGAATCAGGACCGGAAGGTTGTGTGTCCACTTCATCCAAGGACCAAGAAACTGCTTGAAAACAGCGATCTTAAGCCGGAGTTCTTGATCATTGATCCAGTAGGATATTTTGACATGGTAGAGCTGCTGAAAGCTGCCTCCATGGTGATGACCGATAGCGGTGGACTGCAGAAAGAAGCGTATTTCTTTGAAAATCCATGCATCACGATGCGCGACGAGACCGAGTGGGTGGAATTGGTGTCGCACGGCTACAATGTCACCGTTGGTGCTGACCCAGCTCGTATTCTTGAGGCTTACGCCACCATGAAGAATGCTGAAATGGACTTCTCGACTGAACTGTACGGTGGAGGAAAGGCAGCGGTGGCGATCGCCGACGTCTTAGAAAACATCACGTGAGTCACTTCGATCGACATAGGGTCTTTTTGTATCAGAACTACCTGCTCTATGCGATCGCTTTCTTGATTCCTCTTTTTCCCAAGCTCGTACCCATCTGCATCGTTCTCTTTGGCGCGCTGAGTGTCTTTGCCATCGTGAAGGGCTATAGTCGCGCTGAGATGAGCGAGGTTTCGATCTTGTTGCTGATCTTCTTTGGACTCCACTTGCTCGGAATCTTGAATACGGAGAATCAGGCCAGAGGATGGTTTTCAATTGAGGTCAAACTCAGCTTAATGGCGTTTCCATTGGCCTTTGTTGGCTTTCGTTTCGTGAATACCACCAACTTCAATCGCACGTTGAGGATGTTCTTGTATGGCACCATTGCGGCTTCCCTGGTGTGTCTGGCGCAGAGTTCCTACAAGGTGTTTTGGCTAGGGGAGAAGTACTATCACTTCATCACCACGCGCTTTTCGGTTACGGTACACCCAAGCTACTTTGCCCTTTATCTCATTTTCGCCATGCTCATTTTGGTCTATCTTGAATGGCCGGTGGTCAAGAAGAGCGGAGTTAAGACCTTGTCCAACTTGGGCATCATGGTCCTGCTGTCGGTCGCCTTGGTATTGACAGGTTCCAAAACGGGCTTCATCATGTGGTCGCTGATCGCCTTGGGAACGACAGGAGTCTTCGTGCGGGAAATGCGAATGAAGTGGATTCCCATCCTTGGACTTGCAGGGTTGATGAGCATCATGGGCGTGATCTTTCAATCGGCTCCGTTGCTACAGAGTCGGATAACTAATTTGCTTAAGGTTGCGCAGAGCGATGAAGTCAATCCCAAATCGAAGGAGAGTACCGCAGTTCGCCACTTGGTTTATAGTTCCTCTTTTGAGGTGATCAAATCTCAACCTTGGTATGGTCACGGAACGGGTGATGCGCAGGATGTTTTAGATGCCGTTTACAAGGAGAAGGGGTATCAGACTGCAGCCGAGAAGCACTTGAATGCCCATAACCTTTTTCTTCAGTCGTGGATCACCTTGGGCATTCCTGGCCTGGTATTGATCCTAGGTGTGTTTTTGGTCATGATCGTCCAGGCGATCCGTAATCGCGATCCATTACTCACCGCCTTCACCACGATATTTTTCATCATCTCAATGACCGAGAGCACCTTCAATATGCAAGCGGGAGTGGTCTTCTTTTGCTTCTTTACCGTGCTACTGGCGCGTCGATCTGGGGCGAAGACCTTCGGTGGTGCTGAACCTCAAATCGAGTAATGACAGGCACATCTTTGGTCGATTTTCATTACTTCGCGTCATGCTGAAACGAATGCCTCTGCACTGGCAAGTGATCATTGCCTTGATCTTGGGAACCTTCTACGCCTTGCTCTCCGTGAACATGGGCTGGAATGATTTTACCCTCGACTACATCGATCCCTTTGGAAAGATCTTCATCAATGTGCTCAAGTTGATCGCCGTACCACTGGTATTATTCAGCATCATTTCCGGAGTTACGGCCTTAGGTGATGTCACTAAGTTGGGTAAGATCGGTTTGAAGACACTCGGACTGTATGTGGGAACGACCATGATCGCGGTGACCATTGGATTGATCGCGGTGAATGCCTTGCAGCCCGGTACAAAGGTGTCCGATGATCTACTCATTGATAACCGAATTTCCTATGAGCTATGGCGTGCTGAGAGCGGAGTGCAGACATTGGATACGCTTTGCTATAGCTGTCGCGATGCTTATCAGGATAGGGTGGATTTTGTGAAGAGTAGGGAATCAGAAAGTGATTACTCATCGAATGACTGGGTTAGCGACAAACTCAACAAAGCCAAGCAGACCAAGGAGTCGCGCCCCTTACAGCCATTGGTGGATGTGGTGCCGAGTAACATCATCAAGGCACTTTTCGATATGGAGATGCTGCAGGTCATTTTCTTCGCCATCTTCTTCGGCTTGGTGCTCGTCATGCTGCCGAAAGAAAAGTCGAAGCCCGTCATCGACTTCGTAGACGGTGTGAATGAGGTCTTCATCAAGATGGTAGATGTGGTGATGAAAGCTATGCCATTCTTCGTTTTGTGCCTGTTGGCAGGAGCGGTGGTCAATGCCGCAGGAGATGATCCGGGTAAGCTGGCCGAACTCTTATCCTATTTGCTTTGGTACTCAATTGCGGTGATCCTCGGCTTAGCCTTTATGATCTTCATTTTCTATCCGAGCTTGACTAGTTTGGTGGTCAAAAAGATCAGCTATGGTTTCTTCATGCGCGGTATTTCTAAGGCTCAATTGACGGCATTCAGCACCTCGTCT
The DNA here is from genome assembly GCA_038131955.1 of Flavobacteriales bacterium. Lineage (GTDB taxonomy): Bacteria > Bacteroidota > Bacteroidia > Flavobacteriales_G > Salibacteraceae > SHAN690. Next base: position 153,748 of record JAYPQK010000012.1, read on the forward strand.
TCAGTCGCGACCCTTCCAGTAACCTTAAATGCAGTTGAGAATAACATCGGTGTATCTAAACGGACTACAAGTTTTGTCCTACCCATCGGTGCCACCGTAAATATGGATGGGACGAGTCTCTATCAGGCCGTTGCTGTCGTGTCCTTGGCGCAGTTTCACATGGTTGATTTATCATTAGCTCAGCAAATGACGATCGTCCTCACCGCAACGCTGGCTTCGATCGGGGCCGCCGCAGTGCCGAGCGCTGGACTGGTACTCATGATCATCGTGCTCGAATCCGTCGGACTAAACCCTGCTTGGATCGCCTTGATCTTTCCAGTGGATCGCATCCTGGATATGTGTCGCACGGTCGTAAACGTAACTGGAGATGCCTCTGTGTCTACGATTGTTGCCCAGTCAGAGGGCGAATTGAACATACCCGTCGAAGGAGGGGATTCTAAAGGCGAATAGTCCGAACAAAACGACACCTTTGCGGTCGTTTAGTGTAGATACATCTATCGACCCGAATGAAGTCCGAACGTATCATCCTATACTTGCTGGCTGCCTCGCAGTTCACCCACATCATGGACTTCATGATCATCATGCCGTTGGGGGAGATGCTGATGGAGGAGTTGAGCATCAATTCTCAGCAGTTCTCATTTCTCGTGGCGAGCTACACCATGACGGCTGGGGTTACGGGATTAATCAGTGCCTTCTTTGTCGATAGCTTTGACAGGAAACACTACTTCCTTTTCGCCTATATCGGTTTTGCTTTGGGTACGCTCATGTGTGGATGGGTGGATAGCTACGCGGGGCTCATCAGTGCACGCATCTTGACAGGTGCCTTTGGCGGGGTTATCAGTTCCACGGTGATCGCCATTGTGAGCGATGCTATCGCATCGGAAAGAAGGGCGTGGGGACTGGGAATCGTCATGAGCGCTTTCTCGCTGGCTTCAGCCTTGGGACTGCCGGTCGGATTGTACTTTGCGTTCAACTATGGTTGGAACTGGCCTTTTCTCGCCTTGGGAGCCGTGAGTGTGTTGAATGCCATCGCGGTTTATTTCACCCTTCCACCGACTCGGTCTCATTTGGATGCTCCCGGTCCTAAGGTCAACTCGTGGCAGTTCATCAAGCGTATCCCTCAACACAAGAACCAATGGATGGCCTTGACCTATACCATGTTGCTCATGTTCGGTCATTTTGCCGTGATCCCCTTTATCACGCCATATCTCGTGGAGAATGTAGGCTTCGAACGACAGGAGATCACGCTTGTATATTTCATCGGTGGAATCGCTACCATCATCAGCAATCCTAGGGTCGGAAGATGGGCAGACCGCACGGGACGACATCGGGTATTCAAGATCATGGCCTTTCTTTCTTTGATCCCGATCATTGCTCTGACAAACCTGCCTGAAGTTCCGCTTTGGGTTGCTTTGACGGTTACAGGGCTATTCTTCGTCTTGGCTGGGGGTAGAATGGTGCCTTCGACAGCGATCGTCACCTCCGTGATCAAACCTCAGAACCGGGGTGGCTTCATGAGTCTCAATTCTTCGGTGCAAAACATGACCGCGGGCATAGCTAGTGTCGTTGCAGGAATACTTGTGGTCATTCCCGAAGGCGGTCATCATGTAGAAGGATTCTGGAAGGTGGGCGTGCTCGGCGTGATCTTCACTCTGTTGGCCATACGGATCATGGAGATCATCCGTAGAATGAGTGAGGATATTTAATGACGGGAAGTAGTTCTTGCTCCGTGTTTACGTGCCTTTCATGCAAATATGAAAGAGTTCCTGGCAGCTAGGTCTTGGGTTGTATTCTTGATGTTGGTTCTGGTTTACGGTACCACCTCCTTAGCCCAATTGCCCGTGAATAATGGGGTTCCGGTGCATTACGAAGGCGTTGAATTATTCAAGATCCACGCCTCCACGGCAGATCTGGATGTGGCAGAACGGGCCGCTGTCATTGAAAGAAGACTTGTTATTCTTGCGGAAGACGAAGGGCTTCAGCCGGATCCCTTCAAGTTAGGCAAGATCGATTCACTTCCTGCGATTCTTTATAAAGGTGAAAGAGTATTGCGCATCTACACGGCGGATGCAGAAGCCCATGGTTTGGGGCAGCAGGAAGCATCCGAACTATACTTGACTCAGATCAAGCAGGGATTGGTGAGTCGACAGGCATGGCAATACATGAAGTCAATCCTCATTAATCTGTTGCTTGCCCTGCTCGTCATTCTCGTGCTGGTATTTATGGTGCGGTATATGAACCGATTATTTCGATTCTTAGGACAGCGGTTGATACGAACGGAAAGTCCTTACATCAGAAGCATTCGCATTCGCAACTACGAGTTTTTATCCAAGGAAAGACTTGTGGCCCTTTTGTCCACTGCTCTGAGCGGGTTAAAATGGCTCCTTATCGTGCTGGCGGTCTATATTTCATTACCTGTTCTCTTTAGCATCTTTCCGGGTACCGAGGGGATAGCGCGTTCTCTTTTCTCCTTGATCTTTTCTCCATTGAGAAAAATCTTTACGGCCTTTATTGGCTACTTGCCTAATCTGTTCACCATAGGTGTGATCTTGGTAGTGATCCGTTATGGAGTGCAGTTCTTGCATTTTCTAGCGGTGGAGGTCAGAGATAAAAAACTCATCCTTCCTGGTTTCTATCCAGATTGGGCACTGCCGACCTACCAGATCCTTCGTTTTGTCCTGTGGGCCTTCGGGTTTATCATGATCTTTCCTTACTTGCCCGGTTCTAACTCTCCGATCTTTCAAGGAGTTTCGGTCTTTTTAGGTTTGCTCGTTTCCTTCGGGTCGGGTTCGGCTATCGCTAATGCCGTGGCTGGAATCGCTATCACTTACATGAGGCCCTTTCGAAAAGGTGATCGCGTGCGTATCGGCGAAGTGACCGGTGATGTCATCGAGAAGTCCCTGTTGGTGACACGAATCCGTACGATCAAGAATGAAGAGATCACAGTGCCGAATTCAGCGGTATTGAATGGACATACGATCAACTACACCACGGCAGCAGAGGATAGAGGACTCATCTTGTATACTACTGTGACCATTGGCTATGATGTACCCTGGAAAAAGGTGCACGAGGCCTTGATTCATGCTGCTTTGGATGCCGAAGGCGTTGAGAAAGATCCGAAGCCGTTCGTGCTGCAGACCAGCTTGGATGACTTCTATGTGAGCTACCAGCTGAATTGCTACACTCGCCAGCCCGCCAAGAGTGCGGTGTGGTATTCGAATATCCACTCCAATATTCAGGATCGATTCAACGAAGCTGGGATTGAGATCCTTTCGCCGCATTATCGTGCTGCCCGTGATGGCAATATGGTGACCATCCCTGCCGAATATCTCCCTTCGGATTATGTGCCGCCGCATTTCAATTTGAAGATGCAAGGAGAAGACCCCGCTGGCCCTAAGTGATCAAAAAAGAACGCATGCTTCCGGAACCGAAGGCCATGCTTTCATTGAAATAATAGACTTCTTCCTGCTTTTCTTGTAAACCAAGAATGTACAGCATAGGTAAATAGTGCTCGGGTGTTGGAATACTGAGTTTGGCGTCTGTTCCAAGGTCCCTGAAGTTGATCAAAGACCCGTGTTCCCGCTGATCGATCAGTTTTTTCACCTTTTCATCAAAAGACAACGCCCAATCATAAGGATCGGGATCGTCACCCCACTTGATCATGCCTAAGTTGTGTACGATGTTGCCGCTTCCCAGGATCAGCACGCCTCGCTCGCGCAAGAAAGAAAGTCGCTGTCCCAATTCGTACATCTTCCGCGGTGATAGACCTTTGTCTAGGCTCATCTGCAGTACTGGAATGTCTGCATTAGGAAACATTTGCCTCAATACGGACCACGTTCCGTGATCCAAGCCCCATTCTTCTGTTAAATGGATCTGAGGTTCGCTGATCTCTTCTTTGATGAGGTCTGCCGTTGCTCTGGAACCCGGAGCAGGGTATTGGACATCAAAAAGGGCTTGGGGAAACCCACCAAAGTCATGAATGGTCTTCGGCTTCTCATTGTAGGTGAGAAACGTTCCTCTGGATTCCCAATGCGCAGAAATACAGAGAATGACCTGCGGCTGTAAATTTTTCGCCGCCACCCTCCAGCCTTGACTGAAATTATTGTCTTCGATGGCATTCATCGGACTTCCGTGTCCAACGAACATAACGGGCATCTTCTCCGATGCGGAGAAGGTTTGAGCTAGTTTCTCGAGATCGCGTAATTGCATACCGAAGAGGGGGATGGTGGAAGCTACTGCTCCTAGTGATTGAATGAAATGTCGCCGGTCCATAGAATATGTGTACCTACATCAAATGTAAAGCTTTCCCTCAACCTTGCCTCATAAAGATTGTTGTAGCTAGTACATTTGTTACCCGTGAAATGGCTCACTTTCTTCTTGGGACTCCTGTCTCTGCCGCTCTTTGGTCAAGAGGTGGTCGATCTATACATCGTTGAGGGTGGTGTGGAGAACGGCAACTATACCATGTCCTATTTCACGTTTAGCAGGACCGATCAGTTCGATTCGTCCAACGCCATCCTTCGTTTTACCCCTGGAACGGAGGTGACCTTTCGTGTAACCAACAAAGTAGATTTTACGTGTGGGTTCAAGGTCCAGGAATATGGTGAAACTTCATTGATCCCTTCTGACTCCACAAGAGAATTGACCGTGACCTTAGATCAAGAGGGTACCTTCCTTTACGAGGATCCGATCAACGATCACAGGGCTCTTGGATTAGGAGGAATGCTCGTGGTGAGTGATTTCAATGGTCCGGAGTATTACGGTGTTTTTGCCGAGCACAATCAGGAATGGGTGGTGCCGATCAGCGAGGGAGGTAGCTATGACCGCCGAGAGTATCACCCCGAGGCGTTTACCATCAACGGAAAGGGCTTTCCCGATACCATGCGTGATTCTCTGGCCTTCATCATGGGAGGTGTTGGTGATACCATTCGAATTCACATGACCAACGCGGGGATGATGTACCACTTTCCGCATTTCCATGGATACCACGTCAAGATCATCGAGGCCACCTATCACAAACGCTACATCGGTTGGATGAAGGACTCCTATGGCATGGCACCGGGTGAGTCGATCACCGTAGAATTGGTTCCGGATAAGCCTGGAATGTTTCCGATGCACAACCACAATCTGGTAACGACCACCATTGGAGGGAACTACCCGGGTGGAATGATGATGCACATGCATATTCATGAGTAAGGCGCGATCCATATTGACCCTGGTGTTCTTTTCGATCACGTTGCTTGCGTTTAGCCAGCCGACCAAGGAGTATTCCATGGTCTCATTGATGAATGGGCAAGGCGACTTTGTGACGGACTCCAATACGATCGTAACGCTCCCTGTTTGGGGCTATGGTTGGACTCAGCCCAATCCATTCGTCATTCTTCCCGGTCCGACCGTCTACGCCAAAGAAGGGGATAGCGTACACCTAGAGATGCTCAATCCTTCCATGGAGGGTCACACGATCCACCTGCACGGACTGGATGTAGACCAAGCCAACGACGGAGTGCCTCACACCTCAGATTTCATCCAACAGGGAGAATCGTTCACCTACCGATTCAAAGCCACGCACGCGGGAAACTTCTTGTATCACTGTCACGTGACTACTACAATGCACTTAGCTCTCGGTATGTATGGCATGGTGATCGTCTATCCTGCCGATTCGAGCAATCGGGTCTATACGGACGGCCCTGAATACGATGTGCAGTATGAGTACTTATTCAGCGATATGGACGCGCGCTGGAATGCCGACTACACCGCGATTGGCGGCTTTCTGACCTATGATCCGGATCTGTACCTCATCAATGGTAAGAACAAGCATTTGCTCTACGCCGACTCGAATGTCCACATACTAGGAGGAATAGGGCAGCAGCACCTGATGCGCTTTCTGAACGTGGGGTATCGTGTGAATCGCGTCATTTTTCCTCCCGAACTCAATGCCGTGGTGCATACTTCAGACGGACGGGTACTCGAGCCTTTTGAGGTAGATACGTTGACCTTGTATCCCGGAGAGCGCTATTCCGTACTTGCTGAGGTCTTGGATACCGCAGCAAGCTTTGTGTCGGTCGATTACCTCGACCCTTATCGGTTACGTTTTCTCGGACGTGAATACATCCCGGTGAACGACGAGGATTTTGAGTTCATTCCCACCGTCTTGAACGATACGCTGTCGGATACGATAGGTTTGGGGATAGAGGAGGAGGCCGCACCGGATGTTCTTCTCTTTCCGAATCCTGCCAACTCGGAACTTTTCATCTCCAGCACCCATCCCTACACCCAAGTGAAGATCTTCGACCATGTTGGTCGTCAGGTGCTCGAAGAGGATCTCTCCGTGGGAACAAGCAGATTGATATTGCCAGAGATGCCAGCAGCGCTCTACTTTGTGCGGATATCCGATGGTCGAGGCTTGACCGTGACCAAGCGACTGGTGAACAGGAATTAGACTGGATTTTTAACACAGAAGTCTTTGGCGATCTCGTAGAAGAAATTAACTCCGGTCAAAGTAATGTCATCGGGGTAATCATAGTCGGGGTTATGGAGGGCAGGAGTATTCACCCCAGAACCCAAACCAAACATGGCTCCTGGAATGTGTTGTGTAAACAATCCAAAGTCCTCACCCCACGGAAAAGGCTCTGATCTCTCATGATCATCAAGGTCTAGTGCTCCTGCGGCCTTCCTAACCGCATCTACGACTTCTTTGGCGTTTTGATTTGCCGCAAATACAGCTAAGATCTCCGTGTCCATCGCTAATCTGTGTTGAGTCGTGATGTTGGAGGCTGATTGAATGATCGCTTCTGTAGCGGCTTCCATATCTTTTTGTAACCAGCTGCGAATGGTGAAATGGATCTCACCATAACCCGCCGAATTACCGTAGTCCTTGGAGCCGATCTCTGTATAGACCGGAGTGATCAAGCGATAATTGGGATGTTTTTCATCCGTTTCTTCCAGCCGAAGGGCTGCCTGCACGATCTCAGAGATGGCGTAGGTGGGGTTTTCACCAGTCAGCGGTTGGGCAGCATGCGCGGTACGACCTTTCAAGCGGATGATCAAACTCTGTACTGCCGGCGTGAAGTTGTTGTACTTCCATAGGACTTGATGATGGGGTGCTCCGGGAATGTTGTGTAGAGCTACCGCGGCATCGAAAGCGTGGACATCGAAGCTCGGATCATCCAAGATGACTCGAGCTCCTTCGCCATTCTCTTCGGAAGGTTGGAAGAGTACGCTGACTGAGCCTGAAACTAGTGGTTCTTCCTTTAACTTAAGTGCTAACCCGACTCCGATCGTGGCGTGACCATCGTGTCCGCATTTATGTGAAATGCCGTCATAGGTAGAACGGTGTTCGAAATCATTGACCTCTCGGATCGCCAAGGCATCGATATCTACCCGGACAAGCAGGTGAGGACCATCACCAAAACGGAAGGTGTAGAGCGTCCCAAATTGTCCCACATCTTGAGTGGGTTGGATGCCGTGCTGCGACAACTTCTCTTTGATGCGACGTTGGGTTTCTTTTTCTTGACCGCTTAACTCAGGGTGAGCGTGAAGATTACGCCGAAAATTCATCAACTCTAGTTCCATTCCATTCCTTTCTGCCAAGGTAGGTACTTATCCCTGAAAATTATCCGAATCTCTTTAGGTCTGTGTTATCTGACCATCCCATCTTCCGTCAACTTCTCGAAGAATGACGTCAGTTGAGCAGCGAAGGTATTTTCATCCATCGATCCGTATGGCTCCTGAATGAGGGGAAGCAATTCATAAGGCGCCAGTCCGGGTTCTTGCAGTAGCGTCTCCATCAACCAAGCTAGGAAAGGAGAGAGGTTCATGAACTTCACCTTCGAAGAAACGGGCTGACGGAAGATCAGGCAGTAGAATTCTCCTTCATCCGTTCGCGAGATGTATCGGGCGTTCTTCAAGTGAACCGGATATCGGAATCGAACTACCTCAGATTCGGGATTCAAATTCCAAGACTCGTGCAATGGGTCCGCAGTTTGCTTTTCCTCAAAGATTCGGTCGGGCATCATGTAGTATTCCACTTCCTTCCATTCCAATAAAAGGAGGTCTAGAAGGTGAGGGTAGGAGCTACATAGTGCAGTCTGGCTTTTGGCTACGTAGCCTATCAATTCTTCTGGCATTCGCCATACTTGCGGATCTGAGCAGGTGTGCTCCGCGAAGAATTCCTGACAGAGGATGCTCCACTCTTTTTCTATAAGTAGATTGACGGTAAGCGGATACGTGCTCGTCAAAGCATCTCGGACCACGTTGAAGACAAGCCTGCGATAGTGCGGGATGCGACCGGGCGTGACCCCTTCGATCTCCCGCGCCTCACCATCGCGTGCATACGCTGCAAGGAGCTCCTGTTGCCTTCGGGTCTTATCGGAGAGCTGCGGCATGATCCCAGGTGTTAGTGCAGATCTGTTCCAATCGGTCCATCTCAGCTTGGAGTTCTGTCAGTTCAGGAATATTGAAATCACGCTCGAGTAAAACCGGAACGGGTTGTTCAAGTTGCGTAATCGCATGAGAGAAAAGGTCGAATACAGGATCCACGATCGGACTTCCATGCGTGTCAATGATCAGGTCGTCACTCACCTGATCGTGTCCAGCCATATGGATGTACCGCACCCTTGAAGTATCGAGTTGCTCGATGAACTGCGTCGGGTCGTACCCATGGTTGAAGCCATTGACGTAGATATTATTGATGTCAAACAGCAATTCACAGTCGGCCTCCTGTAGAATGGCATTGATGAATTCCACCTCGCTCATCTCAGCAGCCACAGGAGTATAGTAACTCACGATCTCGATGACCAGCTTTTGCTCCAGAAAGTCCTGAACTTCTCGGATTCGCTGGGCTACGTGATGAACCGCGTCTTCACGAAAGGGAATGGGAAGAAGGTCGTACAGGTGTGCGTTCTCGCATTGACTGTAGCTTAAGTGCTCCGAATAGATGGTGATATTCCATTCACCTATAAACCGCTTCACCCGCTTGATGAAATCCCAATCCAACGGATCAGGACTCCCGATCGATAGTGAGAGGCCATGTGCGTAGATCGGATAGTGCTCAGCTACTTGTTTCAGTTGTTTTTTCCAGTAGCCGCCGACATCGATCCAGTTTTCCGGCGCCACTTCCACGAAGGCGGGATGGATCAGGTCATTCTCCAAAAAGGAAGAGCCAAAATCCTTGCGATATCCTATGCCTACGTGTCGATTCAAAGCAAAAAAAGTCCGGATAAAGATACCCGGACTCGTTCGTTTTGTTCAGATTAATCTGGGTCTTTCTCTTCCTTCTTCTTGTCAGATCCCCCACACTTGCCCTCGCCGCATTTGCCTTCGCCACACTTAGCCTCGGTAGACATGAATGGAGATGCAGAAGCATTCAGTAATTCCGCTCGAAGTTCTGATCCTGATCCGAGATCGTCGTAGGTAAAGAGTTCGGCTGCCGAGGCAGAGTTGGCACCTACCAGTGCTCCTGTCATCAAGGTGCCCGTGATCATGGCTCCTAGGTTACGCTTTATTCGTTTGTTCATAGTATTTGATTGGTATTGGGATTACAAATTAGATAAAGATTGTTTGAGCGATTCTTGCTCTTCTGCACTCAATGGCTCAACGTCTTGATTCGAAGATGACCCGATCGATTGAATCCATGCGATCTGTCGATCGAACGTGCGACAATAGATGCAGACCATGTGGTGAATGACCAGCTGGATTCGCTCTGCGATTGTGAGAGCATCTCCTTCATGCCGTCGAACGCTCGCCTTCGTGGCTTCTTTACAGTTCATCATGCGTTAAACCAGTTCTTTTCGAGGCATTGGCGTAAGCTCAACTTGGCTCGGTGGGCCAATACCCAATAGTTGGAAGAAATGATGTTCAATTCCTTACAAATCGTCTCTGTTTCTTCTTCGTCGACATACTTCATGGTGAATACTGCACGCTGAACCTCTTTCAAAGCCTGTCGGCAGCGTTCGAATACTTCCAAGAATTCTGTGTTGCGAACCATCTTGTCTGTCGACCAATCCTGAGGTAATCGATCTTTGAGCCAATGTCCTTTTTCGTTGAAAAAGGAGTTGTCGTCATCTTCATCGGTGAGTTCTGATGCCAGGAGCTCAGTGTTCTTCTTGTAATGGTCGAGTATCCTGCTCTTCAGGATTAGAAACAGCCAATTCTTCTCCGACACCTCTCCGCGGAAACTCTCTTTGGTCCGCATGGCCGTTATGAAGGTGTCTTGCACTAAATCACGGGCAACGTCACGCTCTGGAACGCGTTTCTGAGCGTACGCGATCAGCAGGTCGGCGTACAGGTCGACCCAGTCTTCGGGTGATAAAGAGGTGGACATTTCCTCAAAGAAAGCAATTCTGGAATCAAGCGCACATAACGGTGCGTGGCCGATCGTTAATTTTGCACCCGCATTCCTTGCCATGATCATCCATATCATTAGCAAATCCAATAAAAGCGTGAAGAACCTCCTATGGGTGGGATTGGTCTTTTGGTCCTCGCTCACATACGCGCAGCCCGGCTGTGATATCAACCTTCAAGGGCAAGTGCTCGATGAGCACGACGGTTCCGTACTCTCTTTTGCTGAACTCCGATGGTTGGAGCAGGATCGAGGCGTGATGGCCGATGAAGTGGGGCGGTTTACGTTCTCGGAGATATGCAAGGGATCCATGACCCTGGTGGTGCAGCATATCGGTTGTGAACCAGACACGCTTTCGTTCGTGGTTAGCAGAGACACATCCATCAAACTCTTATTGGAGCACCACACGCATCTGCTGGACGCCATTCAGGTGGAAGCACGCAAGCCACACAAGGATATTGCCCCTCTCCAGACGATGGACCTTGAGGAGGTGAGTCGTTCGGCAGCGGGCAGTATTGCAGAGTTGGCATCTGGTCAGACAGGGGTGTACATCTATCAGTCCGGGACGAATATTCAGAAGCCCATGATCCGCGGACAGGAAGGCAATCGGATTGCCATTGTCAATAACGGCGCTGTTGTGCTTGGTCAGCAGTGGGGTCGGGAACATGCGCCTGAGGTTGACGCTGCCTTGATCGAGGAAGTAGAGGTGGTCAAGGGAGCGAGCAGTCTTCGCTATGGCTCGAGCGCCATAGGCGGTGCGCTGAAATCATCGAGCGGCAAGATCAATGAGCAGGACAGCCTTCACGGATGGGTTAAGGGCGAGGCTCGGAGTAACGGTCAATCGGGCAGTTTGGCGGCAAAACTTGGAGGAAGACTCACCCAGCGCTGGCCGCTCTATTTCCAGCTAGCAGGATCAGGACGACGAGGAGGTGACCTAAAGGCGCCGGATTTTTTCCTAGAGAATACGGGCACAAGCCAATGGAGTGGACAAGGTCGGCTGGGGTGGATGACGGATAAGTGGGGTGTTGAAATTGCTTATTCCCTGATCGAGACCGATCTCGGTATTCTACGCTATGCCCACATCGGTAACCTCACCGATCTCGAAGCGATGATCGAACGTGGTGAACCCTCGGTGCCGAGTCAACGCTTCACCTATGCGATCGAAAGGCCGAAGCAACACGTGACGCACGAAACGACGACTAGTCATGTGTACTGGAAACCCAGACTAGGTCATTCCGTCAGTCTGGATGTGATCAGACAATATGACTTGAGGCAAGAGTATGACAACAACCTCTTTTCAGGTGATGAGGCCAACCTCCAGTTTGAATTGACGAGTCAGCAGGCAGACCTGCATTACGAAGGCCGCTTCAGCGAAAAGTATAAGCTTGAGATCGGAGGGATGGGAATGCGTCAGGCTAATACCTACACGGGTCGATTCTTCATTCCCAATTATGAGCGCTACGATGCAGGATTGTATTCCATCCATCACTTTCATCTAGACGCTTGGGAATTCGAGGCAGGCGCGAGGGTGGACCGCCGATGGCAACAGGCCTTCATGTATCGTGAGGATACCCTGTATAGCCCTAATCGAGTGTTCGACGGTGGCTCGCTGCATCTTGGTGCAGCATACAGCTTCGGTCGATGGAGGTCGATCGTGCAATTGTCGCGCGGCTGGCGTCCTCCGGAGATCAATGAATTGTACAGCTCGGGACTCCATCACGGCGCGGCGGCGCTGGAGTATGGGAATGAGTCGTTGGAAGAAGAGCGACTTTGGAGCCTGAACCTTGCACTTGATCTCGATTCTCAGCCGGTGGGATTGGGTTACCTCGATATTTCGGCTGGAGCTTACTCGTACTGGTTTGACGACTACATCAACCTAGTTCCACAGCAGTACAATGAGCTTACCATTCGCGGGGCCTTTCCGGTCTGGGCGCAAACGGTGGAAGATGTCTGGAGTCGAGGGGTGGAGTTAGACCTGAAGTGGAAAGCAACAAAGAGCATTTCCCTCGATGCCCGTGGGGATTGGATGATCAGCACGAATGCCAACTATGAGTATATCCTGAATCAGCCAGCACCTCGACTCAGAATGAAGGGAGACGTTACCTGTTATGAGAACTCGAAATGGAAGGTCAATGCTTCGCTAAATTGGCTGGCGGTTGCTAGGCAGCAGTGGACATCAGTAGAGCAGGAGATAGCGCCTCCTCCGCCTGCATACTCCTTGTTCGGAGCCGAGATCAGAACAGAATGGAAGGTGCGTGATCACGCTTGGATGCTTCAATTCAGGGTGGAGAATCTATTAGACATTCCTTATCGCGACTACCTCGACCGCCTGCGCTATTTCGCGGATGCAAAAGGCAGGTCATTCAACGTGCGGATCTTTATTCCATTTGGATGAGCTACTTCCAGAATTTGAGGCAAGAAAAAAGCGGCTAATGCCGCTTTTTTCTTATCGATGCTCGGGTTGAGCGTTCATCCTTGGTTTCGGATGCTCGCCCGGCCTGATGTGCTTCATTTGTTTGTGATGAGCTGTTCGCTTTGGATGAAGGGTTGCGCGCTGCTCGGGTGTTAGCACCGCCATCACTTCCTTGCGCTCACGCATATTCAAATGTCGCTCAGCTATCGCCGGATGCTCGGCTTGCTTGACCTGCTTGGCGCGCTTTTTATCGTATTGCTTGTGAATGCGCTTGATGTCGCGCTCTTGAGTTGAGGTGAGTTCCACCTTTTCTTTCAGAACAGCGGGATGTAGAGCGGGATCGTGTGCTCGGTCTTGAGCTAAGGCTACGGAACCGATGATCATAGTCAGGGCTCCAATGAACAGTTTCTTTTTCATGACAATTGTTTTCGTCATGAAACCAAATCATATGCCAAAGCTGAAAACCGTTAATCCATATGTAGGTAGAATGGTGATAGAAGTGATTGAAAATAAGGAGTATACACCCTTTTCTCATCGTAAAGAACGGCCTCCTTTTCTTCCAACTCATTCGGCGTCGTAGACCAAGTGGCCAGGATACGATTCGCTTCTTTTTGGACGGTAGGTCGAATCCGCAAGCTTCGACGTAAGACCCATCCTTCACCCTGGGAAGCCTCCAAAGCATCCTTCCATCTTTCAACGGGTAAGACCATCGAGAACTTGGCGCTATCAGAGGCGAGTCGCTTGGCGTGATGGAACAGGGCCTCCAGAGTGAGCGCGGTTTCGTGTCGCGCTTGATCCTTTCGATCATCACCGGAAAGGGTGGAGCTTTTGAAGTAAGGAGGATTACACACCACATGATCGTAACGTGCTCGGTCTGGTTCGAAATCTTGTACGGATGTATGGATGACTCGCATTCGCTGAGCCCATGGGCCGGACTGAACGTTTTGTTGAGCTTGTTCCGCACTATCTAGGTCGATCTCCAAGGCGTCTACATTCGCCGTCGTCCTTTGCGCCATCATCATGGCGATTACTCCGGTGCCGGTTCCAATGTCTAGCGCGCGCTCGGCGTGCTCAATATCCAACCATGCGGCTAAGAGACAGCCATCGGTTCCTACCTTGAAGGCGGCTTTGTCTTGTTCGATACGGAACTGTTTGAACTCGAACCACTCGTTGGCCATCAGAGGGTAGGAATGAGGGTTTTGATCAAGTGGATCAGTCTGCCTTCCGCCTCGCCGGCGACACGAAGAAGTTCCGGGATGTCGATCGGTTGTAAGTTGTCCGGGTCACACTCATCTGTCAGCACGATCACGGCACCGACTTCCATCTGAGTGTGTCGCGCTACGATCACTTCGGGTACCGTACTCATTCCAACAGCATCGGCACCGATCCGATGAAGAAAGCGATACTCGGCCGGACTCTCGAGCATGGGACCCGGAACAGAAACGTATACACCTTCCTGAACATTGACAGCACTGCTTGTCGCTGCTTCTTGGATCAAGCCTTGAATGCGGTTCGCATAGGCTTCGGACATATCAGGAAAGCGCGTTCCGAGTCGAGCGTCATTGGGCCCGATCAGCGGATTCGATGGCTGTAGGTTGATGTGATCGGTAATCATCATCAGGTCTCCTTTTTTCCAGTCGAGATTCATGGCGCCAGCCGCACCAGAGAGCAGAAGCTGTCGAACTCCCAAGGCCTTCATCACACGAATGGGGAAACTCACTTGTTCCATATCGTAACCCTCATAGTAATGAAAGCGACCTTGCATGCAGATGACGGTTACTCCGTTGAGTGAACCTTGGATCAGTTTTCCTTGGTGGAACTCAACCGTAGCCAAAGGGAAGTGTGGAATTTCGTCATAGGAAACCTCGGTCTTGTTACCCAGTTCATCTGCGAGTTTGCCCAATCCTGTCCCGAGAATGATTCCGGTATCGGCACCACCAAACCCCTTTGATCTGAGGAAAGACGATGCTTCTTGGATCTTGTCGTATAGTTCCATGCCGCAAACATAGCGCGTTGCTTCCTCTGCTGTATCATTGTAGAGCATGAAACGAGGCATTCATCTTTTGTCAGGTCCTAGGAATATCAGCACCGCGCTGATGTACACTTTTGCCCAGCGCAAGGGCTGCGATGTGATCGATGAACCGTACTACGCCTATTACTTGACGCGCAAAGGTGAGAATCACCCCGGCCGGGAGGAGACCCTCCGCTCACAGCCGAGCGACCCGTATACGATCCTTGCTTGGATCAGGGCTCGAGCCGAAGAGACGGAAGAACTTTTTCTCAAGAACATGCCGCACCACATAGAAGGCGTGGATATTTCCGTTCTAGACGACTTTCAACCCGTTTTTTTGATCCGACACCCAAGTCTCATGATCCATTCGTTCAGCAAGGTGATCCCGGAGGTCGTACTGGACGACCTAGCCTTGAAGCAGCAATGGGAATTGCTTCAGCAGTTTCAAGAGCGAGGATTGCAGCCCTTGGTGGTTGATTCAGCTTCTATTCTCAAGGATCCGAGTTCTTCGCTTCCGCGACTTTGTCAGGCGCTGGACCTTCCGTTTGAACCTTCCATGTTGTTGTGGACATCCGGTCCGCTACCTCAAGATGGGGCATGGGCAACGTATTGGTATGGCAGTGTTCACGCATCTTCCGGATTGAAAAAGAAGGAAGAACTTCCCGTATCAATTCCTGCCCGATATCATTCTCTTTTGAAGGAATCGGAGGCTTACTTTGACCTATTGAAATCACACGAATCACTCTGATATGTTACAGACCTACGATCCCAGAAACGAGAATATTCAAGTATTCATCAAGGACGGCCTATATCCGCGATCGGAGGCCAAGGTTTCCGTTTTCGATTCCTCCGTGCAAGGAGGTGATGGTGTATGGGAAGGACTTCGGGTCTATAAGGTAGGCATTCTGCACCTCGATGCTCACTTGGATCGCATGTACGCTTCCGCCCACGCACTGGCCTTTGCGGATGTTCCGTCTCGAACTTTCATCAAGGATGCGATTCGACAAACCTTGGTGGCTAATGGCATGAACGAGGGGGCGCATATTCGTTTGACATTGACCCGTGGAGCGAAGATCACGAGCGGAATGGACCCTAGACTGAATACAGAAGGCTCCACCTTGATCGTGCTTGCCGAGTGGAAGGACATGGTCTATGACAATGCGAGGGGTATGGAGGTGATCACCTCCTCCCAACGACGTAACGGTCCGCAATTCTTGGATTCAAAGATCCATCACAACAACTTGCTCAACAACATCATCGCGAAGATCCACGCCAACGTTGCAGGAGCGGATGCGGCGATCATGCTAGATGATAGGGGCTTCATCGCTGAATTGAACGATACCAACGTGTTTATGATACGCGATGGAGAGCTCTTGACGCCTTATGCCGTAGCATGTTTGCCCGGAATCACCCGCCGACATGTCATGGATGTGGCAAAAGCGATCGGGTGGACGATAACAGAAGCGTATCTGAGCTTGACCGAGTTCTACAATGCCGATTTCGCCTTCGCTACAGGTACCATGGGAGGATTGACCCCGATTCGGAAAGCGGACGGTCGTTCGATCGGTAACGAAGAGGGAGAGCGCCTGTTCTCAGCGCTGAATGAAGCGGTGATCAAAGACATTCCCGGTCACTGCCAACGGCCTTAATTCTCTCTGTGAATGTAGAAGCTGTTGGCCTGAGATAGGCTCGTCAGTACCAAGTCGTTGATACAAAGATGGGGTGGGAGAGTGGTGACGTAATAGGTAACTGAAGCAATGTCCTCGGCGGTCATGGGTTGGTAGCCATTGTATACCGACTTCGCTTTGTCCTTATCACCGTGAAACCGCACCTCGGAGAATTCAGTTTCAGCCGCTCCCGGCGCGATCTGCGTCACTTTCACTCCGGTTCCAAGCGTGTCGATACGCATCCCTTTGGTAATGGCATCCACGGCATGTTTGCTGGCACAGTACACGTTTCCTTTGGAGTAGACCTCCTTGCCGGCAGTCGAACCGATGTTGATCACATGACCTTTTCCGCGCTTGGTCATTCCCGGAAGAATGGCTTTGGAGACATAGAGCAGTCCTTTCACGTTCGTGTCGATCATGCGGTTCCAGTCCTCT
The DNA here is from genome assembly GCA_038131955.1 of Flavobacteriales bacterium. Classification (GTDB taxonomy): domain Bacteria; phylum Bacteroidota; class Bacteroidia; order Flavobacteriales_G; family Salibacteraceae; genus SHAN690. The sequence goes on from JAYPQK010000012.1 coordinate 170,613, forward strand.
AGGTCACCGTCTTGAATGGTGTCCATTCCACTGGCTAGTCCAGCATTGTTGACCAATACCTCCACATTCTGCCAACGATCAGGCAAGTTCGATAAGGTTTGAAGCGTCACGTCTTGATCTCTGACATCAAAACAAAGCGTGAGTACTTCGCAGCCAGCGTTACTCTCTAATTGATCTTTCAGGGAATTCAGTCGCTCTTCGCGGCGTCCGGTGATGATGATGTCGTAGCCATGTTGCGCGAAGGTCTCTGCGATGGCTTTACCGAATCCGGATGTAGCTCCGGTAACAAGTGCAATAGGTCTCATGGCACCAAAGCTAGTATTCGGCGGAGAATCTTTAAACTCAACTTTCTGATCGAGCGATCATGCGTTTCATCTTTCGATGAAAGGAGTTTATGAGTCGCGTATGGAAGTAAGGGTAGAGGTACTTGTCGCGAATCTTATTCCCGCTTCGAATGAAGGTGGTGTGTACGATGCGTGTACGACCATTCTCCGTTTCGAACATTTGAATGATCTGCTTGCCTTCATTGATCCCGCTTTCGGTGTAGTTGACTTCTATGATGCCCAGTTCATCCTCAACCTTGGTGATCTCAAATGCCGTAGCTAGATGGTAAAGACCACGGATGAGCTTGATATCCATGTATAGGATCTGTCCGTTCATGATGCCATCAACGGAGTCAGCTGGATAGATGATGCGATCAGACTCTCGCTCGTACATCAACCCACAGGAACTCTTCTTTGTGGTCCAGGCTTCTGTTGGATTGGCTTTTCGATATGCTTCCCATACTTGTTCGATCGGTTGCTTGAAAGAGTACTGCCGCCGATAGCGATAGAATGCTGAAAAATCTTCAATGTTTTCACAGGTCGGACGTAGATCTGCAAAACAGTTGACCTGTGCTTTCTCCCGCTGACTATCCAAGTAGGTTTTGACCATTCGAAACGGAATGGCTTCATAGCGAACATCCTCATAGGACAATTGCGCCATGGTAGCTTGATTCCACAATAGGAACAGGGTGATAATGAGGCTCAAACGATGCATCGGGGGCGCAAATATGCTGTATTCCCTCGAATTCAGTCCGTTAGAGGTCAAAGATCTTGGGTGAGTCGGTCTGCGATCGTTCCGACGGAGTCGATCGAGTGTACTCCTTCGATGCTGGGACCCGCTACCCAAACCGTCTTGTAGGTGGCCTTATTGGCCGATTTTTCAATGGCTTTCATACCACGGAAAGCGATGAACATTTTAATGTACTTCTTCAGTCGACGGTTCTTATGCATCAAGCGCTCTAACCACGATGCTTCCGTGCCAATGGATTGCACATATGGAGTGTTGATCACAGTCAAGTGACTTCCCGACATCTTGGTGGTGCGAACAATGTCCTTGGCGCCATAGTCGACAAGGGCCTGTTTGTACTCTTGTGACACAGGTGCTTCCTCACTCGCGATGAAGATACTGCCAACAGAAACAGCCGTTGCACCCAGTTCGAGTGCGTTTTTCACGTCCTGACTACTAGAGACTCCACCGGCAGAGATCACGGGAATCGAGAGTTTCTCCTTGAGCATGGGAACCAGTTCCTTTTGAGGTACGTTGCCGGCATGTCCACCTGCTTCTGCGTTCACCGCGATAACCGCATCAGCTCCTTGTTCTTGGACCTTCAGAGCATACTTAAGATCGATCACATCGCAGAAAACCTTTATACCAAGTGGTTTTGCTCGCTCTATGCATTCTTTTGGACTACCCAAGGAGGTGATGATGAAGTCCACCTTTTTCTCAAGGCAGGTTTCCAATTGCTTCTTGTACTTCAGGTTGGACTTGTTGACGATCAAGTTGATCCCAAAAGGTTTGGAGGAATGCGCCCGTATCTCATCTATGGCCGCCCTGAATTCAGCATCGGTTCGATAGTTCAGTGCGGGAATAGCACCCGTGATCCCATGATCCAGGGCAGACTTGACCATGGTGGCATTGGAGATGAGGAACATCGGAGCCATGATGATCGGGAAATCGGTATCGAAGAGTGAGCGGTGATCAGTGCTGTTCATAATCGAGGGAATCTACGGTGACCTTTAAACAAAGATCGCAATATGAAATAGTTGCAACTAACCCAATATGATGCTCGCTCCGAGAGGAAAAGGATTACCCCATTTCGCTCAGCGCCTCTAAGGACTCCTTGACGTGACGCTCTACATGCATTTGGCTACTGAACGTATGCACCAACTTGCCTTCGGCGTCGAAAACGTAGGTGACCCTTCCGGGGATGAGTCCGAACAGGTTCGTGCCCACGTTGAAAAGCTTATGCGTCTTCTTCTCTGGATCACTCAAGAGGGTAAAGGGCAAGTTGTGCTTTTCTTTGAAACGACGATGTTCTTCAGGGGTGTCCGCACTGATACCGATGACACGGACGTGCTGATCTTGGAACTCCTCGAAGTGGTCTCGGAAAGCGCATGCTTGACGAGTACATCCAGGGGTGTCGTCTTTCGGGTAAAAGTAGATCACGAAGGGTTCACCGAGGAGGCTCTCAGAGCTCAGGTCGTTCCAATCCTGATCGGGAAGTTTAAATGAAGGAATCTGCTCTCCAGGTTTCATGTAAGGAAGAACAAGAATGAATGTCTAGGGTTCATTATCGACGGAAACCCATCAACATAACAGCGCAGCCACTGGCGCCAGCGATCGGATCGAGTTCAGCCTCGATGATCACGTCGATGGTAGATTCAAGTTGAAAGTCCCAATGTGGGGCATTTTGGAACTCGTCGTTCTTATAGATGAGGTTTCGTTCCTTGTCGAAAACACGGAATCGAAGGTTTCCATCTTGAGTGCCTGAGCACGCAGCCACGCGATAAGTGGTGCCACCATAGAGAGTAGCATTGAACTCAGCTACTTGGTCACTCAACAAAAGTGCTCGATAGTGCTGACCATCCGAAAGATACTCGTCAGTAATGTGCTTTTGACAAACGTCAGCCGTGATCTCGCACTGGGCAAGAGAGGCACTCGAAGCGCCCAACAGAAGTACGATGGCGAGGATCAGTTGTTTCATGAAGCTGTTGTTGAAATGATCTGGTTACGAAGGTTGGCGATCTTTTCAGTGATCTCTTGTAGTAGGTTATCGTCCAACGATACTGAACTCTTACTCTTGATCACAGTGAGCTTTTCTTCAGGCTTGGTCTCTGGAGTTACCCACTCGTAGGTGGTTTCTACCTTATCAAAACTCTTCTCGAGATCCCTGAGGTCTTTAAGGATATCATTAAAACTACCATCCCCATTCTGCTGTTCAATCATGCCGATCAAATTGGCAATGGTCTTCTCTTGTTCTCCAACGCGTTGACGCAACTCAGGGCTATCCAAGGTCTTGGATAGGTGGGGCATGAAGTACAACGACTCCAGCCATCCCCCATAAAGGATCATCGCACTGATGTCTTCGCTCTCGTTCTCTTTCAGATACTCATCGCTCAATCGATTCAATTCAGAAATGAAGATCAAGAGTGAGTCTTTGTTCTCCATGTTTCCTTCAAAACGATTGATCAAGTCAGAATATAAGGCGGGAGAAATACCAAGTTCAGTTCCCAACTTCTTAGTAGAGGCGAGGAGGGAAAACGCCTTTTGAGATTGATTGTAGATAAGACAGTACCCCAAGTCAGCTCCATAAACTCCGAGATTCATAGCCTGAATATGCTTGACTGAATACTGGGTAGGATCGATGTTGGGGTTCAACATGTCCTCATAGAAATCACCTCCTACTTCTTCGATCAACATGGCCGTCTCAAGAGGGGAAGGAAGGTTGAATAGCTTGTCACCAACCTTCAGGATGTTCGTTCCCTGAGGTCCTTTCTTGCCGTCAGCCGATTCTTGAGGTTTTTCATCCGTTCCAGTGGGGGATTCCTCACCTCCGCATGAAGCAAGAAAAAGCCCAGTAGTGATGGCTGCTACAGCCAAAAGTCGAAAGGGTGATGTCATTGAAAATCGTTATTGTACTCGAAGATATTGGATTTTTTCAGAAACGACCGTAAGCCTACAATTGAAAGGGTGGCGAGTGACAAATATATGATGCCATTTACAGGTTCAAGCAAGATAAAGCTGCCAATTCCGAACAATACACTGATGATCAAAACGATCATGCATAGTGTCAACAGAAACATCCACTTCAATTCTCGATTTCTTCCTGCTGCGCTTGGCCACCATCCTATGGGTTTGACTCGACCTTCGAAGCTTGAAATCAATTGTTGAGACGGTGGTGAGGTGATGAAAGTTGCCATGAGCCACGTTAGCGTGGTGAATCCGACCGTCACGTAATAAGGACCGTAATTATCCGTGAATCCACTACCGAGTGCATCGTTCAAATAGAAATAGCAGAAAGCATAGCCAACTATGGGGGCTAAAGTTGCGCTGATCTCACTCCATGCGTTGATGCGCCACCAATACCATCGTAGGATCAGTACCGCACCCAAGCCAGCTCCACATTGCATGATGAATTCCCAAACACCTGAGATGCTCGTTACCATGGGAGTGACTGCAGCACCCAAGATCATGATGCCGACGCTAGCGATCCGACTATACATCACCAAACTCTGCTGGTTGTCGTTCGATGATAGGGGCAGGATGAAATCATTGATCAAATAGCTCGCACCCCAATTGACCTGGGTGGAGATGGTACTCATATAGGCGGCAAAGAATGCCACGAGAAGGAGACCTACGAGACCTTTAGGGAGGTAGTCCTTCATCACGAATACAAATCCCAAGCGAGGCTCAAAATGATAACGAGCCACCTGCTCTTTTGTAGTACCTATAACGTCAGGGTGGGATTCCAAATAACTTCCTATGGACTCGTGCGAATCCAGTGCACCAAGGGAGGCCGATTGGTCCAAGGCAAATTCAGGTGAATACAAGGCAATGGCACAAAGCCCTACGACGATCCAGGGCCAGGGTCGAATACAATAGTGTCCGATCTGAAAGAGTAGGGTAGCCCAAACGGAGTCCTTCTCTGTCCGTGTACTCATAATGCGCTGAGCTACATAACCTCCACCGCCTGGTTCCGCGCCCGGATACCAGGATGCCCACCATTGAATGGAAACGAAGGCGAGAAATGCCCCAATCGAGAGCCCGAAACCGTGGAGGTCTGAACTCGATCCTCCGATGGACGGCACGAAGTCGAATGTGCTCTCCGGTAGTCGTTCCTTCAAGTTGGCCATGCCCCCGATCTCATCGCTCTGTAGCACCAAAACTGCCAAGATGATGCACCCCACCATGGCAATCGTGAATTGTATGGTGTCTGTCACGGCTACACCTTTCAAGCCGGATAATGCAGAGTACGAGACAGCGAGGATCATGAGACCTACCGTGGCAAGCAAAGCCTCGGTTTTACTCAGTTCAAAGAAGACCTCCAATAAGGACATCATGGCCAAATTGACCCAAGCGATGATGATCGCATTGATGAATAGTCCGAGGTAGATCGATTTGAACAGCCTTAGATAAAAGGCCGGTTTTCCTTCGTAACGAACCTGAATGAATTCGAGTTCGGTCATCACGTTGGCGCGGCGCCACAATACAGCGAAGAAGAACGTAGTAAAAGCTCCGCCGATTAGAAAAGACCACCAGAGCCAGTTCTTAGCGATGCCACCACCTGCGACCAATTCCGAAACAGCGAGCGGAGTGTCCGCAGCAAATGTTGTAGCCACCATAGAGAGCCCAGCCACGTACCATGGCAGATTCCTTCCTCCTAAAAAGAAGTCGGTCAAACTCTTACCGGCCTCCTTTCTGAAGTAAAGGCCAATACCGATTGAGAGCAACAGGAACGCTCCAATGATGATCCAGTCTAAAAGGCTAAGCATGGTGCAATACAATAGTACTTCTCACGAAGTCGATTCATAGAGGCTCCATCCACGAGTTTTTAACAGGCTATTGGGGGGCTGATCAACCCTAGTACATTCGCAATGTTGGAATCCCCATTACATATTCAGGTCATTCTCCCTTTGGCAATAAGAGGTGCCTTTACCTACCGCGTGCCCGAAGAGATCGCTCCCGACGTGGAGGTAGGTAAGCGGGTAGTGGTACCCTTTGGTAAACGTCGGTATTACTCGGCATTGGTCTACAAGATGGGAGTCGATGTGCCCAAGGGTACTCGACCAAAGGATATATCTTACGTCATGGACGATATGCCCGTTGTGACTGATCTACAGTTCACCTTTTGGGAATGGATTTCTGACTACTACATCTCCGGGCTGGGTCCAGTTATGAATACAGCGCTGCCAAACGCGCTGAAGTTGAGTTCCAGGACTTCCGTGTCTCTGCATCCGGAGTTTGATAGCTATGAAGAGTTCTCGGATGATGAACGAATGATCATCGCACAGCTCTCGACCCACGAGCAAATTGAGGTGAGTCAACTAGAGGCCTTGGCGAGTAAGCGCAGCATTCAACGAGCGATCTCATCCTTGTTGAAGAAAGGAGTCGTGATCAAGAGCGAAGAGATGAAGCCTCAGGCAAAGCCGAGGATGATCGGACGCATTGAGCTATCAGCGGAATTTCGAGATGAGGAGCGACTGAATGAAACGATCGAGTCGCTGAGCAATGCCCCAAAACAGTTTGAATTGCTCATGCGCTTCTTGGAGATCACGGGCGGAGACATAGAGGCAGCGGTGAATCGAACCCTGCTCCTGCAGCGTTCCAGCGCGAGTCCGGCCATCCTTCGTTCTCTTCTTGATAAAGGAGTCTTTTCTTCCTTCGAGATACTTGCCCATGGGGAGGAATCTACCGGTGACCAAGAGGTCGTGCTAAACGCCGATCAGCGCGATGCGCTGGCGGACCTCAAAGCGCAATTTGAAGAGAAGATTTGTGCTTTACTCTACGGAGTCACAGGCTCTGGTAAGACCATGGTTTACGCTGAGCTGATCAAGGAAATGCTAGCTCAGGGAAAGCAAATGCTCTATCTCGTGCCGGAGATCGCGTTGACGACTCAGTTGGTAGAACGCATGAAGAAGCTGGTAGGCGAGGAAGTACACGTGTACCATTCAAGATTCACCGATAGAGAGAGACTCACCACATGGATGCGACTTCTGGATTCGGGTGGGGAAGAACTCGTCATAGGTGCTAGGTCGGCGCTCTTTTTACCGTTTCACAACCTCGGACTGATCATCGTAGATGAAGAACACGAAACTTCCTTCAAGCAACATGAGTCTGCCCCGCACTACCACGCTCGAGACGCTGCCATCTGGCTAGCCCATAAGGTAGGAGCGAAGGTGCTCATCGGTTCAGCGACACCGGCGGTGGAATCCATGTTCAGCGCTCGTCGAAATAAGTTTGGTCTGGCCGAATTGAAACGACGCTATGCAGATGTCCAGATGCCTAGCATCCACATTGTAGACATGACCAAGAGCAAGCGCGCCGATGTGATGGATGCTAGCTTCAGTGGCGAACTGGTAGAAGGTATAAAGGCCGCGCTGACACAAAAACAGCAAGTAATCCTATTTCAAAATCGCAGAGGCTATGCGCCCTACCTGATGTGCGAGTCGTGCGGATGGAGTGCCGAATGCGTGAATTGCGACGTCAACCTGACTTTCCACAAGCATTTTGAAAAGATGCTGTGCCATTACTGCGGATACAGCTACAAACTTCCCAAGCATTGTCCACAGTGCCAGTCTGCGAAGATGAAGGTCAAAGGCTTCGGAACGGAGAAGATCGAAAGTCAACTCGAAAACATCTTTCCTGAAGCGCGGATCGCACGGATGGATTTGGATACGACTCGAAAGAAGAACGCCTTTCAAAACCTGATCACGGCTTTTGAAGAAGGATCGATCGATATTCTGGTTGGCACCCAAATGGTGACCAAAGGATTGGATTTCGAGAATGTTGGATTAGTAGGTGTGCTGAACGCGGATGGACTATGGAATCGTCCTGACTTTCGCGCCTTTGAACGGGCATTTCAGTTGTTGACCCAAGTATCAGGTCGCGCTGGACGAAAGGGGAGACGAGGTCGAGTGATGATCCAGACGTATCGGGTAAATCATCCGGTCTTGGAATACGTGGTCAACCACAGTTACGAGGCGATGTATCAACATCAAATCGCGGAGCGGCAGCAATTTCTCTATCCCCCGTACGCCCGCATTATCCAGTTCAAACTGATGCATCAAGACGCGAAGTTCAACCGTGAAGCCGCCCAGTTCTTCGCAGGACTTCTCCGTGAACGTTTCGAGAAAAGAGTGCTGGGGCCGGAAGAACCGCCGATCCCGAGGATAAGAGGGCGATACATTCGTCAGATCTATCTGAAACTCGAGCAGGGAGTGTCATTGGGGAAAACCCGTCAAGCGATCTGGGAGTGCATCGATATTCTGGAAGGTCACGAAAGCTACCGGAAGGTCAAGCTTCAGGTCGACGTCGATCCGGTTTGATCCTAACGTCGCAAGTTGACCTCGCGTTCTTGATTCCGTAAGGTCAGAGTAGCTTTATCATCGCACTCCCCAGTGCCATAATCCATGCGTCTGGCGTCATATCCTTCAGGAACGATCTCAATGATTCCCTGTGTGATCCAACGGCAGTTTAGCTGTGCCCGGAGTTGGTCGATGATGTTGATCTCGAAATCAATTCCTTGCCTGTTGGTTCCGGAGGCTGTCCCTGTGATCTCATAGACGTCATCCAGAATGCCGTCCCATCCCATGAATCCACCATTACCATTGGACGTGAAGAAACCGGTGTTCCTACCTTCCACCCAAGCTCTGGTTCGAGTAGAATTCCATTCGATGGTTTCACCGTCAGGATCCGTGACAACAGCATTCTTTACGATCACCTCATACTTCAAATGTCCTTCGTTGTTTTCTCCGAGATTCGCTACCGATCGTGTTCCCGCAACGCCCCAATCGTCTACAAAGTATTCTTCTGGCGTACAGATGTGAGCTTTCTTCAAAGCGCATCCAATTTGTCAACGTATAGTGAAGTCGACCCTTTCTGATTCGTCCATCACGACCTTCACATCCATCACCAAAATCTACGGTAACGCTTAGCGGAAAAGGATTACCTGCTGTGTCGATCGTCAGGGTGGCGCAATTGTTCCACGACGATTCGCCTTCCTCTACCGTTTCGGTGCTTCCATCGGCTTGCTCTCCGATATCATCCCAAAGCCCTTCGGCCATAGCTTGGTTTTCAGCAGAGGACGTGAAGGCTTCGTTTTCTTCTTGGCGCTTTCCACAACTCCAAATGACTAAAGAAGCAGCAAATAGGATAAGTATATTCCGTTTCATGACAGGTATTTTTGTACCTATCGAAGTTCACTAATCCTTGCTGATTAGCCTAGTGAATGTTCAAAAAAATTCCATAGGCTATCGTCGGCAACAGGAGCCTCTAGGTCGATCGATTCTTTCGAAACCGGATGAACAAAGCGAACTCGTCTTGCATGCAGGCTGATGCTGCCATCAGGATTCGACCGCGGTGCACCATACTTCAGGTCGCCCTTGATCACACAACCCATATGGGCCAATTGGGCTCGGATCTGGTGATGCCTTCCTGTCTCGAGTTCAACTTCTAACAAGTGGTATCGGTCGCTACTAGCGAGCCAGCTGTAGGTCAGTATGGCGTGTTTGTGATCGGGTTTCTCGTGGTCTGAAACGTAGCTCTTGTTCTGCTTGGCATTCTTTTTCATCCAGCCCGACAATCGGCCTGACTTGGACGGTGGTTGCTGCATTACGATCGCCCAGTAGGTCTTGTCGACCTCCTTGTTGCGAAACAGGGCGTTCATCCTTTCAAGCGCCTTGCTGGTCTTGGTGAAGATCACGATGCCGCTAGTAGGTCGATCCAGTCGGTGAGGCGAGCCTAGAAATACATTGCCTGGCTTTTGGTCGCGATGCTTGATGAAGTCTTTGATCACATCGATCAAACATGGATCACCTGTCTTGTCGCCCTGAACAAGTTCACCGGCGAGTTTGTAGATGATGATCAGATGGTTGTCCTCAAAGAGGATTCTCTCTCCAATGCCTTTGCACACGACTAGTACTGTTCCTTCTCGTTCGGGAAGTCTTTGAGCTTCACGTCCGTGATGTAATTGGAGATCGCATCTACAATGACATCGTGGAGGTCGGCATACCTGCGGAGAAAGCGAGGAGAGAATTCCTTGTTGATGCCAAGCATGTCGTGCAAGACTAGAACTTGACCATCGACTTCATTTCCCGCACCGATGCCGATGACAGGTATAGAAACTGCTCGTGCCACTTCACCCGCCAACTTGGCCGGGATTTTTTCTAGCACAATACCGAATACTCCCGTTTCTTCCAAGATCTTAGCGTCTTCGATCAATCGCTTTCTTTCTTCTTCCTCACGTGCTCTTACCGCATAGGTGCCGAATTTGTAGATCGATTGAGGCGTCAATCCCAAGTGACCCATGACCGGAATTCCGGCGGTAAGGATACGGTCGATCGACTCCTTGATCTCTCGTCCACCTTCCAACTTCACCGCATGCGCTCCGGATTCTTTCATGATTCGAATGGAAGAGGTGAGGGCCTCCTTAGAGTTTCCTTGATAGCTACCGAAGGGTAGGTCAACAACCACGAGCGAACGCTGAGTTGCCCTGATGACCGAGCTGGCGTGGTAGATCATTTGGTCCAAGGTGATCGGCAGCGTGGTTTCGTGTCCGGCCATGACGTTACTGGCCGAGTCGCCTACCAAGATCACATCGATCCCAGCGAGGTCAACTAGACGAGCAAGACTGAAGTCGTAGGCGGTGAGCATACTGATCTTTTCACCATTCTGCTTCATTTGCTGAAGCACGTTGGTGGTGATCTTTTTGTGCGAGCTGCCGATGGGGGAGAGTTGTTCGTCTATATGACTCATAATGTTTTACCGTTGGTGGACTAAATCCGACCGAAAATCAATTTGGTCCTCATCAAGTAATTAAGGAATGTATTTTTGGCCCTTTGTTACGCAAACGTAAAGGATTTTTATGGTAAGGTTTAGGTTCATTTCGCTACTCTTTCTCGTGTTGACCATCGTTTCCATCGCAGGATGCGAAACAGAGATCGACATCCTCGCTCCAAAGAGAGACATCACCGTGGTATACGGGATCCTAGAACCAAACAAAACCAAGCATTACTTCAGGATCAATCGCTCGTTCAGAGGAGAACAGGCTGCCGATTCTCTAGCGGGTGAGGCAGGTATAACTGAATACAGTGACGAAGAAATGGAAGCCTTTATAGTTGAACTTAACCCTGCGATTTCTGATAGTTCTTCAGCCATCACCCGAACGTGGAAGCTCAACTCTGAGTATGTCAAGTCTAAGGACGCCGGAATCTTTTTTAGCGACAGTAATAAGGTTTATTTCTTCGAAGCCACGCTCGATGTAACGAAGCACTATCGTTTGGTTTGTCAATTCAACCTACCGGATGAGGAGTCCAAGAAAAAGGTCGTTGCCGAAACTTCGATCATCGGAAACCAAGCTACTTCAGGTGAAGGAATAGAGCAGGTGTCACTGTTGTCTCCACGATTGGTTGGAAGTAGCACCAACGAAGGGGATCGCGCCGAAGTAGACTTTATCGCCAACGGTGACTATCGACAATCTCAGATCGTTCGTTGGTCAGGAGTGAGTGGTGGAGTTTCCTATACCTCATATTATCGTTTCTATTATACCGAGGTCGACAAGAACACGGATGAGCGAACCAGAGACAGCATACTCTTTACCATTGGAACCAAGCGATTCAATCCGAATTACACTGGAACGGTAGAGTATACGATCAATCCTTCTGAATTCTACACTACGATCGCTCAAAACATAGATGATTATGACTTCGACAATGCGGACTTCGATCGCATTGCGAGTGATACGTTGCAGTATTTCTTGGAGATCGCGGATAATGAATTGGCTACCTATATAGAGGTGAATCAACCGTCAACCGAGATCCTACAGGAGCAGCCTGAGTATACCAATGTCACGAACGGCATCGGCATCTTCGCTAGCCGATTGGTTGTGAGTACTCGTGACAAAGAAGCCGAATACAAGAGTGGTCGCGTGTTCAAGAGTGCATCCTTAGAAGAGCTTCTTTACTCGAATCAGGTCAACTTGGACAAGAGTCTCAACACGAGCACGAAAGGCTTCACGCGTCCGGGTCGTTGCAATGACGACCTCAAGAGCTGTCGATAATGACATGATGTCACACAATGTGACAGTTTCCTTCCCTCGTATTTGACGGAATACTGACATTCCTGCATCCTTTCCTTTGATTTTGGTGGTGGCACATGGTTTGACTTACCGGAATCAACAAAAAGAAAATTCAACACAGGATGGGAAAAATCATAGGAATTGACTTAGGAACCACGAATAGTTGTGTTGCCGTAATGGAAGGCAGCGAGCCAGTAGTGATCCCTAATAGCGAAGGAAAAAGAACGACTCCTTCCGTGATCGGATTTACGGACGGAGGAGAAAGAAAGATCGGTGACCCGGCCAAGCGTCAGGCGATCACCAACCCAGAGAAGACGATCTTCAGTATCAAGCGCTTCATGGGTTCTAGCTACGATGAGGTTTCAAAAGAGATCAGTCGAGTCCCTTATAAAGTAGAAAAGGGCGACAACAACACACCACGCGTTCGCATTGACGATCGTTTGTATACACCACAAGAATTGTCAGCGATGGTTCTTCAGAAGATGAAGAAGACCGCTGAGGATTATCTCGGACAAGAAGTAACAGAAGCGGTTATCACCGTGCCAGCATACTTCAACGACGCTCAGCGTCAAGCAACCAAAGAAGCCGGAGAGATTTCAGGTTTGAAGGTTCGCCGTATTATCAACGAGCCTACGGCAGCGTCTTTGGCCTACGGTCTTGATAAGAAGGGCGAGGACATGAAGATCGTGGTCTTCGACTGCGGTGGAGGTACACACGACGTTTCGATCCTCGAATTAGGTGACGGCGTTTTCGAAGTAAAAGCCACCGATGGTGATACGCACCTTGGAGGTGACGACTTCGATCAGGCCATCATCGATTGGTTGGTGCAAGAATTCAAGAACGATGAAGGAGCGGACCTGAGCAAGGATCCAATGGCACTTCAGCGTTTGAAAGAAGCAGCCGAGAAGGCGAAGATCGAATTGTCTAGTTCTTCTAACACGGAGATCAACTTGCCATACATCATGCCGGTTGATGGTGTGCCTAAGCACTTGGTTCGCTCATTGAGCCGCTCAAAGTTTGAGCAGTTGACGGATGATCTTATCCAGCGTACGATCGAGCCTTGTAAGAGCGCTCTTAAGCAGAGTGGATTCAGCGCTAGCGATATCGACCACGTGATCTTGGTGGGAGGTTCAACTCGAATCCCAGCGGTACAGGATGCTGTGAAGAAGTTCTTCGGCAAGGAGCCAAGCAAAGGAGTGAACCCTGACGAAGTAGTAGCAGTTGGAGCAGCGATCCAAGGCGGAGTATTGAGCGGCGATGTGAAGGATGTCCTTCTTTTGGATGTGACTCCACTTTCACTCGGTATCGAAACCATGGGAGGAGTTTTCACTCGATTGATCGAGTCCAATACCACGATCCCAACGAAGAAGTCAGAGACCTTCTCCACAGCGAGCGATAATCAGCCATCAGTTGAGATCCACGTGCTTCAGGGAGAGCGTCCAATGGCCAAGGATAACCGTACGATCGGACGTTTCCACCTCGATGGACTTCCACCAGCACCACGTGGTGTGCCACAGATCGAAGTGACCTTCGACATCGATGCTAACGGTATCTTGAACGTATCGGCTAAGGATAAGGCCACTAACAAGGAGCAGAGTATCCGTATCGAGGCTTCTTCAGGTTTGAGCCAAGAGGAGATCGAGAAGATGAAGCGCGAGGCGGAAGCCAATGCGGAAGATGACAAGAAGGCAAAGGAGACGATTGAGAAGCTCAATAATGCCGACAACATGATCTTCCAAACCGAGAAACAACTGAAGGAGTTTGGCGACAAGCTTCCTGAAGATAAGAAGCAGCCGATCGAAGAGGCCTTGGCCGAATTGAAGAAGGCGCATGAAGACAAGAACATCGACGCTGTTGACGGTGCCATGGAAAAACTGAACACAGTATTCCAAGCGGCCTCACAGGAGATGTACCAAGCTTCACAAGAGGCACAGCAGCAAGGCGGTGCTGAACAAGGTGAAGCGAGCGGTACAGCCGATGAGGAAGTGACCGACGTCGATTTCGAAGAAGTGAAGGACGTTAAGTAGTAGGTTAGGTAGTAGGGATGAGTCGCTCAACGGAGCGCGGCATGGAAAGGGCTGAGCGATCAGCCCTTTCTTTTTTTGTCCCTGTTCCTGAGCAATTCCCCTTCATCCTTGTTATCCTATTGAGTTAATTTGCAGCCCTCAGCGGAATGAACGAACGAATAGCTAAATGGGTCATTGGCCTCGTGGTGATCATCACCTTGGGAGCCGCTCATCAGATCACGTCTCTGGGCTTTGACTATGAGTTCGAGAATTTCTTTCCGTCAGAAGACCCTGACCTGGACTACTATTTCGACTTCAGAGATAAGTTCGCCACAGACGTGGACTTTGTGCTTGTCGCCATTCGAAATGAAGAAGGCATATTTCAGCAGGACTTCTTAGAATACGCTCAGAACTTTCGCAAGGACCTATTGGCGATGGACGAGATCCAAGGTGTGCGTACTCCATTTGACGCATCGTCTTTCGCCCTAGGCCCCTTTGGTCCCATTGAGATCCCCTATTTGCACGTAGACGATCCCTCGCTCTATTCTTCAGACAGCGCCAAGATCTACAAATATGGCAAGGGAGTGGGAACGCTATTTTCCCAAGACGCAAAGAGCATTGCCTTCATGGTCGAGATCGAGCCGAACTTGTCCAAGCTGGAGACTGACACGGTTTATTACGAAGCGATGGAAGTGGTCGGGCGGTACGATTTTGACGAACTGCATATGGCGGGTAAGGTCATCGGACAGGCCTATTACATCGAACAGATCAAGTTTGAGTTTGCCCTCTTCTTCACCATAGCCATCGTACTTGTCGTATTGATCCTGATCATGGTCTATCGAAGCTTCTGGGGAGTCGTTGTGCCTTTGCTCATCGTCTTGCTTTCGGTGATTTGGCTCTTGGGTCTGATGGGAGTGGTAGGTAAGTCCATCGATATCATGACGGCGTTGTTGCCATTGGTAATCTTTGTGGTAGGTGTAAGTGACGTGATCCACCTTTTGAGTAGATACTTCGAGGAGATACGCAACGGCCGACAGAAAATGGAGGCGATCACCGTGGCCTATAAACAGGTGGGTATGGCTACTTTCCTTACCTCATTGACCACTTCCTTGGGCTTTTTGACCTTACTCACCAGTGGAATTGAGCCGGTTCGAGAGCTGGGGATCTACGCGGCTGCTGGTGTGTTCATTGCCTTCTTGCTTGCGTTCAGTTTGCTGCCCGCCATTCTGACCTTGACGAAGGTTCCGAAGATCGCATACAATGAGCCATCTAATCTGTTTTGGAACAAGCTCGTGAGGATGATCTTTTTTGTCTCCATGAGAAACCAGTGGAAGATCGTCGCCGCTACTGTGGTGGTGATCGCGGTATCCATCTTCGCTATTTCTCGGATTGAGGTCAATAACTACCTCTTGGAAGATGTAGGTGCGGATGATCCCATGCGCTACAGCTTTGAGTATTTCGAAGAGCATTTTGCTGGAGCTAGACCGTTTGAGCTGGCCGTGGAAGTCAAGGATTCAACCCATACCGTTTTCGATCCGGAAGTAGTGCGCGAACTCGCCTTGGTCGAACGTTATCTATCCGATTCCTTCCAGGTGGGCTTCATTATATCACCGCTGTCGATCGTTAAAACTGCGCACCAGGCCTTGCAAGGCGGACAAGACGGAGAATACCGACTTCCTGATAACGACGAGGAGCTTCGTAAATCGCTTCGCTTGGTCAACTCCTTCCGAAAGCGTCCTGAATTCGATGCCTTGGTAACGAGGGATGGTAAAGAGGCTCGGGTAACGGGAAAGACCAGTGATATTGGAGGAAAAGAAGCGACTAGACGGACTCGGGCCTTGATGGCCTATTTTGAAGAAAAGGTTCCGCTCGAAACGATCGACTTAAAGGTCACCGGAATGGCTGCGTTGATAGACAAGAACAACGAAACGCTATCGGTCAATATGATGACGGGATTGTTCTTTGCCTTGGGTGTGGTTGCCTTGATCATGGGATTGCTGTTTCGCTCGGTGGTCATGGCGCTGGTTACTCTGATTCCCAATATCCTGCCCTTGATCATTATTGGAGCGGTCATGGGATTGACGGGAATTGACCTGAAGGTCTCAACATCGATCATCTTCGGCATCGCCTTCGGTATTGCCGTGGACGATTCCATTCATTACCTCAGCAAGTATCGCTTAGAGATAGGGAAGGGGAGATCACACGTATGGGCACTTCGCAGAACGAGTATTTCCACAGGTAAGGCGATTATCCTGACCAGTTTGATCCTGTGCGCTGGCTTTTTCACCTTGATCTCTTCTGACTTTACCAGCACGTTTTACGTGGGTCTGTTAATCAGCCTTACGTTGGGAGTTGCGGTTGTGGCTGACCTGTTTGTTCTGCCGGTGTTGATCAATCAGGTTCAGAAGAGGACTAAGAAGCCGAGGCGCTAGACCGTCAAGACTCCGATTGACAGTGAGTTCCACTAGCTTTGTAATAGAGCCTTGTGGAAAAACCCAATGTGCGGTAGGTGATTGCGGTTTTCAAAATTGTCTTACATTTCGGCCACAATAAACCTTAAAAATCGTATTATGAACAAAAGACTATTGTTGGCTTTTGGGCTCGTAGGGGTTTTCGGACTCTCTTCCTGCGGATCCATTGCAGTCGCGGTCACAGACAATCCGGTAGGTGCCAAAGAGGGTAAGATTTCCGGACAGAAGAATGCTACGATCGGCAATGCTGCGAAGAACGGTGGGATCACTGAGATCGGAACCGTGAAGTATCAATACTCTGGCCTGATCCCTAAACTAACCATTATCGTTACGGGTAACTAAATTGAGAACTATGAAACTTT
Source organism: Flavobacteriales bacterium (assembly GCA_038131955.1). Taxonomy (GTDB): domain Bacteria; phylum Bacteroidota; class Bacteroidia; order Flavobacteriales_G; family Salibacteraceae; genus SHAN690. The sequence goes on from JAYPQK010000012.1 coordinate 187,570, forward strand.
TGAAAAACATTTTCGCTGGCCTTGCTTTGGTCTCTTTCATGGCCTCTTGCTCTACCACCATGCCTTTGACCGTGACCAACAACTCGATCGGAACCAAAGTGGGAGTAGCTAAGAACAACTGCTTGAGCTATGCTCCAATTTCATTCAACAGCGCCATGGGCGATTTTTACCCAGCTAGTGGTGGATTCTGCTTCAATGATAAGCGCTACAGCCTTGCTGATGCAGCGAAGGATGGAGGCATCTCTAGAATCGCTACTGTGGATTTGAAAATGACCAACATGATCCTGTTCTACAAGTATGAACTAATCGTAACGGGTGAATAACCTTCAAAATCTTTTATGATGAAATTGAAAAACTTACTTAACATTCTACTCATCGCAGCGATGGGTTATATCGTTACCAGCTGTGCATTTAGCCAGCCTGTTGCGGTTACGAACAACAAGTCAGTCAAGGAAGGTACCGTTAGCCAGAGCATTTGGTTAGGGTTTATCCGTCCTATGGACTTCGATCTAAGTGTCAAGACAGCTGCCGAGAACGGTGGTATCAAGAAAGTCGCTACTGTTGACTTCTTGGTGGAGCAGAAGCTTTTTGGTCTTGGATACGTTTATACTACTAAGGTTACTGGAGAATAACTCTCCTACCTGAACGCATGAAAAGGCCCACTTGTGGGCCTTTTTTATTGCGCCAAACATTACCATCTGAACCTTGAAAAGAGGGATATGCAAGTTCATCGCTTGCTGATAATTCAAGAGCTTGCTCTATCTTTCCCATGTTCAACAAAACCATGCTATGAATTCAGGAATCTTTAGAACTGCTTTCTTATGGATGACGATGGTATTCGTCATTCTCCTAAGCTCATGTAGTACCCAATCAGATGTTCTTTCCAATCATGTTTTTCAAAAGCGTAAGCATCGACCTGGTTATCATGTCAACTTAGGACACTCAAAGAAATCTCATACACAGGACACGAAGCGGTTAGACACGCAATCAAAGCAAGAGCGTACGCTGGTACAGGCCGACGCTAAGCCGCCGCTGCATAAGCGTCTTGCCGACAAGATTGCTCTCCGTCCGATGAAGCTTTTCAGTGATTCTTGGCGAAGTTCTTTTGCTGAGGTAAGGGCGCTACACAAGGAAAAGAAGGATAGGGTAATGGACTTGTTACCAGTCGATCATGGCGAGATAACAACATTGGACGAGCCCGAAACAGGTACTGAAGAAGATCCTGAAGAAATGAGGCAGAAAGGAACTATCTCTCTGGTTGCGGGGATACTGGCTTGGTTTCTATCGGGACTGGCAATTATTACCAATTTGATCATACCTCCTGTTGGTCTTGTATTCTCTGGGCTGGCTCTGGTTGCGGCAATCTTAGCTGTGGTGTTTGGTGGAATGTCCAAGAGGGATAATGATATGGGGTTGGTCGGGTTTGTTCTCGGCTTGATATACCTTATCCTTGTAGCCATCGCCTTACTGATCGTTATATTGATTATCGTGTTCATCATCCTCGCTTTAGCCTCTTGGTAATGTGACGAATCAAGTATGAATGAATCGTAGTTAGAAACATGTCCAGATTCCTCATCAATACGCTTATAAGTTCGGTCGCTGTTATGATCTGTGCCTACCTCTTACCGGGAGTAGAGGTGAGTGGTTTTCTGAACGCTTTTTTTGTTGCGATATCGCTCGCTTTGTTGAATCAGTTCGTAAAGCCATTGTTGATCTTGTTGACGATTCCTGCTACGATCCTGACCTTGGGATTATTCCTCTTCGTCATCAATGCGTTGATCATCATGCTGGCCGATTGGATCATCGATGGGTTTCAGGTCAATAGCTTCATATGGGCTCTCTTGTTTAGCCTTTTGCTTTCAGCGATAACATCGATTCTGGATGCCTTGATGGGCAATGACCGAAAAGGAAAAAAGAGAAAGAGCGAGGAGTGTTAATCAAGTACTCCGCGTAGGTTGGCCAAGCTTTCGTAGATCACCTTACGATAATCGAGAATGACATCGTTACGAACCTCCAACGTAAAGCCTAGATAGTATTCCGGAATACAGCGCCTCAGATAGGAGGTGAGCGCGTCGCTGCTGCCTCGGTAGGGGTAGTTGAACCGGACTTTTGCATCAGGCTTCACCTGCTTGATCTGCTCTTTCCAAACCTTCGCCAGTTCGCGTTCCTGCCTGCGCTTCGAGTCAAAGCCGATCCCTACCGGTGTTTCACGAAACTGATTTCCGTGCATCGGATGGAAGGAGTGAAGGGAAATGTGAAGCACCCCTTGGTCTAAGTATTCCTCCACAAACGTCTGGATGCGATTTCGATACGGTAGATAGTACTTCGAGATCAGCTCCGATTTCTTTTCTCTGGGGAGTTGGGTAGTGAATGGAGAGAATAGAAAACGATCGTGAATGGAGGTGTTCGGTTCGATCAATAGGCGGGTGTAGCGATAAAACTCGGATTGATCAAATAGAGGTCCCAGCCGGATAAACATCGGCGCCACCCGTACATCATAGCCTCGATGGCTTTCCAAGACATCTACCGCCTTCAAGAATAGGTGTGCATACTCGAGGGGAATACCGTTGGCGTAGTGTTCGCAACTCAGCAACCAGATCATAGACCTCGAAGGAGTTGTTGGGCTTGATCGAGATTAGGATTCAGGTCCAATGCCGTCTCAAGCTCCACGCGAGCGAGTTCTGGGCGAGAGGTGTTCAAGTACAGAATACCGAGGTTCAAATGGGTTTCTGCATTGCGTGGGTCAAGTTCAACGGCCTTATTGAAGTGGAACTCCGCTTTTTCAGGATCTCCGGTGATGCCGTATGCTGTTCCGAGCTTCAAGTGTCCTCTTGACTTCGTAGGCTCCAGGCTGACCAGCTCATTTAAGTGCGCTATGGCTTCATCGAACTTCGACTGATAACCTTCACTCTCGGCGGCCATATAAAGGGCGTCCGCTTGGCTCGTTCTGTCGTAGTAGGTCTCGAAATGTTCTTCCGCGGCTGCGAATCGCTGTAGCTTATAGGCGGTTAAGGCTAGGTTGAATAATCCCTTGTTGTAGGAAGGAAAGCGTTCATAGGTCGTAGCATAGATGTTGAACGCATCTTCAAGACGTCCTTGGTCCAGGTATACAACTCCTAAATTATTGTAGGCATCCTGGTATTCAGGCCAGATCTCGATCGCTTCCTTCAGATGTCGTTCGGCATCGCTACGTAGCTTCTGACGTTCACGAGGCTCAACCTTGGCCTGGTCATTACTCGCCGTACCTAAATTGTAATGGGCGCGAGCACTGTTAGGGACCTTGTCTACATCGGCTGCAAAAAGGGTGTAGTTGCTTTCCCAGTCGGGAATGCGTTGAACGGTTAGAATGAGAAAGGCAACGCTCAGAAGTGCAAAGATCCATGAGCTTCGAGGACGGAGTGCGGGAATGGCATATACCAATGAGACCAGTCCGATGATAAAACCAAGAGATGGTGTGAATACGAATCGTTCAGCAGCTAGCGCGCCGATCAGTAAGACCACGTTGGCTACAACTGAGATCGTGATGAAGTAGAACAAGATCCCGAAGGCATGCCACTCACGTGAGCGGATGGATCGAATCACCTCTGCGATCATGATGAAGACCACCAGCACCGAAACCCAGAACCATGGAGAGGTGAGGCCTTGTAACTCAATGGCGTTGTAGGAATAATCGTGGGATAAATTGACGGGAACAAGCATCTTCCAGATGTACATGCCTTGCACGACAGTGGCTGTAGCTATTCTTTCGACCCAGCTATCGGTCGTTGTTAGCACATTCTGCAGGATGCCGGTCACGCCGGAGTCGACAGCTCCCATTTCCGATAAGACGTGAGCACGAGTCAGGAGAAAGATCACGGCGGGGACGGCAAACACGAGGAGCGATCTAACATAGAAGATTGGCTTCTCATTTTTATGGAAGTAGTGGATCAAAGAGAACACAACCAAAAAAGTTATCGCGCTTTCCTTGCTAAACAAAGCCAAGAGGAATGAGAATAGCGAGATGGAAAGTTCGACGACCTTGTCGCTGTTCAAATACTTGACCCAGAACCAGGCAGCGATGGCAAAGAAGAGTAGCGCCAAGATCTCATCACGGCTTTTTAAGTTGGCTACCACTTCGGTATGGATCGGGTGCAAGGCAAAAAGCAGAAGTACCCAAAAGGCACTCCATGCGTGTTCTCCTAACATGCTCTGTAGCCACTTGCCCAAAACGATGAGCAAAAGTCCATAGAGCAATGCCTGAATGAAGTGAGAGGCTTTTGGGCTAAGGTCGAACAGTGATTTTTCTGAGGCAAAGGTTACCAGGGAAAGTGGGCGATACAGACCGTCATTGAAGTTGAGGTGACCGTGCGCATAATTCGTCGTCAGGAGTTCTCCAATTCCTGAAAAACCCTTTTGGACATGCGCGTTCTGGGTGATCACCAGGTTGTCGTCCAATACGAAGCCGTGACCTATGGTCAATAAGTAGATCAGAAACCCCAAGATCCCAGGCAGATAGATCAGTCGGGGGTCCATTTGACCTTTGGTATCGAAGGTGCGTTTCACCATGAAGCCAAACTTACGACTTCATCTTTCCATTGTACATGGGGTGATGCTGGATGATGGTAGATTTCAAGAATTTTCGGTCGAGGTGGGTGTAGATCTCGGTTGTGGTGATGGATGCGTGTCCTAGCATTTCTTGCACGGCTCTAAGATCGGCGCCATTTTCCACCAGTTCGGTGGCGAAACTGTGACGGAGGGTGTGAGGACTGATCTTCTTCCGAATACCGGCAACCGCGGCCAGATCACGGATGATGTAGAAGACCATGACCCGACTCAAGTGACTTCCCCGACGATTGAGAAAAACGAAATCCTCTTCGCCAAGTTTGGGTTGAACGTGAACTCGTACTTCGTTGATGTAGAGCTCAATGCTCTTAGCTGCTACGTCATGGATCGGTACGAGACGTTCCTTGTCGCCTTTACCTATGACTCGGAGGAATCCTTCCTTTAAGAAGAGATCGCTGATCTTCAGATTCACCAATTCGGAGACGCGCAATCCACAGGCGTACAAAGTCTCAATGATGGCTCGATTCCGCTCACCTTCGGGTGTGCTCCGGTCGATGGACTCGAGCATCTTGTCTATCTCGGCATTGTTGAGGGTGTCGGGTAGCTTGCGTCCGAGCTTCGGTGCTTCCAGTAGGGCGGTAGGATCGTCTTTGATGACCTCATCGATCTCCAGGTATCGAAAGAAGGCCTTGATGCCGCTGATGATTCGAGCTTGGGTGTGAGGTGCGAGACCGAGCTCCACCACCCACTTTACGAAGCGCTCAAGCTCGGGGCGTGTGATCTGCTGCGGCGATTGGTTCTTTTCTTCGGAGTGCAGAAAGGAGGTGAGTTTGTTCACATCGTCTAAATAGGCTTGAATGCTATTCTCAGACAGTGATCGCTCCATGCGCAGGTACGCCTTGAATCCTTTTTTGTACGAATCCCACATTGATGCTTGCAAGTTCTGCTTTTCTAAGATGATTGCTGCACGATAAAGAGGTGCACTTTCAAACGAGGGGTGTTGATTCAGTCCTTAGTTTCGTAGTATGAAGATCGCAATCGTCAACGGCCCGAACCTGAATTTGACAGGGAAGAGGGAGAAGGAGCATTATGGAGAGAAGTCTTTTGAAACCTTCATCCAGGAGATGAAGCAAGGTTTTCCTCAGATCGAGCTCGAATACTTCCAGAGCAATGTGGAAGGGGAGATCATCGATGAACTTCACCGTCTGGATAAGGACAAGGCAGTCAAAGGGATCCTTCTCAATGCGGGGGGATATACGCACACTTCGGTTGCGATCGGTGACGCGGTCGCCGCGGTCGATAAGCCGGTCATCGAAGTGCATATGAGCAACATCTTCGCTCGCGAAGATTACCGACACATCTCCTACATCGGAAAGCATGCGATCGGTTCTATCGCCGGTTTTGGCATGGAAAGTTATCTCTTAGGACTGCTGAAATTGCTCAATCAGCGCTAGTGCAAACGCGATCGCTTGGCTAAGAAGCGCTCAAGCACGCTGTCCACACCTTTCTTGATATCGGTCTTTACCCAGTCGATGTGGAATTGCCGACACTTCAGCTTCATCTCGTTGATGCGCTTTTCGCGAGCCTCTTTATAGGCTTTCTTGATCTCGTGGGGTTGTGCCTTGACCCGCTCGCCGGTTTCCATGTCGATGAAGGTATGCGGACGATTCTCAAGATCCAGTTCGACCTCGGTATCCCAATCAACGATGTGGAAGAGCACGACCTCATGCTTGTTGTACCGCAGGTGCTGTAAGGCTTCAAAGAGTTCTTGCTGATCAGCTTCTCCGCGTAACGTACTATCCACAAAATCACTGAAAATGATGATCAGCGAGCGCTTGTGGATCTGTTCTGCGAGAATGTGCAGGGAGTCGATCAGGTCGGACCTTGAAGCGCCCTCCATTTTGCTGTACTCTTCTTCGAGCAGACTGAAGAGGTAGTTGTGGTGTACACTAGAGCTTTTCGCTGGAGTAGTGAGTTCGATACCGTTGCCGATCATGCTCAGTCCGACTGCGTCTCGCTGGGCTCGCATCAAGTAGATCAATGAGGCTGCCGACTGTAAGGCGAAACGGATCTTGTTAGGGGCTTCATTTTCGCCGCGCTTTGGGTAGAACATCGAACCGGAACGGTCGATACAGAGGAAACAGCGGAGGTTGGTCTCTTCTTCGTAGCGTTTGACGAACATCTTGTCGGTACGCGCATAGAGCTTCCAGTCGATGTGTCGAGTACTCTCTCCTGTATTGTATGCCCTATGCTCGGCGAACTCCACGGAGAATCCGTGGTACGGGCTCTTGTGGAGCCCGGTGATGAAGCCCTCTACCGCTTGGCGTGCCAAGAATTCGAGTCTTCCCAGTTTTTGCGCTCTGAAGTGATCAATCGGCATAGTGCGAGATTAGCGATTGCTAACGGATTTATCAAGACGATAGTCTTCGCCCTACGTGCTGATAGATGAAGATTGCGGGAAGAGCACATGCTCCCATAATCCACCAAGTGACCTCATAGCCAAAGTGATGGATCATGAATAGGCCGCCGTTGTGACCTACGATGTGGGCAATGCTGAACGCGATCGTATACAAGCCCATATAGTCACCGATCTTCCCACCTTCTGCGCGGTCCATTGCCACTCGATTGGCAATAGGAAAATTGAGCATTTCACCCACAGTGATCAAAAGCATACCTATAGTAAGCGCCCAAACGGAGAACCAAAGGTTTAGAATGATGTAGCTGAATCCGATGAGGATCGCGCTGATGATCAATAGTCTGGTGAGGGCCATCTTTCTATCTTCCGTAAACTTGATCAAAGGCATTTCCAGGAAGAAGATGATCAAACCATTGATGCCGAGCAGGATCCCGATGGGCTGTTCGCCTAGATGGTGGTAGTCTCTGTAGTAAAGAGGTACCGAGCTGAAGAGTTGTAAGAAAACGAAGCCGACCAAGAAGACGGCAAACAAGAAAGTTAAGTAGGTCTTGTCTTTCCACGGACTTTTCAGGATCAAGGTTTCTCCATTGTCGTTGTCGGTGTCTTTCTCTTCCACAGAATCTTTTTTGGGAAGGAAGAAGAGGATCACCAGACCCGCTAGGAGGCAAGTGAAGCCATCGACCCAAAACAGCGATAGATAGCCCATCTTGGCAATAACGAAACCTCCGATGGCCGGACCAATACTGAACCCTAGGTTAACGGCTAACCGAACCAAGGTGACTGATCGAGTGCGGTTCTCCGGCTTGCTGTAGGAGCGCAAGGCCACGAACATGGCGGGCCGGAACGTATCGGCTACGGCCATGACCAGGAAGATCGCTAGGCAGAAACCGTAGAAAGAGGTGACAAACTGGAGTAGAATGAAGAGCAGGCCAGGGGTGATCATGCTCCAAAGCATGGTCGGGTATGGGCCGATCTTATCGCTGAGTCGACCGCCAGACCAGGAGCCGACCAACGAACCGAGACCAAATGCTGACATCACCCATCCAACTTCTTGGAGCGACATACCCACTTCACCGGTAAGGTAGAGCGACAGGAATGGGATGACCATCGTGCCTGCGCGGTTGATCAGGCTCACCAAGGTCAGTACCCACACTTCCCGTCTGAACCCTTTGTAGGAATCGAAGTAATACCGTAGCCAAGATTGCATGTGAGCAAGATAATTCACATCTCGACTCCGAAATCAAAGAATTGTATCTTGAGTCCGATTTAAACCCATGCTACCATGAATCGTTTGCTTTCACTCGCGCTCGGACTCTTTTCTTCGTCGGTTTTTGCCCAGAACACAGCCTTTTCAACTCAACCTAAGCAAGACAAGAATCAGTCCTTCTGGATCGGTGCCCATGCGGGGATGACCTCATCGGTAGGTTTATCCTTTAGGTTCCAGAAAGAAGCATTTGCGCTTATGCTGACGACTTTTCCCATCTATGCCAACTCTCAGTTCCGTGGAAATATTGGCATCAGGCAGATGTACACCTTTCGCTCAGGAGAGAGGTATGGGTTATTCGGCTATAGCTCAATGAGTATTGGTAATCACGCGCTCGATTCTCGCTGGACTGGAAGAACGGCTCGAGTGAACGCCGGAATCGGTCTGGGCTTTGACATTTTCATGGGAGAATATGCGGATTTTCAGATCCTCTTGGGCTATGGCGGTATGAACATGGATAATCAGCAGCGGTTCCTCCTTTTACCGACCATCGGTGCGGGAATGTTTTTCAAGCTGAGTCAATAGACCATCTAGGGTATAAAAAAAGCCCCATCGCTGAGCGATAGGGCTTTCAACCGTTTAGTTAGGTTGCCGGAATTACATATGTGCTTCCAGCTTCTTTACCAACACCGCCTTAGGCACTGCACCTACTTGGCGATCTACCACTTCTCCATTCTTGAAGAAGAGGATGGTTGGAATACTTCTAATTCCGAACTTCTGAGCAACTCCAGGGTTTAAGTCTACGTTCAACTTTCCTACAGTCGCTTTGTCAGCGTACTCATTTGCGACTTCTTCGACGATCGGGCCCACCATGCGGCAAGGTCCACACCATTCGGCCCAAAAATCGACCATCACAGGCTTGTCTGAGTTCAACGCTTCGACTTCGAAGTTGCTGTCTGTTAATTCTAATGCCATTATTTCCTTACTAATTGTTGGTTTCTGGATTGATTACAAAACTATGAAAACAAATACTTCACCATTGCTTAATACGGGACATTCTGTCAGGCTTTCTTGATACTCCACACAATGTTTTCCAATGACTCCAGTTGTTCTGTCACATCACGCGTCAGGTTGACCTTCAGCGAACGACTCGGCATCTCGATTACAGTGCCGTTGTCATGTACATTGATCTGAATAGGAATGCTACCCTTGTTCTTGGTGCACAGTTTCTTGATCTGGCCGATCAGATTCTCTGATATCGATCGAGCTTCCACGTCAAGAACTACCTGCTTTACCATCTTTTCGCGCAGTTCGGCTAGTAGTTCGATCTTCTGAACGCTGACCCGGTGAACTTCTTTCTGTTCCTTTTTATTGAACCAACTCTGGACTCCAATGGTCAGGAGAACGAACCAGTTCTCAGTTAAGTAGTTCTTGAAGCGGACATAATCGTCGCGGAACAGCATGAACTCGTGGGCTCCGTCGTAGTCCTCTAAGGTGAATCTGCAATAGGGATTCCCGGTCTTGGAGGTGAGGTGCTCTGCCTTGGTGATGATTCCGGCCACCCTCGTTTCCTTGCGTCTGCGAATGTTCTCTACATCCTCCAGGTCGGTGGTGGTGGCATTGGCGAAATTCTCCTGCTCAAAGCGGAAATCATCCAAAGGGTGACCGGAAATATAGACCCCGACCACTTCCTTTTCTCGGTTGAGTTGATCCAAGCTGCTCCACTCCGGAGCAGGTGGTATTTCCGGCTCTGGTATCTCTGCATCCTCCGTCTCACCAAAGAGTGAGGCCTGGGCGGAATTCTTCGATTCTTGGTAGGCGTTCCCGTATCTCACAGCCTTCTCTATCAGCGTCATACTTCGCTCATCTTCAGCGAAATACTGCGCTCTATGTACACCTTCAAAACAATCAAAGGAACCTGCGATGGCAAGGCCTTCAAAGTTCTTTTTATTGACGGTTCTTAAGTCGAGTCGAGACGCAAAATCGAAGATGGATCTATAAGGTCCGTTTTCTTCTCGTTCGGTGACGATAGCTTCTACGGCGCCTTCGCCGACACCTTTGATCGCACCCATACCAAATCGGATCTCGCCCTTTTCGTTTACGGTGAACTTGAATGCGCTCTCATTCACATCCGGACCGAGAACCGGAATACCCATCCGCTTACATTCCTCCATGAAGAAGGTGACCTTCTTGATGTCACTCATGTTGTTGGTGAGGACAGAAGCCATGTATTCAGCAGGGTAGTTGGCCTTAAGATAGGTGGTCTGGAACGCGACAACGCTATAGGCTGCGGAGTGAGAACGGTTGAAGCCGTACTCCGCGAACTTCATCATCACGTCGAAGATATTGTCCGCTGTCTCGGCGTCGATGTCGTTGTGCTCCTTGCATCCATCGCGGAAGATGACGCGCTGCTGTTGCATCACATCCATCTTTTTCTTACCCATGGCACGGCGCAGGATGTCCGCAGCACCGAGGGAGTAACCCGCTAAGATCTGAGCGGTCTGCATGATCTGCTCCTGGTAGACCATGATGCCATAGGTGTCCTTCAATATCGCCTCGAGAAGGGGGTAGGGGTATTCCACGTCTTCACGACCATGCTTACGGTTGATGAAGGTTTCGATGAACTGCAAAGGACCCGGACGGTACAATGCGTTCATTGCGATGAGGTCTTCAATGTTGGTCGGCTTCAAGGAGCGCAGGCTCTTCTGCATGCCTCCGGACTCGAACTGGAACGTACCGTTCGTTTCACCTCCCTGGTACAATTCAAAGGTCTTGGGGTCATCCAGTGGGATCTCATCCGGATCGATATCGACGCCGTGGCGCTGCTTCACAAGCTTGATCGCATCTTTCATGATGGTCAAGGTCTTCAGACCAAGGAAGTCCATCTTAAGCAGTCCCGCGCTCTCAACTACGCTGTTATCGAACTGGGTAAGGAGGAGGTCTGAGTCTTTGGCAGTGGCAACCGGAATGAACTCTCGGATATCTTCAGGGGTGATGATAATGCCACAGGCGTGAATCCCCGTATTCCTTACCGAGCCTTCCAGCTTTCTTGCTTGATTCAGGATTCGACCCTCTTCGTTCTCCTGCTCGCTGATCTCAATGAGTTGATTGACGTTGGCAAGGTCGTCCCCGTTGAAGTCCTTCTTCAGGTCCTCCGGAGCTCTGCCGAAGATGTGCTTGAACTTCTTCAGGTCAGGAACCAGCTTGGCGATCCGGTCAGCATCACCCAATGGAAGGTCCATCACACGTGCCACGTCGCGAATACTCGACTTCGCTGCCATGGTGCCGTAGGTAATGATCTGGGCCACTTGTGTTTGACCGTATTTCTTCACCACGTAATCGATGATCTTATCCCGACCATCGTCGTCGAAGTCGATATCTATATCGGGCATGGACACACGCTCCGGGTTCAAGAATCGTTCGAAGAGTAGCTTGTACTTGATTGGGTCGATGTTGGTGATACCTACGGCATAGGCCACGGCAGAACCGGCTGCGGAACCCCGTCCCGGACCTACCCACACTCCGCGCTTGCGAGCTTCTGTGGTGAAGTCCTGTACAATGAGGAAGTAGCCCGGGAATCCCATGTCCTTGATGACCTTAAGCTCGTAGTCGAGCCGTTCCTTGATCTCATCGGTGATTTCGCCGTATTTCTTTTTAGCTCCTTCGTAGGTGAGGTGAGCTAGGTATTCGTTTTCTCCTTCAAACTCATCCGGGATGTCAAACTTCGGTAGCAGGATGTCGCGGCCTAGCTTGAACTCTTCGATCTTGTCAAGGATCTCTGATATGGTCACGATCACCTCCGGTAGATCCTTGAAGAGTTCCTTCATTTCGTCGGCCGACTTGAAGTAGTACTCTTGATTCGGCATACCATAGCGGAATCCTCGACCGCGTCCGATCGGCATATCCTGTTGTACACCATCCTTTACACAGAGCAGGATATCATGCGCATTGGCGTCTTCCTTCTTCGGGTAGTAAACGTCATTGGCAGCGAAATACTTCACGCCGTACTTCTCACAGAAGCGAAGCAGTACCTCATTGACGCGTTCTTCTTCTTCCAGACCATGACGCATGAGCTGAACATAGAAGTCCTCCCCGAAGAGCTTGTGCCAGTACTGAAAGGCTTCCTCTGCCTGTTGTTCGCCAACATTGAGGATGAGGTTTGGAATCTCGCCCTCGAGGTTGCCTGTCGTGCAGATCAAATCCTCTTTGTATTGTTCGATCACCTCGCGACCCACGCGTGGCAGGCCAGCGTAGAAACCTTCGATGAAGCCCACTGAGCTTAGCTTGGCTAGGTTGTGGTAGCCATTGAGGTTCTTCGCGATCAGGACTTGCTTGAAGCGGCGATCCGGATTGTCTTTGGTGAATTGAAGTCGTTGGTATTCTTCGGCCACAACCACTTCGCATCCTACGATGGCCTTAATGCCGTTCGTGTCGCATTCCTTTACGAATTGGAACACGCCCATCATGTTTCCTGTATCAGTTATGGATACAGCGGGCATCTCCATTTCGGCAGCTAGACGAACGATGGACTTGATATCTGATGTCGACTGCAGGATAGAGAACTGGGTATGATTTTGCAGGTGAGCGAAGGGGAGATCGGACAGCAACGCTTCGTTCTCTTTGAGCTCTGTTTTGGTAGGCCCAGAGTCTTCTTCTTTCTCCACAACCTCATCGAGGTCTTCCAGCTTATACGGCTCGATGTTGAGACCGATGAGTTCGAAAGGCTTGGGGTTGTACTCTTTGAACTGTTGGATGTATTCCTTGTTTGTCTCCAGTTCTTTGATGCCGATCACATCCAATCGGATCAGTTCCAAGAAACAGCGCGCAGTAGCTTCCACGTCAGCCGACGCATTGTGCGCATTGTCTACCGCCTCACCAAATAGCTTTTGATTGAGTTCAGAAAGGGTAGGGTACTTAAAGCCTTTTCCTCGTCCACCGGGGAGTTGACAGAAGTCGATGCTCATCAACATTGTGTCGAGCGTTCGCTTCTTCATGAGTCCGTCGTCGCGATCGGCACGGGCGTATTCTGCGCCCATTACCTTCATGTCGAACTCGACGTTGTGTCCTACGGCGAAGTCGGTCTCTGCCAGCGCCTTCTTGAACTCGTCCATGACGAACTCGATCGGCATACCCATCTTTTCAGCGCGTTCGGTACTGATGCCGTGGATCTTCTCCGCGTTGAAGGGAATGGTGTAGCCGTCAGGCTTAATGATGTAGTTCTTGACCTCGATGAGTTCACCCTTGTAGTCGTGGAGCTGCCAAGCCAGTTGAACTACACGGGGAAAGGCATCCACATCGGTAACGGGAGCTTTCCAGTTCTCGATACGACCCGTGGTCTCGGTGTCAAAAATCAGGTACATAAAAAGGCGCTGTTTTGGAAAAAACTTAAGCGCCTAAAGTTAATAGGACCATTCCGCTCAGACTAGTCCTGTTGATAGATTGTGAAGAAGTTCACGCGATTAAGGAACTAAAAGGAAGTCATACTTAGCCAGGTGGGAAAGTAAGGATACCTTCGCGCCCTTTTTTGGAACTCTTTACGGCATGCGCAAGTACATCAATCTCTTCGATTTCTCTCAGAAAGTAGACTATAAACTCGAGATCCTATCGGGTCTTACGGTCGCCCTGGCCTTGGTGCCGGAGGCGATTGCCTTTGCTTTGATCGCCGGTTTATCTCCGCTCACAGGTTTGTACGCGGCCTTTTCGATGGGATTGATCACTTCGATCTTCGGCGGACGACCCGGGATGATCTCCGGTGCAACCGGAGCGGTTGCCGTAGTGATCGTGAGTCTAGCAGCGAGTCGTGGGGTAGAATATGTTTTCGCCGCGGTTGTCTTGGCGGGTTTGATTCAAATGGCTGCAGGCTTCTTTCGACTGTGAAAGTTCATTCGCTTGGTTCCGCACCCGGTCATGTTTGGCTTTGTGAATGGACTGGCGATCGTGATCTTCCTTGCGCAATTGGATCAATTCAAGGTGCCAAATGCCGCGGGTGTGATGGAGTGGATGCAAGGTGCTGAACTCGCGGTGATGTTGGGCTTGGTCGTACTCACTGTGGCTATCATATGGTTGCTTCCTATGCTGACAAAGCAGGTTCCCGCTTCCCTTACGTCCATATTGGTCGTGATCGGCGTTGTCTTCGCTTTTGGGATCGACACGAAGACGGTGGGAGACATTGCCAGTATTCAGGGAGGTTTTCCTCCGTTTCATATTCCTGAGTTGCCCTTCACTTGGGAGACACTCACGATCATCTTTCCATATGCATTGATCGTAGCCGGGGTGGGATTGATCGAGAGTTTGCTCACCTTGAATCTGATCGATGATATCACCCAAACGAGAGGATGGGGGAACAAGGAAGCCGTAGCACAGGGCTTCGCGAATACCGTTACAGGTTTGTTCTCCGGTATGGGAGGTTGTGCGATGATCGGACAGAGTTTGATCAATATTTCGTCGGGAGCGAGAGCAAGACTTTCGGGAATCGTAGCCGCGGTCATGTTGCTCGTATTCATCATGTTCGGAGCCGACTTGATCGAACAGGTGCCGATGGCCGCCTTGACCGGACTGATGATCATGGTTAGTATCGGAACGTTCGAGTGGGCGAGCTTAAAGACGTTTGGAAAAATGCCGGTCATGGATGTGTTGGTGATGGTAACTGTAGCGCTGATCACGGTCTTCCTGCACAATCTGGCACTGGCGGTCTTGATCGGAGTGGTGATCTCTGCGCTAGTCTTTGCTTGGGAGAATGCTACACGAATCCGCGCGAGGAAGCATGTAGATGCCGATGGGGTAAAGCACCATGAGATCTATGGGCCTCTCTTCTTTGGCTCTGTCTCCACCTTCAATTCCAAGTTCGACGTGGCCAACGATCCGGAGGAAGTCATTATCGACTTCGAAGAAAGTAGAGTAGCAGACATGTCAGGCATTGAAGCGCTGAATAAGCTCACCGAGCGCTACATGAAAGCAGGGAAGAAGGTCCACCTGAAGCATCTCAGTGCCGACTGTCGACGGCTTTTACACAATGCCGACAAGCTCATCGATGTAAACATCATCGAGGATCCGAGCTACAAGGTATTGTCGGATGTCTAGTTGGAATTAGGCGTTGTATTGTTCGATTGAAGAGTTGACAGCTGCGGCGATCAAGCCTATGATAAAGATGTCGTCAATAAAGCCAAAACCTACAATGAAATCTGGAAAGACATCGCAGGGTGAAATGAAGTAGACCACACCAGAAACGATCAGGTGAATATGTTCTGCCGGAATCTCTGTCGGCTTGCCATTGACTAGGTCCTCGACAACGGTCAGAAAAGTCTGTAGGTGCAGCGCGGCCGCTCCGAGTGCAGGATGCGTTCGTTCAAACTTCTCTTGCGCCTCCTTTAGAATAACGGCGAGACGTTCGGTGTTTTTCACGTAGATAGCAGCCTTTTCTTCAGCGCCGCGAAACACGCTACTAACCTCTTGGAGTTTTATACGGATGTCAATATCTTTCACAATCCTTCAGTTTGTTCAATAGTACATTTTTCGGAAGGAAGATTGGCTGAGCAAACTAAGTCTTGAAGCTGTTTTAGATGATTCATCATTCCATTCGTGATTTCACAGATTAGTATTAATTTTGCCGCCCGTTCTTAAAAACGTTTAGATGAAAATGCCCAGGTGGTGAAATTGGTAGACACGCCATCTTGAGGGGGTGGTGCACTACGTGCATGCTGGTTCGAGTCCAGTCCTGGGCACTAGATGATCAAAGGCCTTTCTGCGAAGCAGGGAGGCCTTTTTCGTTTCCGGATTCTAGAATTTCATCCGCATTAATGTTACTTTCAATGACAAATCATTAATCAATGCGTAATCAAATACTCGTTGTTCTGTTAGTCTTGTTCGCTGTCTTTGCTGAAGCTCAAGAAGACAGCTTCCAAACCTGTTACGTCAACCTCTGCGAGAACGGTGAGCTAACGTTGAAGGAGATCTCGTCAATAGATAAGATCGAAGTGCGATCCCAAGAAACGGGTGAAGCCTACGGTATCATTTCGTTTACGATCGAATTCCTTCAAGGGAATAAGAAATTCGAGTGCACAGGTCGAGGAGATGCGCTAGATGCGCGCTGCAAGGTCTTTCGAGACAAACTTCTAGTAGGAGACAAGATGGTCATTGAGGACGTTGTTTTTAAAGACATCAAAGGAGGCGGGAAGATCCGTACAGCACCGGAGCTGAGTATCACCGTGGTTAAACCGCCGTATTTGGATTAGGGGGAGTTTCAAGTTTCAAGTCTCCAATCTCCAATCTCCAACAACCAATTGAGGTTGCAGTCGAAGTTGCAGTTGAAATAGCGCTTCCTCTCCCCATCTTTGCGCTATGTCTTCCGGACCTCAGATCATGGACTTTTTGCGTCATCGCTTGGCTGCTAAGACCCGTCATGGGATGCATTCTCCGTTTGTCTATGCCTTGGTCGATGAGTGTATCTATGCTGCAATGCCGGGCGTGCCTGGAAAGGTCTTGGCTCACTTTGAAAGCTTGAAGAAGGATAAGACACTCTTGGAAGGGCAAGACCTAGGAAGAGATCAGAAATCGAGTAGAACGGTTTCGGATTATGCTAAGAACTCGGCTATTCCGGATGTGCAAGCGGCACTGTTGTACCGACTGGTTGCTTACCTCAATCCTGCCCACGTACTGGAGCTCGGAACGAACCTCGGTAAGTCTTTGGCTTGCATGGCGAGCGCATCCTCAGAGACTAGCTTCATCGGAGTGGAGGGGAACCAAGCCTTGGCTCAACATGCATCGGAGGCGCTGCGGAAATTGGAGCTTTCGCATGCTCGGGTCGTTCATGCTTCGTTTGACGAGTTCCTTAGCTCAGATGACAGCAAGTACGACCTAGTCTTCCTCGACGGGGACCATCGCTATGAGCCTACCATGCGCTACTTCGATCGACTGAAGTCAATGCTAACGCCACAGGGTGCGATCATCTTTCACGATATCTACTGGTCGGAAGGCATGAAGCGCGCGTGGGACGAAATAAAAAAAGACCGAGACGTCACCGTGACGCTCGATCTCTTCTTTTTAGGAATCGCCTGGATGGGAAAACCGCAGGAGAAGGAAGATTTTAAGATCAAATTTCCTTTACAACTTGTCCACTTGCTCTTTTGAGTGATTCTCGATGAACTCACCGATCTGCTCAGGTGACAACTTCGTTGCGATGATCTTCTTATCTGCATCAAGCACAAAGACCTTAGGCGTGCTGAAGATGTCATAGGTGTCGCGGAAGTTCATACTCTCTAGCGTGGTCTTGCCTTGATAGATCAACTCGTGGGCGTTCTCGTTCGACTCTGGTGTGTCGGATACGTTGATCCACTCCAATCCATTCTTGCGGATGTATTTCTTCCAGTCGCCAGTCTCAAACTCGGTACCGATCGCATAGATCTCTACGCCCATTTCCTTCCACTCAGCATAGTGCTCCTTCAACTTTGGCGTGACTTTCTTACAATGTCCACAGCCGGAATCCCAGAAGTAGAGGATGGTGTAATTGGCGTCGAGTTCGTACATATTTCGCCAAGCTCCGGTAGTGTCCTGAAGGATCAGGTTTGGCGCCTTCTTGCCGATGAGTAGCGGGGCCATGGCGTCAACACGCTCGCAGAACTTCTCTAGCTTTTCCTCCTTGAGCCACCATGCCTTGTCAGGGCAGTAGTAGTTCTGACCCATGTGCACGAGAACGGCATCCATACCCATGACCTTACTGTCTTCGTACTTGCTGGTGATGGTGTGTACGATGAACTTGTGTGGCTCCTTGTTGCCTTTAGCCATTGCCACCAACATATCAGCCGCTGCAATGATGCTGTCCGGGCTTTGTGGGGTAAGCTTGGTGATGTAGTAGTTGAGCTTGCTACTGAATACCGGCGTGCGAAGTAATCGTTCGTCGCTGAAGTCCATGTTCTTCAAATAGTCCTTTTTGAAAGCGACGTACCGCTTTCGGTTGCGCTCCTTTTCGTCTTCGATCTCGCTGAAGTCCGGCACTTCCGGTTCTTCAGATGCTGCAAAGACCTTCGATGTGAAAAGGTCCGGGTGACTTTCGATGAACCCTGTTTTGTAGGCAACCACTTCTTCGTCGATCTTTTGAAGCTCTTCCTTTATTTTCTCCTTTTCCGATCCTTCTGCGCTTTCCAGCTTCGGGCGTAATTCTTGAACCTTCATCGAACGCTCGCTGATGAAGTTGAGGTATTCATAGAAATATTTGTTCTCCTCGGAAGTCTTGACCTTCATGCTTCCTACAAAATCACCGGCCTTGGTTTCCATTTCGATCTTCGGTTCGTTCACTACGAATTCGAAATAGCTCTTTCTATCCCAGAGAATGATGGAGTAGATTCCACCCATGATCTCTTCGCCCTTGAGGTGGATGATGCCGCCTTTCTCAACCATCGCGGTGTCGAAATAGTACTGTTTACCTCCGTAGTAGTTGGCCATGAAGACCGCGCTGTCTGTGCTGTCTGTTAGTCCGCTGATCTTGAAAGTGAAGTCGTAATTCTTGATCGGTTCTTGCGCCAATGCGCTTCCGATCATAAGGCTGAGGAAGAGAGTGCATAGAGTACTTCTCATGGTTGTTTTTTAAAGTCGTTCAAAGCAATTCAAAATTGCTATGTGATAAAAGTCCTTTTAACGTTGGTTTAACAGGAAGATATTTGTGATGTTTACAACGGATGCCTCACGGCAACCGTCTATGAGAAAACTAATGTTATTGGTGATGAAAAGACTGATTTATCTGATCCCGGTTGCCCTCTTGGTGATTTCTTCATGCAAGGAGGATCCACCTAAGCCTGAGCCCCAAGATCCGCCTGTTTTGCGTATCTCCACTACTTTGATGAATGACGGACAGGAGATCGAGTTGAACGATGAGTTCCTCGATGGCGCAGGGAATCGAGTCAAGCTTGTTGCCTTGAAGTTCTATCTCGCCAATATGGAGATGATCGACGATGGGGGTAACGCTTATGCTCTTTCAGAGATTGAGTTGTTTGATCACAAACCATTCGACGATGCACTTTCAACCCCTCAGTGGGTCAATGAATACGAGTTTGAGGTAAAGGATGCTACGTACCAAAAGATCAAATTCGACCTAGGTGTACCGCCAGCGTTGAATGATGATGATCCTGCCACATTTGACAATAACGATCCTCTCAGTGTGTATAGCAACATGTATTGGTCATGGGCATCCATGTATCGATTCATCATCCTGGAGGCTCGAATGGATAGCACAGGTGGCGCCAATTTCGATCACGACCTCATCTTCCATACTGGTTTGGAGGATCTCTATCGAACGGGAATTGAGCTGCCTGCTATGTTTTCGATCGACTCATCAGAAGTCAAGGAGCTCAAGATCAACATCGAGTGGGATAAGCTTTTCTATGATGGCGCGGAGCCAATTGTAGTTCGTCAAGAGAATATCACACACACCACTGCGGGTCCTGAAGCATTCAATCTAGCGGAACGATTCACTGAGAACTTCATCGTATCACTCAGTTCCGAGCATTAGGAGCCTGCATTGGCTTTGTAATCCTCGATCTCTTGTCCCACTTCGGGTAGGAGTAGGTTGAACTCTTCCATTCGATCGATGATGTCTGCAAGCGGAGCTCCTTCTTTTCCTTGGTCTTCCAAAGCTTGAAGGAAGGAGGTCATATCCTGCATTCCGAGACTCCGAAAACCTGACTTCACCTTGTGCGCAGAGTGTTGGATGCTAGTATGGTCGCCCAGCTCAATAGCCTTTTCCAACTGGGGAAGATCATTCTCTAACCCTTGAAGGAATACATCAAGCAGTTGACCGATGAATGACTCGTCGTCTGTCACATTCTCCTTGATATAGCTCAGGTTGAGATGCTTCATGTCGCAAACATAGCTGCTTTATCACAAGACTCCGAAGGTGAGGTGAAAGCCCATGGTGATTTTGATCGGACCACCGATATAGTTGCCGAGATCGCCGCCCAGTTCCTCTCGAATGTTGATCTCGGTAACTCGGTTCCGCGTATCGGTGAGGTAGGAACGGTTCTCTTTGTAGCCCAGTCCTGTGAAGATGTCAATGCCGAAGTCGTCGTCGATCATGAACTGAGCGCCTATGAGTCCATTGATCGTGAAGTTCGACCAGTCTTGACGGGGGTAGTTCAAATCCTTCGGTTTCCAGGTTGCTGCAGCGTAGGAGGTGTGTAGGGCGGTGTATAATCCTGCAGGAATCATTCGGTCACGCACAGTCTCGGTCTTTAGCTTCAGCCAATAGTACTTCGCTTGGATCTGAAATCGGAAGCCGGGAAACTCATAATCAGCGGCCAGATTTCTTAGGCTATCACCGGCCAATGCATTGACTAGAATGCTCTTGTTGAGGTAGCTTCCGACGATCTGGTAGGAGAATCGTTCACCGCCCACCACCTCCATGCCGATGCGGTATTCCGAGGTGTTAAGAATGGGACCATGAAGCATGGGTATAGGGTTGAATTTCAGGTAGAAGCGATTCGGTGGTTGAAGTTCTTTGACAACCTCTTGTTGTTGGCATATTGCCATCAACGAAAACAGGTGGAAGAGCAGGAAAAGGGCGGCAAACTTAGTGGTGCATGCGCGCCTGCGGTGGCGTGGCCAGCGAACCAAATTTTCTCTCCAAGTATTTGTAGTGCCCATAGACCGCAATCATCGCAGCGTTGTCTGTACAAAACTCAAACTTAGGAAGATACACAGTGCAACCCTCTTGCTCGAGTTCTAACAAGCGTGACCTTAATAACGAGTTGGCAGAAACACCACCGGCAATGCCTATTTGCTTGATTCCCGTGATCTCAATTGCTTTGCGGAATTTCTGAATTAGCGTCTCAACGATCGTGTGTTGGACGGATGCACAGATGTCTGCCAAATGCTTTTGAATGAAGTCAGGGTCTTCTTTGACGTGATCCCTGATGAAATAGAGCACGGCGGTCTTCAATCCACTGAAACTATAATCGAGCTCAGGTATGTCCGAAATAGGGAAGGTATAGGCGAGTGGGTTGCCATCTTTTGCATAGCGATCCAACAAGGGGCCTCCTGGGTAGGGAAGTCCTAGGATTTTTGCGACCTTGTCAAACGCCTCGCCTGCTGCATCATCCAAGGTTCGTCCGATAACTTCTTGCTGTAGAGGACCGTCTACCCGAACGACCTGTGTGTGACCACCGCTCACGGTCAAGCAAAGGAACGGAAAGCTAGGGGTTTCTTGATCCTGAGATCGAATGAAATGCACCAATACGTGGGCTTCCATGTGATGCGCTTCGATCAGTGGCTTACCGGTACTCACGGAGAGCCCTTTGGCAAAACTGCTTCCCACCATCAACGCGCCGATCAATCCGGGCCCGGCCGTGTAAGCAATAGTATCGATCTCGTCCATGGTTGTTCCTGCATCTTCTAAAGCTTGGTGGATCACCGGGACAATATTGCTCTGATGAGCTCGAGAGGCTAATTCCGGAACCACACCGCCGTACTTTTCGTGCACGGTTTGGTTGGCGATCACGTTGCTTAAAACGCGGCGATCGCGCATAACGGAAGCCGAAGTCTCATCGCAGGAAGACTCTATCCCTAGTATCGTTAGGGGCTTCTCGGTTTGGCTTAATTTTGGTTCTTTATTCAACGTGGTTCAAAGACGAGGCAAAACTACCAAAAAGGTTGTGCGAGTAGCGCTCTTGGCGCTATTGTCCCTGCTCTCGTTGCCATTCATTGTAGCGGTATTACTTCTGATCCCTGCGGTTCAGTCCTATGTCGTACAAAAAGCCGTTGACTACGGAAGCGATTACCTCAAGGCGGAACTAGTGCTCGACGGCTTCTATCTTGAACCGTTCAAGACCGTTCGGCTCAATGGCGTTTTGATCCGTGACCAGCAAGAAGACACCTTGCTTTACGTGGATGTGTTGAAGGTGGATGTCACGCGCTGGAGCATTGACTCCGGCTACGTGAACATCGACGAGGTTGAGCTTAGGAAGCCCTATTTCAACCTGTATATCCAAGAGGGTGACACCGTCACGAACATGCAATTCTTATTGGATGCATTCGCTTCGGATGCTAGTGATACGAGCAAGGTCAAGATCAAATTGGATTGCGATGAGCTGA
>JAYPQK010000013.1:0-142842 GCA_038131955.1 Flavobacteriales bacterium
ATATAGTCTTGACCTCAACATCTCCAGGGCCATTTCGCGGTTGGCGAGCTGACTTCGCGATACCTGACACTGTACCATGATACCGGTGGGTTTGTGCGTCAACTGTACTTTGGTTTCCACCTTGTTTACGTTCTGACCTCCCGCACCACTCGAACGCGCGGTTTGAAACTCGAGGTCGGCCGGGTTGATCTCTACATCCACTTCTTCAGCCTCAGGTAGAACGGCCATGGTCGCAGCTGAGGTATGCACTCGACCTTGCGTCTCCGTTTCAGGCACGCGCTGTACACGGTGTACGCCAGCCTCGTATTTCATCGTTCCGTAGACGTCATTTCCTGACACCTTCATGACGATCTCCTTAAAGCCTCCCGCGGTGCCTTCGGTCTCATCAACGACCTCCACACTCCATCCCTGCTTCTCCATGTATCGAGAATACATTCGATAGAGGTCACCAGCGAAAAGGCTAGCCTCATCACCTCCCGTACCTGCCCGGATCTCCACGATACAGTTCTTCTCGTCTTCCGGTTCTTTTGGAATGAGCATGAACTTGATCTTCTCTTCCATTTCAGGGATCTGATCCTCTAAGGAATAAAGTTCTTCCTTGGCCATTTCCTTCATCTCAGGATCGGTCTCTGTTTCGAGAAGTTCCTTCGTGCTGGCCAGATTGCCAATCATATCCTTGTACTTATCGTACGCCTTTACGATCTCGTCCAGCTCGCTGTATTCCTTATTGAGCTTGACGTACTTCTTCATATCTCCAGTGATCTCAGGATCCGAGAGTTTGAGTTGGACCTCCGCCCATCTCTCCTTAATTGCTTCGAGTTTTGGCAGTAGCTTGCTCATGGATCAATTTCTTCCGTATTCCAATACTTCGCCTCTGTGGTGAACGCTCAGTTTGGGTTGAGCACTTTCCTCCACACGGCCTACGATCTTGGCGTCAACACCGAGGGAGGTAGCGATATCGATCATGGTCTGTGCATCATTCTCCTTCAAATAGACTTCCATGCGGTGTCCCATATTGAACACTTGGTACATCTCCTTCCAATTGGTTCCGCTGTGCTTTTGAATCTCTTGGAACAAGATGGGGGTATCGAAAAGGTTATCCTTCACCGCGTGTCCTTTCTCCAAGAAGTGAAGGATCTTGGTTTGTCCTCCTCCGGAGCAATGGATCATGCCGTGGATCTTTCCTTTCAGTTCGTCGAAGGCCTTCATCATGACCGGCGCATAGGTGCGTGTCGGCGACAAAACCATCTTACCTGCATCGACGGGAACGCCTTCGATCTTGTCTGTGAGAAAATAAGGCCCAACATAGGCAAGCTCATCGCCCATGGCGCCATCGAAACTTCCAGGAAAGCGCTTGGCCACCTCTTTATTGAAAAGGTCATGTCGTGCTGAGGTAAGTCCGTTTGAACCCATGCCCGCATTCCAGAAGCTCTCGTACTTGGCTTGACCATCAGATGCCAATCCAATGATCACGTCTCCGGCTTGAATATTTCTATTGTCGATCACATCCGAACGATCCATCACTGCGGTCACGGTACTATCGACGATGATTGACCGAACGAGGTCGCCCACGTCGGCAGTCTCACCTCCGGTAGAATAGATCATGAATCCGTGATCTCTCAGGTTGGAGAGTAATTCTTCCGTACCCTCTATGATCGCCTTGATCACTTCACCGGGGATCTCATTCTTATTCCTTCCAATCGTCGAGGAGAGGGCAATAGGTCCTCTGGCGCCGACGCAAAGGAGGTCATCCGTATTCATCACCACGGCGTCTTGTGCTATACCTTTCCACACACTCAGGTCACCGGTCTCCTTCCAATAGGCATAGGCCAGAGAGGATTTGGTTCCAGCACCATCGGCATGCATGACGAGGCACTTAGAATCGTCCTGGGTCAGGACATCAGGAATGATCTTACAAAAGGCACCTGGAAAGAGTCCCTTGTCAATGTTCTTGATCGCGTTGTGCACATCTGCCTTTCCGGCAGAGACACCACGAGCGGAGTATTTATCGCTTACATCCATGGGTTGATGAAATAAAAAACCGTATGAGCAACGAGTACTCATACGGTTCCTTCTATGTGTTTTATCTAATTGGAACCGGTATCGCCATCGGTATCATTCGGCACATAATCAAAGCTCAAGACCTGGAAGACCGTTCGACGGTTCTTCTGGTGAGCCGCCTCTCTTTCTTCGTTCGATGGAAGGGCAGCGATCTGAGCATCACTCACGATCGGTCTAGACTCTCCATATCCAACCGGAACCATTCGCTCAGGGTCGATACCGCGTTCGATCAAGTAGTTGACGCAGGTCTCAGCACGTTTCTGTGAAAGGATATGGTTTGACTTATCAGAACCTCGAGTATCCGTGTGTGCTGCAAGCTCAATGCGGATGGTTGGGTTCTCTACAAGAATGTTGTACAGGTACTCCAAGGAGTCCTTCGAGTTCACCTCATCGTTCACGAGAAGTGTCCACTGTGCAAGCGGATACAATACCAACGGCATCTTGATTTCTTGCTCACAAGTAGCACAAAGCAATTCGAAGTCCTTTACAAACTTGGTAGACTCAGAAAGACCTACGGTGGTCTCTTGTCCTTTAGCACTCAAGAAGCGGTGTTCCGTTCCATCAGGCAAGGTAGCTGGACTTTCCATTGCAGAAACCTCAACGGTATAAGAAGTATTCTCAAGGATGTAACGTTCCTCATTCTCACGCACTTCAAATTCGTAGTGTCCAGTTGGATCGGTCATCACCTCTCCTACAGACCCATCGGTACCCACCAATCGAACCTTCACATTGCCAAGAGGCTCCTTGGTTTCTACGTCGAGTACTTGACCTTCCAATGCAAAGATCAGTGGAGGCATCATGAATGAGTAGATATCGTCTCCACCCTTGCCGCCCGGGCGGTCAGAACTGAAGAAACCACGGTTCTTATCTTCTTCCCAAACGATGGCGTAGTCATTGGATGACGAGTTGATCGGAGCACCCAAGTTCTCAGGTTTACCCCACTTCAATTCTTTTACTTCTTCGCCAAGCATCTTGCAATGGAAGATGTCAAGGCCTCCCATTCCGACGTGACCATTAGAAGCGAAGTAGAGATCCCCATTCTCATGGATATAAGGAAACATCTCGTCTCCAACTGTATTGATATCAGGACCCAAGTTCACTGCCGGTCCCCAAAGCTTGGCTTTCTTGTCATATCGGATGTACCAAAGGTCTTTTCCTCCTTTACCCCCATACATATCTGTAGAGTAGAGGATCAACTCATCGTCGATCACAGCAGGGTGACCAGCTGCGGTGGTATCATCGATACCGAAGTCGAGCAGCTCAGGATCAGCATAGCCTTGACCTTGGCTACGAGCGTAGTAGATCTGGCAACCAAAAGGCTTGTTCTTATCATAACCACAACGAGTGAAATACAACTCGCTGTACTTTGAATCGAAGGTCGCAGACCCCTCATTCGCTTCGCTATTGATATTCTCAGCCAGAGGAACAGGAGTAGACCACTTACCCTTGTTATCGCGTTCTGCGTAGTAGATATCACTGAAGCTCTCACCGTAGATTGGGTCAATGTCGTTTCCAGAAGCTCCAGGTCGAGAAGAGGTGAAGAGCACACTCTCCAGCTTCTTGTCGGCATAGACAAGGGAGAAGTCATAGAACTTGGAGTTCAACTGCACCTCATTCTTCACTACATAGCGCGCAGGCTTCTTACCCCATTGCACTGCTTTCTCGCAGGCTGCGATGCCTTGCTCAGCTAGTTTCTTGGTATCACCAGAAGCCATTCCTGCCGCTTTACGGTAACGCTCGATTGCGTCATCGTACTCACCCTGAATTCGGTGTACATCACCGAGGTAAACCAACATCATTGGGTCAGGGTACTCCGCAGCTTCAGCCTTTAGATACCATACCTCTGCCTGATCAGGTTCCTGAATAAGACGATAGGAATCACCAATTCGGAATAGGATTCTCGCCTTTTCCGTTTGGCTAGTTTCTTTCGAGTAAGCCTTTTTGTAAGCATCGACCGCAGCGTGGTAGGAACCTGCTTGATAGATAAGATCAGCTTCCTTAGTCAGACTTTTCTGACCAAATGCGATGGTTGAGATGATCACAAAACAAAGAGTGCTAACCGCTCCCTTCAAGTAAATCATGCGCTTCACGTTTCTTGTGGTTTTCTTCATCTAGTCGGTGATTCGTGAGAATCTCAAGACCGACAAATCTAATGAAATTAGATATTGGCTTGGCAGTGCAAAAAAAAACAGGCCACATGGACCTGTTTTTAAGTGCTTTGCCTTTCTCTATCGTGTGAAGAGCAACTCGCGGTACTTTGGAAGTGGCCACAAATCGTCCTCAACCACCAATTCAAGCTTATCTACCTGATAACGAATCTTTTCCATGAACGGTAGTACATGATCGCAGTAGTGCATAGCCGCCTCGCGTTCTTCATGAATCGCATTCGCTTTTTTGCGCTCTTCGATCATATCCTCGACCATTTGGCGAACAGCTCCTACTCGCTCAGAGATCTCTCGAATGATCGCATCGTGTGGTGCTGCCAATTTCTTGAAATCAGCACCGGAATAGACCTCTTTCAGGTTCTTCAAGGTCTCGATCACCTTGTTCTGGTACGTAATGGCAGCCGGAATAATATGATTCAAACACAGATCACCCATGACACGAGACTCGATCTGGATCTTCATTTTGTAATTCTCGTGGTAGATCTCCGTGCGCGCTTCCAATTCTTGAGCCGTCATAACTTCCAGCTCTGAGAAAAGGTCCATTGACTCTTTGCGGAGATACACATCTAAGCAATGCGGGGTGGTCTTGATGTTAGACAAGCCTCTCTTCGCCGCTTCCTTCACCCACTCATCGCCATATCCATTGCCTTCGAAAAGGATGTTTCGTGATTCGATGATGTACTTACGAAGTACGGTCAAGATGGCCTCGTCCTTCTTCTTGCCCTTCTTGATGATTGCATCCACGTCTTTCTTGAACTGACGAAGCTGCTTAGCCATGATGGTATTCATCACGATCATTGGTGATGCGCAGTTTGCCTGTGATCCTACCGCGCGCAACTCAAACTTATTCCCTGTGAAGGCGAAAGGTGAAGTACGGTTACGGTCGGTGTTGTCCAACAAGATCTCAGGGATACGTCCGATGTTCAGTTTAACATCGGTCTTCTCGTCCGGAGACATGCCTTTATCCTTCACCTTCTTCTCCAGGTCATTCAATACACGGGTCAACTGTGTACCAATGAAGATGGAGATGATCGCAGGAGGCGCCTCATTTGCACCTAATCGGTGGTCGTTACCGGCAGATGCGATAGATGCACGAAGAAGGTCAGCATAATCGTGAACCGCCTTTATGGTATTCACGAAGAAGGTCAAGAATCGAATGTTGGTCTTTGGCGTATTGCCTGGACTCAAGAGGTTGACTCCTGTATCGGTAGACAATGACCAGTTGTTGTGCTTACCACTACCGTTGATCCCTGCAAATGGCTTTTCATGAAGGAGCACACGAAGCTTGTGTCGGTGCGCTACTTTCTCCATGATATCCATCAGAAGCTGGTTGTGATCGACAGCCAAGTTCGCTTCTTCAAAGAGGGGAGCACACTCAAATTGATTCGGTGCTACTTCATTATGACGGGTCTTGATAGGAATACCAAGCTTGTGTGATTCACGCTCGAAGTCGCGCATAAAGGCAGCTGCACGCTCAGGAATACTTCCAAAGTAGTGATCATCCAACTGCTGTCCACGAGAAGATGAATGACCGAAAATCGTACGACCAGAAAGAACAAGGTCAGGACGCGCACGGTACAATGCATCGTCTACTAGAAAATACTCTTGCTCCCATCCGAGAGTAGCGATCACCCGAGACACATTACGATCAAAATACTGAGCTACAGGAACAGCGGCGTCGTTGAGCGCAGCCAACGCCTTCAATAGCGGAGCTTTGTAGTCAAGTGCCTCACCTGTGTATGCCACAAACACGGTAGGAATACACAATGTATCGCCAATGATGAAAGCAGGTGAACTAGGATCCCAAGCGGTATATCCTCGCGCCTCAAAAGTGTTTCTCAATCCACCATTTGGAAAGCTGGAAGCATCCGGCTCCTGCTGAACCAATTGCGCACCACCGAATTCCTCGAATGACTCACCTACTTGAGATGGCGAGAAGAAGGCATCGTGCTTCTCAGCGGTACGACCCGTCAATGGCTGGAACCAGTGGGTATAGTGCGTAACGCCTTTAGACATGGCCCAAGCTTTCATACCAGAGGCCACTTCATCGGCCAGGTCTCTCTCCAGCGTCTTACCATTGGTCATGCACTCGCGCAGACGCTTGTAAATGTCTTTCGACAAGTACTGTTGCATCGCACGGTCGTGAAACACACTTTCACCGTAGTAGTCAGAGATCTTGGTTGATTTCTCTGTCGTAACCGGAATTTCTCTGTTGAGAAGAGACTCGAGAGCCTCAAAACGAAGCTTTGCCATGATTTTTTTAAAATTTCCGCCAAAACTACATCAGAAATAGGGGGTCAACCTAGAAAAAAGCATGAATTTTTATTCACACCCCCTAAATTTTCAGTTAATAACGTCATATTTTTTAAAAAATGACGACTAGATACGCGATGTAAGTAGCAAAAAGGAGGAATCCTTCAACTCTACCTACGCGAAGGCGCGTCAACAGCATAGGGTAAAGCAATAGAGGAATTCCAATTACCCAGTAATAGTCAAAATGAAGGATGCTTGGATTGATAGCAATTGGGCTCAAGACAGCCGTGACACCAAGGATGCCCAGGATATTGAAAATGTTGGAACCGATCAAATTACCTACTGAGATAGAGCCTTCTCCTTTATAAAGGGCAATCAGTGATGTTGCTAATTCCGGAGCGCTGGTTCCAAAGGCCACGATCGAAACTGCAATAATCCGTTCTTCCAACCCAAAAGACCTCGCGACTCCGACGGCTCCTTTGACAAGGATCTCAGCCCCAAAGATGAGGGCGATCAAGCTCACTAAAAATAAAATCAAGGTGCGTATGAGTTCTGCCTTCGAATGACCAACCTCTTCTACATCGATCTCATCTAGCTCAAGCTCTGCCTTGCGACTGTCACGACGAGATGCGCGGATCAGAACCACATTATAGACAACAATTCCAATGAAAAATATCACTCCCTCCCACCATGAAAATTGAAGATCTAGGGAGAACAAGATCAAGAGGATGGTGGCGATCAACATGATCGGCCAGTCGAATACGACTGTTGGACGCTTCACTTTCATAGGAAAAAGCAAAGCGGACAAGCCGAGAACTAGGGCTAGATTGGCGATGTTACTACCTACTACATTCCCTAGTGCGATATCCGGGTGACCATCCAGCGCGGCATTCAAGCTCACGACCAACTCCGGAAAGGAAGTTCCAAAGCTTACTACGGTCAATCCAATGACCATAGAGCTGATCTTGAGATAAAGAGCGAGTCGAACGGAAGTACGAACCAGGAAATCACCCCCGATGATGAGTACGATCAATCCGCCGATCAGCTGAACCCAGCTCAGGATCATTAGTCCTTTTTATTGTCTTGTTCGACTTGGCGCTTGACGTCGTTGACCGAATCAGTGATATCTCTTTGAATGTCTTCCGCAGCATTTCTGAACTGACGAATACCTCTACCGAGGTTTCGCGCCACTTCAGGGATCCGCTTAGACCCGAAGAAAAGCAAGACGATCATCAAGATCACGAAGATCTCGCCGCCGCCCATGTTAAAGAAAAGTAGGATCGCTGTCATTGTTCGGTCTTCAAATGTACAATGCAAAAAAAGCCCCGAACAAGTCGGGGCTGAATAAATCTATGATAAGCCAGAATTACTTCTTGGCATTGTTCTTCTTCGTAAGATCCACTACCACTGGAGTAGCGATGCAAAGTGAAGAGTACGTACCGACTATGATACCGATGATCAACGCGAATACGAATCCTTGGATCACCTCTCCACCAAAGAAGAAGATCATCAACAATACCACCAAGGTACTCAATGACGTATTCAAGGTTCGGCTCAAGGTTGAATTCAAGGCATCATTGATCACGATGTCGGAATCCTTACGCTTGTGCAATCCGAGGTACTCACGAATACGGTCAAATACAACCACGGTATCGTTGATCGAGTAACCTACAACGGTCAAGATCGCAGCGATAAAGGCTTGGTCGATCTCCAATGAGAACGGCATGATGCCATAAAGAATGGAGAACAAACTCAATACGATCAATACGTCATGGAACATGGCCACGAGCGCACCAAGACCAAACTGCCACTTGCGGAAACGAAGTACGATGTACAAGAAGATGACGATCAAAGAGAACAAGACCGCCCAAATAGCACCTTGCTTAATGTCATCCGCAATGGTAGGCTCGACCTTCTGCGAACTCATGATCTGAGCGGTAGCATCCACTTTCGCCAGACCTTCTTTGAGCTTTCCTTCTACGATAGCATCAGCAGCTTCGTCTTCTGACTCGATCAAATACTTCGTGGTGATCTTCACCTGGTTTGTAGAACCAAAGGTCTTCACCTCAGGCGCCAGCTTCAGACCTTCCTCAGTCACAAACTCATCGGTCAAGGTTGCCGCGATCTCGCTCACTGGGTGAACGTCGTCAAAACGAACCACGTAGCTACGACCACCGGTGAAATCTACACCGTAGTTCAATCCACGAGTAACAAGTGAACCAACACCCAACAGGACGACAATACCCGAGATCATGTAGAACATCTTACGCTTTCCAACGAAGAGGATGTTCACGTTCGTCATCAAGTTCGCTGTCATCTTACTAGAGAAAGATGGAGTTGCGTGACGATCCAATCGCCATTCGAACATCAATCGAGTGATGAAGATCGCTGCAAAGAGCGAAGTCGCGATACCGATCACCAACGTGGTAGCAAAACCTTTGATCGGTCCTGTACCGAATACGTAAAGGATGATACCGGTCAACAAAGTTGTAATGTTCGCATCGATGATAGAGCTGTATGCATTGTTATAACCATCAACGATCGCCAGGCGCACTCCTTTACCCGCCCGAAGTTCTTCACGGATGCGTTCATATATAAGAACGTTCGCATCCACAGACATACCGATCGTAAGCACGATACCCGCGATACCAGGTAGAGTCAATGTCGCTCCCAAAGATGAAAGCACACCCATCACAAAGAATAGGTTAGCCAAGAGCGCAAGGTCAGCCACGATACCAGCAGACGCATAGTAGAATGCCATGTAAGCCAAGACAATGATCAAGGCCAAGATGAAAGAGATCAAACCAGCCTGAATCGCCTCCTCACCAAGAGTTGGTCCCACGACCGCCTCTTCGATAATCTTAGCAGGAGCCGGAAGCTTACCCGCCTTAAGTACGTTCGCCAAATCTTCTGCCTCTTGCACAGTAAACTGACCTGAGATAGAAGACTGTCCACCTGCGATCTCATTCTCTACACGTGGTGCACTGTACACCAAGTTATCCAGAACGATCGCGATCGATTTCTTTGGCGACTGCGCTGCCACCTCACCCGTAATGTTTCTCCAGGTCTTCGCTCCTTCTGAGTTCATGCTCATCGAGATCTCAGGATTACCCAATGGATCACTAGTTACACGAGCATTGGTAATTGCATCTCCTTCCAATGGAGCCTTTCCATCCTTGTTGGCCACGTTGATCGCATACAATCGAAGGAACATCTCAGCATCATCATAAGGCTTGGCATCCCAAATGAACTTGGTGCGACGTGGGAAGAACTGCTTGACATCCTTACGAGCCAAGTAGGCATTCACGTCAGCCGTGTCGATGATGCGAGCATAACCCACCACTGGACCACGACCTGCAAACTGACCCTCACCGCTTTCCGCGTCAAAGATAGCAGGACGCATAACCGCCCAAAGTGGATTGTTCTTTCTCTGTTCGGCCATTAAGGCACTAACATCAGCGCTATCCATTGCGCCTGAATCACCTTCTGTAGAAGTTACATCATTGTTCAACAAAGCGTCCAAGCTATTAGAATCGGTAGAAGCCACCTCATTGCTATCACCGCTTTCGGCGTCAACTGCTGCCTGCTCTGCGTTATCAGCAGGAGCATCAGACTTCTCTTTATCGCCACGAACGCCAAGCTTTTGACCCAACATTTGGTTGGCTTGGATCATGCCTTCGTAGATCTCGCTGTTATCGTAGCACTCCCAGAACTCCAGCTTTGCCGTTCCTTGAAGGATCTTTCGAACTCGCTCCTTGTCTTTGATACCTGGAAGTTCAACGATGATACGCCCCGTACCTGTCTGACGCTGGATGGTAGGCTGAACCACGCCCAATCCGTCAATTCTTCGACGCAGTACCTGCTCAGTTCTGCTAACTGCTGCATCAGCTTCTTCTGCGATGATCTCAAGGATCTCCTCATTGGTAGCGTCGATAGCGAACTTCTCTTTGTTCTCGCGATTGTGGAAAATCGCCGCTAGCTTACCACCAGGATTCACCTCATTCCATGCTTGGTTGAAAAGCGTAACGTAGTCGTCTTGACTATCGCGCTGCATCTGAGAAGCTCGGTTGAGTGCTTCTTGGAAGGTTGGGTCCGGATTGTTATCGCTTAGCGCCTTGATAAGGTCTTTCACTTGAACCTGAAGGGTCACGTTCATACCTCCCTGAAGGTCAAGACCCAGGTTGATCTCATTGCGCTTGCAGTAAGAATACGTGAAACCCAACACCGGATAAACCTCCTCGGTGTTCATCTTCTGGAGATACTGCTGCCCAAACTTCTGGAACGCGCTGTCCTGTTGAACTGCATTCAGCTCCGAATTCACCTGAAGCAAACTATCGACTCGGGTTTGTGCATTCGCTCTCGCATCCTTCTCTACACCGGACGTTACGAAGCTGAAAGACAGCTGATACAAACAAGCTATCGACAAGAGGATCGCAAATGCCCAGATTGCACTTTTATTCTGCATAATGTCTACGTATTAATAAAATAGCCCCAAAAAAGGGCGTGCAAATATAGAATTTCAACTTGTTCAATGACAGCATTCTCACCGATCTATTTATATATGGTATAAAATGAAAAAAGGCACCCTGCGGATGCCTTCTCTCAAAATCATGTCAGATCGAGGTTTTCGATCAGAGTACGCTGTCCAAAAGAGCCTTGGTTTTCTTCACGCCATCTGCGCTTTCTGCCAACTTCGCTTTTTCTGCGTCGGTCAATTCAACCTCTACGATACGCTCGATACCGTTCTTGCCCAATACCACAGGAACACCGATCGAAAGATCGTTCAGTCCGTACTCTCCTTCAAGCAAGGCTGAGCAAGGGAACATTTTCTTCTGATCGCAAGCGATGGCCTGAACCAAGGCAGACACTGCTGCTCCAGGAGCGTACCATGCTGATGTACCCAAAAGTTTGGTCAAGGTAGCCCCTCCGACCTTCGTATCTTCAACGATCTGTTGCATACGCTCTTCAGAGAGGTATTCTGAAACAGGAATACTATTGCGCACTGCTCGACCGATCAACGGAACCATACCAGTATCACTGTGTCCACCGATCACCATTCCGTCTACGTCTGAAGCAGGACATTCCAAGGCTTCTGCTAGACGATACTTGAATCGTGCGCTATCCAAAGTTCCACCCATTCCGATAATGCGATTCTTTGGAAGTCCGCTTGTTTTATGAACGAGGTAGGTCATGGTATCCATCGGGTTGCTCACCACGATGATGATCGCTTCAGGAGAGTGCTTCAATAGATTGGAAGACACCTCTTTCACGATTCCGGCATTGATACCGATCAATTCTTCGCGCGTCATTCCCGGCTTGCGAGGAATACCACTAGTAATGACGGCCACCTGACTACCTGCGGTCTTTGAATAATCATTCGTAGAACCGGTGATCTTAGTATCGAATCCATTCAATGATGCGCATTGCATCAGGTCCATCGCCTTACCTTCTGCATATCCTTCTTTGATATCAACGAGGACGACTTCCGAAGCAAAATCTTTCATTGCGATGTACTCAGCACAACTTGCTCCAACTGCACCGGCACCTACTACTGTGACTTTCATATCTTTTCTGTTTGTTTTCAGGGGTGCAAAGCTAAAATATTGCGATTCGGAAAGCAACTGAATTTATGTATAGCGTCCATAACTTAGAACATTAATTTTACTGCATGAGAAAAGCTTTCTTGACGTTCGTGATCGCGATGCTTGGATCGTTGGTTTATAGCCAGAATTTGATCCCCGCGAATCTGATCTCAACGCCTGATACGGGATTTTGCCCGCCTGCTACGTTTGACATTTTCGCCAACGGTGGCGGGGGTTGTGAGTATACAGTCGACTCAATTCCTTACAACTTTTATACTGCGGGTGGGACTTCCGTCAGCATGAGTGACGATCAGATCTTAGGTCCATTCAGCATTGGATTTTCGTTTGACTTCTATTGTAATACGTACACGCAATTCTACATCTGTTCGAACGGATGGGTAGGTTTTTCTTCAGGTCAGACCTCAACTTGGGTTGTGAATCCTGTACCTAGCGTTCTATTCAATCGACCTAAGAATTGTGTGATGGCGCCATGGCGTGATTGGAATCCAGCTGTTGGTAGTGGTCCGTACATTACGTATCAGACGCAAGGAACTGCCCCATTCCGCCGATTGGTCGTGACTTGGTCGAGCGTTCCGATGTTCTCATGCACTACTACTTACGGAACGTTTCAGGTGGTTCTATATGAAACGACCAACCTTATTGATAACAACCTGAGCAACGTACCTACCTGTCCTCAGTGGGGTAATGGTGATGGAGTTCAGGCGATCCACAACAGCAACGGTACCGACGCGGAGATAGTGGCGTCTCGGAATGACAACTCTTTTACAGCGACCAATGAGTCTTGGCGATACAACCTTCCGCAGATCCAATGGGTCTACGACGGTGATACCGTAGGCGAAGGTCCAAGTTTGGAGATCAGCCCAGCGAACGGTGTATATCCTGAAGAGTGTGAGTATGTGTATGCGATTCTTGATTCAGCAAATGGCAACATCGCGATCGACAGTGTGCTTCTCTCTCCTTACTGTAAGATCCCATTGTTTGATGTAGAGGATGTACTCTGTCATGGTGATACTACCGGTAACATCATCGTGGAAGACACGAATACCAGCGCGACGTATCCAATGACCTTCTATTGGACCAACAGTGCGGGAGACACCATTAAATCGGTGATCAAAAACTCGCAATTCGACACCTTGGAAACGGTAGGTGTTGGAACCTATCACGTGACCATTGTTGATGCTTCGGGTTGCTATATTACTTCAGGAAGTGCTGATGTGGACGAACCTGACACGCTCACCGCAAATATCATCAATGCGACCCAAGTCTCGTGTCCGGGCGGATTGACCTGCGATGCATCGGCACAAGCCAATGGTATCGGAGGAGTGTCGCCATTCATGTTCTCTTGGTCGAGTGGTGAAACTACCCAGATCGCAAATTCACTTTGTCCTGACACGAACTATGTGACGATAACCGACGCTAATGGATGCATCGCTGAGACATATGTGATCATTGGTGTACCTCAGGAAATTGTCACGGACGGATTTACAGACACCATGATCTGTATCACCAATCCCGCTTCCTTGGCTGCGGCCTCAACGGGAGGTACTCAACCCTTCAGTTATGTGTGGACCAAAGATTCTTTGACGGGAGCCGTGATCTCTACCAGTGCTTTTGCTACGGTCTATCCTGATACCACCACTCAGTATTTCGTTTACAGTGTAGACGGCAATGGATGTCCTGGTGATACGGCAGAAGTATTGGTTAAAGTGCGCCCACCGCTTAGCTCGGTCATCGAACCAGTAGATACGATCTGTCCGTATGACACCATCGATATGTCAGCGGAGGCATTTGGTGGCGATTCTATCTACACCTACTCATGGAGTTCGGGTCAATTTGGTCCTGTAACCACCGTCAGTCCAGACGAGCCAATGTGGTATGTCCTTACCGTAAGCGACGCTTGTGGTACGCCATCTTATATCGATAGCGTATTCGTGCAGGTCGGTGGATACAGCCCGATCGATGCTAAGCTTCGCGTCGAAGATGATTCGATCTGTGTGGGTGAGAATGTCTACCTCATCGCTTCCGGTCGTGGAGGATGGACGGGTCCGGATGAATATGTCTTCAACTGGAGCGAAGCCAACATGGATGGTAATCCGATTCAGTTTGTTCGACCTACCTCCACCAAGACCTATTCGGTTACGATCTCAGACCTTTGTTTGTCTGAGCCTGGTGTAGCTAATCTTACCGTTCATGTAGGTGAGCCATATGCTCCACCATTCGTAGCGACCCCTAGCGTTTCTTGTACCGAGACAGATGTAATGATCTCCTTCGGCAACTACATACAGGGGTATCAATACACGTGGAACTTCGGCGATGGAGAGACGTTCCCTAACGTACTGGCTGACTCGGTGATCCACCGCTACAGCGAGCCTGGATGTTATGATGTCAAATTGGAAGTCATTTCTGACTTTAGTTGTTATGCTACTCGTACAGAGAACTGTTTGGTAAAGATCCTTCAGTCTCCGGTTGCAGCATACGATCACACCCCTGAGAATCCATCTACCCTTTCACCCTTCGTAAAGTTCACAGATAAGAGCTTCAGTGCTAAGTCGGTTGCATGGTACTTGAATGGTGACTCTTTGTCCTTGGATTCGATCTTCAGCTATGAATTCCGTGATACCGGCATCTATGAAGTGAGCCTTGTAGCCATTTCTAAGGATGGCTGTATCGATACGATCAGTAAGACCTTATACAACAAGCTCGATCAGACCTTGTACATCCCATCTTCCTTCACACCAAATGAAGACGGCTTGAACGATGTGTTTAGGATCGTGGGTGAGGGAATCGGACTTGAATACTACGAACTCCGAGTATTCGACCGCTGGGGTAATGTGGTTTTCTACTCGAAAAATCCTGAGTTTGGTTGGGACGGAAAAAGTTCTGCCAACGGAGAGATCGTCCCTAGTGGAGCTTACGCATTCACCCTCCGCTATTCGGATCGAAATGGGGAGATCCGATTGCATCGCGGACAGGTGATTGTCAGTGCTTCAGGAAAATATCAAGGTCTGCGATAGATAGCAGGCAACCCCCACGCTTTACAGCGTCCAATAAGTACCAGATGGGAATATGGCATCGACATGAGGAATTGCAATTGGTAGAAGGATGCAAGAACCAAAGTCGTACCGCCCAGAAGGAAGTGTTCTCAAAAATGTATGGCCGCCTCTTCGGAATCTGCATGCGGTATGCGCATGACGCTGATGAAGCAGACGACATTCTTCAGAATGGATTCATCAAGGTGTTCAACGGGATTGAGAACTACAAAGGAGATGGTTCTTTTGAAGGATGGATAAAGCGCATTGTGGTCAACACGGCCATCGACAACTATAGGCGTAAGAAAGTCAAGCCCGTAGTTACTGACTCGGACCTCACGGATCGACTCGGCGATGATCTCGAAGACGAGATAGAAGACGACAGCATTTACAATCAGATTCCGATTTCGGAGGTGATGGATGCCGTTCAGGAACTATCACCCGCCTACCGTACGATCTTCAACTTGTACGTCATGGAAGGTTACAACCACAATGAAATTGCGGAGATGCTCGAGATCAGCGTAGGAACGTCAAAGTCGAACCTTTCCAAGGCTCGCATGAATTTGAGAAAAATGCTCCAACCTTTAGTAGACCGCTTAAGTGATTGAAGATGAATGAATTTGATAAAATAATCGCCTCCAAACTCTCTTCGGATGACTATCCGATCAACGAGGGTATGTGGCAAGCCATCGAGTCCCAACTCGCTGCTCCTTCTGTTCCGGCACAAGGTGGTGGGTTGAAGGCTTCCTTCTGGTCTGGCGTGGCCGCCACTACACTGCTTGTGAGCGTGATGAATCTCGCTCCCGGTAGCGGTGAGCATAATACAGTTCCTGCAGCCTTTGAGCAAACTGAAGTGACTGCGGTTGAAGACAATACTTCATTTGAAAACGTTCAGGCGGTAGAATCTACCACCAGTACCGCACATATTCCACAGCGTTCTCACGAGATCGCTTTGAAATCGGCAGATTTGAATCGAGCTGATATCGAATCAGGGCTGGTTCTTAAGAAAATCGTTCCAGTCTCTTCAAAAGAAGACAGCCAAACGCAGGAAGAACCATCTTCTGAGTTGATGGTATCATCATCTGTCCAGGAACTAACGATTCGAGCGAATGGTATCGAGTGTCCGGGCAGTGAAGTAACCTTTAGTGTTGCTGAAGGCCAATCCGGTACTTTCCGATGGGTGATCGATGGCGTGTACGTCATTGAGGGCTCACAGGCCAAGCACACTTTCCAAGAGTCAGGCTCACACGAAGTATTGTTGTTGGCTGAGACAGAAAATGGACCTATTCGCACCAAGCGAGTGATCGATATCTATGAGAATCCGGTGAGCCAAGCGACCGCCGTAGTTGGATCTCATGCCAATTGTTTCGCGCAGCCTGTTCAATTGCAAGCAACGCCTGGAGGCCAAACCTATAAGTGGACCACATCTAAGGTCAACGCACAGGGTGCTAATGCCAATTTGATGCTCCCACGAGGTGAATATGATATCGCACTTCAAACGATAAACGAACACGGTTGCACCTCCACTCAAAACGTCTTCGTACGCGTAGAATCAGGACTCGAGGTCTTTGCTCCTAACTCATTCTCTCCAAACAATGACGGAAAGAATGACACGTGGGCTCCTGTCGGTCTTGAGCGCTGCGCTGCACACTCGGTTCAAGTCTTCCGCGCAAGGGATAATGTCCTTGTCTTTGAGACAACGAATGCCGAGGCTTGGAACGGATCACTCAACGGAGTGACGGAGCGACTGCAGCGAGGAGAGACGTTTTTATATCGCATTCAAATGACTGACGATTGTGGGACCGAGAAGGAGATGTCCGGTCGCATTACCGTGGTCCAGTAAAGCACTGAACTTACAGCATTAAAAGCCCGACTTCATTTGAAGCGGGCTTTTTTCTTAGGTTAAATCAAAACTCAATTACACGTCAATGTTGGCGTACTTCGCGTTCTTTTCGATGAACTCACGTCGAGGTGGAACTTCATCGCCCATGAGCATGCTGAACGTGTGATCCGCATCAGCCGCATTCTCGATGGTTACTTGACGCATGGTACGGAACTCAGGATTCATGGTTGTTTCCCACAGCTGCTCAGCGTTCATCTCTCCAAGACCCTTATAGCGCTGGATGTTTACGCTGCTATCCTTGCCTGCTCCTTTAAGCTCATTGGCAATACTATCTCGCTCATCTTCGCCCCAAGCATATCTCTGCTGTGAACCTTTCTTCACCAGGTAAAGAGGAGGTGCCGCGATGTAGATATAACCCAGTTCGATCAACTCCTTCATATAACGCAGTTAGTTAAACGTCAGGACTGGGCGAAAATAGTGGCTGCTATCGACATCCGCATCACATGAGGATGACGATCTGTGTAGCGAAGTTTCAAGGTTTAGCGCCTTGCTATCCTCTTCGGTTCCCACACGAACTCCAAGCGCGGTGTAGATGTTCTTGATCTCCTCATTCTCAAAGATCTTGTGTTGCATTGCCTTCTCCACGTTGAGGATCTTACCTCGAAGAGGAAGGATGGCTTGAAATTTACGGTCGCGACCTTGTTTGGCTGTTCCACCCGCAGAGTCACCCTCAACGAGGAATATCTCACACTGCGCAGGATCCCGCTCACTACAGTCCGCCAATTTACCTGGTAGACCAGAGCCATACATAACGTTCTTACGCTGGATCATCTCACGAGCCTTTCGAGCCGCATGACGAGCCTGAGCTGCAAGGATCACTTTGTCAACGATCGCCTTCGCTTCTTTCGGATGTTCTTCCAAGAAGTTGGAGAGCATCTCCCCGACCGCTTGATCCACCGCACCACGAACTTCTGGGTTACCCAGCTTGGTCTTGGTTTGCCCTTCGAATTGAGGCTCCATCACCTTCACGGAGATCACCGCGGTGAGACCTTCTCTAAAGTCGTCTCCTGCGATATCGAACTTCACCTTACTAAGGAGTCCGGAATCCTCCGCATACTTCTTCAGCGTCCTTGTAAGACCGCTTCTGAATCCTGCGAGGTGTGTACCTCCTTCACGGGTGTTGATGTTGTTTACATAACTGTGGAGGTTCTCTGAGAACGTGGTATTGTACTGCATCGCGATCTCCACCGGAATGCCGTTCTTCTCCCCTTCCATGTACATGGTATCAGGCACAAGCTTCTCGCGTCCTTCGTCGATGTACTCAACAAACTCAGAAAGTCCTTTTTCTGAGAAATACTCTGTCTTAAGGAACTCACCGTTCTCATCCGTATCACGACGATCGGTCAATGAAAGACGAATGCCTTTGTTGAGGAAGGCCAATTCACGCAAACGATGAGAAAGCGTTTCAAAGTTGTACTCAGTGGCCGAGAAGATATCCGGATCAGGCTTGAACCAGATCTCGGTTCCACTTTTATCTGTGGTACCAACTTCCTTCACATCGTATTGAGGCTTACCGATCTTATACTCCTGTTGGTAGACCTTTCCGTTTCTATGTACGGTCGCCTTCAAGTCGGTCGAAAGTGCATTCACACACGACACACCCACACCGTGAAGACCTCCTGAAACCTTGTACGAGCCTTTATCGAATTTACCACCAGCGTGAAGCACAGTCATAACCACTTCGAGGGCTGACTTCTTCTCTTTCTCGTGCATATCCACCGGAATACCACGTCCGTCATCAAGAACGGTGATCGAATTGTCTTCGTTGATGGTAACCCAGATCTCACTAGCATAACCCGCAAGGGCCTCATCGATGGAGTTGTCCACCACCTCGTAGACCAAGTGGTGCAATCCGCGTACTCCTACGTCACCGATATACATCGATGGTCTTTTCCTCACCGCGTCGAGTCCTTCTAGGACCGTAATATTCGACGCTGAATAATCGCCCTTAGGCGTTTCCTTTTCACTCATTGTACGGGGGTTTACGAAAAGCTCAAATATAACCCAGCCGAGAGGGGTAGAAGGCCTGAAACACCAAGATTTACTTGGCTTTTATCAACATTGAATTAACATTCAGATCACTCTTTCCAGAAGGAATAGGTCAAGCCTGCCATGACGTTAAATCGCTGGACCGGATAGTTGTTCCAACGCATGTATCGCTGGGTGACCAGATTGTGCATGTTTAAGAACCCGGAAAGGCGGTCAGTGTAGCGGTATTCCACGCCTAGATTGAGATCAAAGATCGGGTCGATCTGGGTGGCTGTGACCGAATATTCCTGTCCGCTAATGGTAATGTTATCTACGTGTTCTTCGCTAGAGGGATCATAGTCCATGATGCCTTTAGCCCGTTGTGGACCTAAGACGTGAACGCCAGCACGGACAATGATCTTTTCCTGGATCTGATATAAGCCCATCGCCGACACCTCGATGTTCGGACGCTGCCATGCATAAGCCTCATTCTCAAGGGTAAACTGTCGATACAAACCTGAACCAACAACTTGAAGTCGCTCTCCGATTCGATAAGTCAATTCACCTCCCATCTCGAAGGTGGTGATGTCGTCGTAATCTACGAGGAAGTAATTCAGTCCGAAGGCATTCAACCCCGGATTGTAGCCGGTGGCATTGTAATTCACGAAAAGGGGTGCATCCTGATCGAAGTATTGCCCTGCATGAAGATTATAGGTGAATCGCTGCGATACGGAGCCTCTGAAGCCTCCATAGACATGATATGAACGATTGGTATTCCGAAGCACGGTAAGTCCTGTCAGAAGGAATGGATTGATCTCTGTCAATGAGTTCAGGCTGTTTCGTTGCAATCCTCCCGTTATCGCAGCGTAAGGAATGATAATCTCCTTAACCAGATTGTACTTGGCGTACACATCGGGATAGATTCTGAGGTCAGTGGTATTGGCTTGCAAACTCATCTGGGCTTTAAGACCCAATTCAAGGCGAAACTTCTTGGCCTGACTGGTCATTTTAGGAGTGAGTCCTACGATGACATTGGTACGCTGCTGAGCAATGGTGTCATAGATCGGACTGGTGAACGACGAGTCGTAGGTCACGGCGTTCATGTCAGCCATGGCATCTAGGCTACCCATGTGCTTTCCAAAGTAGCGCGAGAGACGACCATCGAAGAGGACATTGTGTTCTTGGTTAGCCACATCGCGAACAAAGAAGTAGTCG
The DNA here is from genome assembly GCA_038131955.1 of Flavobacteriales bacterium. Lineage (GTDB taxonomy): Bacteria > Bacteroidota > Bacteroidia > Flavobacteriales_G > Salibacteraceae > SHAN690. The sequence continues at coordinate 20,198 of JAYPQK010000013.1, forward strand.
TAGTGGACATCGGCGCTGTGGTTCAACTTAGAGCTATCTGTGTAAAAGCTCTTCATTCCCACATTGGCAAACACCTCGGTATATACCTGTCGGAACACATCTTCATTTCCCTGATACTCCAGATAGAACGGCGCGATCAACGTGTCGTTGTAATTATAGCCGTAATACTGCACGCGCTCTCGATCGTATCCCGCTGCTCCCGTCACCTCATGCTTCTTTAAGAATCGCTTTCCGGATAGTGCTGCATTCCAGCGATTGTAAGGTGCCGGTGGCAAGTCCTTCAACACGCCCTGTGTACCGCGTCCATGCACCTCCACACCTAGGGCTCCATCTCTAGAACGCACGGCGTTGACGTAACCGTCGAGAAGATAGTTGATCCCATTTCCTCCAGCTGCTTTGATGAAGCTGCGATACAATGGCTCTAATGGCTCCCCTTTCATTCGGGCTGCCTTGATGCTATCGGGGGTATAGGACGTATTGTATTGCTGCGTCTCAAACGAGAATCGAGCTTCGGGCTTGGGCAATACAGTATCAATGGTAGAAGGCGTTTCGGCCAATTTACGAGCGTCACTCACGGTTGGTCGATATTCAAAAACGGTGAGTTGAACGGTCTTCAACGTATCTTCCTTACCCGAACGTGTGACACGCTGTGCGTGGGTGCCCGTAAAGATGAGCACCATTGCCATTGCAAGTATGAGTGACCTATTCTTCATCGGGTTGTTCATTCGTAGATCCATTATCTTGATCTGATTCATTGTTCTCTTCATTACCATCCGTATCGAATGGAATCTCTAGTTCCGGTGCCTCCTCTTCATCCGAAGAAGCCTCCATTTCCTCAATGTTGGCCAACTTCTGACGCGTCATCATCTTCACCTCATCTTCGGCGGGATAGTTCTCCATGATGCTGTTCAGAGTAGCCTTCGCTTGGAACAGATCGCCGCGAGTCATGTAGATGTCGGTCAGGAGGAGTAATGACTTACCTAGCCAGAATGACTGTGCTTGGTATTTCTCCACGAGCTGGAAGACCAAGACCTCAGCAGAATCCAGGGAATCTCGGTTGAATTGAATGCGAGCTTGCAAATACTTCGCTTCAGCGGCCTGGGAAGGAGATCCTTTCTCTACGACCTTGGTAAGGTAGTTCTCGGCCTCGGTTGGACTATCCAATTTCAAGTTGGACTTTGCGATGATCAGGTGCGCCTCCATGCGGGTGCGATCGTCCACCTTATCGCTTTCCAAAGCAATGATCGCATTGGCAACGGCGCCTTGGTAGTTGTTCAGTTTGTAGTTACAGCGCATCTGGCCGATCTCCGATTCAAGGAGGTTGTCCTTATACTCACCGAGTAGACTCAGACGCTTGTAAAATGCTAACGCTTGAGGATGATCCCCATTCTTGAAGTTGATCCTCGCCGCTTTCACCAAGGCTGATTCGGAGAACTTGTTCTTGGGTTGGTTGGAAACAAACTCATAGTCACTCAAAGCTTCGTTCTCCTGGCCCATTTTATACGTGCATTCGGCGCGGTAGAACTTCGCGTTCAATGAGAAGATGCCCTTCTCGAACTGTGAGAGGTACTTGTTGAAGGAAACTACAGCCTCCTTGCATTGTCCGTCGAAGTATTGAGTTGAAGCTGACTCGTAGGTCAAACTATCCAATTCCATTTCTGAGATGTTCACATAGGCCAGCCCTTCGATCAACTCCTTGTACTTATCTACCTGACCCTGGTCGGAGTAGATATTGCGGATGCCGATCAAGGCCTCTCGTGTATCCTCATAGGTCGGGTACTCATCGATGATCTTCTTGAAGATGGCCAACGCTTCATCGTCCTTCTCTTCGTTGTAGTAGATCTGTCCGATGTTCACCATCGACTTGCGCACATAGCTACTTCCGTGAAAATCATTCACGACCTTCTGAAAGTTCTCGAGGGCTTTCTCCTTGTTGTTACCAAAGCTTCGATAGGAACGTCCGAGCTCGTAGTAGGCTGCATCGAGATAACGCGACTCTTGATACTTAGAAGTCAATGTGTTGAGTGCGCTGATCTTGGATTGAACATCGTTGAGCAAGCCTTGGGTCATCGCCTTCTGATAGAGCGCATAGTCGGGATCCGAAGCTCCTAGTTTGACTGCTTTATCGTAGTATTCCATTGCTGCCCGGTACTGGTTCAGCATGAAATAACTATCGCCGATCCTCAGGTTGGCATCGGTTAGCTTCTCTTGGTCCTTCTCCTTGCTGTAACTGGTAAATCGACGGAACCAAGAAGGAGCCTCGATGAATTTGTCCTGCTGGAAATAGGCGTATCCAATGTTGTAGTTCGCGAGATTGAAGTTAGGCGTAAGTACGGCTCCTGGAGTGTAGATGAATGCCTCGTAGTGCTTGACCGCTTCGGCATAGTTCCCTCTGTAGTAGCTCGCTTCTGCCTTCCAGTAGTTAGCCTCGGCAGCGATGACCTTATTCTGTGGATATTTCAATGAGCGATCGAAGTAGTCGGTCGCGTCAGCCATGAGCTTGTCTTGATAGAGAGAAACTCCTTTATTGAAAGCAATGCGCTGGTAGGCCTCCTTCAGACGAATGTCCGGATCCTCGTATTCTTCAATGCTCGATAAAGCTGCATCGTAGTTATTCGAAGTCAGGTAGATGTTGACTAGGTAATCAAAGGCTTCCTTCGTTCTTTCTTTATCAGGATAAGCACTGATGTACTCCTTAAAAGCAGCGATGGCGCCATCATATGGATCGTAGCTCAACTCGTAGGAAAGCTGAGCATATTTGAACAATGCATCTTCTTTGAGCACGGCATCAAAATCCATACGTGAGGCAGTGCGATAGGCATTGCGCGCATACGACTTCTTATTGGCCTTCAAGTAGGTTTCTCCGAGGTGATACGCTGCATTCTGACCCAGCAAATCCTCGCTGTATGACACCTTAGAGAATTGCTCAGCAGCCTTGTCGTATTGTGCGCTTCGGTAGTAAGAATAACCCAGCACGTAGTAATCTTCGTTCTGCTTAGGCAGTCGGCTTGCCATATAGTCCTCCAGGAATGGTACGGCTTCTGCGTATTCCCCTTTCTTGTAAAGAGCCTCTCCGACTAGGCGTGAGATCTCCGCTTTGCGTTTGATACCGTCTTTCCCCAAGAAAGGTGTTCCGTACGCTACCAGGTTCTCATATTCCTCTTGGAAGTGATAGATCTGTACGATGTAGTAAGGAACCACCTCGCCAAATTGAGGATGACCCTCGAGGCTCTTGAACGACTTAAGCGCCGTTGCATAGTTCCCTTGTTCGTAGTTGATGTGCGCGAAATAGTAGACTCCGGGTGCATAGTAGACCGAAAACTGATCCTTCATTTGAAAGAACTGATCCGCTGCCTCGTCGTATCGTTCTTCTTGGAAATAGCTGTATCCCTTCTTGAACAGGTATTCGTTCTTGTCCGGCTCGACGAGTTCGTCCGCAGAAATCTGATCGTAGTACTCGATCGCGTCCTCCCAGTCCTTTTTTCGGTAGTTGTAGCTACCGAGCAAGAACCAAGCTTCAGTCACGCGGGGACTGGTTGAATAATTCCAAACGAACTCTTTGAGGAGGTACTCTGCATCCTTGTGAAAGAGCTCAAGTGCGCACGCTGCCACGTAGAAATGCGCATTGGCACTGACTTCGGATTGTTGGTTCTGTACCGTCTGGATGGCGTACTCAAACTGCGTCTTGGCAGCTCCGTACTTTTCCTTGTGAAACAGCTCCAAACCTCGGTTATAGGTGAGAAGTTCATTATCGAAGGCCATGGTCATCTGCCCGATCGTGGCGGTCGGCAGGATGAGCAAAGCGAGCAAGAGGCATTTGACGTATCGCACGTGCACAAACAGTTTTTTAGGAATATGCTAAGGTATCCTTAGCCGTGGGGTGCCTCAGGTAACTTGGGTTGTACTTATCAACCCGGCTGTGTTGAAGTATGAAACGTCAGCGAGACGATTCTCGTGCCCAGAAAATAAAATCGCAAACAGGCGGTTCAATTCCTGCTTCACTCCACGCATTGGATATCTGTGCGCGGTGATGGGCGGAATGGATGATTAGGTGGGTCAAGATCTCATCCAAAGAATTGCTAAAATCCTGACCCTTGGTGTTTGTGTACGAGTGAACCTTCATCAGGTTTCCGGTTTCGAGCAACCGAAAGATTGCGTCGTGGCACTTGCGGTTCAGAGAATGCAGCGTGCTAGGATCATGTTCCTCCCAAACACCACATTCGGGTTCTCGCTCTTCAATCCTACTTACCCAGGTTTCCATCGCATTCAATACGTGACTCATCAAGGTCTTCACCTTGTCCGGAGATTCAGGCTGATCGTTCAACAGGTCGATGTACTTCCCGATGATCTCCTCGTTGTATTGAAACTGGCGGAGGTAGTTCATAATGGTTGTAGCAAATTTAGGGAATTGGGAATAGGGAATAGGGAGTAGGCTTTATTTGAATTGCGCAAGGTTTGGGGTGCCAGAGAACTCCCTATTCCCTGCTTAACTACTCCCTGCTCAAAATCTATCTCAGCGACTTGAAATAATCCTTCAGAACCTCTGGACTTTCCACCCTTGGGGTGAAGACCTCCAGTACCGCTGGGCCTTGTAGGTCGGCAGACCATAATGCTTCTAGACCCTGATCCAATGATTCTAGATCATTCGCTTGTAGGTAGACTGCACCGTGGTATTTCACCAATCCCTCGATCGAGGATTCATCCTTCTTTTCGATGAAGCCCTCATTCACCTCGTGTCGAGTCGGTCCGTCGATAATGCGGAAGATGTTTCCTCCCCCGTTGTTGATCACGATGATCCTCAGGTTATCGACATCATCCTTTACGTTCAAAGCGTTTGAGTCGTAACGGAAGGCTTGATCTCCGCTGATCAGCAATACCGGGCGATCTGTTGCTTGGGCTGCACCCACGGCAGTGGATGTACATCCTTCGATCCCGCTTACTCCCCGATTCCCATAATAGTGCACGTCCCTGATCTGATTGAAGAGTTGGATGTAGCGCACCACACTGGAATTTCCCATTTGAAGTACAGCACCCTCGGGAACAAATTCCAAAATGATCTCCATGACCTTCAAATCGCTGTAAGGACAATCTTGCAGATATTGCTGATGCTTCTGCTCCGTCTCAAAAAAGCGCGCCTTCCACCTGACACCAAAGCCATCGGCGACGGCCTCTGAAATGGGAGAAAATGACCTGAAAAGATCTGCCGGAGCCATATCGATGACGCGTGTCAACGACTGAAACGTATCCATGACTTCTTTGCCTAAGTGCCAATGCTCGCGTATGGAGGTCTTGTGTCGACGAAACATGGCTTTCAGCTTCTTGGAAATGACGTTGCCACCAATGGTGATCAACAGGTCAGGGATGTATTCCTTCTCCTCCTTGGAGCCGATGAACGCCTCGATCGTGCGGTCGATGCACGAGATGTTACCCATGCGGTAGAGGTTGGCGTTGGTCTCGGTGACGATAGCGATACGAGGATCATCCGCTAGCACTTCGAGGGACTTTCCAAATCCTTCTCCCCCTGCCCCGTCTGTCGCCAGGATCATGATGCGCTCGGCTCGACCCCAAACCGACTTGAGCTCGTCCATCTCCTGTACCACGGGCAAGGAAGTGGTCTTGATCTTCTTGAACGAAGTGGATGATGAGAATTCGATTGGCGCCACCCCATAGAGAGGTTCGGTCAACGGGACATTTATGTGAACCGGTCTCTGCTCTTGTAAGGCGGTCTCAAGAGCTTCGTTCACCAATCGGTGATTGTACCACTGATCTTCCTCCGATTGCTCGCTGACCAAATTGAATGACGCAATAACGACGTTGTCCAACAGTCCTACTTGACGAATACTCTGCCCTTCTCCCTGGTCGATCCAGGCGGTAGGGCGATCTGCCGTGATCGCGATCAACGGAATGCGCTGATAATATGCCTCTGACAAAGCAGGAGCGTAGTTGGCGACAGCTGAACCACTGGTGCAACTCAAGGCGACGGGCTTCTTCTTTTGTTGGGCTATTCCCAATGCTACGAAGCCTGCTGAGCGCTCATCGAGCACGCTTTGCGTACTGAAATCCTCGACAGCATTAAAGCTCAAGATAAAAGGCGCATTCCTGCTTCCTGGTGATAGCACTACGTCTAGGATCTGACGCTGTAGCATCTGTTGGACGACTGTTCTTACGGAGCCGATATCGGAGATCTCATTCATAATGCAATGCGCTCAAGATGGAGTCTTTCTTTCGTTCTGTTTCTTCCCACTCCTGGACGGGATCAGACATGGCGTTGATTCCACCTCCGACATACACCCAAGCGCGGTCGCGAAATAACTGCAAACAACGTAGGTTAACAAACAAATGGGCGCTTTCGTTCGACTCTATCCAACCTAAATATCCGGTGTAGAGGGATCGATCGTAGCCTTCATTGTCGAAGATGTACTCCAATGCCCTGCTCGCAGGGAATCCGCAAACCGCCGGTGTAGGATGAAGCCGCTCCGCAAATTCCAATACGTCCCTTTCATCTTCCCAGTTGAAATCCGTCCGCAAGTGGCGCAATGGACCATAGTGATCTTCATAGATATCACTCACTTCCACCACCATATCTTCCAACTTCTGCAAGAGATAGCGAGTCACCGCCATTTGTTCCTCAAATTCTTTCTGCTCGAAGAGTTCATCGCCCCATCGAGTACCCGCCAGGGCCATGGTGGAATAAAGACCGCTCCGTTTCTTGATCAGCACTTCCGGCGACGCTCCCATCCAAACCCCGAATTCCGAGCTATTCAAATGGTAAACGAATGCCTTTGGGTATTGCTGTCGAAGCGAAACCAAGCTGTTTCCAGTCTTGATGTTCTTCCAAGGCACTTCCACCCTACGACTTAGCACCACTTTTCCTTGATACGCAGCCACCGATTCTCTTGCCTGCTCGACCTTCTCGATGTAGGTTCCGCGGTCGACATTCTCGCTGGTCGTAGCTTCCGGCAACTCTACCCTCCACTCTGATGGATCCACCTCTGTTGCCTCCGCCATGTCAAATATCAACGGCTCGGCTTGTTGGACGAAGGGTCGGACCACAAACTTGCCTCGCGCTGGTTCACCACTGATCAGGTCAGCTTTATAAAAAACCGAGGAGTCGGGTAATGAAAAAATGACGGCGTCAGCAGGAAGGGTGTTTCCCATGTCAGCGGATGATCAAGGTTTGATGATGATCGTGGCTTCGAAGGTAGTATACTCCTGCAGGTAGTTCGCCAAGATCGATCCGCTCGATCGAACGAGGTGAGCTCAGCCGAGCTACTATTCCTCCTAGGGTATTCATCACCACAACCTCTTCGGGAATGTCTTCTCCAAACTCGATATGGATCACACCTTCACTCGGATTCGGGTAGACCGTCCATCGGTAGTTTGTTCTCTCTTCCATCCCCGTCACCCCCGTGCTATAGAACATCGCCCTTCGATTACGCTTCATGATCAGTTGCATGAATTCCACTTGTCGCTTCGTGAAAAGCAAGGCGCAGGTGTCATTGCTGTAGTCCATGTAGTTCATGAACATATCGCCGTGCGGACCATTGCTGCACGACACGGAAGGATAGCCTGCACATCCATAATTCTCTGATCGCTGCTTGGGTGTATCGTCGATGTAGTCGGTGGCACCGCAACTTTCGTTGTCATCTCCCCACAGGTGTCGAAGCCCGAAATAATGGCCTACCTCATGCACCAAGGTTCGACCTTGGTTGTACGGCGCTTTTGCAGTGCCGATGGTTCCAAAAGCCCTAGGCGCCATGACGATGCCATCGCGAGAGCTCATACTGGAGCTGGGAAGGATCGCAAAACCAAGCGAATTGCCTTCGAGTTCGCATACCCAAATGTTCATGTAGAAGGCCTGATTCCAGGGGGCTACACCCCCACTTGCAGGAAGGTAATAGCGTTCTTCCGTTCCGATGTTCTTGACATCGGTTTGCTTCCGAGTAATGCCGGTGGTCCAATTTCCATCCGGATCCCGATCGGCGAGCTTGAACGTAAACTTAGCCGAGGTCGACAGATTCCGCCAAACCTCCGGGATCTTGTCCCGATCTGCATTGACCGCGTTGAAATCTCGATTCAGGGCCTCGATCTGGGTATGGATCTGTTCGGAGGAAATATTGTTTTCCTCAAGTCGATAGAGCACATGCACCACGACCGGAATGACCACCTCCTTGAAATCATCTTCTCTAGAGACATCGATCCGACCCGCTTCAAAATCCTCGGCCATAGCTCGAACTTCTTCCAGTCCCTCGGCATAGGGAACATCGTGCTCGGCTTCCAGCATGGATTCCTCCATGGTCAGGCAAGGGGTCTGGGCCCAAAGTGGCAACCCGAATAATACCGGCATGATGAAAAGAAGAAGCTTTCTCATTGGAGGTATGAAAGTAAACATTGACGGTCATTTACCGACGCCTTCGCTGTTCACGACGAACTACTGATAAACTTAAGTTCCTCGACTTGAACCTTCGCGCCACCCACCTAGCTTTGTAGCATGGTCAAGCGCATCCTTCTGGTAGAAGACGAAGAGCGATTACTCGAGGTGGTCAAGCTCAATTTGGAGCTGGAGGACTACCATGTGTCTGTAGCTAGAGATGGCAATGAAGCGCTCGAAGTATTCCACCAAGGCCCTTTTGATCTGATCTTGTTGGACGTGATGCTTCCTCATATGGACGGTTTCTCTGTCTGTCGTGCCATACGCTTGGAAAATCGAAAGGTTCCCATCCTATTCCTCACTGCCAAGAACTCCGCGCAGGACCGCGTAATGGGCTTGAAGATCGGCGGCGACGACTACCTCGTGAAGCCATTTGACCTCGAAGAACTTCTGCTACGGGTCCAGCGCTTGCTCGAACGATCAGGGGAAGCTAAAGTGGGTTTATCAGAACTGGAATTCGGAGGCAACACCATCTTCTTCGATCGTCATCTCGCGCAAGATTTTCGGGGCAACATGATCGATACTGGGAAGAAGGAAATGATGCTCCTTCGCTTACTCGCAGAGCGCGATGGTGAAACGGTGAGCCGAGAAGAAATGCTCGACCTTATCTGGGGCGTGGATGTGTACCCAAGCAGTCGCACGATCGACAACTTCATCCTGCATTTTAGGAAGAGTTTTGAGCGCGATCCGAAGCATCCGATCCACTTTCACAGCATCCGTGGCGTAGGTTACCGTTTTGTGAGTAATCCGGTAGACCAATGAGCCTCTACCAACGTTTCTGCCGAGGTGACCGTCTTGTAGTCAGTAAAACGCAATGCTATGTTGCACAGAAGTGAAGATGAAGTAACCCTAAGACTGAAGCAAACCGAACGCTTTCTCCTCTACCGTGTTTCCGGTTCTGGAGTTCGTCCGCTGCGTTTCGACCTCATCAACCTCGACGGCAAGAAGGTGCGAAGCATTGACCTGTTGTATGGCACGGAGTTCTGCATGCCCATCCAAGGTCTACCCAATGGTGAATACCTCTACGCCTTGAATTCCATCAAAGGACTTCTCCAAACAGGTGTGATCCACCTTTAGATCCTAGAAAGTAGTGTAGGTCGAATCTGCCATGTGCTGAAAGTACTTGGTCGGATCCATCATGTCTCGAACCACGGTCGTGAGCACCTCGAGCATCGTCTCCTTGACGGTTTGCCCTTCCTTATTCGAAGCGAGCAATGGAAGGTAACCCTCCTTCATGTTGCGCATCGAGAAGATGCACGACTCGACCCTCTCGTCGTCTAGGAGATGATTGGTGCAGTACATGAACTTGTACACCGCAAGCTGCATGGACTTTGCTAAGTCGCTATCTGTGGGTAGTCGCACCGGGGCATATTTCAGTGAATTCCCTCTTACCAAGCCCGATTTGTAATCGACGATTCGGATCTTTCCATTTCGTTCATCGATGCGATCCGCAAATCCTTTGAGGCGAATCGACACCCCATCGATCTCGATCTCGGTCGACAACCTTTCTTCTAAATACAGGATCTTGACTGGTCCGTTCGCTCTCATATCATCCAGTTCGAACTCTATGAAGCGACGAACGTGGTCCTTCGCCATTTCCAATTTGAGAAGATTTCTACCCGCCCTCATATCCGCCTCCTCAAATCGATCCATGAAAGCCTTTTCCACCAGCGCATCCGATTGCGTCAAGAAATCCTCCAACGCTTTGCTGTCAACCTCCTTTCCCTCAAACGGGCGATAGGCATCTTCGATGACCTCGTGCACTACACTTCCAAAAGTGGAGGCTTCGATATCCTCTTCCACTTCATGTTGCTCTCGGAGTCCGAGCACATTGTAGTAGTAAAACTCGAGCGGACTATTGATGAAATTATTGATGGCCGAAGGCGATAGACCACGATGGAAAAGCGCTTTTACATCCTCAAGGATCTCGTCGGTCTTGGCGATCTTCAGTGGTTCAAGATCGGCCGTCTGCACCTTGAAGGACATTCCCTTCTTCTTCCAACCTACCTCGGGATGGATGCGCAACAACTCCTCTTGAAGCTGAACGATATATCGCGATGGCTCACCGCTCGACATTTCATCCCCAATGGCGTCATAGAGCAGGTGCACGGTTTTGGCTCGGGTGATCAGTCGATAGAAATGGTAGGCGGTCAAAGCTTCCGTTTCCTTTCGCGACGGAAGTTTGAAATGGACGCGATGAACGAATGGAATATGGGTGGTATCGCGGGGCGAACCCGGGAGCAGATCATCAGAGGCACCAAGCACGATCACATGCTCAAAATCGATCATGCGCGTTTCGAGCATACCCATCACTTGAAGGGCATCGTTCTTCGGTTCTTCGATGTAGATCTTAGCATATCCGATCTGACGATGCACAAAGCGCTTTAGAGAACGAACGTCGCTCTCCGGCAATAGGTCATTGAACTGAGAAAGCAGCAGCTTCAATTTCTCGATGTAGGTCTGGATCGCCTTCCGTTCGATCCGGGCGATCGACAGCGCACCGGCTTGACTGGCCCACTCCGTCAGGACTGAGCTCAAGTTTTGGAATATCCCATTCGCGTCCTCCGGCCAATCGAAGAGCATGTCAAAGGCCTGCTGACCGAAAATATCTCCCTCCATGTCCTTCTTGAGTCGTTCTAATGACACAAAGCGCAGGTTTCCCTCAACAAGTTCTGCGCGGAGCTCATTCCAATCCATGCTGCCCGAGAGCCATTGTTGCACCACCGCATAGCTCAGGAACTCTTCAAGGTGTTTGTGGTAGAAGTAGCGTTGTCCACCACGTTCGACAGCAAAGGCGTGCAGGTTCATCCAACTCATCACAAAGCGATGGATCATGGTATTGCGCATCGGATAGCCGCTGGTGATGTTGATGTGTTCTTTTTGATCCCCAAACCATTGGATGAATGGCAGAACGAAGGAGCTATCAGGAATCACCACCACGGTCTTGGACCAATTCTCTTTACCGATCGCGTCAAGGATCTCGCGGGCGCGTTGCACCTGCACCGTCAAGCCAGGCAAGGCATGGATCTCGATGTCCTTGTGAAGCTTGGAGAGCATATCCGTTTCCCAGCACACGTCGGTGGTCAGGGGGTATTCTCGAAAGAGTCGACCCGCCTCATGATGCTTGGACCGACTGTAATAGCGGTCGATGTCGGCGTAGATATGGAGATCAACGCCTTGATCTTCGAGGAACTCTAGAAAGGTGCGTTCGCTCGGGTTTCCCGGGACGATGCCAACCCAGTGGATGCGCTGGTCTTTGAGGTCATTGAGCAAGGTCGCGTCTCCCGCGATCGCCTTCTCCGCTACGGCACGATAAATCCGACCACGGTATCCCAATTTCAAACTCTCCAGCGTGGTTTGAAGCGTGCGGTAATAGCGAGGCAAGCGTTCCCAAAAAGAAAGAAAGCGCTTTTCGATCGGTCCGGCGTCGGTAGCATTGAAAGATTCACCGGTAGCGTGAAAGTCATGGATATGGTGGTAGAGCTGATCCACATCTCCCAAGTGAAGGTCTACGTCGTTGATATCGCCGAGAAAGGTCACGGCCCAACTGGCAAATTCATCGAAGGATTGCGGCTCTGCTTCCTTTTGGCAGTAGCTTCCATAAAACGAAACCAGCAATTCTTCCGGGTCCATCAACTGCAGACCACTCAGCTTTTGCATCAGATCGTCTATGGTGATGGTTTGAACCAATGGAGTCACTCCCAGCAGATCGCGCAAGACGAATAAGGAACGACGATTGGGAAGAACCACCCATTGCGACTGCTCTCCCGCTAGAAGCTCTTGAGCGAGTCGTTGAAGAAATGGAATGCTATCGTTATTTGAAGCCATTGCGCAAGAAGGCCACATATTCTTTGAACCCCGACTTCGTAGTGAAGGTCTGTCGCAGCAACGCAAATATGCTCATCTCCTCCCGACTCACCACGTCATCCTCATTTTCTTGAGATTGAGATTGCAGTTGAGGTTGAGATTGAATCTGCTCATCCTTCTGCTCCTTACGGATCCTCTTCAGCAGCTTGTCGACGTCCTCGAGTTGGTCGGCTCGGTCGTAGTTCTCTTTCGCCTTTTCCTTATACCCCATCTTCTCGAGCAGCAGACCTAGGTTGTTGTAGGCGATGCTGTCCTCCGGGTCTAACTCCACGGCCTTTTCATAGTCCTGAATGGCTCCTTCGGTATCTCCCATGGCATCCTTGATGTAGGCGCGTGACGAGTAGCGATACGGATTCTCAGGTTCCAAAGAAGCCGCGTGATCCATGTCGGCCAGACTTTTATCCAGTTGCTTGAGATAATAGTAAACGACGGCACGTTCACTGTAAACACTAGGGTTCTCCTCGTCTTGAAGCGAACGACTGTAATCCGCAAGAGCCCCTTCGAAATCTTTGTCTTCGAATTTCTTTCGACCGGATAAGTAATGAGGGTTGTTTGAGACCATGCTTCAAAAGTACTAGGTCGCAGGTATTAGGTACTAGGTATTAGGTTTTAAGTATTAGACTTTAAGAGATTGGAGACTTGTTGACACCGGAATATTCATATTAATCCGTGTCATATGATCTCTCCTACTCCCTACTCCCAACAACGAGCCCAACGAATTCGAACTTGAGCTTGAGTTTTCGTCCCTCCAGGCAGAGAGCTCGCTTCACTCGGTTGAGTTTCAGTTTGAGTTTAAATCTGAACTCCCCATCTTTACCCCCATGCGCTACGTGACTTTACCCTTGATCCTGCTCAGCTTGAGTTTATCCTCTTGCCACATCTTCGGCGAGGCGGGATGTACCGATTGCAATGCCTACAACTATGAAGAATTCGTAGAAGACGACGACGGCTCTTGTGCTTACGCCAATGAAGAAAAACTCGGAACCTACACAGTCACAGATTCGATCTACGTACCACCCGTTCCCGAATGGGAGGTGCGGACCTATAGCATTGAGATCACGAGGGAAGAATGCAATCCTTATGGTCTAGAAATGAGCAACCCGGCGAACCTATCGACCATGGTTGAATCATTCAGTGCAACCGGAACATCGGAAGACGATTCATTTGAGCTTCCTTCTCAGCAAATCGGACCGAACTTGCTCACATCAAGTACGTGCCGTTTCGCGGGAGACAGTCTGCTCTTTGAACTCAGCTACATCAACGAGTTCGGTGAATCCTTTGATGTGAGGGGGTACGGATTGAAGTAATCGACTATCCCTGAATGAAATCGCTGGGTCCGGTTACCCGGATCGGTTCATTCAGGGTAAAGCTTCCGGTAAACTCGAGTTGTCCTTTCCTAGAAGGAAAACTTACCTCTTGTGCTTGAACAGCCAAGTTGACCAAGAGGATTAGAGGTAGAAAAGACCAACGTAGCATAAACTCAAATATACAAGGTCGCCATGAAGACAGATTTGAGATTGAGAATTTAGGGTCCTTAAATAACGTTCACCTCACGCTCGAGCTGGATGCCGTACAACGTCAATGCAACAGGAAAGACCTCATCGTATCACTTCTAACCCTCCAAAGACTTCAAGCCGATCCGACATTTCATACCAATGAAGTAGAAAATTGCTTCGGCTTCATCAAACTACCCAAGAATATCCTCCGGAATGTATGAATTACCTAGTCTCAAATACCCGCAAAACGGGTAGCGCCTTATTATTGAAATCAAAGACTGCTTGATTCTCCCAAGGTGAACCGTCAATGGCTTGGTCACCCTTCCACGCTACCCATTCACCTCCCCAGTAGCAAAGACCCGTTCCAAGATATGCCTCTTGCATAATAGCTCGCATTTCTTCAACGAACGATTTTTGACCTTCAGGCGTAGCCGGGTACTGTGGAAGGATGAGCTGGTCTTCGAGTCCGATGATGTTCGTGGTAAAGTCATCCCAATCCAAGGTAAAGGGATACGACGTTTCAGCCATCACGATGCCTTTGTCATATTTTGTCAATAGTTGGATTGCATGCCTCAACTCGATTATGCTTTTTCCATGCCAGTGAGGGTAGTATGAGATCCCGATAAGATCATAGTCGATCTGTGAGACCCTATCATAGAACCATTGGGCACCTTCGTAACCGGCATGATGAAGCATTATCTGAACGTTATCAGAACCTTTTCGAGCGCCCTTAACGCCAGCATCGAGAAGGCTCAAGAATCCTGCCTCATCCTCGTGTATTTCGCCCACAGGATGGAGCATGCCGTTGTTGATTTCATTTCCAATTTGCACATAATCCGGTGACATCGCCTGAACCACTCGCTCAGTATAGGATTCGAGGCTGTCGCGTAGAACTTCCAATGAAAGATCCTTCCAGCGAACCGGCGTTTCCTGGCTGCCCGGGTCCGCCCACCAATCCGAATAGTGAAGGGTAAGCCAGGTTTTGAATCCCTTTTGATGCAACTCTTCAGAAAACGCCTTCACTTCAATGAAACCAGAGTGCTTTGTCTCTGGATCTACCCAGAGTCGCAGACGAATGGTATTGACGCCATGATTCTTTAGAATTTCTAGGAGATCACCTTCTATTCCCTGGCCATCATAGAACTTAACTCCTGCCTCTCTCATCTCTGGAAAGCCCGAAATATCGATGGCTCGGATTTCATTGAGCTGAACGATCGAATCATTGGGGTTTGCCTTTGGAGGCTGATTGTCCTTAGTGCATGAAGAAAGGACCAGGGTGAATAGCAGGATGAATTCAGATAATCTCACTGCCTAAAGATAAGCTCTAGAAATATGATCCATACCCACCTAGATCACGTTCACCTCACGCTCAAGCTGGATGCCATACACCTCGTTGACCGTTGAGATGATCTCCTCGGAAAGATTGAATACATCCTCTCCCTTGGCGCCTCCATAATTGACCAGAACCAAGGCCTGCTTCGCATGCACACCGTAATCTCCGATGCGTCTTCCTTTGTAGCCGGCATGTTCGATCAGCCAGCCTGCGGCAACTTTGGTGAGCCCTTCTTCTGCTGGATATCCCACGATCGCCGGATACTTTTCCTTCAGTTGATCAAAGTGAGCCGAATCGATCACCGGATTCTTGAAAAAGCTACCGCTGTTTCCGATTTCCTTCGGATCCGGCAATTTGCTCTGTCGAATAGCAATAACCGCATCGCTCACTGCTCGAATGCTCAAGTCCTGTACTCCCATCGCATCCAATTGTTGTTGGATCGCGCCATAACTCGTATGAAACGTCGGTTGCTTATTGAGTCGGAAGGTCACAGAGGTGATGACAGCCTTGTTCTTCAAGCCTCGCTTGAAGACACTTTCGCGATAACCAAAGGCACAGTCGTTCAAACCAAATTTCTTGAATGTCTTATCCTGAGTCAGGTAAGCCTCCAATTCATAGAATACATCCTTGATCTCCACGCCGTAGGCTCCGATATTCTGCATCGGCGCTGCTCCCACATTTCCAGGTATTAAGGAAAGATTCTCTATCCCGGCCCAGCCTTGGGCTATGGCGTGCAACACAAATTGATGCCAAACCTCACCCGCTCCTACCTGAACGTACACGTGATCGTCATCTTCCTTCACGACTTTAATACCCGGAAGTTCTATCTTCAGCGTAGTTCCGGCTACATCCTTCGTTAAAAGCATATTGCTTCCACCACCTAAAACCAAGGAAGGCGAAGGCTCTCCTCCTTCAAAATAGTCTTGCAGTTCCTCCGGATACTCGACATGCACCATTCGCTCCGCGATACTGGACAAACCAAACGTGTTGAATGGCTTTAGGTCAATGTGATGCTCTACACGCATAAGACAAAGGAAACGAGATGGACCTCATTCTCTCCTTCACTCTTACGAAGTTTATCGGATTGGGGTGTTCATAACGGTGTGGGGAGTCGGGAGTCGGGAGTCGTTGATTGGGAGTAGGCAGTTGGCAGTCTCGCCGTTGGCGAGATCTCCCTTCGGTCGATCGGCAGTGCGCAGTGCGCAGTTTCAAGTTTCAAGTTTCAAGTTTCAAGTTAAAGTCTAACTAATCTTTAATCCTTTCAAATTGAGTAGAAAAAGAGCGTCGAACTAGGACAGCTGATGGCTGATTCGCCGGAGGCGGACAAGTAGCTGACAGCTAAAATTCACAGTTCCGTTTTCTGCCAGGGCGTGAAGCGGAAAAAGAGAAGCGCCAGCAAAAACATCACCCCGAAGTAGACAAACTCTGATGCCCAGACCACGGGCAAGGAGGTGCGAAGGATGACGCCAACGTAGTACGTATAGGCCATATAGACCGCGATGCTTACGACCTCAATGACCAAGGCTTCGCGGGTGCGACCTATACCCGTGATAGCGCGGAAGACGATCAACGCCAACGAGAAGACAAACATGGAACCGGCTACAACCTTCAACGAAGGGATCGTCGCGGCGATGAGCTCAGGGTCGCGTGTAAAAACCAATAGGGTCTTATCAGCAAACCCGACCAAAAATGGAAGCATCGCTACATTGGCCAGCAGACCGATCACCGCCATCCGCCTGAGCAAGGTGTAGATCAGGTCGCTTCGTTTTTCACCCATCAGGTTGCTCACCAGCGTATTGGTGGCATCACCAAAACCAAAGACCGGGATCATCACGAACATGTATAGACTTCTGACAATATGAGACACCGCCAAGGATCGTTCGCCTAAGTTCTCTATGATGCTGAAGAAAACGAACCACGAACTTAGGGTCACGAAATTCTGAACCATGATCGGACCGGCCGTGACCAGAATACGTCGAATCTTCTTTAGATCTGGTCCTTCCCACTGAAAGAGACGGTACTTCGCCTTATCACTCAAAAACCAGGTATACCCAAACAGGGTCAAGAAGCCACAAGCCTCAGAGATATTGGAAGCCAGCGCTGCTCCCTCCACCCCCATCTTAGGAAAACCAAACGCCCCAAAGATCAAGAGATAGTCGAGAATGATATTCAAAATGGCCATGCCGGGAGTAATGATGCCAAGGATCTTTGTCCTAGTAGTACCGACGTAAAAGCTGATGAAGGATAGGTTGCCCAGCGTGAAGACAATACCCCATGAACGGAGGTTCAAATAGGCCTGGATCTCAGCGAGGATGTCTCCGGAAGACACGATCAGCGGCAGGAAGTTCGTCGCTGCCGATTGGATCACTCCTATGAATAAGAGGGAGGCAAAAAACAGAAAGAACATGGTCTGCAGTACTAGGCTGCCGATCTTTTCATGCTCGTTCGCCCCATTGCGTCGACCAATGATGATCTGAGCCCCGGAGGAAAACCCCATCCCCAACAACACAAAAACGTAGTAAAGTATGCCCGCATTTCCCGCGGCACCTAAGGCTACTTCGCCCACATTGCTCAAGAAGATCGTATCGGTGATGTTGACAATATTCACCGACAGTCCGCTCACGATGATCGGAATGGAGACCTTGAAAATATGCTTGTATGTGAGGAGTTTGTGCACTTGGTTTCGGGTTTACGAATGTCCGAGTAAGATTGCCATGTTATCGATCGGTTGACTTTGCTTCTCTACGCCTTTGCGTGAAGCATTCTATTGGCGAGCAAAGGAAAAGCTGACGATTGAAGGAAAGCATTTACGGGCTTCTATCATGTTCTTTATTTAACCGCAAAGTGCGCAAAGGAGGCCCAAAGTTCGCAGAGAAATCCCTGATCAAAAACTGAAAGCTGATCCGCCGGAGGCGGACAAGTAGCCGACAGCTCTATTTCCTCTTTCTCGCGGCGATCATCGTATTGTTAAGCAGATACGCGATCGTCATAGGGCCTACCCCACCGGGAACGGGGGTGATGTAGCTGCACTTCTTCGAAACCTCATCGAAGGCGACGTCACCTACCAATCGATAGCCACGTTCGCGGGTGGCATCATCTACTCGATTGATACCTACATCGATCACCGTTGCGCCTTCCTTGACCATGTCGGCAGTCACGAATTCCGGTTTACCGATGGCGGCGATCAGGATGTCAGCAGAGGCACATACCTCCTTGATATTCTTGGTTCGTGAATGTGCAATGGTCACAGTGCAATTGCCCGGATAGGTGTTGCGGCGCATCAAAATGCTCATTGGTCCGCCTACGATATTGCTTCGTCCCAGGACCACACAATGCTTGCCTGCGGTTTCGATTTCGTAGCGCTTGATCAACTCGACGATTCCGCCCGGTGTCGCTGAAATGAAGGAATCCAAACCCAAGGCCATACGACCCACATTGATCGGATGGAAACCATCAACATCCTTGCTTGGGATCACCCGCTCGATCACCGTTCGGTCATCGATATGCTCAGGTAACGGAAGCTGAACGATAAAGCCATCGATCTCATCGTTTTCGTTAAGTTCGTCAATGGTATTGAGCAGCATCTCCTGAGAGATCTCCGGTGGAAAATGAAGCAGTGACGACTCGTATCCGATTGCCTTGCACGCCTTCACTTTGGCATTGACGTACGTCTCACTGGCCGGATTGCTTCCCACAAGAACGACCGCCAAATGCGGTGGGTGATGCCCCTCGGCCACCATTTGTTCTACTTCTTCTTTCAGCTCATCGCGGAGCTGTTTTGAGATCGCTTTTCCGTCCAGTAATTCCATGTAATCTATCCTCTTGGCGCGCCAGGCATGTTCTTCATGGCTCGCATCATTTGGCTCATTTTCGATTTATCGTTCATGATGCGCATCATCTTGCGCATGTCTTCGAATTGCTTCAAAAGTTTGTTGACCTCCTCCACGCTGGTTCCGCTACCGGTAGCGATGCGTTGGCGACGACTTCCTTTGATCACGTGAGGATTCTCACGCTCCTCGTTGGTCATGGATCGAATGATCGCCTCGATTCCTTTGAATGCATCATTATCAATATCCACGTCCTTCATCGCTTTACCCATACCGGGGATCATGCCTGCAAGATCCTTGATGTTACCCATCTTCTTGATCTGTTGGATCTGTCCGAGGAAGTCGTTGAAGTCAAACTTGTTCTTGGCGATCTTCTTCTGGAGTCGCTTCGCTTCTTCTTCGTCGTATTGCTCCTGGGCGCGCTCCACAAGTGAAACGATATCTCCCATTCCGAGGATACGATCCGCCATACGATCTGGGTGGAACACGTCAAGTGCATCCATCTTTTCACCGAGACCGACGAACTTGATCGGCTTGTCGACCACCGTACGAATCGAAAGCGCCGCACCACCGCGGGTGTCGCCATCGAGCTTGGTTAGGATAACGCCGTTGAAGTTGATTCGATCGTTGAAGGCCTTGGCCGTGTTTACCGCGTCCTGACCGGTCATGGAGTCCACCACGAACAAGGTTTCAGAAGGGTTGATCGCTTGCTTGATCGCCGCGATCTCGTTCATCATCTGCTCATCGATTGCCAGACGACCGGCGGTGTCGACGATGACGGTATTGATTCCTTTGTCTTGCGCTACACGGATCGCATTCTTGGCGATCGCTACAGGGTCTTGGTTTTCTCGTTCGGTATAGATCTCAGCTCCGACTTGCTCAGCCACCACTTCCAACTGATCGATCGCCGCGGGACGGTAGACGTCACACGCCACGACCATCACTTTTCTTCCGCGCTTCGTTTGGAGGAAGTTGGCCAATTTACCCGTGTGTGTGGTCTTACCCGAACCTTGAAGACCCGCCATCAAGATCACCGCAGGCTTACCCGCGAGGTTGATCTCCTCGGCTTGTCCACCCATCAAGGTAGCCAGCTCATCACGAGTGATCTTTACCAAAAGTTGACCCGGTGAAACGGCGGTCAACACATCTTGTCCGAGCGCCTTTTCCTTAACGGTATTCGTGAAATCCTTTGCGATCTTGAAGTTGACATCCGCATCCAAGAGCGAGCGACGGATCTCCTTCATCGTCTCGGCCACATTCACTTCCGAGATCTGCCCTTGTCCTTTCAGGATCTTGAACGACTTCTCTAACTTCTCCGATAGATTCTCAAACATGCGTTTTCTGCTTTTTTCTGAGGCTGGCAAAGGTAATAACTGGGGACTTGTAAAGTGGTGAAATGGTTAAATGGTTAAGCAGTTGAGCATTTAACCACTTGACCAATCAACCAGCCAAGCCTAGCCATCACATCCTCTCCGGCACGCGGATCCCTAGCAATCCCATCGCTGTGGCAATGGTCGAGGCCGTCAGCTGGGTCAACCCGAGTCGGAATCCTTTGACCTGTTCGTCCTCTGCTTTAAGTATAGATAGATCGTGGTAGAACTGGTTGTACTGCTTGGCCAAGTCAAGACAGTAGTTGGCGATCGCACTCGGATTCATATCGTCAGCCGCCGCTTGAGAGACGGTTCTGAAATCCATCAACGTGCGAAGCAACAAGCGCTCTTTGTCATCGATCTCGGTTGGTGCACCGATGGTATAGTCACCCGCCTTTCTCAGGACTGCCTTGCAGCGAGCGTGCGTGTACTGAATGAAAGGACCTGTATCTCCATTCAAGCTTACGCTCTCCTCTGGATCGAACATCATTCGCTTGCGAGGGTCGACGCGCAGTAAGAAGAACTTCAAGGCACCCAAACCAAGCATATCGAAAAGCTCCTTTTGCTCCTCTTCGCCCATTTCATCGAGCTTTCCTTTTTCTTCCGATGAAGCTCTGGCCGCATCTACCACTTCTTGCATGAGGTCGTCGGCATCCACTACGGTTCCCTCGCGTGACTTCATCTTTCCACTCGGAAGATCCACCATTCCATAGCTCAGGTGACGACAAGCCGGAGCCCATTCATAACCCAGTTTACCTAGAAGAAGGAACAACACCTTAAAGTGATAATCCTGCTCGTCGCCGACCGTGTAGATGATCTGCTTAAGTGATGGGTAATCCTCTTGTCGCTGCGCTGCCGTACCGATGTCTTGCGTCATGTAGACTGTTGTCCCATCGGCTCGAATCAGAAGCTTTCTATCCAGGCCATCTTCTTCTAAGTTAGCCCAAACGGATCCGTCGTCCTTCTTGTAGAATATCCATTTCTCCAGACCTTCTGTTACGATATCCTTGCCCTTGATGTAGGTATCTGACTCGTAGTAGAGCTGGTCAAAGGCAACACCCATTCGGTCATACGTTTGGTCGAAACCATCGTAAACCCAGCTGTTCATCATCTTCCACAACTCGACCGTATCCGGATCGCCCTGCTCCCACTTCACTAGCATTTCTTGCACTTCTTTGGTCAGTGGAGCCTCCTTTTTGGCTTGGTCCTCATCCATTCCCTCAGCTACCAACTTCTGAACCTGTGCACGCAGGTGCTGATCGAAGAGGACGTAGTACTTACCCACAAGCTTATCACCCTTCATATCGGCGCTTTCCGGAGTCTCACCTTTTCCGTGCATCTTCCAAGCCAACATACTCTTGCAGATGTGCACCCCTCGATCGTTGATGATCTGGGTTTTGACCACCTCGTTACCCGCAAACTCCTTGATCAAACTCACGGAATGTCCAAGGAAGTTGTTGCGTAAGTGTCCCAAGTGAAGCGGCTTATTCGTATTCGGCGAACTATATTCCACCAAGATCAGATCACCGTTTTTACCAGCCTTCAGCCAAGCATCGTCTGAGGCGACCTCCTTCAACGATTCAGCCCAATAATTAGCACTCAAACTGAGGTTTAGGAATCCTTTGATCACGTTGAACGAATCGACCTCGTCGACAGCCGCGAGGATCTTCTCTCCGAGAGTATTGCCGGCATCTTCCGGCTTCATCTTCAAAGCGCGGAGGAAGGGAAAGATCACGACTGTGTAGTCTCCTTCAAATTCTTTCCGTGTAGCATCGATCTGAATGCCTTTCGCCTCGATCGCATGATCGTATTCCTTAGTCAGAATATCGGCCGCAGCCAGCGCTATCTTCTGTTTGATATCCATCATCTGTCCTCCATGATTTCAACCGCTCTTTCCAAAATTCCGAGCGCCGTTGTGGCCATTTTATTCCCTTTCTTATCGAGGAGAGGATTCACCTCTACCATTTCAAAGCAGCACACCTTCGGATCCGCGAGAAGTATGCTCAATAAGTTCTTAGCTTGTTCAGGCGTGATCCCGTCCGGTACCGGAGTTCCCGTACCATAAGAAACCTCATCCGGATCCATGCTGTCCACGTCGAATGACACATAAATGAGGTCACAGTCCTTCAAACTTTCAAGGATCTCTTTCCCAATTCGGTTCATCCCCATGTCATCAACCTCCTCGACTTGATAGTTGACGATGCCGTGGCTTTCCATCAAATGGATCTCTTCCTTCTCTGTATCACGAACTCCGACAAAGATCAAATCCTCGGCTTTGATCTTCGGGGATGAGCCACCCATGTTCTTAATCCGCTCCCAGAAATCGACGGTCTCTTCATTCGGCTCGTTGCGTTGCATCTCCAAATTATCCGCGCCTAAACTTGCCGCCAATGGCATTCCATGGATATTGCCGGAAGGTGTGGTATAAGGAGAGTGCAGATCACCATGAGCATCAATCCACACCACGCCGAGTCTTTTATTCGGATGGGCCATCTTGATTCCCGCTATAGTTCCGCCTGCAGAGGCGTGATCACCCGAAATCACCACAGGGGTCAATCCCATTTTCATATTCCTCATGACTGCTTCTGCTTGTGCTGCCCACGTAGCGTGCATTTGCTTGATGCGAAGAGCGTTTGGTGTGGATGTAGGCTCAAACAGTGAGTCATTCAGATCAGGGATCTGCTCGAAGGGATAACGATTGAAAAGCTCGCTCTCAGAATTTAATGAGGCTAACATGATGGCATCCGGACCGAGGCTACTTCCACGGGTTCCCGCCCCTATTTCTGAGCATTGTACGAGATATTTAAGCATAGGAATTCAAATGAGGCGCAAAGGTAACCTCGATATTTGATTCACGAAAAGCAGCTTCACCTTTCGAGTTCCAATCCCATTCATATTTTTGTGACACCTCTTTTTGTGACACCTCTTAAACGAATCGTTGAGACTAGCCAAAAGGATAACCTATTACCTACTCCTGTCCTTGTTGCTTGTCAACTGCGGCGAAGACGCTGCGTTTGAAAAGCACCTGACAGAGGGTATCATCGTGTATGATGTCTCCTATCCCGAGTTGGATTCAAACAACTTGATGCTGGAGATGCTGCCGGATGAAATGGTGATGTATTTCAAAGGCGACAAGTGGTATTCCGAACTTAAGACGGGTGCCGGCATCGTAGAGATGGCGGTGATCGCCGATGGCGAAAACAAGAAGTTGCACAACATGGTGAGGCTATTTAGCGATCGCTATGTACTCTCGCTGAATCATCAAGGTGCGTTGATGATGACCAACGTTCTCCCTCCTTTCCAGATCAAACCTCTACCCAGGCAAGAAATCCTAGCGGGAGCCCTTTGCAAGTGGGTTTCGATCGACTTTGGAGCAGCCAAGAATGAGAGCTACACGTTCGCATATACCAACGAGATCGACATGGATCACCCGAATTGGTGTACCCCCTACCGCGAGATCGAAGGTGTATTGCTCGACTATCGCATCGAAAACTACGGTATGAACATGCACTTGGTCGCCAAGCAGATCATTCCGCAAGAAGTAAACGACAACATGTTCATCGTGGATGAGCGCTATCAACCGCTTTCCCGTCAAGAGTTCGATGAATTGGTCGTCAAGAACATGAAGATCTTCATGGAATAACCGAGTAAAGCGCTCGCTCCCGATTCCTTATTCCCGAACAGAGATGTCGCAGCTACGCAGCTTTTACGGGGGCTTGGGTTTCATTCATGTTAGAGATGTGCCGCACTTATGGCGCTTGCACCAACCTCGCACTCCCACACTTAACACTGATCACCGTTCACTATTTGACCACTTAACTATTTAACCATTCCCCACTCCCCACTCCCGATTCACCAATCAAGGTGTTTAAAAATCATTTGATAACTCTGGGTACCCCCACCCAAAGCCCCTCCTATGCCTTCTAACTTTGGCAGTTAAAGCCAAAGCGTTTGAGTTATTCGAACCACTACAAGAGCCAAGTAAAGCCTAACAGAAAGCAGGACAAGAAGGAGAAAGCCAAAAAAGAAGGCAAAGGTTTCCAACTGTCTGGCGACTTCTTTGGGCGTATCAATGAGTTTTTCCGGGACGAGCGCACCCAGCAGGTCCTGGGTCTATTCTTCATCCTGCTCAGCGGTATTCTGTTGCTCTCATTGACCTCCTACCTCTTCACCTGGCATATCGATCAGGATGAGCTGTTCAACCTTTCGTGGCTGAACCTCTGGAACAATCCGGAGATCGGCACCGAGAATTGGCTAGGAACCTTTGGCGCTTTATTGAGCCATCAATTGATCAATAATGGCTTTGGGGTAGCCTCTTTCGGACTAGTATTGATCAGTTTCTTACTCGGATTCCGCATTCTGTTCAAGGTGGAATTATTGCCTTTCTGGAAGACCGTCGGACACACGACCTTCTTCTTGGTTTGGGTCAGCATCTTCCTGGGAGCGATCTTCACCGAGAACTACCTTTTTCTTGGAGGAGCCTTTGGATACAACACCAACATCTGGCTGAGCGGACTTTTCGGTCGCATTGGTGCCTTCGCTATCATCTTCTTTTCACTGATCGTTTATACCATCGTGTTCCTGGGGCTTTCGTTAAAGGATATTATTGGCGCCCTGGCTGTGAATAGAGATGACGATGAGGCTGCTCTTGCTGAAGTGCCGAAAGATGAGGAAGAGGAGGAACCTCAACCTCAACCTCAAGAGGAGGAAGAAGAGAATACTGAATTAGAAAGCGAGGAGAGTGGACCTGAGTTGGAGATGGAGTTGGAAGAGGAGGAACCTCAACCTCAACCTCAACTGCAAGAAGAGGACGTTTCCGAAGAACTGTCTACCGACGTTCCTGAGTCGGAGGAAGAGCCCGCTCCGGAGGACGACGGTGTGGCCTTTGACATTGAGGAGGCATCCGGGGATGAGGAGCTTTCGGAAGAAGAGAAGCAGCCCGATCAGGAACTGGCGGACTACGATCCTTTACTCGATCTGAGTCGTTATAAGCATCCACCGATCGAGATGCTGGAAGATCATGGCGATGGGAACATTCAAGTGGAGCGTGAAGAATTGGAGCGCAACAAGAACAACATCGTCACGACGCTTAACAACTACAACATCGGCATCTCGAAGATCAAGGCGACCATCGGTCCTACGGTGACGTTGTACGAAATCGTTCCGGAAGCTGGCGTTCGTATTTCCAAGATCAAGAACCTCGAGGATGACATTGCCTTGAGCCTCTCTGCATTGGGAATCCGCATCATCGCGCCGATTCCTGGAAAGGGAACCATCGGTATTGAAGTGCCCAACGAAACCCCTGACGTGGTCTCGATGCGTACCGTGATCAAATCGGAAAAGTTCGAGCATGCGAAGATGGAGTTGCCGGTCGCCTTGGGTAAGACCATTTCCAACGAAACCTTCGTAGCCGACCTAGCGAAGATGCCTCACCTCCTGATGGCTGGTGCTACCGGACAAGGTAAGTCCGTCGGACTGAATGCGATCCTGACATCGTTGCTCTACAAGAAACATCCGGCTCAAGTGAAGTTTGTGTTGGTCGACCCGAAGAAGGTGGAACTCACGCTCTTCAATAAGATCGAGCGACACTTCCTGGCTAAGCTCCCCGATGAGGAGGAAGCCATCATCACCGACACCAGCAAGGTGGTGAATACCCTGAACTCACTTTGCATCGAAATGGACGATCGCTATGAGCTCCTGAAGAATGCACAGTGCCGAAACATCAAGGAATACAACGCCAAGTTCATCAAGCGAAAGCTAAACCCGAACGACAGCCACCGATACCTACCCTATATCGTGTTGGTCGTGGATGAGTTTGCTGATTTGATCATGACCGCTGGTAAGGAGGTAGAGACTCCAATCGCTCGATTAGCTCAGTTGGCTCGTGCCATCGGAATTCACCTGATCATCGCAACCCAGCGTCCGTCGGTCAACATCATTACCGGTACGATCAAGGCTAACTTCCCGAGTCGTATCGCCTTCCGGGTGACCTCGAAGATTGACTCGCGCACTATCCTAGATGCGGGAGGCGCCGAACAGTTGATCGGTCGTGGCGACATGCTCTTCAGCAATGGAAATGACCTGATTCGTATTCAATGCGCCTTCGTGGATACTCCGGAGGTAGAGAAGATCACGGAATTTATCGGTGAGCAACAAGGATACCCTGATGCACATCACCTGCCCGAGTATGTTCCTGAAGGTTCCGAAGGCGGAGGTGGTAATTTTGATGACATGGAGCGCGACGCTCTGTTTGAGGATGCCGCTCGGGTGGTGGTCATACATCAGCAAGGAAGCGCATCTTTGCTGCAGAGAAAACTCAAGCTGGGCTACAATCGAGCAGGTCGTATCGTGGACCAACTCGAGGCCGCAGGAATCATTGGACCGTTCGAAGGAAGCAAGGCAAGACAAGTTTTAATTCCCGACGAGATCAGTTTGGAACAGCATTTGAGTAACCTCGACAACAAAGAAGATTAAGATGATGAAGAAAGCACTCTGGATGATGGTTGGACTGGTGGTAGCAGCCACATCAGTATATGCTCAACGAAGCGAAGAAGATCTGAGTCCAAAGGATCCGAAAGCAAAAGAGATCTTGGACGCCCTCAGCAATAAGGCTAAAAGCTATAATTCCTTCACGGCGGATTTTGAGTACATCATGAAGAACGCAGACGCCGGCCTGAATGAGAAGCAAGTCGGAAAAGTTGCCATGATGGGTCAGAAGAAATACAAATTGGATGTAGCTGGCCGCGAGATCGTCAGTGACGGTGAAAGCGTTTGGACCTTCATCAAAGATGTCGGCGAGCTACAGATCAGCGATATGCCCGAAGAAGGCGAAGAAGACGACGACGCCAACATGATGAATCCGGCGAACGCTTATCACATGTATAAGAACGGGTTCAACTACCAATACGCTGAACAGGAAACCGTGGATGGCAAAAGTGCCGACGTGATCAAGATGTTCCCTACCGATCCGGGTAAGAAGCCTTTTCACACGGTGGTAATGAACGTAGACAAGGCCAACCTCGAGCTGATCAGCGTAATCGTCAAATACAAGGATGGAAATGTCTACACCTTCCGACTCAAGAATTTCAAAGGCAACGCCAACCTGACCGCCAAGGACTTCGTTTTTGACGAGGACCGAGAAGACGTAGAGGACGTGGTTGACATGCGATTCTAGTCCACAAGTTTTAATCTAAGTTGAAGGAGCGTCTGAGTGATCGGGCGCTTTTTTTTGCTGTGAAATGGGGGAATTAAGTTTAGGAGAGATCGATACTTTTCTAGCTGCTCCATCGGAGTTTTTTTCGAGCCGCGAATTGCGCTAATAACGCTAATTATAACTACTACATATAGTACATAACAAATACCACATAACAATTACCCCCCTCGACTCCGTCTCGAAAGATTAAACAATGAAGATTAAGATTAGTGGACTCCCTATTCACTATTCCCTATTCACTATTCCCTATTCACTATTCCCTATTCACTACCTTAACTTTGCCCCATGTCCTCCCTAGTCTCGATCATCACTCCTGCCTTCAACAATGCCTCTACGCTGAGGGAAACGGCTGACTCTGTCTTTGCTCAGAGCTATGGAAATTGGGAATGGATCGTGGTGAATAATGGCAGCGAGGATGAGACTGACAGCATCCTGAAAGAGCTGGCGTCCGACAATCGAGTGAACGTGGTTTCACTAGAGAAGAACCTCGGCGTCAGCGGAGGACGAAATGCCGGACTTGCACAGGCTGCGGGTGATTTCCTCTGTTTTCTGGATGCAGACGATCGTTTGACCCCTGAGAGCCTTGAAGCGCGGATGAAGGTGATGAAGACCCGACCAGAGGTCTCGTTTGTGGATGGTGGAGTTCGGAAGATCGACCCTATCGGCAATGAGTTATCGTTAGAGCAGCCCCGTTTCGAAGGTGCACCCTTTGACGAATTGCTTTCATTGAGCGGCTCCTGTTTCATTGGCATCACTTGGTTGATCCGAAAGAAGGAAGGGGTTGTCTATCGATTCAACTCAGAAATCAAGCACGGTGAGGATCTACTCTTCTTCCTATCGATCGCCCATTCTGGAGTGTACACCGCCATCGATTCGCCGATCTACGAATTCCGGATGCGCGCAGGGTCCGCCATGAGCGACTTAAAAGGGCTGGAGAAGGGATATCAGGCGTTAGAAGATGAGCTCGGTACTTGGCATCAACTCACTACGGGACAACTCTCTCAATTCAGAAAGCGCTGGAAAAAGATCATGGTCAAGAGTTACCTGAAGGCGGGTAAGATCAACGAAGCGCTGAGACTTCGAGTCTCTTAGAAATCATCGAAATTCTCGATCAATTTTTGGAGTTGTGTAATGGTCTTCTCGTTGGAGAGGACGCCCTCCTCACTTAGTTGGGCCTCGACATGGATGATGTTCACTCGACGCGGCATTACCGTGACATTCAAGTAGTTGAGCACGCCTGTCAAGTGGTCCAATCCACGCAGGTTACCTGCCCGCCCGGACGACAACCCTACCAGCGCTGCCTTCTTCCCTTTGAAGGATTCGGGCCACACGGCATCGATGAAGGTCTTGGCTATTCCGGGGAAGCTTCCATTGTACTCGGGCACCACGAAGATGAACTTGTCTGCATTGGTGACAAACTGCTCAGCGATAGCGGAAAAGCCCGGATCAGGATTACCAAACACATCATTCCGGAAGGCAAAATCGCGCGGAAGCTTCTGCAGATCCAGCAACTGGGCGTCGATGTTCATTCTTGTTAATAACTCCAACACAGCGCCAGCTATACGAGAGCTAACGTTCTCAGGACGATTGGTTCCACTGATGATCGTGATCACGGTCTAGTTCACAGATTTTTGTTCAAAACGTCGGGATAAACTGAGGGGTCCCACGCCCGAATCTCAATAGATTTATTAGACCTTTGAGAAACGCAAAGAAAGGCACTCTCCATGAATCTGACGTTTTACGGACATTCTTGTTTTCTCCTCGAGACACCGAAGGCCAAGATCTTGTTCGACCCGTTCATTTCGGAGAATGAATTGGCCAAAGACATCGACATTGACAGCATCGAATGCGATTATGTATTCCTGTCCCATGGACACTGGGATCACATGGCAGATGCGGAGCGAATCTTAAAGCGTACCGGAGCCAAAGTGGTGAGCAACTTTGAGATCGTCACTTGGTATGAGGGTAAAGGCATCACGAATGGTCACCCGATGAATATCGGCGGGTCATGGCAATTCGATTTCGGGTGGGTCAAGTATGTCTATGCGATGCACTCGAGCGTTCTACCTGATGGAACCTATGCCGGTAACCCTGGCGGATGGATCATCCAGGCGGACAACAAGGGTGTCTACTACGCAGGCGATACAGGGTTGACCTTGGAGATGCGTCTCCTTGGGGAGCGCTACAAGATAGATTGGGCCATTCTGCCGATCGGTGATAATTTCACGATGGGTCCGGTAGATGCGACCAAGGCGGCCGACTTCTTGAATTGCCCGAATGTGATCGGAATGCACTTCGACACATTTGGATTCATCAAGGTAGACCATGAACAGGCAAAGAACCTCTTTGCGAAGACAAGAAAGAACTTGACGCTGATGGAGATCGGCGAGACCAAAGCATTGTAAGTAACGATATGGGAAAGATCATAGCTATTGCGAATCAAAAAGGCGGTGTAGGAAAGACCACCACCAGTATCAACCTAGCTGCAGCGTTGGGTGTACTCGAAAAGAAGACACTAATCGTAGACGCTGACCCTCAGGCGAATTCCACTTCGGGAGTCGGTTTTGAGCCGCGCAACGTGCGCACCAGCATCTATGAATGCATCATCAATCAGGTTGAACCGAAGGATATTATCCTACACACCAAAAGCCCGAACCTCGACATCTTGCCAGCTCACATCGACCTGGTAGGTGCGGAGATCGAGATGATCAATCTTCCTAATCGTGAGCGCATGATGCGTATGGCGTTGAACAAGGTGAAGGACGACTATGATTTCGTCATCATTGACTGTTCGCCTTCTCTCGGTTTGATTACCGTCAACGCCCTTACGGCAGCTGACAGCGTTATCGTTCCCGTTCAGTGTGAATATTTCGCCTTGGAAGGACTCGGCAAGCTGTTGAACACGATCAAGATCGTGCAGAGCCGTTTGAACCAAGACCTCAGCATCGAAGGAATGCTTTTGACCATGTACGATCAACGCCTCCGATTGGCCAATCAGGTCGTCGAAGAGGTGAAGATGCACTTCCAGCAATTGGTCTTCGATACCATCATCCATCGCAACACTCGATTGGGCGAAGCTCCATCGCATGGTGAAACGATCATTACCCACGACGCCTCTAGTACCGGATCGATCAACTACTTGAACCTAGCTCGTGAGATCCTGCAGAAGAATGAGATGACACGCATCAGTGAGAAGGATAAAATCGTAGAGGAGTACAATGGCGAATCCTAAGAAAAGCGCCCTCGGTAGAGGCCTTAGCGCTCTGCTGGAGGACGACGCAACCGATATTACTCGTTCTGGAGGACTCTCTGGAGGTGCCGTTGGAAGCATCAGCGAGATCAAGATCTCTCAGGTGGAAGCCAACCCGTTCCAGCCGCGTTCTCGCTTTGAGAGCAATGCGTTGGAAGAACTGGCGGAAAGCATCCGTCAACACGGCGTGATCCAACCAGTGACCGTCCGCAAGGTGGGCAACGACACGTACCAGCTCATCAGCGGTGAGCGTCGATTCCGTGCCACTCAGTTGGCTGGACTGACCATGATTCCGGCCTACATCCGTGTGGCGAACGACCAAGCCATGCTAGAATTGGCTTTGGTCGAAAACATCCAGCGAGAGGACCTCAACCCGATCGAAGTAGCGATCAGCTACAAGCGTCTTCTTGACGAGTGCGACCTGACCCACGAAGGATTGAGTGAAAAGATCAGCAAGAGTCGATCCAATATCACCAACTTCCTGCGTCTGCTCAAGCTTCCACCCGAGATCCAAATGGCATTGACCAAAGGCAGTATCTCCATGGGCCATGCCCGCGCTCTGATCAACGTGGATGACCGTGCCAAGCAACTGGAGATCTTCGAACGCATCATCGATGAAGTATTGAGCGTACGCGACGTAGAGAACCTCGCTAGAAAGGCCAAGAAGCCAAAGGAGAACCAGAACGAAGCGCAGCTTAAGAAAGACTACTACCGCGACGCTAAGTACGGGATCAGTCAAGCCTTGAATGCGAAGGTGGAGATGAAGTTCTTGCCCAAGGGAAATGGTAAGATCATGATTGACTTCGTCAATGAGCACGACCTCAATCGACTCATTGCCTTGCTTCAATCACAATACAATACGCCGAATTACTAACGGCTAGAAAGAATAGTCGGCTGATTATCGCGTTACTTTGCACCTGAGCATGGTTTCCTTGCGCACATACGGCATCGTTTTCCTCTTCTTACTTTTTGGACATGCAGTGACTGCCCAGCAGGCTGATAGTACCCAAACGGAATCGGTAGTAAAACAAAAGCAACGCAAGGTCCGCGATCCGAAGAAGGCGGCGCTATTCTCTGCCGTTGCACCCGGAGGTGGACAGATCTACAACGGTCGCTTTTGGAAACTACCCTTTGTGTATGGGGCGTTAGGAACAGTTACCTATCTGTATTTCGACAACCGAAGCATTTATCGTGAGTTTCGCGCGGCGTACATCAATGACCTCAACTTTGAGGACCCGAACTATGAGCCATCCATCTATGCGGCACAGAATATTCAGGCGTCGACCTTACGTGCCAAGGCTGACGAGGCTCGGCTCAATATGGAATATTGCATCATTGGCTTTGCGGCCGTCTATGCCTTACAGATCATTGATGCCACGGTTGACGCCCATTTATCATCGTTTGACGTGGGTGACGACCTCAGTTTAGACTGGCATCCGACGATCCAGCCCGCCTTCCAGCCGGGAAAACCTACAGGAATGATGACGGGATTCAACTTGAATTTCAGATTTTAGTAGAACAAAGCATTCGAAACAACCTACTTCTACTCACATGAACATCGGAATCATAGGCTACGGAAAGATGGGCGTAGCCATCAAAGAGATCGCCCTGGAGCGCGGTCATACCATCGTTGCCAAGCTCACTTCATCTTCTCCTGACGAGGATTGGGACCAATTGAACGATGCGGATGTATGCATCGAATTCACCAAGCCGGATTCAGCGTTGGAGAATTTCAAGTACTGCATGGAAAACGGCTTTGCGCTGGTCACCGGAACCACGGGTTGGTACGACCACATGGACAAGGTAGAGCGCTGGCAAGAGAAGTACCACGGAAGCTTCTTCTGGGCATCCAACTTTAGTATCGGCGTCAACCTGTTCTGGCAGATCAATCGTCGCTTGGCTGAATTGATGAACGACCAACCCGACTATACGGTTTCCATCGAAGAGATCCACCATACAGAGAAGAAGGATTCACCCAGCGGCACGGCCATCACTACGGCCGATCAGATCCTCAAGGCGATCCCAGACCTGCGAGGATGGAAGCTTTCAGAAGACGAGCCCGATGGCGATGAGATCGAGATCGTAGCCAAGCGCGAACCCGAAGTAAAAGGAACCCACATTGTTTCCTACGAAAGCGACATCGACAAGATCGAGATCAAGCATGAAGCCAAGTCACGCAAAGGATTTGCATTAGGAGCAGTACTCGCCGCTGAGTTCCTCCACGGCCAGCACGGCTTCTTCACCATGGAGGATATGCTGGGGTAACTGCAACCTCAACTGCAATCTCAACTGCAACTGCTATCTTTTCTGAACGATCAATTGAGGGGAAACCGAAGCAATGATGAACGAAAAGTACTACCACACGAAAGAATCTGTCCAGGAATACATTCGGCTGGCGCAGGGGGTCAATGGTGAAGGATTAATCAAGCGTTTAAACGAATTCTTGCCATCGCAGTCAGTCATGCTCGAACTTGGATCGGGCCCTGGAACGGACTGGAACATCCTAAACAAGCGCTATCAGGTTGTCGGGTCAGACAACTCCAAGCAATTTCTAGAGCATCTTGCCTCCACCCTACCGCATGGAACTTTTCTTGAATTGGATGCCGTGACCCTTCAAACGGAAAAGCACTTTGACGGAATTTATTCCAACAAGGTTCTGCATCATCTCACAACAGACGAACTCAATCTCTCCATCAAGCGTCAAGCGTCGATCTTAAACGACGGCGGACTCGTCTGTCATTCCTTCTAGAAAGGAGAAGGCTCAGAAGACTTCAAGGGCATGTTTGTGCAGTACCATTCGGAAGAGTCGCTAAAAGATCTCTTTCAAGGTCATTTTAAGATCATCGTCTAGAGGAATATGCTGAATTCGATGAAGGAGACTCTATCCTTCTCATCGCTGAAAAGCGCTCTCTATAACCTCAGAATTCCTCCACAAACAGATATGGTCTCTTTTGAGTTTTCATCCTTAGCCCAAGCGAGGTAAGAGAGCTAGATTGAGGTTGAAGTTGAAGTTGAGGTTAATCACCCCCTCACCCACTTCCGTCCCATCAGTCTGAGCACAAAGAGTCGATCCATGATCCAGCGGGC
Organism: Flavobacteriales bacterium; assembly: GCA_038131955.1. Lineage (GTDB taxonomy): Bacteria > Bacteroidota > Bacteroidia > Flavobacteriales_G > Salibacteraceae > SHAN690. The sequence goes on from JAYPQK010000013.1 coordinate 54,072, forward strand.
CGTGTTCGGATTGAGGAAGATCGTGTACGCGGCTACCATGAACAGGCCGAAGTCGGCGATGCCCATCAGGAAGGCGATCATGAGGTGAAATGCAAGTCCGACCGTGAGTAAGTATCTCCTGATCGGACGGATCCAGATCAAGACGGGGAATAGCAGCTGATACCCAAATCCGATGTAGTTACCAATGATCAAGTACCAGGTGTTGTGTGTCATGGATTCGGCCAGCCAGTCGAACCCAAAGTCCTTCCAAGAGAGCGACAGCAACAGCGCCTCCCCACTCCACCAAAGGTCGCCGGTCGTTTTCCAATACCCTGACACCAGATACATGAACGCGATCTCCACCCAGATGGCGTAAAAGCCCAGATGATGAAGCAATCGCTTGGCGGACGGCAGTCGGCCTTCGCTTAGATCTGGAACTTTGAAGAGGACAATGTGAAAGAAGAGCAACTGCTGATACAAATGATGGCCGCCCGAACTGATCGCTACATTCCCGAAGTGCAGCAGGACGTATAAGTACCAAACCATGCCACGGGTGACGACATTGTGTCGACCAAACATCCCCAGAACCAGCAGGATCAAGAAAGGGATCGCAATCCATAGATAGTAAGGACGGATGGCCGGGTTGTTCAACAGCATCGCAAAGCGATCAAGCCCACCGTAGGGATCGTAAAGCACATGCACCCAATCATCGCCCCAGATCACGTCGCCGATGAAAAGGAGCTTGATGGTACTCCAGATCAAGGTCAAGTAGACAAAGCGGATGAACACCTCCGAAACCGGTTGGATCCTCAGTTCTGTCTGCCACCTCTCTATGCCCCGTTGCAGCCAATTCATGGTTCAAATGACTTTACAGGATACGGTTGAAAGAGGGTGAACGAACGGATCTCGCCATCCTGAACACGGTGGTGCTCGGTCATCACCCCCACCTGTAGGGCTTCGACATCTCCGGAATCTGCATAGGGAGATAAACGCATGACATAGCGTTCGGCGGTCTTGTAGGCGGGTAACTCAAACCAAAGCGAATCGGTGGCCTCCTCTTGAAGGTGCACCGCTTGTGCGCCTACGAAAAGGTTCGTTCCCATCCAGTTGACGATGCGATACATATCACCGCTATTTCCGAGGCGATTCGCCCAATGCCCTTGTTGGTATTGGTAGACCGGCTGGTGCCATGCACTCCACTCTCCGTCCTCTTTGACACGATACAGAAACGAGTGAATTTGATCCGTGGGATCCGGGGCGAACATCTTATAATTCTGAAAGAACCAGGGAACCACGTAGCGATCGGCGAGTTTGACCACGGGATAAGGCATGGTCTCTTTCCCAAACTCATAGATCACCACGGCGGAGAGGTGAGCCAAAAAGATGACCACAAACAGCCAAGAAAGCCAGGATGGAAGCGTCCGAATACTGCGATTTTGCATGGGCTTTCACTACATTTGTCACTTCCCGAAAATCGGGCCTAGACATCGACTAAATTACACTTTATGAAGCGTGATCAACAGGTTTTCGACCTCATTCAAGAAGAACGTGAACGGCAAACGCATGGCATCGAATTGATTGCCTCTGAAAATTTTGTGAGCGACCAAGTGATGGAAGCCATGGGTTCTGTGATGACCAATAAATACGCCGAGGGCTACCCCGGAAAGCGGTATTATGGTGGTTGTGAGATCGTTGACCAGACCGAACAACTCGCGATCGATCGCGCAAAGGCCCTCTTTGGAGCCGAGTATGTCAATGTGCAGCCTCATAGCGGTGCGCAGGCCAATGCTGCTGTTTTCCTAGCGTGCTTGCAAGCGGGAGACCCGATCCTAGGATTCGACCTCTCCCACGGAGGACACCTCACCCACGGTAGTCCGGTCAATTTTAGCGGAAAGCTTTACAAGAGTCACTTCTACGGTGTGGAAGAAGCCACCGGTGTGATCGATTACGACAAGGTGGAAGCTACAGCCAAAGAGGTAAAACCAAAGATGATCATCTGCGGCGCATCCGCCTACAGTCGCGACTGGGATTACGAGCGACTCCGCGCCATTGCTGATTCGGTTGGAGCCCTGCTTCTCGCGGATATCTCACACCCTTCCGGACTGATCGCCAAGGGCATATTGAAAGACCCACTACCCCACTGCCATATCGTGACCACCACAACGCACAAAACCTTGCGAGGTCCACGTGGTGGAATGATCATGATGGGAAAAGACTTCGATAATCCATGGGGGTTGAAAACGCCTAAAGGGGTGATTCGAAAGATGAGTGCTATCCTCGATAGCGGTGTTTTCCCTGGAACACAAGGGGGACCTTTGGAACATGTGATTGCATCCAAAGCAGTCGCTTACGGCGAAGCCCTCACAGATGAATACATGAATTACTGCTTGCAGGTGGTGAAGAACGCATCGGTCATGGCCGATGAGTTCGTCAAGCGCGACTACAAGGTCATCTCTGGAGGAACAGACAACCACCTCATGCTGATCGACCTGCGCAATAAGGACATCACCGGAAAGGAAGCAGAGCAAGCGCTTGTGGCCGCCGACATTACGGTGAACAAGAACATGGTGCCGTTTGACGATAAGAGTCCATTCGTGACCTCTGGTATCCGTGTCGGTACGGCGGCGATCACCACTCGCGGTCTTACAGAAAAGCAGATTCCTTGGATCGTTAGCTTGATCGACCGTGTGATCACCAGCAAGGGTGACGAAGGTGTCATTGCCGAAGTAAAGAAAGAAGTGAATGAAGAAATGAGCAAGTACCCACTCTTCGCTCAATAAATCAGAGACTATGTTAGATTCGAATAATCCAAGAAGAGAAAGCTGGGTTGAGGTTCCCGAAGGCTCAGACTTTCCGATTCAAAACCTTCCTTTCGGGATCCTTTCAAAGAATGGTGGACCTAAAAAAGTAGGCGTTGCGATCGGCGAATATGCCTTGGATCTTTCGGCTCTCTACGACTTCGGATTGATCGATCCAAGGGTCTATCACCACCATCATTTTGAGAACGCCTACCTCAATGACCTGCTAGACCTTGGGCAAGACAAGATCCGCGACCTGCGAGAACGTATATCGTTCCTCTTGAGTACCGAGACCAACGAGCTCAAGAACAACACAAAGCGAGAATTATTCTTGGTAAAGACCAGCGAACTGGACATGCACATGCCGGTGAAGGTGGGCGATTACACGGACTTCTATTCGAGTGAGGATCACGCCCGAAATGTCGGCACGATGTTCCGCGATCCGGATAATGCCCTGCTGCCGAACTGGAAGCACATACCGGTGGGATACCATGGCCGTGCATCTTCGATCATTCTTTCCGTACAACCGATCCACCGTCCGTTGGGGCAACAATTGCCTGCCGATTCGGATACGCCGGTCTTCGGACCGAGCAAGCTTCTAGACTTCGAGTTGGAAATGGCTTTTGTGACCTATCCGGGTAAGCCGCTAGGAGAGCGCATCACCACCTCAGAAGCCAAGAACTACATCTTCGGTATGTGCATCTTCAACGATTGGAGTGCACGAGACATACAGAAGTGGGAATATGTGCCACTCGGACCATTCCTAGCCAAGAACTTCGCTTCTTCCATCTCTCCTTGGTTAGTGACAATGGATGCATTGGAGCCCTTCAAGGTAAGCGGTCCAAAGCAAGACCCAGAAGTGCTTCCTTACCTCAAATATGAAGGAGATCACCACTACGATATCAAGCTCGATGTGTATATCCAACCGGAAGGTGGCGAACCCTCCCTCATCAGCGAGAGCAACTACAAGTACATGTACTGGAACATGGTGCAACAACTGGCTCACCATTCGGTGAACGGATGCAACATCAATGGAGGTGATATGCTGGCTTCTGGAACCATCAGCGGTCCGGAACCTTCGAGCTACGGCTCGATGTTGGAATTGAGTTGGCGTGGAACGAAGCCTTTGAAACTCAACGATGGTTCCGAGCGCAAGTTCATTCAAGATGGCGACACCGTCATCATGAAAGGCTATTGTGAAAAGGACGGTATCCGCATCGGTTTCGGAGAAGTGAGCACCAAGGTGCTTCCGGCGAAATAACTACCTTTAATAGATCAACGGCGCAACGAGGTATGATAACCGAAGAAGAGTTAGCAACGGAACGCAGAGCGATAGCACGCGAGTATCGTGCATTGCTCAAGAACTCGAAGCGCGTTGTATCTGAAGTCGACAAGGTCTTGATTCGAAAGGCCTTCGATCTCGCGGTGGAAGCTCACCGGGATGACCGAAGGAAGTCCGGAGAGGCCTACATCTTCCACCCCATTGCCGTAGCCAGGATCGTTTCTGAAGAAGTCGGACTAGGCACCACTTCCATTGTCTGTGCACTACTCCACGATGTGGTCGAAGACACAGAGATCACCCTTGACGACATTGAGAGCTTATTTGGTGAGCGTGTCCGTATGATCATCGATGGACTTACCAAGATCGAAGGAGCGACCTTTACTGACGAGAATGTGTCGATGCAAGCGGAGAACTTCCGCAAGATGTTATTGACCTTGTCCGAGGATGTTCGGGTGATCCTGATCAAATTAGCCGATCGACTGCACAACATGCGGACGCTTGAATCCATGCGGCCGGATAAGCAGCAGAAAATTGCTTCAGAAACGCTCTACCTGTACGCGCCACTCGGACACCGACTTGGACTGTACAACATCAAAAGCGAACTCGAAGACCTTTGCTTGAAATACAAAGAGCCCGAGGTTTATCAAGAGATCGAAGTATCTCTTGCGAAGAGCAAGGCGGTTCGCACGCGCTTCATCAATCAGTTCGTATTACCGATCAAGCGGCAACTCGAGCACGAGAACTATGACTTCGAAGTGAAGTCACGAACCAAGTCCATTCACAGCATCTATCGAAAGATGCTCACGAAGAACATTCCGCTTGAGGAAATCTACGATGTCTTTGCCATCCGCATCATCATCAACTCCGATCCAGACCACGAAAAATCTGATTGTTGGAAGGCCTATTCCATTGTCACCGACTTCTACAAGCCTAATCCCGATCGTTTACGCGATTGGATCAGTACGCCGAAGAGTAACGGATACGAATCCTTGCACACCACCGTCATGAGTCCGGGCGGAAAATGGGTAGAAGTCCAGATCCGAACCAAGCGCATGGACGAGATCGCAGAGATGGGCTATGCCGCGCATTGGAAGTACAAGGAATCGGCGAGTGAGCATGCCTTGGACGATTGGATCTCCCGCATCCGAGAAACCCTGCAGAATCCGGATCCAAGTGCCTTGGATTTCATCGACGACTTCAAGCTCAATCTCTTCTCGAAGGAGATCTTTGTCTTTACACCGAAAGGAGAACTCAAGAATCTCCCATACAGTGCCACTGCATTGGATTTTGCCTTTGAGATCCATACTCAAGTTGGCGCCAAGTGCATTGGAGCGAAGGTCAATCACAAGCTCGTTCCACTCAGCACTCAATTAAAGAGCGGTGATCAAGTGGAGATCCTCACCAGTGCGAAACAGAAGCCAAAAGAAGATTGGCTGAGGTTCGTTGTGACAGCGAAAGCAAAGTCAAACATCAAGAGCCTCCTCAAAGAAGAAAGAAAGCTCATTGCCGCAGATGGACGAGAAGCACTCGAACGAAAGATGCGCAACCTCAAGCTCGACAACACGGAAGACAACATCAACAAGATCCAGCACTTCTATCGTCTCAATACCAGTCAGGAGCTATTCTATAAAGTCGGAAAAGAGCAACTCGACTTAGGTAAACTAGGGTCGCTCAAAAAAGATAAAGGGAAGCTTAAATACCGAGGTCCGAGTAAAAAGCAGACCGCTTCCATCAAGGACATCGTCACCAAGATCGACCCAAAGAGCACAAGCTTGGTCATAGGAGACAACATGGAGACCTTGGACTATAAGCTCGCCAATTGTTGTAACCCCATTCCCGGTGACAACATCTTCGGCTTTGTCACGGTGAACGACGGTATCAAGATCCATAGACAGAATTGTCCGAATGCCATCCAGTTGATGTCGAACTACGCTTACAGGATCATCAAGGCTAAATGGACGAATTCAGAGGTCATTTCCTTCTTGGCGGCGATCCGCATTTCCGGTATCGACCAAGTAGGATTGGTAAGCGAAGTAACCAAAGTGATCTCCAACGAATACAACGTCAACATGCGCAGTATTTCCTTCGATACGGACGATGGAATTTTCGATGGTACAGTGAAGGTTTATGTCAATGATACCACCCACTTGATGGAGCTCATGCGCAAGCTCAGAAACATCGGAGGGGTCACCAATGTGAGTCGTATTAAAGGAGCGACCACAGAGTCTACAATTACCGACTCTAATTGATACTTTTACGCCCTTCATGAAACACAGCGAAGTCAAGCAAGAAGTTAGGAGCATCTTCAAGAGCTATCTCGAGGAGAATGGTCACCGAAAGACACCCGAGCGGTTCGCCATATTGGATGAGATCTATTCGTCCAAGGGCCACTTCGACGTGGAGACACTGTATGTGCAGATGAAGAACAAGAAGTACCGCGTTAGTCGCGCGACACTTTACAATACCATCGACCTGCTGCTCGCGTGCAATCTGATTCGCAAGCACCAGTTCGGAAAGAACATGGCTCAATTCGAACCGAGCTATACCAACAGCCAGCACGATCACATCATCTTCACCGATTCAGGCGAAGTACAAGAGTTCTGTGACCCGCGGCTGCAACTGATCAAAAAATCTTTGGAAGAATCCCTCGGGATCAAGATCCTGCATCACTCGCTCAACTTCTATGCGGTGAAGGATGAATCTTCTGAAAAGCAATAACCCAACCAACGACAAACCCGTTCGAGATTATGCAAGTGGATGTACTATTAGGTATGCAATGGGGCGATGAAGGCAAAGGCAAGATCGTCGATGTCCTCACTCCCAAGTACGACATCATTGCCCGTTTTCAAGGAGGACCGAACGCCGGTCACACCCTTGAGTTTGACGGAAAGAAATTCGTACTCCACACCATCCCATCCGGTATCTTCCATGAAGGCACCATGAACCTCATCGGTAATGGCGTGGTGATCGATCCGGTTACGCTTCGCAAGGAGATCGACAACCTGATCACGCAGAACGTTCCTTACACAGAGCGACTCTTGATCTCGCGTAAGGCTCACTTGATCCTACCTACGCACCGACTGCTCGACGCCGCTTCTGAGGCAGCGAAGGGAAAGGACAAGATCGGATCCACGTTGAAGGGAATCGGTCCTACTTACATGGATAAGACCGGTCGTAATGGTTTGCGTATCGGAGATATCGAGACTCCAGAGTTCCAAGCAAAGTACAATGCGTTGAAGGAAAAGCATCTTCAGATGCTGGAGCGACTCAACTACAAGGTTGAAGGTTTGGAGGAAATGGAAGAAGCTTGGATGTCAGCGATCGAATTCATGCAAGACATTCCATTCGTCAATTCAGAGTACTACATCAACAATGCCCTCAACGAAGGCAAGAAGATCTTGGCTGAAGGAGCGCAAGGTTCGTTGCTTGACATCGACTTTGGATCATATCCATTTGTTACTTCATCCAACACCATTTGTGCCGGAGCCTGCACCGGACTCGGTATTGCACCCAACAAGATCGGTGAGGTATATGGAATTTTCAAGGCGTACTGCACCCGCGTCGGGAGCGGCCCCTTCCCTACTGAGTTGTTTGACTCAACCGGACAAAAGCTTCGCGATATCGGGCACGAATACGGTGCTACGACAGGTCGTCCGCGCCGATGTGGCTGGTTGGACATGGTGGCATTGAAATACGCTGTGATGCTAAACGGCGTTACTAAGCTGATCATGACCAAGGCCGATGTACTCAATGACTTTGAGACTATCGAGGTTTGCACCGGATACGAAGTACGAGGTGAGTACACCGAAGAATTCCCATACGATCATAGCGACGAAGCCATCAAGACCATCACCAAGAAGGTGGAAGGTTGGAACGGAGATCTTTCTGCAAGTGCTCCACTTCCAAAAGCATTGGAAGACTACATCGATTACATCGAAGGAGAAACCAATTGTGACATTGCGATCGTTTCGCTCGGACCGGATCGTACCCAGACCATGGTTCGCGATACCCAACTCGCCTAACATGTCAGGCGCGCGATTTCTGATCACGCTTTTCCTTCTCTCTCTCGGCACCACCATGGTCGGTCAGGAGAAGAAAGAAGAGACGAAAAAGAAGCGCGCCGAGATACAGCTGATCCACGCAGATCGTTTCACCCGAGACGCAACCACCCCGAAGGGCGCATCAAAGGTCAAGGGCGATGTGCAATTACGCCATGAGGATGCATTGATGTACTGCGATAGCGCCTATCTGTACGAGAAGTCGAATAGTCTAGACGCTTTTGGTCACGTGCGAATTGTCGAAGGCGATTCCTTGAACCTAACCGGCGATTCGCTCTTCTATGACGGCGACAAGCGGGTAGCGAAGATCCGAGGTCGAGTGAAGATCGACGATGGCGCATCGGTATTGACCACGAATTTCCTTGACTATTACCGAGATTCCGAAATGGGTCACTACTACGGTGGTGGGACGATCGACAGTAAGAAGGAAAAGACGAACCTTACGAGTAAGATCGGCTACTATTACATCAACACCAAGACCTTTCATTTCAAGAAGGACGTGGTGATGAAGCACCCGGATTACACCATCGTCACCGATACGATGCAATACGCTCCTGATCGTGAAAAGACGTGGTTCTTCGGGCCGACCAACATCGACTCTGAAGAAAGACATATCTATTGCGAGCTGGGCTGGTTCGATCAATTGAAGGACAAAGCGGTCTTCATCAAGAACGCACGAATCCAGACCGAATCACAGGTCATGGAGGGCGATACGATCGAGTACGACGAAGCGAAGAAGATCGGTATAGGCAAGTGCAACGTGGTCATGATTGACACGGCGGAGAAATTCGAGGTCGAGGGCGATTATGCGCGGTACGAAGAAGAGGATAGTACCAGCTTCATGACGAAAAACCTGTTGATGAAGCAGGACATGGACGGAGACACCTTCTTCTTGACGGCAGATACGTTGTACACCTACCCCGACACCAACGGAAAGCGAGTACTGAAGACCTACCATCACGTGCGTTTCTTTAAGAGCGACATGCAAGGGGCTTGTGACTCGTTGATGTACTTGACCAGCGACAGCATCATCTACATGTATCGCGACCCTATTCTCTGGTCGGACGATAATCAGCTTACGGCGGATAGCATCCACATGACCATGAAGGGAGGAGCCCTGGACAAGATGTACATGAACCTCAACGCCTTCATCATTTCGAAGGAAGACACGAATTTGTACAACCAGATCAAAGGGCGAAACATGGTTGGCTATTTCAAGGATCAGGACCTGCACAAGGTGGACGTCTTCCTAGATGGCGAGACGGTCTACTATCCCCGCGAGGAGGACAGCACACTGATCGGGGTGAACAAGACTGAGTGCATGAACATGACCATCCGGATCGACAGCAACCAGATCGACAAGATCACTTTCTACGACAAACCCGTGGCCAAGCTGACTCCCAGCGATGACATGCCCATGGGAGGAATCATATTGGAAGGGTTCATTTATCGGATTGCTGAGAAGCCTTTGAGTCCGGGGGATCTACTCCGAAGGGAAGACTAAAGATTAGATAGATAGCTGTCAGCTGTCAGGAGGCTCTCTGCGGTTTTTGCGTTAACCCGGCGAATCGTGTGGTTCACGCAAAGTGCGCGGAGACGCTTCGCTTTTTTCACGGAGGACGCGGAGGGATCTACCACTATCATCGTCCTTGTGGCCTTCCACCAATCTTTTCCCATAGGATGCTTACGGCTCTGCACTAAAAAAGCACCCACCCCCTAACCCCCTTCCCAGAGGGGGAAGCCCTTCGGGCAAGCAGTCAACACCGCTTCACCACACACTACACCCATCACTATTCACTCCCAAACTGTTCACCGATCACTACTTGACTATTTGACCATCTATGGCAACAAATTCCGATGCCAGCTCTCCTTGACGGTCGTTTCCCAAGAAGTTTTGAGTTCACCGACCGACTGAACCACGTTGTTGAAGACGGGTGTGTCCTGGTCGGCGGTGCCGTTTGCTAGCATTTTCGTGAAGTTATTCGCATCGACCTCGAGGATGTCTTCCCCTTTGCGGTAGGCTACCTTCATTCGTTCCAATAGATCGAGCGAGTATTTGGAATCGATCTCTTGAACGGTGCGCATCAGTTTGTCTACTGAGCAACCCGTGGCTTGCGCCATGGCCTCGTCGACTCCGATCACAATGAAGCGATCATAACGGATCTCGAACGCTGCAAAAAGTTGCTTGCCGTGGGCGGCCCAGTCTTTTAGGAAACTGATGAGAGTAGAGCTTATATCGGTCCTGACATCTCCCGTCAATGGCTTGGAGGATTGAAACACCCAAACGCGGGCATCATCCGACATGGCGGAAAGATCAGTTACGGTTAGTGGACTTTCGATCATAGGTCTGCTGCTTCTGCGATGAGTTCTGCTATATCCTTAACCTCGATCTCCCCTTCTTTGTTGAAGTGCTTCACTCCGTCGATCATCATGGTGTTGCAAAACGGACATCCCGCAGCTACGATATCAGCCTTGGATTCAAGGACATCTTCGGTACGCTCGATGTTGACTTCCTTGTTGCCTTTCTCTGCTTCCTTGAACATCTGCGCACCTCCGGCACCACAGCATAATCCGTTTTGGCGACAACGCTTCATCTCTACCAATTCGGCATCCAGCTTCTGAAGAACCTCTCGTGGAGCTTCATAAACATCATTCGCGCGACCCAAGTAACACGGATCATGGAAGGTGATCTTCTTTCCTTTGAACGAACCGCCTTCCACCGTGAGTCGGCCTTCCTTCAGCAGCGAGTTGATGAACGTAGTGTGATGGATCACCTCATAGTTCCCTCCCAATTCAGGATACTCATTCTTCAAGGTATTGAAGCAATGCGGACACGCCGTCACGATACGCTTCACCTCATAGGCATTGAGTACTTGGATGTTCGCAAAGGCTTGCATCTGAAAGAGAAACTCATTCCCCGCCCGCTTCGCAGGATCACCTGAGCACGATTCTTCTGTTCCCAGTAAGGCAAACTTCACGTTCGCCTTATTCAACAGAAGCGCAAAGGCTTTGGTGATCTTCTTAGCTCGATCATCAAAACTTCCCATACATCCGACCCAGAAGAGGACTTCGGGGGATTCGCCTGCGGCGGCCATTTCGGCCATTGTTCTTATTTGAAGATTGTTCTCCATGATACTTATGTTCTTTCCTTAAGTCTTGTTCTTACCTAAAATCATCAAGTGCACAGTCTTTAGTGCGAAGTGCGTAGTACTATTTAATACGTCTACTGTCATTTAACACCGAATTTGCCTGGATTATTGATCATGTAATTGATCAGTCTTCCCACCTCTAGATTCAACTCACGAATCGCGGCAAGGTCAGTTGAGGTAGCATAACCACAAGCTTCAGTGAAGTCGAGCCACATATCCGTTTCTGAATTTTCACTATTAGCATCTACCAACTTACTGGCAAAGTGCTTCGGGTAGTCTTGTTTTCTATATCCTTCAGCTATCTGAGCACAAACACTACGGGAGGACCTCCTGATCTGACTGGTGAGGTCATATCTCTCCTCCGGCGGAAAAGTCTTCGATAATTCAAAGCATCTCATCGCCTGCTCAAACCCTTCTGATATGCCAATAATGTTTTAAAACTCACTTTTAGTATTCATTCAACTACTACGCACTTAAAACTTCGCACTATCGTACTGTCGTACTGCGCACTCAAAACACCTACTCTTCTTTCCAGTTGAGGCGGTCGGCTTGCGCAAACTGCCATGGTGCTCCGTTGTTTTCTATGTTGGTGAACATGCCGTTTAATTCGCTTGGTGCGGCCGATTCTTCCATTACTAGATAGCGACGTAGGTCAATGATGATCTCCAATGGGTTGATGTTGACGGGACAGGCCTGTGTGCACGCATTGCATGTGGTACACGCCCAGAGTTCTTCTTTGGAGATGTAGTCACCCAATAGGCTTTTGCCGTCCTCGGCTTCGGCTCCGTTCTTTCGCTTGTAGGCGCCTAGTTCTTCGGCGCGGTCTCGGGTGTCCATCATGATCTTTCGTGGAGAAAGAAGCTTCCCGGTTTGATTCGCCGGACATTCCGATGTACAGCGACCACACTCGGTGCAACTGTAAGCGCCCATCAGACTTTTCCAGGTCAGGTCGGTCACGTCCTTCGCTCCGAATCGCTGAGGTGCTGCATCCGCATCAGGAGCAGGTGCAGCGAAAGGATCTAGGTTCGGATCCATCATTAGCTCAACTTCCTTCTTTACTGCTTCTAGGATATCGAACTCACCCGCTGGCTCGAGCTTGGAGTAGTAGGTGTTCGGAAAAGCCAAGAAGATGTGGAAGTGCTTTGAATAGGGAATGTAGATCAAGAATCCGAAGATGCCTACGATGTGGAACCACCAGCAAGCGCGTTCGATGTAGAACAGCGTATTCGCATCACTAGGAAGTAAACCCGTCAAGTATCCACTGAACCAGAACCAACCGTCGAAGTTGATTCCTGTGTAGTGTGCCAATCCGGCAGCCATGACTTGCTCATCTGGCAGGGCAATCAAGATGCTATCGGCGGCATTCATCGTCAGCACGGCTAGCATCAGGAGCGACTCCACGATCAAAATGATGTTCGCATCACTCTTTGGCCAGCTGGTCATCTCCGTTCCTGAGAAACGCTTGATCTTGCCCACGTTTCTGCGAATAAGGAAGACAACGCAAGCCAGCAATACCAACACCGCTAGGAATTCGAAGAATCCGATGAACGTGTGGTAGGCTCCCGAACCGAGGAGTGAATAGAACACGCGATGCGAACCGAAGATGCCATCGATCATGATCTCCAATACCTCCAAGTTGATCAGGATGAACCCAACGTAGATGAAGATGTGCATTATCCCAGCCAGTGGTCGTGCTACCATCTTACTCTGGCCCAAGGCCACTCTTGCCATCGCACTCCAGCGTTCGCCGGAACGATCCGAGAGGTCGATATCACGACCCAAGTTGATGTTTGACTTGATCTGACGGATGCGCAGAATGAACACAGCCGCGGTAGCTAAGAGTAGTACCGTGAATATGATGCTTGAAACCATAAGTTGAATTCGTTAGTTAGGACCGTCAGGGTTGATGACCTGACCATTCGCGTCTCGATCCTTCTTATTCGGCTTGACCTCACCCTTCTGCTTCTTTCCAAAAACAGAAATGTGAACGTAACGATCAGGATTGACCCGCAAGTCCTCAGCAAGTTTATCAATTTCGAGCGAGGCTTGCTCCAGGTTCTTGTAAAGTTTGTCGTCATTCAACAACATACCCAACGATCCTTGTCCGGAATTGATCATCGTCATCAACGAATCAAGCTGCTCCAAAGCGCTGCTGGCATTCGCTACGGCAGAAGCATAGTTAGCCCGAGTAAGCGAATCACTGATGGTGGCTACGTTCTCGATGATGTCGTTGATCTGCTCGCTATTGTTGCGAATATTCAAGGCAATCGCATGGATATCACTCAAGACGATGGAGATGTTCGAGTCTTGTCTAACGACCATGTTATTGATGCTCTTCGACGTTTGTGTGATGCTCTCCAATCCGGCACCGGCCGCTTTAACTTGAGTGTTGGTGTTTTCGATCAATACTTGCGTGGTAGTGATCATATCTCTCGATTCATCGATCACGCGTTCGAGCTTGGCTTGCAAGGGTGCTAGCTTCTCTTCAATGACACGCTGGATCGCTTCTTCCATACCGGATACAAGGGTATCGCCAGCCTGGTGAGGTTCTGTTGCATCAGAAAACTCCAAGGCAATGGCTTTGGAACCCAAAAGGTCTTGAGAAATGATCCGAGCTACTGATCCATCCGGTATGACAAGTTGCTCCTCTAAGATCTCCATTCGAACCAAGATCTTATTCCCGCGTTCCGGCATTAAGGAGATAGAAGAAACCCGACCTACTTTGAAGCCATTCACGATGACAACGTTGTCTAGGTTCAATCCATCTATCTTCTCATACACCGCATAGAACTCTCGAGAGTTGCTGAAGATATCGGACCCTTTGAGGTAGTTGATCCCAAAATACAGCAGTCCCAGTGACACGATGATGACAGCTCCGACCTTTATTTCATTGGGTATTTTCAAGGGATCATTGATTCAGTTCGCGTGAGATCTCTAGTGCCTTTGAAATGGCTATCCGTTCTCCTTTATAAAATGCGGTGATAAAGGCTTTGGGATAGGCGTTTTCTCGCACCGTTCGTTGCAAAGAAACAGCTTTTTTATAATCGGTCACTTCGCCGATGGTGTACTTGAAGAGACCGTCCACTTCATAGCGCTGAACATCCTCCAAGCCATTAAAATTCTCAGGTTTAAGTTCGATCGGTTGAGACGATGCTGCCAATTGGATCTTGTAGATCACCTGCTCTACACTGGCTGGCTTAGGCGCCGGCTGATCGGCCTTTTCTTCCACCTTTTGGGGCTTCTCATTTTCCGTTTTTGGCTTCTCTTCAGTGACACTTGGCGTTGGAGTTGGATTCTCCGCCTCCGCTTTGATCTCCTCAGCAGTGGCCATCTCCTTCTCGAAATCCGGAGTGCTGATCTCCACCCCTTCTACTTCAGACTTGTATTGCTTGAACGCTCGGTAGATAGCACTGGCCATGTAGACCTTTCCATTGTCGCTGTTCAAGAAGTCCTCTTCACCTTTATTCGTCAGAAAACCTAGTTCGGTCAGCACGCTCGGCATGGTGGTGAAGCTGATCACCCAGTAAGGCGCTTGCTTTACCCCGCGGTCACGTCGACTGACCCGCTCACGGTATTGATCCTGAATATGAGCACTGAGGTTCAAGCTCTGATCGAGGTAGACCGACTGAGCAATGGACCGCGCGATCAACGATTCAGGCGAATCAGGATTGAATCCCTCATAAACCTGCTCGTAATTTTCTTCCAAGAGGATGGATGAGTTCTCTCGTTTTGCCAATTCCAAGTTCGCTTTCACCTTGGTCATGCTCATGACAAAGGTCTCGGTGCCATGGGCATCGGTATTTGCCGCAGAGTTGCAGTGGATGGAGATGAAAACGTCGGCCTGGGCCTTGTTCGCGATCTTGGTTCGATTCTTTAGAGTAACAAATACATCTTCCTTTCGCGTGTAGATCACATCCACATTCTCAAAGGCGCGTTCAATGTACTCTCCCACCTGCAGTGCAACATCCAAAGCGATATCCTTTTCGGTGTCTTTGTAGCGACCCGTTCCGAGATTGCCTGGGTCAGTTCCTCCATGCCCCGCATCCAATATGACCTTAAGCACTCCCAACTCAGATATTTTAGGTCCTCGGTGGTTGGATACGAAGGAGGTAAACACCAGGATCACCCCAACACCTAAGGCTAGGTTTTTCAATGGGCGAAATAAGGTTAACAGACGTGAATAGTTGGTATTCATGTGGCAACAAGACGAAATTCCTGCGGATAACAAAAATAGAGGGGCTACTACCCATGAACGTTGAGATCATGGATAGTATTTCACCCGAACCTGTTAATAGCTCTAGCCCCCACATCATCCGTTTCTGTGGGATTAACAAAGTTTGAGCAGTGATTTGCACCAAATCGGGGCAGATAACCGTTTAGATTTGCATTCTCGAACAACCTCGAACAAGCCCCCATATCTTGAGTCGACGCTTATCCATCATTTTCGGACTTCTGTGGCTTTTGCCTAGCCTACTGCTAGCGCAGGATAGCGACACGAATGCGGTGGATACGATATCGCTGAATCAAGCTCAACTCGACAGCCTCTTGGTGTCGAGTGACTCGAATGCTAAGCCTAAGCGTCAATCCACCTTAGACTACGAAGTCGACTACCAAAGCGGCGACTCCATGCTCGTAGACCTTGAAAAGCAGATGGTCTACCTCTATGGAAATGCCGTTGCAAAGTACGGCGACATCGAGTTGAAGGCTGCCTACATCGAGATCTCTCTTCAATCGAACGAACTCAGGGCCACAGGTCTGCCAGACAGCACGGGCGAGCTCATAGGAAAACCGGTGTTTGTACAGGGAGATCAGGCCTTCGATGCCGGTGAGATGCGATATAACTTCAAGACCCAGCGGGGTTTGAGTAAGCGAGTGAAGACTCAAGAAAGTGGCGGCTACCTCCATGGCGAAACGGTCAAACGCGATACCGGCGAGGTGATCTACATCAAAAATGGCAAGTACACCACCTGCGAATACGACGATCCGCATTTCTACATCCAAGCGAGTAAACTCAAGGTGATCCCACAAGATAAGATCATCAGTGGTCCGGCCTACCTGTCGATCGCTGACATCCCTACACCTTTGGTCCTTCCCTTTGGCTACTTTCCTAACCCTGACAAGCGATCCAACGGCATCTTGTTGCCTTCATGGACGCAAACCAGCGCCCAGGGATTTGGTATCATCGGACTAGGATACTACCTCGGCGTGACAGAGTCAATGGACTTCACTTTCACCGGAGACATCTACACGCGCGGAGGCTGGTCAGGCAATGTGGCGAGCAACTACATGAAACGCTATAAATTCAGAGGCGGCTATAATGTGAACTACACCCAAACCGTGTTCTCTGAAAAGGGCTATCCGGACTATTCGAGCACGGGAACCTTCGGTATTCGATGGAATCACACGCAGGACCCCAAAGCCAACCCGGGCTCTAGCTTCTCCGCATCGGTGGATATGGGTTCATCTCGGGCGTATCGAAACAACTTGAATTCGACTACCAACGACTTCTTGAAGAGTCAGATGAACTCGAGTATTCGCTACCAAAAGAATTTTAGCAATTCACCGTTCAACCTCGGTATCAGCGCGGTGAGTAGCCAGAACGTACAACGCCGCTACATTGACATCAGAGCACCACAGGCGAGTTTGAACATGGCGCGGGTCTTTCCTTTCAAAGGAGACACCCCCCGCCCATCGAACAGCTTCATGAAGAAGTCGGGGATCGAGGATATCGGTATTCAGGGTAAGGCCGAATTGGTCAACCGACTGCAGGGACAAGAGGATACCTTGTTCAACAATTACAACAACAAGATGCTGAAGGGAATGGACAATGGTCTGCGCGTGACCAGTACCATGAGCACCAACGTGAAGTTCCTGAAGTACATCACCCTCTCACCTTCGCTCAATCACAAGTTCGTCGGCTACCGAAAGACCTTCCGCCAGCGCTGGGATACGGCGACAAACGAACTCCGCGAGTTTTATATGGAAGGACTCGATGGCTTCTACGACGGATCGGCCTCCATAGGAGCAAATACCGTGATCTACGGTACGTATGCTTTTAGGTCGGACGTGATCAGAGCGATGCGCCACCAAGTCAACCCTAGCGTAACATTCAGTTATCGTCCGGATTACTCGGATCCGTTTTGGGGATACTATGACGAAGTGCAGCGCGACTCGATCGGAAACACGCTTCGGTATAGCTTTTTTGACAACAATGCCTTCAGTGATCGTCCGACGGCCAATGGTAACGGCGTGTTGAACTTCAGTCTTCAAAACATCTTAGAAATGAAGGTGCGAGACCGGTCAGACAGTACCAAGGCAGATGGCGAAAAGAAGGTCAAGCTGTTTGACCAGTTCAGCTTCAATACGCAATACCGTTTTGCAGCGGACTCCCTGAAGTGGCAACCGCTCTCCATCGCTTTCCGAACCAGCATCTTCAAAGGCTTGGGGGTGGACGCAACCGCTACGCTTGATCCTTATGCACGCTCTGCGAATGGACGACCGATCGACCAATTTCAATACGACATCGACGGACGGATCGGGAATTGGACCAATGCACGTTTGCGTCTGAATTACGACATCCGACCGAAGAAGTCAAAGCAATCGCCATCCAAAGGAGGTGATCAAGAAGACAAACCTGACTACCGCGCCATTGGATACTACACGGATTTTGTGGACTTCTCGCTTCCTTGGAATATGAAGATCGCATATAACTTGGCGTATTCTAACAATGGGGTGAATGAGAACATCACACAGATCATCGACCTCAACGGTCAGTTCCAGCTAGCGCGCAACTGGCAGATCGGATACAGAACGGGTATTGACATTCGAAAGCAAGAACTCACCCGTACGTCCATTGACATCTACCGTGACCTGCACTGTTGGGAATTCAGTTTGGGCGTAATCCCCTTTGGTTTCCAAGAGCGCTACACGTTCCAAATCAACGTGAAGCCGGGTATGCTAGCGGCCCTGAAGATCCCGAGGAATTGGGAGAATAATAGACCGGAGAGAGATTAGTGAATAGTTTGTATTGAATAATGAATAAGTAATCGGGAATCTGGGTATGTCCGTAAATACATCATGCCGAAACACCCCACACATTCACTAATCACGAATCACGAATCAATATTCATTATTCGTTATTCCGGGATTAGCTCGCAATTGCTTGCCCGAACGCATGTGAGGGTGTCACCAAATAGCACATATCACATCAATACCCTCGATACTCCACTTCTCTCTCCTCGAACGTGATCCCATACTCTTCTAGTTCATTCAGCACCGGTTCGTAGATCTCTTTGCTGATCGGTGTGTGGATACCTGGCGTGGTGATCTTTCCGTTCAGTATCATTTTCGCTGCGATTCCCACGGGCAGACCGACCGTGGTCGCCATAGCAGTGTGAAGCTTATTCTGGCCTTTGTTGACCATGTAGGACTGTAGCGCATGGTATTCACCATTCAGTCGATAACCAAAGAGGTGATACATCACGATCATATCCAAGTCATTCTCCTTCATGGTCCATTTCTTCTCGAGGATATGCTGAAGGATCTGTGCAGGCGTAGCTCGAGGCAGTCCGATCTTGATCTCTTTGAATAGATCCAGCCATTCCAATTTTCGCATGACGTCGCTGTCGTGATCCATCTTCATGTAGTGCATCAGCTTCAACTCGACCGAATCGTCCGGATTGTAAGCCAAGAATGAATTGATGAACTGTCGGTAGGTCATGTTCTCCGAATCCTCGATCACATATGAGTCGTCCGTAGCCCCGAGTTTCACAAACACGTCCCATGCACGACAAAATCCTGGACGACGAAAGGTCCCCCGGTAGATCGTTGGAATGTCCTTCAAACCATAAGCCTCGCGGTACTTGAGCGAGTCGCGATTAGCATAGCCTTCGAAGCTCCCGTAGCCAGGAAGGTCGACGATCTCGGTCCTGCGAAAGAGCTGGTGATACGGAATGTATTTGTAGCGTCCTTCTTGTTTGAACTTGACCGCTCCCCCGGCACCGGCTAGCACGACATTGCGTGGGTTCCAGGCAAACTTGTAATTCCAAGGGTTGTCGTCACTCTCCGGGGCCACGAGTCCACCCGTGAAGCTTTCGAATTGAAGCATTTCTGCTCCTTCGGCTCTGATCCGGTCGAGCACCCGCATGGCGCTCATATGGTCGATACCCGGGTCGACCCCGATCTCATTCATTACCACGACACCGGCTGCCTTGGCTTCGGCGTCTAGCGCCTGCATCTCATCGGAGACATACGAGGCGGTCACCATGGGTTTTTGAAATGCGACACATTGCCTCGCCACCGCGCCGTGCATACTAGCAGGAAGCATTGAAATGACCAGATCGGCATGGGAGATCTCATTTAATCGTTGGAACTCATTGTTCACGTCGAAGGCGAATGCCTCTCCTCGTTCGTGCCCTTTGACCTTGGCTTCGGCCACTTCTTTCTTGACATCCCCGACTCGGACTTTCCAATCCTCCGTCTGAGCGTTTTTCAGTAGATAATCGATGAGAACGGTTGAGCTCATTCCAGCTCCAAAAACGACAATGGTGCGCATTCAAATGTGGTTTACAGCGAATGTAAAAGAAGTGAAGAAGGTGAGTAAAATTCTTTATCCACACCAGCCATCTTAGCTCGATTCACCATCTTCACTCCCACGCTCCTTAACTCCACATATGATTGCTCAAAAGCTACCAGGCTACGTAGGTTCTTTTGTCATACTCTTCATTCTTTCGTCGTGCGCCACGATGGTCAGAGGCACCAAGCAGAAAGTTACCTTCACTTCGAACGTCGATACCATTTCGATCAAGGTCAATGATGATCAGGTCATCAAACCTGGAGAATCGATCCGTGTGTGGAGAACGGAGAAACAATCCATCCGTGTCGACGCGGCAGGGCATGAACCGATATCCTTTGACATGCACCGAGGCATGCACCCGGCAGTGGCGCTGAATACCGTTTTCTTTACCGACGGTTTGGTGACCGGAGTATTGATCCTTGCACACGGCGACAGAACCAATAACGATGCACTAATACCTATTGGGCTTTACACCGCCTGGTTCTCATTCCTTTTTCCTGAGTTCTTTGGTGGAATCGATCTCGCACTCGGGGGTGGCATTCAAATGGATTAGGATATCCATCTCCAGATGCACAAGTATCCCGAACTGCTCGAAAGTCGACCCATTCGAATTGGGACTGTCAAGGTGAACGGACAAGGCCAGAGCATTGGCTACAATTACAGCAGGATAGGTAATTCGAAAGAAGCCTACATTATTCAGCCCGGAGCAGGAATAACAGGCGTTCGTGAAAAGGCCGTATACCTGATTGACGAGGAGGTGGCCGTTCAAATCAATTCGCTCCTTATGAAGTATGGGTGTGATGTGCCCGCGGAGGTAGTAAACACCTTGGGAGGTGACAAGGAGACCTTAATTTTGAATGCCAGCCTCAGAAAAATCGAGAACAACACCACCCATAAAAAAGGCGTAGCGATCACAAAGGGTGAACTAACGATCCTTTGGACCTTGAAAGATGCCTTCACTAACAAGACGATCATGGAGATCGAGACCCATTCGGAGGGAAACGTGCGGTTGGATGGTGGTCCAACAGGGGTGCTCAAGGCGATCGATCACGCCACATACCAGCTGATCGATGACCCACGTTTCCGCAAAGCAGTTGGAATCAAATAACTTATTGATCATGGCACACCAACCTCTCCTTCACGCTTCTGGCCTTTGGGCTCTCGTTGTTTCCCTCATGCTACTCACTACCTCCTGCGCTACGGTCTTTAATCAGAGCACGCAATCCGTCCTGTTCGCCTCCCCTATGTTGAATACGAAATTCATTATTGATGGGTCCGATACATTGACTAATGGAGAGTCGATCCGATTACGAAGGAAGGGTGAACATCGAGTGCAAATCATTAGCGAAGGATATGAGACCGAAGAACACTTATTGGTTCGGCGGCTTAGTCCAGCTACCTACCTAAACGCACTGATCGCGGTCCCGTGGCTCGGAACAGGAATCTATTTGCTCACCCGAAAAGACCCCTCCAGCCGTTTCGACGAGCCAAAAATGCCCGAAGCAGCGATCGGCTGGGTCATGATATGGACCACAATTGCCGCTCCGTCGGCGGGGGTTGGAGTTGACTGGGTCAGCGGCAAAATGGCCAAGTTTGACGACAAACAGTTTTACCCACTAGAACGACTTCCTCAGCCGTTGGACCCTCAAACTCATCACCAAGTCAGTATTGGAGATATCCGTTCGAAAGTGGCAAGAGGTGATGAAGTGGGTGCCTATTACAGTCAATTGAGATATAAGGTCACCAGCGTAGAATGGTTGTCTTATATGTACGTGGATTTTGATGCGGTAAAAGATTCAACGATCGCCTATGCTGATCGCGTTGGAATGTACAGCGAAGTGCCTACTTCCGGGTACGTGGTCGAAGCTTCGATCAAATCGGTCGATTATGATATTCGAGCTTATGGTGTAGATGACCACCGAACCACTTGTGATCTTGGGGTGAAATGGATCCTTCGTTCAGGAAACGGGGATGTGATATATAACCATACTTACAAGAGCGAGGTCAGCACGGAAACGAATGGAGGGGTCATTCCGGTGGAGCGAGCCTTTCGCTACACCATGTATCAATTCATGAATGACGAAAACTTCCGAACCAAACTCAGAAGGCAGAGTCCGTTCCCGCCGATGAATGACCCAGCCTATCTAATTCATCCGGGTTGCTAACTTCGCGGTACAGTAGATAGGATTATGACAAATAAGCCCACCAAGCCGCTCCACCTTTTCTTCGGATCACTCTTCGGTTTTACCGCTGTCCTTCTCGGCGCCTTTGGTGCGCACGCATTGAAGGAAGTATTATCCCCGGAACAGTTGGAGTCCTTTCAGACCGGCGTTAGATATCAGATGTATCACGCGCTTCTTTTGATCATGATCTCCTTGAAGGGACATCATTTCCAGCTCAAACTCGAAAAGTGGATCGTGACCCTGATCGGAATTGGAGTCGTCCTCTTCTCCGGCTCGATCTATCTTCTCAACCTTCAAGAGATTACGGGATTCGATTTCAAGCCATTTGCTATCATCACACCGCTAGGTGGACTGTTGTTGATCAGTGCTTGGGCATTGATGATCGTGGACGCATCCAGACTTCTTCTTCACAAAGAGAAGCGATGAATTGTGCATAAATAATGAGTCAAATCAGGGTTTTTCCCTGAATCATTGCCAAAATTTGCAGTTCACAACCGCTTAACCCTCACATAAGCAAATCACACATAATGAACGAATACGGAAGAAAGGCTAAGAATGCCTCCATTGCCGACTTCGGACTTGGGAACGTAAGAAACGCCTATTGGAACTTAGATCCAGCCGAACTGGTGGAAGATGTCATCCTTCAAGGAGAAGGATTCTTGACCGACACAGGTGCGCTCGCGATCGATACCGGAGAATTCACCGGACGCTCCCCTAAGGACAAATTCATTGTCAAGGACTCGACAACCGAGAACACCGTTTGGTGGGAAGGAAGCTTCAACACTCCTTTCGACCCTGAGCGCATCGAGCCGCTACTCAATCGTATGCGAGCCTACGCTCAAAATAAGGACCTCTACGTTAGAGACTGTATCGCGTGCGCTGATCCAGAGCACCGTCTGAACATTCGTGTGATCACGGAATTCGCGTGGAGCAACATCTTCGCTAACAACATGTTCATCCGTCCGACGCACGAGGAGATCGAGAATTTCGAGCCGGAATGGACAGTGTTGTGTTTGCCTAACTTCTACGGTGATCCGGAGATCGATGGTACGCGTCAGCACAACTTCTCTATTCTCGACTTCACTCGTAAGATCGCATTGATCGGGGGTTCAGGTTATACTGGAGAGATCAAGAAAGGCATCTTCACCGTATTGAACCACGTGCTTCCTCAAGACAAGAATGTATTGAGCATGCACTGCTCTGCTAACATTGGCAAGGATGGCGATACCACCGTATTCTTTGGACTCTCCGGAACAGGTAAAACGACCCTTTCGGCTGATCCGAATCGTGCCTTGATCGGTGACGATGAGCACGGCTGGACTGAAACCGGCATCTTCAACTTCGAAGGTGGCTGCTATGCTAAGTGCATCGACCTCACCGAAGAGAAAGAGCCCGAGATCTGGAAGGCGATCAAGTTTGGTGCCTTGCTCGAGAACATCGAAGTCTTTGAAGGAACCACTAAAGTGGATTTCTCCGCTAGTACCAAGACGGAAAACACACGGGTAAGCTACCCGATCCATCACATCGAAGGGATCGCGGAGCCATCGGTTGGTGGTATTCCACAAAACATCTTTTTCCTAACCGCGGATGCATTCGGAGTTTTGCCTCCGATCTCAAAACTGACTCCGGGCCAGGCGATGTACCACTTTATCTCTGGATACACGGCTAAGGTGGCTGGAACGGAAGAAGGCGTGACTGAACCACAAACTACCTTCTCGGCTTGTTTTGGTGCACCATTCCTTCCACTCCATCCGACCAAGTACGCTGAAATGTTGGGCGAAAAAATGAAGAAGCACAACGTGAACATCTGGTTGGTGAACACCGGCTGGAGCGGAGGCGAATACGGTACCGGATCCCGCATCAAGCTTCGATACACACGTGCTATGATCACGGCTGCCTTGACCGGACAGTTGGACAGCGTAGATTACCAAGAGCACGAGGTATTCGGTTTGAATATGCCGACTTCATGTCCGGATGTTCCTTCAGAGATCCTTGACCCTCAAAATACGTGGACCGATAAGTCTGCGTACGACAAGAAGGCCAGTCATCTTGCGGGTGCATTCATCAAGAATTTCACGCAATTCTCATCTTATGCTAATGAAGAGATCATGGCTGCAGCACCACGAGTGACTGAGAACGCCTAGGTCTTTTACAACATACATTGTTTTAAGCCCCGCTTGTCGGGGCTTTTTTATTCTCCCCTAACTTCGAGTCATGGAATTCCCAGATCATCCTAGGTTCTACATACCAGAGGTCCTTCCAGGCGAATTCATCCTGGAAGGTGAAGAGGCCAAACACGCCAAGGTCCTGCGCGTCCAAGAAGGTGATGCCGTGCATGTGGTGGATGGGAAAGGGCAGCTCTATGAAGGTATTGCCCATCCGGCAAAGAAGCACTTACGGATCAGTGATCTCCGCGTGGTTTGGAAGGACGAAGGAGCAATGCGCTCAGGTATCACGATGGGTGTAGCACCTACCAAGAACATCGCACGTTTCGAATGGGTGATTGAAAAAGCGGTCGAGATTGGTGTAGATCGGATCGTGCCGCTGATCACGGAGCATTCCGAACGAACCAGGCTTCGTGTAGATCGACTCGAAAGGATTGCAGTCAGTGCCATGAAACAGAGCAAGGCTCTTTGGATGACTCAGATCGATGAAGCCATTTCCTTAGATGAATTCCTTCCCCTTGAGCATTCCTATAAATGGATAGCTCATTGTCATGATGAGCTGCTGAAAGAAAACATCCACACATTGACCTCTATTTCCCCAAAAGAATCCTTGGCGTTGCTGATCGGTCCGGAGGGAGATTTTAGCTTAAACGAGGTGAAAAAGGCCGAAGCGCTTGGCTGGCAAGGGCTCGACCTAGGACCGAAGCGACTTCGCACGGAAACGGCGGCTATCACGGCCATCATTGCCGCAGGAATCATGAGGCGCTAAAAGCTTATTTTCGAAGGATGAAGCGCACCCTAGCTCTTGTCACCCTGATCATGGCCTTGGTTTTCACAACCAATGCACAGAGTGCCTACAAGATCGCTTTGCTGAAATATCAAGGCGGCGGCGATTGGTATGCGAACATCGAGACCTCTCTCCCGAACCTGATCCGCTTTTGTAATGAAGAATTGGGAACCCAGATCGATGCGGAACAGGCGGTCGTGGAAGTCGGAGATCGCAGTTTATTCAACTACCCTTTCGCCCACCTCACCGGTCATGGCAATGTGATCTTCAGCGATCAGGAAGTGCAAAACCTAAGGAAGTATCTCACGTCAGGAG
Organism: Flavobacteriales bacterium; assembly: GCA_038131955.1. Lineage (GTDB taxonomy): Bacteria > Bacteroidota > Bacteroidia > Flavobacteriales_G > Salibacteraceae > SHAN690. The sequence goes on from JAYPQK010000013.1 coordinate 79,363, forward strand.
GGTTTCTGCACATCGATGACAATTACGGTATTGATCCTTTCATCCGCCCTCAAATGAAAAAGGTGTTTCCGGAATTGGAGTTTGTAGAATTGCCCGCCAGTCATCCGATCTTTCATCAAAAGTTTGATTTCGACAAGGGACTACCGAAGATCCATGCGCACGACGATGAGCGACCTCAGGCCTTCGGCTTGGTCTATCAAGGACGACTGGTTTGCCTATACACGTTTGAAAGTGACCTAGGCGACGGCTGGGAAGATCCCCGAATCCACAACGACACGCGAGAAAACCATCTCGATGCCTTGCAAATGGGAGCGAACATCATTCAGTACGTATTCATGAACGACGATGGAGCTGGAGACGAAGGATAAATCAGCACTGCGCGAGCGGCTCTATGTCATCATCTTCGGCACGGACACACCGGCCGGCAAGAACTTCGACGTCACGTTGCTTTGGTTGATCGTCCTGAGTACGATCGTGGTCATGCTCGAGAGTATTACCGAGCTCAGAGACGCCTACGGCACTTGGTTTATGTGGGCTGAATACCTTTTCACCTTCATCTTCACGATAGAATACGCTTTGCGATTATGGACCGCGAGAAAACCGCTCGGCTATGCGTTGAGCTTCTACGGTATCGTGGACCTACTAAGTGTACTTCCGACTTACTTAGCCCTGGTCATCAGCTCTTCCCAGTACCTTATGGTCATTCGTATATTCCGACTGATGAGGGTATTTAGGGTTTTGAAGATCGCCCGTTTCATGCATGAAGCCGATGCACTTTGGAATTCCCTGAAAGCGAGTCGAGCCAAGATCGGTGTCTTCCTATTTGCTGTGCTGAACGTAGCCGTGATCATGGGAACCGTCATGTACATTGTGGAAGGAGGAGAAAATGGCTACACGAGTATTCCTCGAAGTATCTACTGGGCGATCGTTACGATGACCACAGTAGGCTTTGGCGATATCCACCCCCATACCGACCTCGGGCAATTCTTTTCTATCGTATTGATGATCCTGGGTTATGGTATCATCGCCGTTCCCACGGGTATTGTGGGGGTTGAAATGATCAAGGGAAATGACAAACGACCATCGGATCAGAACATTCAACTTCTAGACACCCATTGCGCCAACTGCGGACTAACGGGACACTTGGATGGTTCTAGGTATTGTAGGAATTGTGGTTCTGAACTGGATACGTAACAACCAACTTTTCATCACACTTCTTTCTAAATCAGGCCCTAACCTTTACCTTCGCGCCTCGTCTTTAAAGCGTCTTCACAAACTTCTTAGCATATGAAAATTTTTACTCGTCTATTCAGTGTAATTGCACTGCTTTCTATCGTAAGCTTTTCTCAAGCTCAAACGTATGATCTTTCGATCTCAGCGGTATCCACTGCTTCCAATGGAAGCAACCAGATTCCACCGGACATGATCGCTCCGATTTCGTTCACGATCAAGAATAATGGAAGCAACGACATTCCTTCAGGAACTCAGATCTGGATTTCTGTTTTGGTTAATGCCAACTACTTCATCAATCCTGATACACTGCAGTTCAACGGCGACTTTACTGCGGGCGGAGAGATTCCTTTGACCTCAACTTCGGGTTATTCATTCCAAGCTTCAAACCCGAACTACGAGATCTGCGCTGTAGCATACTTCGTTGACAGCACCTTGGAATCAAACCCTGCAAACAATATCCTCTGTGATGACTTCACCGTGACTTCAGCGATCAACAACGATTGGGCTGCTATGTCAGTGAGCATTGAGGAACCTAACAACTTAGATGGATTTGATCTAGACAACATGACCAACACCATTCCTGATCTTGATAGCGTGGTCTTGGTGCTTCAAAACAACAGTCAGATTTCATTCCCTCGTTTCTACGGTGTGAACTATGTCCTTGCATTGAATGGAGATACCACGGCCCTTACCGGATTCTTGGGTGCCCCTCTTGGTCCAGGTGAGCAAACTACGCGTATCGTCACTAACGCAGCAGCTCTTCCAACCATGGTGGCTGATTCAGGCACCTATGCTTTCTGTGTTGAGGTAATGGAAGAAGGTGACAATACCGATTCTAACGACGTTACCTGCGAAACCTTCACCATCATCGATTCGTACGATCCATTCCACCCATCTAACTGGCCATTGGGTACTGAGGAGATCAATGAGAGTACTTTAAAAGTAGTTCCTCTTCTTGACGAGATCCGTATCCAAGGAGTCGAGAACCCAACAGAGGTTCAAGTAACGGATATGGCAGGACGATTGGTACGTAAAGTGAACATCACTGAAGACGCTAGTATCCAACTCAACGATGAGAAGAGTGGGGTATATATTATCCAAGCGACCGACGAGAACCGCGGTCAAGTGGAAATAAAGAAGTTCTCGAAGCAGTAATTGCTTCAGAATATCCGTAGGAGAAGGCTGTCCTTTTGGGCAGCCTTTTCTTTTTCCAGCCAACTCTTTGATGCTGAACTACGTAGTTATATGCGTAATTTCACATTTCAATCTCATTCTATGAACCACAAGTACATCGCCCTGTTTCTCGGAGTTTTCATTTCAATCACTTCGAGTCTGTATTCGCAATCCTTGGACCTTTCTGTTGAGGACGTGCACTTTTCTTCCGACACACTGAACGTCGTTCCTCCAGGATTGAAGAGCAGCATGGCGATCACCATTCGCAACAACGATAGCAACGCCATCGAACCAGGGGATTCAATTACGGTAGGGATCTATATTGATGGGGCCATGTTTGTGGAGGACATTGCCCTCACTTCACCCTTTGCAGGACTGAGTGATCTCACGTACAATTTCGGCGCGGGAAACCTATTCCAGTTCACCGACACCGGATCGTATTACGACGCCTTTGGGATGCTGTTCTATGCGAACGACTCTAATGATGTCAACGACACACTGACGGTCACCTATGTCACCTCACCTTTCACTTCGAATGATTGGTCAGCGGTAGCGATCGATGTGGTATCACCCAATAACCTCGACAGCTTTGATATCGACAATGGAACCAATCAGCCTCCGGCCTTGGATGAGTTGAGCGTGAGTTTTCAGAATGTGGGTCAAGTGACCTACCTGCAATGGACCGCCATCCAGTATTCCATTGTCCTCGGCAGCGATACCACCAACTTGGAAGGTGTGCTGAAGGACAGCAACATTGCGCCGATGGGTTCCTCCGTGAGAACTTTGACCAATCAGGCGATCATGCCGTCGCTTCCTGATTCTGTCGGAACGTACTCCTTGTGTACCGTGATCAATGAAGCCTTTGATGTGAACACAGGAAACGATGAAGCTTGCTTCGTATTCACCCTTGTGGATCTGTACGATCCGAATGACCCAACCAATTGGCCCTTCGGCATCGAAGATCAAAACAAGGAAGAGCTGAAAGTAACCGCACTTCCTGATATGCTTCGCTTTGAAGGTGTTCAAGGAAACCTAGAGGTTCGCATCTTCACGATGCAAGGTGGACTCATGGCAACGGAATACATTCAAGGGGCCACTACCCTTTCTACCAACATCCTAGCTCCTGGCATGTACATCGTACAAGTGATCGCTGAGGATGGAAGAGTTTGGGGATCGAAGTTCGTGAAGGCTTTTTAGCCGATCATTCCTTCAAAGTCAGATTCCGAAATGATCTGAACGCCCAGCTTCTCAGCCTTGGCGCGTTTGGAGGGTCCCATGCCGTCTCCGGCTAGGAGAAAGTCCGTTTTCCCACTGACTGAACCGGTATTCTTGCCGCCGTTCTTTTCGATGAGTTCCTTCAACTCGTCGCGGCTGTGACGCTCAAAGACTCCGGAGATAACGAAGGACTTCCCGCCAAGCTTGTCGGTTGTGTCGGTTAATTGCTCCTCTGGGATCCTGAATTGCAAACCGGCTTCGCGAAGTCGGTCGATCAATTCTTGATGGGCTTCTCGTGAGAAGTACTCGACCACACTCTCGGCGATGCGCTGTCCGATCTCATCCACAGCGACAAGTTCCTCTTCCGAAGCAGCCATGAGTGCATCCAACGTAATGAAATGTCGCGCCAACTTCTTCGCCACGGTTTCGCCGACGTAGCGAATACCTAAGGCAAAGAGCACCCGCTCAAATGGAATCTGCTTCGAAGCTTCGATGCCCGCCAGCATGTTGTCTACGCTCTTCTCCGCCATTCGCTCTAGAGGTAAGAGCTGTTCCCGCTGGAGATCATACAGATCCGCCATATTCTCGATGAGGCCCGCTTCGTAGAGCTGCTCTACCGTCTCGGCGCCCAAACCTTCGATGTCCATCGCTTTTCTGGAGATGAAGTGCTCCATCTTTCCTTTGATCTGTGGTGGACAGCCCAACTCATTCGGACAATAGTGCTGTGCTTCGCCCTCGCGCCGGATCAATTCCGTGTTACATTCCGGGCAATGGGTGATGTAGTGAAACTCCGGCGCATCCGGCTTTCTCTTACTCATGTCGACGGCCGTTACCTTGGGAATGATCTCACCCCCCTTCTCAACGTAGACCTCATCCCCGATGCGCAGATCGAGTTTCGCGATCTGATCGGCGTTGTGCAGCGAAGCGCGCTTGACCGTTGTACCAGCTAATAATACCGGACTAAGGTTAGCAACAGGAGTGATCGCGCCGGTCCGCCCTACCTGATAGGAAACCGACTCAAGACGAGTCGTTACCTCAGCGGCTTTGAACTTATACGCGATCGCCCAGCGTGGCGACTTGGCTGTATAGCCTAACTCTTCCTGCTGACGATACTCATTCACCTTGATCACGATGCCATCGATCTCGAAGTCGAGTTCATGCCGAGCCTCGTCCCAGTGGTTGATGAATTCCATGAGTTCATCCACGGAGCGACATCGACGGATCATTTGTCGATCTTCTTTGGGGATCTTGAAACCCCACTGGCCGGCCTTTTGGACAGAGGTGAAATGATCCTCCGCGATCGTATCCTTGGAATAGACGCCATAGAGGTAGCAGTCTAAACCGCGTGAAGCCACCACCGACGAATCTTGCATCTTTAAGGTACCACTGGCCGTATTCCTTGGATTGGCAAAAAGGGCTTCGCGAGCTTCTTCTCGCTCCTGATTGAGCTTTTGGAATTTCTCTAACGGAAAGAAGATCTCACCACGGATCTCGAAATCGGATGGATAGTCCCCTTCACGGAGTTTGAGTGGAATGGTCCGGATGGTCTTCACATTGGCTGAGATCTCCTCGCCCTTGGTCCCATCGCCTCGTGTCACCGCGCGGTCAAAGACGCCATTCACGTAGCGTATTCCGATTGCGACACCGTCGTATTTTAATTCACACACATACTCGAGATCGCCATCCGCGATCTTGTGGATACGGTTTTCCCACTCTCCGATCTCTTCCTTGCTGTAGGTATTGGAAAGGGAAAGCATCGGATAATCATGGACCACCTCCGGAAACTTCTTGGTGATGTCTCCTCCCACTCGTTTGGTAGGACTGTTAGGGTCGGCCAAGGCTGGGAACTGTTGTTCCAGCGACTCGAGCTCCTTTAACAGTTGATCGAACTCATAATCAGAGATCGAAGGTTCATTCAGAACATAGTAGCGGTGGTTGTGCTCAGATAATTCCTCACTCAGCTGAGTGATGCGCTGTTGCGCTTCCTGTTCAGTCATGATTCAACCAAGATTTGAATGCTTCGTGTCTTTTTTTGCGTCGCCAGTCGTAGTACTCTTTCTCAGCCTCGATGGCGTCGGGATTAAAAATACTCTTAACCGCATAGCCCAAGAAGAATTTCAGCTTAAAGTCGAGGTACGGATCTCGGTAGGCCTCCAAAAGACCAACGTCCGAGATACCATTAACATGTCGGTATCCCACACCTGTACCAATCCCAAGCCATGGAAAGATCTTGAACTGTGCGTTAAGTCCAATGTCTCTGATCTTGGCATCCTCAAACAACTCAACTCCGATGGGCTTGGGTATCATTTCATTCGTCGCGTAGTTGTTCACCTCGATCTGACCGCTACCGATGGCTCCAGCGGTAGATAATTCCCACCTAAAGCTTCGGTAAAAAACAATCTCCGCGAAGAAAGTGGCGTAGTTGAACCGCGCCGTTCGCGTGCGGTCCGCCACTTTTGGCTCGGAGATGATGAAGTGATCGTTGTTTGCATAGAACCCAAATCCGGTACGGAGCCGTTTCTTGAACTCTAAGCCCAGTTTCAATCCGTTCATCCGGCCTCGCGTCTCATAGTAGCGTTCATTTCGATTGTCGAATTGAAACACAACGTTCGAGATGAACCCAGCCTTTGGAGGTTCTGGCACCTTGGAAACATCGCTTCCTTCCGTCTGCGATAGCGCAATGGAAAAGCTGAACAACAAGATCGAGATGGTGAGCAATGATCGCACGGCACAAATGTCCGAGTTTCGGCGTATTGAAAATCTTCAGACCTAGGAAGATTCCACCAAAGGTTGTCAACAGGAGGAGCACCAAATGTCAGTTCGAGTGTCCCGATGAAATCGGGATGTATCGAGAACGACTATACCATCAGGTCAGTGCCTCTTCTCGATACGATCCATGTCCTACAATGTCTGTAAGAAACGGAGTGTTGGGATCACTCGAAGTGACACATCAATCTTTATGAAAAACTCTCAGTCGCTTTGCTCAGTACTTCAACGAGTTCCTTTGGCGGATTCATCGGTCGCTTAGTGTCGTAGTCCACGAAAACGAGCGTAGTTGTAGCCTTGTTGATCGCTTCGTTCGCCTCGTTGAAGGTGGTGTAGCTGAAGTAGATGCGGGCACCTTTCACCTCTTCGATCTTGGTTTCAATACGCAACTCTTCGTCGTAAAAGGCTGGCTTGAAGTACTTGATCTGGTATTCCAAAACGGGTAACACTACGCCATCGTCTTCGAGGTCCTTATACGTGACTCCGAGACTTCTCAAAGCCTCAACACGCGCTACCTCAAAGTAGGCGGCAAAGTTTCCATAATAGCAATACCCCATTCGGTCGGTCTCGGCATAGCGGACACGGAGTTTGGTCTCAAATACTTTCATGCAGCAAAGATGCCGAACGGAATTGAATCAGGTCTTGATGTATCCTTTCAAGGTATCCACATACGTCTCGAAGGCTTTGCGACCTTCTTTAGTAATGGTGCACGTAGTGAGCGGCCGCTTGCCTTTATAGCCCTTGACGACTTCGATGTATCCGGCCTCCTCCAGCTTGGTGATCTGAACACTCAGGTTTCCGGCCGTGGCTTCCGTTTGCTCTTTGAGGTAGGTAAACTCGGCTTCGTCCGTAGTCATAAGCAATGACATCACGGCCAGACGAAGCGGCGAGTGCAATAATGGGTCTAAGGTTCCGAAACTCACGATTGGATACTTCTCATCATGAAACCAGGCACGGCATAACCGAGGATCATTGACAGAGCGAAGATGAGGGATCGGTAATCCTCCAACCAATACAAACTCACAAAACCGAGCACCCAAAAGGCCACCCCTCCCCATTGCAGAGGTTTGAATCGAAGGATATACCCGGTCAAGAAGGTTGGAAAACCGGTGAGGATCATGATGTAGCTCCCTGGATTCACCTTGTTGCTTACCCATGCTACAACCAACAGGATCAGCGTTAAGAAGTAGACCATCCAAATGGAGGAATAGACCCGATCTAAATGCGAGCTAGGCTGATCTGAATAGGCCTTTCTAGAATAAACGGCACTGATGATCCCTCCTACAACACCAGCGATCGGCCATCCGATCCAAGGCGCGGATAGTTCCAATACTTGATCTGCGGGGTATTCGTAAATAGCAGAAATGAATAGTAAAACTCCCCAGAGTATGAAATAGAAACTACCCCTACTGAAATTGAAGCATGCCTTCGTGACCATCTCTGAGATGATCGCCAAGCGCTGTTCGTTTGAAATGTTGTCTGATGTATTCATGGTCATTGATTTGAATACAAAACTATGTAATTTAGTTTACTTTTTAAACCTTTTTACGAAAAAATATATCAACTAAGGAATCGGATCGCCTTATGGATATACTCACTCAACACCACATCATCCTCCACGAAAGGCACGTATTCTCTGAGGTTGGTGCGAAGTTCTTCCAATTTAGGAGAGCTCTTTCCTTCACGAAAATCTGCGGCTTGGGCTGCGCATAACAATTCGATCGCGTTCACCTTGATAAGGTTACGATATACCCGAAGCGCCTTCGTAGCCGCATTCGCTCCCATACTCACATGGTCTTCTTGTCCATTGGAACTATCGATCGTATCCACCGAAGCCGGTGTGCACAGCTGCTTATTCTGACTCACCACAGAGGCAGCCGTATACTGGGCGATCATGAAGCCACTGTTGAGACCCGGATTAGCTACGAGATAGGCAGGTAGGCCTCTCTGCCCTCCTACTAACTTATAGACCCGTCGTTCGGAGATACTCGCCAATTCAGCCAACGCCACAGCGAGGTGGTCTAGCACCAATGCCAAGGGTTGTCCATGAAAATTACCTGCCGAGATGATCTTATCCTCTTCAGGGATGAGCGTAGGATTATCCGTTACAGCATTGATCTCCGTCTCCACTACGCCGCGCACATAATCGATGGCATCGAGCGAAGCACCGTGTACTTGAGGTATACATCGGAAGGAATAGGGATCTTGCACGTGCTTCTTCTTCTGAGCGATCCAATGACTTCCCGCTAATAACGAGAGCATTTTATTCGCTACACGCACCTGTCCTTGATGAGGGCGCAAGGCATGTACGGCCGGATCAAAAGGTTCGGGTCTTCCATCATAGGCGTCCAAAGCCAAAGCAGCAATTGCGTGCAATTGGTCCTCATGTCTTGCAAACTGCCCCAAGATATAGGTAGCATAACCAGACATGAATTGGGTTCCGTTCAATAGAGCCAAACCTTCCTTCGCGCCGAGTTCTATCGTTTCCAGACCTTCCGCGGCCAAAGCTTCCTTCGCGGAAGTAAGATTTCCATCGTAGTGCACCTCTCCTAGTCCGAGCAGTGGTAAGGCCAAATGCGCCAATGGCGCCAAGTCACCCGATGCCCCTAAAGAGCCCTGCTCATAGACAACGGGAAGAATCTCGTGGTTGTACAGATCAAGCAGACCTTGAACCGTTTGGAGACGAACGCCTGAATGCCCTTTTGAAAGTCCGAGGACCTTCAGGACCAACATGTACTGTACGATCTCCGTATCAACCTGATCACCTACGCCGCAGGCGTGCGACTTGACCAAGTTCTCCTGCAATGTCCCGAGGTCATCCCGACTGATCTCCATATCGCACAAGCTGCCGAAGCCCGTATTGATCCCGTAGATTGGGTGATCGGCTCGTTCAATGAAATCTTCTAGAAATGCTCTGCCCTTCTTGATACGATCGATCAAGCCTTCAGATAGCTCAAGTTCCTCGCCCGAGTGGACGAGATCACGAATGTCTTCGACGGAATAGTGGCGGTGGTCGAGTTCGATCATCAACGAAGAGTTTCGGCCATAAAAGAAGTCAATTCTTTCTGTGCTACCAACTTCTGTTCACCCGTCCGCATATTTTTTACAGAGGCAGTCCGATTGTTCATCTCCTCCTCGCCGATCATCACTACCATGGTCACGCCCTTATCATTGGCGTACTTCATCTGCTTCTTCATCCTGGCCGGATCGGGATAAACCTCAGCAGAAATGCCTTCACTTCGGATATCGGCAGCCAATCCTAGACAAGGCAGCACTTCCTTTTCGCCGAAGTTGACAAACATTACCTCGCTGGTGGCTTGGATGGAATCCGGAAAGAGGCCCTTCGCTTCCATGAGATCGTAGATACGATCAGCACCCAGGCTTACGCCTACTCCGCTCATTCCTTTCAATCCGAAAATTCCGGTCAGGTCGTCATAGCGCCCTCCCCCACAAATGCTGGACGGAAACTCTGCATGTCCGACCTCAATGATGGCTCCGGTGTAGTAGTTGAGTCCACGTGCCAAAGTAAGATCCAGCTCCACCTTTTCTCTTACTGCCTCAGGTAGTGCATTGAGCAAGGTCTTGACCTCTTGCATTCCCTTGTAGGCTTCCTCCACTCCGGTAACCGCACCTGAAAGCATCTTCAGGGTACCAAATGGCTCGCCCTTCAGTTTGATCAAGTTCAAAGCCTTCTTCACTCCAGCTTCCGGTAATCCGTTGCGAAGCATCTCCTCCTTCACACCGTCCACCCCGATCTTATCGAGCTTATCAATCGCCACGGTCATCTGAGTGAAGTAACCGCTCAGTCTAGCCGACTCGGCAATACCACTCAGGATCTTTCGGTTGTTGATGCGGATCTTGATATCACCCAAGCCAAGCTGATTGAACACATCATCAATAATGCAAAGGAGTTCAGCTTCATTCAGGAGACTGTCACTTCCGATGACATCCACGTCGCACTGATAGAATTCTCGATAGCGGCCTTTTTGAGGTCGATCCGCTCGCCACACCGGCTGGATCTGGAAGCGCTTGAATGGAAAACTCAGTTCATTCTGGTTCTGCACAACGAAGCGTGCAAAGGGAACGGTCAAATCGTAGCGCAAAGCCCGATCGCTGATCTCCATGGATAGACCTTGGGAATCTCGAGCCTTGATCTTTTCATCGCTCGCCTTGCTCAAGTAATCCCCGTTATTAAGGATCTTGTAAATGAGTTTATCCCCTTCCTCGCCGTATTTCCCCAACAAGGTATCCAAGTTCTCCATCGCCGGCGTCTCGATCGGCACATAGCCGTATGACTGGAACACCTTGCGAGCAGTATCAAAGATGAACTGACGCTTCAAGCTCTGCTGCGGAAGAAAGTCCCGCGTTCCTTTCGGTATGGAAGGTTTTTGTCCCATGGAGCGCAAAGGAATGACTTAATTAGATAATCAGAAAATTAGGGGATTAGATAATCAGAGAATTAGACGATTAGATCATCAAACCATTTGACTATTCGACCACTCAACTACTTGACCACTCGCCGAAGGCGAGCAAGTTTGAGCACTTGACTTCTCACCCGAAAAGATATGTCGCAGCCACGCAGCTTTTAGTGGTTTCTCGGTTTCCCCACGTTATAGATGTGCCGCACCTACGGCGCTTGCACTTACTCAAAGTTCCACTCGACCGATCACCGTTCACCGTTCACTTTCTAATTACTCGACTATTTGACCCTTAGATCACGCCACCAATTGAGATTGAGATTGAGATTGAGGTTGAGGTTGCAGTTGTGATTAAACATTGAGTATTGATCATTGAACATTACTCAGACCTTCCCAAGCTTCTTATACCGAATCCGCTTCGGTCCCTCATCTCCCAATCGCTTCTTTCGGTTCTCCTCGTACTCGCTGTAGCTTCCTTCGAAGTAGTAGACCTGGCTGTTGCCTTCAAAAGCAAGAATGTGTGTACAAATACGATCCAAGAACCAGCGGTCGTGGCTGATGACCACTGCACAACCCGCGAAGTTTTCCAGCGCTTCTTCCAAAGCACGGAGGGTGTTCACATCCAGGTCGTTGGTCGGCTCATCGAGAAGCAACACGTTGGCTCCTTCCTTCAAGGTCATAGCCAAGTGCAAGCGATTCCGCTCACCACCTGAGAGCACATTCACCTTCTTTCCTTGATCGTTACCGCTGAAGTTGAACTTCGATACGTATGCGCGTGAATTGATCTCACGACCTCCGAGGTCGATGTGCTCATTTCCTCCCGAGATCACTTCATACACGGTCTTGCTAGGATCAATCTCTTCGTGGGCTTGATCCACGTAGGCTACCTTGACGGTCTCGCCGACCTTGAATTCACCCGCATCCGGGGTCTGCTGCCCCATGATCATACGGAAGAGGGTCGTCTTTCCTGCTCCGTTAGGACCAATGATACCGACGATACCGGCCGGTGGTAGCTTGAAGTTCAAGTTTTCATACAACAGTCGATCATCAAATCCTTTTGCCACGTCGATGGCTTCAATGACGTTGCTGCCCAAGCGCGGTCCGGGTGGGATGTAGATCTCGAGTCTTTCCTCTTGACTCTTCTGCTCTTCTGAAAGCATCTTGTCGTAATTAGCAAGACGTGCCTTGCTCTTCGAATGCCTTCCCTTGGGCGACATACGCACCCATTCCAATTCTCGTTCAAGGGTCTTGCGTCGCTTGCTCGCTTGCTTTTCTTCTTGAGCTAAACGCTTCGACTTCTGCTCGAGCCAAGAGCTGTAATTCCCCTTCCAAGGAATACCTTCTCCACGGTCAAGTTCTAAAATCCATCCCGCTACGTTATCCAAGAAGTAACGGTCGTGCGTGATCGCAATGACGGTACCTGCATACTCTTGAAGGTGGTGCTCCAACCACTCAACGGACTCCGCATCCAAGTGGTTCGTTGGTTCATCCAGCAATAGGATATCGGGCTGTTGGATCAAGAGACGGCAAAGCGCCACTCGTCTGCGCTCACCACCCGACAGATTCTTAATCGGCGTATCCCCTTCTGGCGTACGGAGGGCATCCATGGCACGCTCCAGCTTTGAATCTAGTTCCCAAGCACCCACCGCATCGATCTTATCCTGCAGCTTTCCTTGGCGTGCCATGAGTTTCTCCATCTTATCCGGATCCTCATAGTTCTCCGGAAGCCCAAAGTCATTGTTGATCTGTTCGTACTCCTCGAGCAACTTGGTGATCTCCGACGCTCCCTCCTTCACTACTTCCATGACCGTCTTCGACTCATCGAGTTGCGGCTCTTGTTCGAGGTAGCCAACGGAATAACCCTCACTGAAACTCAGATCTCCTTGGAAGTCTTTATCGACCCCGGCAATGATCTTCAACAGAGAAGACTTACCCGAACCATTGAGACCGAGGATACCGATCTTGGCTCCGTAGAAAAAGGAGAGGTAGATATTCTTGAGTACCTGCTTTTGCGGCGGGTAGATCTTGCTTACCCCTTGAAGCGAGAAAATGATCTTTTTATCGTCTGACATGCGGTCGTATTTAGGACGACCAAAAGTAGCAGACTGCGCGTAGCTCGCCTAGAATCTGAAATAAATAAACGGCTGCGAGTCGCTAATGGCCAATTGCCCTAGACAGAGTAGTATAAAAAGGAAGGACATCAGCGTCTTCACCACCATACGGTTTCCGTCATCGCCGTGGTAGTGACGGGCGGCATCGTGAAGATTGGGAGGAAGAAAAGCAAAGGCCACAGCAACGGCCAAGGTGAGCCATTCACGCGAGGTCACTTCAAAGTCGATCCGTGGATCCCACCGAAACAACTCGGAAAAGTAATGCAAAGACGCACCGAGATCCGGAGCACGGAACCATACCCATCCGAGCATGACCAAGGCAAACGTCAGCAAGCCTCCTACCCAGGGATTATTCCGTCGGAAAAAGGGAGTATAACGATCTACGGTAATAAAGAAGCCGTGCCAGACGCCCCAGATCAGAAAGTTCCAACTGGCGCCGTGCCAGAGTCCTGATAGGAGAAAGACGACCCAAAGGTTCCGGATGGTCTTCCCATGTCCGTGAAGATTTCCACCTAGGGGATAATAGAGATAGTCGCGCATCCATTGACTGAGCGTCATGTGCCATTTTCGCCAGAAGGACCGAAACCCGAACGCTGCGTAGGGCCAATCGAAGTTCTCGGGCAACTTGAACCCCATCATCAGGCCAAGACCGATCGCCATGTCACTGTAAGCACTGAAGTCGAAGTAGATTTGGAAGGTGAATCCGAGCAATCCTACCAGGGCATTCAACATCCCCAGATCATCTGCCGCAAACGCATGATCGGCTAGTAGCGCCAACACGTCCGCGATCAGCACCTTCTTGGCCAAGCCAAGGGCAAATCGTTGGAACCCCGCCAATCGTAGCACCCAAGTCTCATTCTCTGTACGGTCACGGATCTGATGAGCGATATCCTTGAAGCGGACGATCGGTCCCGCGATCAGCTGAGGGAACAGGGCAACAAAGAGCAGGTAGTCGAAATACGAATCCGCCCTCTCCGCATCGCCGCGGTAGACATCGATGAGGTAGCTGATCTTCTGAAAGGTGAAGAAAGAAATACCCAAGGGCAAGGCGATCTCCATGTAGGACGGGAAATTGAATCCAACGGATTCAGCAATGACCCGGGCATTATCAACGAAGAAGTTGAAGTACTTGAAGACAAAGAGGGTAAGCAAATTGACTCCAACTCCGACGGCTAGCCAAGCCTTTCCTTCTCCCGGTTTGAGTCGAAAGGATATCACAAAGTCCATCGCTGCGCTTGCCACTAGGACGAAGAAGAACATAGGAGCGCCCCAGGCATAGAACACCAAACTACCAAGCAGGGTAATGGCGTTCTTCCACTTCGATGGCGTCACCAAGTAGACCGCCAAGAAGATCGGAAGGAACCACACCAGGAATATCACGGAGCTAAAAAGCACGGCTCTAAGGTAGTCTACCCGAGCTTAGGGCCATTCAAGAATCAAAGCCATTATTGACGGCCCATCGAACCAGTCCGGCCACATTGGTGACCCCCACCTTCTTGAAGACATTCGACCGATGGCTTTCGATCGTATGTACGCTCAAGTGCACCCGTTCTGCAATCTCGCGCGTACTCAACCCCTCACACATCAAGCGGATCACCTCCTTCTCTCGGTCGCTGAGGTCTGGGAAAAGAGAACTTCCCTCTCCAGCGGTTTTCAGCCCCTGCATCTGTTTGTCCGCCTCCTCCGCTAGATATACTCCACCAGACATCACCGTTTCGATCGCCTTCAGCATCTCCTTTCTACTGGTGGTTTTGAGGATGTAGCCATCGGCGCCGTATTTCAGCATCTGCTTGATGAAGCGTTTCTCGTCGTACTGCGTCAGCGCCACCACCTTCACCTCCGGGTACTCATCCTTGAGTCTTTTCAAGCATTCGATCCCGTCCATGACCGGCATATTGATGTCGAGGAACACTACATTCGGATGCACTTCTGAGACAAGATCAAGGCATTCTTCGCCATTCTCAGCCTCGCCCAAGATCTCTAAGCTTTCAGACGATTCGAGTGTAACCCGCATCCCCTGTCGGAAGATGGCGTGGTCATCGCACAATATGACGCCTATAGAACTCATCACGCGGGAAATTCAAAACTAAATCGAACACCTTCCCCGGGCTTTGAATCTACATCAAAGCTTCCCTGGAGGAAGTTGACTCGACTACGAAGACCTGACAAACCGAAGCTCGTCGCATCGTCGATCTTGGAAACGTCGAAGCCCTTTCCATCATCTACATAATTCATGATCCACTGGTCGCCTTGGTCTCGGATCGTCAAGAGTATTTCCGAAGCTTCTGCATGCTTTATGGTATTGTTGACCAACTCCTGGATGATTCGATAGATCATGACCTCTTTCTTCGTATCCAATCGCTCCGTAGGCTCCTTGTAGTCAAAGGTGATCTTGAGGTTAGAGGATGCTCGTACACGATCGAAAAAGTCCTCAATGCCTTCCATCAGACCTAACTTCATCAACACACCCGGCATCATATCATGAGCCACTCTACGCACTTCCGAATTCGCTCTATCCAAGGCCTCTTCCGTAGATCTCAAGAATTCGAGTTCTTCCAATTTCTGCACCTCGGCCACGATGTTGGTGATATGGAGCTTAGTCGCACTCAATAAGGCACCTATACTATCATGAAGATCGCGCGCTATGCGTTGCCGTTCTTCTTCTTGAGCATAGAGCATGGACTGGAGTGACATCACCTCCTTCTCCTTTTCTAGCGTCTTGATCCTCTCTTGGGCGATCTCCTCCTTACGTCTGATGCGATATGCAAAGAACCAGACTGCAACTACAAGAGCGACACCAGCAGTGACTGCTAAGGCGATAAAAAGATTTCGCTGGGTTCTCGTAGCCTTGATCTCTGCCTGTTGTTTCTCTGTATCATATCGAACTTGCGCTTCTGCCAACGCATCAGACAACTTTACGCTGTAGAGAGAGTCGCCCAACACATCCATCTTCATAAGCACCTCATAGGCTTCATCGTACATCTCGCCTGAGGCCTGCTCTTTTTCATAGGTCGTTTGAGCGTGAGCTTGCAACGAACTCAGAAGAGTCAAAACCACCACACAAAGGGCGGAGATCAGATGACGCGAACGGAAAGTGCTGGATTTCATAGCGGAAGACAAACGTAAATGGCACGACCCGAACGATCTATCACGGAAAACCGCTAATCTTTCCTTAGGCCGCTTGAGAAGCGTAGGCCTCTCCTCCCCCCACATTGCCCTGCTCTCTCAGCTCCTTCGCTTTGAGCATATCCATGCGAGCACCGGCACGATCACCGATAGAGGCGCGGAATTTGGCGCGAACGTCAAACGCCTCGGAGTGCGTTGGGTCGACCTTGATGGCCTTGTTGAGGTCCGACATCGCTTTGTAATCCATATCCAGCAATCGGTAGATATGAGAACGCTTGAGGTAGAAAGCAGCGAATTGATCATTGATCTCGATCGCTCGTGTAAGATCTTCCAAGGCCTTCTTGTGACGTAATGCCTTCATTCGAAGCAAGGCAAGTCGGTAGTAGTTCATGGCATGGTTACCATCTAACTTCAATGCCTTAGTAAAGAATCGCTCAGCCTTGTCAAATTGCTTCTCGCGGATTGCGCGGAAGGCGATGTCTTCGAGGTGCTTCTTCCATGCCTTGACATGGTTGTTCTTCACATAATGCAGAAGCGACTCATCTTCGATGATCAACTTGCCTTCTTTGGAGATCAGCATCAAGTAAGACTCTTTGCAGGTAATCTCAAGCTCCTGCTGCCAGTCTTCACCTCGTAGGTAAGCGTCCCAAACGCGCTTTGCTTGTTGGATCACTTGTTGCCAAGCCACATCCGAAAAGTGGGCTGGACGATCGAAAGAGTTCAGAAAAAGGTTCAATTCGTTGGTACTCATGGCTTCAGATTTTTAGGTTGTTTGATCAATCTGAAACCAAAGCTCTTGGGGCAGAACGTAATGTATTTACGTTGTTATTTTCAGCTTTGTAAATCCCCGCTAAACACCAGAAATACTGCGGGTTTCTTGCCAAAAGATTTTTTCATCTTCTTCCATTCCGAGACCGGTTTGGACACGATCTCTTGGTCAGGCGCGGTCAAGTTCGCGGCGACGCAAAGTCGGGTTTGAGGACCAAGACCTTTGAGAAGAACCGCCAGCATCTTGTCGTTGCGATACGGAGTCTCGATGAAGATGTGCGTAGTATGATTCTGACGGGATTCTTGCTCCATTTCTCGAAGCTGATGCATGAGCGCTCTATCGTCTCGCTCGAGATAGCCATGGAAGGTGAATCGCTGTCCGTTCATTCCGGAGGCCATCAACGCCAACAAGATGGATGAAGGTCCGATCAAGGGAATCACCTCGATCCCTTTTCTGTGAGCTGCCTCTACCAACATTCCACCTGGGTCAGCCACGCCGGGCACACCCGCTTCTGAGAGCAGACCAGTGTCCCTTCCTTCCACACAGGGTTGGAGTAAACGATCATGATCGTCAATTCCATGCTTATTCAATTCCAGCATCTCAACGGAATCAAAGTGATGGGGATAATCGATCTGCTTGAGAAAATGTCGTGCGGTCTTGGCTCTTTCTACAATGAAGCAAGTCAATCGATGGGCAACCTGCATGGTATCATCAGGAAACTGTTGACGTGAATTTCCTTCATGTAACCAGGACGGAATAAGATATAGCCGCCCCTTGCTCATCAGCCCAATACCTTTTCAGCAGAGCGTGTCAAGAGGTCATAGACATGCTCGAAACCTTGCTGACCGCCGAAGTATGGATCAGGCACGGACATATCCTCGCCGGGGTAGAGTTCGTTGAGCATCATCTTGACCTTCTTGCGGTCATCCACATTCCTTGCCAACTTGACCACATTGGCATAGTTCGAGTCGTCCATCACATAGATCACATCGAATCGATCAAAGTCTTGAACTTTAAACTGCCGGGCGCGAAGATCACTGATGTCGATTCCATGCGACTTTGCCGTCTCCTGCATTCGTCGATCCGGAGCCTCACCTACGTGCCAGTCGCCCGTCCCCGCCGAGTCGAGTTCGACATCGAGCCCTAACTCCTGGGCATGTCTACGGAATGCACCTTCCGCCATAGGTGATCGGCAGATGTTTCCGAGGCAAACGAATAAGATGCGTTTCTTTTCCATGATGGATACCAACAAAAAACCCAATCGCGAAGTTCGGATTGGGTTTCAAGGTTTAACCTAAAGGCCTATTGAATGGCCATCTTCTTTTCAAGGTCGGTGATGTAGCTTCGGAACTGCTTGTCCGTTTCCATCAAGTTATTGACCGTCTTACAAGCGTGAAGCACGGTTGCGTGATCCTTACCCCCACAGTGCGCTCCGATGCTAGCAAGGGAAGCTTTCGTCATCTGCTTAGCAAAGTACATCGCGATCTGACGAGCCTGTACCACTTCACGCTTACGCGTTTTGGACTTCATCAACTCGATCGGAAGGTCGAAGTAATCACACACCACTTTCTGGATGTAATCGATCGAAACCTCACGCGCTGTATTGCGAACAAACTTGTCGATCATCTGCTTGGCAAGATCCAAGGTGATGTTCTTCTTGTTTAAGGAAGCCTGAGCGATCAAGGAGATCAACGCACCTTCCAATTCGCGGATATTCGTAGTGATGCTGTACGCCAGGTATTCGATCACCTCTTTTGGCAACTCGATCCCTTCGATGTACATCTTCTTCTCTAAGATGGCGATGCGCGCTTCCAGGTCAGGAACCTGAAGATCTGCACTCAAGCCCCACTTGAATCGACTCAAGAGGCGCTGTTCCATGCCCTGCATTTCCACGGGTGGCTTGTCGCTCGTGAGAACGATCTGCTTACCTGTTTGGTGCAAGTGATTGAAGATGGTGAAGAATACGTCTTGTGTCTTCTCCTTTCCGGCCATGAATTGCACGTCGTCAATGATCAGTACGTCGATCATTTGATAGAAGTGCACAAAGTCATTGGTCGTAGAGTTGCGCACCGCATCGATGAATTGATGGGTAAACTTCTCTGAAGAGACATATAATACGGTCTTGTTCGGATGATTCTTCTTGATCTCAATGCCGATCGCATGAGCCAAGTGTGTTTTACCCAAGCCGACATTGCCATAGATCAAAAGCGGGTTGAAGGATGTTCCTCCTGGCTTCTGAGCTACTGCAAACCCAGCCGAGCGTGCGAGACGATTACAATCGCCTTCTACAAAGTTCTCAAAGGAATAGTTCGGATTCAGCTGTGAATCGACCACCACTTTCTTCAGTCCTGGGATGATGAATGGGTTTTTAATGGTCTTGCTTCCGATATCCAATGGCATGGACACAGAAGGGTTCTTCACCGTGCTGATGTTCGAGGTTGGTATGCGAACGGTGTAAGGTTTTGAAGTGGTGTAGTTGTTCTCCATTACAATGCTGTACTCAAGACGACCTTCGGAACCCAATTCCTTCTTCACGGTCTTCTTTAATAGGCTGATGTAATGCTCTTCCAACCACTCATAGAAAAACTGGCTTGGAACCTGAATCGTCAGGGTATTATCCTGCAACTTCACCGGCTCGATAGGCTCGAACCACGTCTTGAAGCTCTGCAGGCTAACATTGTCTCTAATGACCTCGAGACAACGGTCCCAAACCTCTTCGTGTGGTTTACTCATGATAGAAAAAAAGCTATTAGGGTCGCGCAGAATCTACTTCGCAACGGTTTATTAAAGTTCTTTAAGGTTGGTGGATTCACGGCTGGGTTGAACCGTGATTCACTGAGCAAATATTGACAAAAAAAAATGAATAAAAAAACCGACAGGGACTTGATTATTTGAAAAGTTTTACATCTGCCAATATATGAGTTGCAACCCCTAAAATGCCCTATTCATAAGTGGTTGAATGATAGCCTTGTGACCGCTCTTGATTGAAGTTCACGAAATGAACATCATGTTGTGAATTGCACACTAAGACCCCCAAATACGAAGCTGATTTTAGTCACTCCGCATATTTTTTCAAACAGCTTGTTAACGATGATTTAATATCCGCGATCAGCTCATTCGGAGAAACCACCACTACATCTTCTCCATATCCTAAGATCAGGGTCAGAAGCTCGATGGTTTTGAGCACGCGGATAGATATTTCCACAGCGCCATCGTCATGCTCTTTAACCACCTTTTGAGAGGCATGAATCGGACGAGACATTATATAAGGTGTCAATTGAGGCGAAAAACGCAGTCTAACCTCCACCGGATCATCTTGGGTAACCGTGATCCCCATGGCGTGCTTGAAGAAGCTTTGGGTGTCAAAGTCTGACGATCGCTTAAACAAGCGCTCCATCGGGTAGCATTGCGTAACACGATCCAAGGAGTAAGTACGCCAATTCTGTTTGCTATGCTCAAAGCCGATGACATACCAGCGACCACCGTACTCCTTTAATAGGTAAGGATCCATGGTCACGACCTGATCCTCATCAGCACCAAACTTGCGGTAAGAGAACTTGATCGAAAGGTCATTCTTTGCCGCCTTGAAGAAATCTCCGAGAAACGTACTTCCGCGATCCGACACTCCTCGTTCAAATTCCAGCACATCATGCTCCGACTGATTGTCATCGTAAGAAGAGATCCTCATTCGATCGAGTATCTTATCAATGGCCGAGTCAAATTCACGAAAGAGTGGAATGTCCTTGAACTGAAACAGGGTCTGAGCAGCTGTTTGAAGTGCATCCAGATCATCATCATTCAAAGGAAGCTCTGTAATGGTATAATCAGGATCCTCATAGAAATACCCACCATTCTCCTTGCTAAACTTGATCGGCGCGTAGTAGCCTAGTTCTCCTTCATTGCGCATCGCCCAGATATCCTTGTCGATCGTCGACATGGAGATATGTTCACCATCACTACCATACAAGGCTTCTTCGCACGTATAACGCAGATCCTCTTTGGAAGGATAGGGTCGCTGCTGGTTACGAATTCGCCGATCGATAATGCGGTAACGAAGGAGGGCGTATTTATTAGCTGGCATGGGCGATTTGCTTACTCAAGATTTACTGGCAAACTTTCGTTTTCTTTTTGAGAATAACAACTATCTTTGCCGCCCCAAAGGGCCTCGTAGCATAACTGAATAGTGCACCAGATTACGGCTCTGGAGGTTCCAGGTTTGAATCCTGGCGAGGTCACTAAGAGAGCAAAGGCTCGTCCGCGCTGCGGACGAGCCTTTTTGCATTAGTGGACAAGCGCAAAGCTCGCTTTGCAGCGCGGAACACTGATGCAAAAAGCCAACCACCGCAGGTGGGTGGGACCTTGCTATCGGAATTCGGAGCTCATTCAGGATCACGAGCGAAGCGAGTACTCCTGTGCAACCTCAACTGCAATCCTATTTTACAGTAGAAGGACACAACAGCCATAAGGCACCAGCCTTCTGCAACTAGACCCGAATTCCTAGCACTGAAATCATCCATCAAGCCCAACCAACCCCCTACTCCCTATTCTCTACTCCCTACTCCCAAATCCTACTCTGCTTACTATATCTACAGCCCCTTAGACATTGGCCCCGTAGTTCAACTGGATAGTCTCGCCACGGCAAGATCGGTTCTGAGAGTTCACAAGCCTTCCTTATCAGAGTTCCCGCCTAGAACTTTCTCAATTTCCACTTTCCCATTTCCTTCTCATCCCTCCCTACTATACTTGCAGCCCCTTAGAAATTGGCCCCGTAGTTCAACTGGATAGTCTCGCCGCGGCGAGATCGGCTCTGAGGGGTTACAAGCCTCCCTTATAATAGTTCCCGTCAGGAACTTCCTCAATTTCCATTTTCGCACTTCCTTCTCATCCCTCCCTACTATATTGGCACCTCATTTTTTGGCCCCGTAGTTCAACTGAATAGAATATCAGATTTCGGCTCTAGAGGGTTACAGGTTTGAATCCTGTCGGGGTCACTCACGAAAAGGCTCGCACTTGTGCGGGCCTTTTCCATTACTAAATGGTACTTCAACTGAATAGTCTCGCCGCGGCGAGATCGGCTCTGAGGGTTACAGGTTTGAACCGAGCGAGGGTAGCGAGGGAGCTCACGACCGAAGGGAGTAATCCTCTTCTAGTGCAGGAAGATTAGTGCAACGCCTGTGGCGTCCCTTCGGGAAAAGATTAGTGGGACTTGAGACTCGTCCTATAAGATTGAAGATTAGTGAGAGTCGAAACCCCAAACTTGAAACTTGAAACTTCAAACTGCCGACTCCCTATTCAACTACTCCCCAATCAACTGTTCCCCACTCCCCAACCAACTATCCCCTTTATTCCGTTCCTTCGTCTAAAATTGAAATCACACGTTCATGAAGACCATTCGCTTTAGCCTGTACATGATTGCCACAGTCGCTTTGCTTTCCCTCAATAGCTGCGCCCGTCAGTTCAACTCCATCTGGGTACTCTATAATGAGACCGGCTGTGCAGATCCTTGGCACGCTGCATTCGAAGATGACGATGAAAAGTTCAAAGCGGTTAAAGACTACCTGAAGGACGAAGACATTCGCGCATATAAGGTGGAGGCTGGTACATCCATTGAACCTGCTATTTGCCAAGCTTGTTTCTGCGAAACAGGAAAGGTCCTTCGCGCCAAGATCCACGAAGATGATCGATCAGCGGCTGTAGAAGCAGGCTGGTACGTGGAGAAATAATTGTTGAAAACGGGCTCGCATCGGCGAGCCCTCTCAATCTTTTGTTCCTACCTTTCAGGAAAACTATTTCCATTGGATTATACGAAGGTTTCTATTCGGCTTTCTGACAAGAACGCCATCGATATCCTAGAGGCAGAATTAGCGGAGATCGGCTTCGAAAGCTTTACCAGTGAAGGACCCGACCTCAAGGCTTATATACCATCAGATCAATACTCCGAGTCCGAATCCCAAAACATACTTGAAGCTTATTCCGAGTTGATCGAAAGTCATACTACATCATCGATCGAACACACCAATTGGAACGCCGTCTGGGAGTCATCATACGACCCGGTCTGGGTGGATGAGCGCATCTTCATCCATGCTCCCTTTCACACACCCTCTCCTGACGCTGAACTCAACATTGAACTTGAGCCCAATATGTCGTTTGGGACCGGCCACCACCCCACTACCCATATGATGCTGCGCGCCATGCGCGAATTACCTCTTGAAGGAAAGAAAGTGGTCGACTTCGGAGCAGGCAGCGGAATTCTAGCCATATATGCTGGTCATCGCGGCGCTCATGGTATAGGTATCGAGATCGACACCAATGCAGCGGATGCAGCAAGAGCCAACCTAGAAAAGAACGGCACCCATAGCTTCGAAATGATCACCGGCGACCTCGCTGCTTTGGTCGACGAACGCTTTGACCTTATCTTAGCAAACATCAACCGAAACGTGATCGAAGAGTCATTACCTACCTTCCGCCAAAGATTGACTCCCCAAGGCTGGCTGCTCTGTGCAGGATTTCTTAATGAAGATGCCGAAGGACTCAAGAACGCCCTCAGGGCGCAAGGGCTAGAGGTAAAGACCGAACTTTCGCAAGACGGTTGGACCATGCTTGCCACTCAATTGACACTATGAAATACGCTCGCGTACTCCTTCCACTCTTTTTACTCCTCAGTCTGAATTCGTGGGCTCAGTCCTTTAAAGAATTCAGCGGTCAAGCCGAATATCTTACGGAGCTTGAGCAGCAGCTCGTAGGCCTCGCCGTGGGAGATGCAAAGAAGGAGAATAAAGAACTCATGGATAAGTTCACCGAGATGTGGACCGAATTGAACGCTTTTACACCGGATCAAAAACGCACCATCTTCTCGACCTCCAATAAGATCCTAGATGAACGACTGAAGATCATCCCAGATATCAGAGACTACATCGTGACCGTAATTGCCATAGTGGAGAACGATTCCGGCGCCCCTCCCTTCAACGAATGGCACACTACCGTTGACGCCGTACTTGGTCTTCGGTCGGTGAGAAAGGACTTCCACGACTACATGGAATTCTCACAAAACCTCTACACAAACAACGTGATCTTCCACTCGGCATCGACCGATTGGATCAGTGACAATGTCCGCTTCCGTTTTGAAATACGAGATGGCGAACCCAAATTGATCATCCCTTCACTCAACCTCTCCTGCGAATCGAAGAATTCGAAGATCGAGATCGAAAAGACATCAGGAGAATACTATCCGCTCGACGGAAAATGGATCGGAAAGAACGGGATCGTGAATTGGGAGCGTGCCGGCTTAGATCCGAATAAGGTGTACGCCATACTCAACAACTATGAGATCCTGATGAAGTTCTCAAAATACGACGCGGATTCGGTCACCTTTTACAATACTGACTATTTCCCTGATCCATTGCTTGGCCGCCTAGAAGACGCCGTGCGCGCCAACGTGACGGAGGACAACGCGTCCTTTCCAAGCTTTCAGTCGTACAGTAGCCGACTCAAGATCGCCAACATCGACCAAGGGGTGGACTACGAAGGAGGATTCACCCAGCGAGGCGCGAGATTCGTAGCGAGCGGATCGTCTGACGACCCCGCCTATCTCACTTTTTACCTAGACAACAAGCCCTTCCTTAAGGTTAACAGTATCAGCTTTAGTATCAGGGAAGATAGAATCACCTCGACTGATGCCGCCGTCAAGTTCATTCTCCATGACGACTCCATTTCGCACCCCGGGCTCGACTTCAAATTCTTCCGTCAAGACCGTGTCGTCAACCTATTCCGAGCAGATGAAGGACTCCAGAAAGCTCCCTATTTCGACACTTACCACGGATTGGATATCTATTCGGAATTGGTCACTTGGAAGATCGACCAACCCAAACTTCAGTTCACCACCATTCCGAACAGTACGGACAACAGAGCCTTCTTCGAATCGGACGATTACTTCCGAGCCAACCGCTTTGACCAATTGATGGGGCTTGCGACGCACCACCCATTGGTGCAGCTTAAAAACTGCTTCGTAGAAATGGGATTGGAAACCATTTATCTGAATGAGGTGTGCCGCTGCATGCGAATGGATCCCACCAATGCCCAGGTTATGCTTTTGCAATTCACCAACCTTGGCTTTGTGGACTTCAATCAAGAAACAGAGAAGGTTCGTGCCAAGGACCGGATGTATCACTATGTAGCTGCCAAATCCGAATTGGAGGACTATGACGTGCTTCAGATCAGTTCAGACATCGGGACCATGGAAAACGCCACCATGGACCTCATCGATGAGGTGTTCACATTGAAGATCAACGGTATCAAAAACATCGTGGTTTCAGACTCGCACCAAGTGGTTCTCTACCCGCGTGATGGCATGATCACGATGAGTAAGAACCGTGACTTCGATTTCTCGGGAGTCATTCAGGCGGGTCGTTTGGAATTCTTTGGAAGCAATTTTCAATTCTCATATGACTCTTTCAAGCTGGAAATGCCCAACGTAGATTCAACTCGTTTGATCGTTGGTACGGGAGAAAAGACAGCCATGGGACGTGAAAAGCTCGTTCGGGTATCCACTGTCATCGAGGATGTGAACGGAACATTGGAGATCGACGATCCCGGAAATAAATCCGGATTGGAACAGCTCGAAGAGTACCCGATCTTTACAAGTCACGAGCTTTCATACACATTCTACGACCGATCAAGCATCCAAGGCAAGGCCTACAATCGAGAGAACTTCTACTTCGAACTTGACCCCTTCATATTTGATAGCCTCGATAACTTCCGGAGTGAACGCGTCGCCTTCCCTGGAAGGTTCACGAGCGCTGACATCTTTCCGGAATTTGAAGAAGTCTTGACGGTACAGGATGATTACTCCCTCGGTTTCAAAAGAACCACCCCTTCCGGTGGATTCGAGCTCTATCGAGGCAAGGGACAGTTCAACGACACGATCATGCTCAGCCATGATGGACTAAAGGGATCGGGTAAACTGAAATACCTTTCCAGCACTACCAAATCCGACGATTTCCTCTTTCTTCCAGAAGAAATGCGAACCGTTGCCAACTCTTTTGTCATTGAAGAACAAATAGCCCCAGTCCAATATCCGCCAGCTACCGGCGAGGACATCGAACAACAATGGCTTCCCTATGACGACGTTCTGAACGCCAAGTCAACCAAATCACCCTTCCTGATGTATGACGGAAGTGAACTTTCGGGCGGTCTCAAACTGACTCCGGAGGATCTTCGCGGTAATGGGCTATTTGAGTTTGACAAAGCAGAGATGGAGTCAGAAGATTACGACTTCAACTTCAGTTCCTTCCATTGCGACACAGCCGATTTCCGATTGAAATCCGATGTTTCCGCCTTCGAAGGATTCTTCTTCAAGACAAATAACGTGACCGCCGACATCGATTTCACGAAGAGAAAGGGTGATTTCGTGTCAAACGACGGTACATCGAAGATGGAATTCCCCTTCAATCAGTACATCGCCTACATGGACCGATTCACGTGGTACTTGGATCAAGAAGCGATCGAGCTTTCCGGCGGAAAGACATCGAAGGCCACAAGCGCGGGAGCGATGCAATTCGAGGGATCGCGCTTCATCTCTACCCATCCAGACCAAGATTCACTTGAGTTCTACTCTCCTGCAGCTAGGTACGACATCAAGAACCACATCATCGACGCAAAACAGGTTGAATTCATTCAAGTAGCCGACGCCCTGGTCTATCCCGATAGCGGCTTGATCACCATTTTGAAAAAGGCTAAGATGAAGACCTTG
Organism: Flavobacteriales bacterium; assembly: GCA_038131955.1. Taxonomy (GTDB): domain Bacteria; phylum Bacteroidota; class Bacteroidia; order Flavobacteriales_G; family Salibacteraceae; genus SHAN690. The sequence continues at coordinate 105,922 of JAYPQK010000013.1, forward strand.
ACAAACTGCAAGATCATCGCCAACGCGATCACGAAGTACCACAAGATCGACAGCGCTACCGTAGACATCTATGCAAGAAGAGACTACTTTGGGACGGGAGTCTACACCTATAAGGACCTCAACGGCGACCGACAGCAGATCCGATTCAATTCAGTTGGTGTAGACAGCAGCTATCAGACCTACGCAAAAGGCGACATCGACAGTACGCGGGTATTCACGCTCAGTCCCTATTTTGAATACTTCGGAGGAGTCAGACTCGAGGCATCTAACAAATCACTCTCATTCAGTGGCTATTCACGCTTGAGACATCAGTGCGCATCGGCCGTACCGCTCAGTTGGTTTGAGTTAAAGAGCGTGGTAGACCCAGACGACCTTTACTTACCGATCGGCAGTTCGGTCAAGAACGACGAAGGAGCACTTCTGAGCACGGCCATGGTACTCGACAACGATACCGGCGATGTTTATTCAACCTTCCTTTCGAAGAAAATGAAGGACGACCACCCTGAACTTCTACCTTCAGAAGGATACATTCGATACGATGAGACTGCAAAAGAGTATCAGATCTCCAACATCAACAAGCTGATCCAGAACAGTCTTCCAGGCCAGTATATGAGTCTTCAATCAGAAGGCTGCAAGGTCTATTCTGAAGGAAAACTTGGCTTCGGACTGAATCCCGGACAATTGAACATGTCGACGGTCGGCAATATCTCTCACGACCTAACGGACGATAAAGTAGAGTTAGACGTAATGATGTTGCTCGACTTCTTCTTTGAGAATAAACTCATCGATGACATGGGCAAGATCCTCGCTGAGAATGTGCTAGGAGATCCCAGTGACTTCGAAAGAGACACCTACCAAAAAGGTTTGAGAGAGTTGATGGGAACAGACGATGCGGACAAGTTGATCTCAGTGATCACGCTTACAGGCGAATTCCGTCGCTTCCCTTCAGAACTTGAGAAAAACATGTTCCTAACAGAGGTACACCTCAAATGGAATCCTGAGACGGATTCTTACCAGTCGACCGGCCGAATCGGTATTGGCAACATCGGCAAGCGTCAAGTGAATGGTAAAGTGAATGGTAAAGTAGAAGTCGTGGTTGGAAGGATCCCCGAAGTGAGCATCTATCTCGAAGCCGATAAGGATACATGGTGGTATTTCAAATACTCACGCAACATCATGCAAGCCTATTCCAGCTTGGACGAATTCAACACCACGATCACAGAAATGAAGGCCGACAAGAGAAAACTTAAGGTGGAAAGAGGTGAAGCTCCGTACAGCTTCATGCTCGGTAGTAAGCGACGGAAAGAAGACTTCCTGAAGAAGTTCTAGGAGCAAAAATCGGATGAATATTAACTTCGCGCCTCTCAAATGATTTCGATACCCACTATCATCTCGCTCCTTTTAGCCTATACCCTGGGCTCGATCCCTACCGCTGTTTGGGTGGGTAAGATATTCTACGACACGGATGTTCGTGAATACGGTAGTGGTAATGCCGGGGCCACAAACACCTTCCGCGTTCTTGGTAAAAAGGCAGGCATACCCGTTCTCATTATCGATGCGCTCAAGGGCTTCGCTGCAGTGAAACTGGTCGATCTTTTCGCACAGGAACCGATCAGCGATGCTGCCTATGTCAACTATCAACTGGCATTGGGCATTGCGGCTGTGATCGGACACATCTTCCCGGTCTTTGCAGGATTTAGAGGCGGAAAAGGCATTGCTACTCTGCTCGGTTTGATGCTCGCGGTACATCATCAGGGCGCACTTCTTGCCTTGGGCGTATTCATCGTTGTATTCGGTCTTACCCGCTTTGTCTCATTAGGTTCCATGACCGCGGCTTTGAGTTTCCCGTTCATCATCGTACTTGTGTATCAGGCAACGATCCCTAGTCTGATCATCTTTTCCATGTTTATTGCCATCCTAGTGCTGATCACACACCAGAAGAATATCGAGCGGCTTTTCCGACGAGAAGAGAGCAAGGCGAACATCTCTTGGAAGAACATCATCAAACAAGCCGCGGAAGACGATTAATCGTAACAAATCGTTATTCACATCGTATTGAGCAAAAGCAGTACTAAGTCTGGTGGTTGGAGCCCTCTTCTTTAAGACTTTTACCTTTAAATAGTACATACTCGACAAACTGTTTTGAAGATCCGACTATACATTGCAGTTCTTCTGCTCACCCTATCGACTCCATGGGCGATCTATGCCCAAGAGTCTGAAGAAGATCTGAACGAAAAGGCTTTGGCCTTATTCGAGGAGGAATCGTATGCGGAAGCGTCAAAGATCTATTCGACCCTGTTGAGTATGAATATGCAGAATGCGGAATACAACTTCCGCTTTGGCGCGTGTCAGCTATTCACGATCGAAGACAAAGAGGAACCCTTACAATATTTGAAGTTTGCTACCGAACAAAGTGAGGTCCCGTCCTTGGCCTACTACTACTATGGTCTAGGGCTTCACCTTAATTATCGATTCGATCGTGCCATCGAACAGTACAAGAAGTATCAACCCCTCGCATCAAAGAAGGAACCGGAGTCAGCATTCGTAGATCACTACATCAAGCAATGCCAAGACGGGAAAAAACTTGTATCCAGCTTCACAGACATCTCCGTTGTTCAGCGAAGCGTGCTTCCTCGATCTGACTTCTACAGAAACTATGACCTGAGCGAATTCGGTGGAAAGATCATCGTGAAGCCGGAGGATTTCATGTCGGATGAAGACAAAAAGCGCGACGCTAAGTTCCTCATGTACTTCCAGCAGGAATCCGACTTGATCTACTACGCATCCTATTCTGACAAGAACGAAACGGGTAAGGATCTCTTCTTCATCCAAAAACTCCCTACCGGAGGATGGAGTGAGCCAAGCAAGTTGCCCGACATGATCAACACGAAGTTTGACGAAGACTACCCATTCATTCACCCCGAAGGAAGCACCTTGTACTTCGCATCGAAGGGACACAACAGTATGGGAGGGTACGACATCTTCAAGACAGAACGTCGAGGTGATGGTACGTGGACCCAGCCGGTCAACATGGAGTTTGCGATCAATACGCCTTGGGATGACTTCATGTTCATTACTGACCTCGAAGAAAAGTCTGCCTGGTTTGCTAGTAACCGCGAGACTTCAAATTCACAGGTAACCGTCTATCGCATTGGAATGGAGCGTATTCCATTGGATCTCACATTGATCAAAGGCGAATTCCAACATGAAGCCTCAAGAAGGATCAAGATCACCGTGGAGGATCTGATCCAGAACAAGCGAGTCGGCGTCTATGTGTCAGATAGTCAATTTGGAACCTACCTCCTCGACCTGAAAGGAAGCGGTAAGTACAAGTTCTTAGTAGAAGCTGAAGAAAGCGAGGTCATCCACAGCGGTATCGTCGAGATCCCGCGCGAAAAAGGCTTGAAGCAGTTCCGTCAAGAAATGCTCTTGGTTGATGTAGACGGGCAAGAACAACTCCAGATCATCAATCACTTCGACGACCCGATCGAAGACGAGAACCTTCTCACTGCCGATATCTTGAAGAAACAGGCGAGTCTGTCTGTAAACTCATCCGAGGATGAATTAGAGCGAAGTGTCGAGCTGCTCGATGATGGAAGTCCGGGAACTCAAGGCGGCACCTCTGAGGATGAAGAAGCGAATCGTCCGGAAAAACGAGCTCTCGCCCAACGCGCAGTAACGACACTTCAGGAAGAAACCAAAACCCTCAATGCAAAGGCATCTACCCTTTACGATGTAGCGCAGCAAAAGAAGAACTCCAGCGACCCCAATGAGATCGCGGAAGCATCTATTGCCGCTGAATTAGCTTCGATGTACAGACGCGAAGCTGAAAAACGTGAAGTAGCCATCCAAGGTATGGAGAGTACACTGTCTCTTCTAGATGGCAACGCACTTGACGATGCGGCATTCAATGCACAGTATGCCCAATTGGCGGCAACAAAGAACAATTTCACTTCACTAGAGAAATTCGAGTCGAATGTGAAAGAGGCCATGGAGAAACGATTGGACCCTACCCTTTCTGAATACGAGAGCAAACGGGCTGAAGTAGAGGATTTGGAAGATGTTATTGAGTCGATCGATGAGGAGATCGCTTACTACAAGCAAGAGATCGAGAACACGAAAGACGACATGATCAAAGAGGAGCTGCAACTGCAAGTAGCTGAAGCCGAGGCAAACAAGCCGAAGAAAGAAGCCTCTTTGGATCGCGCGAGCAAGGAGCTAGCGAACCTCGTTACTCAGAAGAACAATGCCATGTCCTATTACGACATGACCCAAGACTTGCTTGAGCTCGCCGATACCTATCAAAATGAGAACTTGGTGAAGGTAGATATGCGGACGCTGAACAACCTCCAAGGCGCCCTAACTGAACAAGCAAAGAATGATCCTGCTTTACTCGCATTTGTCGCACCTGAAGAAGCGCGTATCGCCATGAACGAATCATTGAGTGAAAGTCGAAAAGAAAACGACAATGACTCTTCGGAGGATCGATCGAATAACGAAGAAGACAACGAAATGGCGACTACCGAAGTTGATTCTTCTTCCGAGACTACCAATGAGAATACCACAGATGGGAGCGATGAGGGCGACCGATCAGAACTATCACTGAACGAACAGATCAGGGCCATCGAAGCCCAGGAATCTCAACCCGACGTGGTGGATGGAGACTACGAACAATACTTCACGCAGGAGATCGAACAAGCTGGCAATGCCGAGGACCCGATCATTGCTGAAAGTCGAAAGGCTGAGTTATACGATCAGTGGGCTGAAAACATTGGAGTACGCATCGATTCCCTGAAAGAGGAAAAACGTCAGACGTCTGATGGGCCTGCTTTAGTACGAATCGATGATCAGATCAAGGAACTGGAAGCTGAAAAGCGTGAGAAGGAGGGTCTTGCGATGGAGAGCTATCAGAACATTGCAAGTCTGAGCGACCAAGCAGCAGCCGGTGGTGTAGCAGCTAGTTCGGGTGAAACAACTGAATCGAATGAAGCGATCAACGTAAATGATGATCCTTTCTCAAATGAGGTGGTCTTTGATGCTTCGGAGCGAAACGGTAACATGGAGGACGGCGATCAAGACATAAGGACCGACGCTTCAATCGATCGTATGGCGGATCAAAACAATAGTGAAGAAACCGAAGAAAACCTGGCTGAGAACTCCACCGAGGAATTCTCTTCCGTGGGACTCCCTCCTAGTACAGTCTCCATCAATCGTTCGTTCGAAAGCTTTCAGGATACGCTACCACCGCTGACGAACAATGCCTCTGCGGATGTGAAGCTTAAATACGCACAGTTCTACAACAAGTGGGCGGACTCACTCACAACAGAGTTGATTTTCTTCGGCGACCTGATCGCCAATGCGGAGACCAGCGAGGAAGAAGAAAGCCTACAAACCATCGCCAAGGATATAAACGAGTTCAGATCGACCCTGCAGCAAAGAGCGCTCGACATCACGGAATCCGTAGATCAAAAAGAAATGCAGGAGAAGAAGTTGCTTGCGCAAAACGACCTTCAGTCTCAGTTATATGAGTACGTCGAGAACTATAATGCCAACGCCTTCCAACAGATCGAAAGTCAGGTAGAGCGAGATCCCAATCCTATCACTCGATCCGCACAACTCGAAACCTTGCACAAGAATTGGATGATCGCCATTCAGAATGAGAAGGTGAAGACTGAAGCCCGTATTGCCAACACGGACAATCAACAGCAAAAAGAGGCACTTGAGAAAAAAGTCACTGATCTCAATATCCAGAAGAGTCGTGTACAGAACGTATTGGACTCTTTGCATCCGGAAATGGTCGTGGATGGTCCGTCCGCACCTAGCAGCGTGAAGGTGAAAGGGAGCGAGCGATTTGAAGGCTATGTTCAGGTTGAGGTAGAGTCATTGGAAGAGTACGAAGAACGCGCCGAGAAGCGCTACGTCACCGTGGAAGAACTGAATGCTGAAATCGACTCTATTCAGGCACAGCTAGATGAGACCAAGAAGAAAAAGAAGCGCCGCGAAATGGAGGCTACCATGAAGGAGCAAGAGCACAAACTCGAGCTCGCCAAGATGGAATCCAGCTTCTACGAGGAAGCTCAAACCAAGTTAGCCGCCGTTGAGACCAGCGTCTTGACCTTAGAAGAAGGCGACTTATTGCCATCGCAGGAACAAGCTTCTATTGCCGCTGAACTCAGAGCCGAAGCCAAGCAAAAGACACAAGACACCGACCTGGCAATGGAAGAAGCTGTTGCCATCAAGAAGAAAAAGGTTCGACTTCCTGCCATCGATGAAGCCAAAGAGATGCAGAAAGAAGCCGAGGTACTTCGCAATAAAGCTCGCCTCGCTGAGCGACTCGCCGAGGAAATGGCCGATATAGAAAAAGCTACGATCGAGCAAAACCACATCATACTACCCGGTAAAGAAGTTGTGCTCCCGACAGTAGAGCGCACGCTTAACCCGAATGAAAAAGAAGACGTTCGATACACCGTCGAGTACTTAGACTACAACGACCAAAAGGTAATTGCCGATTCGATCCGCCGTGAAGTCAGCAAACTGAAACAACTGCAGGAGCAGTTCACCCAACGTGGACAAACTTTAATGGAGCGTTCAGCAGCCGCTTCATTGGATGGCTCAAGTGCTGGAAACCGAATGGCACTAGCAGAGCAGGCCTATCAGGATTTTGAAGAAGCCGACAGTCGAGCCAAGATCATCGCCCAGCTGACCAGAGAAGCGACCTACATTGAAAACGAAGCCAACCGGCAGTTACTTTCCAGACCCGAAGAGGCATATCTGAATGTACTTGCATACTACAACGATGAACCAAGAAATGCTGAACTGGCAGAAAATGTAGAGATTCCCTCGATCGACCCGCAGACTGAACCGGTAACGGAAGATGACAACGCAACGGCCGATCAAGTTGACCCATTGAACGAAGGAGATGCCTTCCGATTGAATGCTCCGACAGTAGAAGACAACAGTCGCCTTCAGGTCGATATGGACGTACTCACCGAAACGATCTTCGAACTGGATGAAGCCGCACCTCAAAGTCAATACAGTGAGCGAAACCCGATCCCTATTGATCCGCCGCTACCTTCCGGATTGATGTACAAAGTTCAGATCGGCGCATTTCGCAACGCGATTCGTCAAGACGTATTCAAGGGCATTTCTCCGATCATCGGCGAATCCACTCCTCAAGGATTCACACGCTATTCCGCCGGTGAGTTCAACAGCTTCGCTCCTGCTGACGCAGCAAAGGACAAGATTCGAAACATCGGATATGGCGATGCCTTCGTGGTGGCATACTTGAACGGACAACGGATCTCCGTAGCTCAAGCACGTGCGATAGAAGGAGGCGCATCGGTAGCATCGGTCGTACCTCAAGGAACAGGCACAAGGCCCCAAGGAACCACCGGAACGGGACGACCACAGAATACAGGACAAGTCCAATCTCCAACACGACCAGCCATCCAGCCACAGTTCATCAAGCAAGGTCCGATGGAGGTCCAAGCGGTAGAGAACATTCCTGGCAGCTTCTTCACCGTTCAGGTCGGAGTCTATTCCAAGCCTGTGACGTCAGATGACATTTTCAATATTTCTCCCCTTCTACAAGAGAATCTTGCGAATGGATTGTACCGATACACTACAGGTAAATTCAATAACCGCGAGGACGCACTTCGCGCGAGAGATGAAGCACGCGCGATCGGTGTAGCCGATGCATTCGTGACGGCCTATCGAGATGGTGTTCGCGTAGCTGTCGAGAGCTTGGATAGAGGCACCGTGACCGCCACTCCTCCACCGACTCGCCCTGTCACGCCTCCGACCACCGCTCCATCGAACAACGAAAAGTATCGTATCCTACTCGGTAAATACAGCGGAGAGGTACCCGTTAGACAAGCATCTCAGATCCTCTTACTGAGTGGCGAAGGCGTGCAGAAGATCTCGAATCCAGATGGCTCTAGCAGCTACTATTACGGTTCTTTCGACTCACAAGCTGCTGCCGAACAACGGGCAGAGGAACTTCGAAATAGCGGATTGACCGACGCTCAGCCTGAGAAGTTGTAATCAAGTCTCCTAGCGCTTATTTTTGATGTCCCCAAAACCAAGGGTTATGAGTCTTACAACAGAAACCGAGGAACTTGTCGAAGAAAAAGTCGAGCGCGAAGAGCCATTGGCTTTGATGCTCTATAATGACGATGAGAACACCTTTGATCACGTCATCGACTCCTTGATCGAGATCTGTCGACACTCGGCTACCCAGGCCGAACAAGTGGCATGGATCGTGCATACCAAAGGCAAATGCGATGTGAAGCACGGGGAGTTCACCAAGCTGCATCCGATGTGTAAACAACTTCAAGAACGCGGTCTATCAGCCGTAATAGAACAATGAGAACTTATCTTTCCCTCCTACTGCTCGCTCTCTTTGTCGTAGCATGCTCTAAAGTACCGATCACCGGTCGACGACAAGTACATATGCTTCCTGAAAGCCAACTCATGTCGATGAGTTTGACCCAATATCAAACCTTTCTCACGGACAACAAGACCTTGGATAACGGGGCTGTGCAAACCAGACAAGTACGCGAGGTCGGAAATAAAATTGCCAAGGCTGCAGAAAAGTACCTCGAGGACAATGGCCAAAGCAAACGTGTAAAAGGCTTTGAGTGGGAATTCAACGTAGTAGACGATCCTACCGTGAACGCTTGGTGCATGCCAGGTGGGAAAGTGGTATTCTATACTGGTATCTTGCCGATCACCAAGGATGCAAATGGCATTGCGGTGGTAATGGGACACGAGATCGCTCACGCCATTGCTCGACATGGTAATGAGCGTATGAGTCAGGCTCTAGCGGTTCAAGCAGGAGGCATAGGTCTATCCGTGGCCCTTCAAGAAAAGCCAGAACTTGCTCAGGGACTGCTTCTCCAATCCTACGGAGTAGGCAGTCAGCTAGGTATGTTGAAGTTCTCCAGAACCCACGAATCAGAGGCAGACAAGATGGGCTTGGTCTTTATGGCCATGGCCGGATACGATCCACAGGGAGCTCCGAAGTTTTGGGAACGCATGTCGGCGAATGGCGGTCAGAAGCCACCAGAGTTCTTAAGCACTCACCCAAGCGATGAGACGCGCATCAAGGATCTACAGGAGTTCATGCCAGAGGCACTGAAGTACTACAAGAAATAAGCACATGACCCCCACGATCATCATCTTGCTCTTGGTTATTGCCATTGGACTGGTGTTGGTCGAGATCTTTCTAGTTCCAGGTGTAGGCATCCCTGGAATTGCGGGTGCGCTTTTGATGATCACTTCGTTGTTTTTGGCGTATGACATCAGCGCAAGATTCGGTCATTTCACACTAGCCGGCACGGCCGTTGCCTCGGTGCTTCTCATCATCCTAGCCTTCCGATCGAAGACCTGGGAAAAGCTCAGCCTCAAATCAGGTATCGACTCGAAAGTGGAAAGACCCATTGATGGACTCTCCATCGGTGATATCGGCGAAGCTATCAGTCGACTCAACCCCATGGGAAAAGCCATGTTCAACGATCATTTCTTCGAAGTGAGTTCCAAAGGGGACTACATCGAGGCGCACGCCTCGGTCGAAATCGTTAACATTGAAGGAAACAAGATCACAGTAATCAAGAAACAATAACACTATGTTCAGCGGAATCGGATTGTTAATTCTCGTCGTTATTCTATCCATTGTCGGACTTTGGGTACTCCTTTATTTCATCCCGGTCGGACTTTGGTTCCAAGCGGTATTGACCACAACGAAAGTGTCGTTGATCGACCTGATCTTCATGCGTTGGAGAAAGGTTCCACCGAGCGTGATCGTCAATGCGATGATCAACGCGAAAAAAGCGGGTATTGAGATCAGCTCAGACAAAATGGAGGCTCACTACCTAGCAGGCGGACATGTCCAGAACGTAGTGAACGCGTTGATCTCGGCTGACAAGGCCAACATTCCTCTAGACTTCAATATGGCCACCGCCATCGACCTGGCGGGTCGTGACGTATTCGAGGCGGTGACGATGAGCGTAAATCCAAAGGTGATTGACACTCCTCCAGTGACTGCCGTGGCGAAAGACGGTATTCAGTTGATCGCAAAAGCGCGTGTGACGGTTCGGGCAAACATCAATCAACTTGTAGGAGGGGCAGGCGAGGATACCATTTTGGCACGTGTCGGTGAGGGTATCGTTACCTCGATCGGTTCTGCCGAGAGTCATAAGCAAGTGCTGGAGAACCCAGATAGTATTTCAAAGGTGGTATTGGCTCGAGGACTGGACTCAGGAACGGCCTTTGAGATCCTCTCCATCGATATCGCGGACGTGGATATCGGGAAGAACATTGGTGCAGAACTCCAGATCGACCAAGCGGAAGCGGACAAGAACATTGCCCAGGCACGTGCAGAAGAGCGCCGGGCTATGGCTGTGGCTCAAGAACAAGAAATGAAGGCTAAGGCTCAAGAAGCTCGTGCTCGCGTGATCGAAGCGGAAGCCGAGATCCCCAAGGCGATCTCTGAAGCTTTCCGCAGCGGCAATTTGGGTATCATGGATTACCAGAAGTACCGCAATATCATGGCCGATACGGAGATGCGCGAGAACATCGCTAAGCCAAAGGACCGCGGAGCAAGCGGAACTCCGAATAAAGGAAAGACGGAAAAATAAGATCCACTGATGGCTAAAGGAAGAAGACCGTTCATTGTCCTATTGGGACTTCTACTCGGTTTCCTTACCAGTCCTTTCGCCCAAGTGTACTTGATCATTGACGAGATCCCTGGCAACACACCTGCCGGGGATCCTCTTTTTATTGCCGGGAATTTTCAAGGCTGGGATCCTGGTGATGTTAATTATCAGTTCGCCTTCGACAGTACTCAAGCCGTTCATACCCTCACGCTTGATTCCGGTTTGGGTGGACTCGAATTCAAATTCACTCGCGCTTCATGGGCTACGGTTGAGGGAAACGAAAGCGGTGGATACATACCCAATTGAACCCTTCCTCCATCGGATGGTGATACCGTCCATTTTACGATTCTGGGTTGGGAAAATCTAGGTGGCGGCGGGTCGGGCAACAGCACCGCAGCGGACAACGTGAGCATCCTGACGGATAGTTTCTACATGCCTCAACTCGACCGATACCGTCGTATTTGGATCTACCTACCTCCAGACTACTCTACCAGTGGGATCAATTACCCGGTATTGTACATGCACGATGGTCAGAACGTTTTTGATGCTTCGACCTCCTTTTCCGGCGAGTGGAAGGTAGATGAGACCTTGAACGAATTGCATTCGGATGGAGATCAGGGCATCATAGTGGTCGCCGTTGACAATGGAGGAAGTTTGCGTATCGATGAGTATGCGGCTTGGGTCAACTCCAACTACGGTGGCGGCGAAGGCGAAGACTACATCGCATTCATAGCAGAAACACTCAAGCCATACATCGACCAAAACTATCGCACCATGACCGTCCCTGAACAGACTGGCATCATGGGCAGTTCCCTAGGCGGATTGATCTCCTTATACGCAGCCGTGCAGCGTCCTGAAATCTTTGGAAGGATAGGCGCCTTCTCCCCTGCCTATTGGTTCAATCCTGAACTCTTCAATTTCGCTTATCAAGGTGGCGTTTCATCTTCGAGTCGGATCTATCAGATCGGAGGAACTTCGGAGGGTGCGAACATGGTCAAGTATATGTTTGACATGGAAGACACACTCATCTCGAGTGGAATGAGCGAAGAGCAGATTCAGAGTCTTGAACACTCCGACGGACAACACTCAGAATGGTATTGGGCTCGTGAATTTGAGGATGCCTATCTGTGGTTGTTTCGCAGAGGGCCGGCAGGAAATTCCGAAATCATAGAAGATTCTAGTCCCATCAAATTCTACCCAAATCCTTCAACTGCGGACGGCATGCTTCAATTCGAACTACCTGAAGCGAAAAAAGTAGAAGTCAAAGTATTGGACTCGCTGGGTAGAGAAGTGATCAATCTACCACCGTCTGTTTATCAGAAAGGCTCAAATCACATCAAGGTCTTGAAAGGGTCATCGCTTCCATCAGGCACTTACATCATCCAAACGGTGATCGGAGATCAAGCCAACCGACTGACGATCGTTCTTCAATGAGTCGAGGCGCGAATGATAGCGCTGAAATCTTCCGCTTTTAGCGAAGCTCCGCCGATCAATCCACCGTCGACATCGCTTTTAGAAAGTAGTTCAGTTGCATTACTTGGCTTCATGCTCCCCCCATACAAGATTCTAATACCATCTGCCATTGTATCACCGAATCGATCTCGGATCAGTTTCCTGATATGTGCATGCATTTCTTGGGCTTGTTCAGGACTTGCCGTCTCCCCTGTTCCTATCGCCCATACCGGTTCATAGGCTATCACGACCTTCTCGAACTCCTCCTTGGTCAATGTCAAGACCGTCGAAGTGAGCTGGTGTTCCACAACGGAAAAATGATTTCCCGACTTACGCTCTGATAGCAATTCGCCACAGCAGAAAAATGGGGTAAGACCTTCCTTAAGTGCTAGTTTGGTCTTAGCTAACAGTTCTTCGTCCGACTCCTTGAAATATTCGCGTCGTTCTGAGTGTCCGATCAGTACCGCCGAGGCTCCAACCTCACGCAACATACTGGCCGAAATTTCGCCGGTGTAAGCTCCATTCTCCGTGGAGGCACAGTTTTGTCCCCCTACTATGATCTGTGACTTGCTATTCTTTCCGAATTCAACCGCCGCCCTCGTATAAAGAAAGGGGGGAAAAATGGCGACATCAGCGTCGCTCCAGTCCTCAGTTCCTTCTGATCGCACTAAGTCAGCCACAAGGGTCATTGCCTCGTTGTAGTGCATATTCATCTTCCAATTTCCGGCAATCAGTTTCTTTCGCATGGTGCAATAATAACACCTGCCGACCACAAGAAAGCGGGAATTGGTCAGGTGATGACCTGATCGATCATTTCAAATAATTGGCCTTGATCTCGTCGTAGCTTGGAATGTCGTTGTAATGCCACTTACCGATCACGGTTCCCTCCTTCAACAGGATAAGTCCCGGATTTGAGCGAATAATCGTCTTAAGCATGGTAGCATCGCCCGTAAGTACATCGTACATCACTTGATGCTCATGCCTGTATTCCTCCACCTCTGAGTATGCATTTGCTGCAAGACCGTACATGTATGGACCTCCGTCAGGATCATTGCTTGCTCCGTCACTCACTGCGTTCAACTTCGATTGTGCCTCCCCTTCCGCTTTGACGATATCATAGGTGATGGCCATGAATATGTACGGTTCTGCGAGGATATCCTCCGTGTAATCCATGCCATCCGCATCTTCCAGTACGAAATCATGAATCGGCGGTTCGCAGCCCTTGAAGATCAACTCTGTCTCGCGATCGACGAACTCAGTACCTTCAATGGTCCAAGGCTCATCCTCCGTTTTGAATTCCTTGACCTCACCATTGACTTTGTAGAACCAGGTATCCTCATAAATATCCTGTGGGGCATCAGGCGGACACTCCTTCAATTCAGCGATGTTATTTCCAATCTTATACGGACGAAAATCCTTGACCGGTAAGTGCTCAATACAGTAGTATGAAAACCCAAAGCTGATGAACGTTGCCGCCACCGCCATGTACCAGTCTTTGACATCAGACTGCATAAACTGTTTAATGGCCAAGAGTGCGCCATAGGTGACGATGGAGAATAGGACCGGGAATCCCCAACCAAGCATTCCAAAAGAGAATCCGGCGATCAACCCCAATGAAATCCCGAGATTGATCACATCAGTGCGCAGATCTCCAACCTGATCTTCATTTCGATAGCGGAAGATGATGATCGAGAATACCATCAATACCACATCCTTCAAGAAGGACTCCCATGGGTTAAGTTTGATCGCATCGCCAAAACAACCGCAGTCTTTCATGTAGCTGTAGTCTTCGCGAATGGTGAAACCAAATAGATTCTCAAAGAAGTTCGTTACACCGGACTGGTAGTTATCAAAGAACCAATTCGCAATGGCCGTGTATCCGGTGAGGAAGGTGAAGAAGATCATCAATAGTAGCAGCGACCAGGCACCCAGCTTCATCCTAGCACCAAAGAGTACCGCCACTCCAAGAACGATCTCTGCCACACAAACGAACACGCTCAACTCCAATGCAAACTGGTCGAAGAAAGGCATGTTGAACACTCCCGGAGCGAAGTAATCATTGAGCTTGTAAGAAAACCCTACAGTATCATTCGCCTTAATGAGTCCGGAAACAATGAAGAGCGACCCGACGAGAATGCGTGATATTCGATTTAGCATGGTTCTTTGGTTTGAAGTGGACAAAAATATAACCTGAGTCGTGCGGAGAAGTTCGATTAACAGGTGGTTAACGCCTAATTATATTCTTCGTGTTTTTGGCGTTATTGTTTTACACTACTTTCACCCTTCATAATGAGCGAAGCACAAGGCATACGGGTCAACAAGTTCCTGAGTGAGGCGGGCATCTGCTCGCGGCGTGAGGCGGATCGAATGATCGAGCAAGGTCGGGTCACGATCAACGGAAAAGTACCGTCGACCGGTCAGCGGGTTCGCCCCAAGGATCTGGTCCGAGTAGATGGAAGACCCATCGAGAACAACCAGGAAGATCGGGTATACTTAGCCTTTAATAAGCCCCCGGGGATTGTTACGACTACGGATACCAAGGGTGAGCCTGACAACATCATCGACTATGTCAATTATCCCAGCAGGGTCTTTCCGGTCGGTCGTTTGGACAAGGATAGCGAAGGATTGATCTTCCTGACGAGTGATGGCGATATCGTGAATAAGATCCTACGGGCCGGTAACGAGCACGAGAAGGAATACGAGGTGACTGTCGATAAGCCTTTGACCGAAGATTTCGCTCAGAAGATGAGTCAGGGTGTTCCTATACTTGGTCAAGTGACTCGAAAATGCACGGTGGAGCAGATAGCTCCATTCACCTTCCGCATTGTATTGACTCAGGGACTGAACAGACAGATCCGGCGGATGTGCGAGTACTTTGGCTATGAGGTGACCAAGCTAAAGCGAACGCGTATCATGCATATGAAGCTGGATCAACCGAGCGGACAGTGGCGCGAGTTCACCTCTGCGGAGATCGAACAGATGGAAAAGATCTTGCAAGATTCGAGCAAGGAAGCTCGGCCCAAGAAAAAGAAGCCAAGTCCGGGAAAGAAGCCAGTACAAAAAGGTGGATCAAAGCCTTCACAAAAGAGTGGCTTCAAGCCGTCAGGCAGTCGTCCACCGAAAAAAGGTGGCCCCAATAAGGGTCGCAGCCAACGCTCAGGAGGGCCTTCACGAAAAGG
Organism: Flavobacteriales bacterium; assembly: GCA_038131955.1. Classification (GTDB taxonomy): domain Bacteria; phylum Bacteroidota; class Bacteroidia; order Flavobacteriales_G; family Salibacteraceae; genus SHAN690. The sequence goes on from JAYPQK010000013.1 coordinate 121,208, forward strand.
GAAACGGCGATGAGTTCATTGGATCGCTCCCAACTCCTAGCATCCATCCATAGTCACCTTTCCGAGCGGATCGAGGCGATGTATACAGACCTGAGAGAACTACAGGATGCTACCTCCTCTAACTACAAAAGCACGGCTGGCGATAAACACGATACCGAAAGAGAGATGGTTCGCATGGAGATGGATAACCTCGCAAAGCGGATCGAAAACGAACAACGGATGCTTCACCAAGTGGAGCAATGCGCAGGAAAGAATCCAACGGAAAAGGTTGCAACTGGAAGCTTTGTCCAAACGAAAGATCATCTCCTTTTAATAGGGTCTGCCTTTGGCCTGCTTCATTTGGAAAAGCAAGCGGTCATGGGAATTTCAGAGTTAAGGCCAGTTGGAAATGCCCTTCTGGGTAAGAAACACGGTGAGACTGTTGACATCCATTCGAGATCCTATAGGATACTAAGAATTCTTTGAGATCGGCCTGTTCAAGATACCACAGGAATAAAATCGGATTTCTAAGACTGTCAGAAATCTGCTAAGTCTGTGATAGAGGTTACTTCCTGACCTGATCGGTTGAGCTATTTTTACCGCACTTAACCGACCTGCGATGACCACATTGACCAAGCCAGACGTTGAGATTCCCTATGAAGCCGAATTCGAGCAGCTGATCGCTAAAGATTATGCACGGTTGGCAGAGCAAGGCCATACCTACTTGGATTATACCGGGGGCAACCTATATGCTCAATCCCAATTGACAAAGCATCACGAGATGCTGTCTCAGCACGTTTTTGGAAATCCCCACTCTACTAATCCCACTTCAATGGTTCATCATCGCTGGTGGCATCGATCAGATCTTTACCGCGATGGTCTATCCCTACATCCGTCAGCGTGTATTTGACTGGTACACGTACGTGAAGCAACTCAAACCACTCAATCAAGAGATCGCTAAAACCTACGGGCGATACATCGTCGGGTTGAACTTCTCTTTTGGAATGATCGCCATACTCCTTCCGACCGAACTCATGAATGGAAGTCCTCTAGCCTTGGCCCTAACGCCTCTGATCGCAGCTTACTCGATAGGCAAAGTAGCTACTCAGTTTGCCTATTACCCAATGTACGAGATCCCCAAGGAGGCACTGTTCAAGTGGGGAGGCTATGGGATGAATACGCTGTTCGGGTTCTTTGCCGTTTTGTATTTCATTTTGGTATTGCACAATCTGAGCCTCATCTGATTAACCTTACCTTGACGTTCTCCTTTCGTCTATAATCATATGAAACGACTCCTCGCCCTCCTACTCTTCTCCGGTGTCCTTGCTCTACCTCAGTGCAATCCTTGCCGATGCCCTGAGGTAACGGATACGTTCTTCGATATCACGGATCTTGAGGTGGGACATATCGCAGCTAACAGCAACTTTCTGTCCATGGAAGAGCCGATCGAGCGATCCGAGTACGGTGGGATCGCTCTCTCCTTCGAGACGGAATACATCGCCCACTCCAACCCGATGACTTGGTTCTCCTCTTCCGCCTTCGCATGCTCTTGTCCTGATCCGGGATGGGATGGCTCAAAGCATGAAGCTTTCGTGAACATCATCATCACTACCCTTGTGGACATGGACACCACCTTCAACGCGGGCGATACGGTAACGCAACTATTCAGTATCGATTGGGATCTCGACACCTTGAGTATTCCTGCCTTTCTCGCAAAAGACACAGGCAAGGTGCAGTATGAACGATATAACTTGATCCTATCTGAAAGACCAGGACCTGATGTGGAAGAACTCAACTTCCAAGTGCGCGTCGAACTTTCGACGGGTGAAACCTACACCGATCAAACTGGAAGCATTTTTTTCCGTCCCTAGCTGAAACCTTCTAGAGGAATAGGCGTAAACAAACCCGACTAAAGGATACCCTATCCGAACCGGTTCGCCCGGCTCTTACACCACCGTGCTACGGATTGATTTTTTTATTCTTCGCCTCGATCCATTTGGACATGAATTCGGTGCTCCGCAAGCTGTGATGCCACAGCATCTGTCCCATGAAATTCCTTTTTCGATGACCGTCGAGCTCCGCACGTAGGTGCTTCCATCGGTTCCAGAAGAGAAGGCTGTGCGCGTTGCGATCAAAGTTCTTTCTGAGGATTGACCCACCTAATTCCTGAGCCCGATTCCACTCCTCTTCGTTTTGATACAAACTCACTGCAGCTCGAACGATCCTCGCCTCGTCATCTTCTACAAAGCCGGACCACGAACCATCCACCGACATTCCTTCTGCCCCGATCGAGGTAGTGATGATTGGTGTTCCCACGTGCATCGCGTCAATGAACTTCCCTTTCAATCCTGCTCCAAATCGCAGAGGCGCAAGTAGTACGCGAGCTTTTCCGACCACCTCAGATGCATTCTCGGCTCGGCCTTGGATGATCAACCCGTGCTTCGGATCATGTAGCTCCTTCACCCGCTGATTGGCATAAGCTCCGTACACATGCAATTCCGCATCGGGTAACGACTCTCTGATCCTTGGCCAGATCGCTTGTTTCAAGAATAACACGCCGTCGAAATTGGGAGCGTGCATGAAGTTTCCGATGGTCACGAAGTGCTTTCGGTCATGGAATGATATCCAGTCGTCAGCATTGACGTCGTCTTCAAGAAAAGGAAGGTATTGGAGGAGTCGATCGCCTACACCGAATACTCGTTGGAGTATGGCCATTTCCACCGATGAGATCATCAGGCTGAGATCGCTGCGAAGAATGCTAGCTACCTCTCGAAAGGCAATATCGCGGACCAGATCATCGTCATGAAACTCTTTCCCTGCCTCTAGGGCCGCTTGTCGAGCATATCGAAGACTGTGGAGATCTTCCGTATCTAAAATTCTCACCGACTCAGGACATTGCTGTCTTACCCTCCAGCCAAATTGCTCTTCGACCATAAAGCGATCAAAGAGAACTATCGTCGGGTCGAGCTGCTTCACCCACGGATCAAATGAGGAGTCATTCACTTGAACATCCGCTGTATCGACCCCCAAGGATCGCAAGTCAATGGCGAACTCACTTTTACCAAAGGTGGTGGCATAGGTTACCTCGAACCCCTTCTCGAGAAAAAGTCGGATCAATTGGAGCATGCGACGACCCGCTGCCGATGAGTTCGGCTCTACGTGTACGTTGCTGAGGATGAGCAGCCGCTCCATACGGTTATTCTGAAAGTCGGATCAGCGCAAACAAGGCATAGTTGGCCATGTCCAGGTAATTGGCATCGATGCCTTCGGAGATCAGGGTCTTGCCTTGGTTATCCTCGATCTGGCGCGTACGAAGGATCTTCATGAGGATGAGATCGGTCAATGAACTCACACGCATATCGCGCCATGCCTCTCCGTAATCCGAGTTCTTCTTAATCATGAGTTCCCATGCCAGTTGAGACTTGGCGTTGTACAGTTCCATCGCCTTTTCAGGGGCGAGCTCCATACCTTCAGACTCAGGCAATTCCAACTGGACCAAGGCCATGTAGCAGTAGTTGACGATGCCGATGAACTCACCCTCGATGTCTTCTCCCACCTTATTCTCACCCGTTTCTTCGATCGTACGAATGCGCTGCGCCTTGATGAAGATCTGATCGGTCAAAGACTTACTGCGGAGAATACGCCAAGCCGTTCCATAGTCGGTGGTCTTCTTAAAAAAGATCTCTCGGCATTTTTCTACCGCGGCATCGTATTGTTTGAGCGTGTGTTCCATCTATTTTCGTCAAGAATATGGGCGAGCAAAGTACAGCAATTCAAAAGAAAAGAACGATCAATTGCCGAGGCAAATTGGTTGATCTTTCCACACCGGTGGTCATGGGCATTCTCAATGTCACACCTGACTCCTTCTTCGACGGTGGCCAATACAACCATGAGTCGAAGCTCATTGAACGGGCAACCAAGCATCTGAACGAAGGAGCACGCATCCTAGACATCGGTGCGGTTTCGACGCGTCCCAATGCCGACGCGGTAACCGAGCAAGAGGAATTGGATCGACTCATTCCGTCTGTGAAGCTTTTGAGGGAACGATTTCCCGAGGCCGTATTGAGCGTGGACACATACCGAGCCAGCGTGGCAAGGGAAGCCATCAAAGTCGGAGCCGACATGATCAATGACATCAGCGGTGGAACGATGGATGAAGGCATGTTGGACGCGGCCGCCGAACTTCAGGTTCCCTACGCGATGATGCACATCCAGGGCACTCCTCAGACCATGCAGGCTAATCCGAGTTATGAGAACGCGACCGAAGATGTGCTGAACTTCTTCATTGAGCGAGTAGATCAATTGAAACATCGGCACGTCCACGACATCATTATAGACCCCGGGTTTGGCTTTGGGAAAACGGTCGAGCACAATTATCAGTTACTCCGCGACTTGGAAAGGTTTGAAGTCTTCGGACTTCCCATTCTTTGTGGCTTTTCAAGAAAGAGCATGATCAATAGAGTGCTGGGCACTACACCCGAAGAAGCTCTCAACGGAACTACCGTTCTAAACACAATGGCCCTAGAGCGAGGCGCGTCGATCCTGAGGGTTCATGATGTGAAGGAAGCAGTGGAAGCGGTGAAGTTGGTTTCTGCGGCTGGGTAGTAGGCAGTTGGTAGTCGGCAGTCAGCAGTCGGCGGTTCGCAGTGCGCAGTGCAGTTTTGGTTCACGCAAAGGTCGCAGACCTGCCTGCCGGCAGGCAGGGGGTTTCGCGGAGGGCGCAGAGGCCAGCGTATTCAATGTTCATCAGACCTTTACCCTGTGCGCTATTAATACTGTCCCATTTTCTGATTATCTAATTCTCTCATTATCTAGTTATATGAACGTCTGATTCTCCCATTCATCAATCGTCAGATTCCAATACAATGCTACTTTTGACCCCCAAATCACGATCCTATGGCCGTATACCTCGATTTCGAAAAGCCGATACAGGAACTTCAGGAGCAGTTGGACAACATGCTCCAAGTGAAGGAGAAAAGCAAACTCAAGAGTGAAGACGCGATTCATGAGTTGGAGCAAAAGCTTGCAGCGACCCGGAAAGAGATCTACCAGAACTTGACGCCATGGCAGAAAGTGCAGGTTAGTCGTCACCCCGAGAGACCTTACACCCTCGCCTACATCGATGCATTGACCGGCGGTGATTTCATCGAATTGCATGGTGATCGAGGTGTTAAGGACGACAAGGCCATGGTCGGTGGATTTGGAAGCATTGACGGTAAGACCTTCATGTTCGTAGGTCAGCAGAAAGGGATCAACACCAAGATGCGTCAGTATCGAAACTTCGGTATGGCGAATCCTGAAGGGTACCGTAAAGCCCTCCGTCTTTTCAAGCTCGCTGAGAAATTCAATAAGCCTATCGTTTGCTTCATTGACACCCCAGGTGCATTTCCAGGATTGGAAGCTGAAGAACGCGGACAAGGAGAAGCGATCGCTCGTAACATTTACGAGATGTTCAATCTTCGCGTACCCGTAATTGCTGTCATCATTGGCGAAGGTGCTTCAGGCGGAGCCTTGGGAATTGGAGTCGCGGACAAAGTTCTCATGATGGAATACACTTGGTATTCGGTCATCTCCCCTGAATCGTGTTCTTCCATCCTCTGGAGAAGCTGGGATTTCAAAGAACAAGCGGCCGATGCCCTGAAATTGACAGCCGACAACATGCTCGGAAATGGCCTGATCGATGGCATCATCAAGGAACCAATGGGTGGCGCTCATTCCAACGTTTTAGAGGCTTTTGAAAATGTGAAGAATGAGATCCTTACCCAGTACGATCACCTCAAGCGCATCAAGCCTGAGTTGCGCATCAATGCCCGCATCGAAAAGTATGGCGGCATGGGCGTGTTCGTCGAAGGATAAGCGACGATCAAAGCCATGGCTCGCGCTCACTGGAAGCGATATACGTTAGATTTCAAACGACCAAGTGGTACGTCGAGGGGCGTATTAAACCAAAAGACATCCTATTTCCTGATCTGGGAAGACGAATCATTTGCTATTCCAGCATTAGGTGAATGTAGCTTGATAGAGGGATTAAGTCCGGATCCGATGGAGTCGTTTGAATCCGTGTTAGATCAAGTCAGCGACCATCTCAACAGCGAAGAATCAGATCTTCCTGATTTGAAAATGTACCCCTCTATCCAGATGGGATTGGAAACCTTGAATCTGGACATCGAAGCCAAGGGAACGAAGGTTCTTTACCCCAGTAGCTTCACCCAAGGTGCACAAGGCATGCTGATCAATGGTTTGGTTTGGATGGGGGATAAAAATTTCATGCGCCAGCAGATCATCGATAAGATGGAGTTGGGTTTTGAATGCGTAAAGCTCAAGATCGGCGCCATAGACTTTGATACTGAGCTCAGTATCTTGGCCTATATCCGATCAGAGTTTGGTGTCGCCATCGAGTTGCGGGTTGATGCCAACGGAGCGTTTTCAACCGACTCAGCCCTCGAAAGACTTAAGCGACTGAGCGAATTTGACCTTCATTCGATTGAGCAGCCAATCCGACAAGGTCAGTGGGAAGAAATGGCGGAGTTGTGTGAAGTCACTCCACTTCCGATCGCCTTGGATGAAGAATTGATCGGAGTACACGAACCGGAGGTGAGAAAGCGCTTATTGGAGACGATTCGTCCCCAGTACATCATCCTGAAGCCTTCCCTCCATGGAGGTCTGAGTGGCTCAGAAAACTGGATCGATCTCGCGAATGAAGCAGGCATCGATTGGTGGATAACCTCTGCTCTGGAGAGCAACGTAGGACTGAACAGCATCGCTCAATTTGCGTTTCAAAAAGAGGTGACGATTCCGCAAGGATTGGGAACCGGAGGCCTTTACACCAATAATTTCGACTCACCTCTGTATCTTCAAGGCCAGATCATTCGTTATAATCCTTTAAAAAACTGGGATCTAGAAGCACTCCTATCATGAGCGACACACCGGAATGGAAGCAATACAAGACCTTATCGATCGACGGACGAAAGCGATCCTTGCATGAATGGCGCGCTTATGCCCAACAGCAACTGCAAGAAGGGTATGGCGTAGGTGAACTGGAGAGCATTCTGGAGTTTGTGGTAGATTGGAGCAACACGAAAGATTGGGTCCCGGCACGGACGTCGGGTAGCACCGGACGACCAAAGAACATCAAGATAAAGAAGGAGCACATACTGGCAAGTGCTCAACGTACGCTCAACTTTCTGAAGCTGAAACCGGGTGATAGCGCCCTGCTGTGTATGCCCAATAAGTTCATTGGTGGAAAGATGATGATCGCGCGTTCGATCGTCGGCGCGTTGGATCTTCACATTGCGGACACCACTTCCAAGCCAGAGCTTCCTGCAGGGAGTTCTATTGATTTCGCTGCGGTGGTACCCATGCAGCTCTTTAATATCACGGAGGATGAAGAGGCAACGGAAAAATGGAAAAAGGTCAAAAAGATCATCGTTGGCGGTGGTCAGGTCGACCCGCGCTTAGAGGAGAGAGTCAGCAAGTGGCCTAATGAGATCTATGAATCGTTCGGAATGACCGAGACCATCTCTCATGTTGCGCTACGAAGAATCAACGGGAAAGAAAAGAACGCCCCATTCATGGTGTTGGACGGCATCGAGATCGAAACCGATGAACGAGGTTGTTTAGTGCTAAAGTCAGACCTTCTACCGGACAACCCATTGGTGACCAATGACATCATCGAAATGGTGGATGAACGCTCGTTTACTTGGGTAGGTCGGGCAGATAACATGATCAACACCGGAGGAGTGAAGGTCATCCCTGAAGTGATCGAGAAGTTGGCCAAGCCTTATTTGAACACGAAGTTCTTCTTTGCTGGTCTACCGGATGAAAAGCTGGGGGAAAAGGTGGCGCTGTTTATCGAGAGTCAGCCATTGAGCGAGGAGGATCAAAAAGAGCTGCTGAAAGACCTGAAGCAGGATCTGCATAAATACGAACTACCCAAGGAGATCCACTACTTGGACAGCTTTGCCGAAACAGAGAACGGCAAACTGAACCGCAAGAAGACCATTAGCTTAGTGGGGAAATAAAAAAAGAAGACAGGATAGATATGTCGCCGCTACGCGGCTTTGGTCAATCCTTTCACCATCCCGGGCAAAAGATATGTCGCCGCTACGCGGCTGACTGAGCCAGCGTCGTAGACGCGACATATCTGTCCTCCTGAAGTCACGCGGGATCCTTGAAGGTATATCTCTCATCGTAGGCAATCTCATACTCCTTCAAGAAAGACTTGTACTCTTCCGCAAACTTCTTTCGAGCATGATGCTCCTTTTGATTTTCGATGTAACTGGCCACTCGCGGTAAGGCGGAATGACTATAACTGAAAGCCCCATAGCCTTTTTGCCACTGAAACTTCCTTTGGCAAAGACCACGCTCATTGATATGCTTAGAAGAATTCGCCTTGATCAATCTAACCAGTTCAGAGACGGACTGATTTGGATTTAAACCTACGAGGATGTGGGTATGGTCCGGCATACAATAGATCGCAAGTAATTAATGTCCATGGCTCTGAATAATCCCGGAGATATACATCTCCATCTCATCTTTCATATCAGAGGTCACCATCGCCTCTCGAAACTGAACCACAATCACGATCTGAATGATCAGCTGCGTATACGCATTTGCCATCTCCTTTTTTTCTGACAAGTTAGATGTACTAACACCAGATCCGACGGCAGATTTTGACTCCCTCCTGTGCTAAGATTGCAGATTATTGGAAAGGCCTAGAAGATTCAGATAAGTAAGCCCCTATTCCACCGGATAGGTCGCTGTCTTGCGTCGCTTTCTTTCGTTGACGATCATGCTGAACTCCTTGCCCATTTGTCCAGCGATCGCTGTATTCTCCTTGGCTCTGCGGATCAAGTAAGGCAGGGTCGCGCGGACTGGTCCGTATGGAAGATACTTGGAAACATTATATCCCGACGCAGCGAGATTAAAGCTCATATAATCGCTCATGCCATATAGCTGAGAAAACCAGATATTTGGATGATTATTCGGCAGTCCATGTTCGGCCATCAATTCGGTCAGATAGAGTGAACTTTCTTCATTATGCGTTCCCGCACAGATCTCAACCCAATCGACTTTCTCCACGCTAAGCTTAAGCGCCGCGTCATAGTCGCGATCCGTTGCCGGCTTATTCGGCTGGATCGGTGTGGGATAGCCCATCTCCTTAGCACGAGCATTCTCTTTGTCTAGGTAGGCACCCCTGACGATCTTCATTCCGATCTTGAAACCTTCTTTACGACCTCTCTCGATCAAATTGCGGTAGTACTCCAAGCGATCATGACGGAACATCTGGATCGTCTGAAAGATGATCGCCTTCTCGTGGTTGTATTTCGCCATCATCTCCTCTACCAATCGATCGATCGGATCTTGGATCCAGCTTTCCTCCGCATCGACATAGAGAGGAACTCCATTGTCATAGGCTGCCTGACAGATCCTTTCAAATCGCTGTCTCCAGTTGTCCGCAACCATTTGTTCCGCATCGGTTAATGAGTCACCCCGAGCAATCTTTTCCAAGAGCGCATTCGACACAATACCGCTGACCTTGATGCAGGAAACTGGAATATTGGGATTGTCCTTGGCCAACTGAATGATCCGCACGATCTCGGTTTCGGTCTTTCCAAACTCGATCTCTTTATCCTGTCCTTCAACCGAATAATCCAAAATAGCACCCAAGCCATTCGCACCAAGTTTCTCTACAGCTGCCAGAGATTCTACGATCGTCTCACCTCCACAGAACACCCGAAAGACCGTTGGCTTCACCGCCCAATTGATCGGCAACCGCCACTTGAGCGCCCACTCAGCAAGAGCCGAACCGATCGACGTCAGCTTCGGATTATTCATCAAACGAAAGATCCAGTACGAAAACCGCAGATCTGAATCTGACATGTGCGCGAATGCCGTAGAAAAATCCCTAAAGCTGAGGGGGGCAAATTCGCTGTGTTCAATGCTAGGCTTTTCCATTGTTTTCCTATTGATTCAATAGTACATCTAAGGTAGATACTGATACAGAATGATAGTTCGGTCGGGCCTTGAGATAAATCATCTTTGCGCGCTCTTTGGTAGGGTCCTGTTCGACCATTGCGGTGTATATCGGCACCAAAAACTTGCGACGACCCACGCGGATCAAGAATTCCTCGATGGCATCATCTGTTGCATGATAATGCGTGTTCAAAGCAAGAACGAACCACTCAGCCGCGATCTCACTGTTTCCACTCTTTGTGAAACCAAAAGCTCTGTCCAACTCAGTCATTCGGTCGACCGTAAGCGAGTTCGGCATGTGTCTCAAAAAATGCAGCCACTGATGCGTAGTCCAACCCGTAGTGTCGATCTCGGTTGCTTTTCCTCCTGCTAGCCAACCTTCGATCTGTTCATCCACCTGCTCAAACAGGCTCGACTTCACAGAAACAACATTCTCAGGAATCCCCGGTTCGTACACCCACTGATCTACCATGAGTTCCTTGTAGCGCTGTTCGTCACCATTCAAGAGGTCAGCCTTCAAGTGTCCAAGAAATTCTTCGGTTGTGATGGTCTGGAAGGCGTTATCCGCGAAGTGCTCATTCAGAAAGGCATCAAAAGCAGTACGACCCGCCGCTTCCTCCATGGTTCGTAGAAAGAAGTAACCCTTCTCATAAGCGATGTCGCTCATGCCGTCGTCTGGGTCGCGACCTTCGAGGTCGAGCTTTAGTCGAGTGTCTTCAGGAACATCCTTGAGGTGTTCAAGCTCACGTTGAAGGTCCTGCCAACCAAGTAAGGCAAGCATTTGAGCGTAGTCTTTCCCATAGACCGCCTCCATGATCCGACGTTCGAAATAGACCGTAAACCCTTCATTGAGCCAAAAGTCATCCCAGGTACGGTTGGTCACCAAATTCCCACTCCAGCTGTGGGCCAACTCGTGTGCAACGAGTGCCGTCAAAGACTTGTCTCCGGCTAAGATAGTAGGTGTAGCAAAGGTCAAGCGCGGGTTTTCCATCCCACCAAAAGGAAAGCTAGGTGGAAGAACCAACACATCATAGCGCCCCCAAGGATACTTTCCATAGATCGCCTCTGCAGCTTCGAGCATCTTCTGCATGTCCTCAAACTCGTAGGCTGCGGCCTCCACGACACTCGATTCGGCGTAAACTCCCGTTTTATCACCTACCGTCAAGAAGGTCAGATCTCCCACTGCCAACGCCATCAAATAGCTCGGGATGGGCTGGTCCATGCGGAAGGTGTAGACACCACTCGAATCGACAGACTGTGGATTCGAAGCACTCATCACGGCCATCAGGTCGCCGGGAACTCGGACTTCAGCCGTATAGGTATAGCGGATACCAGGACTGTCTTGGCATGGAATCCAAGTTCGGGCTAGAATGGCTTGGGACTGAGTGAACAAGAATGGCCTTCTCTTTCCAGCGGTCTGCTGAGGATCTAACCACTGCAATGCCGCCGCCTTCGGACTCGTCACGTATTGAATACTCACGGTGTCGACCGTATCGTTGATTGCGATCTCTAGGGGTTGACCCAGGAAGGGCTCCTCTTCACCGAGCCACCAGTCTTTGCTCTTCACCCCATCAAGAAAAACCTGCTCGATGGTTAAGTCTTTCGTGTCGAAGAGGATGCGTTCGGCGCCCTTGGCAGATTCAACCGCGAAGCTTGCTGTCGCTCGGATGACCTTGTCTTCAAAGTCAACATCAGCGATCAAATGAAGGTGACGAACTCGCGCTTCCGCGGGTCTTGCAAAACTGTGCACCAAGGAGGACGGTAAAACCTCTTGCGTGCCTTCGACTTCATTCTCAACCTTTGTTTCTCCTCCACAAGCCACTAGAATCAAGGCCAGGAGCGCAATCGACAAATACTTCATCATACTTCGTTTTATTTGGCTCACGAATGTAGCCGTGTGGGATGGATTTTTGGCTAGAAGATCTTTCCTGGATTCAAGATTCCTTTCGGATCGAAGGCCCGCTTGATCGCACGCATCAGTTCAAGGTGTCCCGCGCTGAACATGATATCCATATAATCTTTCTGAACGTAGCCAATACCGTGTTCTCCGGAGATCGTACCCCCGAGTTCTTTTACCTGTTCGAATAATTCGCGGATACCAACTTTGACGGTCTGATTCCAATCCTCTTCACTCATGTCTTCTTTGAGGATATTCACATGGAGGTTTCCATCGCCTGCGTGACCGTAGCACACGCTTCGGAAACCGTACTTCTCTCCTACCGACTTCACCGCTTTCAAGAGTCGAGGTAATTCAAAACGCGGCACCACGGTATCTTCCTCTTTGTAGACACTTTGAGCTTTGACAGCCTCACCTACCCTTCTTCTTAATTTCCAGAGTTGATCCTTTTTGGCTTGGTCCTCAGCAAAGAGGATCTCGCCGCACTCATACTCCTCAACGACCATCGCGATCTGTTCGCAATCTGACATCAAGGCTTCGGGGTCATTCCCATCGACTTCGATCAGGAGGTGGGCTTGTTCGTCCTCTTTGAGGGGAACGGGTTCTTCACCGATGAACTCCATCGCGTATGTGATCGCATCGCGCTCCATGAATTCCATTCCACTCGGGATGATGCCTTTTCGAAAGATCGCACTCACCGCTTCGCACGCTCTTTCGGCAGAGCGAAAGGGCACGAGCATAAGTAGATCATGCGTCGGATGTGGAATCAGCCTCATGACGATCTTGGTGATCACTCCCAGCGTCCCCTCGCTGCCGACCATCAATTGGGTCAGGTTGTACCCCGTGCTGTTCTTCAATGTATTCGCGCCGGTCCAAATGATCTCGCCGCTGGGCAGAACCACTTCCAAATTGAGGACATAGTCTTTGGTCACACCGTACTTGACCGCCTTGGGACCTCCCGAATTCTCTGACACATTACCCCCGATAAAGCAACTTCCACGACTCGCCGGGTCAGGCGGATACATGAGTCCCTTTTCCTTGGCGGCTTTTTGAAATACCTCGGTGATCACTCCCGGTTCTACCGTGGCCTGCAGATTCCGTTCGTCGATGTCGAGAATACGATTGAAACGTTCCATGGTTAGACCGATTCCACCTCGAATGGATAGCGCCCCACCGCTGAGTCCGGTTCTGGCGCCGATCGGCGTGACGGGGATCCCGTTTTCATTCGCATAATGCAAGACATCGGAAACCGCCTCCACCGTGGAAGGTTTCACCACTACCGCCGGCGGAAAATTAAAGTCCTCGGTCTCGTCGTGGCCATACTCAGTGCGTGTGTCTAAGTCAGCGTGGCAATTTTCTGCACCGATCAAAGATCGCAGCTTTTCAATGTGTTCTATCGATAATTCCTTCATCTCTTCGTCCCAATATTACGTCCTCGCCCCGAGAGTCGGAGTCTCCGACCAAATATTTTCTATTTTCGGCAGCCTTCCAAACGAAGAGAAACATGATGCTGAGAAATCTATTCACATGGGTCCTAGTCGCCGCCACTTTTTCACTTAGCGCGCAGGACATTACCCTAGAAGACATTTGGAAATCCGGAAAATTCAGACAGCGATCGGTCTACGGTCTACGCTCGATGAATGACGGCGCCCACTACACCACCCTCGACCGAGGTGAGAACGGTGCAGAGATCAACAAATACAGCTACGAATCCGGCGAGAAGGTCGTCACGGCGCTCTCTGATGAAGAGCTGCAAAAGATGGTAGGTGAAGAATCCGCTGCGATAAGAGGCTACCGATTCTCAGCAGATGAGCGTTTCGTCATGATCCCGGTCGAACAGGAGAGCATCTATCGACATTCAACCAAAGAGCACTACTACATCGTCGACCTAAAGGAAAGAGTGGCACGTCGCCTTGCCAACGGTGAAAAACAGCGTCACGCGACGATGTCGCCCGATGGCAAGCACATCGCCTACGTTCAGGAAAACAACGTTTACGTGCAAGATTACGCCACCGGAGCTACGACCATGATCACAAAGGATGGCGAGTACAACAAGATCATCAACGGTTTTGCAGACTGGGTGTACGAAGAAGAATTCGCCTTTGATCAGGCTTTCTTCTGGTCGCCTGATGGTTCGAAGATCGCTTACTACAAGTTCGATGAATCGAACGTGAAGGAATTCCACATGCCGATGTACGGCAGCCTTTACCCTGAAGATTACACCTTCAAGTATCCGAAGGCGGGGGAAGACAATTCAAAGGTGACGCTCCACATGTACGATCTGAAAGCACAGCGTACGGACGATATTGACGTAGGTGATTATGAATACATCCCTCGGATCAAGTGGACGCAGAGCAGCGATTACTTGGCCGTGATGAAGATGCCAAGGCTGCAAAACATCCTTGAGATCATCTTGGTGAATTCAAAAGACCTGAGCACGAAATCGATCTACAAAGAAGCCAGCGACACCTACATTGAGATCAGCGATGACCTCACCTTCTATGGCGACAATGCCGGTTTCATCTGGCGCACTGAGAAGGATGGGTTCTTCCACCTCTACGGCTATGACATCGATGGGAAGAACGAAAAACAACTCACCCAAGGCGAATGGGAAGTGAAAGAGTTCATCGGCTTTGACCAGAAGACAGAGCGTCTTTTCTTTACCGGAAGTAAGACTGCAGCCTACAACACGGAGATCTATAGCGTCTCGCTCAACGGAGGAGAACCCAAGCTCTTGAGCCCGAAGGAAGGCAATAGCAGAGCTAGTTTTAGTTCGGCTTATCAGTACTTCATCCTCTATCACAGCACGGCAGATGTGCCTATGACGGTCTCGCTTCATTCGAGTGACGGAAAGAAGATCCGCGACTTGGAAACCAATGACGACCTCAAGAAAACCCTCGAGGGATTGAAGCTGTCGAAGACTGAGTTCTTCAGTTTTGAGACCTCAGAAGGAGTCAAGTTAAATGGCTGGATGATGAAGCCAACGGACTTCGATAAGAAGAAAAAGTATCCGGTGCTGATGTACGTTTACGGGGGCCCTGGTTCACAAACCGTCTCGAATGGAATGGGCGGAAATTACTTCTGGTATCAGATGCTAGCCCAGCAAGGATATGTGGTCGTTTCGATCGACAACCGTGGCACCGGCGCTCGAGGTAAGGATTTCCGTACCGTGACCTATCGTCAGCTAGGCAAGCACGAGACCATGGACCAGATCGAAGGAGCCAAGTGGCTTGCCAAGCAGAGCTTCGTGGACCCGGCAAGGATCGGTATCTGGGGCTGGAGTTATGGCGGCTACATGAGCAGCCTGTGTCTTTTCAAGGGAGCAGATGTATTCAAGACGGCAGTGGCGGTCGCTCCTGTTAGCAATTGGCGATTCTACGACAGCATCTACACGGAGCGGTATATGGGTCTCCCTCAGGACAATGCGGATGGTTATGACAATAACTCACCGATCAACCACACCGACAAGATGGAAGGGAATTACCTCTTGATCCACGGAACGGCCGATGACAATGTTCACTTCCAAAATGCTGTGGAGATGGTGAATGCACTCGTCGATTCTGACAAGCAATTTGATTTCTATATTTACCCCGATCGGAATCATGGTATCTATGGCGGAAACACCCGTTTTCACCTGTTCACCAAGATCACCGATTTTCTTTCTGAAAACCTCTAAAACACCTAACACTCGATCTCTATGACTCAAGTAAAACAAGGGCATCCTGATGGCCTGATGACCCTCTTCTTTTCGGAGATGTGGGAACGTTTCTGCTACTACGGAATGCGGGTACTCCTCACGTTGTACCTCGTAAAGTCACTCATGAAAGGCGATGCCGATGCAGCTCTGATCTACGGAGCCTACACAGGTTTGGTCTATGCCGCGCCGATCCTCGGAGGACGCATGGCCGACCAATTCTTGGGTTATCGCTTTGCGGTGATGTTGGGAGCCGTTTTGATGGCAATCGGGGAATTCCTAATCCTCGGTGGCAATGATTTCTTCCTCCTCGTTGGTATGGGAGCATTGATCGTTGGTAACGGATACTTCAAGGCCAACATCTCCACCATCGTAGGTAAACTCTATGAGGACGGTGATCCTAGAAGGGATTCTGGTTTTACGATCTTTTATATCGGTATTAACATTGGTGCGCTACTCGCGACTACCCTCGTAGCCTATGTGGGAGAGACCTATGGTTTCGACAAAGGTTTTGGCTTGGCAGGACTAGGTATGCTAACCGGCCTGTTGATCTTTTACTCGGGTCGCAAGAATTATTCGGCTGCTCCAGGTTTGGAGATTACTGAAGCTGGAAAGAAGAAGCTCTTCGGCCCGATCAACTATGCTTGGGGTATCACCTTGGGATCATTGCTTTTGATTCCACTTTGCTATGTTCTGATCTCCCAAAATGAGATCCTCGACTACTTGCTCCTCGCGCTCTTCGTTTATGTTGCCTGGAGTTTGATCTCGGCCGGCTCAAAGGCGGACGCAACACAAGGTACCTCGGTTTGGAAGGATCGTATGATAGCATTGATCATTTTTATGGTGATCAACATCGCCTTCTGGGCTTGTTTCGAGCAAGCAGGAACTTCTCTTACGCTCTTTGCTGACCGAAACGTGGATCGTGAGATTTTCGGATGGTTGATGCCTGCATCGATGACCCAGTTCTTCAATCCATTCTTCATCATTGTATTCGGATCGATCTTCTCGGTCATGTGGGTGAAACTGGCGGAAATCAATAAAAACCCAAGTATCCCACTCAAGTTTGCTTTCGGCATCATTCAATTGGCCGCTGGATTCTTGATCACTCAGGTAGGTTTGATGTTCGTCAATGACGCTTTCCAAGTTCCATTGTTGACACTCTTCTTCCTTTATCTCCTCCACACGACCGGAGAGCTTTTCTTGTCGCCAATTGGCCTTTCGATGGTGACAAAGCTTGCACCCAAAGACATTGCTGCCACAGCGATGGGTGGATGGTTCTTGAGCTTCGCGATCGCGAACTACGTAGGTGGTAAGATCGCAACGCTTACGGGCGGTCATGGCGACAGCGGAGAAGCGCTCAGCGTAGCTGAAGGATTGGATAAGTACATCAGCGTGTTTAGCACAATCGGCTTTGTACTCCTAGGCTTCGCAGTGATCATCATCCTGTTGAACAAACCATTGAAGAAGTTAATGCACGGAGTAGAATAATCCGTTTGACATTCTTTTGAAAGGCAGCCTAATCTCCGGAAGAAGCTGCCTTTCCTTGTTTTTATACGTCTGATTAGCGATGAAAAATTTTAGAACCATAGGTCAATTACTTGCTCTTCTGATCGTCCCTATGCTCGGCTTTTCCCAAGAGGAAAAGAAGGGTGTGCACTGGATGAGCTGGGGTGAGGCGGTTGAAGCCAATGCGAAAGAACCACGCATGATCATGGTGGACACGTATACCGATTGGTGCGGATGGTGCAAGAAGATGGACAAGAGCACCTTCATGAATGAGATCATTGCGGATTATATGAACGAGCACTATTACGCCGTGAAGCTCGACGTCGAAATGAAAGACACCGTCGTTTTCAATGGATATACTTTCGTAAATCCGAGGCCCGATGCTAACCGAAGTACGCATCAGCTTGCAGCATCTCTGCTTGACAATAAGTTGAGCTATCCAAGCTTTGTCTTTTTGGACCATACCTTCCAGCGGATTCAGATTCTTCCCGGTTACCGCGGTCCTCGACAGTTCGAGCCCATCGTTCGCTACTACATCGAAGGCGCCCCGAATGGCATCACCTACGAAGATTTCACCGCCCAGTTTGAAAGCCTGTTTCCACCGAAGGAACCGGCGAACTGAATTCCGGATAGACTGTTAGTCATTCATGTCGATTCCCATTGCTTGGTCAGAGATCTATGCCCACCCCTTGCCGGAAGGTCACCGCTTCCCCATGGAGAAGTATGACTTGATCCCACAGCAACTACTCTACGAAGGGACGATCACTAGGGAGCAGTTATTCGCACCACCACCCCTTACTGAAGAGCAGATCCTACGCACCCACGACCCTATTTATTGGACTAGGCTGAAGAATCTAGAGCTCACACCAAGAGAGCAGCGCGTCAGTGGCTTTCCGCATTCGAAAGAACTGATCGAGCGAGAAAGGGTCATTTGTCATGGAACGATGATCGGTGCAGAAAAAGCGTTCCTTGAAACCAAGTGCGCGTTCAATGTGGCTGGAGGTACCCATCACGCCTATCGAGATCGCGCGGAAGGGTTTTGTCTATTGAACGACATCGCGCTGGCGGCGCATCACTTGATCGATCATCATGGTCTTGAGAGAATGCTGGTTGTCGATCTGGATGTGCATCAAGGCAATGGCACGGCCAAGATCTTTCAAGACGACCCAAGGGTATTCACGTTCAGCATGCACGGAGCGAAGAACTATCCATTCAAAAAGGAGGTCTCTGATCGGGACATTCCACTTCCTGATAAGATCCAAGACGACGAGTATTTGAATCTGCTCAGGGAAAACCTGGAGGAACTCATGGAGACGGTTGATCCACAATTTGTCTTCTTCCAATCTGGCGTGGACATCCTCGAATCAGATAAGCTTGGCAAGCTCGGCGTCACAATTGAAGGTTGCAAAGAGCGTGACCGGCTGGTCTTTGAAGCGTGCCATCAACTGGAAATCCCGGTACAAGTTTCCATGGGAGGAGGTTATTCACCCCAGATCGCAGACATCGTTGAAGCCCACGCGAATACTTACCGCTTAGCGATGGATTACTTTGGGTGATCAGTGATCGTCGTAGGACTTCTCCCCTGCCTCCACAGACATGTCGAGAAAGTTCTTTTTGGGTGGTATGGGACACGAGAAGCCTCCACCGTATGCGCAATAAGGATTATAGCACAGGTTAAAATCCAAGGTTATCGTACCGCTTTGCTCCAGCACTCCGATATCCATATAGCGACCTCCCCCGTAGGTTGTCTCTCCCGTGGTCAGGTCGGTAAAAGGCACAAATAGATAGGGGTCATAAGGAGATTCGATCCCCTCGGGCCATATCCGCATGTAGGCGGTCAATGTATCTGACGCACCTAAGTGATCGACGATCAACCATGCGTATTCAAAGAACTTCTTATCCTTTCCCGATGAAGTCACAATGTCGAGCGTATCACCCCCTTTGATCAATTCACATTGCACCTCTTTCTTCCACCCAGGATCCACATCGAAATACTGCAATCCTGAAAAGCGCTTTCGATCCTCCTTTTGCAAGGGCGAATGCCTTTGGGACTTGAGTTCCTTGTCCTTGGCCTTTCTCGCCTTCTCAATATCTTTTATATACCCATCTTGCCCCATGGCAACGGGTGTAAGAAGGACTAGAATAACTACTCCTTGTAGCATATATAAGAAACGATTCCTTGAATTCATTTTAACGAAAGTACCTGATTTGGGTGTAGCAACTCATTCCCTCAAAAAGTAGCTTTGCAATCGATTGATCGAATGTTTAGCCAACAAAAAGGGTTTTTCTATCGTCTAATCTAGAATACGGATCTATAAATCACAATCAATTACGCGTAAAGTACTACTCTCACTTACGGGAGCGCTGATTCTCAGTGCTACTTCTGTTTTGGGACAAGGCTATCAGTGGAACTATTACACTGATGCTGGAAACCCAGGCGGAATCAACACGGAATCAGATGCCCCAGGACAGGGATCATGGACAGACATCCTTGATGGTCCAACCTCCACCAACTCATGGTCACAGAACGTGGCTATTCCTTTTACCTTCCGATTCTACGGACAGGAAGTGACTCACCTCAAAGCCAGTACCAACGGTGTAATCACGTTCGACACCTTGGCTACGACTCTGTCACAAGGCAACTATGCCTTGTCGAGCGATTCACTCGCAGATCAATCGATCGCTTGTTTTTGGGATGAATTCACCGCCAGTGCTCCTACCGGCTCAGGTGATGACATTCGATACAACGTTTTCGGCACGGCCCCGAATCGCCAATTGTGGATCAAATGGTACTCATTTGAGCTCGGCGATCCAAGCATGAGCTTTGTGTACATGGCTGCGGTGCTCGAGGAAGGAACTGACAACATTTATATCGTTGATCAGTATTCCACTACCTCCAACATCACGAGCATGGATGCTACAGTAGGTCTCCAGAACTCCACTTCAGAGTTCATTCAAGCAGGTGGTGGACAGGTCAATATCCAAGGAAACGGCTCATCGAATACGGACAATGATTACTACGAATTCATTTACCTCGATAGCTTGGATGCCAAGCTGGTGGACATTACCAGTCCTTCTGGTGCTCTTTGTCCAGGTACCTACAACGTAGAGATTGATGTTCAGAATACTGGCGTTACAACCATCGATTGCGGTGTAGGTATTCAGACCTTGCTTGGACAGGAATACCGGGTCTACCCAAATCCAACACGCGACCGTGTGATGATCGAGTTCAATGAGAGCATCTCTGACCTTCAGATCGATGTTTACGATGCACTCGGAAGTCTGGTCATCCAGCGCTCGATAAATGGATCCAACCGAGCTGAAGTAGACCTAAGCAGCCTCGCGAAGGGATACTACATGCTGAAGTTGAGCAGCGCATCAGATCAATCCTTGACCCGTATTGTTTTGCAATAAGCGTCAAGTCGATCATACAGAAAGAAGCCGTTTCTTTATGGGACGGCTTTTTTTATGGCATGAAGCAGATCTGGAATGATATCAAGACCCATATATCCGAGGACGTTCGACTACTTCCCTATGGTTTGACACTTCTTTTCCTTGCTGCGCTCCTTTTCATCAACTACTTCTTTAACCTCGAACATTCCTGGCTTTCCACCCTTTCTCCTCTCGGATACTTCCTTCATATCGGGGTACTCTTTTCCATCTTGTATTATGGAGCGGTTTTCATCAAGCGTGGATGGAGGATATTTCAAGATAGAGCGTTCCTCTTGTACAGCGCCGCGACCCTCCTCATCGCCTCGCTGGCCTCATCCCTACTCTTCGTCAAAGCATGGACCGGTAGTCTATCACGCTTCGAAGCCTTCTATGCGAGTCAGCTACTCTATAACTCTGCGGGTACCGTCATAGCGTTGGTCGGACTGGCACTCCTGTACTTTACCTATGACCGCGGAAAAGTGAGCGGGTTCTACGGCCTGCGTGTAAAGAAGGTTCATCATTTCGCTCCCTACTTGGGATTGCTACTCATGATGCTTCCTCTTTTACTGTGGGCGTCTTCTCAACCCCATTTCTTGGAGACCTATCCGATCTTCAGGATGGAACACAACAGACCTGTATTCGGTCTTTCATTGACCCAAATGGCTGCCATCTTTGAAAGCTTCTACCTGCTCGACTTCATCCGGGTCGAGCTAGTTTTCAGGGGAATTCTAGTCATCGGAATGGCACGTTTCCTCGGTAAGGACGCCATTTTACCCATGGCGGTAATCTACTGCGCACTCCATTTCAACAAGCCGTTGGGCGAAGCCATCAGCAGCATCTTTGGAGGATATATCCTAGGTGTGATCGCCTATTACCAGCGACACATCACCGGCGGTATCATTGTCCACATGGGTGTGGCCGGAATCATGGAACTCTTGGCTTATTGGGCTTCCTCCTGACCTGCGGGAGCGCCCACGGTTGAGAAGTAGTTTTCAAGATCTCTCAAGGTATCCGAAGAGGTCTTGATATCCTTGATCATCTTCCCTTTCTCCAGAAGAACAATACGCTCACACACTTCAGTCACGTGGCTGAGGTCATGGCTTGAGATCAGCATGGTCACCCCACGGTCGTGGGTGAGTTATTTAAAAATGT
>JAYPQK010000014.1:0-107830 GCA_038131955.1 Flavobacteriales bacterium
CTAGAACCCAAGCTTAGATTGGAATTGGTACTGTAGGAAAGACCTGAGATGTAGTAGTTACCATCGATATCTACATCGATCTCATGCCCCCATGAATTCCCATTGAATCGCAGACCTGATTGAGCGGTACCGCTGGTATTGTATCGAATGACGAATCCATAGCCCGTATAGCTTAAATTCACTCCTCCAAAAAAGAGGGTACTAGATGCCCATCCTACGGCATACACACGACCTGCATTATCTACGGTAATGCCGGTGTAGATATCTGTTCCGCCGCCGCCGCCAACTCTGACCCATTGCTCTGTTCCCGAAGAATTGAATTTGGCAATATATCCATCGACTCCTGCGTAGCCACTAGCTGAGAGCGAGCCAATGATGATCGAATCTGAAGAGAAATTACTTGCAAGATAGACGTTATTGCTGACGTCTACTGCTAACCCACCAGAGTTAGCATAATAGCCGTAGTCATACAGTGCGTAGGCATAACTAGACAAGTAGTGATAATGACCTGATTCAATCTGCTTCTTCCACTGAAACGCCCCCTGGTCATCGTACTTGACGAGCATTTCGTTGTTGAAATAAGTTAGAGAGGTATCCGTGTTGGTATTCGAAGTTGTTCCGACGAAAATGGAACCATCAAAAATGAAGTGGGCATAGACATCCCCTGCATGGTCGGCTACGAGGGAGAGTGGTTTTACCAATCCTGAACCCACAAAGGCCCTAACCCAAAGCAAGTTTCCATCCGGGTCCAGCTTTGCTAAATACATATCCCAATCACTAGACCCTGTTCCAGATATTGTCGTATCGACAATCACAGCCGAACCAGCATAGATACCCGTGACGAAAATATTTCCATCATCATCCAGCGCTACTTCTCGCGCGCCGTCTTGATTACTACCACCCAGTCTTTTTGCCCAGAGGACATCCCCATCCTCATTGAACTTTGCGATCCAGCCATCGTAGAGGTACATCCCAATCGAGATAGTATCCAAGGTCAGGGATCCTGTTCCATTCCATGAATAGCCGAAGCCAGTCACTACAAAATCTCCGTTGGTATCAGTGGCGATATCCGTAACCGCACTATAGGTCGAACTACCACTTTGATCATCCGCCCAAACGAAGGTCTGAGCTTGAGAAGTGTATATCGTGGTAAAAAGAAGGAATAATGAGGCGAGTAGACTTCTTATCATAGGAGGTAATTAAAACCTTAGACGACATGTATTTAAAAGGTTGACAAAGCTTACGAAGTTATCAACAAAATGGTTGGGAATGAAAAAAAGGGGCCATGCCCCCTGAACTTTCTTAGTGCTATGTAAATAAGCGTTAGTCCACGTTGTCGTGGAGAAAACCATTATTTGGTCTCAGCTTGGTACGCTTCTCACCATCCTCATTCTCTTCCTCACCGAGCGTGAATCGGCTAGACGAAGATTCAGAAGAGTGAGGCACATCGTCAAGATTGATCTGCTTTCGCTTGAACGCAGGTTCGTTCTCGAGCTCATTGACCCCAGATGGCGTGCGCAGCCTCATGCTCAGTTCGCGCAAGCGAGAAAGACGCTGATTTGCGCGTTCCGTTTGCTCCTCACGGGACGGGCGATCCTCGTCCTGCTTTGGAGTTTCCTCTGGTGTCGTAGTCTTGAATGATGGCTTCTCGCTAGAAATATTTGGTTCGGTGTTGGAAGACGCTTCTTGCTCAGATTTCTTGATGAAAGGCTCCCAAGTCTCACGATCTTCTTCCTGCTCTTGTTGCTTCATTTCACTTCCTTTCAAAAAAGGAGTGTTCGCATCATCCTCGATTTCCTCTTCTGCATCCTCCTCCTGGATGATTTCCTCATTGGAACCAGAAGATGTGATATCAAACTCAAAGATGCGCTGCGAAGATCTAGGCTCCTCGAAAAGGGTACGGTCCTCAGAAGTCTCGTTTGCACCCTCTTGATCTTCCTCTTCTACGTCACCTTCTAGGGTAAAGAAATTCTTTTCCTCGCTGACTGGCGACTCTTCCTTGGCCTCCTGCTTTAATTCAGGTTCATCGACCTTCTTCAAGAACGGCTCATCAGATGATAGGTGTTGTTCTTCTTCAACCGCCTTCGGAGTCTGAGGCATATCGTCCTCGAGATTCATTCGACGCTTTTCGGGCTTCTTATCAAGGTTAACACCCGTATTCGGATTCTGATTGAACCCGGTGGCAATGATCGTAACCGAAAGTTGATCGCCAAGCGACTCATCCATACCGTAACCCCAGATCACGTCGGCACTTGAACCCGCTTCATCCTGGATGTAGTCAGTGATATCGCTAATCTCATCCATAAGCACCTCTTGGTTTCCGAAAGTGATGTTCAGAAGCACGTATCGAGCACCTTCAATGTTATTGTCGTTCAACAATGGAGATGAAAGCGCCTTCTCAACCGCCTTAATGGCTCGGTCCTCACCTTCTGCTGCGGCAGAACCCATAATCGCCACTCCGGACTCCGTCATCACCGTGCGCACATCTTCGAAGTCGACGTTGATATACCCGGTGCGAGTAATGATCTCTGCAATGCCTTTCGCTGCCGTGGTCAACACATTGTCAGCCATAGCAAACGCCTGCGCAATCGGAAGGTTTCCACACATCTCTCGAAGCTTCTCATTGTTGATGATGAGCAGCGTATCTACATTCTGACGAATCTCTTCGATTCCTGCCTCCGCCTGTTGGCGACGCTTCCGGCCTTCAAAGAAGAACGGCATGGTCACGATACCAACGGTCAAGACCCCCATCTCGCGCGCAGTCTTGGCAATCACAGGTGCGGCGCCCGTTCCCGTACCACCACCCATTCCGGCGGTGATGAACACCATCTTGGTATTGGTACTGATGATGCTCTTTAGATCATCGATATTCTCGGTAGCGGCATTCTTACCAACTTCAGGTAGAGACCCGGCACCTCGACCTTCGGTCAGCGTAGCTCCGAGTTGAACCTTCAGAGGCACCGGACTCACGTCCAATGCTTGTTGGTCAGTATTACACACCAAGAAATCAACTCCGTTGATGCCTTGACGGTACATGTGGTTGACAGCGTTGCTACCTCCACCACCTACACCGAGGACCTTGATGATACTTGAATTTTCTTTGGGCAGATCGAATTTCATATCGCTCGTATTACTGTGATTCTTCTTTCAATTAGAGTTGGTCGTCTTCTTCAAACCACTCCTTGCCTTTGGCTAAGAGCTTATCAAACAGACCCAATCCTTTGGTTTTTACTTTTGTTTGCTTGGTGATACTAGGCTCCTTCATGTTGTTATTCTCAGCGTACTCGAAGCCTTTCAACACCAATCCAACGCCTGTAGCGTACATCGGGCTGGCTACTTTCTCATTCCCTGAAGCCAAATGCTCGGTTGGGAAACCGATGCGTGTATCCATCCCTGTCAAATATTCGAACAACTGCGGCAAATGCTTCAGTTGAGCACCACCACCAGTGATCACAATCCCTGCAATCAGCTTCTTCTCGAATCCAGAATTCCGGATCTCGAAATACACCTGTTCGATGATCTCTTCCATTCTTGCTTGGATGATGTGGGCCAAATTCTTCACGCTAATCTCTTTTGGCTCACGACCATTAAGACCTGGGATGACCACGATGTCGTTGGCTTGATTCTCGCTTGCCAATGCAGATCCAAAACGAACCTTCAAGAGCTCGGCTTGCTTGCGAATAATGGTACAACCCTCCTTGATGTCATCGGTGATGATGTTTCCTCCAAAAGGAATCACAGCGGTGTGACGGATAATTCCATCTTGGAAGATCGCTACGTCGGTGGTTCCACCACCTATATCGACTAGGACCACTCCAGCCTCGCGTTCCTCATCACTAAGCACTGCTTCAGCCGACGCCAAGGGCTCAAGGGTCAGATCAGCCACATCCAATTCAGATTTCTGAACACACTTGAAGATGTTGTTGATGGCGGTAACCAGACCCGTAATGATATGGAAGTTGGCCTCCAGTCGGATTCCACGCATTCCGATAGGATCCTTGATCCCTGATTCGTTGTCGACGATGAAGTCTTGGGGAAGCACATGAATGATCGACTCTCCCGGAGGGAGCACCAGTTTGTGCATATCCTCAACTAGGGCATTCACATCTTTGCGTGTGATCTCATCGTCGAGGTTATCCAAGGTGATCACACCTCGGTGCTGTAGACTCTTGATGTGTTGTCCGGCGATACCGACATTCACCACAGAGATCTCACATCCGGCGCTAAGCTCAGCTTTCTCGACCGCCTTCTTGATCGCCTCCACTGCCGGCGTGATTTGGGATACCACGCCACGTCGGACACCGACCGATTCGGCCTTGCCCATTCCCAGCAACTCGAGCTTTCCATACTCGTTCTTCTTTCCTACCAGGCAAGCGATCTTGGTGGTTCCAATGTCCAACCCAACAATGATCTGATCGTTCGATTCCATAGACTAACTTTTGGTGCAAACCACTTGGTTTGCGTACTTCAGGTTGATTGTTTCGTATTCATTCCAGCCCGTACGATTCAGCCCTTTCTGATAGAAGTGCCAAAGCTTATTGAGCTTCTTATCTAAATTCTTGGTGGTTCCGATGATCACTCGGTGGTCGCCGACTCTAGGGATCAACTCTAATTCACTGTTCTGATTCACATAGAACTGATTGAATTGCGCCGACCAGAACTCATGGGCTCCAATGACGCTAGACGCGTTGTAGATTTCGAGAAGTGTCTGCGCATCCGGATGCTCTGTCAACTTGGGAAGTTCGTCAACATTCTTACCGATGTACTGCTGCACCATCAAGGTGATGTTGCCATTGGCGATCGGGGCACGAGCCGTGTAATGCTTGGAAAGCGGCATGATCATTCCATACTGATCGATGTAGACACTCGAACCTAGGTCATTGAACACACGAACGATCGGCTTTCTGACCTTGACATCCACGTGGAGATCACCGTTGAGTTCTTTGTACACCTCTGCGTCCTCGATGAAGGGATGATTGGTGATCAGAAACTCGATGTGTCCGGGATCGATCTCATTCAGGCGAGTCGAATCCTTGCGATATCCCAAGTCGTAGACCGACTCTTTCACATCCGCTGCATCGATGAAATAGTTCTCACCGTCAAAGTCGATATCTACCAAAACGTCACGAAGCATGGCTTGGTTGGAGGTAGAAACCGCCGCAACCAGCAAAACGAACAGCGCCGAAATGCTGATGACCATACCTGATATGCGAAGGATCTTAACCCACATGGTGTTCGTGTTCAAAGGCTTCCACAATAGAATCCACGAGTCGATCGATATCTCCGGCCCCAAGGATCAATACAGTTTCTGCCGATAGCGATGATACAGCATTTACGAGGGCACTCTTTTCGACCAACTGCTTAGTTTTCAACGTGAGTCTATTCAAAAGGTGAGCACTCGAAACCCCTTCAATCGGGAGTTCACGCGCCGGATAGATCGGTATCAAAATGACCTCATCAGCTTTAGAAAGGCTCAATGCAAAATCATCTTCGAGGTCTCTGGTTCGCGAGTAGAGATGAGGCTGAAATACTACCGCCACCTTGTTGTTCGGGAAGAGCTCTCGTGCCGCTTGGATGGAAGCTTCGATCTCCGCCGGGTGATGCGCATAGTCATCGATCACCACCTTACTTGGCGATTGATATACTCGCTCAAAACGTCGTTTAACCCCTTGAAATTCTGATAGTTTAGTCGCCGCTGACACCAGATCCAATCCCAGCACAGAACACACACTCAAGGCCGCCGTCGCATTCTGCACATTGTGTCTTCCGGGAAGAGGGAGGGTCATTGGGTAGCTATCATCGAACTGAAAAGTGAAGGCCCCGTTCTTGACTTGAACCTCCGAGTAAGAATGATCCAACGCACCACCTTCTCCGTAAGTCAGCTTGTTGGGGTGATCGAATTCAGCAGCTACTTTTTCGTGAGCGATCAAGGTTTCGGCCGAAGCGGCAAAGGATCGATAATCCGCCTTCATCTCATCGAATGTTCCGTAGATATCCAAATGGTCCGGATCCAAGGAAGTGACCACCGCAATATTTGGATGCAGTCGCAAGAACGACCGATCGTATTCATCCGCCTCTACCACGATGTAAGAAGGATCTTCTGACGCGATCAAATTGGAGTCGTAACCACTCATGATACCTCCCACAAAAGCGGAACAATCACCCCGCAGCTGATGCAGCAGGTGAGCCGTCAAGGCGGTGGTCGTAGTTTTACCGTGGGTACCGGCGATCGCAATCGTCTTTCTCTCTTTGGTGATCGCTTCGAGCACTTCGGAGCGCTTATACCAGTGATCGCCTCGGGATCTTACGAATTCAAAAGCAGGATGCTCTTTTGGAATGGCCGGTGTGTAGACATAAAGTGCATTCTCAGGAATGTGATCAACCCTTTCATCGAAGTGAACAGGCATCCCTTCCTTCTGCAATTCATCCGTCAACGGACTAGGCGTCTTATCGTAACCACTAACCTCTATTCCCTGCCGATGGAAGTACCTCGCCAAGGCGCTCATTCCAATTCCGCCAATGCCCAGCATGTAGATCCTATGTACACCTGAAAGATTCATCACGCGGTCAATTGGATCACTTCGTTGGCGATATCCTTCGCCGCATTCGGCAGGGCATGCTTTATAATATTCGTTGCGAGTCTCTGCTGCAAATCGCTGTCTTGACTCAAGCGCAAGACCTCTTTCACGAGACGATCCTTCACCTCGGCATCGTTCACCATGATCGCAGCCTCGGTATGCACTAGCGCCTCTGCATTCTTGGTCTGGTGATCTTCCGCAGCAAAAGGAAACGGCACCAAGATGGTTGGCTTACCGATGATGCAGAGCTCACTGACAGCGATTGCGCCAGCGCGTGAAACCACGATATCGGCAGCAGCGTAGGCTTCATCCATCTCGAAGATGAACTCGATGATGTGAAGCGCCCGATCAGCGAGATCTCTTTTCAAGACCTCACTTTCCTCCTTGAACAACTTTCCTGTTTGCCAGATGACCTGTACTCCCGCGTCTAAGAGTTCCGTAACCTTTTCTTTGAGCGCAAGATTGATGGATCGCGCACCAAGGCTTCCTCCTACCACTAGGAGCACCGGTTTATCTTCGTTGAAGCCAAATTTCTTGAGAGCCGCATCGCGTTTACCCAGAACCTCTACCACATTATCCCGAACCGGATTTCCCGTTTTGATGATGCTTTCCTTCGGGAAGAACTTCTCCATGCCATCGTAGGCTACACAGACCTTATTCACAGAAGAAGCCACCCAGCGATTCGTGATCCCTGCGAACGAATTCTGTTCTTGGATAAGCGTCGGCACCTTCATCCAAGTGGCCATTCGCAGGACAGGCCCACTTGCGAATCCACCCACTCCAACAACGACGTCTGGCTTGAAGGATCGAATCAATCCCCGCGCCTTGATCAAACTCCCAAGCAACCTGAATGGAAACATCAAGTTTGACGGACTTAGGCTTCGTTTAATACCGGTGATATTCAATCCCACGATCTTGTACCCCGCAGACGGAACCTTTTCCATTTCCATCTTTCCAAGCGCTCCTACAAACAAGAACTCCGTATCCGGATGCATGGACTTGATCGTATTCGCGATCGCAATGGCCGGGAAGATGTGTCCCCCCGTGCCCCCACCACTGATCATCACTTTAAGATGCATGGGCCAGCGGTATATTCATTGGACGACTGTCGCTGGAGGTTGCACCGGCGCTCACGCTGAGGATGATCCCCACGGCGAGACAGGTGAACCAGATCGATGTTCCACCCATGGATACCATGGGTAGTGGTTGTCCCGTTACCGGGACCAAGTTGACAGCGACGGCCATATTGATCATCGCTTGAAATACCAAACTGAAGCCTATTCCGATCGCCAGGAGACTCCCGAAGGTTCGATCGCAATTCAGCCCGATCTTGATCGAACGGAACAGCAAGACGAGATACAGAACCAGCATGACGAATCCGCCGATCAAACCGTACTCCTCGAGCACTATGGAATAGATAAAATCCGAATAAGGGTGGGGCAAAAAGTTTCGTTGGGTACTCTTTCCCGGGAGTTTACCCATCACTCCTCCGGTAGCAATTGCGATCTTGGATTGATCGCTCTGGTAGCTCTGATTGATATTCGCCGCATCCGGACTGACGAAAGTCTCTACTCGACTCACCCAAGTATCGAGACGACCGAAGGAACCTGGAAATGCCTTTCCTACGGTGTAGACCATGGTTAAACCGAGAGCGCCGGTTACTAGTAGCAGACCAATATGCTTAAGTTTCACCCGGCCGATGAACATCAAGACCAAGCAATTCACAAACAACAGGGCCGCCGTACTAAGGTCGGCAGGCAGGATCAGTCCGCACACGATAAAGATCGGCACCAACAAAGGCAAAAAGCCCCGTTTGAAGTCGTGGATCTCATCCTGTCTTACCGCCAAAAAGCGCGCAACGAACATAATGAGCGCGACCTTGGCAAGGTCGGACGTTTGAAAGGTTTGATTGATCACCGGAATGGTGAGCCAGCGGTTGGCCGCGTTGATGCTCGTTCCCATCAGCAGGGTGATCAATAGCAGCGGAATACTCACATACAGCGCGAGTTGGGCAATCTTAGAGTAATATGTGTACTTAACCTTGTGTGCGAGATACATTAACCCAAGTCCACACACGAGGATAAAACCATGACGAAATAGATAGTAGAACGTATTCCCATCGTGATGGCGGTAAGCCAGCGTGACGATACTGCTATAGACCAGCAGCAAGCTGAATACCGACAAGAGCAGCATAATCAACCATACCGCACGATCGCCTTTGATGTATTTGAGTATTGCCTCCAACTCCTTACTTCAATTGAAATTCTCTCACTGCTTTGCGAAACTGTTGTCCGCGCTCTTTGTAATGCGTGTAATTCTCCATATCAGAAAACGCTGGCGAATAGAGCACCACATCCCCTTTTGAGACAAACGAAGCACTCATACGGATCGCATTCTCGAGGTGCTGTGCACGCGCTATGGTCTTGACCTTACCTCGGAACATATCCTCGATCGCCGATTGATTCGGTCCTAGGACCACTAATGCCTTCAGCTTAGTACAATCGATCTCGTTAAAGAGCGAATAATCCTCCTTATAACTACAGGAACTGATGATCCAGATCACCGGTTTCTCCATGCAATCGATGGAGTACCACGATGAGTTGATGTCCTGCGCCTTCGCGTCATTGATATACTCCACTTCTTCTACCGTATCTACGTACTCCAGTCTGTGCTCGATCTGTCCTAGTCTGCGCATATTCTCTTTGCGAGCACGCACTAGTCGCTGGTCAATAGCTTCCTCAATCTTGTTCAACTGCATTGTCATAGGGTCGGTTTTAGGTGGTTAGAGATTTCTTACAGACTCCTTGAACTGACGTCCACGGTCCTCATAATCTTCAAACAGGTCGAAGCTTGCGCATGCCGGACTCAGCAATACCGCATCGCCTTTCTCACCCATCTTGTAGGCTGCATAAACGGCATCGCGCATGTTATCCGCATCCACCATGTGTTCGATCACATCGCCGAATGCTTCGTGCAATTTCTTATTGTCCTTACCCAGGCAGATGATGGCTTTCACCTTGTCTTTGACCATATCCTTGATCTGGCTATAGTCGTTGCCTTTATCCACTCCACCAGCTATCCAAACTACGGGTTTGCTCATGCTCTCAAGCGCATACCATGTGCTATTCACGTTGGTCGCCTTGGAGTCATTGATGAAGGAGATTCCGTAGACCTCATTCACGAGCTCTAGACGGTGTTCGATGTTTTGGAAATCAGAGAGACACTCACGAATGATGTCCTTCCGCACTTCCAGGATCCTAGCGGCAATTCCTGCTGCCATGGAATTGTACAGATTGTGCTTCCCTTGAAGCGCTAATTCCTGTATGGTCATAGTTAATAGATGTTTATCCCGACTCGCATCGGGTGGGTTAATGATTACTTGGTTATTGTCAACATGGGCCATGACGCCCGTGGTCTCTTGGATAGAAAAAGTGGCTGGTGTCGCTCCCGAGGAGACGAGCTTCATGACCTCTGCCGTGACCGGATCATCTTGGTTGTAGATGAACCAATCTGCCTTGGTCTGATTCTGCGTGATCCGCATCTTAGCTCGCGCATAGTTCATGAGCTGGTAGTCGTATCGATCGAGGTGGTCTTCAGTGATGTTAAGCAGAATGGCGATGTCGCACTTGAAGTCGAACATGCCGTCCAATTGGAAACTACTGATCTCCAACACCATCCATTCGTAGGGGTCACCTTCGGCTACTATGCGCGCGAAGCTTTTTCCAACGTTTCCTGCCATACCGACGTTGAGTCCTGCATTCTTAAGGATATGGTAGGTCAGCATCGTCGTAGTGGTCTTTCCATTACTCCCGGTGATTCCGACATACTTTGCCTTGGAATAGCGACCCGCGAATTCGATCTCACCGATCACCGATACTCCTTTCTCTCTCAGCTTCTTCACCAAGGGAGTCGTATCTGGAATTCCCGGACTCTTTACCACCTCATCAGCTTCGAGAATGAGCGCTTCTGAGTGCCCTTCCTCTTCCCATGAGATCCCATTATTTGAAAGAACGTTCCTATACTTCTCCTTCACATTGCCCGCGTCACTCACCAGCACTTCCCAGCCTTGCTTTTGACCGAGAAGAGCCGCTCCCACTCCACTTTCTCCCGCACCAAGCACTACCAGCTTCTTCATCTAGCGCAACTTGAGCGTGATGATGCTGATGACCGCGAGCATGATGCCCACGATCCAGAAGCGCGACACGATCTTACTCTCGTGCAAACCCTTCTTCTGATAGTGATGATGCAAAGGCGCCATGAGGAAAATCCTCCTTCCCTCTCCGAATTTCTTCTTGGTGTACTTGAAGTAGCCCACTTGGAGCATGACCGAGACATTCTCGATCAAGAACACACCGCAGAAAATGGGGATGAGAAGTTCTTTTTTGATCGCCAAGGCGAACACGGCGATAATTCCACCGATCGCGAGGCTTCCCGTATCGCCCATGAATACTTGGGCCGGATAAGAGTTATACCACAGAAAACCGATACACGCCCCAACGAAGGCTCCCATGAAGATGACGAGCTCCTCGGAGTTCGGGATGAACATGATGTTCAGGTAGTCGGCGAAGATCAGGTTGGAGGACAGGTAAGCGAAGATGGCCAGTGTGAGTCCGATGATACTACTCGTACCGCCAGCTAGGCCGTCGAGACCATCGGTCATGTTCGCTCCGTTAGAAACTGCCGTAATGATGACAATGACAGCCAGGATGTAGAGTATCCATGTATAATCAGCGATACCATCGCCGAGCCAACTTAACAGTGAGCGGTAGTCAAACTCGTTATTTTTGACGAACGGAATGGTCGTTTTGGTCATGTCGGTCTCGACCCAGTTTGGCATTTCAACCACAGCCCCATTATCTTGAGTTACCTGTTCGGTAATGAGCTTTCCGCTCTCATCGTAGACCTTATGCTTGATCGTGACCTCACCATTGAAGTAGAGAATAGCGCCAGCGATGATACCGATCCCCACTTGCCCTACTACCTTGAACTTTCCTGCTAGCCCTTTCTTGTCCTTTTTAAACACCTTGATGTAGTCATCGGCGAATCCGATCGCACCGAGCCACACGGTGGAGATGAGCATCAACCAGATGTAAGTATTGTGAAGCTTCGCGAAAAGAATGGTCGGAATAACGATCGCTGAAAGGATGATCAAACCTCCCATGGTTGGAGTTCCTTGCTTCTCCATTTGACCATCCAAACCAAGGTCACGCACGGTCTCTCCCACTTGAAGTCTGCGCAAGTAATTGATGATGCGCTTTCCAAAAAGCATGGAAATGATGAGCGAGGTAATGACCGCCATGGCAGTGCGGAAGGTGATGTACTGAAAGACACCCGCTCCTACCACGTCCATTGTATCGAGGTATTCGAATAGGTAGTAGAACATCAGCTTACTAGGTTGAGCATTTCGGTTAGGATCTTCATGTCATCAAAGTCGTGTCGAACGCCATTGATCTCTTGGTAGGTCTCGTGACCTTTGCCAGCCACTAGGATGATGTCACCTGGCTCAGCCATACTAGCTGCCGCCTTGATCGCTTCTCTGCGATCGGTGATAGATAAGGTCTTCTTCTGTTGCGCGATCTCGAGTCCTGCTTCCATATCCTTGATGATCTGTGCAGGATCCTCGGTTCTAGGATTGTCACTGGTAAGGAAAACACGATTACTCATTTCGCCGGCGATGCGGGCCATCTCAGGACGCTTGGCCTTGTCGCGATCTCCTCCGCAACCAACCACTGTGATCACGCGCTCATTACCACCGCGGATATCATTGATGGTTGAGAGCACATTCTTCAGCGCATCAGGTGTGTGAGCGTAATCCACGATACCGACTACCTCTTTCTCTGTGCGGATGTATTGAAATCTTCCGGCGGGCGGATTGAGATTGGAAAGCATGGTCAACACCTCCATTCGGTCTTCGCCGAGCAGGATGGCCACGGCATAGGTCGCTAGTAAGTTGTACCCGTTGAATCGACCGATAAGCTTACTCCACACTTCTCGGTCGTCGATGATCATATTGAGACCCTGGAAGTGATTCTCGAGGATCTTCCCTTTAAACTCCGCGTCCGTTCTCAGCGCGAAGTCGTGGATCTTTGATCGAGTATTCTGCACCATGATTTCGCCATGGATATCATCCGCATTGAAAAGTGAGAACGCATCTGAAGGAAGGTCGTCGAAGAACTTCTTCTTCGCTGCGATGTAGTTGTCAAAGGTTCCGTGGTAGTCGAGGTGGTCGTGGGTAATGTTGGTAAACACTGCTCCCGTAAACTGCAACCCCGCAATGCGACGTTGGTGAACGGCATGCGAACTCACCTCCATGAAGCAATACGAACATCCTTCCTCGACCATCTTAGCCAGCAGTGCATTCAGCTGTACCGGATCGGGCGTGGTATGCGTAGCCGGCTCCTCTTTGATCCCGATCAAATTGACGACCGTACTGATCAATCCGACCTTATGACCCATGGAACGGAAAAGTCGATGCAAGAGCGTAACCACGGTGGTCTTGCCATTTGTACCTGTCACTCCAACCAGCTTCAACTTCGCCGATGGATTGTCGTAGTAATTGGCGGCCATGATACCCAAAGCCTGTCCTGAATCTTTAACCTTCACATAGGTCACTCCATCCACCAATGCTTCAGGAAGCTCTTCGCAAACGATGATCTTCGACCCCTGAGCAATCGCCTTATCGATAAAAAGATGTCCATCCGTTTGGGTTCCGCGAACGGCTACGAAGGCACTCAGCTTTTCTGCCTTGCGGCTATCGAAACAGATCTGCTCTACCGCCAGATGTGTATTCCCCACGACATCCTCGATGCCGGCACGGTACAATATATCCTTCAATAACTTCACGACAATTCCAGTGTAATGCGTTGTCCAGGTCGAGCTACGTCGCCTGGTTGAACCGATTGCTTTTTGATCATTCCTCTTCCTCGTAGTTCCACTTCCAATCCTGCATTCTCGAGCAGAAACACGGCGTCCTGCGCCGACATACCCAGCACATTCGGCACTAGATTATCCACGATGCTCCGTCGTCCCATGGTCACCTTATCCGTTCCCGTTTGGGTAACCACCCACTTATTCTCAGCGTTGTCCGACTCAACCGGAACTTCAATCTTTTCGAAGACTTTTTGGAGGTCACGCTGATAGCCGCTCTTGGAAACCGGAATACGGGTCGCCGAAGTGATCTGGCCAGCAGGCTTCAATTCATCATGGATATTGATACTGGTCGCATAGATCTTATCCGCTATTTCTGAGAAGATCGGACCTGCTACGTGACTAGCATAGTAGACACTACGGTTTGGCGCATTCACCACCACAATGCAGCTATACTTCGGATCGTCCGCCGGGAAGTAGCCGGCAAAAGAGGCCTGGTAAGTGATTTTCGTTCCGTAGCCCTGACTCGACTTCGCCACTCGGGCGGTACCCGTCTTGCCGGCGATCTTATAGTTTTTGTTCTTTAAGTTCTCCGCAGTTCCATGGTCGACCACCGCCTCGAGCAGTTGCTGAGCCGACTTGGCTGTCTTCTCTGAACAAACCTTCTTATTCAGAACCACAGGCTCAAACTCTTTGA
Source organism: Flavobacteriales bacterium (assembly GCA_038131955.1). Lineage (GTDB taxonomy): Bacteria > Bacteroidota > Bacteroidia > Flavobacteriales_G > Salibacteraceae > SHAN690. The sequence continues at coordinate 14,143 of JAYPQK010000014.1, forward strand.
CCACTGAACTCTTGTCTGTGATCTTGCGAACGAACATGGGCTTCACCATGACCCCATCGTTGGCAATCGCATTGTAGAATGTTAGGATCTGAAGCGGCGTCATCTTCACTTCGTATCCGATGCTTGACCACAAATAAGAAATCAGTGACCAAGACTTATCCGATGGATCCTTGATCAGAGGCGCTCCCTCTCCTGCGATCTCGATCCCAATTTCTTCTCCGAGACCCAGCTTTCTCAATCCCTTGATAAACTTTGCCGGCTCATTGGAATAGTACTTCTCGATGATGCGCATCACGCCGATGTTCGAAGAGAATGCAAAAGCATCCTCGACCGAGATCTTTCCATATCCACCCTCTTTCGAGTCGCGCATCTTCTCCCCGTGAAATTCCGCCTCACCGTTGCCCGTCTCAACGCTATCGTTCAGGTCTACAAAACCATCTTCCATCGCTACCACAAGAGAAGGCAGCTTGAAGGTTGAGCCCGGTTCCGCACTTTCACCGATGGCGTAGTTGTAGTACTCGTAGTAGTCGCCATCATCGCCCTTACTCAAGTTGGCTATGGCCTTGATCTCTCCCGTCTCAACCTCCATCAGGATGACACATCCGTGGTGAGCATCGTGTCGCTTCAACTGATCGAGTAAGGCATTCTCAGCAACGTCTTGGATATTAAGATTGATGTTGGTATGAACATCATAGCCATCTTGTGGCTCCACTTCGTTGGCATCATTGATCGGCATCCACAATCCGCCCGAGATCTTCTGCATGAGCCGCTTTCCGCTGACCCCTGCCAATTCTTCTCGGTACGCTCCTTCCAATCCGACCGGTGCTACATCCTCCCGGTCGTAGCCGATGGTACGAGCGGCCAGCATACGGAAAGGACGTTCGCGCTTATTCTGCTGTAGCACGATCATACCCCCTTTGTAGCGACCTCGATTGAAGATGTGGAAGTCGCGCATGACTTTGAGCTGATGAAACTTGACCTTTCTCTTGATGAGATGATATCGGGATCCTTCTTGCCGCGCGGTCACCAATTCCCTCTTCCATTCAAGAGGCGACTTGTCCTTAAAAAGCCCTGAAAGCTCTATCGAAAGCGAATCGACATTCTCGTTGAAGATCTCATCGGTGAGTCCATCGGCATTCAGGTCCATTCGAACCTCATAGATGGGAATAGAGGTGGCGAGCATACTTCCATCATCGGAGTAAATGTTTCCACGTACCGCTTCGATATCGCGATAGACGGTGGTCAGATTCTCAGCCTTCTCTCGCCAATAAGATCCCTCAACAAACTGGATATAGACCACCTTCCCCATGATCGCCGCTCCGAGCAGCGCAATGGTGAGATAGACCAAATAGGCCCGATTCCACATCTGTTTATTTGTCACTTGAGCCATCAGTTGATCTCTTCTAGTTCTGAGGATTCAAGGACAATTTTCTTAGGCGGGTCGAACGACTCCGTTAAACCGAGTCGTCGTTCTTCGATGATCTTATTCAGCTCTGACTCGATGATGGTATTGTTCAACTCGCTTTTGATGCTGATCTGTTCTGATCGCAGTTCTTTGATCTGGCCCTGGGTGCGATTTATCCTCCTTACAGAAGATTCCGCCCAATAGCCATTCGCGATGTAAAGGATTCCGAGTAGAGCAAGGAAGAGGAGATAAGGAAGATGCTTCACTACCGCATCTTGCGTCAACAGCCGACCGGACAACAGCGCCGCAACCACGTTTCGCTTCTGTCCCTTATTTGCTGTATTATCTTCCATTTATCGTTTTACTCCTACTCTCATTTTGGCGCTACGCGCTCTTGGGTTTGCTTCAATTTCTTCGTCACTTGGCGAGATCACCTTCCCAATCTGATCCATGGGGCGCAGGACATTTCCGAAAACATCCTTCTCTTGCTTATCGTCGAAGTTTCCAGACCTCAGAAAGTGCTTGACCATCCTATCTTCCAGCGAATGGTAGCTCAGTACTACCAATCGACCTCCGGTATTCAGCAGGTCCGGGACCTGAGTCAGGAATTCTTCCAAAACCTGCAGCTCATCGTTCACTTCGATGCGAATCGCCTGAAAGATCTTTGGCAACTCACCCTTGACCTTCCGCTCGGGAACCACCTGTTCCACGATCCGAACGAGATCAGTTGTCATCTCGATCCTTTTCTCATTTCTCACTCTTCCGATCGCTCTTGAGATCTGCTTCGCAAATCCGGATTCACCATATCGCTTGAACAGCATTCCCAACTCTCGTTCCTCGTACTCGTTGACCACTTGAACCGCATCTTTCTCTTGCGATGGATTCATGCGCATATCGAGTCGAGCATCAAATCGAAAGGAGAATCCTCTTTCAGCCGCATCGAAGTGATTACCGGAGACACCGAGATCAGCGATGATCCCATCCACGTTATCGACCCCGCTCGCTGTCAGGAACTGACTGATGAACCGGAAATTCCCGAAGCAGAGTTGGAAGCGAGGATCATCAGGTTGGTTTTTCACTGCGTCGGAATCTTGATCGAACCCAAACAACTTTCCTTCAGGACCAAGTCGCTTCAGGATCTCTCGAGAATGCCCACCCGCTCCGAGCGTGACATCCACATAGACTCCATTCGCTTTGACCTCCAAAGCATCTACGCCCTCATGTAAAAGAACTGTTGTGTGATACGCCATATCATTTTGGTTCAGGACCATCATCCAGCCCACCCATCACCTCTTCGGCTAGGTTGGCAAAATCATCTACATCCTGATCCATGATTGCTTCATATCGATCCTTCGCCCAAACCTCAATTCGGTCTGCATAAGCAAAAAGGACAGCCTCCTTATCAATCCCCGCATACCTCATCAGCGTCTTCGGCACCAAGACACGACCGTTGTTATCCAAGCTGATCGCTGTAGCACCATTCTGAAACTGCCGATAGAACTTTCGATTCTTCTCCACAAAGAGGTTCAGTCCGCGCAACTTGTTGGAGACCTTTTCCCACTCATTCTGCGGGTACAAGACCAAGCACCCTTCGAAGCCTCGGTTCATAACGAACTGCTCCTTCGCCGTAGGGTCGATCTGCTTACGCAGGCCCGATGGCAAAAGAAATCTCGACTTACTGTCGAGCTTACACTCGTATTCTCCTAAAAAGCTCATCACGAAAGAGTTGCGCTAATAAGGCGTAAAAGTAAATGAATTTTACCACTATTTACCACCATTAGACATATTGTTGATAAAATCAACGGAACGAATCTCCATCTAGTCTAAAACTTTCAGTTTTAATAGGACTCTTAGAGAGTGGGAAGAAGTGGTAAGATTTCTCAGAGCTTATTCACAACGGATGCTCTGCTGTTAACATTGCGATGTTCACATGCTACGATGAGCATGAGGTCCTAACCGTCAAATTCTTTAATTTTGGAAACCTGCAAAAGCCTTTGACCATCATGGATGTGAGCATTATCGAAGAAGGAGGATTCAGTTATATCGAGGAGGGAGAGGGAGAGCCGATCGTTGTGCTACACGGTCTATTTGGCGCCCTAAGCAACTTTCGCGGTGTGTTTGAGCACTTCACCAAGAACTTCAAGGTCATCATTCCGATGTTGCCACTGTACACGATGCCGATCATTGACACCAACGTCAAGAATCTATCGCGCTATTTGGCAGAGTTCATGGATTTCAAGAAGATCGAAAAGGCGCATCTTCTTGGCAACTCTCTTGGCGGGCACGTTGCTCTGATCTACGCATCCAAGCACCTTGAGCGCGTCCGCAGTTTGATTTTGACCGGAAGTAGTGGATTGTATGAAAACACCCTTGGAGGATCTTTTCCAAAGAGAGGTAACTACGACTACGTCAAGGAAAAAGTGGCTGTCACTTTCTACGACCCGAAACATGCCACGGCTGAATTGGTGGACGAATGCTTTGATATCGTCAACGACAAGGGAAAGACTGTCCGCATCATTTCATTAGCCAAGTCAGCCATACGTCACAACATGGCTTCCGAGCTACCAAAGATGAATGTACCTGCTTGCTTGATCTGGGGAAAGAACGACACAATCACACCTCCTGATGTGGCCGACGAATTTGTCGAACTCCTTCCTGATGCGGATCTCTTTTGGATCGATCAGTGCGGACACGCCCCAATGATGGAACATCCGGAAGAATTCAACTCCAAGCTTTCTGAGTGGCTAGCTAAGCGCTTTCAAGTCGCAGCGTGATGCACATCCATTCCTCTGAATTTGAGAAAAGCTCTTCGAAACACACCGAGTGTCCGGAGACAGAGCTACCTGAATTTGCCTTCATAGGCCGATCCAACGTGGGCAAGTCGAGCCTGATCAATATGTTACTTCAGCGCAAGGATCTTGCGAAAACCTCAGGCTCACCTGGAAAAACACGACTCATCAACCACTTCAAGATCAACGGGGCTTGGTACCTGGTAGACCTTCCGGGATATGGGTATGCCAAGGTCTCTAAAGGAGACCGGAAGTCGTTCATGAAAATGATCTATTCCTACTTCGAGCAAAGGAAGAACATGTTCAACGCCTTCGTGCTGGTGGATTCTCGGCACGCACCCCAACCTTCCGACCTGGAATTCATGAATTGGCTCGGGACGCACGGAATTCCTTTTTCGATCATCATGACCAAGCTTGATAAGCTCTCAAGCTCAGAACTGAAGAAGAACAAGGACGTCTATCACAAGCGGATGCTTCAAGATTGGGAGGAGCTCCCTCCTTTCTTCTACACCTCAGCCTCTTCTCGTCTGGGCCGTGAGGAGGTCTTGAATTACATCGATCATTGTATCTCCCTGTCGTCGTAGATCAAGGTAAACCCATGATCATCGTACACTCGAAGTCCAAATAATCCGTAGTGCACATTGGAGATCAACTTGATCCGCCCATTAGAATCACGAACCATGCTGGCAATCACTCGATCGATCTTGACCCCGCGCCGAACCATTCTCAGTTCGCTTTTGGGATTAACAAAGTAGTAGTCACGATCATGCCATTCTAGCTTCACCTCCTCCACCACGGCATATTCATAGAAAGGCACCACATTGTTGATCACCAAAGCAGAAGACGCCACCACTGGCCACCAACCTAAGAGAATGACTAGAGCAAACGACCCTACGCTCGTATACCCTGATAACAATAGACGTCGTCGGAACAAGGCTACCCCGCCGACAATCACAGTTAAGTGAAAGAGAGCGATTGACAGATCCGCACTTTCCAAACTCAGATGCATAAAGAACCCAATGGGAACACCCAGAAACAACCCAGCAACCAAGAGCCATGGCAACCACCCGTAAGCATCGTCATCGACCTCTGCTCGCTTGACTCCTCCAAAAACCAATCGACCACTGGCGTCTCGCTGCTTTTCGATCAATCGATCCACCCATTCGTAGTCTCGTTCCACATTGGTTGGGTCTTGCTTTAGGATACTAGCAATGCGCTGATACAGGGGCGGCAAGTTCGCCTTGAAATGCTCGGGAGACTCGAAGAAGTATTCCACACAACAGGCAAAGAACTCATGCTCATTGGTTGAAGCATACTTCCGAATCAGCTTGAGCTTTCCTTCCAAAATGGCATCTCTTACCTCCTCTCCTGATTCGAAGAACTCCGCCATTTCGCGATCCAAGTGGGTATCGAGATAGCTATTCTCCTCATCCACGATGATCTTGAGCGCGTGCGCCGTTTCATGTAAGGCCAGATTGATGTTATCATCCTCTACCTCATATCCATGAGAAAGGTGTTTCCATGAAAATCGTAAGACACCCAATGGAGAAGTACTGCCCTTTAGATTTCGATCCAGGAGTCGATTATAAAACACATCCGGATAGACCACGATCTTATCGAATCGATCTAAGGAGAAGCTGCGTAAACCAAAGGTGATCTGAACGATCGCAGCGCTGGTCAAGACCTCGATCTCGGGTGTCAACTTCAGACCTTCTTTTCCATAAAACCTTTTGGTCGCCAGGATCACTTGGAGTCGAGCCAAGAAACGATCCTTTCCTTGTTGACTCAATCGCCGATAATACCCCACCCTGGATTGAAGGATGGTGTCCGCTTGCTGCATGACCTCCTTGATCTCATTCTCACGAAGTATCTGCCGATCCTCATCCTCTTCCTGACCAGATTCGAACTGCGCCTTGATAAAAAAGCGGATCACGTTCAAACCCATCGCAAACAAGATGACCAGAAAGAATCCAGGCTCGAAAGCCGCTTGCATGATCTGATCATTCAACACATCCATAGACATGGACACAAGAATAGGTATTTGAACCCAAGAGACGTAGCTTCGTTCTGTACTTATGACTAAGCCTAAATACACCAACACTCTGATCGAAGAGTCGAGCCCCTACCTACTTCAACACGCTCACAACCCGGTGGATTGGGTCCAGTGGAACGATGAAACGCTAGCCCGCGCGAAGGAGGAGAATAAACCCATGATCGTAAGTATTGGGTACAGCGCATGCCACTGGTGTCATGTGATGGAACACGAAAGTTTCGAAGATGAGGCGATTGCCCGCTTTATGAACGAGCACTTCATTTGTGTTAAAGTGGATCGTGAGGAACGTCCGGATGTGGACCAGGTATATATGGACGCCGTTCAACTCATGACGGGGCGTGGCGGATGGCCATTGAATTGCTTTACCCTGCCCGACGGCCGGCCATTTCACGGTGGCACCTACTTTCCCAAAGGTGAATGGATGCACGTCATGGAACAAGTGAGTAACGCCTTCCATCAGCAACGAGATAAGGTAGAAGAATACGCCACGAAGCTCACTTCCGGACTAAGCGAAATGGACGAAATGGCGATTCAATTCGTCCCGGAGAAATTCACCGATGAAGCCGTCGCCTCAGCGGTAGGACGCTGGAGCAAGAACTTCGATCACGACGAAGGAGGAAGCAAGGGAGCCCCGAAATTCCCGATGCCCAACAATCTCTCATTCCTACTTCGCTACTCAGCCGCCATGCACGATGAGGATACGCGCAAGTATGTACTACGCACCTTGGACAAGCTAGCGTTCGGCGGCATCTACGATCAGGTTGGTGGAGGTTTCGCACGCTACTCCACCGACGTAATCTGGAAGGTACCACACTTTGAAAAGATGCTGTACGACAATGGTCAACTACTCAGCACGTACGCACAAGCCTTCAAGACCTCCAAGCGACCGCGATACCAAGAGGTAATTGAAGAGACCGTGGCCTTCATTGAGCGCGCGTTGACCGACCTGACCGGCGCATTCTACTCAGCCCTTGACGCCGATAGTGAAGGCGAGGAAGGAAAGTTCTATATATGGACCCACGCAGAAATAGAAAAACACGTGGGCGAGGACCTTGGAATCATCGAGGCCTATTACCACATCGACAATCGCGGACACTGGGAAAATGGCAACTACATCCTGATGCGAAGAGGAACCGATGATGCCATCGCGAAAGAATTGAACATCACCACGGAAGAGCTAGCCACAACGATCACGTCCTTCAAAGAACGTTTGCTCGAAGCAAGAGCTAAAAGGGTTCGACCCGGATTGGACGATAAGAGTCTAACAAGCTGGAACGCGATGACCGTGAGCGGGCTGGTTGAATCATACGAGGCCTTGGGAAACGAACACTTCCTGACGCTTGCCAAAAAGAACCTCGATTTCTTGTGGAGTCAACAGCGAAAGGAGGACGGAAGCCTTTGGCATTCCTACAAAAACGGAAAGTCCAGCATCGATGGCTACTTGGAGGACTACGCCTTCATGATCGACGCTTTGATCCGAATGCACGGCGCTACCCTGGATGAATCCTACCTATTCAAGGCACAGGAGCTACTCACCAAGACCATCGAACTCTTCGAACGAAACGACAACGGTTTCTTCGCGTTCAAGTCCAAGAACGACACACCACTCGTCGCCCAGAAGTTCGAGATCCATGACAACGTCATCCCTGCGAGCAACTCGGTCCTAGCGGACGCGTTGCACCGTATGGGCATGCTCTTTGGAAAGCCTGAATGGCTTGAAATGGCTGATCAAATGCTCGCCAATGTCGAACCGAATTACAACCGATATCCATCTGGTCATAGTCAGTGGATGAGCTTGCATCTGGACCGGAGCCATTCCTATTTCGAGGTCGCGATTGTTGGTAAGGATTGTGAAGAAAAAAGAAAGGTCCTCGCGCAATACTCCCTCCCGGGTACCGTGCTTTGTGGCAGCAAGAATGAAAGCGACCTCCCCATACTTCAAGGCAGATGGAGCGAAGAGAAGACAAGGATCTTCGTTTGTCAGTCTGGCGCTTGCCAGCTTCCTGTGGAAACAGTGGAAGAAGCTCTGGTGCGGCTGGGTCGTTCTGACCTTCTTGATCGCTAATCATTCACTTTCAGCCCAGACCATCGTACCTGGACAGCTCCTTGAAGCTAGGTATCCGACTTTTCGTGAACAGACCATCAAGCAGCATGGCATTTCCAAGGTAACGGTTCGTATGATGCGCAAGCCATCCTCACACACCATCTATGACGACGGTCGAAGGTTGATCTATCACTTTGACGGCAATGGATCGCTCAAAGGATTCCAGAAGGTAATCCCCGGAGATGACGGATTGGGCGACACCATCGGAGCCACTTGGATCAGGATGAACGGACAATTGAGAACCCGGGCAGAAAGGATAGGACGATACCGACGACGACTCACCTATGAGTATCCTTCTGACACACTTCTCATTGAAACCGTCAACGTAAAGCGCGGTGATCTGGATTGGCAAGAGCTATCCACCGAACAGGTACGCATAGAAACCAAAGAACAGGCAGGTCAGCGGATCGAGTCGCACTTCAGGGGTGGCGTAAATGCGAAGCCCTATCAGCGAACGAACTACATATACGAAGGAGAGAAGCTGCTACGCGAGGAGCAATGGCTCGGTGCGCGCCTTCGCTATTTGGATACTTGGACGTACGAATCCGGATTGATCACGAGCTTTCACCATCGAGACGAGGAACAGCAAAAGACCTTCGAAGTAACTTACTCTACGGCATCCGAATTACAAGATGAAGGCACTTGGTGCGAAAATGGCCACTGTCGCAATTGGAGCATGGTATACTTCGACAATGGACTACCCAAAGGGTGGATCATCATTGATCCGAAGACACAAGATCTAGAGATCTGGGAATTTCGATATGAATACTTCTAGTAGCGCTTCTTAGGAGTAGTCCCCTGAAATGCCTTGAGGTAGAACGGCTCGAAATAGGCAACATCCTCAAACTCTTGGCGCTCGAATGCCATTTCAGACAGCGGCGCCATTTGAAGCGAAGAGGGCCACACATCCTCAGCGAAATAAGCACTGGAGTTGTTCAGAATGTCTTTAAACTTCGGACTTCCATTTCCAAAGAACAGCATTCCATCCTCGGAAAGCTCCTGCTCAAAAGACTGCTCATCGAGCACCATCGCCTCATAGGGACGGATCACTTTGAGACCAATGTCATAGACGGCGGTAAAGACCTCCATTCTTCTGGCATCAAGCATTGGACACAGCAGCGGATCCTTGAGGTATTGTAGTTCCTTCACCACATTCGGATGAAGACACATCTGCTGCAGCGTATCCACCGCGATCAAAGGCTTGGACGCACCATAGGCGATTCCTTTAGCTAGGCTTACGCCGATTCTCAATCCGGTATAACTTCCAGGCCCTCGGCTCACGGCAACGGCATCGACGTCCATAGCCGTTATTCCTGCCTCCTTCAGGAGGGTATCTGCAAATACTGCTAGGTTCTCAGCATGCGAATACCCATCATTCACTTCCAAATGCTGCAGCACCTCACCGTCGCGGGCGAGCGCAACCGAGCAGACGATTGTAGATGATTCGATATTCAGAATGAGAGCCATGCTGACGCGAAGTACCGAAAATGAAGTGAAAGGGAGGCTATCTTACTTACCGAAACCAAGCGGCTTACCCATGTAGAAGTCGACCACCTTCGTCTTGAAGACATAATCATACAGCGTACGAGAGACTTCCGCCTCGGCTTGACGCAGGTTGTTCTTGGAATTATTGAACTCCATCACATTGATCGCTCCCGCCTCGAATCTTCGCTCTGCGAATTCAAATGCCTTCTCAGCCGATTTGAGCGCTTCCTTGTTTGCTCTGTGCAGTTCTTTCGCCGCGAGAGCATCCGTACGTGCCGATTCGATACGCTGTCTTAACCCGAGCTTCTCTTGTTCCAATTGGAGCTCAGCAATGTCTCGATTCACCTCCACTTGCTTCACCTGATTCTTGACATTGAATCGATTGAAGATCGGAACATTCAAACTCAAACCTACGAACTGGTTGAAGTTGTCGCTGATCTGATTCATGAACGGCACACGAGACACCTCGTAATCGAAGCTCTGCACGTAGACCGGCTCACCGCTTTCGGTTGTTCCAATCTGCTGGGTAATAGGAATCTGGTTATCCACTTGGGTACGCAGCCCGGAGTATCCTGAACCAATAGAACCACTCAAGGTCAAGGATGGGTAGTAGCCACTTTTTGCAGACTGTAAGCTCTTCTCCCAGCGAAGCAGAGAATATTCGGCGCTCTTGATCTCAGGCATGGTGGTCAAGGCATAGCCGTAGACGGTTGACCCATTTTCCAAACGGACGTCATCGCTCGTTTTCACCTCAGGCTTCACCAAGGAGATCTGTTCATCAGCCGGCATCAACATTAACTGCTTGAGCTGGAGTTGTGATAATAGATAGTCGTTCTGTCGCTGTGTGAGGTTGGAGCGATCGCGGCTCAGCTGCGCCTCCAATTCATACTGCACTCCGATGTTAGACGCCCCCGCTTCTACGAGTTTCTTCACGCGCTCCAACTGGTTCTCAGAGATGGCTACTTGCTGCTCCGCCGAAACGATCAATTCTTCCACCAACAACACCTGTAAAAATGCCGCTGCTACGCTCAGTGCGATGTTATTCTTTTGGGTCTCTACATCAAACTTAGCCGATGCCATTCCAGCTTCTTGCGCTTTGATATCCTGATAATTCTGAAGTCCATTGAAAAGATTCACGCTCGCAGACAGACCGAATGAATTACTCTGCACCCGTGTGTTGGCGAAGAGGTTCGTGAAAGGGTCGATCCGTTGTCCCCAGTTGTAATTATGGGACGCAAATCCATTAAGGTTCGGAAGCACATTCGCCCGAGTACTTTGAAGATTGCTTTCACTCGCCTCCAAGGACAGTTCAGACTGTTTCACCTGGAGATTATTGGTCCATGCTTGTTCGATGCATTGCTCCAAAGTGAGCGTCTGCTGAGCATTCATGCCTCCTGCCAAAAGAAGCAAGGCAGCGACCGCAAAAAGATACTTCCTCATGGTACAAATGTAGACACGTCAGCATCGCATACGACCAAAATGAGATGAACGGCAAGAAATGGGGATGAACGCCTGAATAGAGCCTTAGCCTTCGCTGTCCGCCTTATTCTGATTGAGCTTTCTGAAGAGGAGAATACCCATCACAACGAGCAAGGCGTATGGAATACCCATAAGGTAGAGGATGCCCGCATTGAGACCTTCAGCAAACTGACTGCCTGATTTCTGGCTCGACTCTACCACGGCAGAACACATGCTGCACTGAGCATCTGCTCCAACTACTACGAGGAGCATTAAAATGAGGAGGATAAAAAACTGCTTCATGGTACTAAGTCAACAAAGGTAACACGCATTCAGTTCAATAGTAGGGAGAGATCATCAAATACACCAGTACGCCCGTCACCGATACATAAAGCCACAGCGGAAAAGTGATTCTAGCGATCTTCTTGTGCTTATCAAATCGTTCGGAAAGGGCTCGGGTGAAAGTGATCAGGACCAAGGGAACAATGACAATGGCAAGTACGATGTGCGTAAGCAGAATGAAGAAGTATACATAACGGATCCAACCTTCTCCACCGAAAGAGGTGCTTTCATGGGTCGTATGATACAAGACATAACTCACCAAGAAGAGGGCGCTTAAGACAATAGCCCAGGTCATCACAAGCTGGTGTGCATTCCTCTTCCCCGACTTGATCAGCCAAACCCCGATCACCAACAACAGGCTAACCGTGCCATTCATGGTTGCATTCAATGCCGGCAAAAAATCCAGCGCATCACTCTCCAAAGCGAATTTGGGCGTAACGTAGATCACACCAACCGCAGCAGCCAGCGCGGCCGCCACGATATAAATCAAGCGATTGTAGTTTACTTCTTTTTGTTCTCGTCCTTCCATGTCAGATAAGGTTCTTGCAACAAGAGTTTTACGGCATCTTCCAATTTACGGTTCTCCTTATAGATCCTCGAATCAAAGTAGGAGCGGATCACTCCCTGCTGATCGATCAGAGCGAAGTCCTTCCCTGGTAGATCGTCCAATGAGGAAACGATTCCACTAGAGACAAATACATAACGGAGTAGTTCGTCTAACTCAGCTTGATCTTCGGCTGAAGCGAAGTACCAATTCAGCATCTCAGGCATGTGCTTTTTCTGGATCTGGGCCAACTCCCCCTCCGAGGCACCGGCGCTACCAGCGAGGCTCAACACAACCCACTTATCACGCTCTGGAAGCTCGTTGAGATAGTTTACCAAGGTCACACCTTTCTTCTTACAAGCCTCGTAGCAAGGAAGGCTGAACACATCCAACACGATGGGCTTACCGCTAAGATCCTCGAGGTGCATCACTTCACCCAAGTGATTCATGAAAACGAGATCCGGAACGGGCTGATAGATCGTATCACCATCCTCGTTTACGGTATACTCTCCATAGGACCTGATCTTCTCCACACGATGCTCGCCCAAGGAGAACAACATGTAGATGATGGAGGGAAAGAGAAGGATCAGTATGAGGTAAATTCCTTTACGCATGCGTTCAATAAAAAAGGCCTTTGAATAACACTCGAAGGCCTCATTTTGTTACAAGAATTTTGCGTTTAAACCCATCCAAGGAGTTGCTTCACCGTGTGGATGAAGGTAGACTCGGTCAATAGGATGAAGAGTAAGTACACAATAAAGATAGCGTAAGGGATCAGGATAACGTTACGCAATGATTTGCGCTCGTCTCCCAAGTGCATGAATACCATTACAATGTATCCTGCCTTCAAAAGAGTCAAGATGATGAAGGTAGACTTGATGCTCAGCCACTTCAATCCTTCTGGATCTACGGTTGATTTGCCCCAGATGATACCCATAGCCACTTCAACCAAGGTGATGACTGAAAGCAACACGGTAACGAAGATGATCTTCTTGCGGATCTTCTTTCCTTCCTCTTCGCTATGGTGAGCGTCGAGTGAATATTCGATGATGTCGTCTCTTTCCATTTCGTTTCAGCGGTTATAGGTTAGATCAAGTAGAAGAAGGTGAATACGAATACCCAGACAAGGTCAACGAAGTGCCAGTAAAGACCAACCTTCTCGACCATTTCGTAGTGGCCGCGCTTGTCATACCATCCTTGGATCGCACGGATCAGGATGATCAGGTTAAGGATAACACCGGAAAGTACGTGCGTACCGTGGAAACCAGTGATAAAGAAGAAGAAATTCGCATACAACTGAGGACCATACTCGTTTCGGTGAAGGTTCGCACCGTGAACGATCTGGCTACTAGCCTTGATGTCTTCGATAACGGACGCCTCCGTGATGCGCTGGCCGCTGTGTAGGTTCACCAACACTTCGGAGTGCGTATCATGATCGATATCCAATCGAGCCATGGTTCCATCCTCCATGATGTAAGCACCGTGCTCAGAACCGTTGATGAACGTGTTCCACTCCCAAGCTTGAGAACCCAAGAAGATGGCTCCACCGACAACGGTCAATGCCAACCACTTAATCACTCCTTTGCGATCCATGCGGTGACCGGCCTCTACTGCGAGTACCATGGTGACCGAACTGATGATCAGAATGAAGGTCATGAATGCCACATAGAGAAGCGGCAAGTGTGCATGCGTGAATGGGAAGTGAAAGAAGATCTCTTCGGTAATCGGCCAAATGTCTTCGAGGTGATGACGTTGAAAGGCCAATGCGCTAAGGAAACCTCCGAAGGTTAGGGCATCTGAGATAAGGAAGAACCACATCATCATCTTGCCATAGCTCACACTGAATGGAGAGCGTCCTCCTCCCCAGAGTTCCGCTTGGTCAATAGCTTTAGTTGCTTCTCCTGCCATGATTGGAATTCAAAAAGATGTTAATAGGATTTCGGTTGCAATGTTAACGAATAAAGACTAAAAACAGCAGTAAGTAAATCCAAAGGAAATCAAGAAAGTGCCAATAGGTGGCAGCAACCCCGATTCCTGTGTGATCCTCAGCTGAGTATCTCTTGAGCGAAGCCTTGATGGTTGTAAAGATCAGCGCGATCAATCCACCCGCAAGGTGAGCCAAGTGTAGTCCGGATAAAACATATAAAAACGAGCCAGCAGGATTACTTTCCTGTCCGGCAAAGTAGATCCCAGCATCTACCAACTCTCCCCAGGCCTTGAATTGCAGCCAAGCAAAAGCAATCCCCAGAAAGAGGGTGGCCAACAGCATGAACGTGGTGAGTTGTAGGTTATTCTTCTTGATCGCGAACTGCGCCGCACCCATGGTCAAGCTACTCGCGATGATCACCGCTGTACTGACATAGAACGTGTTTGGCAGATCGATGTACAGCCAGTTCCCTTCTGCTTGTCGTACGATATATGCACTGGTCAATCCTGCAAAGAGCATCACCATTCCCACGATCCCGACCCACATCATCGGCTTCGCGGTCTTCTTGCGCATTTCCCTTGCTTCTTCTTTTGAAATGTATGATTCCATCTTCTTCGTTTAGATGAGGTATAACAATTGAACGATTGGTAGATAAACAAAGGATGCGAACATCAGTTTAAGCGCGGCGTCGTCTCCCTTGGTTTGGAAGAGTTTCACTGCAAACCATGCAAATGCGATCCCTGTCACGGCTACCAAAGACATGACCAAACCGGATCCCGACGTAAAGATGATCGGAAACAAACTGATCGGTACAAGGAAGATGGTGTAGATCAAAATATAGAAGGCAGAGGTGGTGCTCTTACCTGTAGAAGACGGCATCAATCGGAATCCCGCCTTCTTATAATCCTCATCGGCTTTCCAAGCGATAGCCCAGAAGTGAGGGAATTGCCAGAAGAATTGAGTGGCGAACAAGACGCCAGGTATCAGTCCAAAGTCATTGGTAGCGGCAACGTAACCGAGCATAGGCGCAATCGCGCCGGGGAAAGCTCCTACGAAGACCGCGATCGGACCTTTTCTCTTTAGCGGAGTGTAGACCGCCACATACATGAACAGGGCGAGTGTACCCAAGAGTCCTGAGAGAGGATTCAAACCAAACCAAAGGATCATCACACCTATTACGCCAAGCATGCATGCGATGAAAAACGCTTCTGCCGATTCCATTCGCCCGTCAGGAATTGGTCGATCAGCGGTGCGTTTCATCAATTTATCGAGATCGCGCTCTATGATCTGATTGAAAGCGTTCGAGGATCCGGTCACCATAAAACCACCTACAATCAGATAGAGAATATCCATCCAAACTGCCTCGGCAAGATCGACGGCGAAGAAGTATCCGGTAAGTGCACTGAAGACCACCAAAGAGGCCAAGCGCATCTTGGTCAACTGAGCATAGTCAGACACCTTCGCTCGGAAGTTCAAAGCTATGGTTGCAGAACGCGCCTTCATTGGGAGGGTGCAAATGTATTCAGGACATTGAAAAGTAACCCTAGAATGGGTCTAAATTTCTCGTTACTCATGGTATTTATTCCAACGACCGAACCCGCGCTCTGTTCAAGCTTTGTCTAACTTCGACGCCGTGTCTAGCATCTACATCCACATCCCCTTCTGCAAGCAGGCGTGCACCTATTGTGACTTTCACTTCTCGACGAATCAGAAGCTGAGACAACCGCTGGTAGACGCTCTGTACCAAGAGATCGCCGCACGAAGCGACGAGGAGCGAGGACCGATTCAATCGCTTTATTTCGGAGGGGGATCACCTTCTATCCTGTCGGAAGGAGAATTCATTCAGATCTTCGAACGTCTTCACCAACACTTTGACCTATCTGCGCTTTCCGAAGTGACTCTCGAGTCCAATCCGGATGATCATTCTTCAGAAAAATTGAATCTATGGAGGAAGCTAGGAATCGACCGGCTCAGCATCGGTATCCAAAGTTTCATCGACAGGGACCTGGAGCTGATGCATCGTGCGCACAACGCAAAGGAAGCTGATCGTTGCATCAAGGCCGCGCGCGATGCGGGTTTTGAAAGTTTGACCATCGATCTCATCTACGGCATACCCGGTCAGTCGATGGCCCAATGGCAGAGCAATGTGCAAAAAACCATCCTCTTGGAACCGGACCACATCAGCGCCTATTGCCTGACCGTCGAAGATCGCACAGCACTAGACCATCAAGTGAAGAAAGGACTTGTACAGGAGAAAGAGGATGACATCATCGAAAAGGAATACCTCTTCTTACATCGCAAGCTAGAAGACTGTGGGTTTGAGCACTACGAGATCTCGAATTTTGGCAAGCCAGGCAAGCGTGCGATCCACAACAGCAACTACTGGTCAGGACGATCCTACCTGGGCTTCGGACCTGCAGCGCACTCATTTGATGGAAAAAATAAGCGCCGATGGAACGTAGCCAACAACCCGAAGTACATTAAGGCCATCGCCGAAGGAACTCTTTATTGGGAAGAGGAAATTCTATCCGAAAGAGACCAAGTGAATGAGCTACTCCTGACCGGACTCCGCAGAAAGGACGGTGTAAACCTCACGCTCATCAAACCTCAGCATCGCTCTGCTATCGCAAGTTCCTTGGAAGCACTGGAAGATCATTTGAAGCAGGCCATTGATCTGACCGACGGACATCTCAGGATCAAGCCCGAACGCTGGTTAATGGCCGATGCGGTGATCAGGGAGTTGATGATTGAAGAATGAACGCTACATTTCGACCAAGATGACAAACATGGACTTCAAGAACGGCATCGACATCTCCATCCCGTACCGAACATCACCGAAAGCCACTTCGGCGTGGTATGTAGGCCCGATGCAGATCGACCCCGTTCGCATGGGCGAATGGGTAGGCTCGGTCAAAGAAGGCGGATCCGTGAACTTTCGGAATGTAATACTGAATCCACACGGCAACGGCACCCACACGGAATGTGTAGGCCACATCGCGCCAGAATGCCACAGCGTGAATCAGTATCTCAAACGTTGGATGTTCGATGCACTTTTAGTCACCATCCAGCCGGTCAAGCAAGGAGAAGACCTTGTGGTGACACGCGAACAACTGCTAGACGCTATCGGTGACGAACGACCTGAGGCCCTCGTTCTCCGTTCGCTTCCCAACAGCGACGAAAAGCTGGAACACAATTACTCCAACACCAATCCAACGTACATCGAAGCCAGCGGATGTGCTTTCCTCGCTGAGATTGGTGTAGATCATTTTTTACTCGACCTCCCAAGCGTAGACCGGGAAGAAGACGGAGGGGCCTTGGCCGCTCATCGCGCTTTCTGGAACTATCCCGAAAATCCGCGCATGCAGGCCACGATCACCGAGTTGATCTACGTTCCGGATGAGGTAAAGGATGGGAAATACTTGCTCAATCTCCAAGTGGCGCCGATTGAGAACGATGCTTCGCCTAGTCGACCGGTGCTCTTCTTAGTGAATGAAGATTAGTTCAGCGCCATAGGCGTCCCTATGGGATCGGTCTAGTATCGGGGCTTTTTTATAGTTTGGACGCAAATGCATTATACTCGCTAGGATTATGAGAGGGTTAAAAACATTCTTCACCTTTTTTGGGGTTTATATTTTGGCTGTTTTGGGGGTGCGTCTATTAACCTTCATATCCAATAAGGTCTTTGATAGTCTTCCCGATGCAATTTACCTTCCTACGTTGGAGCAGCAACTGGCTACCTAGCATTGGTTATTGCTGCCGATAGGGCGCTACGGGTCGCCTCTAATGAGCCAAGGACGAGAAAATCCATCTGGATATTCTTCTTAATCATTGGCATCTTGACCTCGCTCCATGGTATTGTTCAATTGACCATTGGGATCTATCTTGACTTACCGTTGTTTGATACAGAGGCAGCATTTCCTCATTGGCTAATGACCATCCCCAACGGTTTGGCTACGATACTCGCCTCAATAAAAGTCAAAAGAGATGAACTTGATTAAGGGGGGGGGTAGAACCAAGTTTAGCAAAGCGACACGGGCTCGACGATGACGAGAACCGTAACAGGTACAAAATTCTTTTTGTGGAAATTGCCTTGAAAACGATTTGATGACTTTAATGTCACAGAAATTATTAGCCTTCAATCCATTTTTCTATTGGTTGGTTGGTGGCAACCTCATTTGTTCAGTTTATTTCGATTTAAAATTTTTCACAAACAATCGTGTCTTATGAATTTTCTTTAGTAAGAAATACGATGAGAATATTGTTAGAATCCCTACAAGACCAGGAAGCGTACCAATTCTTTGAGTGTCAATTGCGCCAATGCCAATTAAAACTAGAATGATAATGGTAGTTTGAAACCACCATAGCACACAGAATGTTATCAGGTTAATAATTATTTTCATGCGATATTATTTAAATTTAATTGACCCTCCTATTGTATTAAATTCTCCTACTACATTAGAAACAGATTTATCATCGCCATAATAATTGATGTTGAAAGAATATTTGGTCTTGTTTTGTATGGTTACAAAGTGAAAGTTTATACAGTTCACCTCCTCCCAGGCAGCGCTGAAGGAACTTGGTTAGAGATTGAAGATTGGTGATTAAAGATTAGTGCTCATCCTCCGCGTGCTCTGCGCCTGACCCCCGCGCCCTCCGCGAGAACCCTCCCTATCGACCCATTGAAGTTGAGGTTGCAGTTGAAGTTTAAGTTGAAGTTGACGATGTTCATCTCCCTATTGATAAAATCCTTCGAATAGCATTTCGTCAGCCGCATTACCCGCTTACTTTGCCTTCAAATCCTGACGCATGAAAGCTTTTGTCAATTACATCGCCCGGTACTTCGTTCGCGGCCTGATCTTCCTTGTTCCAACGGCCGCAACGATCTATGTCCTGATCGAGATTTTCATCATCATCGATGGCGTCATTGACATCATTCCCTACAAGATTCCGGGCCGCATTCCGGGATTAGGCATACTCGCCCTTGTTTTCTCCGTGACGGTTTTTGGCATCCTCACTAGCACTATATTCGCTCGGCCTTTCATCTACTGGGGAAACCAACTTCTCGAAAGCGCTCCTCTGGTCAAAACCATTTATTCCGCGATCAAGGATCTGGTCACAGCATTCGTTGGACAACAAAAGAAATTCGACTCACCCGTATTAGTCAAAATGTATGAGAATGCAGAGGTTCAGAAACTCGGATTCCTCACCAACCAGGACCTGAAAGATATTGGACTAGGCAAGGACAAAGTGGCCGTATACCTACCCCACAGCTATGCCTTCTCGGGAAACCTCTTCGTGGTACCCGCAGCCAATATCACCCCCATCGACGCCAAGCCCTCCGACGTGATGAAATTCATCGTTTCGGGTGGAGTTACCAGTATGTCTGAGCTCAAGGAGGAATGACCTTTCTAGAACGAAACAAATACTACATCTCCCTCCATGCGGTCATCGTCATGTGGGGATTCACCGGTATTTTGGGTCGACTCATCACTATCCCCTCTTCGAGCATCGTCGTTCTTCGCATGGGCATCGCATTGGTCGGCTTGGTTGCTTTCATGCTCGCCACGAAGCGCGAGTTCTACACCAGCAACCGCAACAAACTCAAATACCTAGGGACCGGAATGGTAACGGCCGGGCATTGGATCCTTTTCTTCGAAGCCTTGAAGGTCTCCAACGTATCCATCACCCTGACCACATTGGCGAGCACTTCTCTATTTGTCGCCTTCATCGAGCCGTTCTTCTTTAAGCGCCGCATCAATCCCTGGGAGATCTTTCTCGGAGCGGGAACCCTCGGCGGATTGGCCATCATCTTCCAAGCGGAGACCGACTATTCCTGGGGCATCATGTTGGCTATAGGATCTGCTATGCTCGCGGCGCTCTTTGGCACATTGAACGGCGTTTTCGTCAAACACGATCGACCCACATTGATCACCGCCTATGAAATGCTCGGAGGTGTATTGGGCATCAGCGTCTATTACCTATTCACCGGAGGATTCCAAACCTTCACTTCACCTACGGCCATGGACTGGGTCTGGCTGCTGATCCTCGGACTGCTATGCACCAGCCTCGCATTTGTGGTGAGCATTGAGGTGATGAAGGAGCTGAGTCCATTCACCGTAAGCATGTCCATCAACATGGAACCTTTCTACGCGATCATCTTCGCCCTTCTCATCTTCCAAGAAGAAGAATTCATGAGCCCCCTGTTCTACCTCGGAGCAGTGATCGTGATCGGGATGATCTTTCTGAATGGCTACCTGAAACGAAGAGAAAGGCTCAAAGTCAAGCAATGATCAATACTCAATGATCAAGGTTCAACCGAGGAGCAATAGCGATGAGTTTATCTGCCTAGGGCAGGCTCAGCTTTCTTGTTTTCAGCACTGAAAGCTGAAAGCCAATAGCTGATCCGCCGGAGGCGAACAAGTAGCTGATAGCTACATCACTCCACCACCACTCGCACGACCTGCGCCCCTCCAAATTCGTCTCGAACTTGCAATAAGTACGCTCCTGCCGACACATGGTAGTTGAGCTCTACGATCTTCCGATTGCTCACTTGTCGGGCTAATTCACGTCCGGCAAGATCTAGAAGAGAGATCTGAACCACGCCTTGGGCATTTCCGCGATCTAACACAAACTCGCCGTTCGATGGATTAGGGAACACCTTGATCCCTGCCACGCCAGCTTCAGTAATTCCCAATGGGAACACACTGATCATCTTGCACGCTTGGCCACACAGATTGGAATCCTTGAAGGTGGTCAAGCACACTTCGTACTCACCGGGGATGTTGTAGGAATAAGAGGGATTCGCAAAACTGCTTGTATTACCGTCTCCAAAACTCCACTGCACGGCATCATAGTCGCCCTGCGTGGTCGTATTGGCAAAGTTGAAGACGTTGGTGTTCGGATTATAACTGTAAATGAAGTCCGGAAAGCAAGTGATCTCCGTTACAGTAACTTCCTTGCACGTTTGATCCAAACAGAGCGGGATCAAATTGCCCACCGTCAAACACACATCATACGTACCCGGCTGATCATAGGTGTGGAAATCATCCAGCGTAGGTGTACTTCCATCTCCGTAATCCCAGATCGTTGTCACATAGTTACCAGTTGATTGATCCGTACACTCAATGAACAGTGCGGATGTCTCATAATCGAAGTCTGCTTCACATCCACTTCCTCCCCCGCCAGCAGTCACCGTGATCTCCATACAGACCTCATCAAAGCATTGAAAGGTCAGGGTGTCGATGATGAAGAGGCAAACCTCATACGTTCCTGCAAACAAATAGGTATACTGTGGATCCTCATCCTCGCTGAATCCAAATCCATCTCCAAAATCCCACGAAACGGAGTTATACCCTCCGGAAGAAAGATTCGTAAAATCTACCGTCAAGCCATTGGCTGAATACGTGAAGTCTGCCGAACACGAACTAGAATCTACATAGATCGGATAGCACACACTGTCACAGATCGAACCCGACGTATCGTACAAGGACAAACACGCCGTGTAGGTACCAACACTGGAGTACGTGTGGATAGGAAAAGTATCGTTCGACACGCTTCCATCTCCAAAATCCCAAACCAAGGAATCATATGTTCCAAAGGCATTCGCATAAAACTCGACATCCAATCCATCAGGGAACCACCAGAAATTCGCCATGCAAGTCGGATCACCGATCACGAGGGTGTCACATTGATAGTCGAAGCACATAAAGGTCAGCGTGTCATAGATGAACTGGCAGACTTCATAAAAACCTTCTCCGGTGTAGGTATGTGTCGGATTGGGAATACCCGTGTAATAGGTGCCGTCTCCCATATCGTAATCTATCACATCATAGCCACCGGTCGCGGTGTTGGTGATGTAGACGGTGAGGCTGTCGATGGAGTCGTTAAACCCACCCACACAGGATTGCCCATAAGAAACTCCGGAGAGGGTAAAACTAATTGCGAGGAAAGCGGTTATTAGGATAAGGAGCGTGCGCATGATTCGGCGTTTGATGTGCTAAAGACGTTCAAGGACGATAGAAAGTAAATCGAAATTGAACATTAGGTACAAAGATGCAATGGAACGGCGTTCGAACCGCAACCTAACCATCGCAATCTCATACTTTTGCGCCATGCATCAAGACGCAACCATCTCGGCTGATAAGCGCTACTGCATCAGCCTCACTTCGTACGAAAGATTCGAGACCCGAGAGATCACCATCGGCACGCTTCATATGGGCGGAGACAATCCGGTTCGTATCCAGTCGATGACCACCACCGACACCATGGACACCGAAGGAACTGTGGCCCAAAGCATCCGAATGATCGACGCCGGATGTGAATTGGTTCGCATCACCGCGCCAAGCAAGAAGGACGCCGAAAACCTAGAGCCGTTCAAGAAGGCGCTCGCCGAAAAAGGATACACCACCCCGCTCGTGGCCGACATCCACTTCACGCCCAACGCTGCTGAGATCGCCGCGAAGATCGTGGAGAAGGTGCGCGTCAATCCGGGCAATTACGCCGACAAAAAGAAGTTCGAACACATCGAATACAACGATGAGACCTACCAAGCCGAACTCGATCGGATCCGCGAACGATTCACCCCATTGGTAGAGATCTGCAAAGAGCACGGCACCGCGATGCGCATCGGAACCAATCACGGTTCCCTCAGCGACCGCATCCTGAGCCGATACGGCGACACCCCACTCGGAATGGTGGAGAGTGCGATGGAGTTCCTACACATCTGTCGCGACCTCGACTTCCACAACATCGTCCTCTCCATGAAGGCCAGCAATACGCAGGTCATGGTACAGGCCTATCGACTGTTGGTGAACCGGATGATGCAAGAAGGCATGAACTGCCCACTGCACCTTGGTGTGACGGAAGCCGGAGAAGGCGAAGACGGTCGCATTAAGTCAGCCGTGGGTATCGGAACACTCCTTGAAGACGGACTGGGTGACACGATCCGCGTGTCGCTGACCGAAGAACCTGAATTCGAGATCCCCGTGGCTGAAGCTTTGGCCAACCGATATAAGACGCGAGCCGGGCACGACCCGATCCCGGAACTCAACTCCTACCCGATCGATCCGTTTGCTTACCAGCGCAGAGCTACACGACAGACACTGAACATCGGCGACCACGAAGTGCCGCGGATCATCCACGACTTTTCGCACCAAGACGAGATCAAGCCGGCAAACTTCCATGCCGTGGGGTACAACTACTCTGTGCCATTGGACAAATGGAATCTCTCCGATCAAGCCTGCGACTTTGTATACATCGGATCGAAGGACCTTGACTTTGAGATCCCGGGCACGCTAGGCATCATCCAGGATGCAGAGCATTGGTCAAACAAAGACCGCCACTACCCCCTTTTCGAAAGCATCTCCTACGTGGTAGCCGAAAAGAAAAGTGACAAACTCAACTTCGTCAAGACCGACCTGAACGGACTCGACATCGCACTCATGGCTGCGATCAAGAATGACCCAACAGCCGTCTTGGTATTGACCACCGAAAACGCCCACGGGGTGGCCGAACAGCGCGCCGCCTTCTTCCGACTCATCGAAGAAGACATCGACATTCCGGTCATAGTACAACGTAGCTATCACGACCTCGACGAGAATACCTTGCAGCTCTATGCCAGCACCGACATGGGCGCCCTGTTGATCGACGGACTCGGCGACGGAATCTGGATCGACGCGGTAAACTGTGGCAGCAAGAAGATGATCAACTCCCTGAGCTTCGGCATCCTACAAGCCACGCGAACACGCATTTCCAAGACGGAGTACATCTCCTGTCCTTCCTGCGGACGAACACTCTTTGACCTCCAAGAAACTACGGCCAAGATCCGAGCAAGAACGAGCCATTTGAAGGGAGTCAAGATCGGCATCATGGGCTGCATCGTAAATGGACCGGGCGAAATGGCAGACGCCGATTACGGCTACGTCGGAACAGGCGTAGGTAAGATCACCCTCTACAAGGAGAAAGAAGTTGTCAAGCGAAACGTACCCGAAGCCGAAGCCGTGGACGAACTGATTGCCCTGATCGATCAGCACGGCGATTGGATAGAGCCCGCTGTCGCGGGGGTTTAGGGAGTCGTTGATTCGTTGATGCGGGTGTCGTTGATTTTGGATTACTTCACTGCGGTGATTGAGCTCGCTTTGCTCGGTTGCGTCTTTGCGTGAGATATTGAATGTTCCGATTCAGCACCCATCCAGATTAATCTAATCTTTTCTCAGACAGCTGATAACTATCTTCGTCCCGTGATTGGAAATAAAAAACACTACCTCATTGCCGGCGCCACTGGCTTGATCGGCAAGCAGTTGCTCCAACTTCTTTTGGATGACCCGGATACCAGAAAGGTGACCTCTCTGGTACGTTCAGAAACGGGCAATGAGCACAAGAAGTTAGCGGAGAAGGTCATAGATTGGGATAACCTGACCGAGAAAGACCTTCCAATCAGTGTAGACGCCACGTTCTGCTGCCTCGGCACCACCATGAAAAAGGCTCGGACCAAAGAAGCGTTTAAGAAAGTTGATTTCGACTACGTACTGAAACTGGCGGTTTTCTCACAGCGCACCAATGTCTCCCAGTTCCACGTCGTCAGCGCTGCGGGCTCTAACCCCAAGGCCATCATCTACTACAGTCGGGTCAAAGGCAACATGGAGGATGAGCTTCACAAACTGAAGAAATTCAAGAGCATCTGCATCTATAAGCCCAGCATGTTGCTCGGTGACCGAGAAGAGTTCCGCTTCGGCGAAACCCTAGGCAAGATCGCCATGCGCCTGGTTAGTTTTATGACCCCAACAAGCAGCAAGGCCATCTATGACATACAAGTCGCCATGAGCATGCTTCACTTCGCCAAAAATCCGCAGAAAGGCATCCACGAGGTGAGTAATGCGCAGATGCATGAGTTGACAAGCTAACTACTCCCCCAAAATAAAATTTGGACTTATCGGAAGAATTGGCCTGTTCTTGGCAGACTAATTATTAACCCAACTCGAATGAAAAGATCAATTTGGATCGCCGCTGCAGTGGCAATGACCGTAGGATTCACTAGTTGCGAAAAATGCATCAAGTGCACCGTAGTTTATACCAATGAACCTGGTGTTGAAAAGGTGAACGAAATTTGTGATGATGTCACGCTTTCTGAAGTTGAAACAACTTATGAAGGATTCGAACTCGGTGGCATCATCGAGCCCGGCTGGAGCTGCAGGTAAACTTCAAGACCGAAAAAAGGAAAGTCGCCAACTAGGCGGCTTTTTTTGTTTTTGGGCGTGTCCTCGCTTGCAGCGAGGCCGCCCTATCCCTACCCGTTCCGGTTCAGGCGGGCGCGCTACATGGTAGCTTGCTCCTATCGCTCACGCGGAATCCAAGAGTTACCTATCTTTTCACCATGGCTGGAATCGGTGGTGGACACATTTTCGAAATGATCAATCGGCTCAAGTACAACAAGAGCCTGCGCAAGTCCAACCATTTCCGCAACCTACGCAAGGATTACACCGACATAGGGAAGAATACTCAACTCTCCTAGAGAGAAGCTACTCCGGAACAACTTGCAAAGATTCGAGCACGAATCATCGAACGGAACAAGAAGCGTTTCATCGGCAACCTGATCGTCCTGGGCATCAGCATGATCGCTGTAGCCATTTTCCTGTTCCTATTTGGTAAACTGATCCTTCACATGCTGAACCGCCCTCCTAATTTCGGACCCCATCACAATTTGCGGTCATACTAGCAAGGGACTCCTGTGATTGAACTCAACTACGATCAACAAGGTCCGACTATAATCTCCTTTCGATAGGCTTGACCTCGATCATCGTTCAACTCTACGATGTACATCCCTGACTTTATTTGTGAAATATCCATATAAAGCCCACTGGTAGTGCTCGTTGCCTCTGCTTGAACTTCCTTTCCCGTCATATCGAAGACACGCCAGCTTGTGATCCTTTGTGATGTTTCGATCTTCAGTTCACCTCGCGCCGGAGTTGGATAGATCAAAAGATCATCCGCGTAGATTTTCGCTTGGGTCACCCCTACCAATCCAGGAGCGGAGCGCGCTAAAAACGGAACCCCAAACGTCGACCACTGTATCCATCCACCACCGTCTTTGGAATAAGTATGGTTCGTAAAATCACCTCCTACGATCACCTCACCACTTTCATCTTCAGCTAGGGCATGCACAGCACCATTGAAGAATCCGAAAGGCTCGATGTTTCCGGTACCGGAAAGCTCTACGACGTTCTTAGAGCAATAGTAATTGAGCGGTCCGATAGAGCAGTGTTCGAAGAACCCACCTAACAAGACCTTTCCTTGATACTTGAACACGTCATTAAACCAAAGGCTGCTTCCGTTAGCCAGATCAAGTTCGGCAATGGACAACGAGTCCAACCCCTGCAACCAAGTCCCACCATCGTAGATCTGTACACAAGATGATGCCGCGTCTTGCACGTCACAGTCACCCATTGCATACAGCTTGGCGTCGATCGATCGCAGAGCTCGAATCTCTGCCTCAAACGGAGAACCTACGCTTGACAGTAACGCATCCTTCCACGAAACGAAATTTGGATGCACAAGTGTATCCATCGTCGTTGTAGCCTGGGTGAAGTCACCTCCGATCACCAGTTGATCGCCGTACTTTTCGATGGAATTGACCTTTCCATTCACCCGCATCAGTTCCTCCCCTTGGGTAGCACCAAAATAGATCCGATGGATCGAGGAAGATTGTCCATCATAGGCATCGAAATAGAGATACCCTCCCTCTTGATAGATAGCATGACTTTCGAAATCAGCGGCATTCAAATCAATATAGAAACCACTGTTTTGATTGATATTCAAGAATCCCTTTGTGGTACCGTCGACCAATTCGAAAGCACCGACAAGTACAAAGTGACCTGGCTGTATCCAAGCCATATCTCTTACCTCGCCCAACTCATATTGCAATAGGCTTTCGTACAAGGCTCCTTGACCATCATAGCATCTGAAATTAGCATAGCCGTTATCCGTGAACGACCCACCGATGCAGACCATCTCTTCCTCAGAAAAATGTTTCGCGGTCCACACGCTACCTTTCAATGCAGTATCCACAGGCAGAAACCTCAGCGTTGGGTAGTATTGATAGGCAGGTTGGATCCATTCTAACTCAGAAAACTTAAACCCAAATTCATCTGCCCAGGCCAGAATCGGCTCCTTGGGCATGTCCGCCAAATAGTCAAAGTTGTACTGATCATGAAGAAAATCCGCGGTCTCTCCGTGCCCGGAAGCAATGATCAAATAGCCAACCGCGCAAGCCGTTCCATAGTCGTCGATGAAATACGGAGTACGCACTCGGTGACCGGTATTCAACGGAAACTGGGCCTTTTCCGCATACACCATTAGTGTGTCAAGAAGCCTTGCTCGATGGAAGCACTGGGCATCTGATAATCCTTCGGTGGATTGAGCGCTCAGGTTGTCATGAACCAAGAAAAGATGATGCTGAATGCGCATGCGATCAGACTCGAATGACATCCAACCTTCTGGAACGTTGTGATTCAACCACTGCTTATTGACCTCCACCATGTGCTCATAGGTGGGTCTGAAATTTTGCGATGGAAAGGCAATTGAGACAAATGCTTCGGCGGCAAACAAGAAGGTGAAGACGAATTTCATAGCTAGAGGTATTAAGGCATCTCAATCCGGAGCTGAGTTATCGGCTGAATTCCAGTGGTTTGTCCTAAGACGCAATAAAGCAATGAAAGGTAAGTAATGAGCCCCTCACAGAAAAGTGACGTTGGCAGTATTTGCAAGTCAGGCGAAAAATTCGTCTAAAAATCCACATCTAACCAACGTTTGTCATCCCCTATTTTCGTTGCCTAGCATGAGCTCCGCATTAGATACACCGATCGAATTCCTCAAAGGAGTAGGACCCGCACGGGCCGAACTCCTGCGCGAAGAATTACGGGTACGCACGATCGGAGACCTGGTTCGGGACTACCCTTTCCGTCATATCGATCGCAGTCAATTCTACCACATCTCTGAAGTAGACCCGACCGCTGCAATGGTTCAGATCAAAGGGAAGTTCATTCGCCTAGACAGCTTCGGAGCGAAGCGCGCTACACGATTGGTCGGTGCCTTTCAAGACGGACAAGGCAATATCATGGAAGTGGTCTGGTTCCGAAGTATCACCTGGATCAAGAAGAGCGTTCTCCCCGGTGTCGAGTACGTCCTGTTTGGAAAGCCAAGCCTGTTCAACGGCAAACTCCAAATGACCCACCCCGAGATCGAAAAGGCCTCCGAATTTGCCAAACCGCTCAAGGGTGGACTCGAAGGCGTCTATCCCACCACCGAAAAGCTTAAGGCGAGAAAACTCGATAGCAGAGCCATCCGCAAATTGATGGAAACGGCCCTGCCGATGGTCCTACCTTATATAAAGGACAACCTTCCACCCTACATCGTCAAGCGACAAGAACTGATGGCCAGTGCTGATGCGCTTCAAGGAATACACTTTCCTCAGTCGCACGACGAATTGAACCGAGCGCAACGCACCCTAAAGTTTGAAGAGCTGTTCTACACCCAAATGAGACTCCTCCGTGTTCGAGCTCTGCGAAATCAGAACATCAAAGGACTCTCCTTCGAAGCGGTCGGGGAGCACTTCAACACCTTCTATAAGGAGTACTTGCCTTTCCCTCTGACTGAAGCACAGAAACGAGTCATCAAGGAGATCCGCAAGGACATGGGGAGCGGTCAACAAATGAACCGACTCCTTCAAGGGGATGTAGGTAGCGGTAAGACTATCGTCGCGGTGCTATGCGCCTTGATCGCCATCGACAACGGCTACCAAGCCACCATCATGGCACCGACCGAGATCCTGGCACAGCAGCACTTCGAAACGATCTTCGATCTGTTGGTGGATATGGGAGTGAATGTCGCCCTACTCACCGGCAGCTCTAAATCCGCCTACCGAAAGAAGCTCCACGCCAATTTGGAGAATGGACA
Organism: Flavobacteriales bacterium; assembly: GCA_038131955.1. Taxonomy (GTDB): domain Bacteria; phylum Bacteroidota; class Bacteroidia; order Flavobacteriales_G; family Salibacteraceae; genus SHAN690. The sequence continues at coordinate 43,199 of JAYPQK010000014.1, forward strand.
GATCAACATCCTCATCGGGACGCATGCCCTGCTCGAGGACAAGGTGAAATTTCACAACCTCGGACTGGTCATCATCGACGAACAACACCGCTTCGGCGTAGCCCAACGCTCTAAGCTTTGGAAGAAGAACGTGCGACCGCCACATGTACTCGTCATGACCGCCACGCCGATTCCCCGTACCCTAGCCATGACCGTCTATGGTGATCTCGAGGTAAGCGTGATCGATAAACTCCCACCGGGCCGTAAGCCCATCAAGACCGTGAACCGTTTTGATAGCGGCCGACTCCAGGTCTTTGGCTTCATGAAGAATGAGATCAAGAAAGGTCGACAGGTCTATGTGGTCTATCCACTGATCGAAGAGTCGTCTAAAATGGACTACAAGGATCTGATGGACGGATACGAAAGCATTTGTCGTGCCTTCCCACAACCCGAGTATCAAGTGGCCATCGTACACGGCAAGATGAAACCCGAAGACAAAGACCACGAGATGAAACGCTTCGCGGACGGTCAGTGTCAGATCATGGTCGCCACTACGGTGATCGAGGTCGGCGTCAATGTCCCCAATGCGTCGGTCATGGTCATCGAAAGCGCCGAACGGTTCGGGTTGTCTCAACTGCACCAGCTACGAGGACGCGTAGGTCGGGGCGCCGATCAGAGTTACTGTATCCTGATGACCGGCAACAAGCTAAGCAACGAAGGCCGCATTCGCATGAACACCATGGTCGAGACCAACGATGGCTTCCGCATCTCCGAGGTCGACCTCAAGCTTCGCGGGCCTGGCGACATCATGGGCACCCAACAAAGCGGCTCCTTGGATTTCCATATTGCGGACCTAGTCAAAGATTCAGAGTTGCTGGAAAAGGCACGCGAAGAAGCCGAATACATTTACGACAACGACCCCAGTCTTGAGCATCCATCGCTAGCCGTGGTCAAGCAGCGATTGCAAGAGATCATGAAGCGCATGCCGAACTGGGCGAGGATTTCGTAATTTAAAGGCATGAAAAAGACCTACGCCATACTCAATGCCGTATTTCTGATTGCGGTAATCACGCTCAATTACGTGGCAGGCTCTCAAGGAGTGAATGGAAACACCGTCGGCTCGATCAGCGACGAATACCGCAGCCTTTTCACTCCGGCAGGCTACGCCTTCTCGATCTGGGGTATCATATATGTCTTCTTAGCCATCAATGTCATACACCAACTAAGAATGGCGTTCTCTTCTAGTGATGGAGGAAATTATATTGAAAGGCTGGGTCCGTGGCTATTGATCGCCAACGTGGGTAATGGTTCTTGGCTGTTCCTTTGGCTGACACAAAACATCGCCTTGAGTGTGGTCGTGATGCTGGTCATCCTTCTCTCCTTGATCATAGCCATGTTCAAGCTCAACCTCCAAAAAGACAAACCCCCGCTCAGCTACCGATTCCAAGTCGAGTGGCCGATGGCCATCTACCTCGGCTGGATCTCCGTCGCTACCATTGCCAATATCGCCTCTTGGTTTGTATCCATGGATTGGCATATTGACAGCAATGAAGCCCTCTGGGCCATGATCATGATCGGCGTCGCAGTCCTACTGAATGTCTTCATGGTCATCAATCGCGACATGATCACCTTCGGCTTGGTGGGCATCTGGTCACTCCTAGCCATCGCATCGCGTCACTGGGGAGTGGAATCCATGATCCAATGGACGGCCATCACGGGTACCGTGATCATCGGAATCTTTATTCTATTCCGCCTCTTTTCGGAATCGAGAAGATAGGCAACCACTGTCTGACATCTTCCTCACCACTCATAACCCCCTGATAACCAATCGTCACAAATTACAGTACTTTGTTTTGCATAGTAGTGTCTAAAGCCTATATATTTGTAATGCAACATAAAATGAAACAGGGCTGTAACTTTTTAATAACCTCCCCGTCACAAGACAAAGACAAAAACTAGAAAGCATGATAAAGATCGCATTAACATTAGCATTGGTCTCCGGACTTTACCTCGGAAAATCACACGCGGAAGGAGTAGGAAGCAACAACACAAAACCTGATTCTTCCAAGATTTCGCAAACAGAAATGAGCTCACTCGACGAAGTGGCCATGGAAGTGAGCGAAGTAGCAGAAGATTTGATGAACACGAGTCCTCAAGTGAAAAAAGACCAGCAGACGAGCACGTCTTTCTTGATGCAGCTGACGTCCATAAACGCAGCTAAGGCAGCGGAGTACATCCGTGCCACCATCGAAAAGTAACATGTCGCATCCCTTGTGATCTTCATGCACTTTCCCCACCTTCCTTGAGAAGGTTCCACATAGATCAAGCCCCGATTTTCGGGGCTTTCTTTTTGTCCAATAAAAAACCCCGTCACGAAAGATCGGACGGGGCGTTCTCCACAAGGCCTAGCCTCGTGTTCCTCAGCTTCCGCTTGGCAGACCGGAAGCCGCGGGCTGAATAGATTCTTGATGAGCAACCATGTCGGAAGCTCGCAACAGGTCTAACTTGATCTGAGCAAATTGTGATAGCACTGAAGTCAATGGAACGTTTTTGAAGTGATAAGAAGCCCAATCCAAGCTTTCTCCGTAGAGTACATAGCTCTCATCGACTTCATATGCAAACATGCCTTCTGTTGCCAAGCCTTCGCTGGCTGCATTGACTCGTTTCAAAACCTCTACCAATTCACTCATCCTTCCACCCTCATCGAAAAGGAAGAAATGGGGAGTGCGATGATCATTCCTTCGTCTTAGATCTAGGATGGACATTCTCGAGGCCTCTGCGCTAGACACCTCCTCTGACCTCATGATCATCTCCACGGCAAACTCATCCAATAAGGTCACGGTCTCGGATGCCGCTTTCCAGAATTCACCGTCCTTCGCAAAATCTGTATCTCGAATCCCTTGTGCCTTAACATAGAGATGATTCTTCGGAAGCAACAGGGCGCGATCCATTTGAGCACTGTTGTTGATGTTGATCAGCGCAAAGACCATGATCAGGCACGTCATCGCTACCAATCCGGCTGAAAGAGTCACCGGCTTATTTGAGGATGTCTTGTACTTGCGAAAGAAATAGATGGGGATATAGATTATACCCAAGAAAGCCATGCCGCCGATCAAGAAAATCCCTGCCCCTGGCCAGTGCATGATCTTGAAGGTCACGCCCAACGCCGATCCGGCGAGTCCGACGAAGCCTGCAATATGCATAGGTGCATCGCCTTTTTCAGACTCCTTGAGTTTGTGCCATAAGAGCATGGGTAGATAACCCAAGGAGAGAATTCCTCCACCTAACACCACCATGATTCCGGCACCCGGCCAATGGAGTAATTTAAATACAGTCCCCGCCAAGAGAAGTATTGCACTAGTCAGCCCGAGAACAAACGCTACTTTTTTCATAGTTACATTCATTTCGGTTATTAATTCAAAGGTTTGTTGTTGGACCTGTTTTAAGCCCCCAGGTCCGAAGAGCTTTATTGTTTTGGCAAAAGCGTCTTCAAACGAGAGACCCTCATCCATTAAATTCTCAATTGAAGTGCACACGTGATCTAGAAGATCTTCGTGTAAGGAATCCGAAGCAACACCGTACTGACGGATGTAGGCACTGATCAAGTCGATCTGTTGTTCATTCAATTCAGCCATGGTAACTTGGGTTGAGTAGGAAATTGTTGAGTAACTGATTCATGGTCTCCGAGAAATCCTTGAATTCCTTCGCAAGGACTCCGGAGGTCTCGTTTCCTACATCAGTCAAAGAATAATACTTACGCACGCGCTTTCCGATGTTCACCTTCTCGGTAAGCAACATTCCTTCGGCCTCCAATCGATGCAACAGCGGGTATAAGGCTCCTTCGGTCAATTGGATCTTCCCGTCGGTCGCCTCCTTCACATGTTGTGTGATCTCATAGCCGTACATCCTTCCATGCTTGGCCAGCAAACTGAGTACTATCGTCTTCAGCGTTCCTTTTATTAGCTCATTCGAATACATAAGGCAAATATACATTGGTTTATTAGGTATTAATATAAATTACCTAAGAAATTTAGGCATATAATCTATCTAGTTGATTATCAGATAGAAAAAATCAACCTCCCCGAATCAACCCAGTAAAATTCGAGCGTCTATCCTGTATATTTGACCCTCCTAAATCCTAGAAGATGAAGCGCACCCTATCACGATTGAGTTTGTTGGCCGTACTTGCAGGCCTTGTGATCACCACGGCGTGTACCCGTTACGACATCAATAATCGCTGCTGCGAGAATACCGTTGACACGATCAACACCAAGTACCTCCTTCCTGATTCATTCAGCTTCTACGTTCCTCAAGCCTTCACCCCTAACGGTGATGGATTGAACGACATCTTTGTTCCAGTAGGTAGAAAGTATGACATCGAGTACTTCGAGATCAAACAAGGAAGAAAGGTGGTGTACGCTTCTGATAATCACCTCGAGGCCTTCTGGAACGGGATCGATACCGAGACAGGAAACCCAGCCGAAGACGGTCGATACAAGTACTACATGAAGCTCCGACTCACGAACCGCGAGCTGCTCGAGCTGAAAGGCGACGTTTGCCTGTTCCGATTCGGACAAGTGGGTGACAACTTCTATGAAGATCAGCGCCAGAAAGTGTGCGACTGCGTCATGGGCGACATGCTAGACGCGCGCGATGGCATTGTTTCGCAGACACCGGAGTGCGCCGAGAACGGTTACACCGACTAACTTCAGGTTCATATCTTCTCTTGGAAGTCCGGAAGCCCTGAAAACAGGATAAACTTTCGGTCCTATCCCGCGTTGAGCATTTTATCTTTGGCACCCCAAAAATGAAGAGATGATCCAACGCGAACGTTCCAATTCCAATTTCGAAGAAGCAAAGAAATACCTACCAGGAGGAGTCAACTCTCCGGTGCGAGCCTTTCGCTCAGTCAACGGTTCTCCTCTCTATATGGAAAAGGGAACAGGTTCCCACGTTTGGGATGCTGATGGCAATGAGTTCATCGACTTCTGTTGTTCTTGGGGACCGCTGATCTTGGGACACGCACAGGAGACTGTGCTGAATAAGGTGAGCGAAGTAATGTCTCAAGGTACTTCCTTCGGTGCGCCGAGCAAGTACGAAACAGAATTGGCCAAGCTGATCGTTGAGAACCACCGCTACATCGAAAAGATCCGTTTCGTGAATTCGGGAACCGAGGCAGCCATGAGTGCCATCCGACTGGCTCGCGGCTACACCGGAAAGAACAAAGTGATCAAGTTCGAGGGCTGCTATCATGGCCATGTCGATAGCCTGATGGTCAAGGCGGGATCAGGACTTGCTACACTCGGCACGAGTACATCCGCCGGGATACCCGAATCCTTCGTGAAGGAAACCATCGTGCTTCCACTCAATAATAAAGAAGCCGTCAACGAAGCCATCGAGAAGTATGGTGACGACGTCGCCTGCATCGCGATCGAACCGGTTCCGGCCAACAACGGTCTTTTATTACAAGACAAAGAGTTCCTTCAATTCCTGCATCAACGTTGCGACGAAACAGGCATCCTTCTGTTCTTCGATGAAGTGATCTCCGGATTCAGAGTTTCCTTTGAAGGAGCGAGCGGCTATTTCGGCATCCAACCTGACATGATCGCCTTCGGAAAGATCATCGGGGGAGGTTTTCCCGTAGGTGCCTACGGAGCCAAAGCGGAAGTCATGGATCACATCGCTCCTGACGGACCGGTTTATCAGGCTGGCACCTTGAGTGGCAATCCTGTAGCCATGGCAGCGGGTATTGCACAGTTGGAACAATGCTTGAAACCCGGCTTCTACGAGGACCTAGAAAAGAAGACCAATCACTTAGTGAACCAGGTTCAGCAACATGCCGACGAAAAGGGCTATCCTTTCCACATGTTCCACATCGCTTCGATCTTCTGGATGTCGTTCAGCAACAAGAACCGTGTACGAAATGCTGACGAGATCGACCCGCAAAGCGGAGAACGTTTCAAGGTCTTCTTCGACGCCCTGCTTGAACAAGGCGTTTATATTGGTCCTTCTAGTTATGAAGTGGGATTCGTTTCAGCGGCCCATACAGAAGATGATCTAGACAAAGCGGCTGCGGCCATGATCAACGCCCTGGATCGGGCTTATGCCTAGTAAGCCACTATCTGAGAAGATCGGTCGCGGCTTTGATCGCTTAGCCCCGGTTTACGATAGAATCGTCGAGTTGACCTTTGGTCGTTCGATCGAATTACTGCAGCAAGAAACACTTTCATCGCTCGAACCAAAAGAACGAGTAGCTATCATCGGCGGCGGATCAGGATTGATCTTGAAACAAGCCCTTGACTTTCGACTAGGGAACGCTTTCACCAACGCCGAATGGTCAGAAGCTATGGTAAACAAAACCAAGGAGCGGCTTTCTCCTGAGCAAATGTCCTCTGTCCAATTCACCAAGAATGCGTTCAGATCAGAGGGGGCTCAATATGACTATATCCTATTCCCCTTCGTACTCGACTGCTACACTGAGGATGGGGTGATCGAGTTGCTCGAACGAGCCAAAAAGCATTTGTCACCGAATGGGAAGGTAGTGGTGATTGACTTCAATCAAGAGGCCGGCACAGGCTATCAAAAGAGTTGGATCAAGGAAGCCTTCATTCAAGTACTCTACTTCTTCTTCCGAATGACGACCTCCATTCCAGGACGAGCGCTCCCTCCTTTTCACTCACTCGCGAAGCAGACAGGACTCCACCTTGAGACCGCGATTTACCGATCAAATGGATGGCTTCAAGGAACGGTCTGGAGCACGGAAGCAAGGGTGTGAACACCGGAATGGACGAGGATGAGGCCTTCAAACACAAAGATGTATTGCAGATCCTTCCAACTTTCCTTCATGGTGGAATAGCCTAGTGCGACAAAACCAAGAATAATTGCGGCGGAGATGATCTTCTCAAGCGACCATTCCAAAACAAGCAGCTGCATAGCCACAGAAGCAAACCACGCAACTCCGACGATCACTCCGATACCCTTCGCTCGGTCAAAACCGAATCGGGTACCCAAGGTTTGAATGCCAGCATCCTGATCGTTGACGATATCACGCATGTCAAAAGGAATAGTCACCACCATAAGAAACAGGAGCCGCTCTACAAACAATTGGAAGAAGATCGGGTCAGCCACGGCTCGAATTCCAAATTGCTCGAACAAGGGATAAGCAAGCGTCAAATAGGTTACCACCAATGAAATGATCAAGGGCTTGGTGAGTGGAATGTCCCGAAATCGCTGCCATCCATGCTGCGTAGGCAAGATCGGGATCGTGTATCCCGCCGAGACGATGCCTGCCGGCACTAGCCAAACAACCGTGTCGGCCTGAAAATTCGGAAGAATGATCATCAACAGGAATACAGCCACACTCATCGCTACCTTCATCAGGTCAGCTCGCTTCAATACCCATCGATGACGTTCGCCGAGTTGCTCTTTTGGGATAATATCGATACGATAGAGTCGATGAAACGTGTATAGGACAAAGCTTCCGAGAAACACACTGAGTGGAACATACCATTGAAACTCAAGATCGGGCACTACAGCATAGGCACTCACCGTCAAGCTCGCCAGTACCATCGCCACGAAAAGATTGGAATATACCCAGCCCCTGAAGAGCACCATCATTCAGTGATCGGTAGTTCTTTTAAAGCAAACCCTAGTGAAGTTCCAATGAGTCCGGTAGCCAGCGACTTGAACAAGCGCTTATTTCGTGCTGCTCGTTCAAAGCCTAACACATACGCCGGTTCAGTGACCAACTCAGGGTGATCCACCTTATCCCGAGGAATTCGATAACGCGGAAGACCTGTACCTACCAAATAGACAAAGGGTACGGAAAACGAAAACACCGAAGGAGGGATGACATAACCCAAGCCCGCCATAAGAGGTAAGCCTAAGAGGATCGTCCAGTTTCCTAGGTAGTAGCTGATCGCATCTTGTTCTCCTTTGATGTACAACCTCATCTCATCCACGCTGAAGTAATTCCCAATGGCCGTATCCATTACATAAATCACTTGTTCGGAACCATCTTGCGCGGTGACCGAAAACACCCTTTCGAGGTCGAGCTTGGCAGGCTTCTTCTTCCCGTTGCGCTTGTGGAGATCGTAGTAAACGTAAAGGCTATCCTGACCGGTAACCTCACCGCTGAGGACCTTACCTGACATCAAAAGAATGCTCGGCTGCTCTTGAGCTGAAGTGCTCAGAACGATCCCAAAGAGCAGTAAAAAAGACAGGGATAGCCGGATCATGATGCAAACATGATAAAATAAACCCAACGATGCTTCAAACCAAGGGAGCGATATCATGTTTAAGCATACCGAAAATGCAACTGCTGCAAAGTATATTTGCAGCCCTTTTATTAAGAAGAAATGACCAGACACGATTCTTTTCAATTGCGCCACATTGGTCCTCGTCGCGAGGAGATACAAAGCATGCTCGAGACCATTGGTGTAAAATCCATCGACCAACTCATTGACGAGACGGTTCCAAAGTCGATCCGTATGAAGGGTGGACTGAACCTGGAAGACGGTATCAGTGAGTACGAATTTTTGCAGCATGCAGACGAGTTGGGCCACATGAATAAGCTCAACCGCAACTTTATCGGTCAAGGTTATTACGGCACTATTACTCCTTCCGTGATTAAGCGTAACATCCTTGAGAATCCGGGATGGTACACCGCATACACACCCTACCAAGCCGAGATCTCTCAAGGTAGACTGGAAGGGCTTCTCAATTTCCAAACGGTCATCTCCGACCTGACTGGATTAGAGATCGCGAATGCGAGTCTTTTGGATGAAGGCACAGCCGCTGCTGAGGCGGTGATGATGCTCTTCCATTCACGTTCCAGAGAGCAGCAGAAGGCGAACGTGTACAAATTGTTCATTGACGAACTATGCTTTACTCAAACCGTAGCGGTAGTAAAGGCAAAGGCTGAAGCCGTAGGTATCGAGGTCATCGTCGATAGCATCGACAACATCAATTTGGACGAATCTTTCTTCGGAGTGCTCCTGCAGTCTCCCAACAAAGAAGGTTTGATCAGCGACTACTCTCCGCTGATGGCTCAAGTGGAAGAATTGGGCATCAAGACGGTTGTAGCCTCTGACCTATTGGCGCTTTGCCTCATGAAGCCTCCCGGAGAATGGGGAGCTGACGTGGTAGTGGGAAGTACTCAACGCTTCGGGGTTCCTATGGGATTTGGTGGACCTCACGCCGGATTCTTCGCTACTAAAGACGATTACAAACGAAATATTCCCGGACGAATCATCGGTGTTTCTATCGACCGCGACAATAAGCCTGCCCTACGCATGGCACTTCAAACGCGCGAGCAGCACATCCGACGCGACAAAGCGACCAGCAATATCTGCACCGCTCAAGCGCTATTGGCAATCATGGCTTCCATGTACGCAGTTTACCACGGACCTATTCGTCTGAAGGCCATCGCAGAAGAAACGGCACAGAAAGCAAAACGACTCGCAAGCTCAATCGAAAAGCTAGGTTTCAAGATGCGTCACGATGCCTACTTCGATACGATCTGCATCGAAGGCAGCGACTTGGAAAAGGTACGCAAGGTCGCTTTGGAGCACGATACCAACTTTGCCTATCACACCAACGGAACGATCAGCATCAGCGTGGATGAAAGCACGCAAGAACAAGATCTAGAGGCGGTGATCGACATTTTCAGCAAAGTGGCTGATAAAGAGGGTAAGCTGACTGCCGAAAATGGACAAGTGGCTGTTCCGGTTCACCTTCAGCGTTCTACCCCCTTCCTAGAGCATCCGATCTTCAACGCCTTACAAAGCGAAACGGACATGATGCGCTACATCAAGCAGCTGGAGAATAAGGACATTTCGTTGACTCGCTCCATGATCTCTTTGGGAAGTTGCACGATGAAGCTCAATGCTGCAACGGAGCTCTACCCGATCTCTAACCCGAGGTTTGCGAATCTGCACCCTTTTGTTCCGGCTGACCAAGCGAAAGGCTACCTGACGATGATCGAAGAACTCAATCGATCCTTGAGCATTGCGACTGGATTCGATAGTCTTTCTTTCCAGCCAAACTCTGGAGCCCAAGGTGAGTATGCCGGACTCATGGTCATCCGTGCCTATCACGAAGCCAATGGTCATCCAAATCGAACCAAAGTCTTAATTCCGTCATCAGCACACGGAACGAATCCGGCTTCTGCTGTCGTGGCAGGGCTCGAGGTTGTTGTGGTCAAATGCGACGACGAAGGAAACATCGACGTGGAGGACTTGAAGGCAAAGGCCGAGAAGTACTCCGACGAATTGTGTGCTTTGATGGTCACCTATCCATCTACTCACGGAGTTTTCGAAGAGTCGATCATGGAGATCACCAAGATCGTACATGACAATGGCGGTCAAGTGTATATGGACGGTGCGAATATGAACGCTCAGGTTGGCTTGACCAATCCGGGTATGATCAGCGCAGACGTTTGTCACTTGAACTTGCACAAGACCTTCTGCAATCCCTCACGGTGGTGGAGGGCCTGGTGTAGGACCGATCGGAGTAGCTAAGCATCTTACTCCTTTCCTACCTACCCACCCACTCTTCAAGACAGGTGGTGAGCAAGGTATCGGACCGGTTTCCAGCGCTCCATTTGGTAGCGCATTGATCCTGTTGATCTCCTACGGCTATATCAAGATGCTTGGTGGAGAGGGTATGACAGAAGCGACCAAGTTTGCCATGCTGAATGCCAACTACCTCAAAGCACGTTTGGAAGATCACTACCCTGTGCTCTACACCGGAGGAAATGGTCGCGTAGCACACGAGATGATCTTGGATTGCCGTCCATTCAAGCGTACTGCCCAGATTGAAGTAACCGACATCGCGAAACGATTGATCGACTATGGATATCATGCACCTACCGTTTCTTTCCCTGTTGCCGGCACCTTGATGGTAGAGCCCACGGAGAGTGAATCGAAGAAGGAATTGGATCGCTTTGCCGAGGCATTGATCGAGATCCGACACGAGATCGAGGCGATTGAGCGTGGTGATTCTCTGGCCGAGACCAGCGTATTGCGTAATGCACCTCACACCGCTGAAGTGGTTACAGCAGACGAGTGGCCATTCGTGTATCCTCGCAGTAAAGCGGCCTACCCACTGCCTTGGATCGCTGAGAGCAAGTACTGGGTTCCTGTTTCACGTATCTACGATGCACACGGAGACCGAAACTTGATCTGTACATGTCCTCCGTTGGAAGAATACGACCAGCATCCGGCCATGGCCATCGAAGAAGAAGAGTAGATAATTTATACGCTTCATCTTCGTTACTTTTGGTCGAATTTCTCGTATGAAGCACACCTTACTCTCCTGTCTATTGCTTTTTCCGGCGATGCTCTTTGCTCAACGCATCGAGCTGGGAGAGGTGCGTCCGATTCCATTTCAGGAAGATCGCTACGACGATGATCTGTCTGACGAGGTGATCTTCTACGAGGGATTTGAGAACGCGCCAATATCAGGATTACCCCAAGAATGGTCGACCTCCGGCATTGGCGACGCAGGCTTCCAAGCAGGTACGGCTGGTACCGCTGCAGGGCAGACCAATGAAAACGGTTTTTGGAACGTACCTCTTCACGGGATCTTCGCCCTGACGAATGACGACGTATGCAATTGCGACAAATCCGAGGACCTTCTAATCGGTCCGGCGATCAATTTAAAGGGTGCCGGTCGCGTGGTGCTGCGGTTCAGCGCCTACCAAGATGGAAGTGCCGGACAAATCGCTTCGGTAGAGATCCGAACCACGAATCTTCCGTGGACTGCAGTGGACACGATCCCCTCAGGAGCTTCATGGAAGACTTACCAATTGAGCATTCCGAATGGCTTCTTGGATGAAGGTTTTCAGTTTCGATTTCGGTACAACGACCAAGGGAACTATGCCTCAGGCCTAGCCCTTGACGATGTCTATTTATATAAGAGTCAGGCTGATCGTTTTGCATTGGAGCAGCTTTATACCGTTCAAGGAAACAAGGAAGGTAGCGGTCAGCTGTATCACAGCATGCCACTCTCTCAGGCACGCTCGGCTCGACTCCAATTCGGAATTCGCGTCGTCAACGAATCGTCGCAAAGGAAGAACGCCAAGCTGGCGATGGAGAGCAACGGCCCTTTATCTTGGAGCGACACTTCGGCCAGTTGGTCCATGAGCGCAAGGCAATCAAGCACGATCAGCTTCGATGCCCGTGAAAGGTTCACACCTTACTTGGTAGGCAGCTATTCCTTGAGCGGAAATCTTATCACGGACTCCACGGATCTGGATCTCTCTGACAACACCTATAACACGGCCTTAGGGGTAGCAGACACAGTCTATTCGCGCACCGCTATCACCAAAAAGAACACGGCAGGAATTTGGCTAGAGAACCAAGGGGATCGATATGGGGCCGGGTTCGAATTCTTCGTAAGGGACACGTTGAGGGCCATCAAGGTTCGCATTCACCCTTCCACTGAAGTAGGAGCCAGGATGCGGTTCAAGATCTTTCACTACGACACCTTGACCTCTTCTAGCTATAGTTCTTCGCCGATCACTGTCACGGCCAACGACATCGGTAAGTCGATGCGGATTCCGCTCAATATCCCTATCCATCCTGGTCGACAATTGCTAGCCATTGAAAAGGAAGCCGGCGCAGAGCGCTTGGTCATTGGAGTAAGTACCAGCGTGGAGGCCATAGACCGAAACAGCTTAACGCGTGAAGCTCCGGGAGGCTGGACCTCGTTCCCCTTCTTTCCTTTGATAGAAGCAGTCCTTGCACCGATCAACGAGCAATGTCCAGGGCATATCCAGTATAGCGTTTCAGATGAGAGCTGCGTAGGGGCCGAAGATGGTTCGATCTCAACCTCAGTGATTGATGCAAACCCTCCATTCATTTACAACTGGTCGAATGGCGCAGGCAACGTGAGTGACTTAGACGATCTTGCACCTGGCTTTTACGATCTATTTGTAACCGACGATCTGAATTGCATCTATGAAGTGAATTTTGAGATCAAAGCGGCAGACACGATCCAGTTTGATCCAATCGTTACGCTCGACACGTGCGGACGTTCTTCAGGAGCCATTGATCTGAATATTCAGGGAGGAAATGCCCCCTTCACCATTCTTTGGAACGGAAGCACACAATCGGCCAATGAAAATGGCCTTTCCCTTGGAAGCTACTCCATCGAATTGACAGACGAAAACGGCTGTACGGGCAGCACCCAAGTCACCGTAGGTGGCACGGAAGACATCGGTATCGCCTTCTCAGTTACGAATTCCGACTGCCTTGACTCCAATGGAGTTGCCGAGATCATTCCTTTCGGAACGGGTCCTTTTCAATACAGCTGGAGCATTGGCGACTCTACGACGATCATCGATAGTTTGAAGGCAGGTGTTTACGACGTGACCCTTACAGACTCACTGGGATGTCAAACTACGGGTCGCGCCTTCATCAACGACAACAATAGTCCTTCAATCGTGATCGATCAAGCAAGTCCGATCCAGTGTTATGGAACCCAGGACGGCACGATCGAAACCTCGATTTCAGGAGGAACGGCCCCTTACGATTTTGCATGGAGTAATGGCGACACCAACGCGGACATCACTGGATTAGACGCCGGGGTGTATTATTTATCCGTCAGTGACGCTTCCGGATGCAGGTCGTTTACTTCCGTGATAGTTGACGATGAAGCCACACCGATCACCATCGATGTGAATGACAGAGGAAATTATTGTGCCGGAGACAGTCAAGGTATAGCAGAGCTGATTGTAAACGGCGGTGCTTTGCCCTATTCATATGAATGGTCTACCGGTTTTCAAGGTTCTGAACATCAAAACCTGATGGCTGGAACCTATTTCTATAGCATCACGGATGACAACGGATGTACCTATTCAGACAGCATTCACATCCAAGACGGTGTAGCATTCAACATTTCAATTGACACCATCTTCTGGGACACGATTGAGAACTTTAAGGATGAGAATCAGATCTACATCGAAGCCATCGGTGGTATACCCCCGTTAAACTTCCTCTGGAATGACAGCATTCCTGGCAAGGACTTGATCAACGTACCTACTGGCCCTTATTACCTTGTTGCTTCTGATCAATTGGGTTGCTCCAAGACCCTCGATTACTTTTTAGAGAACGGTCCAACAGGAATTTCGCCACGATTCCAACGGCTCGAACCTAAAGTTGAACTCTTTCCAAATCCACTGAAGGAAGGGGAAACACTTCACCTGCGAACAAACCAACCTATCGAAAGGATACGAGTCTTCAGCCTAACAGGGGAACTATTGGTCGAATCACAAGGAACTCTTCAAAACAGCCAAGAGCTGAAGATGAACGGGTTAAGTTCTGGTATTTTCTTGATTCGAATCATCACTCCAAGTGGCTCGACAAGTCAAAGATTCTCGGTTTTCCACTGATAAAGACAAACTCAACTATTATTTTTGGTGTCTTGTGGGTTAAAGAACAATTAATAATTGTACCCGTCAATTAAATCGAATTTAAATCTCAAAACATGAAGTACAGATTTTTACTCTTAAGTACTCTGTTGGCTTCAGCTTCTGTTTTTGCGCAGTCTTCTTACAAGAAGGTGCAGGCTCCAGCTGAGACTGACATGACCCTGACGCCAGGTAGCGCGCCAGTTTACATCAACGAAGGACAGCCTTCCCCTTTGACCGAGGAAGAAGGTCCGATCCTCTTCTATTCGGATTTCAACGACAGTACAGCTCAGTGGACAAATGCTTCACAGAACTCCAGCGCTGCCGTTTGGGAATGGCGTGGCCCTAACACTACTCCTAGTGTTGCTACTGGTTCTCAGGGTGCTTATGCAGGAGGATCTGGAGTTATCGAATCAGCTACTCCAAGCAACGGTTTCATGATCTTCGATTCTGATTATTATGACAATGGTGGTACTGCTGGCAATTTCGGATTGGGACCTTTCCCGGCTCCACACGACGCTGCGCTCACCTCTCCTGAGATCGATTGTTCAGCTGAGAACGGAGTACTCCTTAGTTTCCACTCATATTACCGTCAGTACGACGCGAATGGATGGGTGATCATCTCTACTGACAACTTCGCAATCGCTGACACCGTTTACAATGCTTCTGATTTTCACGATGTGAATGATGCAGGGCCTGCCGATGAAGTGGTTCGTTTGAACATTTCTGAAACAGCTGCTGGTTCTTCTACCTTGAAGGTGCGTTTCGTTTTCAACGGACGTAACAACGCTACTCCAACCGGATACTACTTCTGGCAGATCGATGACGTTAAGGTTACAGGAGCCTCTGACTTCGACATTTCTGTTTCTGACACTTACTTCAAAGGAGCTGGTGTAGGTAACAAGAAGACGCTCTTCTCTAACTTCTACCCATTGTTTCCTCAGTCTCAAGCGTCTGCTACAAACTTGAAGTTCGGTGCTTTGATCGAGAACTTGTCTGATGGAACCGCTTCTGGAGTTCAATTGAATGCTAGCGTTACTGGATCTGGAACTTTCAGCTCAAGCAGCACAGGTGCTACTTACAGCACGTTCGGAGCAGTTGACTCAATCAACGTTTCAGATGCATTTACTCCTTCTGCTGTTGGATTATACACTGTTGACCTTGAAGTAACATTGGATTCAGCTGACGACTTCCCTGGCGACAACTCTGTTACCAGAGAGTTCGAAGTAACTGACCGCACATGGTCTTGGGGTGATGGTACTGCTGACAATGCTTGGTCTTGGTCAAGCGGTTCTCACTCTATCTTCTCTCTGTATGATTTCGTTACTGACGATACAGTTACAGCGATCGAGATCGGAATCTACTCTTCTTCAACTTTCGCATCTGACGACGGAGCTGTTGTTGAAGTAGGTATCTGGGAAGCTGATTGGGAAACTGACTCATCAAACATTCAATTGGGTACCCCTGTTGGAGCTCCTAAGTTCCGTGTGATGACTTCAAGTGAGTACATCACTTCAGTTCCAACTTCTTCTCCAAACTTGATCCGCGTGGCTTTCGACGACCCTGTTGCAGTTCCTGCTGGACAATACTTGATCGGTTACAAGCGTTCTTCCGGAACGATTCGTACCGCTTCTAGTCCAGCCCCTACTGTGATCGCTACTTGGTTGGATTTTGACAGCGATGGCGTTATCGATGGTTGGACAGACATCAATCCATTGATCTTCGTTGAGACTTGGTCTCAGGACATCTGTGCAGGTACTGACATCATCGTTGACTCTACCATCACTTGTAACTTGGGTGATTACACTGCTGATATCGACGTAACGGTATTCAACGGTGAAGAGCCTTACAGCTACGAGTGGAGCACAGGATCAACTGATGAGGACATCACAGTTGACGCTGAAGGACAGTATGTATTGACTGTTACTGACGCTAACTTCTGTACTAAGACTGCTGCTATCAACGTAGAGAACGGAAGCATCTTCTGTAACCTCGCTGTAAGCGACATCGAAAAGAATGGATTTGATTTCACTGCTCTTCCTAACCCGAACAACGGTCAATTCAACATCGCATTCGACGCTTTGAAGTCTGAGCGTGTGAACCTTGAGATCCAGTCTGTGAAAGGTGATATCATCTTCACTGACGCTTTCAACATCACTAACGGAACCACCAAGAGCATCGACCTTAATGGTCTTGCTGCTGGAGTTTACGTGATGAAGGTTTCTAGCGAGACTGCTACTTCTTTTGAGAAGATCATCATCGAGTAATTCTCGACGACATAGATCAAAAAAGGCCCTGAGATTTCAGGGCCTTTTTTTTTGATCGATATTTCTTGTATTCTGGTTAGATCAATGACTTTCCGGTCATCTCCATAGGCTGCTCCAATCCAAGCAAATCGAGCAAGCTGGGCGCAACGTCAGCAAGAATACCATCCTTGACTTCAGAAACGCTATCTGAGAGCAAAATGCACGGCACGGGATTCGTTGTATGAGCGGTATGAGGAGTTCCATTAGCCTCGAATGCTATATCAGCATTTCCATGGTCGGCAATGATGATGAATTGATAGCCTTGAGCCCTACCTGCTTCCACCACTTGGCGCAGACAATCATCCGTGGTCTCCACTGCCTTGATGATCGCATCGTACACTCCGGTATGACCCACCATATCAGGATTCGCAAAATTCAGGCAGACAAAATCAGGATGAGCGTTCTCCATCGATTGGATCACTTTCTTGGTCACTTCAGGGGCACTCATCTCTGGCTGCAGATCGTACGTGGCCACCTTGGGTGAATTCACCATTATCCTCGATTCGCCTTCGAACTCGTGTTCCCTTCCCCCTGAAAAGAAGAAGGTCACATGAGGATACTTCTCGGTCTCTGCAATGCGTAACTGCGTCATCTTGTGCTGCTCAAGCACTTCCCCCATCGTATACTTCAGGTTATCCTTCTCGAAAATGACGTGAACATCCTTGAATTTCTCATCATAACGCGTCATGGTGACGTAGTGCAACGGGAGAGTTCGCATATTCCAGTCCGGGAAATTCTCCTGGGTGAGAGCTGTTGTGATCTGACGACATCGATCCGTTCTGAAGTTGAAGCAAATCACCACATCGGTTGCTTTGATCCTACCCTCCCTAGAAGGAATAATCTGGGCCGTGAAGAACTCATCCGTAATATTCTCATCATAGAGCTCGAAACAACGATCTTGAAAATCCTCCGTCGGTTCACCCACACCATTCACAAGAAGATCATAAGCTGCTTTTATCCTCTCCCAGCGCTTATCTCTATCCATGGCATAGTACCTGCCGATCATAGACACCAACTTCGTGCTCTTTCCCTTCAAATGATCCTGAAGGTTCTTGATGCAATCAGCTGCATTCTTTGGCTGAGTATCTCGACCATCAGTAAAGGCATGGACATAGGAATGCTCCACACCCACGTCTTCGACGATGTCGATGAGTGCATGTAGGTGATCCTGGTGGGAATGAACACCACCCTCACTCACCAAACCCATCAGGTGAAGGGAAACACCAAGCTGCTTAGCTTTTTCGATCGCCCCACGCAATACGGCATTGTTAGCCAATTCTCCAGACCGAACAGCACGGTTGACCTTCACAAGATCCTGATACACGATGCGCCCGGCTCCGATATTCAAGTGACCGACTTCGCTGTTTCCCATTTGACCTTCTGGAAGACCGACATTTTCACCAAACGTCTTCAAAACGCTATGTGGTTGTGACTTCATCAAGTCGTCAAAAAAGGGTGTGCGCGCAGAAGCCACCGCATCCGCTTTAGTTTCGTCTCCGATTCCCCAGCCGTCTAAAATGATCAATGCTGCTTTCTTTCCCATCTGACTATTCTGTTTTTAATTCAACCACAAAAGAAGCCCCTCGTGGCGTGGCATCTTCTACACGAATTTCACCGCGATGAAGGTGTACCAATTCTTTGACAAGGTAAAGACCAAGACCGCTGCCTTTTTGCGTGCGAGTCTCCTCATTTTCCGAACGATAGAATTTCTTGAAGATGCTCTCTTTCTCATCATCCGGCACTCCTTTCCCACCATCCGTCACGTGTATGATCAAGCGACCTTCGTTTTCGCTGGCTTTGATCAGGATGGTTGATTCCGGACCGTACTTGATCGCATTCTCGATTAGATTTCCGAAGATCGTGTCAAATGCATTGAGATCTACGTTCAGAGTAAGACCCTCCGGAACTTCTGACAACAATTTGCAACCAGCATTCTCTGACAATGTTCTATACCGTTCAAGCAAGATCCCAATGCGTCCGTGCAATGAAACTTCTTCTTTCAGTAGTTCCAATTTACCCGCATCAAGCCTCGAAGCCATAAGGAGATTGGTCACCAAAAGCTCAAGGCGCTGAACAGAAGACAAAGCGCCATCGATCACCTTCTGCTTCTGTTCACCCTCCATACTCCTCTTATTCAAGGTCTGAAGATTCAGCTTGACCGCGGCAATTGGAGAATTGAACTCATGGGTTGTGGCCAACAAAAAGTTCCTTTCTTGTTTGGCCAGCTTATGCTCTCTCAAGATCATCCTGCGGATGTAGAAAGCACCGATCAACAAAAGGCCTAAGAAAACCGAGCCCTCTCCTAAGATCATCCACACCTTTCCACTCAACTCATCTGCTTGCTCCGGATTCACCAATTCATCTGTTCGAGTATCGGTGATCAAAGCCGCATTGAGAGAATAGATAGAGTATCCCCACCAAACAAACTGAACTACCACATAACCTAGCAGCACATAAAGAAGGACAAGGACTTTGGGTATTCGGTCCATGCGCCAAAGGTACTTCCTTGAAAGTGAAGAAATAGCCAATTAGATGGGTAGAAATGGAAACTAACTGTAACCTTTGAATAAGTATCCCGTATACCCACGTTTAGACTTTTGAAAGCAACTAGATTAGGCATATGTCAAGCTTAAAAACAAAACGCCTTCTTCCGGCATTAGCCATTATTTCGCTAGGTCTGTTTTCTTGTGAGAAACAACCATTGGATTCGGCTATCCTTGATTCGGAGGTGATCCTCTACAGCTCTGGAGAGTATTGTTCGGATGTTTACGAAACCGAATTGATCGCAGGAAAGAACACGGTTGCCGGCGCGGTGAGCGTAGCGAATGACGAAGATTCTCTTTATGTTACTTACGAAACCACAGGAGGATGGGGTCTGGATGACATTAAACTCTTTGTGGGAGATATTGAGGACCTACCTCTCAATAAGGCCGGGAACCCTAAACTTGGACAATACCCGATCAAAACATCCCTTTCAGGAGAGACATCATACACCGTGGCACTTGCACTTTCATCCTTAGACGAAACTGTCGTTGTTTCCGCATTTGCCGAGGTAAGCAAGAACGACAAGGACGAAGGCGCTTGGGCTGACGGCGAAAGCACCAGTGGAAAATCCGGAGCCATGTATTTTTAATTCACAACCGAAGAATGCGAAGAAGATTGCTCGGGCGTAGATACGGCTTGGGCCAATGGAGCAGCTACGATCCAATATACCCTAAACTCTACGTATTCGCTTTTAGCAGACAACGGCGACCAAGCTGGGAGCATATCTCTTTCCGCAGCAAGCGGAGGTTATCGCACCGTCACGATCACGCTAAATTCGGGTTGGTCTCTACAGAGTATCAATAACCCAGTCATGGCGCAAGCTTATGGAACCCCACTCCAGAGCAAACCAGATCCAGGACAGTTTAGCGGTTTCTCTTCGTACGTCGGAAGCAACCTTTCGTTCACGATTCTGGCTCTCCCCAATGTGGCAATAGCCGTGGCGGTGGAGTCTGACGAGCTTTGTGATTAAGAAACTCGACCAACAATTTTGAGAAGGCCCTCTTTTGGGCCTTTTTTCATTTCCGTTCCTCTGTCCTAAAGAGAATATGATCAAGAAGAAAGTGGTGCGGGAGACGGCGAGTGTCCAGTGGACACTCGAGCGAGATAGAGCCTGGCCGCTGGTGCGATGGCGGTGAGACTCACTCACGCTTAGCACGAAAAGGCGACGAAGGGATCGCCTTTGGAAGTGGTGCGGGAGGAGTCGAACCCTGACACCGGATTTTCAGTCCGTTGCTCTACCAACTGAGCTACCGCACCAGCCGCTACTCTTATAAATCGTAGATTCGTTCCGAAGAACAGGGCGGCAAAAGTAGAAATTTATCAAAATCACCAACATTTAATTGCAACGAAATTGAACCTCGTGTTGGATATCGGTAACACCCGCTCTAAGGTCGGACTGTTCGAAGGGATGGAACTCAAGCGTGCTGAATCCTTCTTAGGCATACCTTCTCTTTCACAGATCAAGGTTTTTTTGGACGATCAACCTATCTCAACCGTCGGATTATCGTCGGTGGGAGGATCGGCGCAGGATCTGTTGCTCGAACTCCAAAAGGACTTTAACGTCATCGAGATCACTCCTTCCACTCGTATTCCCATCGAATCTGCTTACACGACGCCGGAAACCCTCGGCATGGACCGCAAATGTGGGGCAGTAGCCGGATATACTCGATTTCCAAACGACGACGTCCTGATCGTCGATGCCGGAACGTGCATCACCTATGACCTCGTTCAAGCCGGAGGCCTTCATCAGGGCGGAGGGATTTCACCGGGATACCAAATGCGTCTAAAGGCAATGCATCATTTCACGGAGCGTTTACCTGAGGTGACACTCTCGAAATCACCTGAAATTGGTCTCGACACGCCAGGCTCTATGCGGTTTGGAAGCTTTTGGGGCAGTATTGCCGAAATCAATGGAATCATCCGTCATTTCAGGAAGAATAGCCCAAACCTTAAGGTAATTTTAACAGGCGGAGACACATCCTCCTTTGAGCAACACATTGAAAATCCCATTTTTGCAGCCCCAAATTTGGTGATGGAAGGAATTCAGGCCATCCTGCTTTACAACGAAACTCACGCATGAGGCGAGCGATCATTTTCTTTTCGCTGGTGATCTCTGTATGCTCTCTTCGCGCACAGACCAACACGCTTTCTCCTTACTCGATCTACGGGATAGGCGACCCCGTCTATGCTCCACTGAGCGCTCAAGTGGGTATGGCTCACACCAACCTAGCCGTTCTCAGCACGCACAACGTGAACGTGACCAATCCGGCGAATTTGGCCTACGCTTCGAGACCTACCTTCAATTTTGACTTCAAAAATGAAGTGCTGTCGCTGAGCTCTAATGGCGTCACTCAGACCAACAACTTGGTTTCTATTGAGAACTTCTCCTTCGCCTTCCCTCTCATCAATGACAATAAAAAGAAACGTCGTTCAGCGTTCGGCTTTGGACTTAAGCCATATTCCCGCCAAGGGTATGACGTAGCCACAGCGGTGCAACACCCGGAGTTCGAAGACGTCACCTATCGATTCATTGGCGAAGGGGGGATAAACACCGCCTTTTTTGGAGCCGGCTTTGACCTGTTGGCTGACTCTGGTCGAGTAAACACCTTGACCATCGGCGCGGTCGGATCCTATGTATTCGGCTCAATCTACCGCAATCGCATTACGATGGTGGACTCATCTACCAATTTTACCGGATCCAACATCTTCAGAGAAGAACGCAACGAGATGAGTGCGTTCGACTACCGATTTGGACTGTTGTACACCAGAAAGATCATAATGAAGGAAGAAGGGAGTAAAAAGACCTATGGAAGTGTTTCTGTAGGGGGCTTCTTTCAACCGGGAAAGACACTGAACACCAATTCGCAGTCGTTCACCTTCAGTTTTGCCGGTGATTACGTAGCTCCTAGCTTTATCGACACCATAGACTTCAGGGAATCTGAAGAACCCTCTATTGCACCGACAAGTTATGGCGGAGGACTTGGCTTTACATACGATAACCGGGTCAATATCGGACTAGACCTTAGCATGACTCAGTGGACTCAGCTGGAAGTCGATGGTGTCAATGCCGGATTGAACGATCAGCTTCGGGTCTCTTCGGGAGTAGAATACACACCTGACCCAACATCCTATAAACAATTGAGCAAGATCATTCGTTATCGAGCGGGCTTGAGCTTTGAACAGACCCGTTTGAATGTGAATGGAATTCGCCCCTCACGTGTCGGAATTGCCGTTGGACTCGGAATTCCCGTCATTGCCTCAAGGTCGTCGTCCATGTTTAACATTGGCATCGAATATGCAAGAAGAGGTGGTAGCGGTCTTCCGGTGACAGAGAACTTCTTCAATGTTCATTTAGGAATGACGCTGACACCAAACCAGTTCGACAGATGGTTTGCTAAAAGAAAATATGACTGATACTAAATAGCGAGAAATGAAACGAATAGTGATGATAATGATGGCCGTGGTAGGCTTTGGACAATTGGCACAAGCCCAACTCCGCACTTACACCGCCAACGAAGAGGATAGCATGGCATGCGTTCAGAACCTGTCGCTCTACATCGAATACTTCAAGCAAGACAACTTCAAGGATGCCTATCCAGGCTGGACCAAAGCAGCATCCATTTGCCCTAAATCTACTGAGTCTTTGTGGATCAATGGAATCAAGTTGGTCAGCGAGTTGATCGATATCGAGGAGAATGCAGAGCGAAAGAGTCGCTTGATCGACACCTTGTTCTGGGCATATGATCAGCGCATCGAGCATTTTGGAAAGGAAGGTTATGTGTTGGGCCGAAAGGGATCTGACATGCTGAAATATTTAGATGACCCGAAGCCTGCGTTCGAGACGTTGGATAAGTCATTCGAACTTCAAGGCAATGAGATGGAAGCCGGAGCGAGCATCTACTGCTACAAGGCAGCGTATGACATGTACCGAAAGAAGCAGACCGACAAGGCCTTGCTTATCGAAGTATATGACAAGTTGAGTGATGCAGTGGATTACAACATCGCCAACCAAAGCGATGAGCGAATGAAAACTGCTTATAGCACTGCTTTGGCCAATATCAATAAGATGTTCGTTACGGTAGCAGACTGCCCTGACTTGATCGATAATTTCACTCCTAAGTTTGAGGCAAACCCTTCTGATGAGGCCCTTTTAAGAAAGATCTTGAAGGCCTTGGAAAAGCGTGATTGCACCGAGGAGCAGTTGTACCTAGATGCAGCAGAAGCGTTGTTCAAGATCTCTCCTGATGCGACCGCTGCCTACGCTATTGCGAATGGTTACGCTAAGAAGGACAACTTGTCTAAGGCCTATGAGTACTACATGAATAGTGCTGATCAAGCTGAAGATGACGCCATGAAGACCAAGTCTCTTACCAAAGCGGCTAATACAGCATTGATCCTTGGCAACTACATCAAGGCAAAGGCACTCGCTCAGCAATTGTTGGCGATGAATCCAAACAACGGGGAAGCCTACATCATCATCGGTAATGCTTACGTCAAAGGGCGCAAGGACTGTGGAAGCAACGAGTGCGAAAGTCGTGCTGCTTTCTGGGCCGCAGTGGACATGTTCCAAAAGGCAAAAGCGGTTGACGGTTCTGTAGCAGGTGACGCTCAGAAGCTGATCAACACCTACTCGGCACAGTTCCCAAAGAAAGAAGATTGCTTCTTCCATGGGATCAATGAGGGAACTACCTATACCTTTGATTGCTGGATAGGTGGAACCACTACGGTTCGCACCCGCGACAATTGATTTGAAATCGATCATATCACATACAAGAACTCTCATCCCGGTCATGCTAGTGATCGGGATGTTTGTTTCTGCCTGTGTCAATGACTTGGAGGAAGTGGAACGAGTGAGCAATCACGAATCCTTGCCACTCCAAACGATAAAGGATTCTCGGATCACCTACACAGATTCGGGAAGAACAAGCTTCATCATTGAGGCTGGAATGATCGAGCGATATCCAAATCAAGAAAAGCCCATGGATAAATTTTCCAAAGGCATCCGAGTGGTATCGTATGATTATTTCGGCAATGTAGAATCTGAACTGACCGCCTATCGAGCTACGAACTACCCTGAAGACAACTTAATGATCGCTAGGGATAGTGTCATCTTGAAGAACAAAGAAGGTAAGATGCTGAATACGGAAGAGTTGTCATGGGACGAAAAAGAGGGTCGCATCTTCACAGACAAGTTCGTCAAGATCACCACTCCCAACGAGATCCTCTATGGCGACGGTCTGGAGGCCAAGGAAGATTTCTCCAGCTACGAGATCATGAATATTAAAGGAAGGATCACTATCGACACCGAAGAAGACTCCACCCAAACGGAATCCCCAACCCCCTAACTTATGCGTAAGTACAACCTCTTCATGGAAAAATTCTGGCTTGTGGTCGCTGCAGCCATCTTCGGATTCTCCATCTATCGATATTTCATTGGCGAATGGAAAATGGGCGATATGCTTACCGGAATTATCGTTGCGTTGGTCACAGCTTCTCTTTCCTATCTTCGCTACTATATGAGGAAGCGCTTTGAGCAGAATCAGGATCCTAATTCCTGATCGCCCCTTACCGCTAGACCCACATTATGGACGACCCGTCTTATATTCTGATACTAACCTCCATCCTGGCTTCCTTGGTGCTTTCCGCTTTTTTCAGCGGAATGGAGATTGCTTTTGTCTCATCCAACAAGCTCAAGATCGAGCTGGATAAGAAGCTAGGAGTATTTCCGGCCAAGATCTACAGCTTCTTCCTCCGACATCAGTCGAAATTCATTTCTACCCTACTCCTCGGAAACAACATCGCCCTGGTGGTCTATGGTATTTTCATGGCCAAAATGTTGGAGGATCCAATCAGAACAACCTTCCAATTCTTACCGGAAGGGAGTTCAATTGAGATAACCGTTCTCCTCATTCAGACGATCATCTCTACCATCATCATCTTGATCTTCGCTGAATTCCTACCTAAGATTCTCTTTCGGATCAACCCGAATCGAAAACTCGAAGTTTTCCTTGTTCCGGTGCTTCTGATCTGCTATCCCCTCTTCCTTTTGGTATGGGGAGTTTTCGTCCTGATCACCTATTTCATGAAGATCTTCAGCTTCAACTTTGAGGAGATTGAGTACAGCTTTGGTCGGGTAGATTTAGATCACTACGTGAAAGAAGCCGCTTCTTCGGGCAATGAAGAATCCGAGTTAGAAAACGAGCTTCAGATCTTTCAGAATGCGCTCGACTTCTCTAAGATCAAAGCGCGGGAGTGTATGGTTCCAAGGAACGAGATCGAAGCGCTTTCGCTCGAGGAAAGTGTTGAGGTTCTGAGAAAACGTTTCGTTGAAACGGGCCTCTCCAAGATCCTGATTTATAAAGACAACATCGATAATGTGATCGGATATGTGCACTCCTTCGAGCTGTTCAAACGACCCGAGGCATTGAAGAATGTGATGCGTCCTCTAGCCATCATTCCTGAAACAACCACCGCAGACAAGGTATTGAAGATCCTCATCGAGCAAAAAAAACACGTGGCGCTGGTCGTGGATGAATACGGAGGCACCTCAGGCATGCTGACCCTAGAGGATATTGTGGAAGAAATATTTGGTGAGATCGAAGATGAACACGATTCGGAAGAACTGACCGAAAAGCCATTAGAAGATGGATCATACATCTTCAGCGCTCGACTTGAGATTGACTATTTGAATGAGGAGTACGAACTCAAGCTTCCGGAACATGATGATTATGAGACACTTGCAGGTCTGATCATAGACAGACACGAAGATTTACCGGAGGTCGGAGAGACGATTGATGTTGGTCGTTATGACATCGAGATCCTGAAGGTAAGTGAGAATAAGATCGAAGAAGTGCTTGTACGCCCCTCAGAAAGTGGAAATTAGAACGCCACATTTCATTTCAAGCTGTATTTTCGCGACCCATTTGTAAAAGCTAGTATTTCATGGCAGCTATTGGAACAATTAGAAAGCAGTCCGGGTTATTGATCATCCTCATCGGTATGGCTATGGTGCTCTTCCTTTTGGGAGACCTATTTAGCGGAGGTTCAAACATCTTTACCCAGCAAGAACAGATCATCGGAACGATCGCAAGCGAAGAGATCCCAATGCAGACGTATGAGCTGCGTGTTCAGGAAGCTATTGACGCTCAGTATGGCGTTGAAGGAGCAACAGAACAAGCGAAACAGGGAATCCGTGAGCGTATCTGGCAAGAAATGATCCGTGAACGCGTATTGGAGACCGAAATCAAGAGTGTTGGAATTTCCGTTACTCCTGAAGAGATCCTTGATGAAGTTCGCAACACTTCTCCTGGTTCTATCTTGTATCAATACTTCACAGATCCTCAAACAGGTCAGGTAATTGAACAATTCCGCGATCCACGCACTGGAGGTTTGAACTCCGAGCGTGTAATGCAGGCCATTCAGAACCTGTTGAACAGTGAAAACTCAAAAGACTGGTTGCCAATCGAGCGTGCCATCAAGCAGGATCTCGCGAGCAACAAGTACACAACCATGATCAGCAAAGGGATGATGGTCTCAAGCATTGAGGCACGTCAGATCTCGAAGGAAAAGGTTGCTCAGGCTAGCTTCTCTTATGTTTTGAAGGAGTTTGGACCTATGAATGGTGAGGAGTATGATCCTACGGAAGAAGAGCTTTCCTCATACTACCAAGAACACAAACACGAAGATCGTTTCAAGGTCGAAGACGAAACGCGTTCATTGAAATTAGCCGTGTTTGAGGTGATTCCTACTCCTGAAGACATCAGAGAGATTGAAGAGGAGTTGGCTGATCTTCGAGAAGATTTCGCAGGCGACACGAATGACACTGCTTTTGTACTGGAGAACGCCGAAGGTCAGGCACGTGATCTATTGCGTTACATGTCTTTGGAGGACCTGACTCCAGGTATGAAAGACACGGTTCCAACCGCTCCAATGGGTGCTGTTTTTGGTCCTTACAATCAGGGTGGCCGTATCGTGATCTACAAACTCATCGGTCAGAAGAGTTCGCCAGACTCTGTGCGTGCAAGTCACATCTTGATCGCTGTGAACGATGGTGACACCAACAAGATCAATGCTGCCAAAGCGAAACTTGACTCATTGAAAGAGGTTGCTCAGAAGAAGAACAACTTCGCCGATCTAGCTAAGGAATTCTCAGAGGATTTCGGTTCAGGCGAGAAAGGAGGCGATCTTGACTGGTTCACTCGTGGCCGCATGGTTGCGCCTTTTGAAAAGGCTTGCTTCGAGGGTAAAGTAGGTGATATGCCAATCGTTGAATCTCAGTTTGGGGTTCACTTGATCTACATCACGGATCAAACAGAATGGAAACCACAATACCTACTCGCAGGTGTTGATCGCTTCATTGATCCAAGCAAAAGCACTACGGACGAAGTGTACAATCGTGCTAGTCGATTCAGTCTAGACCACCAAACTCCTGAGTTGTTTGATGAAACGCAAGGTGAGTACATGATCGAACCGATCGAAGGTCTGCGCATGGTTGACGAGAACGTGGGCTCTCTAATGGACGCTCGTGAGATCGTACGTTGGGCTTTCGAAGCTGAGGTAGGAACCGTTTCCGCTCCTTTTGAGGTGGACCGATTCTTCGCTGTTGCGATCCTTACAGGTAAGACGGAAGAAGGCGTGATGCCACTAGAAGAGGCTAAGCGTTTGATCTATTCTGAGGTGACCAACCAACGAAAGGCTCGTATGATCATCGAGGAACTGGGCTCGTTCGAGGCCATTCAAGAAGCTGGCAACAAGATGGGTACTGACGTGAAAACTGCGAACAATATCAGTTTCGCTCAAGGATCACTTCCAGGTGGAATGGGTCGAGAGATGAAGGTATTGGGCAATGTATTCAGCCTTCCAGAAGGACAGGTCAGTGAACCTATCATTGGAAATCGTGGCGTATTTGTGATCCAAGTTCAATCTCGCACCAATCCTGAGGCTGCTGAAGACCTGGCTGACATCAAGCGCACTGAATCCATGAATATGTCTCAGCGTGTTAACTCACAGGTTTACAACGCCCTCCAGAAGAACGCTGGAGTGAAGGATGAGCGTGCCAAATATTATTGATAACTCCTATCGATAATTAATCGTTTGTTAACCTAAAAAGGTAAGGGACTACTACTTTTGTAGGCCTTTATGCGAACGCGGATTATCACTTTCATTTTGCTAGCGTTCGGGCTACAGACGCTCGGGCAGGAATCGTTTGATGAAAAATTGACGACGGTTTCGAATGTGCGCATGACAGTGAACAACGTTGGCACCTTTGGAAATGCTTTCCGAGGAAGCTACGATGTCTTGGGGTATCCATCCGCAGAATTTCCTGCTAACTCAGGCATAGAGCACTTATTCGAGGCCGGCATTTGGGTCGGAGGACTGATCGATGGCGCATCGATTGCAGTTAGTACTGCTGCCTACGATCAAACTTCCGGTTATAGTCCGGGTCGAGCGGGGTATGAGTTCACCGGAGAACTCGGCGCCTCATTTCAAGAAAGATCCAGCTTGGTCGACAATCCGAACTTCAGTGCGGAAGCAGTTTCTCACCAAGATTTTGTGGCCGACTTTACAGACAAGAACGTACTGGTTCCGGGAACCCAGATCCAGATCAGCGGCCACGACAATCCTATGGGACTTGATGTTCACTTTGAGTCGTACAACTGGAACTACGCCTTCAGCGACTTCATGCTGATCTGCAACTACACGGTCACCAACAATGGAAATAGCACCATCGAAGATGTCTACCTCTCCATGTGGGCCAATGAAGTGGTGAGGAATACCAACATCACTCCAGCCGGTACAGGCGGAAGTTCCTTCTACGACAAAGGTGGAAACGGATTCATCGATTCACTTTCCCTTGCCTATTGCTTTGATGCTACCGGTGATTTAGGAAACACGGAGAGTTACGTGGGCCATAAGTTCCTAGGGGCAGAAGACAAAGATGGCTTTCACCACCCATCACTGGACACTGCATTTAAGGTAAACTACCAGACCTGGCAATTCAATTCGGTAGGCCAGCCGGTCTTCTTTTTCCCAAGCAGCGAATTGCAGCGATATGATAAAATGCGCGATGGCTTCAACCAGTGGCCATGCTGGGACGAAACAGGATCACAGGACCCGCGTTGTGGTCAGTTTCAAAACGCGACTATTCAGGAGACGATCGAGCAGCCAGGGAACAGAAGCGACCTTGTTTCGGTCGGTCCCTTCACTAGCCTAGCGCCCGGAGAGTCGATCAACTTTGCATGGGCTTGGATCTTTGCTAAGAAGAACGAGGATGGAAAGCCAAACACTGAGAACAATCCCACCCAGCAAGCGAATCTCATTGAAAACGCTCAGTGGGCACAGACCGCTTACAATGGAGAGGATGTAAACTTCAATGGCGTCTTGGACCCCGGAGAAGACCGAGATGGCGATGGCCTTATCACTCGTTTCATCCTACCTACTCCACCAGACATACCAGAAGCGAAAGTGGTGGCTCGGGACAAGGGCATTGATATTTATTGGACCAACAATTCTGAAGCATCGATCGATCCGATCACCCAGCAACTCGACTTCGAAGGATATCGACTTTACTTAACGAAGTTGGGGTTTGATGTCACACAAACCGCTGATCTCGCTCAAGACCTAAAGCCCATTGCAGCCTATGATATCGAAGGGAATGGGTTCTTCTACGAGACGAGCTTAAAGAGTATTCAACTCGAAACTCCTATCCAATTTGAAGACGACACGAACTTGTACTCGTATCGCTATACGATCGACGGACTGGTCAATGGGTGGCAATACGCCATTGCTCTCACAGCCTTCGACCGAGGCGATGTGAGCAATAACTTGGAATCGCTCGAAAGTTCGAAGTTGAGTAATGCCTTCCGTGTATTCCCCGGCACTGAGATCAATGAAAAGTTCGACCCGTATGCGAAGGTCCTCACACCACTTCAGGCGACCTTTAACCAGGAACTCCAAGATAGCTTAGATGCTTACAAGCCCTTCGCCTATCCGAATCCGTACTATGCAGGCGCCTCGTGGGAAGGAGGATCATCCTTTGAGGAGGATCGCAAGATTACATTCGCCAACCTGCCCGAACGATGCGTGATCCGTGTCTTCACTATGTCAGGCGACCTTGTTAAAACGATAGACCACGATGCGAGCTATAACGGAGATGATATCCGTTGGTTCAGCACTTACTCTAACCCTGACAACACCGTCTTCTCGGGTGGTGAACACAGTTGGGATCTATTAAGTGATGGTTCACAAATCATTGCGCGTGGTACATACCTCTTCTCGGTCGAAGACCTTGAATCAGGTCAGATATGGAAGGAAAAATTTGTCATCATAAAATAAGTCAAACTAGATCATGAAACGATCCATACTTTCTCTCATCCTTGTCTTTGCAGCCTTTGCTGGCTTGAAGGCACAATACCCAGTCGTCACGATTGAAGACATTCAGACCGTGACACCTTCTGCTTTAGGTAACTGTGACGATCAGACCTTTTACCTAGGTGATACCGTAATCATCCGTGCCAAGGTGGTCATGGATGGAAACTTAGCCGTTCCAAGCGGCGTTGGCGCTTCCAATCCTCACAAGAACCTTTGGTTGCAGCAAGGAAATGGAGGACCATACAAAGGAATCGACCTATTCAATCTAAGCGGAACCAGTGTTTCTGAGGATCCTCACAACCTTGTAGCGGGTGATTCTGTAGAGGTCATTGGATTAATCGAAGACTACAACGGTGAAACCGAGATTATGCCGTTAGCGGGATCTTCCATCACCATCCTAGGCCAAGGATCACCTATCCACGCTACCCACGCAGAAATCGCTGACCTGAACGACGACGAGCGTAACAACAAACTCGAGACCGGAGAGCAGTGGGAAGGAGCCTACATCGAGATTTACGGTGCTACTGTGGCTTCCGTTGACTTTTTCAGTGGAGGAAGCCGCGTAAGCTTCAACATCGAAGACCAATTCGGAAATCTACTGAACGTTTCTGATCGTTTCCTCGTTCAGAAGCTCCCAGCCGAAGGCGGAACCTTTGTTGCACCTAATGTTGGAGACCAACTTGATACCATCCGAGGCATCATTGCACACAGCAAGAACAACTGTCCCGGTTATAATGGACGTGGTTATGAGTTGTATCCGTTCCAAGAAAGTGACTATGTATACGGTGCCGCTGCGCCTCGTATCTTCAACATCACTCGTTCTCCTCTAGTACCAACTTCATCTCAAGATGTTACCGTCAATGCAGACATCACAGACAACGATGGAAACGTGTCTAGCGCAACGTTGTACTATGCCACTGGTGCTTCCGGGGGAAGCTTCACTCCTATCAGCATGTCTTTTGTTTCAGGAGAGACCTACTCAGCAGACATTCCAGCCTTGGCTGACGGCACCTTGGTTCGCTGGTACATCAGCGCTCAGGATGACAGTGGTTTGGTTACCACCCTTCCGAGCAACGACCCATCGAACAACACCTACCTCTATCGTGTCCGCAACAATGGTTTGAGCATTTTCGATGTCCAGTACACTCCTTTCTCGAATGGTATTAGTCCATATGTAGATCAGACGGTCAGTGTAGAAGGTGTCGTCACCTCTAGTGTAAACTCTTCTGACACGGGCGACCTAGGGTTCGTCTATATTCAGCAGGAAGGTCAGTTGAACTACGCCGGAATCTGGCTACAGCAAGGTTCGACCATCAGTCAATTGAATCGGGGAGACAAGGTGACCGTAGAAGGATTGGTCACGGAGAGTTTCGGAATGACAGCTTTGACGGATATCGCTTCGGTGAATGTAAACGGCACCGGAAGTATTGATCCCGTGGTTTTAAACCCAGATTCATTCAGTGTGTATTCTGGAACACAGGAGCAGTATGAAGGAATGCTCGTTCGTATGGAACACCCGACTACTGGTGAGCGACTCTATGTGGTTGAGCAAAATGCGGATGAAGTGACAAGCAACAACTACGCAGAGTACCGCATCGGAACAGATGAATTCAACCCAAGCTCCGGTTGTCGAGTGATCGCTGGTCGTGCAAGTGGAAATAGCTCATTATATGTTTCATATGTGAACGATTCATTGTGGACTACGTCTAACGGAGTAATGGGGGTTAATCCTTACATCGTTGATTACGGACACAGTTTGGAGTCTATGACCGGTATCCTCTACTACAGTTTTGGAAACATGAAGATGCTTCCTCGAAACAACCACGATATTGTAGGCTACGGTGACGCTCCTGTAACTGCTTTGTTCCAGGCTGCTGCTGATACCGTTTGTGTTCAAGACACCATCCAATTCTTCAACCGCTCATCGGTCATCGCTGACCAGTTTGACTGGAACTTCGGAGACGGGACTACGGCTACTGACGAGAATCCTCTGAAGGTTTATCCGAACGGTGGATGGTTCACGGTTACGCTTGTGGCTGAGAACTCTGTAGACGGAGCTGGAGACACGGCAGAAGTGGCCAATGCCATCTATGTAGACTCTAGCGAAGCTTGCTTGACCGGTGTTCGCGAAGACGCCTCTTCTATTCAGGCAACTGCCTATCCGAATCCATCCGTGGATGTGCTACACATTCAGACTGGATTCGATGGCAGCGAGGTGTACTCGATCACCATCTACGACATGCAGGGTAAGGAAGTATTCAAGCGCATCACACGCAGAAGCACCGAGACGCTTCACTTGGATGCCTTGAATAACGGCCAATACTTCGTTGAGGTGAAAGACGCCAACGGAGTTTCTGTGGACGTTCTTCCGATCATCAAGCAGTAAAATCAACGTAGGGCAGCGCATCCGTGATAAAGCAATTTCATACGAAGATGTGGGCAGGTGCGCTGCTCTGCTTTTCCCTTTCCTTCGTGGGATGTAAGAAAGGTTCCCCTACAGGCAATGAGCTTCCCGAGACTTATACCTCAGTGGAAGCGATCAATTTGACCGGAGACGACCGACTCAATAGTGTGATTACGTTGCAGTGGTGGGGTACAGACCCTGATGGGGTGGTAGACGGCTTCGAGATCAGCTTCGATGAGCAGACTTGGACTTATACCACTTCACAAGACAGCACCTTTCAATTCTCTATCAACGCGGGAAGCGATACGGTGGATATTGATTTCTGGGTTCGTGCAGTGGACAACGATGCTGCCGTGGATGCCACTCCTGCTTTTCTGAAGATCCCTTTGAAAAACACTCCCCCGGAAGTGGCTTTCAATCGCGACCTTATTCCTGCCGACACCACCTTTAACGTCCTGACGCTGACTTGGGATGCGAGCGACCTGGATGGGTTTGAGACCATTGAAGCCATTCAACTCAAAGCCAACGATGGCGATTGGGTGGACTTGAATTACACCGTAGGAATCGTGACGATCGTGCCGGATCACCCGATGGCCTCTGGAGAGACTCCGATGACACTTTACCTAAGTGCTGAGGAAGCCGGTCCGTCCATGACTGGCATGCGATTGAATGAGTTGAATGACATCTACATCCGAGCCGTGGATATTGCCGGGTCAGAGAGTATCCTTGATACGTTGAGCGGCATCTATTTCCGAGGAAAGACCAACGATGTTTTGATCGCAGGAGCGCATGACAAATGTCCTAGTGACTATTATTCTACGCTTATTTCTTCCGCTGGCTTCGATGCTGACTTCATCGATCTGGACCGAGATGGAGCTAAGAATCAGCCCCGGATCTGGAATCCGACGATGACCTTGATGATGTCGCAATACGAATACGTAGTGCTCTACGCCAGTGACGTCAAATACTTGAACGTTCAGACCAATGAAGACAACATGTTGGTAGAACTCGCTTCTTCGAGTATCCAGCACTACGTGGATAACGGTGGTAAGCTGTTGATCAGTTCGCCTTTCGCCAACGACATGGATCCGACGAGCGCCTTGTTCGGCATCCTACCTGTAGATAGTTTGAGTTCCTCTCAAGGGTTCGCTCGATTACCGACGGATTCTATTGCGGAAGGATTGGAAACAGGATACCCTGATCTGATCTCCGGAGAATTCATCACCCTCGACCCGATCTACCCTTCCAGCGACGCTACTCCAATCTACGGTGCCCACCTGACACCCGTAAACAACTGGACGGGACCTAGCACCGTAGCGGTGAAAAGAAGCCTGAATGGCAATACGAATTTCATCTTCACTTCATTGGAGCTGCACCGCGTTGACAAAGACCCAGCAGCCGTGGAGGACTTGTTTGATCACATCTTCAATACTGAGTTCGCATGGTAAGCTTGATCGAGCATACTAATGTGTCACGTTTTGATGTGTCACGCAAAGGCGCTAAGGCGCAAAGGATAAACAATGACTGTAATTTTAATTGCCTCGCAAGGATATGATCGGCATGAACGAAAACGATATTGCGAAGATTGCCGTGGATTGTTATTACCAAACGCATATTGCTCTGGGTCCTGGATTACTTGAATCGGTATATGAAGAAGTGTTAGCGCATTTCCTTCATAAGAATGGGTTGCGGTTTCAGAGGCAAAAGCAAATTGACATTGAAGTCGACGGCATGGTCCTATCTAAGGCTTTTTACGCAGACCTTATCGTCGAGGACAAGGTGATCATCGAGATCAAGTCCGTGGAAGCGATCAACCCGGTGCATCAGAAACAACTGTTGACTTATTTGAGATTGACTGAAAAAAAGCTTGGCCTACTGGTCAATTTCAACGAAGCAAAAGTCAAGGATGGAATTTCTAGAATTGTGAACAACCTATAAGTGCAAAAGGGCATTACATATCGCCTCACCTCCTTCATTAGACACCCTAGCGTCTTTGCGCCTTCGCGTGAGATACCCCTTTCACCTCTTTGCGTCTTTGCGCCTTTGAGTGAGATTTTCTCTTTCAGGTTATTCTGCGCCTTCGCGCCTTTGAGTGAAATAAAAAATTCGCTCTCCTTTCTCGTTCTCCTTCTCTTTTCAATTACAGCCCTCAGCCAAGCCACATTGACAGGGGTAATCAAGGACAAGGAAACAGGCGAGACCCTACCAGGAGCAACGGTGCAGATCGTTGGAACATACTTGGGTGCGAGTACCGGCATGGATGGCAAATACACCATCACGGGGATCAAACCGGGTGACTACAGCATCAAGATGACCTTCATTGGTTACAGCGATCAGGTATTCAATGGAATTCGATTGAAGAAAGATGAAACCAGAACGCTGAACGCATCTATGAGCTTCCGCTCAACGACCTTACAAGAAGTGATCGTAGTAGGAGAAGCCGTGATCGACTTGGAAAGTGGTAAATCCGAGGTAAAGATCAGTCGTGACGACATTGCTCAAATGGCAGTGCGGGATGTGCAAGACGTCGTTAAGATGCAGGCGGGTGTCAGTGAAAACCCTGACGGACTTCAGATTCGCGGCGGACGAGTATACGAAACCCAGTACGTCGTTGACGGTATCTCTGCCCAAGACCCACTAGCAGGAACGGGCTTCGGAGTTAGCGTAAGCTCCTCCTCCATTCAGGATCTGAAGGTAGTCACCGGAGGCGCCAGCGCTGAGTATGGAGATGGTTCTTCGGGTGTTATCTCTACTCAGATCCGTGAAGGTGGAGACAAACTCGAGATCAGCGGTAATTGGTCTACGGACAACTACCTCACCAACCGGATTCAAGGAACTTCTTGGAATACGGACAACTGGGAGATGACCCTCGCTACGCCTATCCCCGGAACAAAAAAGAAACTGACCCTCTTCACAAGTGCGAGCATTGCACTGACCGACACGTACTTCGGTGAACAAGCAAAGCAACTTCACTCGTCGCTCTTCACGGGTAATGACTCGCTGTGGGCACCTCGGCAGGACAACCGATGGTCAAATACGGTAAAACTCGCCTACACGATCCGTCCAGGCTTCAAGATCTTCCTGACCAATCAGCATTCGCTGAACATCAACCAGAACAGACGCTCATTGCAAATCGTAGGATTCGACGCCATCGTTCAGCCGGGCTTCCAGTACGATTTCAGCAATGATCTCGACGCAGCCACTACTTACACGCACCAGTCGAACTTGAGCGTCATTGGTTTGACCTATTCGTTCCCAAGCAACAAATGGGGCCTCCGATCCAACATTGGACGACTCTTCACCAACCTCAGAGCCGATGCCAACGGCCGACCCTTCCGCGAAGAGACCATCGATCAGATCTACGACCCACGAAGTATCATCACAGATCCCGTCACGCTTTTCAATCCCGACGATGAAGTGGTATACGTCAATGCGCCATCAGGCTTGGTCAACAACGGCGGGATCAGCACCGTTTGGCACGACCACTACGTGCAGGAATACACGGTGAAGAATATTTTGAACTACTATCCTGACTCCAAGGTGCATCAATTGACCTTCGGACAGGAACACAAGGAGACGCAATACCAATGGGCAGACGTATCACGACCATGGGTAGGTGCTCCGATCGTGATCAACGATACCTTCACCACTCCGGCGATCAGCGTAGGTTCCAGCAACGACATTTGGAAGGCCAATGCAGCCAACGGCGGTCTCTTCGTGGAGGACAATCTGACCTACAAGGGTATTTCTGCCACATTAGCCCTTCGACTCAACTATTGGGCATTTGGCAAGTTCGTGGACGACGCCATCGACGAGCCGGACGCCCTGATCATCGATGAGGTAAGAAGTCAATACACTTCTCGTACGATCCCGGTTTTAGGGCGCAGATTCCAAGCTCGTCTTCTCCCTCGATTGAATGTCTCATTCCCGGTTACAGAGAACAACGTGTTGTACTTCAATTACGGACACAGCATGCGTCTCCCCCACCCTCGATTCGTCTATGCCGGCCTCGATCCTGTATTCCAAGACCGTGGGTACCTATCGCGTATCGGTAATCCGAACTTGAAGCCTGAAACTACTGTGAGTTACGAACTCGGCATCAAGTCTCAAGTGACAAAAGACCTCGGCGTGACGTTCACGGCCTTCAACAACGATAAGTACGATTACATCGTCACCCGAACGATCGTCCTAGAAGACCAGACCGGTAGATTAGTAGACCGCACCACTTCGATCAACCAAGACTACGCACGGATCATTGGATTGGAGTTGGGCGTGAATTACCGCCTAGGTAAGTTCTTCCGCACCTTCTTCAATGCCTCATATCAAGTCGCTACAGGAAAATCGAATTCAGCTTCTGAGTCGTTATTACAGATCCGCCAAACCGGTTTCGTGAATACCACCAAGGAGCAATACCTCGCTTGGGATCGTCCTTGGGACTTTAAGGCGGGTGTCACTTTTGTGCCTGACTCCACGATCAAGATCCGCAACTTCTCT
Organism: Flavobacteriales bacterium; assembly: GCA_038131955.1. Taxonomy (GTDB): domain Bacteria; phylum Bacteroidota; class Bacteroidia; order Flavobacteriales_G; family Salibacteraceae; genus SHAN690. The sequence goes on from JAYPQK010000014.1 coordinate 80,709, forward strand.
TTGGAGGGGTTCAGGGTATTCCTATCCGGAACGTACAAGTCAGGCTTGCGTTATACTCCTCACATTTACAACGGCACGAACGACATTGGTCGTCCACTTTACGTCCGCGACGACAATCGACCCAACGCCGAGATCGGACAATCATGGCACTGGGTGGACATGCGTATCACGCGTGATTTCGTAAACAAGAAAGGCCGTGGCCTCTCCTTGAGCATCGAGATCAAGAACATCTTTAACCGAAGGAATGCTCAGATCGTGAATCCGGTGACGGGTCGTGCGTATGAAGTCGGAGACCCTGTTCCCGATAGCTGGCGTGACCTAGCCTATCCGGATCCTTTGGATCGAAGTACACCGCCAACCGACCCGGCTCGATTCACTCCACCTCGTCAAATCCTTTACGGCCTTAGTTTCAAGTTCTGATGAAGAAGCTTATCATCCATATCGTATTGGTTTTCGGCTTCATCGGAAGTATACAGGCTCAGCTTCTGCCTAACCTAGGTGGACAGCGAGTGGGTGTATCGACCTTGACCTTCTTGAAGAACGACAACAGCCCCCGCTCGATGGCATTGGGAGGGGCTAACCTTACGTTGAGCGCCGACGGACACGCCACGGTTCACAACACCGCACTGCTAAGTCAAACGCAGGGTATTCATATCACGGCAACAGACTTGGTCATCGGAGCAGGAATCCATCAGGCGTGGTTGAGCGGAACGGTGCCCATGAAGAAAAGCACCAGCGCTTTTGGCGTGAACTTGAACTACCTCTCTTCCGGGGCAATGAAGGTCCGTACCGAGTTTATGCCTCAAGGAACCGGTGAATATTTCTACGCGAATCAATTGGCCGCCGGACTGGCCTATTCTAAACTACTGTCTGACCGATTCTCCTTTGGTGCGAACTTGAAGGTCGTACACGAACGCCTTGCCCAATTCACCAATACTACTGTAGCAGCAGACCTCGGGTTCTTGTATACGACCGATGTCAAAGACCTCAAATTCGGGATCGTCGTGCAAAACTTTGGTGGAAGCTCCATCCTACGCATCGCAGATATCCGAGAAGGTTTCAATCGCGATGATATAACAGTGGATCAGTTCTCGGTTCCGACTGCCTTTCGCTTAGGCGCGTCATTCAAACCATTAGAAAGAGACGATCAAAGCATCATGGTAGCCGCACAATTGGAACATCCGAATGACAACAGCGAGAACATCCGAATCGGAGTTGAGTACGAATACATGAGAACAGTATTTGTGCGAGCAGGATACAAGCTGAATGTGATAGGTGAGAACTTACCTACCCTCGGTGTTGGTTATAAAGTGAAGATGGGAAGGAACACAATGCACGTGAACTACGCGGTTAATCCTACCCAATACTTGGGCACATTGCATCTGTTTGGCTTGGATGTGATGATCAATAACGACAAGCGAGAATGATGTCGATGCGAACATACCTATGGCTATTCTTGGCTTTGGCGATGACCGGCTGCGAAGGTTTCTTTGGAAAGAAAACCGACTTGGAGTTCATCGACGCACCTCAATTTCAGGCGCGTGATGTGGCCTACGTTCCTGTCCAGCCGATCATTGATGGATTCCTAGAACCCACCGATGTGATCGCGGGATATGACGAACTGATCTATGTGGTAGACCGGGGCACGGAAGAGATAATTGGATTTGACCAAAGTGGGCGTGAGCAGGGACGACTGTCTGTGCAAGGCGTGACTAAGATCGCCCAAGATCGAAGTCTGGACATCTTGGCCATAGCGGAGATCGACACGGTCATCAATTCGGTTTCTTACACGTTGAGTGTCATTCATCGGATCGACCTCAGCACGGCAACCGGGGTTTATGGTATTTCGAATGGCAAGGTGGTCAATACCATTGTGCACCCATTCTACTTCAAGACAAGCTTCTCGAGCTTAGACGTCGAGGTGAAATTCACCTCTTTCGATGTGATGGGTGACAATAGTTATTATGTGACTCGTGAAGGTGCTCGGGACAACGAAAACCAGGTAGGAGGACCTGACGACGGCGTGATCCTATTCAACGAAGACGACGAATACGTTTCAAATGTTTTCGTCAGTACGGAAGTTGGATTCTTTCGAAACTACTTCAAAACGCCAACCTGCATCACCACGATCGCCAAGCCTCGACAGTCGCCAACCGTGAGTTCGTCGAGCAACTTCTATGTAGCCATGGCCGATCCGACCGTTCCGATCAAAGTGCAGTCAATCCAGTTCTTTGAAAGCGAATTCGGCTCTTCGTATGAAGTTGAGGTATTGGATTTCACCGACACGAGTGAGGCCAACGACTTTCTCTATCGACCCAATCGATTCATTGACCCAGTGGATATGACCTTGACGGGTGATGGAAGCAACTACCTTTTTGTGGTAGATGCCGCGAAAGATTCTGTTTATCAATTCACTACCCGCGGATGGGAAGGTGTGAACCCGCCTCCGGGATCCTCGGAAGAAAAGAACATCATCGCCTCCTTTGGCGGCACGGGTGAAGGTCCGACTCAGTTCAGAGACCCTTCTGCCGTAGCCTATCTATCTGAAATACTTTACGTCTGTGATAAAGGCAATGGGCGACTCCTTCGCTTCAAGCTCACCACGGACATCGACTAGGTCTTATGAAGCACTTTTTCCTCTCGACGCTATTGAGCGTAATTTCTCTGATCGGTTTCGGTCAGACCACCCTGCCTACGGAATGGGATTTTGCCACCACACCGGCAACCTTGCCAACCGGATGGAGCACGAATACTACCGCAAGCTATTCAAGTGGATTGCCAGACAACTCAGGGGGCAGCAGTTTTGCGGGGAAACTACAAGTAACGGCACACCACTTCACCATCCACTTCTTCGATGATCCTGGACTGGTGACGTACAACCTTCGTGCTTACAGCTCAACCGGGGCTAATTTCTCAGGAACCTTTGATGTAGAAGAAAGCGTGAATGGTAGCTCCTGGAGTACCCTCGCGAGTTATGGCAACGATGATTTTGGAAACAGCTGGACCGAGTTCACCGCAACGGCCGACCCTAGTTCTCGTTATATCCGCTTCTTTTTTACGGACAAGATCTCGGGTATCAACGTTGGTCTAGATGATGTCTCTATCGAGGCGTCAATTCCCACAGAACAAGAGATCAATGTGCAGTACCAAGGAAATGATCTTCCCAGCGGTTCAGAGATCCAGTTTGCTAGCGGAGTAGGCAATCCGCTCAGCTTGAAATTCGGAGTGGAGAACATCGGTACGGTGGACACCCTGCAGATCAGCGGCGTAACCTTATCAGGGGCAGCAGCATCCGATTACAGTGTCGTTAGTTTTCCTTCGACGGTGGACCCTTCCTCGAATGACAGCATCGAAGTCATCTTTAACCCCACCGCCACCGGTTCTCGCGTCGCGGTATTATCGATCGCTAGTAATGATGCGAATGAAAATCCCTACACGATCGACCTCAATGGTATTGGAGGCAACTCGGCTTCTGAGCCAATCACTGGACCAAGTGGACTGGCGGTGGATCTACTGAAGACCTATCGGGTTCATGCCTCCTTTAACCAAAGCGATGCTGAACGCTACTTAGTGGTCTTCAAGAAAAACACACCGATCTCCTTCACACCGCAGGATGGTTCATCCTATGAAAAAGGCCAAGGAGCAGGCAATGCAAAAGTGGCCGTAGCGGGTACGATCGACGACTTCTGGCTGAAGGAAGCCACGGCTGACGACACCTTCTACATTCACGTCTACGGATTCAATGGCGAAGGCGCGTTTACCAACTACCTCCAGAGCGACTATCTTGACACGATGATCATCACCCCTCTTCGTTCCACCACTTTGGGCAACTATTACAGCGGAGTAGATGAGACCGCCGCCACCTTTGTTCAGGATCTGCACGAGGTCATCTTCCCTCACGACGTTCGATTCTACAGCAACTACGGCCCTGACATGATCGCTCCATTCACCGAACGCGATACGATCGACAATAAGGCCGTGATCACCGGAGTTTACAGCGCTGATCAAGTTGTGTACTCACCGCCATTCGCTTGGACGCCTACCAACATGAGTCGAGAGCACACCTTACCTTATAGTTGGATGCCCTCCAACGGCAGTACGAGCACGCCTGAGTATCAGGACTACCACCATCTTTTCCCTTCTGTTCAGAATGCCAACAGCCAACGCGGTAATGATCCGTTGGGCGACGTGGTAAATGTGACCTCGTCTTACGGCGCCGGAAAACGCGGAACGGACGCTTATGGAAACACGGTCTATGAACCTCGCGATGCTCAAAAAGGAGATGCCGCTCGCGCTTTGTTCTACATGACCACGACCTATCACGATCCTTCGGGAGACGAATGGGGATTCTTGGACCTTCAAAGCAATGGTCCCGATCAGCGCTTGGATGTCTTGCTCAATTGGCATATTACCGATCGTCCGGATGGATATGAGATGGCGCGCAACGACTATTTGGATTCCCTCCAGGAGAACCGAAATCCATTCGTGGATAGTTTGCACTGGGCTTGCTACATCGACTTCAGAACCATGGAGTACATCGCAGAGCCAGATAGCGCCTGTCTTTTGGCTACACTTCCGAGTCAGGAGCCCATTGACACCACGGATACCACCATCGGCGTGATGAATGTTCCGGTAGAAGATGTCTATCTGTTCTATCCAAATCCCGCACACGATCGACTGTTCGTAAGCAAACGCAATACTGAGTTGTTCGACTTTACGCTTTACGACGTGTATGGTCGTTCAATCCTGCGCGAAGACGCATTCGAAGGTGGGTGGATCGATGTGAGTCGTCTTGCCCCGGGATTCTACGTGGCTAGCCTCACGCAAGGCCAGCGAAAGCACGCCTTTCGATTGGTGAAGGAATAGGAATCAGGAATTCAGAAAGTCGATCACGGCATCGACAAACTCCTGCGGTTTCTCGGCGTGAAGCCAGTGCCCTGCCCCATCGATGGTGATCAAGTAGCCATGTGGGAATAGCACCTTGATATCCGGCCAATCCTCGTCGCGGATGTATTCTGAGTTTCCTCCTCTGATGAACAAGGTTTCACCTTCGAAGTCCATTTCTTCGGTTGCCTGCCCCACGTTCTCGATGTTGTTATAGAGCGATTCGAGGTTGAACCGCCAACCGAATTTCCCCCGCTCAGGGTAGTAGAGGCTCTTCATCAGAAACTGGCGGATACCGGGTTCGGATATGTGCGGCTTCATGTAGTCCTCGGCATCCGTGCGTCTCTCCAGCGCATCCAGATCCACGGCATACAATGCGGCAAAGATGCGTTGATGGTGGGGCGCGTAGTATCGAGGACCGATATCTGCTACCACTAGTTTCTTGACGCGTTTAGGACAATTCTGTGCTAAGGTCATAGCGACCTTTCCTCCCATCGAATGACCCAGAATGTGGGCATCATCTAGGCCCAGTTCATCCATAAGCTCAAGAACATCCTCTACCATAAGAGCGTAGCTATGCTCATCACTATGGGGCGAATGGCCGTGATTTCGAAGGTCGACGATGATCACGTCGAACTGATCTGCTAACAGTTTGCCCGGACCTTGCCAGTTGTCGAGCATTCCGAGCAAGCCATGCAGGATGATCAAGGGTTCACCTTCCCCGAAGCGCTTGTAGTTGAGTTTCATGCCAGTTTAGACAAATACATCTGGACAGTGTTCTCCAAGCCGAAATAAAGAGCATTAGAGATGAGCGCGTGACCGATCGAAACTTCATCCAGCGGCTGAACCTGTCGTACGAAAAATTGCAGATTCTCAAGGCTTAGATCGTGTCCGGCGTTGACGCCCAATCCAATCTCCGCAGCGTGTTTAGCGGCTGCGGCAAATGGCGCAACGGCAGAAGTCGGATCTGTAGTAAAATGAACGGCGTACGGTTCGGTATACAATTCTATTCGATCGCTACCGACATCCTTGGCGCCATCAATGATCTGTAGATCCGTTTCAGTAAAGATGGACGTGCGAATCCCGTGAGATTTGAGCTCTTGGATCACCTCTCGAAGAAAAGCTCCGTGCTGGAGCGTATTCCAACCTGCGTTGCTGGTCAAGGCTCCGGGAGGATCAGGGACCAAGGTTGCTTGGGCGGGTTGCGCCTCGATGACAAGGTCGAGCCAATCACGACTTGGATAGCCTTCAATGTTAAACTCTGTGGTGACCACATCCTTCAGGCGACGGACATCTTCGTAGGTGATGTGCCGTTCATCCGGACGGGGATGCACCGTGATGCCATGAGCTCCGAATCCCTCGATCCGTTTTGCTGCTTCGATCACGTCAGGCACTCGCCCTCCCCTCGCATTGCGAAGGGTCGCAATCTTGTTGATATTGACGCTAAGTTTGGTCATTGGGCGAAGGTAGTATTCAGCTCTCAGCTGTCAGTGAGCTTTCAAAGCTGCCAAACTCTTGAACTTCCAAACCGAAACCTACATTTGCCCCACGATTGGACGTGAATTTGCGTCTTTATTGCTAGGTTAGATTATGATCGCTGAAGAACTCATAGTAGACAACATACCTCCTCTTTCCCGCAAGGATACGGGTGAGACCGCCCTGCGCTGGATGGACGAGTTCAAGATCATGAACTTGAGTGTGGTCGAAAACGGCACCTTTCTGGGGACGATCTCCGAAAGTGACATCCTAGGAATGGCCGACATTGGAGAGCCGATCGGAAATTATTCAGAGCTGTTCAATCCGGCTTGCGTTAACCAGAATCAGCACATCTTCGAATTGGTCAAGGTGGTCAACGACCAGAAATTGACGATTGTGCCGGTACTGGACACTCAGGAACACTATGTAGGTTCCATCACCATCGCCCAGCTTATGGAGATCATTGCAGATATGCCTGTAGCGAATAATCCGGGTGGCGTGATCGTGTTAGAGTTGAATAAGAACGATTACTCACTTGAGCAGATCGCTCATATCATTGAAGAAAACGACACCAAAATCCTGGGAACATTCATCACCTCTCACGTGGATTCCACTAAAATGGATCTCACCATCAAGGTCAATAAGGTGGAGATCCAATCGATCATCGCCGGACTTCAGCGGCACGGATTCAACATTACCTTCTTTGACGATAAGGGAGGCGCGCAAGACGACCTTCGTGATCGTTTTGATTCGTTCATGAACTACCTGAACATCTAAGACGCCTCATGGGCCTGCGTTTCCTTCTAGCTTTATCCGCTCTTCTACTCGTTCTCAATGGCGTTGCGCAGATAGGAAACGTGGTCGTTTCGAATGTCATTGTCTTTGGCAATCATCGCACGAAGACCCATGTCATCCTCAGGGAACTTCCTTTCCAAAAAGGCGACACGATCGACACCTTGCAACTCGAGGAGTTGAAGAAGAACGCCAAGCAAACATTGACCAACACCTCGCTTTTCAATTTCGTTCGCATCAATCACACCTTTCTAGATTCGAATCATATCCTCTTTGACATCAAGGTGCAGGAGCGATGGTTCTTTTGGCCTGGAATCATTTTTTCACTGGCGGAAACCAATCTGAATAGTTGGTGGCAGAACAAGGATTTCAATCGAATCAACTACGGACTATTTCTTCAAGACGTGAACTTCCGCGGTTGCAGGGAGATCCTCACCTTGCATTTCCAGTATGGATGGAAGCGGCAGTTCGGTATGAATTATCAGATTCCCGGCATCAATAAAAAGCGCACGATCGGAGCGGGGTTTGAAGCCTATTACGCCAATAATCGCGAGATCAACTACGCCTCTGCTGACAACGAGCGACTGTTTTTTCGAGCACCCGAATTCATTCAGGAAGAATTTCGATTCGGGAGCAAAATAGAGGTTCGTAGAAGGCTCTTCAACCGCCATCGATTCGGACTAGGCCTCAATACGGTGATCCTTAGTGATACGGTCTTGGATTATAATCGCCAGTATCTCCCGGATAACCGTTTACGCTCGCAATACTTTTACCTCAACTATGGATTCCGTAGAGAAAAACGCGACAACGTAGGCTATCCGCTCGCCGGATACCTGATCGACTTGAGCATCGATCAAGAAGGATTAGGGTTGATCAGAAAGGGCGATATCATGGTTTCAGAGGCCTTTATGACTTTCAACTGGCACAGTAAATTGGGTGGTCGATGGTACTACGCGACAGGACTAAAAGGAAAGACCACTTTCTTGAATGGTGATGAGCTTCCGTACTACTACCAGCGGGGATTGGGATACAGCAATGCCTTCATTCGCGGCTATGAACTCATCGTCATCGACGGTCAGCACTTTGGTTTGTACAAAAGCAATTTGAAGTATAACCTCGTGAAAAAGCGTTCGTTAGACGTCGGACTACCCGGTTGGGATCGGTTCGACAAGTTCCACTATTCCTTATTTTTGAACCTATTCGCAGATGCTGGATACGTAGTGGATAAAATAAACGCAAGCACCAACCCACTGGCCAATTCTTGGCAATACGCCGCCGGACTAGGCCTCGACTTTGTGACGTATTACGACATCGTGATCCGCTTTGAAGGAGCGATCAATAAACAGGGTCGTCCCGGATTCTACATTCACTTCACCAACCCCATTTAATGCAAAGATTCGCGATATACGGACGGGAGTTCAACGAGAAATTCAACGACCAGATCAAGGCCTTCTTTGCGATGCTCGATGAGCACGATTGCTCCTATCAGATCTACCTGCCTTTCTGCGAACTCATGAAAAAGCAGATCGGGCTTAAGGATGGTATCGCCACATTCACAAAAGAGTCTTTCGACCCAAGTCAGCACGACATCATGTTATCGATCGGCGGTGATGGAACGATGTTGGACACCACCACTTTCGTCCGAGACTCCAAGCTTCCGATACTTGGATTGAACACGGGTCGACTCGGCTTTCTCTCTTCGATCAACTTAGATCAAATGGAAGAGGCCATGCAACAAGTATTCAAAAGCAAGTATATGATCGATACCCGGTCCGTGCTTAAGGCCGTGACCGAAGAGGGACTATTTGACGACGAAAACTTTGCCCTGAATGAATTGACCATTCACAAGAAGGATTCTCAGAGCATGATCGTAGTGCACGTGTACGTAGACGGAAAGTACTTGAACACGTATTGGGCTGATGGTCTGATCATCGCCACACCAACCGGCTCTACTGCCTATTCGCTGAGTTGCGGCGGTCCCATCATCCTTCCGAATTCTTCCAACTTCATCATCACCCCTGTAGCCAACCACAACCTTACTGTTCGACCGGTTCTCATTTCGGATGAAAGCGTCATCACCTTGAAGGTAGAAGGTCGAAGCGAAAACCTTTTGATGTCACTAGATTCAAGGTCTACCACCATCTCAGATGGGGCTGTTGTAACCGTTATGCGTAACGATTTCGAGATCAATCTCGTAAGATTGAAAACCCATAGCTTCTTGAAAACCCTGCGGCAAAAGCTGCATTGGGGCTATGACCGAAGGAACTAGAACGAATGTGGAACACGCGTTTCAAAGGACTATATTTGTGCGCTTAAGAACCGGCTACTTAATGAGACATCTTTTAGCCTTACTCTTCATTTTATCGATTTTCTCCTTCGATGCTGAGGCTCAGCGTTGGAAACGATATCGTCATGAAGTGTTCGGAGGAGCCGGCGGCACCAACTTCCTTGGTGAGCTCGGTGGAGGTCAGTCTGAAGCCCGCGACCTCTTTCTGGATTTTGACGCTCAGTCTACCCGCTTCGCATTCATGGGTGGTTATCGATACAAGCTCAACGAGATCACAAGTGTGCGAGGTAGTCTTGCCTACGCACAACTTTACGGTTCTGACCGCTTTTCAGACGATCCGCACCGAAGGAGTCGAAACCTCACCTTTCGATCACCGGTGATCGAATTAGCAGCCACAGGAGAGCTCTACTTCATCCGAGAAAAGACCAGTAACCGATATCGCGTTCGTGGTATTCGCGTTGCACTGGGAAGCGGTATTAGTGCATATATCAATGCAGGCTTGGGTATCTTTTATTTTAATCCACGAGGTCAGTTCTTCGGTAATGCGACCTATCCGGGAGATGAAAAGTGGTATGGTCTAAGAAAGATCGGAACCGAAAGACAGGGTCTCCCTGGAGAACGAAAAAAATACTCTCCGGTGAGCGTTTGTATTCCTATCGGTATTGCCGCCAAGTACAGTATCAACCGGAACATCTCAATTACCCTAGAATATTCGTTCCGATACACCTTCACCGACTGCATGGATGACGTGAGCACGGACTACTACGACCCCGTTGCTATCGCTGACGCAAACGGTGGTCTAGGTTCGGCAACGGGGCAAGCAGCCGCGTGGCTTTCGAATCCTGCCTATGTCGTCACTAAGCCAGACGGTGAACTATTCCTTGCAGGTGGCGCACGTCCGTGGGAGTATCCCGTGCAGCAGAGAGGTGACCGCACCACTAACGACACCTACATGTTCGCGATCATTGCCATGAACTACAAGTTCACTTCGAAGAAGGCGAACCGTCCGAAGTTCTAATGATGAACTATTTTCTCGCATGCTTCGTTTTGATGATGCAGCCATGAGAAGTTCCCTTATTGTCATATTGATTCTACTCCTGAGTCTACCTTCGGTCGGTCAAAAGTCTAGTCAGACCGATTTCGAGGTAGGGCCCACGGGTGGTGTATCATGGTACAATGGCGACCTGAATCCAAGGCGATACTTTGATCGGCAATACATGCATGAAGCCTATGGACTTAGCGTAAGGCGCAATATCAATCAGCGTTTCGCTTTTAGAGGACAATTCATGATGGGAACGCTTTCAGCGGACGACGCACTCGCCACAGACCCATTTCAAGTCACGAGAAATCTCAACTTCTCTACCCCTATCTATGAGGTGAGTGGAGTGATCGAGTTCAACTTCCTGACCTTCGACGCGCTCATCACGAAGTATCGATTCAGTCCCTACAGCTTTTTCGGACTCGGCGGCTTTTACTTCAATCCAACTACTCAGATCGAAGGAAACATCTATGAGCTCCAACCACTCGCCACAGAAGGGAAGTCGTATAGCCGCTTCAACGTATCCATCCCATTCGGAATGGGTGTCAAGCTTGCGCTCACCGACCGACTGATCGTCAGTGCTGATTGGGGTATGAGAAAAACCTTCTCTGACTACATCGATGACGTTTCCGGCACCTATCCACTTGCCGGAGAGATCGATGGTTTGGCTGAAGACATTTCAGACCGAAGCCTTAAACAATCGGGGCCGGATGGAACGAATTGGGGCACCCAACGCGGCGACCAGGTTTACAAAGACTGGTATTCCTTTGTGGGACTGACATTTGCGGTGCGACTTGGACCCAAGAAGGGTTCATGCAAGCATCTCAGGATTTGAGTATCTTCGCGGTCGCATTGTCTCATAGCCGAATGGGACATTTTTTTTAAAGGGAAATGGAACTCGCCGACCAGCTCAATAAAGACTCGATACCCAAGCACGTCGCCATCATCATGGATGGGAACGGACGTTGGGCACGTCAGCGCGGCAAAGCCCGAATCTTTGGACATCGCAACGCGTTTGAAGCAGTTCGAGACACAACCGAAACGGCGGCTAGGATCGGGGTAAAGTACCTCACCCTTTATGCCTTCAGTACAGAAAACTGGAAACGTCCCAAGCGAGAGGTCAATGCCTTGATGGAGTTATTGGTCAACACGATCAATAAGGAGATCAAGACCCTTATGAAGAACAACATTCGTCTTCGAGCGATCGGTGACTTAGAGTCATTGCCATCCGCCACCTATCGAGAACTTCAAAAGGGTATTGAAAAGACAAAAGACAATACGGCCATGGATCTTATCCTTGCGTTGAGCTACAGTTCGCGTTGGGAGCTCACAACCGCTGTTAAAAACATCGCGGAGGCTGTTAAAAGAGGTGAACTTGAACCGGAGGCAATAAATGAGGACTTGATCAGTTCCTACCTTGCAACCCGTGATTTCCCAGAGCCCGAACTCATGATCAGAACCAGTGGTGAAATGAGAATTAGCAATTTCCTGCTGTGGCAACTTGCCTATGCTGAGTTTGCTTTCTTACCTAAACTTTGGCCAGATTTCAGAGGAGAAGATCTGATCAAGACGATTATCGATTATCAGTCACGAGAACGACGTTTTGGAATGACCAGTGAACAGGTAAAGGTCTAGTAGATTCATGAGCATGCTTCGGTCCTCCCTTCTATCCTTTTTGGTAATCCTGATCTCTTTCGGATCCATGGCGCAGGTGCGTATCGGTTCTTCGAAGTCGTTTTCATACAGCTCTCCTCGGACATACGAGATTGGTGGAGTTCGAGTAGAAGGTGCGGACAACCTTGATGAAGGTGCGATCCGTTTGCTCTCCGGACTCGCGGTGGGTACCGAGATAGAAGTACCGGGTAAAGAAACCGCTGACGCGATCAAAAAGCTTTGGAAGCAAGACCTCTTCAGCGACGTCCAGCTTCTTTCTGAGCGCGTGGAAGGAAATAAAATCTTCCTCCTGATCCGCATCAAGGAGCGACCCAGACTTTCACGATTCAAATTTGACGGTGTATCGAAATCGGAAGCCGACGACCTGAGGGAGAAGATCAACCTATACAAGGAGAAGATCGTCACAGAGAACTTGGTAATCTCTACCCAAAACAAGGTCTATGCCTACTACAATGAAAAAGGTTATCGCGCCGCTGAGGTAAGCGTTACCCAAGAACCGGACAGTTTGTTCCGAAACCACGTTTTCATGGTTATCAAAGTGAACAAGAAAAAGAAGGTTCGTATCGAAGAGATCAACGTCGAAGGAAACGAATTCTTCAGTGAGTACAAGCTTCGTCGCATGATGAAGGAGACCAAAGAAAAGGCCTTCTTCCGTCCTTTCCTTGACCTCGACACACTCGGCAAACGCATTTGGCATCTGACGTGGAATGATCGAAAGGCCATTCCTCTCACCTTAGCCCGCTACGGACAGGATCACATGAAGATCCGCATCCTGAAGACCTCGAAATACCTTGATGAGAACTTTGAGGGCGACAAAGATCTTCTGGTGGCCAAATACAATCAAAAGGGTTTCAGAGATGCGCGTATCACCTCCGACACCTTGTATGATGCCGGGGAGAACAGAATCAACATCGATATGACCATCGATGAAGGGTATCGATACTATTTCAGAAACATCAAGTGGATCGGAAATACGAAGTATTCGTCTGAACAACTATCCAAAACCCTTGGCATCAACAAGGGCGATGTTTACGATCCGGTCAAATTGGAGGCTCGCCTCTACATGGATCAGAGCGGCGGTGATGTCACTTCGCTCTACATGGACAACGGCTACCTCTTCTTCCAGCTCGACCCGGTTGAGATCTTGGTCAGACAAGATTCCATCGACTTGGAGATCCGCATGTACGAAGGTGAACAAGCGAGGATCAATCGCATTACCGTCACGGGCAATACCAAGACCAACGACTACGTGGTGCTCCGCGAACTTCGTACGAAGCCCGGTCAGTTGTTCAGTCGAGCCGACATCATTCGATCGCAACGTGAACTTTCTGTCTTGGGTTACTTCGACCCAGAGAAGATGAATGTGATCCCCACACCGGATCCTTCCACTGGAACCGTAGATATTGAATACGTCGTAGAGGAAAAGCCAAATGACCAGCTGACACTTCAAGGTGGTTATGGTGGGGGCATCTTGGTTGCTACCGTGGGAGTTCAGTTCAACAACTTCTCGACCAAGAACATATTAAAGCCAGACCAATGGAATGGCCCTCTTCCTAGTGGTGATGGTCAGCAGCTGAGTCTTCAGTTCAATACCAATGGTCGCCAGTACCAGGCTTTCAACTTCTCGTTCACCGAACCATGGCTAGGTGGTAAGAAGCCGACGAGTCTGACGATCGGGACGTTCTATTCGCAGTTCTCCAACGGTGCGCTTCGTTTCGTACCTACCAACAATGCCGATTTGAATGAAGTGGTCTGGGGCCGTACAAAGCCGCTGTACGTCTACAATGTGAACCGCTCCTTCTTCGAGCGCCGTGGTATCTCCATGCAGATCGGAAGTCGCTTGAAGTGGCCGGATGATTACTTCACTGCTCTCATAGAGATCAGCGCTCAACAGTATACACTACAGAATCAGAATCAGTTCTTCTTCCAAACGGGACAAGCCTTCAATTTATATGGAAAGCTGACGATAACCCGTAGCTCGATCGATCAGCAGATCTTCCCGACCATGGGATCAACACTGAAGTTTTCGGCTCAGCTCACCCCACCTTACAGCCTCTTGAACAACAAGGACTATACAGGTCTGGCTCCAGCCCAACGCTTTAGGTGGTTGGAATACCACAAATGGAAGTTCACCGCAGAGCACTTCACCAAGTTGTTTGACAAATTCGTTCTTCGATCAAAGGTCGGTTTCGGAATGATGAGCTTTTACAATGAGAACGTGGGCATGGTTCCTTTCGAGCGCTTCTACTTGGGTGGGGACATGTTCTCCGCGTTCAATAACCAGTTGGATTCACGTGAGATCGTCGGTTTACGAGGCTACGGAGCTTCCAATCTTTCTCCTTCGCAAGGAGCTACCTTGATCAACAAATACACGATGGAACTTCGCTATCCATTCGTGATGAGTCAAAGTACGAACGTGTTTGGTCTGGCATTTGCTGAAGCAGGTAATAGCTGGGTTGACTTCAACGGCTACAATCCACTCGATGTATACCGTTCGGCCGGTTTAGGTATCCGGATCTTCCTGCCGATGTTTGGTCTACTTGGAGTTGATTGGGGTTATCGCCTCGACGATCGAGAGGCACGAGCTGGCTTCCCACTCTTCGATGCGCAGCGCTCAAGGTTCCACTTCACCATGGGTATGCAATTCGGGGACCTTTAAAACTTTGAATTATGAAAACGAACATCCTTTTTACCGCAGTTCTTTTGATCGCAATGTCGTTTGGCGTTCAAGCCCAGCGCTATGCCTTCATTGATACAGACTACATTCTAGAACAGATTCCCGCTTACAAGGAAGCTCAAGCAGAGATTGACGCGCAGGCCGACAAATGGGAGAAGCAGATCGAAGCCCGCTATGGCGAGATCGAGAAGATGTACACCGCCTATAAGGCTGAACAAGTTCTTTTGACCCCTGATATGCGAAAACAGAAGGAGCAAGAGATCATCGAAAAAGAAAAACAAGCAAAGGACTTCCAGAAAGAGAAGTTTGGCGTGAACGGAGAACTTTTCAAACTCAGACAAGAGTTGGTAAAGCCGATCCAAGAGGAAGTATTTGAAGCCGTTCAGAAAATGGCCGAGCAACGAAGCTATGCCGTGATCTTTGACAAAGCGGCTAGTTCATCGGCGATCATCTACGCTAGTCCTAACTATGATCAAAGCGATGAGATCCTTCAACGATTAGGTTTCTCTGCTGATACAGAGGAATGATTGAATTGTTTTCTTTGCACCTTAAATCGAAGCACACATGAGATATGTAATGATAGCGGCCCTGAGCATCTTGATGATGACATCCGCACAAGCGCAGACCAAGCAGAAGTTCGGTCATATTGATTCACAAGAGCTATTGGATGCCATGCCTGAACGTAAGGAAGCTGATGCCAAATTGGAGCAGTTCGCCGCTCAATTGGAGAAGCAATTGGCAGCTATGACCAAGGAGCTTGAGATGAAGATCCAGGATTATCAAGCGAATGAGGCTACGATGACCGACATCATCGCTCAAACAAAGGCAGAAGAGATCCAGAACCTTCAGCAGCGTATCCAGGCATTCCAGCAGAACGCCCAGCAATCATTGGTGAAAGAAGAGCAGAAGGTCTACCAACCGATTCTCGATAAAGCGAAAGCAGCAATCGAGAAGGTATCCAAGGACAATGGTTTTTCATACGTCTTCGATACCAGCGCAGGATCACTGCTCTATCAGCCTGAGAGTGATAACATCCTTGACTTAGTCAAAAAAGAACTCGGCATTACCGCCGCCCCTGCTGCTCCAGCAGAGGGACAATAATTAAGAAAGGCCCCTACAGGGGTCTTTTTTTTGCCCTAGCGTGTCTAGTTCAAATCCCATAGGAGTATTCGATTCCGGTGTCGGAGGTCTTTCGATCTGGAGTGAAATTCACGCTTTGCTTCCGAACGAGTCTTCGATCTACCTGGCTGACAGCAAGTATGCCCCATACGGTGAGCGTCCACCACAAGAGATCATCTCGCTGAGTAAGAAGAATACAGACCTGCTTTTAGAGCGCGGCGCAAAGATCATTGTAGTTGCATGCAACACTGCCACGACCAATGCCATTGACACCCTCCGTCGTGAGTACGACGTTCCTTTCATTGGAATCGAACCCGCCACCAAGCCTGCTGCGATTGCTACGAAAACCGGCAAGATCGGCATCCTCGCCACGAAGGGTACACTTGCCAGTGAGCTCTATTTGAACACCTCTGCCAAATTCAGAGGAAACGTCGAGATTGTCCAACGCGTGGGAACAGGTTTGGTCGCCATCATCGAAGCCGGAGATCCTGAGAAAGCACGTCCGTTGTTGGAAGAATACCTATCTCCGATGATGGACGCAGGAGTCGACAATATCGTGCTTGGATGTTCACATTACCCCTTCTTGATCGATACGATCAAAAGCATGATCCCTGATGGTATAGCCATCATCGATTCCGGAGCTCCGGTTGCCAAACAAACCCGTCGAGTCCTAGAAAGCAATGATCTCTTGAGCGATTCAAACGAACTGGGTAGCCATCAATTCTACACCAACGCCTCGGCTGATATTCTTGACCGCTTCTTAGGTAAATTGAATATCAAAGGACCCTATTCTTCCTCACCCCTCGACTTCTGATCACTTGAACCAGCCGGAATACTTCACGTAGTTTCCCGCAATTCGTTCGATCTCCCCTTCACGTAGCGCTGCAGAAACCTCCTTCTTGAACTTAGCCGGATTCCCGGCAAACAGCGACCCCGGAGGAACGATAGTTCCAGCCAGCACGATGGCTCCTGCTGCGATCACTGAACCCATCCCGATGACAGCATCATCCATGATGATGGCTCCCATTCCCACGAGAACATTGTCTTCGATGGTACACCCATGAACGATGGCGTTATGGGCGATGGAGACATTATTCCCCAGAATGGTCTTCGTTTTTTGATACGTACAATGGATGACAGCTCCGTCTTGCACATTCACTCGATTCCCCATACGAATGGCATTCACATCACCCCGAACGACCGCGTTGAACCAGAACGAGCATTCGTCGCCGCATTCCACATCACCCACGATGGTAGCGTTGGGCGCAATGAAGCAGTCATTTCCAAAGGAGGGGGATTTACCTTCAACAGGGAGGATCGTTGCCATAATGGAGTGTTAAACCATACGAAGGTACATCTGTTTGAATTCTAACTTTGCACCTGCATTTTACACCATGAGCGAGAAGCAGCTTCCCTATATGATCTATGCCGAGGTCACCCCGAATCCGGCAACGATGAAATTCGTTTCAAACCATCTTTTGGCGCAGAACGGAACCGTGTATGAATATACCAGTGAAGCGGACGCAAAGGCAGCTCCACTGGCGGCGCGACTTTTCAGCTTCCCATTCATCCAGAAGATATTCATCGCTCAAAACTTCATCACCTTGACCAAGATGGATGGCATTGAATGGGATGATGTTATGTTGGAACTCCGTGAGTACATCAGCAACTACCTCAATTCGGGTCACGCACTCTTTTTAGAAGGCGCAACGGGAAGCTCAGACGAAGCAGCTGAAGACACGGGCATTACGGACCACATGTCGGCCGAAACTCCGACCGAAGAAAAGATCATCGAGATCCTAGATGAATACATCCGCCCGGCGGTTGAAGGAGACGGTGGGGCCATTCATTTCAAATCCTTTGAAGAAGGTACGCTCAACGTCGTGCTGAAAGGAGCTTGCTCCGGTTGTCCATCTAGCATGATCACACTTAAAGCCGGTATCAAGGCTCTTTTCGAGCGGATGCTACCCGAAGTGAAGGACGTGGTCGCCGAAGAATTGTGACAGGAATCCTCGAACTCGATCAAGTCTGCTGTATTCTAAGTTTTAGGTTTCGTACTTTTTGGGCTCCTAACTAGGCCCCATTTGTTCAAAAAGGCGTTCATCTTACTGCTAGTACTAGTCAGCTGGAACCAGTCTTCGGCTCTTCACTTGGCTGGAGGAGAGATTTTCTATGAGTGCGTCGGCAATAACCGCTACGCGATCACCTTGAAGATCTATCGTGATTGCAATGGGAATGGGGCCAACTTCGATGACAATGCTCGATTCACGGTATATCAGGCGAGCAACAACAGCATTCTACAAACCTTCACGATCCCAAGGCCGGATAGTGTGTTGATCCTGCCCTTCAATCAGGACATTCGCTGCTTGCTCGACACGCCCGACATTTGCATCAGCACCGTGAGCTACATCGACACTATCGACCTTTCCGTTCCCCTCGGCGGAGCTTACGTTGTTCATTCGAGATGTTGTCGCCCAGCCAATGTGATCAATGTTCAGAACATTAGTTCTACGGGGAACACCTATGCCGCGTTCATTCCGGACAGCACGATTGCGCCGTGCAATAGTTCACCGTACTACAACGGAGTTCCTCCCACTGCAATCTGTGCTGATGTAGACTTCGAATTTGACTATTCAGCGACAGACCTAGATGGAGACAGCTTGGTCTATCGATTATGTACACCCTTTCATGGCGGCAGTCAGAATAATCCCGCTCCGTGGATCGCAGACGCACCTCCATTCACGCAAGTGAGCTGGGAACTGGGATTTGACGAGGATAATCAGATCACGGCCTGGCCTGCGGTAACGATTGATTCCGTCACCGGTCTCTTATCAGGGCGACCGTCACAACAGGGTGTTTTTGCCTTTGGTGTATGCGTTCAAGAATGGCGTGATGGAGTGTTTCTGAGTGAGAATAAACGAGACTTCCAATTCACCACAACCATGTGTGAGATCGATGCCGCTGCCGCCATTGATAGCGCTATCGAAGAATGCGTCGGATTTGACATCCAATTCTTCAATCTCAGCACACTTGGCGACTCTTTTCGATGGGATTTCGGAGATACCACTGCGCTCGATGACACCTCATACTACGACAATCCGATCTACACCTTTCCCGACACCGGCACCTATATGGTTCAACTCATTGCATTCGGCGAGGTCTGCTCGGATACCTCATGGTTTCCATACCGTGTGCAACACAAGATCGAGCCTTATTTTGATCCCCCTGACCCTGACTGCCTAGACGGTCATCGCTATGAGTTCATTCCTGAAGGATACTACAGGGAAACCACGCAGATCAGGTGGGAATTTGAGGGGGACACGGCGGATATTTCCGGTGAGGAAGTACCTATAGCAACGAAGGTCTACGATACGTTGGGGTGGCATAAGATCACCTTACACTACAAGGATCCAAAACTCGGCTGTTATAAATACTACACCGACAGTATTCAGGTCTACCCGAATCCCATTCTGCACCTCAACGAACCTCCGGATGGTTCGTGCGCTCCGTACTTTGGCAACTTCTCCACTTCCGTGGAACACGCCTTCAAGCCCACCTACCTTTGGATGCTCGACTCGACGGTGATATCGGATTCTTCAAGCGCTTATGTAGAGAGTTATGACATTGGCCCACACGACCTAAGGATCATATTAATGACCGACTCGATGTGTGTGGACAACTTGGATTCATTCTTTGTAGCTCACGTGAATGTGTTAGACACGCCATCGGCAGGATTCAGTGTTGATCCTTATGAACAGGACATGTTTTTCCCAGACTTCACTTTGTACGATGAAAGTTCCAACCGATTGGCCTGGAAGTTCTTTGTCGACGGCGAATACGTTTCCCCGAACAGCATTGTTGAGGTAACGATGTCCGACACAGGATGGCACACGATCTCTCAGATCGCAAGGCATCCAAATGGATGTGCCGACACGGCTTATGACCAAGTAAAGGTTACTGCCCAGTATTTGACCTTCATCCCCAACAGCTTCAGTCCAAACAGCAATGGACGGAATGACACTTGGAAGCCGAGCGTCTTTGAATTTGGCAGCTATGAGCTCAAGGTATTCAACCGATGGGGAGAAGTGGTATTCACCTCCTATGATCCTGAAATCGGTTGGAATGGTCAGAAACACAACGATGGACTGCCATGCCCGGTTGGCGTCTACACCTACGATCTACTGATCACAGACAAACTGGGTGAGCCGTACAATTATCAGGGAAGGTTGAACCTGATCCACTGATCGATCAAAGTCCGAGCAGCACCTGCTCAGGCTCCTTGCCTCCAAACAGCATCCACGCTGGATTCTCGATCATCTCCTTCACCTTGTAAAGGAATCCGACAGACTCCTTACCATCGATGATTCGGTGGTCGTAAGAGAGCGCCACGTACATCACAGGACGAATTTCTACCTTGCCATTCACGGCAACTGGGCGCTCTACGATGTTGTGCATTCCTAAGATAGCTGATTGCGGTGGATTGATGATCGGTGTACTCAACATGGAACCGAAAACTCCACCATTCGTGATGGTGAACGTGCCTCCGGTCATTTCATCGATACTCAACTTACCATCACGAGCCTTGATGGCTAAGTTCTTGATCTCAGCTTCGATCTCGTGAAGGGCCATTTGCTCTGCATTGCGCACCACAGGAACCATCAAACCTTTTGGAGAGCTCACCGCAATTCCAATGTCAGCATAGTCGTGGAACACCATATCCTTCCCGTCGATGTAAGCGTTAACAGCCGGATATAGACGTAAGGCCTCGGTGACCGCTTTAGTAAAGAAAGACATGAAGCCCAAGCTCACGCCGTGCTTTTCCTTGAAAGCATCCTTGTACTTCTTACGCAGGTCCATCACGTAGCTCATATCTACCTCGTTGAACGTGGTCAACATGGCGGTCTCTGACTTCACAGAAACGAGTCGTTCAGCCACCTTCCTTCGCAGGGTACTCATCTTCTCACGACGCTCTTCGCGCGTGCCACCCCATCCAGAAAGCTCTTGAGCCGTGTTAAATCCACCGGCCAAATACACTTCTACATCCTTCTTGAGTATCTTACCTCCTTCGCCGCTGCCTTGTACTTTCTTAGGATCAACTCCCTTTTCTCCCATCATGGCCTTTGCCACTGGAGTAGCTTTAGCATCAGAAACATCAGCAGCCGCTTTTGGAGCTTCTTTAGCCGCAGGTTTCTCCTCTTTTGCTGCCTTCTCTTCTTCTTTTGGCGCAGCCGGTTCAGCTTTTTCCTCGGGCTTGAACGAAGTATCGATCTTACAGACCACCTGTCCGATCTCGACTGTATCTCCCTCAGCGACCAAGAATTCGATCTTTCCGGCGACCTCGGCATTAAGCTCAAGCGTTGCCTTATCGCTATCGATCTCAGCAATGGCCTGATCGAGTTCAACCACATCGCCATTTTCGACAAGAAGCTGAGCTACCTCAACTTCGGTAATAGACTCGCCCGGACTGGGCATTTTCATTTCAATGATGTCAGCCATGTTTTCTTGCGTTATCGCTAATTGAATACAGTATCAAGGATCAATTGTTGTCTTTGTTGGAAGCGCTTCATGGAACCGCTTGCAGGACTTCCACTCTCATGTCGGGTGATCGGCGTGATGTCTCCCGCCTTCCACTTGCGCATGATGAAGTTCCAAGCGCCCATGTTCTCCGGCTCCTCTTGAGCCCAGCACACTTCTACGTTGTTTCCGTACCCTTTGAGCACTTCGTTGATGCGCTTCTCAGGGAAAGGATAGAGTTGCTCCATACGAACCAGTGCTACATCCGTTCGCTGGTCTTCTTCGCGTTTAGCGAGCATATTGTAGTAAAGCTTTCCGGTGCAGAACACGACGCGTCTTACCTTCTTCTTATCCATCTCGGTATCATCGATCACTTCTTGGAATCGACCTTTGGCCAATTCATCGATAGAAGAGACACACTTAGGATGACGCAACAAACTCTTCGGTGTAAAGACTACCAAAGGCTTGCGGAACTTCCATTTCACTTGTCGTCTCAGGGCATGGAAATAGTTTGCCGGTGTGGTACAGTTGACCACTTGGATGTTGTCCTCAGAGCACTGAGAAAGGAAACGTTCCATTCTCGCGCTAGAGTGCTCGGCACCCTGACCTTCGTAGCCATGAGGTAGCAACATGACCAATCCGTTCATGCACGCCCACTTGTCTTCTGCTGCCGTCAAGAATTGATCGACGATGATCTGGGCTCCATTGAAGAAGTCGCCAAACTGAGCTTCCCAAAGCACGAGTGAATAAGGGTTTGCCATGGCATAACCATACTCGAAACCTAGCACTGCATACTCTGAAAGCAGCGAGTTATAGATATGGAAATCCCCCTGCATCTCTGTCAGATGATTCAAGGGAACGTATTCTTCCTTACTATCCTCCAAGGTCATTACCGCGTGGCGGTGAGAGAACGTTCCTCGCTCTACGTCCTGTCCGCTAAGTCGCACCGGGTAAGCTTCAGATAGCAACGTGGCGTAAGCCAAAAGCTCACCCAAGGCCCAATCCAAGCGATCCTCTTTGATGCTATTCTTTCGGTCATCCATCAACTTCAAGAGTTTCTTGAAGAATGGTTTGTCGGCCGGAAGGCTGTTCATCTTATTAGCAAGGTCAAGCAATTGCTTCTTAGGCACGGATGTGTCCGGCGATTGCTCAAAGTCGCTGCTTTTTGAAGTTTCGATACCCTCCCAAGATGCCTCAAGGAAATTGGAGATATGAGCCGAGCTCTTCTCCTTGGCCTCGCTGAGTCGATCTTGAAGGTGGTCGTTGAACTTTTGCTCAATTGACCTCGCTTCTTCTTTGGTCAATGCTCCTTCGCCGATCAGCTTCTCCACATAGATCTCCTTTGGATTCTTATGCTTAGCGATCGCTTGGTAAAGCGTAGGTTGTGTGAATCGAGGCTCGTCACCTTCGTTGTGTCCATACTTCCGGTAACACAACAGGTCGATGAAAACGTCTTGATGATACTTCTGTCGGTACTCGATAGCCAACTTCATGGCATGCACCACTGCTTCGGGGTCATCGCCATTCACGTGGAATACAGGCGATAGAGTCACCTTGCCTACGTCCGTACAGTAAGTACTCGTACGTGCGTCGAGGTAATTGGTCGTAAATCCGATCTGGTTGTTGATCACGATATGGATGGTACCGCCCGTGCGATATCCCTCCAGACCCGCCATTTGTACCACTTCATATACTACGCCTTGTCCGGCGATAGAAGCATCTCCGTGGATTAATATCGGAATGATCTTATTCTCATCCTTAAGGTAGGTGTCGATCTTAGAACGAACAATACCTTGAACTACAGGATCCACCGCTTCCAAGTGGGACGGGTTGGGAGCCAAGGTCAACTGAAGCTTTGTTCCCACCTCCGTGGTCACTTCAGACGAGTAGCCCAAGTGGTACTTAACGTCACCGTCGAACAAATTGTCCTCATACTCCTTCCCTTCGAACTCGCTGAAAATATCAGTGTAGGTCTTCTTGAGAATGTTAGCCAGTACGTTGAGTCGACCTCTGTGGGCCATACCTATGACGATTTCTTCCACACCATGCACTGCTCCATACTCAGCAACGACATCGAGGGCCGGGATGAGTGACTCGCCTCCTTCGAGGGAGAAACGTTTTTGCCCAACAAACTTCTTATGCAAGAAACTTTCGAAGACCACCGCTTCATTGAGTTTTCTGAGGATGGTATGCTTTACCTCCTTTGAAAACTTGGGTAGGTTCTTCTCCGTTTCGACGCGTTGCTTGATCCAATTGAGTTTTTCGACGTCACGGATGTACATGTACTCCACACCAATGCTGATGCAATAGGTGGTCTTCAGGTGATCGACGATATCCTTCAGCTTGGCTGGTCCAATGCCGATCTCTACCCCTGCGTTGAAAACCGTCTCCAAATCTGCTTCGGATAGACCAAAATTCTCAAGGTCAAGGGTCGGGGAGTACTTTCGACGTTCGCGAACCGGGTTGGTCTTGGTGAATAGGTGACCTCGATTTCGATAAGCGTTGATCAGATCGATCACACGAAATTCCTTCAGTGTTCCCTCGGAGATAGATTGATCTCCATAATTGGCTTGAAAGAACTCGAAGCCTTGGAAGAATTTCCTCCAGGTCTCGTCTACTGAGTCAGGGTTAGCTTTGAATTGCTGATATAGCTCCTCAACAGCATTCAAGTCGCCGTTTCCGAGGTATGAGAATTTATCCATCGATGTACTCGAATATTGGGTTTCCAAATCTACGCTTTTAACTGATTTTCGTGGGAGTCCGGGGTATCTTTCGCAGCGCTTTTACTGAATTGCTCCCTCAACCAAACCTTTTGAAAACTCCGCAGAAGATACAACCTTGCAAGGTCTTCATCTTCAAGGGAGTCTAAGAGGATGTTCTTAGGCAGGTCGATCCGATAGTGCAGGCTATCCCGCAAGGGTTTATTACCTTGCAGCTCCTGAATGACGCCAACGATGAACGAGAAAGGGTCTTCTTTGTCTTCCTCGAAGTGCTCGTCGAGACGAACGCCAGCCATCCTCATATCCTTTTGTAGCTGCAAAAGCGTACGATCTCTCCATGATGAGTCTCGCATGAGCGAATCAAATCGTTTAGTCATCTCGAGTGTAAAACCATTGTCTTCCAATCGTGTTCAGGTTATTGAGAGATTATGACGAAAGTATTGATAACAGGCGGAACGGGAATGATCGGAACACCTCTGACCCAATTGATGCTGGACAGTGGCATCGAGGTGGTACATATGAGCCGCACTCCGTCAACGGACGCCACTGTACCCACCTTTGAGTGGGACCCGAACGCTGGAACGATGGATCCCAAGGCACTTGATGGTGTAGATTCGATCATTCATCTAGCCGGTGCAGGCATTGCGGACAAACCTTGGAGCGATGAGCGAAAGCAGTTCATCATCGACAGCCGGGTTAAAACGGCAGAACTTCTTCACAAGGAAGTGAAGAAGCAAGGAATTCGACTTAAGGCCTTCATCTCCGCTTCGGCGATCGGCTGGTACCCCTTGGTAATCAGTGATGAGACCTACACCGAAGATGCTCCTCCCGCAGAGGGTTATCTCGGTCAGGTTTGCAAGGTCTGGGAAGAGGCCGCGGATCTGTTTGAAGATGTTTTTGACCGAGTGGTTAAGATGCGCATCGGTCTGGTTCTGAGTAAAGGACAGGGCGCGCTCAAGCAAATAGAAATGCCCGTCCGATTCTATGTTGGTGCCGGACTTGGTTCCGGTGAGCAAGCGATGTCTTGGATTCACCTTCAAGATGTTTGTCGCATGTTTCACCATGCCCTCACGCATGACCTCAAAGGAATCTACAACGCCGTTGGCCCTGACACGATCACCAACGAAGAATTCATGCAGATCTTAGGAGATGTGATGGAAAAGCCCTTGATCTTACCTAACATTCCTGAGTTTGTGATCAAAACACTCTTTGGAGGTAAAGCGGACCTAGTGCTCAAAGGAGTCAAGCTTTCTTCCAAGAAAATTTTGGATACGGGATTTGAATTCGACTATCCTACGTTGAATTCTGCCTTGATGCAGATCTACAACGATTAGGAAGTACGCCCCATCAGATAGGCTACCAATGCTCTCAATTGGTCCTTAACTTCTTCGTTGCCTTCCACGGCATCAAGGGCCTTTGATGAGAGGGCTGAATACCGTTCGATCTCCGCTTGAAGCCGCTCCTTGATCCCTAACCGGTCGTAAACGGACATCACGTCTTTGATACGTTGCTCAAGGTCTTCATTGGCAAAGGCTGTATCTAGTGTTTTCCGATCCTCTTTACTCCCGAGTTCATAGGCCTTAATGGTCAGCCAAGTGCGTTTTCCTTCCCGAATATCGCCGCCGATGTCCTTCCCGAAAGATTCCGCATCGCCGAAGGTGTCGAGGAAGTCATCGCGCAACTGAAAGGCCAGTCCCATATCCTCCGCAAACACGCCGATCTGCTTGAGATTAGCGTCAGATGCACCTGCGACGATGGCACCCAATTGCATGGCGCCACCAAGAAGAACCGCCGTCTTACAACGGATCATTTCGGTATACTCTTCGTCGCTCACATTTGAAGCGTGAGCGTAGTCCATATCTTTCTGCTGACCCTCGCACACGAGCAGTGCGGTGGCGGAAAATACTTCAAAAAGCTTAGGTAAAGCCTCCGGACTAGCCATAGCTAGATGCTGGTAGGCCACCACCATCATGGCATCCCCACTAAGGATCCCAATGTTATCATCCCACTTCTTATGCACGGTTGGCAGCCCCCTGCGCACATCGGCGCGATCCATGATGTCGTCGTGAACCAGGGTGAAGTTGTGAAAGATCTCGACAGCAAGCGCCTGATGCAGGGCATCTTCAGCCTTTGCGCCCATGAGTTCCGCACCCATCATGGTCAGGATAGGACGAATCCGCTTCCCACCTAGGCGGAGGATGTAATGCACCGGTTCGTAAAGATTCCTTGGTTCTGAAGGCAGGTTCAGTGCCTCGATCTCTTTTTCGACGATCGATCGAAGGGCTGCGATTCTTTTATCCATGATCAGCGAATGAAGTTGAGCAGGTATTCTCCATATCCGCTCTTCACGAGAGGAGTTGCCAGGTCGCGCAACTCATCTGCCGAAATGAAGCCCATTCGATAGGCCACCTCTTCAATGCAGCCCACCTTGAGCCCTTGGCGTTCCTCGATCACCTGAACAAACTGTCCGGCCTGCATCAGAGAAGGGAAAGTTCCGGTATCCAACCAAGCGTAACCACGGCCCATCACACGAACTTCCAGATCCCCTTGTGCCAGATACCATTTGTTTACGTCGGTGATCTCATACTCACCACGTGGACTTGGCTCCAGCTCCTCCGCTACTTTAACCACACGGTTATCGTAGAAATACAAACCCGGAACGGCATAATTCGACTTTGGATTTGCTGGCTTTTCCTCGAGAGAGATAGCCTTGAGATCTTTATCAAACTCGACTACACCATAGCGCTCAGGGTCGTGCACGTGATAGGCAAACACAACGCCGCCTTTCGGATTGACCGCAGACTGAACGAGATTGTGGAAGGCGTTACCAAAGAAGATGTTATCTCCTAAGATCAGCGCGACGTCATCGTTCCCAATGAACTCTTTACCGAGCACAAAGGCCTGAGCAAGGCCGTTTGGAACTTCTTGCACCTTGTAGGA